>NZ_JACHJB010000001.1:0-1200000 GCF_014207745.1 Nonomuraea muscovyensis
GCGGCGTCGTAGGCGAGCGCGGCCCGGCCTTCGACGGCGCGGCTCAGCCCGTTCGCCTTGATCAGCCCGCCGCGGGTGGGCACGGACAGCGCCGAGATCTCCTGGGCGCGGGCGGCGGCCTCGGGTGTCTTGAGCACGGTGAACCCGGGCGCCCGCACGACCTTGCCGGTGATGCCGACCTGGGCGCCGGTCACGGGCGCGAGGCCCTGCCCGGTGCCCGCCTGGACCTGCTTGGTCCGGGGGTCGACGAGCAGGAACACCAGGTTCCCGTCGCGGAGGGCGGCGGTCAGGGTGTACTCCGGCGAGCCGGGCGCCTGCCGCACGGAGCCGGTCTCGATCGCGGTGACGGCCGCCTGCTTGTCGCCGCGGTGCCCGTCGCCGAAGTTGGTGAACGCGGTGCTCACCGTGTAGAGGACGGGGAACACCTGGAAGGCGATCAGGAAGACCGTGCCGGGGATCAGATACTTCGCCGGGATGAAGCGGCGGGTCAGGTAGAGGTAGCAGATGAGCGCGCTCACCGCGCACACCAGCGCCAGGGACACCCACGACCCGGCCGCGACCAGCGGCGGCACGGCGTAGAGCAGGATCGCGGCGGCCACGGCCAGCACCGCGATCCTGCTGACCACGAAGGCCGTGGTCATCTCCCGGCGCGGGCGCGGCGCCTGCCCGGCCACCGCGCTCTCACGCACGTCGAGGGCCATGACGTCAGTTCTTGAGCGAGCCGTCGACGGCCTTCTGGGCGGCCTCGGCGGCCTTGGCGGGGTCGCCGCCCTTGACGACCGCGGCCTCGGCGATGCCGAACGGCTCCCAGATCGCCGCCATCTCGGGGATGGCCGGCATCGGGAAGCCGTCCTTGCCGGCGGCCATGAACTTGCCGGCGTCGGGGTCGGCCGCCTGGACCTCGGTCAGCACGGCGGTCAGCGCCGGCGGGCGCGGGTCGGCCTCGTACAGCGCCTTGGCGACGTCCTTGTTGGTCACGTAGTTGGCGACGAACTCCTGGGCGAGGATCTTGTTCTTGCCCTTGGCGGCGACGAAGAACGCCTGGACGCCGACGAACGGGGTGGCGGGCTTGCCGCCCTCGAACGCCGGGACGGGGGTGATGTCGTAGCCGAAGCCGCCCTTCTTGACCTCGCTCATCGCCCACGGGCCGGAGACGAGGAAGGCGCACTTCTTGGCGGCGAAGCTCGGGATGTAGTTCTCGTTGGTGATGGAGGTCTTCAGGGCGCCGTCGCCCTTCTCGCCGAGCGCCTTCAGCTTCTCGAACGCCTTGACCGACTCGGCCGAGCCGACCAGCACCTTCTTGGCGTCGGGGTCGCCGGTGGAGGTGGCGCCGAACAGGGCTCCGCCGCCGGAGGCGAAGAAGGGGTAGGAGTGGAAGGCGTCGCCCTTCTGCCCGACCGGCAGGCAGAGCACCTCCTTGACCTTGCCTGCCTTCTTCAGCTCGGCGCCCTTGGCGATGAGGTCCTCGATCGTGGCGGGTGCGTCGGGGGCGAGGTCGGTGTTGCGGATGAGCGCGATGTTCTCCATCGCGTACGGGGCGCCGTACACCTGGCCGCCGAACGTCACGGCCTTCAGCGCCATCTCGGAGAAGGCGGCCTTCTGCTCCTCGGTGAGGTTGACCGGGTCGATGGCTCCGTTCTGCACGAGGTTGCCGATCCAGTCGTGCGCGCCGATCATGATGTCGGGGCCGCTGCCCTGCTGGGAGGCGGTCAGGAAGGTCGTCTGGTTGTCCTTGCTGATCTCCTTCACCTCGACCGTGACGCCGTTCTCGGTGCCGAACTGGGCGGTGAACGGCTTGAGGGCCTTGACCCGGTTGGGGTCGGCCCAGATCACGAGCTTGCCACCGCCCTGCGCTGCCGATGCGGTGGCACCGGTCGACGCGGTGGGCGCCGCCGAGGGCGCGGCGGGCTGACCGCCGCCACAGGCGGTGGCGGTGATGGCCAGGGTCGCGAGTGCGGCCACGCCCAGAGCTGGCTTACGCATGGGACCTCCTGAGGTCACGGAGGGGGCGGTGGCACGCATCACGCCACCGCCGGAAAAAGATCCTTATCGACCGCGATGCGGCTTATGTTTCGGGGACGTTAGCCGCGTTTTGCAAGAATTGGAAGAACTTGCAGAAAGCGTTACCTGATCCAGACCTCCGATGAGCCATCCTTGACCCCGGAAGGCGCCCGCTGACCGGCCCCTGGGACGTGCGTGAAACTTTCCGCAAGTTCCACTTGACCTCTCGCAAGCAGTCAGGCCATCCTGCACCAGACATCACGGACATTCGGGGGAAGGACGACCATGCTCGGCAACGACGACTGGTGGCGCGACGCCGTCGTGTACCAGGTGTATCCGCGGAGCTTCGCCGACGCCGACGGCGACGGCATGGGCGACTTGCCCGGCGTGCGCGAGCGCCTGGGCTATCTGGCCGCGCTCGGCGTGGACGCCCTCTGGCTCAGCCCGTTCTACACCTCGCCGCAGGCCGACGCCGGCTACGACGTGGCCGACTACCGCGACGTGGACCCCAGGTTCGGCGCCCTGGCCGACTTCGACGCGCTGGTGGCCGACGCGCACGCGCTGGGCATCCGGATCATCGTGGACCTCGTGCCCAACCACTCCTCCGACCGGCACCCCTGGTTCCGCGAGGGGCTGCGCGACCGCTACATCTTCCGCGACGAGCCGAACGACTGGGAGTCGATCTTCGGCGGCCCGGCCTGGACACAGGTCGAGGACGGGCAGTGGTACCTGCACCTGTTCGCGCCCGAGCAGCCCGACCTCAACTGGGACAACCCCGAGGTGCGCGCGGAGTTCCGCGACATCCTGCGCTTCTGGCTGGACCGGGGCGTCGACGGCTTCCGGGTGGACGTGGCGCACGGCATGGTCAAGGCCGCCGGGCTGCCGGACGTGGGGCCCAAGGAGGGCCGCCAGGCCGAGCTGCTCGGCGACGAGCAGGTGCCGTACTTCGACCAGGACGGCGTGCACGACATCTACCGCGAGTGGCGGCCCATCCTCGACTCCTACCCCGGCGGGCGGATGGCGGTGGCCGAGGCGTGGGTGTCGTCGCCCGAGCGGCTGGCCCGCTACGTGGGGCCGGACGAGCTGCACCAGGCGTTCTCGTTCGACTTCATGATGGCCGACTTCCACGCCAAGTCGTTCCGTACGGTCATCGACAAGGCGCTGGCCGAGGCCGAGCTGGTCGGGGCGCCCACCACCTGGGTGCTGTCCAACCACGACAAGCCGCGGCACGTCACCCGGCACGGCGGCCTGGCGCGGGCCAGGGCGGCGACGCTGCTGATGCTGGCGCTGCCCGGATCGGCCTACCTCTACAACGGCGAGGAGCTGGGCCTGCCCGAGGTGCTCGACCTGCCGGACGAGCTGCGCCAGGACCCGGCGTTCCGGCGCAGCGGCGAGAGCCGCGACGGCTGCCGCGTGCCGTTGCCCTGGACGAGCGAGCCCGGGTGCGGCTGGCGCGACCCGTGGCTGCCGATCCCCGACTCCTGGCGGGCGCTGTCGGCCGAGGCCCAGGAGAACGACCCGGACTCCACGCTGAACCTCTACCGGGCCGCGCTGCGCCTGCGCAAGGAGCACCCGGCCCTCGGCGGCGGCGAGCTGACCTGGATCGACTCGCCCAGGGACGTGCTGGCGCTGGAGCGTTCGCCGGGCCTGGCCGTGGTGCTCAACACCGGCGAGCGGCCGGTGGCCCTGGCCGAGCTGGGCGTGGCGGGCGAGGTGCTGCTGTCGAGCGGCCCGCAGCCGGGCGACGGCACGGTCGCCCCCGACAGCACGGTGTGGGTGCGGCTCTGATCGGGACGGCCGCGGTCCAGATCAGAGCGCGGTCCTGATCAGAGCTTGGAACAAACTTTCCCATCACGGGACTTATCCGGGTAATCACGGACAGTAGCCTCGTTGGGATGTTCCGGTTCTGGACGGGCTCCCTCCGCGGCCGTGTCACGCTCATCACCACCCTGATCGCCGCGTTCGTCATGGTGCCGGTGGGTCTCGTCGGCGTCGCCATGGCCAGGTCGTGGATCATGACCACCGTCGCCGCCGACACCCGGGAGAGCGCCGAGCGCATCGCGACCGACGCGCGCGCGGGCGACCTGCCGCTGGGCGCCGCCATCCCGCTGCCCAACCCCTCCGTCGAGCTGATCCAGGTCGCCGGCCCCGGCGGGCAGGTGCTGAGCAGCAGCGACGCCGCCCGGAACCTGCCGCTGATCGGCAACGTGTGGCCCGAGGCGGACGACCCCGTCGTGACGTCAGTCAACTGCCTGCCCACGATGTGCGTCCACTTCACCGCCTGGCGGGTGTCGGCGGCACCCGACTCGCACGTCGTCTTCACGGGCACCAGGACACCGAGGATGTTGCAGTCCTACGTCCTCGAAGGCCTCGCCTTCGCCGAGGTGGCGGTGGTCGTGGCGCTCACGGGCTGGGCAACCTGGATGATCATGGGCAAGGCGCTGCGGCCCGTCTCGGTGATGCGGGCCGAGCTGGACGAGATCACCGCCAGCGACCTGAGCGGCCGGGTCACCCCGCCGGCCGGCGACGAGCTGGCCGGGCTCGCCGGCTCGATCAACGGCACGCTGGAGCGGCTGGAACGCTCGGCCGACCGGCAGCGCCAGTTCGCCGCCGACGCCTCCCACGAGCTGCGCACCCCGATCGCCGGGCTGCGCGCCCAGTTGGAGAGCGCGCAGCTCTACCCGGACGACACCGAGCTCGGCTCCCTGGTGAAGAGCGCGCTGCGGGACACCGACCGGCTGCAGGCGATCATCACCGACCTGCTGCTGCTGGCCAGGATCGGCTCCCAGGCGGACGCGGCCAGGGAGCGGGTGGACCTCGCCCAGCTCGTGCGCGAGGAGCTGTCGGTGCGCAGGGACAGGGTCCCGATCCGGCTGGCGATCGAGGAGCACGCCGAGGTCGACGGCGTGCGGCTGCAACTGGCCAGGGTGCTGACGAACCTGCTCGACAACGCCCAGCGGCACGCCGACCAGTACGTGCGCGTCTCGGTGAACAAGCAGGACGGCATGGCCGTGCTCACCGTGGAGAACGACGGCGCCGAGATCGCCGACGCGGACCGGGAGCGCATCTTCGAGCGCTTCACCCGCCTGGACGCTGCGCGCAGCCGCGACGCGGGCGGCACCGGCCTGGGTCTGGCCATCGCACGGGACGTGGCGCTGGCGCACCGGGGCGAGATCCACGCCGAGGAGTGTCGCGGCGGCGCCCGTTTCGTGCTCCGATTGCCCGCCGTCTAGGCGTTATATGGGGAATCAGTAGCGTTCAGTCCACCGCGTCCGGGATCATGGCAGCATGATGGAGCAAGCGCCGCATGGTGTCGATCCGCACATTCCCAACGCGGCGCGCATGTACGACTACTTCCTGGGCGGCAAGAACAACTTCCAGGCCGACCGCGAACTCGCCGAGCTGGTCCTCAGTGTGATGCCGGACGCCCGCGAGGGCACGCGGCAGAACCGCGGGCTGATCGGCCGGATCGTGCGCCACCTGTGCGACCAGGGCATCACGCAGTTCCTCGACCTGGGTTCCGGCCTGCCGGCGCAGGAGAACGTGCACGAGGTGGCCCACCGCCACGCGCCCGGCGCCAAGGTGGTCTACGTCGACAGCGACTCGGTGGTGGCCGCGCACGGCCGCGCCCTGCTGGCGGCTCCCGGCGTGGCCATGGTGGAGGCCGACGCGCGCCGGCCGGAGGAGGTCCTGAACCATCCGGAGGTGCGGTCGCTGATCGACTTCGACCGCCCGGTGGCCCTGCTGATGATGTTCTTCCTGCATCTGGTCCCCGACGACGACGATCCGCAGGGGTTCGTGGCCCGCTACCGCGAGGCGCTGGCGCCCGGCAGCTACCTGGCCCTCTCGCACGTCGGCAGCGACGTGGACACCGAGCGCATCATGCGGGTCGCCGAGTTCTACAAGCAGGCCAACTCCCCGTTCTGCCCGCGCACCGGCGAGGAGATCGCCGCCTTCTTCGGCGACTTCGACCTCATCCCGCCGGGCCTGGCCACGGGGCTCAGCCCGGACATCGGGTGGCCGTTCATCGACCCGGACGAGGTGCCGTTCATGGACGAGCACCTGGCCCGGATGGGATACGCGGGCGTGGGCCGCAAGCCCGGCGCGTGACACCCCGTCCTGGAGCACCCCGACATGCAGCACCCCGTCCCGGAGCACTCGGCAGGGTGAAGCGCCGGCCCGGGAACCGGGCCGGCGCTCGCTGACCGCCGCTACACCGCCGGGGTCATCGTCCGCTCGGCCGCCGGGGCGGGCGACTCCTGCCGGTCGGTCTCGGCGTCCTCGTCCAGGAGGGTGGCCTCGTCGAACGGCGCGCGCCCGGCGAGCACCTCGACCGCCCGGCCCCGGTCGAACTCGCCCGTCCAGGTGCCGACGAGGACGGTGGCGACGGCGTTGCCGGCGAAGTTCGTCAGTGCCCGCGCCTCGGACATGAAGCGGTCGATGCCGACGATGAGGCCGACGCCGTCCACGAGTTCGGGCCGGTGCGACTGCAGGCCGCCCGCCAGCGTGGCCAGGCCGGCGCCGGTCACGCCCGCCGCGCCCTTGGAGGCGATCATCATGAACACCAGCAGCGACACCTGCTCGCCGAACCCGAGCGGCGCGCCGGTGGCCGAGGCGACGAACAGCGTGGCCAAGGTCAGGTAGATCGCGGTGCCGTCGAGGTTGAAGGAGTAGCCGGTCGGCACGGTGATGCCGACGACCGGCCGGCTGACGCCCAGGTGCTCCATCTTGGCGATGAGCCGGGGCAGCGCCGACTCCGACGAGGACGTCGACAGGATCAGCAGGAACTCCCGGCCCAGGTAGCGCAGCAGCGTCCACAGGTTGATCCGGGCGACGAGCCACAGCAGCGCGCCGAGCACGACGCCGACGAACAGCAGGCAGGTGAGGTAGAAGGCGGCCATGATGACGGCCAGGCTCTTGAGCGCGTCGAGGCCGGTGGCGCCGACGACCGCCGCGATCGCGCCGAACGCGCCCACCGGCGCGGCCCACATGATCATGGCGAGGATGCGGAACACCAGGCGCTGGATGTGCGCGATGCCGTTGAGAATCGGGGTGGCCCTGGGGCCCATCGCCTGCAGCGCGAAGCCGGACAGCAGCGCCACCAGCAGCGTCTGCAGCACCTGGCCCTCGGTGAAGGCCGACACCAGCGTGGTCGGGATGATGCCGAGCAGGAAGTCCACCGTGCTCGTCGACTCGCCCTTGGCCGCCTCCGACGCCGCGGCCTCCCGGGCCGCGTCGGTGAGCTGCAGCCCGTTGCCCGGGTCGATGAGGTTGCCCACCACCAGGCCGATGAGCAGCGCTACAGTCGACATGGCGATGAAGTAGCCGAGAGCGAGCCCGCCCACCTTGCCGACCTTGGCGGCCTGGGTGACGGAGCCGACGCCCAGCACGATCGTGCAGAAGATGATCGGGCTGATCATCATCTTGATCAGGGCGACGAAGCCGGTGCCGATGGGCTTGAGCTCCTGGCCGACGTCGGGCCAGACGAAGCCGACCAGGATGCCGGCCAGCACCGCCACGATGACGGCCAGGTACAGATATCGGGTGCGATCACGCATGGGGGCTCTCCGAGCGTTTGCGGTGGAAGTCCTCACTGCGTGACTATGCGGGGCGTGGTGACCCAGGTCACTATTGCGTAAGTTTCGTTCACGGAGAGGTCGGATGCGTCGTTGGAGCCTGGCGGGCCAGATGCTGGTCCTGCAGCTCGTCGTGGTCGCGGTGACCGTGACGGGCGGCGCCGCGCTGATGTCGGTGCTGGCGCAGCAGGTGGTGGGCACCGAGGCCGCCGCCATGTCCAAGGCCGTGGCGCTCAGCGTCGCGTCCTCTCCCGACGTGCTCGCCGCGCTCGGCGAGCCGTCGCCCACGAGGAGGCTGCAGCCGTACGCCGAGCGGGTGCGCGCGGAGACCGGGGTCGACTTCGTCACCATCATGAAACCCGACGGCACGCGCTACACCCACCCCAACCCGGCGGAGATCGGGCGCGGCTTCCTCGGGCGCATCGACAGGGCGGTGCGCGGCGAGGCGTTCACCGAGACCTACACCGGCACGCTCGGCCCGTCGGTGCGCGCCGTCGTGCCCGTCCACGTCGACGACGGGTCGGTCGGCGCCCTGGTGAGCGCCGGCATCAAGGTCGAGAAGGTGAGCGCCAAGCTGCGCGGGGTGCTCGGCTGGATGGCCGGCATCGTGGCGCTCGCGCTGGGGCTGGGCGCGGCCGGCACGTGGCTGGTGACGGCGCGGCTGCGCAGGCAGACACACGGGCTCGGCCCGGTCGAGCTGGGCCGCATCCACGAGCACCACGACGCGGTGCTGCACGCCGTCCGCGAGGGGCTGCTGCTGGTCGGCAAGGACGGCACGCTGACGCTGTGCAACGACGCCGCCCGCGCGCTGCTGAACCTGCCGGCCGACGCCGAGGGCCGGCACGTGGCCGACCTGGGCCTGCCGGACGTGCTGGCCGGGCGCGAGCAGGAGAGCATCCACCTGGTCGGCGACCGGGTGCTCGCCGTCAACAGCGCCGCCAGCCGGCTCGGCACGGTGGTGACCGTACGCGACCACACCGAGCTGCAGGCGCTGGCCGGGCAGCTCGACGCCGAGCGCGGCTTCGCCGAGTCACTGCGGTCGGCGGCGCACGAGTCGGCCAACCGGCTGCACACGGTCGTCACGCTGGTGGAGCTGGGCCGCACGGAGGAGGCGGTGGCGTTCGGCACGGCGGAGCTGCGGGCGGCGCAGGAGCTCACCGACCGGGTGATGGGCGCGGTGCGCGAGCCGGTGCTCGCGGCGCTGCTGCTCGGCAAGAGCGCCGAGGCCGCCGAACGCGGCACCGAACTGCTGATCAGCGAGGACAGCGAGCTGGACGACCTGGGCCTGGACGTGCGCGACCTGGTGACGATCGTCGGCAACCTGATCGACAACGCCGTCGAGGCGGCGGCCGGCCGGGTGGAGGTCCGGGTCCGCGGCGACGCCTCCGGCCTGCTCGTCACGGTGGCCGACGACGGGCCCGGCCTGACGACGCCTGAGGCGTTCAGGAGAGGGTGGACCACCAAGGGCGACGGGCACGGGCTGGGCCTGGCGCTCGTCGGGCAGGCGGTGCGGCGGCTGGGGGGCACGATCGAGGTGGCCGGGTCGGTGTTCACGGTGCGGCTGCCGGCGCCGGAGCGGGTCTCATGATCTCCGTGCTGGTGGTCGAGGACGAGGACATCACCGCCGAGGCCAACCGCATCTACGTCGAGCGGGTGCCCGGCTTCCGGGTGGCCGGGGTGGTGCGGTCCGGCGGGGAGGCGCTGCGCTTCCTGCGCGGCACGCCGGTCGACCTCATCCTGCTCGACCTCTACCTGCCCGACATGCACGGGCTGGAGGTGTGCCGGGCCGTGCGGGCGGGCGGGCTGCTGTGCGACGTGATCGCGATCACCTCGGCGCGCGACCTGGCCATGGTGCGCTCGGCGGTGTCGCTGGGCGTCACGCAGTACCTGCTCAAGCCGTTCGCGTTCGCTGCCCTGCAGGAGAAGCTGACCCGCTACGCCCGCTTCCGCAAAGAGGCCGGCGAGATCGTCGGGCAGGGCGACGTGGACCGGTTCCTCGGCACCCTGCGCGGCACGACCGAGCTGCCCAAGGGCATGTCGCAGGACACCCTCGACACGGTCGTCGCCGAGCTGCGGGCCCGGCCCGAGGGCGTCTCGGCGCAGGCCGTGGGCGCGGCGGCCGGGGTGTCGAGGGTGACGGCCCGCCGCTACCTGGAGTATCTGGTGGAGCTGGGCGCGGCGGTGCGCTTCCCCCAGTACGGCGGGGTCGGGCGGCCAGAGTTGCTCTACCGGATGCCCACGGAAAGTTCAGGGCGCTGACGCTGGTCGTTCAATCCCGGCCTCTAGCTTCTGGGTGCAACCCGCGAAGCACTGAGGAGTCACGTTGCGCGTCCTGGCCGTAGTTCCCGCCCGCGGAGGTTCGGCGGGCGTCCCCCTGAAGAACCTCGCGAAGGTGGGCGGCGTCCCGCTGGTGGCCCGCGCGGTACGCGCCTGCCTGCGCGCCGACCTCATCGACACGGTGGTCGTCAGCACCGACCACGCCGGCATCGCCGAGGCGGCCCGGGAGGCGGGTGCGCTGGTCGTGGACCGCCCGCAGGAGCTGAGCGGCGCGACCGCCTCCAGCGAGTCGGCGGTGCTGCACGCGCTCGACGCGCTCGGCGCCGACCCGGAGGTCGTGGTGCTGGTCCAGTGCACGAGCGCGTTCATCGACCCGGCCGACCTGTCTGCGGCCGTGCGCAGGGTGCTCGACGGCGAGGCCGACTCGGTGGTGTCGGGGCTGCCGACGCACGAGTTCCTGTGGACCGCCGCGGGCGCCGGGGTCAACCACGACCCGGCGTTCCGGCCGCGCCGGCAGGACCGCGAGCCGCAGTTCCGCGAGAACGGCGCCTTCTACGCCATGCGCGCCTCCG
The DNA here is from genome assembly GCF_014207745.1 of Nonomuraea muscovyensis. Classification (NCBI taxonomy): domain Bacteria; kingdom Bacillati; phylum Actinomycetota; class Actinomycetes; order Streptosporangiales; family Streptosporangiaceae; genus Nonomuraea; species Nonomuraea muscovyensis. The sequence continues at coordinate 10,427 of NZ_JACHJB010000001.1, forward strand.
GCCTGCGCGAGCACGGCCACCGCTTCTTCGGCGCCGTCGCCGTGCAGCCGGTGCCGTCGCGGCACGCGATCGAGATCGACGAGCCGGAGGACCTGGAGCTGGTGCGCGCCCTCGCGCCGTTCGTGGACGCGCCCGAGCCGATCGACGTGGACGCGGTCATCACCGACTTCGACGGGGTGCACACCGACGACCGCGCCTACGTCGACTCCGAGGGCCGCGAGATGGTGCTGGTCAGCCGCTCCGACGGGATGGGCGTGGCGCTGCTGCGCAAGGCCGGGGTCAAGGTGCTGGTGATGTCCACCGAGCAGAACCCGGTCGTCGCCGCGCGGGCGCGCAAGCTGGGCGTGCCGGTGCTGCAGGGCCTGGCCGACAAGCGGACCGTGCTGCGCGACTGGCTGCGCATCGAGGGGCTCGACCCGGCGCGGGTGGCGTACGTGGGCAACGACGTGAACGACCTGGGCCCGATGGCCGAGGTGGGCTGGCCGGTGGCCGTGCCCGACGCGCACCCGCGGGTGCGGGCCGCCGCGCGCGCGGTGCTGACCCGGCCGGGGGGCGACGGCGCGGTGCGCGAGCTGTGCGACCGCGTGGTGGCCGCCCGCCCGGCGCCCGCGCCGCAGCCGGAGGTCAAGGCCAAGCCGCGGCTCGGGCCGGTGGCGATCGGCGACGTGCTGGTGGGCGACGGCGAGCCGGTGTACGTGATCGGCGAGATCGGCATCAACCACAACGGCGACCTCGACCTCGCGCGCCGGCTGATCGACGTGGCGGCCGACGCGGGCTGCCAGGCGGTGAAGTTCCAGAAGCGCACCCCGGCCATCTGCGTGCCCGAGGAACAGAAGGGGCAGATCCGGCAGACGCCGTGGGGCGAGATGACGTATCTGGAGTACAAGGAGCGCACCGAGTTCGGCCACGACGAGTACCGGCAGATCGCCAAGTACTGCGAGGAGCGCGGCCTGCACTGGTTCGCCTCCCCGTGGGACGTGCCGTCGGTGGAGTTCCTGGAGGAGATGGACGTCGTGACGCACAAGGTGGCCTCGGCCAGCGTCGCCGACCACGAGCTGCTGCGCGCGCTGGCCGCCACCGGCAAGCCGGTCATCCTGTCCACCGGGATGTCCACGCTGTCGGAGATCGACCAGGCCGTGGAGATCCTCGGCACCGACAAGCTGGTCATGATGCACGCGACGTCCACGTACCCGCTGCCTCCCGAGGAGGCGAACCTGCGCACGATCACGACGCTCAAGGAGCGCTACGGCGTGCCGGTCGGCTACTCCGGCCACGAGCGCGGACTGCAGATCTCGCTGGCCGCGGTGACGCTCGGCGCGGTCTGCGTGGAGCGGCACATCACGCTCGACCGCACCATGTGGGGCTCCGACCACGCCGCCTCGCTGGAGCCGGCCGGGCTGGAGCACCTGGTCCGCGACATCCGGATCATCGAGCAGGCCCTGGGCGACGGCGTCAAGCGCGTCTTCCCCGGCGAGGAGGCCCCCAAGGCCCGCCTGCGTCGCGTGACCGTCTGACCGGGTCCCGCGCTTTGATCACTCTTTCGGTCGTCGTGCCCGTCCGGGACTGCGCGCGCTACATCGGCGACGCGCTGTCCTCGCTGTGCCGCAACAGCCGGGGCGACTTCGAGTTCATCGTGGTGGACGACGGGTCCACGGACGGGACCGGCGACGTCGCCGACGACTTCCGCGGCGACCTGCCCGGCCTGGCCGTGATCCGCAACCCCGTGCCGCTGGGGCTGGCGGACGCGCGCAACACCGGGCTCGAGGCGGCCACCGGCCGGTACGTGACGTTCATGGACGGCGACGACTGGCTCGCCCCCGGCCACCTGGAGCGGCTGGTCGCGGCCATCGACGGGCTCGGCTGCGACTTCGTGCGCACCGACCACGTGCAGGCCGAGGGCCGTAAGCGGGTCGTGCACCGCGCCCCGCTGGCGCGGCGGGACATGGTGCTCGACCCGCGCGAGGCGATCCTGCCGGCCGGGGTGCGGACCATGGTCGACTACCCGTACGCCTGGGCGGGCGTCTACCGCCGCTCGCTGCACGACCTGCTGCGCTTCCCCGGCTCGCTGCACACCGCCGAGGACCGGCCGTGGATCTGGCGGCTGCACCAGGAGGCGGCCACGTTCGCCGTGGTGTCGCTCGCCGGGCTCTTCTACCGGCGGCAGGTGGCCGGGTCGCTGACGCAGGTGGGCGACGAGCGGCAGCTCCACTTCTTCGACGCGTTCGAGCTGGTCTTCAAGGACGTCGAGGAGGAGTTCCGGCCCAAGGCGGTGCGCAACTTCTGCTCGCTGCTCGCCCACCACCTGCGGCTCGCCGACCGGTTCACGCCGCGGCTGCGGGCCCGCTTCGAGGAGCGCGGCGTCGCCATGGTGCGCGGCCTGCCGCCGGACCTCGTCGTCGAGTCGCTGGCGGGGATGTCCGCCGAACGCGAGGCCGTCCTGCGGACGCTCCTGCCCGACCTGCCCCCCAGCCCACACGTGCGGTACCGGTCCCGGCCGGGCCGCGACCGGGAGGACCCGTGACCGGACCCGACCCCGCCGGCGCCCCGCAGCGGCGCGACGGCACCACGGTCTGCTACGCCTCGACCCTGTTCGGCGCGATGTCGCTGGCGGCGGCGATCGACGAGGGCGGCTTCGGCTCCGGCGGCCGGCGCGTCCTGATCGTCTCGACCAACTCCGCGGTCCCCGAGGTGACCGTGCCGCTCGACCGGACACCCGGGTTCGCGGCACTGCGCTCCCGCTTCGACGAGATCCACTCGTGGAACGAGCTGATCGCGCCGCTGCACCCGGCCGACTGGCGGGCACGGGTGATCGAGGTGCCGATGATGGAACGGCTGATCCGCGGCCACCTCGGGCTCGGCCGGGTGGACGAGCTGGTGCTGGAGTCCGTGGCCGTGCCGCCCGCGCGGACGATCGCCGGGCTGGTGCGCGACTGCCCGGTCACCGTCTACTCCGACGGGCTGATGAGCTACGGGCCGACCCGCGACCCGCTGCCCGCCGACATCTTCCGCCGCGTCACCCGGCTGCTCCACCTCGACCTGGTGCCCGGCCTGACGCCGCTGCTGCTCAGCGAGTACGGGGTGCCCGCCGAGGTGCTGCCGGAGGCGGCGTTCCTGAAGGTCGTCCGCGAGGTGGCCGGCACCTCGCCGGGCCTGCCGCACGGGGAGGCGATGATCCTCGGGCAGTACCTGTCGTCGCTCGGCATCGTCACGCCCGAGGAGGAGGCGGAGCTGCACGAGGGGATGCTGCGCGCGCTGGCCGCCCGCGGGCACACGACGATCGTCTTCAAGCCGCACCCGGCCGCCGGGCGTGGCCACACCCGCCTGCTGCGCGCCGCCGCCGGGCGACTGGGCGTGCGACTGGAGGTGGTGGGCGAGAGCGTGCCCGCCGAGGTGTGCTTCGACGCCTCGCGGCTGAGCCTGGTGGCCGGCTGCTTCTCGACCGGACTGGTGACGGCGCGGCGCTACTTCGGGCTGCCGGTGGCCTCGTACGGGACCGAGCTGGTGCTGGAGCGGCTCACCCCGTACGAGAACAGCAACCGGGTGCCGGTCACGATCGTGGACGCGTTGCTGCCCCGGCTGTCGTCGGACGGCGAGCTGCGTGAGCCGCCCGCCGCCGACCTGGCGGCGCTGGTGCGCGGGGTGGGCTACTGCATGCAGGCCGAGGCGTACCCGGAGCTGCGGCCCGAGGGGGCGGCCTCCTTCGACCCGCGCTACTTCAGGCGCAAGCGCCTGGAGACCCTCGGCCTGGCTCCCCGGCCCACCGCCCTCACCCGCCTGCGCCGCAGGCTGCGCGCCGCCCTCTGATCATCGGGTCACCGGCGGCCCGCGCTCGCTGCCCGGCTCCGGGGCCGAGCGGCGCGGGTCAGGGGAAGGCGCGCAGGTAGCGGCGCACGCGGCGTTTCGCGCGATAGCCGGCGCGGAGCATGGGCGGCGGCACCTCCACGCGCAGGCGGGCGCGGCGCCGGGCGGCGGCGTGCTCCGGCCCGTCCAGCAGGGAGCGCGGCGGCGTCGCCGGGCCGGCCACCAGGGCCGCGAGCCGTACGGTCCAGTCGTCGCCGCCCGCGGGGTGGAAGTAGTTGGCCGCGCACCACCCGGCGTCGGCGGTGCGGAACGCGCCGCCGGCCAGGTCGTCGAGCGTGCCGAGCAGGCCGGAGCCCTCGAACACCAGGTTGATCATCTCGGCGTTCACCCCGAAGTCGCTGAGCACCAGCGACGGAACGCCGTGCGCGACGGCCTCCAGGGCGGCCGTCGAGCTGACCGTGACGAACCCCGCGGCCCGCGCGAGTTGCTCGTGCATCGGGCCTGTCTCGAACCCGAGCCGGCCCGGCTCGCCCAGCTCCCGCCAGAGCCGCTGGTAGTGGTGGCGCTCGTTGTGGGTCTGCCGCTCGTCCTCCCAGGCGCGCAGCTTCACCACCACGTCGAGGTCGGGGCGGTCGGCGGCCAGCCGGGCCAGGGCGCCCAGGATCCGCTCGCGTTCCTCGCGCTGCCTCGGCACCTTGGCCTGGGTGGCGAACACGACCCGGTCACCGCCGCCTGCCGTGGCGGGCGACCCGCCGCGCGGGCGCAGGAAGGGCAGCCTCGCCAGGCCGATCGCCCCTCCCCCGCCGAGCCGCGCGGCGATCTCGCCGAACTCGGCCACCTCCCGCCGGCTGTGCAGCACGAACAGGTCGCAGCCGCTGCGGTACAGCCACGCCTTCTCCGTCGCGGGCACCGAGATGCCCGGCAGGCCGGTGACGAACACCGGCCGCGGCCGCAGCCCGTCCAGCACGTCGGCCACCAGCACGTCCACGACGGGCCCGGTGCAGGCCACGAGCACCACGTCGGGCCGCATCCGCTCGGCCGTGCGCCGCAGGGCGCGCGCCGACAGCACCTGCGGCAGGGGCTCGGCGACCGGCGCACCGCTCAGCGCGGCGGCGATCTGGCCCGGCGAGGGGGCGATCGGCGTGCGGATCACCGCGAGCCGCGTCGTGCAGCCCGGCGGCAGGTCGGCGAGCAGGCAGGCCGCCCATTTCAGGTACGAGTCGGAGTCGGCGACAGCCAGCACCCTCACCCGGTGACTCCTGTCAGATGCGAGCGCAGCGCGGGAGCCGCCCTGCTGGTCCACCAGTCGTCCGGCACGTCGACCGGCTCCACCGCGACGCCGCGCGAGCCGAGGAGCACGCGCAGCGAGGTGATCGCGGTCGACGGCAGGCTGAGCACCCGCTGGCCCGGGTCCAGGCCGCGCAGCGTGAGCTCGGCCGGGGCGCCGCCCTCGTGCACGGTGATGCCGGGCCGCTCGCGGATCAGCGCCACGTCCACGGGGTCCTCGCGCCGGTGCGGGTAGTAGGCGAGCGGCTCCTCGCCGGCCAGGTTCGTGAGCCAGCGCAGGTAGCGGTCGCGGTGCACCAGGCCGTTGCGGACCAGCGCGGTGCCCAGCACCACGGTGCGCTCGGCCGGACCGGGCTCGGGCGGCTGGGCCCGCAACCAGGCGAAGTCATGGCGTACCAGGTCGACTCCGGCGCGGCGGACGCCCTCGTCCAGCTCCGCCGAGACCGGCAGCGCGGTGAAGACCGTGACGCGGCTCGCGCGCAGCCGGACGGCGGCGGCCAGCCCGAGCGCCGCGCGGGCGAACCCGGGCCGGGCGCGCGCCCTCAGCAGCGGCCGATACGGGCCCGCCGCGAGCAGTTCCAGCAACCGGATCGTGGCCAGCCCGTCGTCGACGACGACCAGGCGGCGCGGCCCGGCGGTCAGCCAGCGCAGCTGCACCCGGCCGGAGAACGCGTCACCGGCGGCGTCGAGCCTGCGCGGCAGGTGTTCGGCCGGCTCCGCCAGCTCCAGCCCTTCCGGGAGGGCCATGCGGCGCAGCTCCCGGCGCGTCGCCTTGAGCGCGCGCTGCCCGGCACGGGGCACGACGGCCGTCGCGGGGCCGAGGAGGCCGGCGTGGTGGGCCTCGACGGCGCACAGCATCTGGAGGGGAGACTCGACCCAGGCCGACGCCCGCTCGCGCACTCTGCTCCCTTCGCCGGTTCCCGGCTCAAGCCGGTGCGCCACAAGCTAACCCGGCCGCCTTACGCCTCCGGGAACGACGCGTGAACACTTCCTCCCGCCCGGGACGGAACCGGTCGCCCGGACGGGGGCCCGCCAGCCGAGGGGCAAATGGGGATATAGGTGTCTTTGGGGTAATGAGGGTCGATAGGATCCGTTGCCGTGAAAGATCTCGCATGGGGCATCGCGGCGACCGGCGGCATCGCGCGGACCGTGGGAGCGGTCATCGCGGCGGAGCCCGGGATGCGGGTCGCGGCCGTCGGCTCCCGTGACGTGACGCGGGCCAGGGAACTGGCCGGCGCCCTGGGGGCCGAGTCCGCCTACGGCTCCTACGCGGAGCTGTGCGCCGACCCCGCCGTGGACGCCGTCTACGTGGCCACCCCGCACGCCCAGCACCTGGAGGTGGCCGAGGCCGCCATCGCGAACGGCAAGGCCGTGCTGTGCGAGAAGCCGCTGGCCGCGTCGGTGGCCGACACCGAGCGGATGGTGCGCCTGGCCCGCGAGGCCGGGATCTTCCTGATGGAAGCGATGTGGATGCGCTTCAACCCGCTGATCCGGCGGGTGGCGACGGACCCGCGCTTCGGCGAGATCCGATCGGTGCACGCCTCGTTCGGCTTCTCCTCGCCGTACGACCCGGCGCACCGGCTGTGGGCACCGGAGCTGGGCGGCGGGGCACTGCTCGACCTGGGGATCTACCCGTTCGGGCTGGCGCAGTTGCTGCTCGGCCGGCCGGAGCGGCTGGCGATGACCGGTTCGCTGGCGCCGTCCGGGGTGGACGCGGAGGCGGCGGGGGTGCTGGTCTACCCCGGCGGGAGGCGGGCGCTGGTCGAGGTGTCGCTGCGCGGCGCCTTCCCCAACAGCGCGTACGTGGTGGGCACCGGGATGCGCGCCGACATCCAGGCGCCGTTCTGGGCGCCGGAGCGGCTGGTGCTCAGCGGGCCGTCGATGGAGCCCGAGATCCACGAGCTGGACCCGGCCGACAACGGCTACGCCGGAGAGGTGCGCGAGGTGCGCGAGGCCCTGGCCGAGGGCCGGACCGAGAGCGCCGTGATGCCCCTTGACGAAAGCGTTGCCATGGCCCGCCTCCTGGCCGACGCTCGTCAGCAAGTCTCCTGACTTGCGCTTTGCCCTATTGTAAACCGCTTGCCCCATGCATTACCTTATGGGGCATTCACGGCATACGTCCGGTTTCGGCCGGTTCGTAGCCGGCCCATCGCAAAGATCGATCACAGGACCCCCCTGTGACCGCTGAATCCGCCCTGCGCGGAACCGGGGACCCATGTCCTTTGGGGTGAATCGGCACGTCAGTGCCGAAGGGCAGCTTCCACGCCCGAACCCGTCAGCTAACCCGGTAAGCGGCATGGAAGCAAGGAGTATCCCCGCTCGATGGCCATCAACCGTCTTTACCGTGCCCGGAAGACCCCCCTCCTGCGCGCCGGTGCCGGCGTCACCCTCACCCTCACGGCCGCGTTCGGCCTGTCCTCCCCCGCCCTCGCCGACGTCCCCGAGCAGGCGCCGCGGGCCGCGTCGGCAGGGCACAAGCAGCAGGCCAACAAGATCAGCGTGACCGCCTCGCAGCTCCTGCAGCTGGCCCGAGCCCAGGTCGGCACCACGGAGAACGCCTACGGCGGCGGCACGAAGTTCCAGCAGTGGTACGCCGGCTCCCAGCGCGCCATGGAGACCGTCCGCCGCGACGGCGGCAGCCGCAGGGGCTACCTCAACGCCCCCTGGTGCGCGATGTTCGTCTCCTGGGTCGGCGAGAAGCTCGGCGCCCGCCCGCAGGTCGGCTGGGACGCCTGGACCGTGGCGCACGCCAGGTGGTTCGTGGCCAACAAGCGCTGGGGCAGCGCGCCCAAGCCCGGCGCCGTCGTCTTCTTCTCCTGGAGCGGCGGCAAGTCCCTGACCTCGATCAGGCACGTCGGCTTCGTGGTCAAGGACAACGGCAACGGCACCATCTCCACGATCGAGGGCAACACGGGCAACGGCCGGGTCGAGGAGCGCGTCCGGTCCAAGTCGGACGTCGTCGGCTACGGCTACCCCGAGTACGCCGGCTGACCGCGGACCCGACCCCCGCACGGCGAGTGCGCGCCCGGACCCTGGGCGCGCACTCGCCGTTTTCCAGCCTCCGGGCACCGCCCGGAAGACTGTCCGGCATGGGCACGAAACGTGCCGATAAGATGGGAGCGCTCCCAACTACCGCTTCACGGCGTTTCGTACCCTAAACCCGTTTCGCCACACACCAATCGCCTCTCAGGTAACGGTTCCGTTTCGGGACGTTGACGCCCGCACGCCGTGCGGGCACTCTTTGTGGGAGCGCTCCCAAAGACCCTCCCACTCGCCGCGGCAGGCCGCGGTGCACCTCCCACATCCACACCCAAGAGGGGTACGGAATGACGAACCACAAGCGCTTTGTTGTGACCGGCGTCGCGCTCACCGCGCTGGCGGCCGTCGCCGCGTGCAGCGGCGGCGGAGGCGACACGAAGACGGCCACCCAGAGCGGCTCCGCGGCCGAGCCGGTCACCATCAACGTGCACACCTTCGGCGGCGGCGAGAACTTCGGCTACGACGAGGCCGTCAAGAAGTGGAACGCCGAGCACCCGAACATCCAGATCAAGTACCAGAACCTGACCGACCGGTTCGAGGACGTGTACCTGCCGCAGCTTCTCCAGCGCCTCCAGGCGGGGGCGGGCGCCGGGGACGTCGTCGGCATCGACGAGGGCGCGATGGGCCTCATGGCCGCCCGCCCGCAGTTCTTCGCCGACCTGAGCCAGTACGGCCTCGACAGCCGCAAGGCCGACTTCCCCGCCTCCAAGTGGGAGGCCGGCCTCAACACCGACGGCAAGCTGTTCGCCCTGGGCACCGACATGGGCGGCATGACGATGTGCTACCGCAAGGACCTGTTCGAGAAGGCGGGCCTGCCCACCGACCGTGAAGAGGTCGGCAAGCTGTGGCCCGACTGGAACGCCTTCTTCGAGACCGGCAAGAAGTTCGAGGCCGCCAAGACCGGCGCCAAGTTCATGGACGGGCCCAACACGATCTACAACGTGATCCTGTTCCAGGAGGCCCCGAAGAACGGCAACCTGGCGTACTTCGACAAGAGCAACCAGCTCATCGTCGAGAAGAACCCGGCCGTCAAGACCTCCTTCGACTGGGTGCAGAAGTTCAGCCAGGCCGGGCTGACCGCCAAGCTGCAGGCGTGGAGCCCGGCGTGGGACAAGGCCATCAAGGGCGGCGGCTTCGCCACCATGGGCTGCCCGTCCTGGATGCTCGGCGTCATCGAGGGCAAGGCCGGCGAGTCCAACAAGGGCAACTGGGACGTCGCGGCCGTGCCGGGCGGCTCGGGCAACTGGGGCGGCTCCTGGCTCGCGGTGCCCAAGCAGAGCAAGCACCCCAAGGAGGCCGCCGAGGTCCTGAACTACCTCACCGGCAAGGACGGCCACGTTGCCGCCTTCAAGGAGGCCGGCGCCTTCCCCAGCTCGATCCCCGCGCAGCAGGACCCCGAGGTGTCGGGCCTGAAGAACGCCTACTTCAACGACGCGCCGACCGGCCAGATCTTCGCCGCCTCGGTCGCGAACCTGCAGCCGGTGTTCTTCGGCGAGAAGCACGCGCAGGTGAAGACCGCGGTCGAGAAGGTGCTGGAGGGCATGGACCAGGGCGCGGTCAAGTACGACGAGGCCTGGACGAAGTTCGTCGAGGCGGGCGTGAAGGCAGCGGGCTGACCCCCGCACTCCGGACGCGGTGGCGCCCGTCCCCCCTCCTCGGGCGCCACCCTTCCCCCACCCCGCTGGAAAGGTTTCCATGACTCTCCAACTCGCGCCGCCGCGGCAGGGGCCGCCCAGCCAGGCCCCGCCACCCGGGCGGTGGGGTCGCTTCGACCTCAAGGGCGTGCCGTACCTGCTGGTGTCGCCCTACTACGTGCTGTTCGCGATCTTCGGCGTCTTCCCCCTGGCCTACACGCTGTGGCTGTCCCTGCACGACTGGGAGCTCGCGGGCGACAAGACCTTCACCGGCCTGGACAACTACGTCAAGCTCGTCACCGACGCGTCCTTCTGGAACGCGGTGATCAACACGCTCGGCATGTTCGCCCTGGCCACGGTCCCGCAGTTGGTGCTGGCCCTGATGCTGGCCAACGCGCTGAACAAGCGGCTCAAGGGCAGGCTGCTGCTGCGCCTGGGCGTGCTGCTGCCGCTGGTGACCTCGGTGGTGGCCGTGGCGGTGATCTTCAGCCAGCTCTACAGCCGCGACTACGGGTTGTTCAACTGGATCCTGAGCTGGTTCGGCGTCGAGCCGATCGTCTGGCAGAACGAGAAGTGGTCGTCCTGGCTCGCGATCTCCACGATGGTCGACTGGCGCTGGACCGGCTACAACGCGATCATCCTGCTCGCCGCGATGCAGACCATCCCCCGCGACCTGTACGAGGCGGCCGCGCTCGACGGCGCCTCGGCCCGCAGGCAGTTCTGGCAGATCACGGTGCCGATGCTGCGGCCGACGCTGGTGTTCGTCGTCTTCATCTCCACCATCGGCGGGATGACGCTGTTCGCCGAGCCGGTCATGTTCGAGGGCAACCCGATGATGACGGGCGGCACCACCGGCCAGTACCAGACCGTGGCCATGTTCATCGTCAAGGAGGCCTTCCGCGACTTCGACATGGGCTACGCCGCGGCGGCCGCCTGGCTGCTGTTCGTGCTGATCCTGGTCGGCACGATGATCAACTACGGGTTCACCCGGCGCATCAGGGGGGCGCGATGAGGAACAAGCCCTGGGACGCGACACTGCTGACCAAGATCACGCTGGTGTTCGCACTGATCATGTCGGCGTTCCCGATCTACTACATGTTCATCATGGCGACCCGGACCAACGAGGACGCCGTCGAGACGCCCCCGCCGCTGCTGCCCGGCGGCCACCTCGGCGAGAACGTCGAGCGGCTGCTGGCCACCGAGGACGCCAACTTCGTGACCGGCCTGGTCAACTCGGCGATCGTGGCCACCACGGTGACGGTGTCGGTGGTGCTCATCTCGACCCTGGCCGGCTTCGCGTTCGCCAAGCTGCGCTTCCCCGGTTCCAAGCTGCTGCTCGGGCTGATCCTCGTCACGATGATGGTGCCGCTGCAGCAGATGGGCGTGGTGCCGCTGTACGAGCTGATGGTCACGCTCGGCTGGACCGGCCGGCTCCAGTCGGTGATCCTGCCCTTCCTGGTCAACGGGTTCGGCGTGTTCATGATGACGCAGTACACCTCCCAGGCGGTCCCCGACGAGCTCGTCGAGGCGGCCCGGGTCGACGGGGCGACCACCATGGGCATCTACCGGAGGATCGTCGTCCCGGCGCTCCGGCCGGGCATGGCGGTCCTCGCGCTGCTGGTGTTCATGCAGACCTGGAACGAGTTCATGTGGCCGCTGATCGTGCTGACCCCGGACAACCCGGTGGTCCAGACGTCCATCGCGGCGCTCAACTCCGCCCACGGCACCGACTACGTGATGCTGTTCACCGGCACCGCCGCCTCGGTCCTCCCCCTCTTCGTGGTTTTCGTGCTGTTCGGCCGGCAGATCGTCGGCGGCCTGATGGAAGGTGCGGTCAAGGCGTGACGACTCAACAGGAGCAGGCGAGCTCCCACCTCCGCTTCCCCGCGACGTTCGCGTGGGGCGCGGCCACCTCGGCGTACCAGGTCGAGGGGGCGGTGAACGAGGACGGCCGGGGCACGTCGATCTGGGACACCTTCACCCGGACGCCCGGCCGGGTGCTCGGCGGCGATCACGCGGACGTGGCCATCGACCACTACCACCGGTTCAGGGACGACGTCGCCGTCATGGCCGAGCTGGGCCTGACGGCCTACCGCTTCTCCGTCTCCTGGCCGCGTATCCAGCCCGACGGCTCGGGGACGTTCAACCTCAAGGGGCTCGACTTCTACAAGCGGCTCACCGACGAGCTGCGCGCGAACGGCATCGACCCCTGGCTGACGCTCTACCACTGGGACCTGCCGCAGGCGCTGGAGGACGCGGGAGGCTGGCCCAACCGCGACACCGCCTACCGGTTCGCCGACTACGCCCGGTGCGTGCACGACGCGCTGAAGGACCACGTGCACACCTTCAGCACGGTGAACGAGCCGTGGTGCGCGGCCTTCCTCGGCTACGCCTCCGGCGAGCACGCGCCCGGCCGCCGCGAGCCGGCCAACGCCGTCCGGGCCGCCCACCATCTCAACCTCGCGCACGGGCTCGCCGTCCAGGCCATGGACGCCCGCCGCGTGGGCGGCTGCGTCAACCTGTACGCGGTCAGCCCCGAGACCCGGAGCGAGGCCGACCTGGACGCGGCGCGGCGGATCGACGGCCTGCAGAACCGCTTCTTCCTCGACGCGCTGCTGCTCGGCCGCTACCCCGACGACGTGATCGAGGACCTCGGGGTCGGCCTGGACTTCGTCGCCGACGGCGACATGGCCGTCATCAACGCGCCGATCGACGTGCTGCTGGTCAACTACTACAGCCGCTTCACCGTCTCCGGCGCTCCGGGCGGCAAGGCGTCGGCCGCGGCGGCGCCCACCGACACCGGCTCGCCGTGGGTGGGCAGCGAGCACGTGTCGTTCGTCAACGGCGGCCGGCCGGTGACCGCGATGGGCTGGGAGATCGACCAGGACGGCCTGCTGGAGGTGCTGAACCGGGTGGCGCGCGACTACCCGGCGGTCCCGCTGGTGATCTCCGAGAACGGCGCCGCGTTCGACGACGTGCTGGAGCAGGGCCGGGTGCACGACACCGACCGGCGGGCCTACCTCGACGCCCACCTGAGCGCCTGCCGTGCCGCGATCGAGGCCGGCGTGCCGCTGGAGGGGTACTTCGCCTGGTCGCTGATGGACAACTTCGAGTGGGCCTGGGGTTACGGCAAGCGGTTCGGGCTGGTACACGTCGACTTCGAGACGCAGCGGCGGGTGCTCAAGGACAGCGCTCTCTGGTACGCCGAGATCATCCGGCACAATAGGCGACATGAACCGACCGACTCTTGAGGCAGTCGCGGCTCGGGCCGGCGTCGGCCGGGGCACGGTGTCGAGAGTCATCAACGGCTCGCCCAACGTCAGCGACAAGGCGCGCGAGGCGGTGCGGCAGGCCATCCAGGAGCTGGGCTACGTGCCCAACCGGGCGGCCAGGACGCTGGTCACGCGGCGCACCGACACGGTGGCCCTGGTGGTCTCGGAGTCGGAGCTCCGCGTGTTCGACGAGCCCTACTTCGCCGGCACCATCCGCGGCATCGGCTCGGCGCTGTCGGAGACGGGATTGCAGCTCATCCTCGCCATGGCGCAGTCGCCCGAGGAGCACGAACGGCTGGAGCACTACCTGACGGGGCAGCACGTCGACGGCGTGCTGCTGCTGTCGCTGCACGGCGCCGACCCGCTGCCGGGCCGGCTGGAGGAGATGGGCGTGCCGACCGTGCTCGGCGGCAGGCCCGTCGGCCTGTCCCCCTACAGCTACGTCGACATGGACAACCGGGCCGGGGCCCGGCAGGCGGTCAAACACCTGCTGGGCCTCGGCCGCGGCGCGATCGCCACCATCGCCGGCCCCCAGGACATGGGCGTGGGCGTCGACCGTCTGGCGGGCTACCGCGACGCGCTGCTGCCCTCCGGCCTGCCGGAGCTCGTGGCCTACGGCGACTTCTCCGAGGAGAGCGGCGCGGCGGCGATGCGCGAGCTGCTGGACGGCCATCCGGAGCTCGACGCGGTGTTCGCCGCCTCCGACCTCATGGCGGTCGGCGCGATGCGGGTGCTGAAGGCCGCCGGCCGGGCCATCCCGGGCGACGTCGCCGTGGTCGGCTTCGAGGACTCCAAGGCCGCCATGCACACCGACCCGCCGCTGACGACCGTCCACCAGCCGACCGAGGCGATGGGCCGGCAGATGGCGCAACTGCTGGTGGCCCGCATCAACGGCGAGGTCCTGCGCCAGCCGGTGGTCATCCTCGACACCCACCTGGTGCGCCGCCAGTCCGCCTGACCCGCCCGGTCGCCTCCCGGGAGTCCGGCGGGACCGGATTATGCTGGCGTGACGCCGCCGCCCACCGGAAGGACCCGCCGTGCCCGAGCTCGCCGCCGCAGGCTACACCGCGCAGGTCAGCCCGCGTGGCGCGGCGCTGCGGTCGCTGCGGCACGGTGAGCGTGACCTCATCACGACCTGGCCCGAGGGCGGGCCGGTCCCCAACTACGCGGGGACGATCCTCGCCCCCTGGCCCAACCGGATCGGCGACGCCCGCTACGCCTTCGCCGGCCGCGCGTACGAGCTGGAGGTGACCGAGCCCGAACGCGGCCACGCGCTGCACGGCCTGGCCTCCGCCGTCACCTGGCGGGTCGAGCGGGCGGGCGACGACCTCGTGCGGCTGGAGCACACCCTGCTGCCCGCCCCCGGCTACCCGTTCACGCTGGAACTGCGGGTCACCCACCGGCTCGGCGCCGACGGCCTGACCACCACGCTCGCCGCGCGCAACGTCGGCGACACCGCGGCGCCCTACGGCTGCGCGCCGCACCCGTGGTTGCTCGGCGACGAGCTGACCCTGCCGGCGTCGCGGGTGCTGCTCACCGACGACAGGCTGCTGCCCCGCGAGCTGACCGACGTCGGCGGCACGCCGTACGACTTCCGCCGGCCGCAGCCGGTCCCCGTCGAAGGGGCGGCGCTCGACCACGCCTTCACCGGGCTGGAGCGCGGCGAGGCGCGGGTCGGCGACGTCCGCGTCACGTGGGACCCGGCCGTGCTGCCGTGGGTCCAGGTGTGCGCGGGCGCCGGCATCGGCTACGAGGGCGTGGCGGTGGAGCCGATGACGTGCCCGCCCGACGCGTTCAACTCCGGCACCGACCTGGTCGTGCTGGAGCCGGGTGGGGAGCATGAGGCGAGCTGGACGATCGGCCTGGACGATCAGCGCGGTCCGACGGGACAATTGGCGCGTGGACAGTAGGACGAAACGGCGCCTGTCCCCCGGCGAGCTCGACGGGCTGGCGCGGCGGGCCCTCGGCGCGGGCGTGCGCTCCTCGGCGGAGCTGACCGACGGGTTCGCCAACGCCGTGTGGCGGCTGACCCTCGACGACGGGCGCGAGGTGGTGCTGAAGCTGTCGCCGCCGCCCGAGCTGGAGCAGCTCACCTACGAGCGCCACCTGCTGCGGATGGAGGCCCAGGTCTGCGAGCTGGCCGCGGCGGCGGGCGTGCCGGTGGCCGCGCTGCTGGCCGCCGGGTTCGACGACCCGGTGCTGGGGGGCGACTATCTCGTCCTCGGCGCGCTCGACGGGGTGTCGTGGAACACCGTGACGACCACGCTGACCTCCGGCGGCGAGGAGGCGCTCCGCCGCGAGCTGGGCCGCCACCTTGCCCGGTTCAACGCGGTGACCGGGGACGTCTTCGGATATCCGCACGCCGGCATCACCGGGGCCACCTGGCGGGAGGCCTACCTCGCCATGACCGGGGCGCTGCTGGCCGACGTCGAACGCTATCCCACACCCCTGCCGTTGCCACCCGCGGAGATCGCCGCGCGGCTCGCCGCCGCCGCGCCCGCCCTGGACGAGGTGACGACGCCGCACCTGGTGCACTTCGACGTGTGGGCGGGCAACGTCTTCCTCGACCTCACCGGCCCGCCGCGGATCCAGGCCATCATCGACCACGAGCGGGCGTTCTGGGGTGACCCGCTGGCCGACTTCGTCACCCCGACCATCTTCGCCGAGCTGCGCGAGGACGACCCGCTGCTGGCCGGCTACCGCGAGGTCACCCCGCTGGAGCTGACCCCGGCCGCCCGCGTCCGCCTCGATCTCTACCGCGCCTACCTCTACCTGATCCTGCTGGTGGAGAACGGGCCCCGGCAGTATCCGGAGGCGGAGTACGCGCGGCTGCGCGACGCGGCCACCACCGCGCTGACCGAGGTGCTGGGCCGGCTCCCGGCCGGGTCCGTAACCGGATCGTGAAACTTTGTTCTCACAACGTGGACATCGGGGTCGGCCCAGACGAGCCGGTGGAATACCCTCGTATGTCGTGAGCGCACAGAGCAATCTCGATTCCTGGCGAGCCCTCCCCGCGGCGCAGCAGCCTGACTGGCCCGACCGCGGCGAGCTCGAAAAGGTCGTCGCCGAGCTCGGCGGCCTGCCCCCTCTCGTCTTCGCCGGCGAGTGCGACCAGCTCAAGGAGCAGCTGGCCGCCGTGGTCCGCGGCGAGGCGTTCGTGCTGCAAGGCGGCGACTGCGCCGAGACGTTCGCCGGGGCGACCGCCGACAACGTGCGCAACAAGCTCAAGACGCTCCTGCAGATGGCGATCGTGCTCACCTACGCGGGCAAGGTGCCGGTCGTCAAGATCGGCCGGCTCGCGGGGCAGTTCGCCAAGCCGCGGTCCAAGGGCAGCGAGACGCGCGACGGCGTGGAGCTGCCCGCCTACCGGGGCGACATGGTCAACGGCTTCGACTTCACCGCCGAGTCGCGCACGCCCGACCCGTGGCGGCTGCTGAAGGCCTACCACTCCTCGGCCGTGACGCTCAACCTGGCCAGGGCGTTCACCAAGGGCGGCTACGCCGACCTGCGCCAGGTGCACGCCTGGAACCAGGACTTCGTGGCCGAGTCGCCCGCCGGCCGCCGCTACGAGCAGCTCGCCCGCGAGATCGACCAGGCGCTGGCGTTCATGCGGGCCTGTGGCGCCGACCCCGAGGAGTTCCACACCGTCGAGTTCTACTCCTCGCACGAGGCGCTGATCCTCGACTACGACCGGGCGCTGACCCGCATCGACTCGCGGACGGGCCTGCCCTACGACGTGTCGGCGCACATGGTGTGGATCGGCGAGCGCACCCGCCAGCTCGACGGCGCCCACGTCGACTTCTTCGCCCGCATCCGCAACCCGATCGGCGTGAAGCTGGGCCCGACCACCACGCCCCACGACGCCCTGGAGCTGGTCGAGCGGCTCAACCCGGACAACGAGCCGGGCCGGCTCACGTTCATCACCCGGATGGGCGCCCCCCGCATCCGCGAGCTGCTGCCCAGCCTGGTCAAGGAGGTGACCGCGTCGGGCGCCCAGGTGGCCTGGCTGTGCGACCCGATGCACGGCAACACCTTCGAGGCGCCGAGCGGCCACAAGACGCGGCGGCTCGACGACGTGCTCGACGAGGTGGCCGGCTTCTTCGAGGTGCACCGCTCGCTCGGCACCCACCCCGGCGGCATCCACATCGAGTTCACCGGTGACGACGTGACCGAGTGCGTGGGCGGCGGTCAGGAGATCGTCGAGGACGACCTGGCGCTGCGCTACGAGACCGCCTGCGACCCGCGGCTCAACCGCGGCCAGTCGCTCGACCTGGCCTTCCGGGTCGCTGAGCTCTACCGCTCCGTCTGACCGGCCCAGTCTGACCGGCCCAGTCTGACCGGCCCAGTCTGACCGGCCCAGTCTGACCGGCCCACCCCGTGGGCGGCCGCCCGTGCTCAGCTTGAGTGCGGGCGGCTCGGCGGCGTGCCGGGCTCGCCGTACTCGGTGCTCGACGTTCTCCGGGCTCGACGTTCGCCGGGCTCGGGTGGGCCCCGCCGGGCACGGCGGGGCGTGCCTGACCTCCGGTCAGTTCTGCTGGGCGTTCTTCATCTCCTCGCTGAGCTCCGCCCGGATGGCGTCCATGTCGAGGGCGCGAACCTGCCGGATGAGGTCCTCCAGCGCCGGCGCGGGGATGGCGCCCGGCTGGGCGTAGACGACGATGCCGTCACGGATCGCCATCAGCGTCGGGATCGAGGTGATCTCGAAGCCCTGCGCGAGAGCCTGCTGCGCATCAGTGTCGATCTTGCCGAACGTGATGTCGTCGTGCTTCTCGGACGCCTTCTCGAAGATCGGGCCGAACATCTTGCACGGGCCGCACCACTCCGCCCAGAAGTCGAGCAGCACGATGCCCTTGTCGGCGATGTCGTTGAAGTTGGTCTCGGTTACCTCGATGCTCGCCACAAGTGGCTCCTCGTATCGTCGGGTGAGTCTGTCGGTCTCCGGGTCCGCGGACCGTGCCGGAGAGGCGCCGCGCGGACGCATCCCATGCCAACCACGTACCCACCGCCAGCATTCCATGCCACCGGTCCGGCCGCGTCACGGCCGGACCTGGTGGCGGGCGTCAGCGGCCGGGCGGTGACAGGCCGACGATGAGCGGGTCGTGGTCGGAGGAACGGCAGGCGTCCGGTCGATGGAGGCCGGGGGCCGCCAGGCGAGGCCGGCGTCGCCGGTCGGGCTACTGCCGGGTCATGATCCGGTGATGCCGGTGCTCGGCACTCTCCAGATCGCTGTGGTCGTCGTCGCCGATGTCGATGCGCACGTAACGGATCGCTCCGGTGAAGGAGTTGCCGGTGCTTCCGTAGTCGGCGCTCACCGGAGAGGCCGAGTCGGTGCCGACGTCGAGCGTCTCGTCTGCCGAGAATGCGAAGGGGACCGTCGCCTCGATGCGCGCCTCGGCGACCTTGGCTCCGTCCACGGCGAGCAGGCCGCTGCCGCCCTTGCCCATGCCGCCTCCGTCGTAGGCGAACTCGAAGCGGACGGTGTGCGGCCCGGGAGCCAGGACCTCGGGCGCCCGCACGTAGACGTACTGCTTGCCGAAGTAGTTGTAGCAGTAGACGGGCCGGCCCTCGTGCAGGTAGAGCGACCAGCCGCCGAACCGGCCGCCCTGCGCCACGATCACGCCGTCGGCGCCGCCGCCGGGTACCTCGATCTCCGCGGTGACCGTGTGCGACTTGTTCTTGACATTGGGAACGGTGTTCTCCTGCAGGTGCCTCATGCCGGCGTGGAGCGTCATCGACGTACGGCCTGCCAGGACGTCGGGGCGACCGGCGATCTCTGGATTGGCCCGCTCGAAGCCGCGGTCGTCCAGCGGGAACACCTGGTACTTGGCGGCCTCGACGAGGAATTGCTCCTTCAGCCTGGCCAACCTGTCCGGATGCTCCCGTGCCAGGTCGTGGGCCTGACTCCAGTCGGCGGAGGTGTCGTACAGCTCCCAGACGTCCTCGTCGAAGGAGCGCATCCCCTGCGCCCCCGTCTCCCACGGGATGCGGTGGCGGGTCACCGCGGTCCAGCCCTGGTGGTAGATGCCGCGGTTGCCGAACATCTCGAAGTACTGGGTGGTGTGCCGCTCGGGCGCGTCGGCGTCGGCGAAGCTGTAAAGCATGCTGACGCCCTCGACGGGCCGCTGCGCGACACCGTCCACGGAGTAGGGCTCGGGCAGCCCGGTGATCTCCAGGACCGTCGGCAGGACGTCGATCACGTGGTGCCACTGGTGCCGGACCTCGCCCCTACGCGGGATGCCGCCGAGCCACTGCACGATCAGGCCGTTTCGGGTGCCGCCGTAGTGGGAGGCGATCTGCTTGGTCCACTGGAAGGGCGTGTCCATGGCCAGAGCCCAGCCCACCGGGTAGTGCGGGTACGACTCGGGCCCGCCGAGCGCGGCGAGCCCTGCCATGATGTCGTCGACGGTGTCGACCATCCCGTTGAGGGTGAACAGTTCGTTGGTGGTGCCGTCCAGCCCGCCTTCGGCGGAGGCACCGTTGTCGCCGAGCATGTAGAAGATGAGGGTGTCCTCCAGGACGCCCATGTCGGTCAGCGCGTCCACGAGCCTGCCGACCTGGTGGTCGGTGTGGGCGGCGAAGCCCGCGTAGTTCTCCATCAGCGCCGCTCCGACCTGCTTCTGCCGGTCGGTGAGCCGGTCCCAGTGCGGGACCTCCTCGGGCCACGGCGCCAGTTCCGCCTCCGTCGGGACGACGCCCAGCTGTTTCTGCTGGGCGAGCGTCCGCTCCCGCTGCGCGTCCCAGCCGTCGTCGAAGCGCCCCCTGTACGGCTCGCGCCATTCGGGCGCCACGTGGTGCGGCGCGTGCGTCGCGCCGAAGGACAGGTAGGCGAAGAACGGCTTGTCGGGGCTGAGCGCCCGCTGGGCCTGTATCCAGGAGATCGTCTGGTCGACGAGGTCCTCCGACAGGTGGTAGCCCTCCTCGGGCCTGCGTGGAGGCAGCACCGGCGTGGTGCCGTCGAGCAGGGTCGGCTCCCACTGGTTGGTCTCACCGCCGAGGAAGCCGTAGAACTTCTCGAACCCGTCGCCGACCGGCCAGCGGTCGAACGGCCCCGACAGGCTGGTCTCCCAGGGGGGCGTCTGGTGCATCTTGCCGAACGCGGCCGTGCCGTACCCGTTGTACTTGAGGATGTGGGCCATCGTCGCGGCGCTGTTGGGACGGATGCCGTTGTAGCCGGGAGCGGCGGTCGCCATCTCGGTGACCAGGCCCATGCCGACCGAGTGGTGGTTGCGCCCCGTCAGCAGCGCCTGCCTGGTCGGGGAGCACAGCGCCGTGGTGTGGAAGCGGGTGTACTTCAGCCCCTGTGCGGCCAACCGCTCGGCCGTGGGCATCCCGCACGGCCCGCCGAAGGCGGACGACGCGCCGAATCCCATGTCGTCGACCAGCACGATGAGCACGTTCGGGGCGTTCGCCGGAGGGCGCAACGGCTGCTTCCTGTCGAAGGCGGGATCCTGGTCTCTGATGTCCAGCGCGGTGAAGCCCGGCCGGGCGACATCGGGAATGGGAAGGTTCCTGCGCCACTCTTCGGGCGTGCGACTCATCGCGCTCTCCAAAAATCCAACCAGAGCCCCCCCACTCGTCATCCCCAGCGGGGATGGTCCGCACGCGAGCCGTGGACGAACCTTGGCGGTCCTTTGAATCGGGCCGTCCCACCCGCGAGATCTCCATGGGGCGACCTTCCCGGGGCGCCGGCTTTTGTCGAAGAACGGCTTCCGCGGGCTGTACGGCGCCCTCGGAGGGCTCTCCCCCGCCGTTGCCTCAGGGGCGGGCCGGCCACACGGGTCGGCACGCGTTCTTGGTGACGGCCACCTCGAATCTTGACAACTCAATGGCCCGGATGTTTCGGCCGTCGAGCCATGCTGGTCGGACGGAGCCTGTGTAGCGCGGCTGTCGAGCGATGTGGACCTGGGGGATGCATGCCGGAGCGACCGAACATTTTGGTCATCTGGGGAGATGACATCGGGATCTCGAACCTCAGTTGTTACAGCGACGGCCTGATGGGCTACCGCACTCCCAACATCGACCGGATCGCCGAAGAGGGCGTGCGATTCACCGACTACTACGGCGAGCAGAGCTGTACGGCGGGCAGAGCCGCGTTCATCACCGGCCAGAACCCCTACAGGACGGGTCTGACGAAGGTGGGCATGCCCGGCGCCGACGTCGGGTTGCGCGCCGAGGACCCGACGATCGCCACCGCGCTCAAGGCCCTCGGATACGCCACCGGCCAGTTCGGCAAGAACCATCTCGGCGACCGTGACGAGTTCCTGCCGACCGCGCATGGTTTCGATGAGTTCTTCGGCAACCTCTACCACCTCAACGCCGAGGAGGAGCCGGAGCAGGTCGACTACCCGACCGAAGAGGAGTTCCCCGGGTTCAGGGAGCGGTTCGGGCCGCGAGGGGTCATCCGCTCATGGGCCAGGAAGGACGGCACCCAGCGCGTCGAGGACACCGGACCGCTCACCAGGAAACGGATGGAGACCTGCGACGAGGAGTTCCGTGACGCGGCGATCGACTTCATCCGCCGCCAGAACGAGGCCGGCACGCCCTTCTTCGTGTGGTTCAACTCCACCCACATGCATTTCCGCACGCACTGCAAGCCGGAGAGCAGCGGCCGCGCGGGGCGTTGGCAGTCGGAGTACCACGACACCATGCTCGACCACGACGACATCGTCGGGGACCTGCTCGCCGTTCTGGACGAGCTCGGCATCGCCGAGGACACGATCGTCATGTACTCCACCGACAACGGCCCGCACATGAACACCTGGCCCGACGCCGGCATGACCCCGTTCCGCAACGAGAAGAACTCCAACTGGGAGGGCGCGTACCGCGTTCCCGCCGTGGTGCGGTGGCCGGGCAAGATCCCGGCGGGTGCCGTGCTCAACGGCATCGTCAGCCACAACGACTGGTTCGTCACCCTGCTGGCAGCGGCGGGCGTGCCGGACATCGCCGACAGGCTCAAGGCGGGGACGGACCTCGGCGACACGTCGTACCAGGTGCACCTGGACGGTCACAACCAGCTCCCCTACCTCACCGGCGAGGTGGAGGAGAGCCCGCGCGAGTACTTCTTCTACGTCTCCGACGACGGAGATTTCACCGCGCTGCGGTTCTCCAACTGGAAGCTGGTGTTCCTGGAGCAGCGTGCCGTCGGAACGCTGCGGGTTTGGGCCGAGCCGTACACGGAGCTGCGCGTCCCGAAGATCCTCAATCTGCGCACCGACCCCTACGAGCGCGCCGACATCACCTCCAACACCTACTACGACTGGCTGCTCGATCACGCGTGGGCCCTGGTCCCCGCGCAGTCGTTCGTGGCCGCCATGCTCTCGACCTTCGGCGACTTCCCACCGCGACAGGCGCCGGCGAGCTTCGGCGTCGACCAGGTGATGAACAGGCTGCGCACCGGGATATCGAGCACGTGAGCGACACGGGTCGGGTCGCCGATCGCGCGGCGTGGACGATGCACGGCTCCAACGGCTCGATCCGCCTCGACGGCGGGGTCTTCACGATGGGCTCCGACGACCACTATCGCGAGGAGGCGCCGGCCCACAAGGTGCGGGTGGACGGGTTCGCCATCGACCCGGTCGCCGTCACCAACCGTCGTTTCACCGCGTTCGTGGCGGCGACCGGCTACGTCACCGTGGCCGAACGGCCGCTGGACCCGGCAGAGTTCCCCAGTGCGCCGCCTGAGAACCTGGTGCCGGGGTCGATGGTGTTCGTGCCGACGCCCGGCCCGGTCGACCTGCGGCATCTCAGCCTCTGGTGGAGGTGGACGCCGGGCGCGTGCTGGCGCCGCCCCGAGGGGGGAGACTCGGACGTCGGCGATCGCCTTGACCATCCGGTTGTCCACGTCGCCTACGAGGACGCCGTCGCCTACTCGACCTGGATCGGCGCCGCGTTGCCGACCGAGGCGCAGTGGGAGTACGCCGCTCGCGGCGGCCTCGAGGGCGCCGCGTTCACGTGGGGCGACGAGCCCCGGCCCGAGGGCCGAATCATGGCCAACACCTGGGACGGAGACGACTTCCCCTGGCGCTCGACGGGGGAGTCCGGTTGGTCGCGAACCGCGCCGGTCGGGTCCTTTCCGCCGAATCACCATGGGCTGTTCGACATGGCGGGCAACGTCTGGGAATGGACCTCCGACTGGTGGACCGGACGGCACCTGGACGAGGCCGCGTCGCCGTGCTGCGTCCCGCGCAATCCCCGCGGCGGTGACGTCGACTCGAGCTACGACCCGGCGCAGCCGCAGTTCCGCATTCCACGCAAGGTGATCAAGGGTGGGTCGTACCTGTGCGCCGACACCTACTGCCTGCGGTACAGGCCCGCCGCCCGCCGACCACAGATGATCGACACCGGCATGAGCCATATCGGCTTCCGCTGCGTCTGGGACTCGTCCCTGTCCGGGCATATGACGGGTGCCGGGTCGTGATCGCGGGGAACCTGCTGCCGTCATGGCGGCCAGGCGCGAGCAGGGACGCGCTCCTCGACTTCCTCGACGCCGCCCGCTCGGTGCCGCGGGCCGACCGGGTGGCCTACTTCGACAACGACGGCACGTTGTGGTGTGAGCGGCCGGCATACGTCCAGCTCGAGTTCTTCCTGAGCGCTCTGCGTCGGCGAGTGGCGGACGACCCGTCGACCGGCGAGCGGGACGAGTTCACCGCGCTCCTCAGCGGCGATCGGAAACGGGTCGGCGACTTCGGCCTGACGCGCATCGCGCTCGCCCTGGCCGACCTGTTCGAGGGCTTCGCCCCTGAAGCGTTCGCCACCGAGGTCCGCGCCTTCATGGCGACGGCGACCCACGCCACGCTCGGCAGGCCGATGAGCGCGACCCGGTACCAGCCGATGCTGGAGCTGATCGGCGAACTCCGCCGGCGGGACTTCACCGTCGGCATCGTGACAGGAGGTGGGACCGAGTTCGTCCGCGCTGTCAGCGGGGACCTCTACGGCGTGCCACCCGAGCTCGTCGTCGGCACGCTCATCGCCTACGACTTCGGGCGGGACAGCTCCGGGCGTCCTGGGCTCCGCCGTACCGGCAGAGTGCTCGGCGGCGCCAACGAGGGACCTGTCAAGGTCACCAACATCCAGACGCAACTCGGGCGGCGCCCGATCCTGGCCGCCGGCAACTCCGGCGGTGACCGCGAGATGCTCGAATGGGCCGTCGCCACGGACCGGCCGGCTCTGGCGCTGCTCGTCGAGCATGACGACGCCGAGCGTGAGTTCGCCTACGCCGGCGAGGCGGCGACCTTGACCGAATCCGAGCCCGTCACGGCGACCGCCGCGCGCGCCGGTTGGACCGTCGTCAGCATGGCCGGTGACTGGGAGACCGTCTTCCCTCGTCGGTGATCGCGGCATGCGCCCCGCGACCACCCATGAGACGACCCATGAGACACGGACGCGTGCGGCGCCGCGCCGCCGGCTCGGTCCTCACGTGAGTCCAAGTCTTTGCGACGTCAACGGGCGTACCTTGAGATCCCCGCCCGTCGCCGGACACATGATGAGGAGATGGGCACAGGCGTCACTTTCGCGACGAAGGCGATACCGGTTCTCGGCCAACTGCGGCACTACCAGGTACGCTAGCTGCGCGCGGACGTCGTCGCCGCGCTCGTGATATCGGTAACCCTGCTGCCCCAGGCGCTGGCCTACGGCGCTCTGGCCGGGCTGCCACCTGCTGCGGGCCTGTACACGGCGCTGGGCGCCGCGACAGTCTTCGCCCTGCTCACTCGTACGCGATTCGTGTCGGTGGGGCCCTCGTCGACCCTGGCGCTCCTGACCTTCAGCGTGGTGCACGAGCGAGCGGGCTCCGACGTGGCCCGGGCGACGGCGCTCGCGGCGGTTCTGTCGCTTCTGATGGGCATGTGGTGTCTGCTGGGGGCGACGCTGCGGTTGCAGGGCTTCTCCGACTTCCTGTCGGCGCCGGTGATGCTCGGATACCAGTCCGGAGTGGCGGTGGAGGTCATCACCGGGCAGGTCGGGCCGCTGCTGGGGGTCCCGACGCACGGAACCGATCCGCTCCGCAGACTGTGGCAGGTGTGCACCCACCTGGAGCAGATCAAGCCGTTCACCGCGGCGATGGGTCTGGGTGCGGTGGTCGCACTCGTGCTGCTCAAGCGCTGTGCGCCCGGCCTGCCCGGGGGGCTGCTGGTCTGCCTGACCGCGATCGCGGTGTCAGCCGCGCTCGGGCTGGCCCGGTACGGCGTCGCGGTGGTCGGACCGGTGTCCGGGGGCCCGACCACCCTCCCGCGGCTGTCTACGAGTCTTGGCGACGTGTGGGGGCTGCTGATCCCCGCGGCGGGCATGGCCCTTGTCGCCTCGGTCGAGACCGTGAGCGCCGTCCGCCGGACCACGGTCGACTCCGGCGAGCACATCTCTCTGGACAGGGAGTCCGCCGCACTGGGTGCGTCGAGCATCGCCTCGGGCGCGCTGGGCGGCCTCCCTCCGATGGCGAGCACCTCGCGAAGCCTGTCAGCCCGTGGTGCCGGCGCGCACTCCCAGGTCTTCGAGCTCGTGGCCGCGGGCATCGTCGCCTTCGTCCTGTTCACCGGCGGGCCGATCGTGGCGCTCCTTCCGATGGCGGTGCTGTCGGCCATCGTCATCGTGGGCGCGCCCAAACTCATCGACGTCACCGGCTGGGTGCGGCTGTGGCGGAGCTATCGCGTCGAGAGCGTGATCGCGCTCATCAGCATGGCCGGGGTGCTGGCCTTCGGCGTACTGGTGGGCCTGCTCGTCGCGGTGGTGCTGTCGGTCGCCCAGTTGCTCCGCCGCGCCGCCGTCCGCATGACGCCGTCCTCGGCGTCACCGGTGACGACGGTCCCCCCCACGAGCTCGCCGGGCAGCCGTCGCCCCATCCGGACACCCTCATCTACCGCGCCGACGGGCCACTGTTCTTCGCCAACGCCGCGTGGATCCGGCAGAGACTCCTCACCTCGGTCACGGCCGGGTCGCCGCTTCCACGGAGCGTGATCCTGGACTTCGAAGCGGTGTTCTACATGGATGCCACCGCCGCCGATGTTCTGGCCCAGCTCACTCTCGATCTGCGAGCGCTCGGCTGCCGGCTCGCGCTGGCCCGTGTACACGAGCCCGTCCTGGGGCAAATACGAGCCAATCCCTACCACGCCGGCGCCACCCGGCAACTCCCCGTCTATCCGAGCGTCCGCGAAGCCCTCGCCGCCATGCGGGAAACGTGAACCGGACCGACGCCGACCGTCGCGGGCGCGCGCCGTGGCCGACCGCCCGGATCAGCGCGCTCATCCGCGACCGGATCGTCCGCGCCGCGGCGATCACGATCCGGACGTCGAGGGTGTCGACTCGCGTGTCCGGCCGGCTGACTGGGGTCCACGCGATCGCCAGCATGCCACCGAGCAGGCCGAGGGTCATGCCGACCAGGAAACCGCCGAGGTTGGAGTAAACGAAGGACGCCATGGACAGCAGCACCGCCACGAGGCCGAGGAACACCCGCTGGCCCGGCTGCAGCCAGACGAGCAACCCCGCGATCATCATGATCAGGGCGATCAGGTAGGTCGCCCCCACCGTGCCGAACCTGATGGCCACCGACAGCGCGTTGACGGCCAGCGGGATGGAGAGCAGCTCCATCCCCGCCACCAAGATGAACAGCCCGCCCCAGAACGGCCGTGAACGCCGCCACGATTTCATGATCTTCCATCCTTCGCTCGCGTCGTGACCGGCCTACCACCGCGACGAGTCCTGGACCGATCCCGCCCTAGAAGCATTCGTGTTCGCCGGGCATGACCTTGACGCCGAGATCGGGCAGGCTGAAGGTCGCGGCCGTGACCGCCCACGCGCTCAGCCTGACGTTCCGGAGCGTGAGCGCCCTGCCCTGCCCGCCGAAGGTACCGGCCGGTCCCCTGACCCCGGGAACCTCGTCGAGGGTGCTGGCGTCCCTGCCCAGCTCGATGTCCCTTAGAGAGGCCGCGCTCCGGGCCGCCGCCACGTCGATCACCATGTCCTCGACCGTCACCTCGTTCCCGCCCTGGCCGCCGGTGATCCTGACCGTCACGGCCCCCAGAGGCGTCTTCATGAGCACGCTCTGGCACAGGTCGGTCGCCACGGCTCGCCGGACGCCGGTCACCACGACGGGTATGACCTGACCCTGCTTGGTGCGCACCACTCCACCGGCCAACGCGAAGCCCTGACCGCGCAGCTCGCCGGTGAAGAGCTTGAACGTGTCGCCGGAGACCACGAAGGTCGCGCCGATGACGCCTTGAACCGTGGCGCCGATCAGCAGCGACGTCATCGCCGCGACCGGCGCGAAGATCAGAGCGAAGCGCTTCCAGCGCACGCGTCCCTGTTCAGCCATGACTCCGCTCCGCATCCCTGTGCTCCACGACGGGCCGGCGATCCGTCACGGCGACAGCCTCGCCCGTTGTCAAGCATGGTGAGGAACACGACCTTGGTCGACAAACGCGCCGGGCTTTGCGGTACTTCTCACCCGCGGCTGGACAAACTTGCCGAAGACCAGAAGCCCGTTGATCAGCACGCCTCTCGGCGCGCGTCCATGCGGCGCCACCTCCAGAACGAGTTGCCCGACGATGCTCAGCCGACGCCCCGTGGGAGGGACACGAGGGCCCGGGCGAAGGACTCGATGTCCACGGCTAGGACTTCCCTCCCGGAAGGTACAGGCCGATGATCACCGGATCGTGGTCCGACGACCTGAAGGCGTCGGGTTCGTACAGGTCAGGGCGGGTGCCTTGACCTATCGCACTCAAGACCCTCGGCTCGTCGGCGTTGACGTGCCAGATCGTGGCCCCGATGACCCGCCTGAGCAGTTGCCTGCCGGCCAGGGCGTGGTCCAGCTCGCCCGCGAGTCCGCCGAACAGGTAGCTGTAGCGCTGCCGCGCCGGCACGAAGCGCTTGGTGAGGCTGGTCAGGCCGCCCGCCTCCAGGGTGTCGATCGGGTCCTCCTCGCCGTAGGCGTTGAGGTCGCCGAGGACCAGCGGGTTCGGCAGGTCCGCCACGAGCCCCAGCAGCGCCTGTGCCTGCCGCACCCGGGTGGCGTTCCAGCAGCCCTGCCCGTCGCCCTGGTCGGCGTCCGGGCCGTCGCCGGACGGGCAGGAGCCCTTCGACTTGAGGTGGTTGACCACCATGGTGAAGGGCTGGCCGCCCCCGGCCCTGCGGAAGGTCTGGACGAGCGGCGGCCTGCTGAAGACGGGGTCCTGCGAGGCGCGCGGCTCGCCGACGGGGGTCAGCTTGCCCGGCTTGTAGATCAGGCCCACCTGGATGGCGTCCGTGCCGGGGTGGGGGTGGGTCAGCGCGGCGTACGTGCCGGCGCCCATCTCGGCGTTGACCGCGTCGACCAGGGCCTGCAGCGCGGTCCGGCCGTTGTTCTCCACCTCCATGAGGGCGACCGCGTCCGCGTTGAGCCCCTTGAGGGCGGCGACCAGCTTGGCGAGCTGCCGCTGCTGCTCCTCGGCGGTGTTCGCGCCGCGCGAGCCGAGGGTGGTGAACCAGTTGAGCGTGTTGAACGAGGCCACCTTGACGTTGCCGCCGACGGGCAGCGGGCGCGACCGGCGCGGGTTGGCGTCCAGGTACGTGATGGGCTTGGTGGGCTGCAGCCGGTAGGCGTCGAAGCCGTAGCCGAGGACGCCGGTCACCCCGGTGGCCACCGCGCCGGCGCGCACGACGGGGGGCAGCGTGGCGGGGTTCTGCCGGGAGGAGCCGTCGTCGATGAGCAGGCTGCGGCGCCGGTTCAGCCCGGGGTCGACGCCGGGCCGGTCCGTCGGCTGGAACAGCCGGCCATCAGCCGAGACGGTGACCTCGCCGAAGCGGCCGAGGTTGTAGTGGTCGCTGACGGTGAGCGGCTGCCGGAACGTCAGCAGCATGTTCTCGACGTGCTCCAGCCCGTCGCTCGGCAACCGGTACGGCAGGGCCGGCACCGTGCCGGTGCCGCAGACGTCCAGCGCGGTCACCGGGGACAGCTCGGTCCACCCGTTGAACTCGAAGGCCCGGCCGGTCACCAGGACCCGGTCGCCGGGCCTGACGTCCTTGAGCGTGTCGCGGGCGAAGGCGAACAGGCCCTCGGAGGTGGCCGGATCGGCGTCCGGCGCCGGGTCCTGCAGGAAGAAGCCGCTGAGCTGGTCGCTCTTCTGGAAGTCGCCGGTGACGATGCCCTCCACCCGCACGGTCTGCCCGGCGAGGGGCGTCGCGTCGCCGTTGCCCTGCACCTCGGAGATGCGGTGGGTCGGCGGGGTGGCGCACGGGTCGGCCGGCGTCGGCGTGGGGGTCGTGGTGGCGGCCGTGGCGGACAGCGCGGGGGTGGCGGACAGCGCGGCCGCGACGAGCGCGGCGGCGAAGGCCCGGGCTAAAACACGCATGACCGGCACTTTAGAGGGAGATGAGGCCACATATTTCTACATAAATATAGATAGAGCGTGAAATTATCGAACCTTGACAGAGGCCCTCACGGGGTATGACCAGTGCATGGACTGGGTCACCTGCACGCACTCCGCTGCCTGCACGGGAATCGCTCGCCGGCCGTACGGACTCTGCCTGCCCCACCTGCACCCCGACGACCTGACCGCCACCCTGGCCGAGATGACCCCCGGGCGGCTGCTCGACCTGCGTGGCACCGTGCTCGGCGGTGACCTGCTGACCCGCGTGGTCGAGGCCAACGGCCGCCGGCCCGGCCGGACCCGGCTCGACCGGGTGCGCTTCACCGGCGACGTGCGGCTGGCCGAGATGACCTTCGCCGGCGACGTGTCGCTCGACGGCGCCGTGTTCGAGCGGCTGGCGTCGTTCTTCGGCAGCCGCTTCGAGGGGAACGTGTCGCTGGCCGGCGCGAGGTTCGCCCGCGAGCTGTCCTTCCACGGTGTCGAGGTGCGCGGCCACCTGTCGCTGGATCGGGCCGTGATGGCGCGCGACGCCCTGTTCAGCCAGGCCGGCTTCGGGCACGGCATGTCGTGCGAGCGGGCCCGCTTCGACGGGTTCGCCACCTTCGACGGCGCGCGGCTGGGCGACGGGGCCACCTTCCGCGGCGCCAGGTTCGGCCGCACGCTGTCGTTCCGCAAGGTCCGCGGCGGCGTCCTGTTCGAGGCGGCGCACTTCGCCGCGGACGCCTACCTGTCGGTGACCGGCAGGCTGTCGGCCGCCCGTGCCCGCGCCGACGGAACGCTGGACGTGTCCGTCAGCGACGGCGGTGCGGACCTGCGGCGGCTGGAGGTGGTGGGCGCGACCACGCTCCGGCTGGCCGACGCGCGGGCCGATCTGGAGGGCGCGGTGCTGCGCGGTCCGGCCACGGTGACGGGGCGCGGCCGGTCCGCGCTGATCTCGCTGCGCCAGGTGGACGCGCCCAGCCTGGCCCTGCACGGGCTCGACCTGTCGGCGTGCGGGTTCGCCGGGCTCGTGCACCCGGCAGGCGTACGGCTCAAGGAGTGCAGGTTCGGGCTGTCGGCGCGCGGCATGCGGGAGGGCGTGCGGACACCGGTCAGGCGCTGGCTGAGCCGCCGGTCCGCGCCGGCCGACGACCTGTTGCCGGAGCAGGCCGTCAGCCGGGCGGAGTGAGCGCTACCGCACGGCCCGCTCGTCCAGCTCATCCAGCTCGTCCATCTCGTCCATCTCGTCCATCTCGTCCAGGAGCGCGGGGACGGTGCGCTCGTGGGTGGAGCGCCAGCCGCCGCCCATGATCCGGCGGGCCATCCGCTGCATCGCGTCGTCCGGGTCGAAACCCTCGTGGTCGAAGAACAACCGGGTGCCCCTGCCCTCGGGGCGGAGCCGCCAGGTGACGGTCCAGTCGGCCCGCTCGCCGTCGCTCCAGCTGAGCTTCAGCAGCCTCTCGGGCTCCAGTTCCAGCACCTCGCAGTAGACCACGCCGCGGAAGCCCGTGGCCGGTTTGGGCGTGGTGCGGAAGGTGAAGCGGTGGCCGACCTCCGGCTTGAAGTCGGTGGGCATCAGCCACCGGGCGAGCAGGTCGGGCTCGGTGAGCACGCGCCACACCTTGGCGGGCGGGTGGGCGAGGAACTGGTCGAGCCGGATCGCGTGCCTGTCCTCATCCATCGCCGTCCTCCACCCCGTCCCTCATCCCGTCCCTCATCCCGTCCGTCGGCCGGCCCCAAGGCTGGTCCTCCGGTTCGACCTCCGGTTCGTCCTCCAGTTCGTCGAGGAGGGCGCCCAGGCCGGCGAGCCTGTCGCGCCAGAAGCGTTCGTACGGGGTGAGCCAGTCGCGGACCTCCATGAGCGGCGCCGCCTCCAGCCGGTAGTGCCGCTCCCTGCCCTTGCGCGACTCGGCCACCAGGCCGGCGTCCCTGAGCACCTTGAGGTGCTCCGACACGCTGGGCCGGCTCATGTCGAACCGCTCGGCCAGCCGGCCGGCGGGCTGCGCGCCCTCCTGGAGCAGCAGGCGCAGCAGCTCGCGCCGGGCCGGGCTGGCCAGGGCGGCGAAGACGTGGTCGGCGCTCACGCCTGGGTCACCACGAACCCGTTGCCGTCGGGGTCGTTGAAGAGCAGCTGCCTGCCCCACGCCTCGTTCGTGGGCCCCTGGACCTGGGTGCCGTGCTCGCGCAGGCGTTCGGCGAGCGCGTCGAGGTCGGGCGAGGCGGCCACGAGGCCGCCGACCGGCGCCATGTCCGGGAACCAGGAGGCGAGCAGGAGCGCGGTCTCGGCGCCCTTGGGGGCCACGCTGAGCCAGCGGCCCATCGGGGACGGGTTGTCGGAGCGGACCTCCAGCCCGAGCACGCCGGCGTGGAAGTCGAGCGCGCGCTGCTGGTCGGCGACGGGCAGGGTCACGGTGCTGATCGAGGAGATGTGCATGCCGCCCACTATATGTAGGAAAATTCCTACGTATCAAGCGGCCCCACGAATGGGGGATGCCCCCGAGTGACCCCGGGGGGCGGAATCCGTACACTTGGGGCATGCTGATCGACGACTACGTGGCCGATCTCAGCAGGGCCCTGGCGGGCCCGTCCGGCCCGAAGCGTGATCTCGTCGTCGAAGCGCGCGACAGCCTGACCGACACCGCCGACGCCCTGGAGGCGCAGGGGCTAGACCGCGCCGCGGCCGAGCGGGTGGCGGTCGAGGAGTTCGGCGAGGTCGCGCAGATCGCGCCGGGCTACCAGGAGGAGCTCACCGTGGTGGCGGGCCGGCGGCTCGCGGCGGTGCTGTTCCTCACGCTGCCGCTGAGCGTGCTCATCTGGTCGACGATCTGGCACATCTTCCCGGGCGACCACCCCGCGTGGAGCGCCCGGCCGGCCTGGTACACCACCGCAACCGCGCTGCTCGACGCGATCCAGGTGGTGGCCGGCCTCTACGGCGCTCTCGCGCTGCTCGCGCTCGGCCGGGGCGCCCGCTGGATGCGCCGGCCGGTGCCGATCACCCGGTCGCTGGGCCTCGTGGTGATGGTGACGCTGCCGCTGTGCGGCCTGCTCAGCCTGCTCGTGTCGGCCGTCTCCGACCTGCCCGCCGGGTTCGACCGGCTGGCGCCGGTCATGCTGGCCGAGGTCGCCACCTCCGCCTTCTGGGGCCTGCAGTTCTACGGCGCCGTGCGCTGCCTCCGCCTCACCCGCCGCGCCTGACCGGCCCCCGGCGGCGACCCGCCCGCAGCCGTCGCACCCTCGCGGCGGCGTGGTCCCTCAGGGGCGCAGCGCGCCCGTCTCGGCGCGCGCGTCGCCGGGGCGGGGCCGCAGCACGCTGCCGATCACGGTGGTGAACTCCCGCCACGCCGACCGCTCCCCCTCCAGTTGCCTGCGGCCGGAGTCGGTCAGCCGGTAGGTGCGGCGTTTGCGCCCGCCGACCGTGGCCCACTCACTGGCCAGGTGTCCGGTGCGCTCCAGCCGGCGCAGCGCGGGATAGACCGTGCCCGTCGGCACGCTCAGCGCCCCGCCGCTGCGTTCCTGCAACGCCTCGATGATGGCGTAGCCGTGCAGCGGCTCGGCTTCGAGAACGGACAGCAGCAGGGCGTCCATGTGGCCGCGCAGCGCGTCGGGGTTCATGTGCACGATCCTAGGCAACCATGCTTCATGTAGACAGCCTACATGTAGGCTGTCTACTACAACATGGATCGAGGAGGACGCGATGGACGTGCTCGACCTGGCACGGTTGCAGTTCGCGGTGACGGGGAGCCTGCACTTCCTGTTCGTGGTGGTGACGTTAGGACTGGCGCCGCTGGCGGCGATCATGCACACGCGCTGGGTGCGCTCGGGGGACCCCGGGCACGAGCGGATGACCCGCTTCTGGGGCGAGATCTACGTCATCAACTACGCGCTGGGCATCGTCACCGGACTGGTCATGGAGTTCCAGTTCGGGCTGTCGTGGGCCGGGTTGACCCACTACGCGGGTGACGTGTTCGGCGCCCCGCTGGCCATGGAGACGCTGGTGGCGTTCTTCCTGGAGTCCACGTTCCTCGGACTGTGGATCTTCGGGTGGGGGCGGCTGCCGAAGTGGCTCCACCTGGCGTGCATCTGGCTGGTGACCCTCACGGCGTACGCCAGCGCCTTCTTCATCATGGTGGCCAACTCGTTCCTGCAGAACCCGGCCGGCGCGGCGCTCAGGGGCGACCGGATGGAGCTGGTCGACGTCGGGGCGCTGTTCACGAACAAGGCGCTGGTCTTCTCGTTCCCGCACGTGATCGGGGCCGGCCTGTTCGCCGGGGCGATGGTGGTCGTCGGGGCGAGCGCCTACCGGCTGCGCCGCCGCGACGGCGAGGAGGCGTTCTTCACCGCGTCGCTGCGCACCGGCGTGGGCGCGGCGTTCGTCGGGCTGTGGATGGCGGTGGCGTTCGGCTACCCGCAGTTCGGCGGGGTGGCGGAGGAGAAGTTCGACTCCGACGCGGGCGTGGCGAACTCCGCGCTCGCGATCATGATGGAGGGCGGGAACCTGCTGTCGCTCCTGGTGCTCGCCATGCTGGTGACGAGGAGTCGCCTGCCGCGCTGGCGCTGGTCGCACCCGGTGCTCGTCGCGATGACCCCGGTGCCGTTCGCGCTGGCCATCTGCGGCTGGCTGGCCCGCGAGGTGGGCCGGCAGCCGTGGATGATCTGGGACCGGCTGACCGTGGCCGACGCCATGTCCCCCGGGCTGACCTCGGGCATGGTCAACGCCTCCTTCGTCGGCTTCGTCGCGGTCCTCGGGATGCTCGCGGTCGCCGACTACGCGCTCATCGCCCGGGTGGTCAGGCGCGGCCCACGTGACCTGCACCTCGGCGCCACCGACGAGCGCGCCCCCGCACTGAGCCACTAGCCGAGCCACTGGGAGCTGACATGGAACTGATCTGGTACGCCGTCTTCGCGCTGCTGCTGACCGGCTACTTCGCCCTGGAGGGGTTCGACCTGGGGGTCGGGCTGCTGCTGCCGCTGGTCGGCCGGAACCAGCGGGGCAGGGACCGGATGGTGGCGGCCATGGCGCCGTTCGTGCTGGCCAACGAGGTGTGGCTGGTGGCCGTGGCCGGAACCCTGTTCGGGGTGTACCCGATGCTGGAGGGCGAGGTGCTGTTCGGCCTGTACCCGCTGGTCGTGGCCATGCTGCTGGCCTGGATCGTGCGGGACGCGGGGCTGTGGTTCCGGCGTCGCGCCGACGGCGCCGCCTGGCGCTCCTTCTGGGACGCGATGATCACGCTGGGCTCGCTCGGGCTGGCGTTCGGCTGGGGCATGGCGCTGTACGCGGCCGCGACGGGCTTCGGCTCCTCGCTGCTGCACCCCGTGGGGCTGCTGCTGGGCGTGGTGGTCACGCTGCTGCTCGCCTGGCACGGGTGGACGTTCCTCGCCTGGCGGGCGCCGGAGACGGCCGGGATCACCCGCTCCGGGCGGGCCCTGGCGCTGTCGGGGGTGGCCGCGGCGCTGCCGGCCGCCGCGGTGGTCGGTGGTGCCCTGCCGTACCTGCTGGAGCACAGCGCGCCGTCCTCTACGCTGAGTGTGCTCAGTGTCATGGTCCTGCCGTTCGCGCCGGTGATGGTGATCGCGCAAGTATGGGTGTGGCGCACTTTCCGTCCCGGGAAGGGCCCCGTCCGGACTCTCTCGTTCTTCTGAGGTCACGTGCACAAAGATCTCCTGCGGCTCATGCGGGCCGAGCAGTCGGTACGACGTCACCTGTCCGTCACGATGACGGCGGCCGTGCTGGCGGGGCTGCTCGTGCTCGTGCAGGCGGAGCTGCTGGCCGGGGTGCTGTCCGGCAGGTTCGCCGGCGTCGCGCTGGCCGGCGTGGCCGGGGTCGTGGGCCTGCGGGCGCTGCTGGCCTGGACCCAGGGCGTCTTCGCCGGCCGCACCGCCACCGGCGTGAAGTCGGCGCTGCGCCACCGGCTGCTGGTCCGGCTGCAGGAGCTCGGCCCGGCCAGGCTGACCGGCCACCGCTCTGGCGAGCTGGTCACGCTCACCGGCCGCGGCCTCGACGGCCTCGACGACTACCTCACCGGCTACCTGCCGGCCGTCGCCGTCGCCGCGGTGGTGCCGGTGGCGGTGCTCGTCCGGCTCTTCGCCGCCGACCTGGCGAGCGCGGTCATCGTGCTGGTGACGCTGCCGCTGATCCCCGTCTTCGGCGCGCTGGTCGGCCTGACGACCAAGGCCGTCACCGAGCGCCAGTACCACGCCCTGTCGCGACTCGGCGGGCACTTCCTCGACGTGGTGCGCGGCCTGCCCACGCTGCGTGCCTTCGGCCGTGCCCGCTACCAGGCGGGCGTCATCCGGCAGGTGGCCGACGCGCACCGGTCGGCGACCATGCGGACGCTGCGGGTGGCGTTCCTGTCGTCGCTGGTGCTGGAGCTGTGCGCGTCACTGTCGCTGGCCCTGGTGGCGGTGCCGATCGGGCTGCGCCTGCTCGGCGGGTCGCTGGACCTGACGACGGCGCTGCTGGTGCTGCTGCTGGCGCCGGAGGCGTACCTGCCGCTGCGCGCGATGGGCACCAAGTTCCACGCCTCGATGGAGGGCGTGGCCGCCGCCGACGCCGCCTTCGCCGTGCTCGACCGCTCCGCAGACCCGTCCGCCGAGCCCACCGCCGCGGCGGTCGCGGGGGCGGGCGCCGGCCGTTCCACCGGCTCCGCTCCCGGCTCCTCCACCGGTTCCTCTCCCGATGACGCCGCCCGGCCGGAGGCAGTGGGCGGGTCCGGGCCGCCGGCCATCCGCCTGGAGAACGTCACGGTGCGCTACCCCGACCGTGACGACGCGGCCCTGACCGGCGTTTCCCTCACCATCGCCCCGGGCGAGCACGTCGCCCTGGTGGGCGAGAGCGGAGGCGGCAAGAGCACGCTCCTGCACCTCGTCCTCGGCTTCGTCAGGCCCTCCGAGGGCCGGGTCCTGGTGGACGGCGTCGACCTGAGCGACCTCGACCTGGACGCCTGGCGCGAGAGGCTGGCGTTCGTCCCGCAGCGCCCCCACCTGTTCACCACGACGGTGGCCGGCAACATCCGCCTCGGCTCGCCCGACGCCACGCCGGAGGAGATACGGCGGGCCGCGACGGCCGCGTACGCCGACGAGTTCGTCCAGCGGCTCCCCGGTGGCTACGACACGCCCGTCGGCGAGCGGGGCGCCAACCTGTCGGCCGGCCAGCGCCAGCGCATCGCCCTGGCGCGCGCCTTCTGCCGCCCGCAGGCCACGGTGCTGCTCCTCGACGAGCCCACGGCCCGCCTGGACGGCCGCAGCGAGGCGGCGGTGGTCGCCGCGACGGCCCGCCTCGGCCGCGGGCGCACGGCCGTCATCGTCGCCCACCGGCCCGCCATGATCGAACTCGCCGACCGCGTCATCCGCGTCCACGAGGGCCGCGTCGTCTCCGACACGACACGGCCCGGCAGCGAGGCGGCCCCGCCCCCTAGCGACACGCCGGACGAGACAGACCTGAGGCACCAGGACGCGGAGGCCGAGGGCGCCACAGGCGTCGTGCCCGGTGACGTGCCGGGTCGCGTGGGTGAGGCCCCGCACGGGGGCGGGCGGGCGGAGGAGGCGTTCGAGGCGTCGCGGGGCGAGGGAGTGCCCGAGGCGGTCGCGGAGGCCGGAGACGGAAGGGCGCGGGTGGAGTCCCGGCGCCTGGGGAGGGACACGTGAACCGGCACATGGCGACCCGGCTCGGCTGGGCCGTGCTGGCGGGGGCGGCGGCCGACCTGGCCGGGCTCGGGCTGATCGCCGCCGCCGCGTGGCTGATCACCCGGGCGGCCGAGCAGCCGCCGCTGGCCGCCCTGAGCGTGGCGATCGTGGCGACGCGGGCGTTCGCCACGGGCAAGGGCGTCTTCCGCTACGCCGAACGCCTCACCGGCCACGACGTGGCCCTGCGCGCCCAGGCGAGCACCCGCGAGCGCCTGTACGAGGCGCTCATCGCGCCGCGCCCGCCCCGGCACGGCGGCGCCGACCTGCTGAGCCGGATGGTGGACGACACCGAGGCCGTCCAGGACCTGCTGGTCCGCTGCCTGCTGCCCGCCGCGGCGGCGGCCATCACCGCCGTCGCGGCCGTGGGCGTCGGGCTGTTCGTGCTGCCGGCCGCCGCGCTCGTCCTGGTGGCCGGGCTGGTGGTGGCGGGCGTGTTGCTTCCCGCGGTCACCGCGGCGGGGGCGCGCCGCTGGGCGGCCAGGATCGCCCCGGCGCGGGCCGCGCTGGCGGGCACGGTGGCGGACCTGGTGCACGGCTCGGCCGACCTGGCCGCCTACGGCGCCGGCGAGCGGGCGCTGGACCAGGCGCGGGCCGCCGACGAGGCGCTGGCCGCGCTCGAACGCCGCCAGTCTCGCGTCCACGCCCTCGCGCTGGCCGCAGGCACGCTCACGCAGGGGCTGACGGTGGCGGGCATCGTGCTGATCGCCCAGGCGGCGGGCGCCGGTACGGTGGCCACGGCCGTGCTGGCACTCACGGCACTGGTGTCGTTCGAGCCGGTCCTGCCCCTGGCGGCGGCGGGCGAGCGGCTCGCGGGCGTCACGGCGGCGCTGCGCCGCCTCAAGGAGGTCCGCGGCGCCCCGGCCGCCGTCACGGAGCCGACCTCCCCCGCGCCGCTCCCGCGACCGCCGTACACGGTCGAGGTCGTCGACCTCGTCGTGCGCCACGCGCCCGCGGGCGACCCGGCACCTCCTGCCGGGACGACCACAACCGGGCAGGCGGACCGGGAGGCGGGCGGGGAGACGGCCCCACCGGCTGGGCGGGAGGCGGACCAGGAGGCGGCCGCGCAGGCGGGCCAGGAGGCGGCCGCGCAGGCAGGCCGGGGGAGCGCGGCCGGGCCGAGGGTCGGTGGCGTGGCGCGGGCGGCGGTCGACGGGGTGTCGCTGACGCTGACGCCCGGCCGGCGGGTGGCGCTCGTGGGGCCGAGCGGAGCCGGCAAGAGCACCCTGCTGGCCGCGCTGATGCGCCTGGTCGAGCCCGAGTCGGGAAGCGTGCGGGTCAACGGTGTCGACATCCGCGACCTCGCCTCCGACGACGTGCGGACCCTGATGACCGGCCTCACCCAGGACCCGTACATCTTCCAGACCACCCTGCGCGACAACCTGCGCCTCGCGGGCCCCGACGCCGGCGAGGACCGGCTGCGGGAGGCCGTGCGGGAGGCGCGGCTGGAGCGGTGGGCCGACCGCACCGGCTGGGACGCCCAGCTCGGCGAGGACGGCAGGACCGTCTCCGGTGGGCAGCTGCAGCG
Source organism: Nonomuraea muscovyensis (assembly GCF_014207745.1). NCBI lineage: Bacteria > Bacillati > Actinomycetota > Actinomycetes > Streptosporangiales > Streptosporangiaceae > Nonomuraea > Nonomuraea muscovyensis. The sequence continues at coordinate 48,981 of NZ_JACHJB010000001.1, forward strand.
GCTGGCGCTGGCGCGGGCCCTGCTGTACGACCCGCCGGTGCTGCTGCTGGACGAGCCCGCCGAGGCGCTGGACGAGGAGACGGCCGACCGGCTCATGGCCGACCTGCTCGACGTGACCCACGGCCGCACCACGCTGCTCGTCACCCACCGGCTGCGGGGCCTGGAGGGTGTGGACGAGATCATCGTGCTGGAGGAGGGCCGTGTGATCCAGCGCGGCCCGCACGACCGGCTGGTCGCCGAGCCCGGCTACTACCGCGACCTGTGGGAGTCCGAGGTCCTGACCCGCCGGTGAGAGCCGCCCGGAACCGCTTTCTTGTGTTCGCACGGCCAACAGGTTTATGATTCAAACCAGTTTGGTTATGAGAGAGGTTGTCATGGTAGATGACAGCGAGCGGACGCCGAGTCCCGAGGAGATGCTGCGGCTCATCGAGCGGCAGCGCGCCGACACCGTCAGGCACCTCAAGGGCGATCCGCGCCTCATCTACGGGCCGTGGGGTGTCGCCTGGCTGCTCGGGTTCGGCACGCTGTTCCTGCACTACGGCCTCGACGGCGAGCCCTACCTGCCGATCTCCCAGATGCAGGCGGTGGGCGTGCAGCTGTGCCTGCAGGTGCTGGCCGGGGCCGTCGCCGCGTACGGGATCACGAAGATGAGCGGCCGGGTGCGCGGTGACAGCTCCGCGCGCGGGATGATGTACGGCTACGCGTGGTTCGCCGGGATGATGCTCATGGTCGTCATCGCGATGCGGATGTCGCCGCAACTTCCCCCGGACGAGAGCGGCCTCCTCTGGGCGGCGGTGTCCATGCTGGTGGTGGGCGTCCTCTACATGGCCGGCGGGGCGATCTGGCTCGACTGGACGATGTTCTTCGTCGGCGTCTGCGTCCTGGCCGTCGACGCAATCGGCGTCCTGCTCGGCGCGGGCTGGCACGCCCTGCTGGCGGCCGTGTTCCTGGGCGGCGGGTTCCTCGCCGTGAGCGTCTGGCCGAGGCGGCGGCGGTGACGGCCGACGGCCCGCTGCCCGAGCTCGATCCCGTCATCCACGCCCAGGCGAGGCTGCGCGTCGTGGCCGCGCTCAACACGCTCGCCGACGGCGACGAGATGGCCTTCCCGGCACTGAAGGAGCTGCTCGGCATGACCGCGGGCAACCTGTCCGTCCACCTCACCAAGCTCGAGGACGCCGGATACGTCCGGATCACCAAGACCCACCGGGGCCGCACCCCGGTCACCTACGTAGCCCTGACCAAGCGCGGGCGGCTCGCCTTCGACGACTACACCAAGGCGATCCGCTCGCTGCTCGACACCGCTGGAGGTTCGTCATGACCGTCCTCGCCCGCACGGCAGAGGTCACCCGCCGCTACGGCGACGTCTTAGCCCTCGACCGGGTGTCCCTCGACATCCGGGCGGGCGAGCTGGTGGGCCTGCTCGGACCGAACGGCGCCGGCAAGTCCACGCTGATCAACCTGTTCACCGGCCTGCGCCGGCCGACCTCCGGCACGGTGGAGCTGCTCGGCGGCTCCCCGCAGGACCCGGTGATGCGCCGCGACATCGGCGTCACCCCGCAGGAGACGGGCCTGCCGGAGGCGCTGCGGGTGGGCGAGGTGGTCGACTTCGTCTCCGCGCACTTCCCGAACCGCTCCGACCGGGCCGAGTTGCTCGACCGGTTCGGGCTGCGGGATCTGGTCAGGCGCCAGATCGGCGGCCTGTCCGGCGGGCAGAAGCGGCGGCTGGCCGTGGCGCTGGCGTTCGCGGGCAGGCCGAAGATGGTCTTCCTCGACGAGCCCACGACCGGCCTCGACGTCGAGGGGCGGCGGGCGCTGTGGGACGGCATCAGGGCCTTCCACGACGACGGCGGCACCATCCTGCTGACCAGCCACTACCTGGAGGAGATCGAGGCGCTCGCGCAGCGCGTCGTGGTCGTGGGCCACGGCCGCGTGCTGGCCGACGACACCGTGCCGGCCATCCGCGACATGGTCGGCGTGCGGCGGGTCACGCTGTCCGCCGACACGCTGCCGGAGCTGCCCGGCGTGCTCGGCTCCGAGCGTGCGGACGGCCGCGTCCACCTGCTCACCGCCGACCCGGACCGGCTGGTGGTCGAACTGGTGCGCAGCGGCGCCCCGTTCTCCGGGCTGGAGATCAGGCCCACCACCCTCGAGGAGGCCTTCCTCACCATCACCGCCAGGGAGAACGCCCATGTCTAGTCTCGTCCTCGCCCACACCCGCTACCAGATGCTGGAGCAGATCCGGGTGCCGATCGGCCTGGTCTCCAGCGCGTTCTTCCCGGCGGCGTCGATGCTGGCCTTCGTCGTGCCGTTCGCGGCCGACGACCCGGTCGCCGCGACGACGGCCACGGGGTCGATGATGATGATCGGCGCCATGTCGGCGGCGCTGATGGGGTTGAGCATCTCGGTCGCGCAGGACCGCGAGCAGCCGTGGAACCCCTACCTGCGCACGCTGCCCGCCGGACCGCTGCCCCGCTTCGCCGGGCGCATCCTGACGACCATGGCGATCATGCTGGTCGCGGTGATCCCGGTGCTGGTCATCGCGGGCCTGTTCACCGAAGCGGCCATCACCGTGCCGCGGCTGCTGCTCGGCATGGCGGCGCTGCTGGCCGGGTCGGTGCCGTTCATGCTGCTGGGCCTGTTCCTCGGCTTCGTGCTGTCGTCGAAGGCGGCCATCGGGGTGTCGCAGCTGCTGTTCTTCCCGGTGGCGATCCTGGGCGGGCTGTTCCTGCCACCGCAGATCATGCCGGCCTTCGTGCAGGCCGTCTCGCCGTTCGTGCCGAGCCGCGGCGCCGTCGAGCTGGTCTGGGCCGCCACCACGGGCTCGTCGCCCGATCCGGTGGCCGTGGTGATGCTGGCCGGGTGGACCGTGGTCGCGGCGGTGGCCGCCGTCTGGGCCTACCGGCGGGACGAGGGACGCCGCTTCTCCTAGCCGCACCGGTGCGCACCGAACGGTGGGGGTGTGCCGCCGAGTCCGCAGCGATCTCGACGGCACACCCGTCCGTGAGGGGGTCTGTGTTATTTCTTCTCGGCGAGGGTCACGGTGGTGCTCTGCGGCTTGCCGTCCCTCACATATGTGATCTGAACCTGTTGGCCCACTTTGAAACCTCTGACCTGCCCAACCACTGTATCTCCCCCATCTACCGCCTTGTCGCCAATCTTGGTGATGAGGTCGCCTTCTTTGAGCCCGGCCTTGTCCGCGGGGCTGCCGGCGGTCACCTGACGGACGAGGGCGCCGGGCACGTCGCCGGTGGCGTCGGTGACGCTCACCCCGAGGAACGCGTGGGTGACCTTGCCGCCGTTCATGAGCTGGTCGGCCACCTGCTTGGCGGTGTTGATGGGGATGGCGAAGCCCACCCCGATGTTGCCGGTGCCGCCGCCGGTGGCGATGGCGGTGTTGATGCCGACCACCTGGCCGGCCGCGTCCACCAGGGCACCGCCGGAGTTGCCGGGGTTGATCGCCGCGTCGGTCTGGATGGCGCCGCCGATCGTGGTGGTCTCGCCCGTCTGGCCGCGCTGCCCCCAGCCGGGCGGCATCTGCTGCTGCTCGCCGCCGACGGTGAGCGTACGGTCCAGGGCGCTGATGATGCCCGCGGTGACCGACCCCTGCAGGCCGAGAGGGCTGCCCAGGGCCAGCACCGGGTCGCCGACCCGCAGCGAGTCGCTGTTGCCGAGGGCGGCGGCGGTGAGCCCGGAGACTCCCTCCGCGCGGATGACCGCGAGGTCGGTGGCCGGGTCGGTACCCACCACGGTGGCCTTGGCGGTCTTGCCGTCACTGAACTTGACCGTGAACTGGCCGCCGCCACCCTGGAGCCCGCCCTGGGTGGCGCCCTGCACCACGTGGTTGTTGGTGAGGATCAGCCCGTCCGCCGACAGCACCACGCCGGAGCCCTCACCGCTGTTGCCCTGGATCATCACGACCGACGGCTCCACCTTCTGCGCGACGTCGGCGATCGTGAACGTGCTCGACGCCTGCCGGAAGGAGGCCGGGGCGGGCGCGGCGGCGACGGGGCCGGCCCCCGGCTGGAAGGCGGTGGCCACGGCGGCTCCCACCACGCCGCCCCCGAGCGCCATCGCGGCGAGCGCGAGGCCCGCGATGGCCTTCTTACCGGGAGAGAAGCCGGGCCGCACCGCCGCGGGAGGCGGCGGCGGGGGCGTGGGCATGCCCGGCTGCGGGGTGTCCCGCCGGGGGAACCCTCCCGCGGTGGGCGGGGTGGCACCGAACTGGCTCCAGCCGCTGGTGTTCTGCTCGCCAGGCTCGTTCGCGTTCATGTCATCTCCTCAAGTCCCGATGACTCAAGGGTGCCAAGTCCCGCGTAAGTGCACGTTAAGGCGGTGATCGGAGGTGCGTGAAACACCTGACGGGCGCCTTATCGCCCCTGCTGGGAGCCGGTCCCCCGCGCGGCGGAACCGGCCGAGATTCTTCCCGTCCTCCCAGGTCAGTCGCCGGCCGGGGAGCCGCCGCCGTCACCAACCGCGGGGTCGCCGCGGTCGCGCCAGATGGTGAGCGCGTAGACGGCGCCTCCGACGCCGAACAGTCCGACGAGGAAGAGGACAGCGAGCAGCCATTCGGGCATGGCGCCCCCCAACGGGCCGGCACAGGTGCACTTCAGTGTCGAGCGGCCCGGCGGCGGCGTCAATGGCCGCGGCTCAGCCGTCCGCGGGCCAGTACTCGTCCCTCAGCAGCCGCTTGTAGAGCTTGCCCGTCGCGTGGCGCGGCAGCTCCGCGCGGAAGTCCACCGAGCGCGGGCACTTGTACGCGGCCAGCCGGGACCGGCAGTAGGCGATCAGTTCGGCCTCCAGCCCCGGCCCCGCCTCGGCCATCGGCATGGGCTGGACCACGGCCTTGACCTGCTCGCCCATCTCCTCGTCGGGGACGCCGAAGACGGCCACGTCGGCGACCTTGGGGTGCACCGACAGGACGTTCTCGGCCTCCTGAGGGTAGATGTTCACCCCGCCAGAGATGATCATGTAGGAGAGCCGGTCGGTGAGGTACAGGAAGCCGTCGGCGTCGAGACGGCCGATGTCGCCGAGGGTGGTCCAGCCCCGCCCCCGGGGGTCCTGGACGGACCGGGTCTTGCCGGGGTCGCCGTGGTACTCGAAGCGGATGCCGCTGTCGAAGTAGACCAGACCCCGCTCCCCCACGGGCAGTTCGTCGCCGGCCTCGTCGCAGATGTGCACGGTGCCGAGCAGGGAACGGCCGACGGTCCCCGGGTGGGCGAGCCAGTCGTGGGAGTCGGTGTAGAGGAAGCCGTTGCCCTCGGTGCCCGCGTAGTACTCGTGGACGATCGGGCCCCACCAGTCGATCATCTGTTCCTTGACCGGGACCGGGCAGGGCGCGGCGGCGTGGATGGCGCACCGCAGCGACGACAGGTCGTACGCCTTCCGGGTCTCCTCGGGCAGCTTGAGCAGCTTGCCGAACATGGCCGGGACGAGCTGGGTGTGCGTCACCCCGTGCCGCTCCACCAGTGCGAGGTAGCGCTCGGGGTCGAAGCGCTCCATCACCACGACCGTCGCGCCGAGCCGCTGGAAGGTCATGCAGTAGCGCAGCGGCGCCGCGTGGTAGAGCGGGGCGGGCGAGAGGTAGACGCTGTCGGCGTCCGGCTTGAACAGGCCCTCGATGAGCCGGTAGAGCATGCCGGGTTCGGTGAGCGGCGCCCTCGGCAGGGAGGGTTTGACCCCTTTGGGCCGGCCGGTGGTGCCGGACGAGTAGAGCATGTCGGCGCCCTGCGACTCGTCGGCGATCGGGGTGACCGGCATCCCGGCCACCGCCTCCTCGTAGGAGGTGAAGCCTTCGGCGACGCCGTCGAGCATGAGCCGCAGCTCGACGCCGGGGGTGGCCTCGGTGATGGAGGTGGCGACGCCGGCCAGGTCGGCGCTGGAGACGAACACCCGGGCGCCGCAGTTGTCGACGATGTAGGCGAGCTCCTCGGTCAGCAGCCGGGAGCTGATCGCCGTGTAGTACAGGCCCGAGCGGTGCGCCGCCCAGGCCACGGCCAGGAAGAGGGGGTGGTTGGGCAGCATGAAGGCGATGTGGTCGCCGCGCCGCAACCCGGCGCCGCGCAGGAGATGGGCCAGGCGGTTGGACTCCTCGTCCAGCCGGCGGTAGGTGATGATCTCGTCGGAGCCCGCCATGATCACAGCGGGCTTGTCGGGGGTGGCTGCCGCGATGACTCCCGGATGCATGACCGAACACTATTCGGCCAGTGCCGCCCGCGCCAGGATCCGCGCCCGCACGGGCGCGGATCCCGCTCGTACGGGCGGTGCCGCGATCTCCCCTCCGAGATCGCGGCCCCGTCGTGCGCCGTCCGTCCGCCGGGAGCATCAGGCGGCCGCGTGGTAGACGTCCTTCCAGCCGGAGTGCTGGCCGGTCGGGCCGCCGAAGTGGCCCCTGCTCACGTCCACGAAGATGTGGGCGGCGTCCTTGCCGGAGAAGGAGAACTCGGCCGGGAACTTCTTGCAGTTGCGGAACTTCCTGAAGTACGTGTCACCGTCGTGCTCGACGACCTTGAAGGTCTCCCACGCGCACTTCTTGCCGCCCCACCACTTGTTGGCGTAGAGCTTGCTGTGCACGGTGAAGACGTCGCGGTGCTTCCACACCCACGCGTGCTTCTTGGTCTTCTTGATGACGATCTTGCAGTGCTTGTCGCCCTTGCCGGGCTTGCAGACCTTCTTCTTGACGACGACGGTCTTCCAGTACCAGTGCTTGTACGGCTTCTTCTCCACGCTCACGTGGCCGGTGGCCTTGGCCCGGTGGTCGCTGGAGAAGTAGGGGCCCCAGTCCGCCTCGTAGGCGGAGCCGGTCGAGGTCGCCGCGTGGGCGGCGACCGGGGCGCCGACGGCCACGGCGGTGGCCGCGGCGGCGCCGATCAGGATGCGCGAGACGATCCGCATGGTCGGGTCCTCCTCGGGAGAGGTGTTGCTGTCCCCGTATTGGTACGCCGACCTCATTGCCGAATACTTACAAATGCCTTGAGATGCGCTATAGCCCTAGATACGGGCATTTTCCTGATCTTTCAGAAATATCACCATCATTCGGCAGCGATGATCGAGCCCGCGTACTTCTGCTTGATGAAGTCCTCGACCTTCTGGTCCTTCAGGAGCTTGCCGAGCGTCACGATGTTCGCGTCCTTCTCATGCCCGGCCGCCACGACGAGGCCGTTGGCGTACGGGTTGCCCTCGGCCTTCTCCAGCACCAGCGCCTGCGAGGCGGGCTTGAGGCCGGCCTCGATGGCGTAGTTGCCGTTGATCACCGCGGCGTCCACGTCGTCGAGGGAGCGCGGGAGCTGCGCGGCCTCCAGCGGCTTGAACGTCAGCTTCTTCGGGTTGCCGGTCACGTCACGCTCGGTGGCCGCGGTGCCGGCTCCGTCCTTCAGCGTGATCACGCCGTTGTCGGCGAGCAGCTTGAGCGCCCGGCCCAGGTTCGTGGCGTCGTTCGGTACGGCCACGGCGGCGCCGTCCGGCAGCGCGGACAGCTCCGTCACCTTCTTGGAGTACAGGCCCAGCGGCTCCAGGTGCACCGGGGTGACGAAGCTGAGCTCGGTCCCCTTGGAGGCGTTGAAGTCGTCCAGGTAGGGCTTGTGCTGGAAGAAGTTGGCGGCCAGCCGGCCCTCGCCGAGCTGTACGTTCGGCTGCACGTAGTCGGTGAACTCCACGATCTCCAGCTTGAGCCCGGCGGCGGGCGCCAGGTTGTCCTTGACGTAGGTGAGGATCTCGGCGTGCGGCACCGGGCTCGCGCCCACCTTCAGCACCGTGTCGGCCGACTCGGCAGGCGCGGAGGTGACCGACTGCGACGCACCGCATGCGGTCAGCAACAGGGACAGCGCGGCAGCGCCTACAATGCTCCGAAATTTCATCTTTTTTCCTTTACTTATGTGACAGACGCCGGGCGACCACGTCGCCGAGGCTCTGGATGAGTTGCACGATCACGATCAGCACCACGACAGTCACGATCATGAGCAGGGTCTCGAACCGCTGGTAGCCGTACCTGACGGCCAGGTCGCCCAGCCCTCCCCCGCCGACGGTGCCCGCCATGGCCGAGTAGCCGATGAGCGCCACGACCGTGACGGTCAGCCCGGCCACCAGCCCGGGGAACGCCTCGGGCAGCAGCACCTTGCCGACGATCGTCGTCCGGCTCGCGCCCATCGCCTGCGCGGCCTGCACCACGTCGGCGCCGACCTCGCGAAGCGCCGTCTCGACCAGGCGCGCGAAGAACGGCACCGCGCCGACGGTGAGCGGCACCACCACCGCGGCCGTCCCGATCGTGGTGCCGACGACCAGCCGGGTGAACGGGATGATCGCGATCATCAGCACGATGAACGGCAGCGACCTGCCCATGTTGACGACGACGCCCAGCACGGCCTTCAGCCCCGGCAGCGGCAGCAGCCCGCCCCGATCGAACACCACGAGCGCCACTCCCAGCGGCAGCCCGAAGAGCACGGTGAACAGGGTGGACCAGCCGACCATCTGCGCGGTCTGACCGGTGGCCTCCCACAGCAGCGGCGCCATCTCGTCCCAGGTCATCGGTTCTCCTCCGTCACGGACCGGTCGCGGCTCACGGGGCCACCTCCACCAGCAGCCCGCGTTCGCGCAGGTAGGCCAGGGCGGGGGCGGCCTCGCCGGTGATGGTGACGCGCAGCCGGCCGACGGAGCCGCCCGCCAACTCCTCGATCGAGCCGCCCAGGATGCTGATCTCCACGTCGAACTTGCGCACCGCCTCCGACACGACCGGCCGCTGCGGGTCGCCGGTGAACGTCAGTGTCACCGAACCCGGCGGCGCCGGCTCGGGCAGCGGGAAGATGTCCCTCGTCAGGCGGGCGCCCGGGGTCCGGATGAGGTCGGCGATGCGGCCCGACTCCTGCACCCGGCCGTCCGCCATGATGGCGACCGAGTCGCAGACGCTCTTGACGACGTTCATCTCATGGGTGATCAGCAGGATCGTCAGCCCCAGCTCGGCGTTGAGCCGCTTGAGCAGGTCGAGGATGGACCGGGTGGTGGCCGGGTCCAGCGCCGAGGTGGCCTCGTCCGACAGCAGCACCGCCGGGTCGCCGGCCAGGGCGCGGGCGATGCCGACGCGCTGCTTCTGGCCGCCCGAGAGCTGGTGCGGGTGGTCGCCGCCCCGGCCGCCGAGCCCGACGAGGTCGAGCAGCTCGGCCACCCGGCGCCGGCGTTCGGCCCGGGGCACGCCCATGACCTCCAGCGGGAAGGCCACGTTGCCGGCGACCGTGCGCGACGAGAGCAGCGCGAAGTGCTGGTGGATCATGCCGATGCGGCGGCGGGCGCGGTTCAGCTCGCGGTCCGGGAGCGCGGTCATCTCCCGGCCGGCGACGCTGACGGTGCCCGCGGTGGGCCGTTCGAGCAGGTTGACGCAGCGCAGCAGCGTGCTCTTGCCGGCGCCGCTCTGGCCGAGCACGCCGTAAATCTCACCCTCGCGCACGTGCAGGTCGACACCGTCGAGCGCGACGGTGTCACCGTACAGTTTGCGCAGGCCGGACACCTGGATCACGAAACTTCCCCACCACTGGAGCGCGGCGCACGCCACGCGGACCGACAACGACCACCGGAACGAGAGCCCGGCGGGTCAGCGGGTGCCCGGGGGGAACGGCAGGTGGCACAGCCTGCGCAGCACGAAACCTGGGGAGATCATGGGTGACCTATCGGGGTGGGAACGGGTGGGTTCTCGTCGGCGGCTTGCTCAGCCGGCCTGACAGCACGCGGCGCGGTGGGCCTGACAACCCATGGCGCACATTCGCCCCATGCGCATACGGCACCGGTCGCCGCCCTGGTGGGCACCCCGGTGACCTTTCGCGCATGCCTCGTTCACAACTCGTGTCAACGACAGGGTGAGCGGCGGCTATTCCCCGCCGCCGACGTGATCCGCGTCACGACTCCGTTCCGCGCGAAGGTCGCGAAGCCTCGTCGTCGTGTGCCCGCCCCACTCCTGCCGCCCCCGCCCGGCTGCGGTACTGATCCGTCGCGCCGGCGAGCCGGGCTGCCAGCGTCCTGACGTGCTCGACAAGCTCCAGGGGTTCGTGCACCTGGAAGTCGAACCCTTTGGTCGTCACGTAGATGGCCAGCTCGTCCAGCGAGTTGGACCCGGCCCGCAGGGTGCAGCTGTGCTCGTCGATCGGCTCCAGCGCTCCGGTGGTGGGGGCGATCCGCTCCGCCGCGGTCTCGGCGCTGACGTGCAGGGTGAACCTGGCCTGGTAGCGGTAGGCCGACGTGGAGATCGCCCGCGAGGTGTAGCCGCTGATATCGGGGTCCGGCGGGGTGCGCGGGGTGAACCGGGGGCCGGTGGGCGTGCGCGGGTCGAGGCGGTCCACGCGGTAGGTGCGCCAGTCCCGGCGCTCGACGTCCCAGCCGATGAGGTACCAGCGCCGGCCCGCGTGCACCAGCCGGTGCGGCTCGGTCGTGCGGATGCTGCTGGTTCCGTCGTGGGTGCGGTAGTCGAAACGCAGGCGCAGCGAGTCGCGGCAGGCGGCGGCGATGGCGGTGAGGGTGAGCGGGCGCGGCTGGAGCACCTGCGGTACCTGAAGACCGAGCAGTCCGGCTACGCGATGATCCAGATCACCCGGCCGCAGACCCTGGCGCACGGGCTGCACGACTCCCCGGTCGGGCAGTTGGCCTGGATCGTGGAGAAGTTCAAGGAGTGGACCGATCCGGCCGCCGAACTGCCCGAGGACGCGGTGGACCGAGACCTGTTGCTCACCAACGTGATGCTGTACTGGCTGACCGGCACTGCCGGGTCCTCGGCCAACAGCTACTACGAGACCGCGCGTGCCGGAGCCTGGGGCGCGAGTGAGCGTTCCACGGTGCCGACCGGGGTCGCGGTCTTCCCCATGGATGTGTCGATCCGGCGCACTGTCGAGCTCGAACACACCGTCGTGCACTGGTCCGAATTCGGTCGCGGCGGCCACTTCGCCGCCATGGAGGCCCCCGACCTGCTCGTCGGCGACGTCCGGGAGTTCTTCGGCAAGCTGCGCTGAAACCGCCGCGGTGAGAGAGCCCCGGCGATATCCGCTCCGGCCAATCTGATCGCTTTGACACCTGTGCCGAGCGGCATATCGCCACAAACCCACCAGTCTCATCAACACCAGCTATATCCGCGTTTATCCGTGCCGAGTACGTTGACCGGTCCGGCAGAGAACGGATCCACGCTCACACAGGACGGTGCAACGAGTCCAGAAAGGCGCTCAGCCGGGCCGTCTCCCGGTCCGAACGGACGAGGGCGAAGATGCTGCGACTGGTGTTCAGCCAGGGGACGTCGGCGATGACGGTGCCGCAATCGCGGGTCGGCAGCGCCAACTCGGGGATGAGCGCCGCGCCCATACCCGCCGCCACCATGGCGAGCGTGGCGTTGAAGTCGTCGGAGTAGCCGACGATGCGCGGGTGCAGAGCCCAGCGTGCGAAAAGTCCGTCGAAGAAGGAGGCGTCGCTGCTGGCGGGGTGGTGCACCACCCACGGCAGGTCCACCAGCTGTTCGGCGCGATAGGGGGCGAGGTCGGGCCACGAGCGGGGCAGGACGACCTTGAACGGGTCCTCGGCGATCCAGCGCTGCTCCACCGACGAAGGCCACGACAGCCCGGCGTCGCCCACCCGGTAGACGATCGCGGCGTCCATCTCGCCACCGGCGCCGAGCTGCGGGATGAGCTGGGACGGCTCTCCCACGGACAACCGGAAGCACGCCCTGTCGTCGGGAGACATCTGCTGCAGAACCGCGGTGATGCGGTGCAGGACGAAGCTGGAGAACGCGCCCAGGCGCAACTGCCGACGGGTGTTGCGATGCGTCTCCCGCACGGCGGCCACCAGCCGGTCGATGTCGCTCAGGACGGTGGAGGCGTGCCTGGCCATCACCTCCGCCGCGTTGGTGGGCAGGACGCTGTGGGCCGACCGGATGAACAGGCGCACTCCGATCTCCCGCTCCAGCGCGGTCATCTGTTGCGACACGGCCGAGGGGGTGTAGCCGAGCCGGTTGGCGGCGGCGGCGAACGATCCACGCCTGATCACCTCACGCAGCGTGCGCAGATGCTCGGGTTTCACCATCAGCGATCCTTATCCTCAGCCGCGCTGAATGTCTTCTTTGTGCTCTTTCGGACTCTAATGCGCCACTCCTACAGTGTGGGGAACTTCTCTCCAAGTCTGAGGTCCCATGACGATCCGTATATTTCGCAATGCCGTCATTCACTCCGGAGACGGCGCGAAACCGCCCGTTCAGGCGCTCGCCGTCAAAGGCGAAACGGTGCTGGCGGCTGGTGACGAGTCCGAGGTCCGGGCGGCGGCGGGACGATCGGCCGAAGTGGTGGACCTCGAAGGCGCGGCGGTCATCCCCGGCCTGTACGACGCCCACATTCACACGGCGAACTACGCGAGGGGCCTGAGCGAGGTGGACCTTCGCGGTGTCCGGTCGCTGGAGGCGGCTCTGGCCCGGATCTCCGAGCACGCCTCCCGGCTGGAGCCCGGCGCCTGGCTGTCCGGCGGCCGCTGGAACAGCAACACCTGGGAGCGCCCGGTCCAGCCCGACCGGTACGCCCTCGACTCCGTCTGCCCCGACCGGCCCGTGGCCCTTCCGAGCGTCGACGGCCACACCACGTGGGCCAACTCCCTGGCACTGCGCATGATGGGCATCGACCGCGGCACTCCCGACCCGGTCGGCGGCCAGATCGTCAAGGACGCGGACGGCGAGCCGACCGGGATCCTGCGCGAATCCGCCGCCTACCCGCTGCGCGACCTCATGACCTCCGGAGATCTGAGCGCCATGCTCCGCGTGGCGCAGGAGGAGCTGCTGGCCCTCGGCCTGACCAGCGTGCACGACATCGACGGTGAGGACTGCCGGGCGGCCTACCTGGAGCTGCGCGCGGCCGGTGAGCTCAAACTCCGCGTGCACAAGGCGATCCCGCGCGACCATCTGGAGGCCGCCATCGCCGAGGGCAGGCGCACCGGACAGGGTGACGACTGGTTCCGCACCGGCCCGGTGAAGCTGTTCAGCGACGGAGCGCTGGGCTCGCACACGTGCCACATGAGCGAGCCGTTCGCCGGCACCCCCGGCAATGCCGGCATAGCCGTGACTCCCTACCCGGAACTGGTGCGGCTCATCGGCGCGGCGAGCGCAGCCGGCATCGCGGTGGCCACGCACGCCATCGGCGACCTGGCCAACCACCTCGTGATCAACGCCTACGAGGCCGCCGGCGGCCGAGCGGTCCTGCGGCACCGGATCGAGCACGCGCAGCATCTCAGACCGGCCGACATCAAGAGGATGGCCGTACTCGGCGTCGTCGCCTCGATGCAGCCCGTCCACTGCACCAGCGACCTCGACCTCGTCTCCTCCCTGCTCGGCGAGCGCGACCTGGCGTCCTACGCCTGGCGCACGATGCTGGACTCGGGCGTCGCGCTGGCCTTCGGCTCCGATGCGCCCGTCGAGCACCCGAACCCCTTCGCCGCACTGCACGCCGCCGTGACCCGGACACGACCGGACGGCAGGCCGCCCGGCGGCTGGCAGCCAGAGCAACGACTCAGCTTCGGCGAGGCGTTGCGGGCACACACCTTCGGCTCGGCCTACGCGGCCGGCGAGGAGAGGCGCAAGGGGGTGCTGGCCGAAGGCATGCTCGCGGACTTCCTGGCCCTCGACACCGACCCCTTCGCCGAACCCTCCGACGCGCTGCTGCGCACGAAAGTCCTGACCACCGTGGTCGGCGGCGAGATCCGCTGGGCACGCAGCTAAGGAGACGACCCGATCATGAACATGCGAAGCACCACCATCGGCGCCCTGCTGCTGGCCACCACCGCCTGCGGCGCCCAGTCGCTCGACGCCGGGACCGCCACGGCAGGCCCCGGCGGTCAGGAGACGCCGGGCGGAACCACGCTGATCCTCGACCAGGCGCCCGCGGAGGACAAGGCCGCCACGATCATCAATGCCATCACCCCGGACCAGAACCTCGCCGCCAAGGTCCCGGCCGAGGTGAAGGCGGACGGCCTCAAGGTCACGACGTCCGTGGGCTACCCGCCCATGGAACTCTTCGCCGGCGACAGGAAGACACCGATCGGTCTGGACCCCGCCCTGGCCCGCGCCATCGCCAGGAAGCTCGGCGTCAGGGTGACGATCAGCGACGAGGACTTCAACGCCCAGATCCCCGGCGTCATCACCGGCCGGTACGACATGATCATGTCATCGATGTCGGACACCCCGGAGCGGCAGGCCAAGGTCACCTTCGTCGACTACGTCCGAGCCGGCGCCGGCATGCTCGTCAAGGCCGGCAACCCGGAAGGCATCAAGGGACCGGGCGACCTGTGCGGCAAGACGGTCTCCGTCGTCGACAACGGGACCTCCCTGGAACTGGCCGACACCTACGACAGCGACTGCGAGAAGGCCGGCAGAACCGGCGTCGACATCCTCAAGTTCCCCGGCGATCAGGAAGCGCTCCTCCAGGTCAAGAACGGACGCGCCCAGGCCAACATCACCGACTACGTCGTGGCGGCGTACAAGGCCGGCGACCCGAAGTCGGGCGTCGAAGCGCTGGCCATCGACGGCACCGAAAGCCCGTGGGGCATCGGCATGAATCCGAAGAACGAGGAGCTCATCGCGTCTGTCAGGAGCGCCCTTGACGCACTCATCAACAGCGGTGAGTACGGCGGCATCCTCAAGTCGTGGTCCCTGGAGAAGCTCGCAGTGCGGTCAGCCGTGGTCAACGGCGGGAAGTAGCCGACGTGCGTACGGAACCCATCGTCAGCCCGGCCGGCAGGCCGGTCCCGGTCGCGCGCCCGCGCCACTGGGGCCGCCTGCTGGCGGGCACCGGCGCGGTCCTCGTCTTCGGCTGGCTGGTCCTGCTCCTCGTCGCCAACCCCAATCTGGACTGGAGCGCCGTCGGCCGCTATCTGTTCGACGGGCAGATCCTGGCGGGGATCCTCGTCACGCTCGAGATCTCGGTGCTGGCCACCGCCATCGGCCTCAGCCTGGGAGTGCTGCTCGCGGTGATGCGGCTGGCGCACAACCCGGTGCTGCGCCGGCTGGCGACGCTCTACATCTGGTTCTTCCGCGGCACGCCCCTGCTGGTCCAGCTCATCTTCTGGTACAACCTGGCGTTCCTCTTCCCGGTGCTGGTGCTGAAAGTACCGTTCACCTCGGTCGGGGTGAAGTGGGACACCAACGAGGTGATGACCGGATTCACCGCGGCCATGCTCGGCCTCGGGCTGAATCTCGCCGCCTACTTCGCCGAGACGGTGCGGGCCGGGATCCAGGCCGTGGACCGCGGCCAGACGGAGGCGGCGTACGCCCTCGGCATGACCCCGGCCAAACGGATGCGCGTCGTCGTGCTGCCCCAAGCGCTGCGGATCATCATCCCGCCCACCGGCAACGAGTTCATCTCCATGCTGAAGACGACGTCCCTGGTGTACGTGGTGGCCGGTCACGACCTGATGACCAATGCCAGCCAGATCTACAAGTCCAACAATCTGATCATGGAACTGCTCATCGTGGCAAGCCTGTGGTACATGCTCATGACAGCGGTCGCCACCTTCCTGCAAGGCAGGCTGGAACGCCGGTTCGGCTCCGACGCGGTACGGCTGGTCCGCAAGAACCTGACCAGCCGCATGTTCCTGCCGAAGGTGACCGCATGAGCGTGATCGTCGCCGCCTCCGACGTCCGGATGAGCTACGGCGACACCCAGGTGCTCAACGGGGTCGACTTCACCGTGAGGCAGGGAGAGGTGAGCTGCGTCATCGGCCCGTCAGGCTCGGGCAAGTCCACCTTCCTCCGTTGCGTCAACGGGCTCGAACCCGTCCTCGGCGGCAGCCTGCAGGTCCTCGGTGAAGAAGTGGGCTACACGATGGGCGCCGGCCGGTACCACCCGTGGACGCCGAAACAGTTCGCCGCCTTCCGCAGGAACATCGGGATGGTGTTCCAACGCTTCAACCTCTTCGCCCACCAGACAGCGTTGGAGAACGTCGCCTGCGCACCGATCCACGTGGCCGGCCGGCCGCCGGCGGCGGCGCGGCAGCTCGCCATGCGCCACCTCGAACAGGTCGGGCTGGCCGCGCACGCGCACAAGCGGCCCCACCAGCTCTCGGGTGGCCAGCAGCAGCGTGTGGCCATCGCCAGGGCGTTGGCGATGGAACCGGCGCTCATGCTGTTCGACGAGCCGACCTCGGCGCTCGATCCCGAGTTGGTGGACGAGGTGCTGGAGGTGATGAAGGCACTGGCGCGCGGCGGAATGACCATGATCGTCGTGACGCACGAGATCGGGTTCGCCCGCGAGGTCGGTGACACGCTGACGTTCTTCGCCGACGGTGTCGTCGTGGAAAGCGGGCGGCCAGAGGCCGTCCTCGCCGAACCACGCCACGAGCGGACCCGGACGTTCCTGGCGAGCGTGCTGTGAATCCGCTCGGTGAGTCATCGCTGTCGCGGCCGGCCCGTCGAGGACGGGCCGGGCCGGCGGGGTCTCGCGCACGGCCGCGTGGATCGCCCTGACAGGCTCGGGGTTGCGGACCTCGCGGATGACGACGGTGCAGTCTGCCGGTCAGGGCCGGACGCCGGAGGCCCCGCCGTATCCCTCGAAGGGGTGCGGCGGGGCCTCCGGACCGAGGTCAGGCGGCGGCCGTGGAGGGGACCTTGGCCGAGGCGAGGGCGATGTCCAGCACCTCGCGCACGTCGCTGACCGCGTGGATCGTCAGCTCGTTGCGCACCTCCTCGGGCACGTCGTCCAGGTCGGGCTCGTTGCGGGCCGGGATGAGCACCGTGGTGATGCCCGCCCGGTGCGCCGCCAGCAGCTTCTGCTTGACGCCGCCGATCGGCAGCACCCGCCCGGTCAGCGAGATCTCGCCGGTCATGGCCACATCACCGCGGACCTGGCGGCCCGAAAGGAGCGAGGCCAGCGCCGTCGTCAGCGTCACACCGGCCGACGGGCCGTCCTTCGGCACCGCGCCCGCCGGGAAGTGGACGTGCACCGAGCGGTCCTTCAGCGCGGTGACCGGCAGCTCCAGCTCCGCGCCGTGCGAGCGGAGGTAGGACAGGGCGATCCTGGCCGACTCCTTCATCACGTCGCCGAGCTGCCCGGTCAGCGTGAGACCCGTCTCGCCGGTCTCGGGGTCGGCCAGCGACGCCTCCACGTACAGGACGTCGCCTCCGGCGCCCGTGACGGCCAGCCCCGTCGCGACGCCCGGCACCGAGGTGCGCTGCCGCGACTCCGGCAGCGACGACTCGGGCACGAACCGCGGCCGGCCGAGGTAGCCGACGAGGCCCTCGGCGTCCACCCGGACGGGCAGCTCGTCCTTCGCGGCGACCTTGCGCAGGATGCGGGCGACCGAGCGCTCCAGCGACCGGACCCCGGCCTCGCGGGTGTATTCGGCGGCGAGCCTGCGCAGCGCGGCGTCCTCGACGGTGACCTCCTCGGTCGTCAGGCCCGCCAGTTCGAGCTGCCGGGGCAGCAGGTGGTCGCGGGCGATGGCGACCTTCTCGTCCTCGGTGTAGCCGTCGAGGGTGACGACCTCCATGCGGTCGAGCAGCGGCCCGGGGATGGCCTCCAGGACGTTGGCCGTGGCCAGGAAGAGCACGTCGCTCAGGTCGAGCTCGACTTCCAGGTAGTGGTCGCGGAAGGTGTGGTTCTGCGCCGGGTCGAGCACCTCGAGCAGCGCCGCGGTCGGGTCGCCGCGGTAGTCGGCGCCGACCTTGTCGACCTCGTCGAGCAGCACGACCGGGTTCATCGAGCCGGCCTCGCGGATGGCGCGGACGATGCGGCCGGGCAGCGCGCCGACGTAGGTGCGCCGGTGGCCGCGGATCTCCGCCTCGTCGCGGACGCCGCCGAGTGCGACGCGGACGAACTTGCGGCCCATCGCGCGCGCCACCGACTCGCCGAGCGAGGTCTTGCCCACGCCGGGAGGACCGGCCAGGGCGAGCACGGCGCCGCTGCGGCGGCCGCCCACCACGCCGAGGCCCTTGTCCTGGCGGCGCTTGCGCACGGCCAGGTGCTCGAGGATGCGGTCCTTGACGTCGCTCAGGCCGGTGTGGTCGGCGTCGAGCACGTCACGCGCACCGGTGATGTCGTAGTTGTCCTCGGTGCGCTCGTTCCACGGGATGTCGAGCACGGTGTCGAGCCAGGTGCGGATCCAGCCGGTCTCGGGCGACTGGTCGGAGGTGCGCTCCAGCTTGTCGACCTCCTTGAGCGCGGCCTCGCGCACCTTGGCGGGCAGGTCGGCGGCCTCGACGCGGGCGCGGTAGTCTTCCTCCTCGCTCTCCGCGGAGTCGCCGTTGAGCTCCTTCAGCTCCTTGCGGACCGCGGCGAGCTGCTGGCGCAGCAGGAACTCACGCTGCTGCTTCTCCATGCCCTCCTGGACGTCCTTGCGGATCGTCTCGGCCACGTCGAGCTCGGCCAGGTGCTCGCGGGACCACTCCACCAGGCGGGCCAGCCGGTCGGCCGGGTCGGCCGCCTCCAGCAGCTCGACCTTCTGGGCCGTGGTCAGCCACGGGGTGTAGCCGGAGCTGTCGGCGAGCACGGAGGGGTCGTCGATCTGGTTGACCTGGTCGACGACCTGCCAGGCGCCGCGCTTCTGCAAGATCGTGGTCGCCAGGGCCTTGTACTCCTTGGCCAGCTCGTGGGCGCGCTCGCTCACCGCGACCTGGTCGACGGTGATGGCCTCCACCCACAGCGCGGCACCGGGGCCGGTCGTGCCGGTGCCCACGCGCACCCGGTCGACGCCGCGCACCACGGCGGCGGGCTCGCCTCCCGGCAGCCTGCCCACCTGCTCGACGACGGCCTGCACGCCGACCGCGCCGTAGCGACCGTCGATCCGGGGAACGAGGAGCACCCGCGGCTTGTTACGCCCGGATGCGCGGCTCGACGACTCGGCCGCGTCGATGGCTGCCCGCACCTCGGAGTCGGACAGGTCCAGCGGCACCACCATGCCCGGCAGCACGACCTCGTCATCGAGCGGCAGGACCGGCAGGATCAAGCTCTCACTCATGCGAACTCCAAAGGGTTGAGTTATACAGACTCAATTCATCAGAGCCTCCGGATGTTCCCTTGCTTGCCGATGTTCGCTCACAGCGAGCGTAATCATGTAAGACGACCAGTGGCATGCCTGTATGGGCATGGCGTGGCTGCGAACACGCATTAGACGGGCATGTGTCGTCAGGCGCATCCTCGACCTACATCAAGCGTCTTGCCGGCTGGGGGGACAGGGCGAACGCAGCCGATCTGGAGCACCACATGAATCGAAGACTGACAGGCCTGGCGGCCGCCGTCGCGGCATCCCTGATCCTCACCGGATGTTCCGACGGGAGCGATCAGCAGCGTGCGGCCGAGCCCGCGAAGAAGACACAGATCTACCTGGTCGACGGCAACACCACCCAGTACGGCGACGAGTTCACGGCCGGCACGTTCGACGGAGTGAAGGGCGTCATCCCGGGCGGCCGGTCGACCGACGAGTTCCGCGAGCGGCTGCTGGCCGCCGACCCCCGCCTGAAGGACTTCGCCTACGCGGTGGAGTCGTACGACTCGGTGATCGTCACCGCACTCGCGGCGGAGGCCGCCGAGAGCGACGGCGCGAAGGCGGTCGCCGCCAGGATGCGGGACGTCTCGAACGCGCCGGGCGAGAAGTGCACCACCTTCGCGGCCTGCTCGAAGCTGCTCAAGGACGGAGCCGAGATCGACTATGACGGGCTGAGCGGCCCGATCGACCTCAACAGGACCGGCAGCCCGTCGGCCGCCTCCGTCGGCGTCTTCCAGTACGGGAAGGACAACACCTACCAGGCCGTCGGCTACGAGACGGGCAAGGCGTCCGCCGACCCCGATCCCCTCCCCGCGCAGGGGATCAGTGGAGCGGGCACCCCCGGCGACGGCCGGCTGGTGCTCGGCTCCCTCCTGCCGCAGACCGGTGATCTCTCCTATCTCGGCCCGCCGATGTCGGCCGGGGTCAAGGTGGCCGTCGCCGAGCTGAACGACCACGGCGGGGTCCTGGGCGAGGACGTCAAGCTGGTCGCCGGGGACTCCGGTGACGGAACCCCCAACATCGCGCCCCAGGAGACCGACAAGCTCCTCGACCAGGACGTGGACGTCATCGTCGGCACGGCCTCGTCGAGCGTCTCCCTCAGCGTCCTCGACAAGATCGTGAACGCGGGAGTCCTCAACATCTCACCCTCGGTGACGTCCCCGGAGTTCGACACCTTCCCCGACAAGGGGCTCTTCTTCCGCCTGATGCAGTCGGACGCGCTGCAGGGCGGTGTGCTCGCCAACACGATGTCGAACGACGGCTACACCGACATCGCGATCCTCGTCCGGCAGGACGCGTGGGGACAGGGCCTCGCGGCGGGCATCAAGGCGTCGTTCGAGGAGTCGGGAGGCAACGTCGTCGCCACCCGCTTCTACGCCCCGGACTCGGGCGGATTCACCGCCGAGGTGAACGCCGTCAAGGCGGCCGATCCGGACGCCATCGCACTCGTCGGGTTCGACGAGACCAAGAAGATCGTGCCCGAGCTGATCAAGGCCGGTCTCTGGATGGGTCGGTAGCACGACCCGCGGTGCCGTGCGCCGGAGGCGACACCCCGGCGCACGGCCCGGAATCCCCATCTCACCAGCACCTGGAGTTCCCGTGCGGTTGCGTCCTGCCCTCTGCCTCGTCCTGCTCGTCGTGGCCCTGTTCGGCGCCGGCTCCACGGCGGTCGCGGCGGCTTCCACCGTCGGCACGGCCGCGCTCACGGCCCGCGGCGACGACCCCGAGACCGTGAAGGTCACCGGCAAGCTGGTCAACCGCGACGACACGGGGTCGACGCCGGTCGGCGGCGGCAAGGTGACGGTGACCGGCGCGTCGGGCGCCGAGTACTCCGCCACCAGCCGGCCGGACGGCGGTTTCTCCGTCGAGGTGCCGTTCGAGGTCGGGCCCCTCTCGATCGAGCTCGACGAGCGATCGCTCCCGGATGGCGTCACCCTGCGCGAGGGCGGGCGCAATCCGATCACCAGGACGGTCTCGGGGACGCTTCCGCTGACGGTCACCTTCGTCCTGGGCAAGGGCGACCGTCAGACGATGAGCTGGGCCGACCAGATCCCCCAGAGCCTGTTCAACGGCCTCTACTTCGGCCTGATCATCTCGCTCGGCGCGCTGGGGCTGTCGCTGATCTTCGCCACCACCCGGCTGACGAACTTCGCGCACGGCGAGATGGTGACGTTCGGCGCACTCGTGACGTACGCGCTCAACGTGACGGGGATCGACATCTGGCTGGCCGGTCTCCTCGCGGCGGGGCTGGCCGGCGTGTTCGGGTTCGCGCAGGACCGGTTCTTCTGGCGGCCGATCCGGCGGCGAGGGACCGGCGTCCTCGCCATGATGATCATCTCGATCGGTGTCCAGTTCATCCTCCGCAACGTCTACCAGTTCTTCACCGGCGGGCGGACCGAGACCTACCGCCAGTACACGACGCCGGAAGGGCACCGGCTCGGCCCGATCACGTACTCCGTCCGCGACGTGGTCTGCGTGGCGATCGCGCTGGTGCTGGTCGTCGGTGTGACGATCGCGCTCCGGCGGACCCGGCTCGGGCGGGCGACCCGGGCGGTGGCCGACAACGCGGCGCTCGCCGCGACGACGGGCATCAACGTCAACCGGGTCATCACGACCGTCTGGTCGGTGGGCGCGCTGCTCGCCGCGACGTGCGGCCTGCTCCTCGGCTTCAGCCAGGCCGTGAAGTTCGACCTCGGCGCCCTCCAGCTCCTGGTGATGTTCGCCGCCATCACGGTGGGCGGGCTCGGATCCGTGTGGGGAGCCGTCCTCGGCAGCCTGCTCGTGGGCACCCTGATCGAGATGTCGACCCTGGTCATCCCATCCGAGCTCAAGATGGCCGCCGCGCTGTTCCTGCTCATCGGCGTGCTCCTCGTCCGGCCGCAGGGACTCCTCGGGCGCGCACAGCGCATCGGTTGATCGAGAGGAACGACATGGACATCCTGACCAGCGCCCTCCGGGCGGGCTTCTCCGTCGACGCGGCGTACTTCTGTCTGGCCGCCATCGGGCTCAACGTGCAGTTCGGGTACGCGGGCCTGATCAACTTCGGGCAGGCGGGGTTCCTCGCCGTCGGCGCGTACGGGTTCGCCGTCGGCTCCGTCGCCCTCGGGCTCCCCTTCTTCGCCGCGATCGGCCTCGGTTTGCTGTGCAGCATCGCGCTGGGCCTGCTCCTCGGGCTGCCCACCCTGCGGCTGCGCGCGGACTACCTCGCCATCGCGACCATCGCCGCCGCGGAGGTCCTGCGGCTGTTCTTCGGCGCGGCGTTCCAGGACGTCTTCCACGGACGTGACGGGATCTCCGGCTTCTCGGCGGGCTTCCAGGCGGCCAATCCCTTCGACCAGCCGTTCCTCGGCTACCGACCGGCCGACCTGTGGGTCATGACGGTGGGCTGGGGGCTGGTCGTGATCGCCAGCGTCGTCGTCTGGTCGATCATGCGCGGGCCGTGGGGCCGGGTGCTCATGGCGATCCGCGAGGACGAGGAGGCGGTCCGCAGCCTGGGCAAGAACGTCTACGCCTTCAAGATGCAGGCGCTGGCGATCGGCGGCCTCATCGGCGCTCTGGGCGGGTTCGTCGTCGCGCTGGGCCAGAACTCCGTGCAGCCGGACAACTTCAGCTTCGACCTGACCTTCATCGTGTGCACCATGCTCGTCCTCGGCGGCGCGGCCCGGATCATGGGCCCGGTCGTGGGCGCGGTCGTCTTCTGGGCGTTCCTGTCCCTGGTCAGCGGGATCCTGGGCGCTCTCACCGCGGGGCAGGACCCCGTCGTCCCGGCCTGGCTCATGACCGGCGACCAGATCGGCACGGTCAGGTTCGTCCTCGTGGGAGTCGCCCTGGTGCTGTTGATGATCTATCGACCTCAAGGAATCTTCGGAGATCGTAAGGAGATGGCGCTCCATGCCTGACCGCATCCCCTCCGCCGCCCGGTCCGGTCCTGATCCGGCCGTGATCCTCCGGGCGGAGAACGTGGCACGACGGTTCGGCGGATTCACCGCCGTCGACGTGGACCACCTGGCCGTCCGCCGAGGTGAGATCACCGCGCTGATCGGGCCGAACGGGGCGGGCAAGTCCACGTTGTTCAACCTGCTGACCGGATTCGACCGTCCCGACGCCGGCCGGTGGGCCTTCGACGGTCATCCGCTGGCGGGTGTGCCCGCGCACAAGGTCGCGCGCATGGGCATGGTCCGCACGTTCCAGCTGACGCGAGTCCTGGCCCGCCTGACCGTGCTGGAGAACATGCGCATCGCCGCACCGGGTCAGCTCGGCGAGCGGCTGTGGGCGGCCCCCTTCAGCCTGGCCTGGCGCAGGGGCGAGAGGGACAACACCGCCCGTGCGCGCGCCCTGCTGTCCCGGTTCCTGCTGGACGGCAAGCGCGACGAACCGGCGGGCGCGCTGTCCGGCGGGCAGCGGAAACTGCTGGAGATGGCCCGCGCGCTCATGGCGGAGCCGCGGATGGTGATGCTCGACGAGCCCATGGCCGGGGTGAACCCGGCGCTCAAGCAGTCTCTGCTCGGGCACATCGTGTCCCTGCGTGACGACGGCGTGAGCGTGCTGTTCGTCGAGCACGACATGGACATGGTGCACGAGATATCGGACCACGTCGTCGTCATGGCCCAGGGCCGGGTGATCGCCGAGGGCACCGCGCGCGAGGTCACGCAGGACGAGCGGGTGGTGAGCGCGTATCTGGGCGAGCGTTTCGGCGACGACCTCGTGGAGACCGGCCCGACGCCGGGCGGCGGGAGCGGCGGCCGATGAGCACCACACACGGGTTGCTGGTCGCCGAAGACCTCGTCGCGGGTTACCTGCCGGGCGTCGACATCCTCAAGAAGGCCGGCCTCCGGTGCGACGAGGGGGAGGTCGTCGGCATCATCGGGCCCAACGGGGCGGGGAAGTCGACCCTGCTCAAGGCGCTGTTCGGGCTGGTGCCGATCCGCAGCGGGGCGGTCCGCCTGCGTGGCGCGGACATCACCGGCGAGCGCGCCGACTCTCTCGTGGCGCGCGGCGTCGGCTTCGTCCCGCAGACCGGCAACGTCTTCACCGGCCTCACGGTCGAGGAGAACCTCCAGATGGGCTGCTACCAGGCGCCCGCGACGTTCGCCGAACGGCTGGACGTCGTCGGCGACCTGTTCCCGTCGCTGCTCGACAGGCGGCACCGCCCGGCCGGCTCGCTGTCCGGCGGGGAACGGCAGATGGTGGCGATGGGCCGCGCGCTCATGATGAACCCCTCGGTGCTCCTGCTCGACGAGCCGTCCGCCGGTCTCTCGCCGCACATGCAGGACGAGGTGTTCGTCCAGACGAGGAGCGTCAACCGCGCGGGGGTGAGCGTCGTGATCGTCGAGCAGAACGCGCGGCGGTGCCTGGAGATCTGCGACCGGGGATATGTGCTGGACCAGGGCGCCAACGCCATGACGGCGACGGGCCGGGAGCTCATGCACGATCCCAAGGTCGTCGAGCTGTACCTCGGAACCCTGGGACGTGACACGTGAGGTATGCCTTCATGGACATGACAGAGCCCGCAAATCCTATTTGCGGAGCATGGCTCCTGGCGGTGAGCATATGAGCATGACCACAGCGTTCGCGGAGGGCATCGTCCGCAACTTCGTCGACGGCCGGTTCGCCGAGCCCGACACCGGGTCGTTGTTCGACAACGTCGATCCCGCCACCGGCCGAGTGGCCGGACGCGTGCACGAGGCCGACGCCGCGCTGGTGGACCGCGCCGTGCGCTCGGCGCGCCGGGCGCTCGCCGGTCCCTGGTCCTCGTGGACGACGAACGCGCGCACGGCGCTGCTCCGCCGCGCGGCCGACCGGATCGAGGAGCGCTTCGAGGAGTTCGTCGCGGCGGAGGTCCGCGACACCGGCAAACCGGTGACGCACGCTCGTGACGTCGACGTGGCCCGCGCCCTCACCAACCTCCGGGCCTTCGCCGACGTCGTGGGATCGGCCGGGCAACCGTCGTTCCTCACCGAACTGGCGGACGGGCGCCGCGCGCTCAACTACGCGGTCCGCAAGCCGCTGGGCGTCGTCGCGGTCGTGGTCCCGTGGAACCTGCCGCTGCTGTTGCTGACCTGGAAGGTCGCGCCCGCGCTCGCCTGCGGCAACGCCGTGGTGGTCAAGCCGAGCGAGGAGACGCCCTCGACGGCGACCCTGCTGGCCGAGGTGCTGCGCGAGGTGGGCCTGCCGGACGGCGTCTACAACGTGGTCCACGGATTCGGCCGGGGCTCCGCGGGCGAGTTCCT
The DNA here is from genome assembly GCF_014207745.1 of Nonomuraea muscovyensis. Taxonomy (NCBI): domain Bacteria; kingdom Bacillati; phylum Actinomycetota; class Actinomycetes; order Streptosporangiales; family Streptosporangiaceae; genus Nonomuraea; species Nonomuraea muscovyensis. The sequence continues at coordinate 74,183 of NZ_JACHJB010000001.1, forward strand.
CACGACGCACCCCGGCATCGACGGCGTGACGTTCACGGGCTCCACGGCGACCGGCTCGCAGGTGATGCGGACCGTCGCGGGACGTGTCCGGCCCGTGTCCTTCGAGCTCGGCGGCAAGAACGCGGCCGTCGTGTTCGCCGACGCCGATCTGGACACGACGCTGGACGGGCTCAGGCGGTCGATCTTCTCGAACACCGGCCAGGTGTGCCTGTGCACCGAACGCGTCTACGTCCAGCGCCCGATCTTCGACGACGTGGTCGACGGCCTCGTCGCCCGGGCGAAGGCGCTCACCCTGGGCGACCCGCTCAGCGAGACGACGACGACGGGCCCGCTCATCTCCCGGGCCCACCGCGACAAGGTGCTCACCTACTTCGGCCTGGCCCGGGAGGCGGGCGCGACGACCGTCGTCGGCGGCGGCATCCCGTCGATGACACCGGACCTCGACGGTGGCTCGTGGATCGAACCCACCCTCTGGGTCGGCCTGGGCCAGGAGGCCCGTCCCATGCGGGACGAGGTGTTCGGCCCGGTGGCCGGGGTGATCCCGTTCGACTCCGAGGAGGAGGCGATCGCGCTGGCGAACGACACCGACTACGGCCTCGCGTCGTCCGTGTGGACCTCGGATCTCACCCGCGGCCACCGCGTGGCCCAGGCGATGCGGGTCGGCATGTCCTGGGTCAACACCTGGTTCCTGCGGGACCTGCGCTCCCCGTTCGGCGGCATGGGCCTGTCGGGGATCGGCCGCGAGGGCGGCGAGTCCTCGCTCCACTTCTACACCGAACCGACGAATGTGTGCGTGCAACTATGACGACAACCATCACCGCCGCGGCCGAACGGCTGCTCACCGCCGCGAGAGACGGCGTTCCGTGCGCCCCGGTGCGGGACCTGATCGGCGCCGGCGACCTCGACCAGGCGTACGCCGTCCAGGAGGCCGTCGCCGCCGCGCGCGAGCGGGCCGGATCCCGCGTCGCCGGCTACAAGATCGGCCTGACCACGAGGTCGGTGCAGGAGCAGTTCGGCGTCTTCGAGCCCGACTTCGGGCTCGTCTTCGACGACATGCTGCATGCCCACGGCAGCGAACTGGACCGCGGCGCCTACCTGCAGCCCCGGGTCGAGGCCGAGATCGCATTCGTGCTGGAGACCGGCATCGAGACGCCCAGGCCGTCGGTGGCCGACGTGATCCGGGCGACCGGCTTCGTCCTGCCGGCCATCGAGGTCGTGGACTCGCGGATCGCCGGCTGGGACATCACGATCAGCGACACGATCGCCGACAACGCCTCCAGCGGCGCGGTGGTGCTCGGCACGACCCCGCGGTCCCTTGACCGTCTGGAACTCGCGGACGTCAGCATGGTCCTGGAGAAGGACGGCGAGGACGTCTCCTTCGGCTCGGGCGCCGCGTGCATGGGGTCGCCGCTCGTCGCGGCCACCTGGATCGCGCGCGAACTCGTCCGCCGCGGCCGGCCGCCGCAAGCCGGCGACGTCATCATGACCGGTGCGCTCGGGCCGATGGTCGACGTCGCGGGCACCGGGCGGTTCACGGCCCGGTTGTCCGGGCTCGGCCAGGTCGAGGTCACCTTCGTCGAGCGGGAGCTGTGATGGCCGCGGACCGGAAGGCGGGGGCCGTCGTCATCGGCTCCGGCAACATCGGGACGGATCTCATGTTCAAGATCGAGCGGCTCTCGAAGCGGCTCTCGATGGCGGCCATGGTCGGCATCGACCCGGCCTCCGACGGCCTGGCGCGGGCCCGCAGGCGTGGTGTCGCGACCACGGCGGACGGCGTCGACGGGCTCGCCGGGCTGCCCCAGTTCCGCGACGCGGCGGTGATCTTCGATGCGACGTCCGCCGGGGCGCACGAACGGCATGCCGCGTTCGCGCGGCGGCACGGCAAGCTCATGATCGACCTGACGCCCGCGGCCCTGGGGCCCTACGCCGTGCCCACGGTCAATCTGGACGAGATGCACTTCGCCGACAACGTGAACATGGTGACGTGCGGCGGCCAGGCGACCATCCCCGTCGTCGCGGCCGTCGCCGGGGTGGCCCCGGTCGCCTATGCCGAGATCGTCGCCTCGATCGCCTCGCGGTCCGCCGGGCCGGGGACCCGCGCCAACATCGACGAGTTCACCGAGACCACCAGCCGCGCGATCGAGTCCGTCGGCGGGGCCGGGGTCGGCAAGGCGATCATCATCCTCAACCCGGCGGATCCCCCCGTCATCATGAGGGACACGGTCTACTGCCTGGTGGAGGACGCGGCCGGGCGTGACCGGCTCGACCACGACGCGGTCGCGCGAGCGGTCGCGGACATGGTGGCGCGGGTCCAGGACTACGTTCCCGGATACCGGCTCAAGCAGGCCACCCAGTTCGACCGGCTGTCCGGCGTCCACGTCCCCGCGCTCGGCCGCGCGTTCACCGGGACCAGGGTCTCGGTCTTCCTCGAGGTGTCCGGGGCCGGCCACTACCTGCCCGAGTACGCCGGCAACCTCGACATCATGACCTCGGCCGCGCTGCGGACGGCCGAGCGGATTCTGGAACTCCGCGAGGGGGCCAGGCTGTGAAGCTCTACCTGCAGGACGTGACCCTGCGCGACGGGATGCACGCGATGGGGCACGCGTACTCGACCGAACACGTGCGCCGGATCGCGGCGGCCGTCGACGCGGCCGGGGTCGACGCCGTCGAGGTGGCGCACGGTGACGGCCTCGGCGGTTCGAGCGCGAACTACGGCTTCGGCGCGCACTCCGATCTCGAATGGATCGAAGCGGCGGCCGAGGTGCTGCGCCACGCCAGGCTCACCACGCTGCTCATCCCCGGGATCGGCACGATCAAGGACCTGGAGCGGGCGCACCGGCACGGCGTCACCAGCGTCAGGATCGCCACGCACTGCACCGAGGCCGACATCGCGGCCCAGCACATCGACTGGGCGCGGTCCCACGACATGGACGTCTGCGGGTTCCTCATGCTCAGCCACATGCTCGATCCCGCGCCGCTCGCGGCGCAGGCCGCGCTCATGGAGTCGTACGGCGCCACCTGCGTCTACGTCACGGACTCGGGGGGACGCCTGACCGGCCGTGACGTCGCCGCCCGCGTCGACGCCTACCGTGACGTGCTGGACCCGGGGACCGAGATCGGGATCCACGCGCACGAGAACCTCTCGCTGTCGGTGGCCAACAGCGTGACCGCCGTCGAGCACGGAGCGGTGCGCGTCGACGTGGCGCTGGCCGGGCAGGGCGCCGGTGCGGGCAACTGCCCCGCGGAGCCCTTCGTGGCGGTCGCCGACCTGCTGGGCTGGGAGCACGGATGCGATCTCTTCGCCCTCCAGGACGCGGCCGACGACATCGTCCGCCCGCTCCGCCCGCACCCCGTCAGGGTGGACCGCGAGACGCTGACGCTGGGATACGCGGGTGTCTACTCCAGTTTCCTGCTCCATGCCGGGCGCGCGGCCGAGAGGCACGGCCTCGACGCGCGCGCCATCCTGATGGAGGCGGGCCGCCGCCGGCTCGTCGGCGGCCAGGAGGACATGATCGCCGACGTCGCCCTCGACCTGGTCGCCGCGGCTCGGGAGGAGGTCCGATGAGCCTTACGGACGGTGAGATCGTCGAGCTCGCGCGGGAGCTGGACGACGCCCAGACGTCGGCGCGCGCGGTCACCGGCCGCTCGGCGGGCGAGGACTGGGACGTCTTGAGCGCGTACCGGGTGCAGCGGCACCTCGTGGCACGCCGCCGGTCCCGTGGCGAACAGCCGATCGGTCTCAAGCTCGGTTTCACGAGCCGGGCGAAGATGCGCCAGATGGGCGTCCACGACGTCATCGTCGGGCAGCTCACCGACGCGATGGACGTCCCCGACGGCGGTGAGCTGAGCCTCGACGGCCTGATCCAGCCGAGAGTCGAGCCCGAGGTCGCCTTCAGGATCGCCCGGGACGTCGACCTGGACGACCCGCGGGCCTGCGTCGCGACCGCCGTGGACGCCGTGGCCCCGGCACTGGAGATCATCGACTCGCGCTACCGGGACTTCCGGTTCTCCTACGCGGACGTGATCGCCGACAACACCTCCGCGGCGGCGTTCGTGATCGGGCCGTGGGCTCCGGTACGGCCGCTCGACAACCTGGCCGTGCGGATGACCGTCGGACCCCGGACCGTCTCGACCGGGACGACGGGCGCCATCCTCGGTGATCCGATCCGCGGCCTGCGGCTGCTCGCCGGGATCTGCCGCCGCCACGCGATCCCGGTCCGCGCGGGCGACGTCGTCCTCGCCGGCGCGGCGACCGCGGCGGTTCCGCTCACCGGGGGCCCGCTGGACGAGGGTCCGCTGATCGAGGGTTTCGTCACCGCGCAGGTGGCGGACCTGGGCCGGGTGTCCGTGAGGGTGACCCGGGCCCGGAAGGGAGGCGACGCGTCATGACGAACCGGCACGACGGCAGCCGCACGATCGACGGGCTCGCCCGTCCCCGTGGCAGGTTCCCGCACGTGAAGGTGGCGGGAGACCTGGTGTTCGTGTCCGGCACCAGCTCGCGACGGCCCGACAACACCTTCGCCGGAGTCGAGGCCGACGAGCTCGGCACCGCCAGCCTCGACATCCGCGCGCAGACCCGCGCGGTCATCGAGAACATCGAGCGCATCCTCGGCGAGGTCGGCGCGACCCTGCCGGACGTGCTCCAGGTGACCGCCTACCTCACGTCCATGAACGACTTCGGCGGGTACAACGAGGTCTACGCCGAGTTCTTCGACGAGAGCGGGCCGACGCGGACGACGGTCGCGGTCCACCAGCTGCCCCACCCGCACCTGCTGATCGAGATGCAGGTCATCGCACGGAACCCGCACTCGCGCCCGCACCCGCACCCGACCGACGAAGGAGAACGCTCGTGACGAACGCGCCCTTCCCCGCTCCGATCAACTTCGCCTCGTGGATCAGTGAGCACGAGCACCTGCTGAAGCCGCCGGTGAACAACCGGACCATCCAGGTCGGCACGGACTTCATCGTCCAGGTGGTGGGCGGTCCGAACCAGCGGACCGACTTCCACCTCGATCCCTACGAGGAGTGGTTCTACCAGATCAAGGGCGACATGCACGTCGATCTCATGACGCCCGACGGCCCGCGGACCGTCCACATCAGGGAGGGCGAGGTGTGGCTCCTCCCCCGGAACCTGCCGCACTCGCCGCAGCGGCCGCAGGACGGCTCCGTCGGGCTGGTCATCGAGCGGATCCGCGAGGAGGGAACGCTGGAGAAGTTCCAGTGGTACTGCCCCACCTGCGCCAACCTCGTCCACGAGGTGGAGCTCCAGGTGCGGGACATCGTGGCCGACCTGCCTCCCGTGTTCGAGGAGTTCTACCGCAGTGAGGACGGGCGCACCTGTGACGCCTGCGGCACCGTGCACCCGGGCAAGGGCTGAGACCGTGACCATGAGCGGCTCCGTCGACGTGCACACGCACTACGTTCCTCGTGGCTGGCCCGACCTGGGGTCGGTGGACGAGCCCCTGCCCTGGCTGCGCATCGACTCGGAACGCGACGCCATGATCATGATGGGCTCCAAGGAGTTCCGCGCCATCCGCGACAACTGCTGGGACGCCGAGGTGCGCGTCGGCGAGATGGACGCCGACGGGGTGGACGTCCAGGTCCTCTCGCCGACGCCCGCCTTCTTCTCCTACGGCCAGTCCCCCGTCCAGGGCGCCAAGATCTCGGCGATCTTCAACGATCTGGCGCTCGACATCTGCGCGCCCGCCCCCGAGCGGCTCCTGCCGTTCTGCCAGGTGCCGCTCCAGGACCCCGACGCGGCCTGCCGCGAGCTCGAACGGTCGATCGCGAACGGTCATCGCGGGGTCGAGATCGGCAACCACGTGGGCGAGCGGGATCTGGACAGCGCGGGGATCGTGACGTTCCTGCAGCACGCGGCCGCGCTGGACGTTCCGGTGTTCGTCCATCCCTGGGACATGGCGACGTCGACGCGGCTCGACCGGTGGATGGCGCAGTGGCTGACGGGGATGCCCGCCGAGACGCACCTGTCGATCCTCGCCCTGATCCTCGGCGGCGTGTTCGACCGGATCGATCCCGGCCTGCGGATCTGCTTCGCTCATGGGGGCGGCTCGTTCGCCTTCTGGGTCGGGCGCATGGACAACGCGTGGCATCAACGCCACGACGTCATCGGGACGTCGGAGCATCCGCCGTCGCACTACCTCGGCCGCTTCTACACCGACTCGGTGGTCTTCGACCACCGGGCGCTGCGGTTACTGGTGGACACGATCGGCGCCGACCGGGTGCTGCTCGGCAGCGACTACCCCTATCCCCTGGGCGAACGCCCGGCCGGCCGCGTGGTGCGTACGAGTCCCCACCTCGGGGAGGCCGAACGCCGGGCGATCCTCCGCGGGAACGCCGAGACGTTCCTGGGCCTGTGAACCCGGGCCGCCGACGCATCGGTCACAGGGCCGGGGCCGGTCCGGCGGGCGGCAGGCCGGCGGGTGGCAAGGCGGCAGGCGGCAGGTCGGCGGAGGGCAGGTCGGCAGGCGACAGGGAGAGGTCGCGGGCCGTGCGGCGGAGAATGTCGATCAACGCGGTCGTCGCGGGGTTGAGGCGGCGGTCGGCCTGCAGCGTCAGCCCGACGCTGTGCCCGATGCGCTTCAGCGAGATGGGCAGCGTCGAGATCCGCGGATCCTCGCGGGCGATGAGCTCCGGCATCACCGCGATGTTGTGGGTCTCGACGAGAAGCTGCCGCACGGTGAGGAACGAGGTCGTCTCCACCCTGTTCTGCGGGAGCTCGAACCCGTTCTCCAGGAAGTACGTCTCCAGCTCGCGCCGGAGCACCGTCTCGACCCCGGGCAGGATCCACGGATATCCCGCGAGGTCCTCCAGCCGGACATCCGGCCGCCGGGCCAGCGGGTGCTGCGCGCCGACCACGACCCGTACCGACTCCTGGTACAGCGTGCGGCGCACCAGCCTTTCGTCCGACGGCGAGGTGAGCCGGCCGACGATCACGTCGAGCCGCCCCGACTCCAGCTCGGCGAGCAGCATGTCCGTCCCGCCCTCGCGCACCACCACGGTGACCAGCGGGCGTTCGGCCTTGAGCGCGGCGATCGCCCGGGGGATCAGCAGGTTGGACCCGGTCAGGTGGGTCCCCACGACCACGGTCCCGCGTTCCGCCTCGGCGATCTCGGCGATATGGCGTGCGGCCTGGGAAAGCTGTGAGAGCACGGCGCGCGCGTGCGCCGTGAAGGCGACACCGAAGTCGGTGGGGGTGAGGCCGCGTGGACCCCGTTCGTAGAGGGCGACGCCCAGGACCTGTTCGAGGTCCTGCAGGCTGCGCGTGACCACGGGCTGGGTGACGTGCAGCTCTCTGGCGGCGCCGATCACGGTGCCCTGCGTGCTCAGCACGTCGACCAGGACGAGGTGGCGCAGCTTGAGCCGCCCGTCGAGCAGCTTGGGGATGTGCATGCGCACGATGGTAGCCCTGGGCATGCCCTAGCTGACATATCGCCAGGCGAAGACAGTTGTTTTCGGCTATAGCAAGGAGAGGTGCGATGACCGATCTCAGCGGGATGATCGCGGTCGTGACCGGGGGCTCGTCGGGCATCGGGGAAGCCACGGTGCGACGGCTGATCGCCGACGGCGCGCGGGTCGTCTCGGGCGATCTGGCCCGGCCTGCCCACCGGCCGCCGGAGCTCTGCCACGTGGACGTCGACCTGGCCGCCCCCGAGGCGGGCACGACCCTGGTCGGCGCCGCTCTGGATCGATTCGGCCGGCTCGACGTCCTCGTCAACAACGTCGGCATCGCCCCCACCCGCGCCTCGTTCGTGAGCACGACCGACGACGACTGGACCGCGACGTGGACCGTCAACGTCATGAGCGCCGTCCGCGTCTCCCGGGCCGCGCTCCCCGCGCTCCAGGCGTCACAACGCGGCGCGGTGGTGTTCGTCGCGTCGACCACGGGCCGGACGCCCGACCCCTACTTCGTGGACTACGCCGTCACCAAGGCCGGCCTGGTGACCCTGGCCAAAGCGCTGTCGGAAGAGTTCGGCCCGCACGGCGTGCGGGTCAACTCGGTGTCGCCGGGCTCCATCCGCACCCCGTTGTGGGACCAACCCGGCGGGTTCGTGGACGGCCTGTCGGCCCGTCTCGGTCTTCCTCGGGAGGAGGCGGTGCGGGAGTTCGTCCGCTCGGAGCGCAGGATCAGTCTCGGCCGTCCAGGACGGGCCGACGAGGTCGCCTCGGCCATCGCGTTCCTGGTGTCCGGCGACGCCTCCTACATCACCGGGACGGACCTGGTCGTCGACGGCGGCTCGACCAAGTCGGTGTAGTGCCCGGGTCGGTGTAGTGCCCGGGTCGGTGCGGGGCCCGGGTCGGTGCGGGGCTCGGGGCCGGCTCCCCGCGTGACGCGCCGGTGCCGGATCGCGCCGTAAGCTGGCCGCGTGATCTCGGCAGCGGTGCGTCCCTTCGCGCTGGCGCTGTTCCAGGGGAGAGCGGATCGGCCACCGGTGCGTTCGGGGCGGTTCACGGCCCCGAAGGTACCTCGCCGGCTGGCCGTGCTGCTGCCGCTCCAGCGGGTGCATCTGGCACTGGTCGCCGACCTCGTGCTCGCCTACGTACTGTTCACCGGCACGCTGGGCGAGCTCGAATCGTGGAACCAGGAGAGCCGGCTGCCGGTCAACGACGGCCTGCTCCCCCTGCCCGCCCTGGCGGTCGCGCTGCCGGTGGTGCTGCGCGACCGGTGGCCGCTCGCCGCCTGGCGGGCCGGCCTGGTGCTGCTGCCCGCCTATCTCTTCGTGGTGGGGGCGATCAGTCCCGGGGGCAGCATGAGCATGCCCTACACGATGCCGTTCATCCTGATGTACACCCTGGTGCTCTACTCGGTGGCGGTGCGCTGCGAGAGGCCCATCACGTTCGCCGTCTGGGTCGTCAGCGTGCTGGGCATGTGGATCATCGACACCGCCAGCATGCCGATCGGCACGGTCGTCGTCACGGGGACCGTCCTGCTCGGCTACAACGTGCGCGTCAGGCGCAGCGCCACGGCGAGACTGGCCGACGAGGAGCGGCGCACCCAGCTCGCCCTCGGCGCCCAGCTCGTGCTGGAGGAGCGCGCCCGCATCGCGCGAGAGCTGCACGACGTCGTCGCCCACCACATGTCGGTCATCGCGATCCAGGCCGAGGCCGTGCCGATGCAGGCCGCGGGCGACGCCGCGCGCCTGGAAGCCGGGCTGGCGGAGATCCGCACGCTGTCGCTGGAGGCCCTCGCCGAGCTGCGCCAGGTGCTCGGCGTGCTGCGTGACGAGGACGGGCGCACCGACACGGCCCCGCAGCCCGGCCTCGACCGGGTCGACGAACTGGTGGCCAACGCCGGCACCGCAGGGCTCACCGTCCGGGTCGAGCGTTCGGGCCCGCTGGACGGGCTGCCGCCGGCCGTGGGCCTGTCGGCGTACCGGATCGTGCAGGAGTCGCTCAGCAACGTGATGCGCCACGCGCCGGGCGCGGCGGTCACGCTCGCCCTGGCCCGTGACGGTGACCGCTTACGGGTGCGCGTCGCCAACGGGCCGGGCAGCTCTCCCGGCGGCGCGCCCGGTGCGGGGCAGGGACTCGTGGGCATGCGCGAACGGGCGTCCCTGTTGGGCGGCACGCTGCGCGCCGGTCCGGTGGCCGGAGGCGGCTACGAGGTGACGGCCACCCTGCCGGTCGCCGCCCCCGAGGTGCCGTCGTGAGCAGGGGTGCCGCCCGTCGAGACGGAGCCCGTCACGGGCGCGAAGGTGAAGGGGGCTCGGGGTGATCCGGGTGCTGATCGCGGACGATCAGGGCATGGTCCGGACGGGGTTCGGGGTGTTTCTGGGGGCCCAGCCGGACATCGAGGTGGTGGGCGAGGCGGCCGACGGCGACCAGGCGGTGCGCCGGGCCGCCGAGCTGCGGCCCGACGTGGTGCTCATGGACGTGCGCATGCCGGTGATGAACGGCCTGGAGGCGACCAGGCGGCTGCTGGCCGGCGGCGTCGGGCCGAAGGTGCTCATCCTGACGACGTTCGACCTCGACGACTACGTCTACGAGGCGTTACGGGCCGGGGCGAGCGGGTTCCTGCTCAAGGACGCCTCGGCCGCGCAGCTCGCCGAGGCCGTGCGGGTCGTCGCCGCCGGTGACGCGCTGATCGCGCCGGCGGTGACCAAGCGGCTCATCCACGAGTTCGCGCGCCTGGGCGGCCCGCGGGCGCCGACGGCCAGGCGGCTCGCCGAGCTGACCGAGCGCGAGACCGAGGTGCTGTCCCTGGTGGCCCAGGCGCTGTCCAACCAGGAGATCGCCGAGCGGCTCGTCGTGGCCGAGCAGACGGTCAAGACGCATGTGGGGCGGGTGCTGATGAAGCTCGGCCTGCGCGACCGGGCCCAGGCCATCGTGTACGCCTACGAGACCGGCCTGGTACGCCCCGGCGAGTGACACGGGCAGGGCCCGGACCCTGCCGCGCGCGGTGGCCGCGGTCATGGGGTCAACCCCGCGGCGTGGCGGCGGAGGGTGCGGCGCTCACGCGGTCAGCCGCCGGTCCGCCGGCCGGGGTGTCTCCCCGGTCGGCGACGTCGTCCGCGGACGACGGGGTGCGGGCTCCGGTGCGGCGACCGAGCAAGTACGCCGGGTAGCCGTCGGTGACCGCGGGAGTCCCCGCCTCGTCCGGGGTGGCGAACATGGGGAACGGGTGTTGAGTCATGTCGGATGCCTCAGTCGTGCGTGCCGGGGCGTCGTCGAGGGGGCGATGGGGGACGGCTCCTGACCAAGATTCTCCTCACCCGTGCCGACGAATGCGCTTCCGGTCGACATGTGTCGCGGCTCTGTCGGGACAATGCGCCGAAGATGAATCGAAATCCGGTTCACGTTCGGCCAAGTGGGCAGGTAGGACCCGCCGGAGACGAACTGTACATAATCTGGTGAGGGCACCGCTCACGTACTCGTGAATCCCTCTCAAACCATTCCGACCCAGGCGCACCATCGATCACCGGACATTGTCCGGTGATATGCATCCTTTACGGGTATGCGGCTTTTCGCCCCCGGCGACCGCACCGGTTTGACGACACAGTGTCGTCTCCCACTTGACGCGCCCGCCCCAGGTTTGTGACACTGTGTCATGAAACATTCGTACGCGGTGGGGTGAAGTGTGACGTCGTTCTCCGAGATCCTGAAGAGCGCCACCTGGAGCGACCACGAGTCGGCCGAGGGTGAGAGCTACCTGGCGGAGCTGATGGCCGGCCGGCTCACCCCGGCCGAGTACGGCGAGATGGTCGCCCAGCACTACTTCGCCTACGTCGCGCTCGACGGCGTCTCCAGGACGCTGGCCGACCACCCGGTCGCCGGCAGGTTCGTCTTCCCGGAGCTCTACCGCGAACGGGCGCTGGAGCGCGACCTGGCCGCGGTCTACGGCTCGGACTGGCGTGACCGCATCACCCCCTCCAAGGCGACGCGCACCCTGGTGGCCCGCATCCACCAGGTCGCCGACTGGCCGGGCGGCTACATCGCCCACCACTACACCCGCTACATGGGTGACCTGTCGGGCGGGCAGTTCATCCGGATGGAGCTGCAGAAGATCTACGGCTACCACAAGGGCGGCGGCGTCGACTTCTACGTCTTCGACGAGGTGGGCAGCCTGCCGAGGTTCAAGAACGAGTATCGGGCCCGGCTCGACGCGCTGGCCCCGGACGAGCGGGAGCAGCAGCGGATCATCCGCGAGGTGAAGCTGGCGTACCAGCTCAACACCGAGGTGCTGACCGAACTGCTGCACGTGGTGAAGACCGCCGCCTAGCCGTACCCCGGGGTGACGGACCGTCTCCCGGCCTACCATAAGGCGTATGCCGCGCATCTCCGCCGCCACCATCGGCGAGCACCGTGCCCAGACGCGTGATCGCATCCTGGGGGCGGTGTCGCGCCTGTCGCGGGAGCAGGGCATCGACGCCATCTCCATGACCGACGTGGCCGGCGCGGCGGGCATCACCCGCACCGCCCTCTACAACTACTACCCCGACAAGGCCGCGCTGCTGCTGGCCTTCACCGAGCAGGTCACCCGCTACTTCATCGACAGCTACGAGCGGGAGCTCCCCGAGGGGGCCTCCCCCGCCGACCGGCTGCGCGCGTTCGTCCGGCTGCAGCTCGCCGGCCTGGTGGCGCACCCGCACCCCGGCCCGGCCGACCTCGGCGCGGCGCTCGGGCCCGACGCCTACCAGCGGCTGGCCGAGCACGTCGCGCCCATGCAGCGCATCCTGGCGGAGATCCTGGAGACCGGCATCGCGTCCGGCGACTTCCAGGCGCCCGACGTGGCGGCCACCGCGCGGATGATCCTCGCCGTGATCGGCGCGGAGCGGGTGCCCCTGATCAGCGGCACGGTCAGCGTCGAGACGGCCGGCGAGCTGGTGTCGGGGTTCGTGCTCAGGGCGCTCGGCAGCCACGCCTGACCCCCTGTCCCGTCGTTCGGCGGCGGGCAAGATCAGGGGCCGCGATCAGCGACGTCCCGCGCCGATGACAGGATGGGCCCATGAACAACGGGCACGTGACCTTCACCTCCGCCCGCGGGCGATGGATCCTGGCGGCCACCGTGCTCGGCTCGGGCCTGGCCATGCTCGACAGCACCGTGGTCAACGTCGCCCTCCCCTTCCTCGGCGACGAGCTCGACGCGGGCATGGCGGGCCTGCAGTGGACGATCAACTCCTACACCCTCACCCTGGCCGGGCTCATCCTGCTCGGCGGCTCACTCGGCGACCGGTTCGGCCGGCGCCGGATCTTCCTGCTGGGCACGGTCTGGTTCGCGCTGGCCTCGGCGCTGTGCGGCCTGTCGCCGAACATCGAGTTCCTGGTCGCCGCCCGCGCGCTGCAGGGCATCGGCGGCGCGCTGCTCACACCCGGCTCGCTGGCGATCATCCAGGCGTCGTTCGTCCGGGGGGACCGGCCGCGCGCCGTGGGCGTCTGGTCCGGCCTCGGCGGCGTGGCCGCCGCGATCGGGCCGCTGCTGGGCGGCTGGCTGGTGCAGACCGCCGGCTGGCGGTGGGTGTTCCTGATCAACCTGCCGTTCGCGCTGCTCGTCGTGCTCGTCACGCTGCGACACGTGCCGGAGAGCCGCGACGAGCAGGCCGCGGGCCGCTTCGACGTGCTGGGCTCGGTGCTGGCCGCGCTCGCGCTGGCCGGCATCACGTACGGGCTGATCGAGCAGGGCGCGCCGGGACCGCTGGTCGTCGGCGTGCTGCTGGGCGTGGCGTTCGTCGTGGTGGAGCGGCGCCGCTCGCCCGCCGCGCTGGTGCCGGTCGGGATGTTCCGCGACCGGGTGTTCACGGCCGTGAACGTGGTGACGCTCATCATGTACGCGGCGATGGGCGTGGTGTTCTTCCTGCTGGTCATCCAGCTGCAGGTGGTGTCGGGGTTCTCGCCGGTGGCGGCCGGGCTGGCCCTGCTGCCGGTCACGATCCTCATGATGCTGCTGTCGCCCCGGGCCGGCGAGATCGCCAAGCGTCACGGGCCGCGGCTGCCGATGACGGGCGGCATCCTGGTGGCCGGGCTCGGGTTCGTCTGGATGAGCGCGATCGGCCCCGGCTCCTCGTACGCGCTGCAGGTGCTGCCCGCGGTGACCGTCTTCGGCCTCGGCCTGTCGGCGGCGGTGGCGCCGCTCACGGCGACCGTGCTGGCCAGCGCGGAGGAGCGCTACGCGGGCACGGCCAGCGGCGTGAACAACGCGGTGGCGCGTACCGGCAGCCTCCTCTCGGTCGCCGCCGTGCCGCCGCTGGTGGGCCTGGTCGGCGACGCGTTCGAGCGGCCCGCGGTGTTCGACGCGGGGTTTCGGGCGGCGATGCTGATCAGCGCCGCGATGATGGCGGTCTCCGCGCTGATCACGTTCCTCACGATCAGGACGAACGTGCTCGCGCCCGAAGAGGCCCGCGCCTGATCAGAACGCGAACGCCTGGCTGCGCACGCTGTTGTCGAAGTTGGACAGCAACAGCTCCGGCTCACCGACCGACCGGATGCCGGGCAGCCTGGTCAGCAGCTCGCGGAACATCGTGCGCAGCTCCTGCCTGGCCAGGTTGGCGCCCAGGCAGAAGTGCGGTCCGGGCCCGCCGAAGCCGACGTGCGGCTTGGCGTCGCGGGTGATGTCGAACGTGTCGGGGTCGGGGAAGACGCTCTCGTCACGGTTGGCGGAGCCGTAGAACAGCACGACCTTGTCGCCCTTCTTCAGCTCCAGGCCGCGCAGCGAGTAGTCCTCGGTCACCGTGCGCCTGAACTGGATGATGGGCGAGACGTAGCGGACCATCTCCTCGATGGCGCCGTTGATGTGGCCGTCGAAGTCGCTCGTCAGCAGCTCGCGCTGCGCCGGGTTGTCGGTGAGCAGCTTGATGCCGTGGGCCATCGTGTTGCGGGCGGTCTCGTTGCCGGCCACGAGCAGCAGCGCGAAGAACGAGCCCAGCTCCTTGTCGGTCAGCTTCTCGCCGTCGGGGTTGGCGGTGACCAGCAGCGAGATGAGGTCGCCGGCCGGGGCCGCGGCACGCTCGTGGCCGAGCCTGATGACCATGCGCTGCAGCGCCAGCAGGGCCAGCATGTTCTGGCCGGCGAGCTGGACGCTGCGGGCCAGGCTCGGGCGGAGGCCGGTGTAGGCGGTGGAGACGTCGACGTGCTGGTGGACCTTGGCGCGCAGCTCCTGCGGGATGTCGAGCATGTCGCAGATGACGTGGATGGGCAGCCGGGCGGCCACCTGGTCGACGAAGTCGCGCGGGCCGTCCCTGACGACGTCGTCGACGATGCGCGTGCAGGCCGCCTCGATGTCGCTCTGCAGCCCGGTCAGCATGCGGGGGCTGAACGAGCGGGTGACGATGCGGCGCAGCCGGGCGTGGCGGGGGTCGTCCATGTTGACCAGCGACTCGCCGAAGACCTGCTTGACCCAGCCCGGCGGCTCGGGGTTGGTGACGGCGGGCTCGCTGGAGAACACCTTGGCGTTGCGGCTCGCCTCCACCACGTCGGCGTGGCGGACGAGGGCGTGGAAGCCCTTGCCGGAGCGCAGGAGCGGCACCTTCTTCTCGGGGAAGAACACCGGGTGCTCCAGCTGCCGGAGCCGGGCGAACGCCTCGTGTCGTTCTTTGAGCGGCTTGCGCCAGAAGTCCAGGTCGGCGAGATCGATGTCCGCGAGATCGATGTCCACGGGCCTATCCTGGCACGTTCCCGCCTCGGTCCCGCCACGGATCCCCGTCCCCGCCGCCCTTCCCGCCGTCGCCACCCTCCTGGCGGGACGCGGGGCGGCCGATGTGCATCAGGACCTCGGGGTGCGTTCGCGGGCCGTTCAGGCCGGGTTTCACCCGGCCGGACATCACTGGAGGCATGAAAGCACTGCTCGCCGCCTGCCTGGTGCTCCCCCTGGCCTCCGGTACGGCACACGCCGCCGCGCGGGCGTGCGGCGGCTCCCCTGCCGACTTCGACGGCGACGGCCGCCCCGACCTGGTCGTGGCCGCCCCGTACGACGACCGGCGGGCCGGCTCGGTGACCGTGCTGTACGGGGACGGCCGGACGGTCAAGCTCGTCCAGGAGCGGCCGGAGCCGGGAGACGCGTTCGGGTCGGCGCTGGCCGTGGGCGAGTTCGACGGCGACGGGTGCGCCGACCTGGCCGTCGGCGTGTCGGAGGAGTTCGCCGGCGAGCGCGTGCCCGGCGCCGACGGCAACGGCGCGGTCGAGCTGTTCCACGGTTCGCCGGAGGGGCTGCGGCCGAGGGGGCGGCTCACGCCGGCCAGGCCGTCGAGCGACCGGTTCGGCGCCGCGCTGGCGGCGGGCGACCTGGACGGCGACGGCCGGGACGAGCTGGCCGTGGGCGCGCCGACGAGGGGCCGGGGCGGGGCGGTCGTCGTCCACTGGATGAAGGGCCGCGACCGGCTGGAGATCACGCAGCGGACGCGCTGGGTCCGGCAGGCGGCGAACGTCACCGACCAGTGGGGCGCGGCGCTGGCGATGGGCGACTTCGACGGCGACGGCCGGGACGAGCTGGCCGTGGGGGCGCCCGCCGACACCGTGACCCACGACGGCCAGGGCTCGGTCACCGTGCTCGACCCGGCGCGGCGGCGGGCGCTGATGCTCACGCAGAGCAGCCCCGGCGTCAAGGGGTCGGCGGAGAAGTGGGACGCGTTCGGCGCGGCGCTGACCACGGGCGACTTCGACGCCGACGGACGCGACGACCTGGCCGTCGGGGTGCCGGGCGAGGGGCTGAGCGCCCGGCAGCGGGCGATGGACTACGGCGACGGGGCGGTCCATGTGGTGTACGGGGGGCGTGCCGGGTTGCGGGGGGCGCGCACCGAGATGTGGACGCAGCGGCTGCTCAAGGGCGAGCCGCGCTACTACGACCGGTTCGGGGCGGCGCTGGCGGCCGGCGACTTCAACGGCGACGGGGACGACGAGCTGGCGGTCGGCGTGCCGGGTGAGAACGCGGTCCAGGTGCTGGCCGCGGGGCGCGCCGGAGGGCTGACCAGGCGGGGCGACGTGGTGGTCAAGGGACGCGGCTGGGTGCCGGCCGTGCTGCCCGGCGGGCGGGCTCAGGCATTCGGGCCGGCTTCGGGCAAGGCGTCGGCGCGGGCGGCCGGGAAGGCGTCCGGGCCGGTGGACGGGCTGGTGGTGGCGGATCCCGGCAAGGGCACGGTGTCGTACGTGCCGGGGGTGCGCAGGCCCGGCCCGTACGCGGGGCCGCGTCCGGGCGCGGCCCGGCGGTTGGGCACGGGGTCCGGCCTGTACGGCTACGCCCTCGGCTGACCCGCCCCACCGGCGCCGGTACCCGCGTGGCCCGGTTGCTCGTGGCCGGATGGTTCGTGGCCGGGTGGGACGGCGGGGAGGGTGACGCGGAAGATCGCGCCCCCGCCCGGGCGGCCGGTGGCGGTGATGGTGCCGCCGTGCGCCTCCACCAGCGTGGCCGCGATCGCCAGGCCGAGCCCCGACCCGCCGGCGCCCCGCGCCGGATCCGCCCGGTAGAAGCGCTCGAACACCCGCTCCGCCACCCCCGGCGGGAACCCGGGCCCCTCGTCGGCCACCTCAACCTCGACCCGGTCCCCGCGCACGCCGACGGTCACCCGGAACGGCGTGCCGGGCGGGGTGTGGGTGAGCGCGTTGGTCACGAGGTTGCCCAGCACCTGCCCCAGCCGGGGCTCGTCGCCGGTGACGAGCACCGGCCCGTCTCCCCCGCCGCGCCGCACCAGCTCGATCCGCCGGTCGGGGGCGAGCATCTGGGCGTCGATCACGGTGGTGGCCGCGAGGCTGAGGATGTCGACGGTGTCCCGGTCGAGGGCGCGCCGCTGGTCGAGCCGGGCCAGCAGCAGCATGTCCTCGACGAGCAGCCCCATCCGGGTGGCCTGCCCCTCGATGCGTTCCATCAGCGTGGCCGTCTGCAGGGGGTCGCCGTCCTCGTCGAGCCGGTACAGCTCGGCGAACCCCCTGATGGAGGTGAGCGGGGTGCGCAGCTCGTGCGAGGCGTCGGCCATGAACCTGCGCATCAGTTCAGCCGACCGCTGGGCCGCGGCGGCCGACTCGCGGGCCGCCTCGGCCGCGGCCTCGCGCTCGCGCACCGCGAGCTCGATCCGGCCCAGCATGCCGTTCAGGGCGCGGCCGAGTTTGCCGATCTCGGTGGTGCCGGCCCACAGCGGCACCCGCCGCGACAGGTCGCCGCCGGCGATGTCGCGGGCGGTCAGCGCGATCTCGCGGAGGGGGCGCAGGCTGCGCCGTACGAGCCAGTGGCAGGCGACGCCGAGCACGACCAGCGTGCCACCGCCGCCCACGGCCACGATGAGCACGAGCTGCGAGAGCGTGGCGTCCACCTCGCCGAGGTTGACCGCGACGACGCGGGTGTCGCCGGCGCGGGTCGGCACCGCGACGACCCGCCACGCCGGTCCGTCGGCGGGGATCGACTCCACGGTGAAGGGCCGGCCGTGGCGTCGGGCCACCTCGGCGGCGGTGAGCCGCGGCAGGTCGGGCCGGTAGGCGTCGGTGGACTCCGAGAGGGTCCTGATCGGCGTGCCGCCGGCGTCGAGCAGCACCCCGTGGAACAGGCCGAAGAAGCGGTGCCCGGGCCCCGGGTCGGGCGGGGGCGGGGCGACCCTGCCGCGCCAGAGCACGCCTGCCGCGTGGAGCTGCTGGTCGGCCCGTTCGATGAGGTAGCCGCGCAGCAGTTGCACCGCGAACAGGCCGGTCAGCGTGATGGCGAGGGTGACCATGAGGAGGGTGGCCGACACCAGGCGCAGCCAGAGCGGGGTACGCGCGAGCCGCCGGCGCGCTCCGCGCACGAGCCGCGTCATTCCTTGGGCGGGCGCAGGATGTAGCCGACTCCGCGCAGGGTGTGCAGGTATCTCCGGTCCTCCGTGTCGATCTTGCGCCTCAGGTAGGAGACGTACGACTCGACCAGGCCGACGTCGGTGCGCCAGTCGCCGTTCCAGACGTGGTCGAGGATCTGCCGCTTGGACAGCACCCGGCCCGTGTTGACCATGAAGTACTGCAGCAGCCTGAACTCGGTCGGCGACAGCCGCACCGAGACCCCGCCCCGCCACACCTCGCGGGTCTCCATGTGGAGCTCCAGGTCGCCCGCGTGGAGCCGGTCGGGCGGCGGCGGGCCGGACCGTGTCCTGCGCAGCACCGCCCTGATCCTGGCGATGACCTCCTCCAGGCTGAACGGCTTGGTCACGTAGTCGGCGCCGAGCGCCAGCCCGGCGATCCGGTCCTCCGGCGCGTCCTTGGCGGTGACGAACAGCACCGGCACCCGGCGCCCTCGGGACGACAGCCGGCCGGCGACGGTCAGCCCGTCGAGGTCCGGCAGCATCACGTCGAGCATCACCAGGTCGGGCGAGCTCTCCTCGGCCACCCGCAGCGCGCCGAGCCCGTCGGCGGCGGTCAGCACCTCGAACCCGGCCATCCGCAGGCTCGCCGAGAACAGCTCCCTGATGTTGGGCTCGTCGTCGACGACCAGGAGTCTGGCCTCCGGCTCGGTCATCGGCCGCCGCCTCCCTGGGTGATCGAGACGGCCGACACCGAGCCGTCGTCGGACCGTTCGCCGCGCACGACGACGGTGGCGCCCGCCTTGAGGTCGGACACCTTGCCGGGCGCGGCGATCTGGACCGCGGTCGTGCCCGTGGTGGTGACGGTGACGGTGGAGCCGTCCATGGCCTTCAGGTATACCGTGTCGCCCTCGACCTTCTCGACGGTGCCCGTGGTGCCGCCGGCGCCGCCTGGCCGCTGCCCGGTGCCGGGCTGCCACTCCGTCCCCGCCCGCGGCCGGTCCATACCCGGCTGCTGTCCGCCGGGCTGCTGTCCGTACCCCTGGGGCTGGCGCACGCGGCCGGCGGTGGCCGGGGCGCTCTGCCCGGTGCCGAACGTCTGCTGCGCCTGGATGCCGATCAGCACGCCGGCCACCAGCACCACGCCGGCGGCCAGGGCGAGCGTCAGCCTCGACGGACCCGGCCCCGGGCGGGCGTCCGGGTCCCCCTGCGGGTCGTCGTGGTGCGGCGAGGCGTCAGGGCCGGCCATGTCGGTCTCTCCTTCGGATGGGTCACTCGTGGCGCAGGGCCTGGATGGGCCGGAGCCTGGCGGCCCGGTTGGCGGGGTAGCCGCCGAAGAACAGCCCGATGCCGGCCGACACGCCCAGTGCCAGGGCGACCGACGACGGCACGAGCACCGGCTGGATCCCGGCGATGGTGAAGCGGGTTCCGACGAACGCCACCAGCACCCCGATGAGCCCGCCGGCCAGGCTGAGCAGCGTGGCCTCCGTCAGGAACTGGCCGAGGACGGCGCTCCGGGGCGCGCCGATGGCCTTGCGGATGCCGATCTCCCTGGTCCGCTCCGTCACGGTCACGAGCATGATGTTGGTGATGCCGATGCCGCCGACCAGCAGGGAGATGGCGGCGACGGCGGCGAGCAGCACGGTGAAGGTGCCGGTCGCCGCGCTCACGGTCTCCTGCAGGGCGGCCTGGTTGAGCACGCGGTAGTCGGCAGCCGCGCCGGCGGCGATGCCGTGCCGCTGGTCCAGGATGGCCTGGACCTCGGCCTGCGCCCGGCCGGTGGTCTGCGCGCCGGTGGCCTGGACGACGATCGAGCCGAGCGAGCCGAAGCCGGTCAGGCTCTGCTGGACCGCCGGCAGCGGCGCGACGGCGATGTCGTCGGCGTCCTGCATGCCGGTGGAGCCGCTCTCCTTCAGCACGCCGACGACGGTGAACGGCACGCCGGAGACGGTGATCTGCTCGCCGACGGGGTCGCGGTCGCCGAACAGCGCCTCGGCCACGGTCCGCCCGATCACCACGACCTTGCGCGCGGCCAGCACGTCGTCGCCGAAGAAGTACGTGCCCTGCGCGACGGGCCGGTTCATGGCCTCGAAGTAGCCGGGGTGGGTGCCGACGAGCTGGGAGACCTGGTGGGCGGCGGCCCCGTGGGCGGCGGTGGCGGACGGGGCCGTGACGACGGGCGAGACGGACCTGACGGAGGGGGCCAGGTTCCGGTCGGTGAGGGCCTCGGCGTCGGCCAGGGTGAGCTGCCTGGCCTGGGTACGCGGGCCGGTGCTCTGCCCGCCGCCCGGGGCGCGCTGGCCGCCGCCCGCGAAGGACGGGGAGATCGTCAGGGTGTTGGCGCCCAGGCGCTGGATGTTCTGCTGGATGCTGCGGGAGGAGCCCTCTCCGACGGCGACGAGCATGATGACGGCCGCGACGCCGATGAGGATGCCGAGCGTGGTGAGGCCGCTGCGGAGCTTGTTGGCCAGCAGGCCGCGCACCGCGAAGCGGAGGATCTCCAGCCCGTTCACCGCGCCGCCTCCGCGGGCCGGGCCGGGTCGGTGGGCGCAGCCGACTCGGTGGGCACGGCCGGGTCGGTGGAGCGGGGCGGCGGGCCGTCGACCGGGGCCTGGCGGCGGTCCTCGACGATCCGGCCGTCCACCAGCCTGATCACCCGTTTGGCGTGCGCGGCCACGTCGTCCTCATGGGTGATGAGCACGATCGTGCGGCCCGACTCGCTGAGCCGGTCCAGGATACCGAGCACGTCGCGGGTGGAGGCGGTGTCGAGGTTGCCGGTGGGCTCGTCGGCCAGCAGCAGCGCGGGTGCGGTGACGAGGGCCCGGGCGACGGCCACGCGCTGCTGCTGCCCGCCGGAGAGCTGGTTGGGCTCGTGGTGCACCCGGTCGGCCAGGCCGACCTGCTCCAGCGCCGCCAGCGCGCGCGAGCGGCGTTCGGACCGGCCGACGCCGCCGTAGACGAGCGGCAGTTCGACGTTGGCCAGCGCGCTCATCCGCGGGATCAGATTGAACGACTGGAAGACGAACCCGACGCGCCGGTTGCGCAGCACGGCGAGCCGGCGCTCGTCGAGCCGGCCGGCGTCGGCGCCGTCGATCAGGTAGCGGCCCGAGGTCGGCACGTCGAGGCAGCCGAGGATGTTCATGAGCGTCGACTTGCCGGAGCCCGAGGCCCCCATGACGGCGACGTAGTCTCCCCGTTCGACGTCGAGGTCGATGCCGCGCAGGGCGCGGACCCGGGTGTCGCCGTCGCCGTACTCCTTGACCAGGTCGCGCACGCTCAGGACGGGGGCGGTCATCGGCCGCCTCCCGGTGCGCCGCCGAACTGCCTGCCGAGGCCGCCGCCGAGGCCGCCCTGCCGCTGGTCGCCGCCCGTGGTGGTGCCGGTGGGGGTGGGCGGCACGAGCAGGTCGCCTTCGGAGACACCCGAGGTGATCTCGGTGAGCGAGGCGCTCCGGACGCCGATCCGGACCGGGGTTTCGACCTGGCGGCCGTCGATGAGGAGGGTGACCGTGCTCTGGCCGCCGCTGGTGGAGATCGCGGCGGAGGGGACGGTGACGACGTTCTCCGCCCGGCCGACGACGACCTGCACGGTGGCGGTCTGGCCGAGGCGCACCTGCTCCGGGACCTCGGCGAGGGAGATCGTCACCGGGTAGGTGACGACGTTGTCGCTGGTGGCGGCGACCGGCTCGATCTGGGAGACCTTGCCGGCGGCGGTGACGCCGGGCAACGCGTCGAAGGTGACGGTGGCCGCCTGGCCGAGCTTGAGCCTGCCGGCGTCGGCCTCGGTGAAGCCGCCCACGAGCCGGAGCCGGGCGGTGTCGGCCAGCTCCACGAACCCGGACGCGCCGGCCTGCCCGCTCTGCTGCCCACCCGAGGTCTGCGCCTGACCGCCGGAGGAACCGCCGGAGGAACCGCCGACGCTGCCGTTGACCGCCGTGACCGTGCCGCCGAACGGGGCCCGCAGCACGGTGCCGTCGAGCGTGCGCTGCGCCTCGCGGTAGGCGTTGCGTGCCTTGACGTAGGCGGCGTACAGGCGGGCGGTCGAGGTGCCGTCCTCGACGGCGCTCCGGTACGTGGCGCCGGCGGCCGACAGGTTCTCCCGCGCGGCCGCGTCGTCGAGCGTGGCCAGGATCGCGCCCTTGCGCACCTCGTCCCCGGCCTTGACGTGGACCTGCTCGACGGTGCCGGTCGTGCCGAACGACAGCGCCCTGGTCCTGGCGCTCTCCACGGCTCCGGAGGCGGAGACGGACGCCGTCACGGTCCCCCGGGCGGCGGCCACGGTCCGCGGGACCACCTCGCCGGCCGCCCGGTCCGCGCCGAGCCGCGTATTGGCGAACACGGCACCGCCCAGCAGGAGCACCGCCAGGGCCCCGTTGGTGATCAGCGCTCTGCCGCGCCTCGTCGACACCTTCACAGCCGGTGACCCTGGCACACCAGCCTGGCCCGGAGCCGGGAGCTTGCTGAACGTTCGCTGACAGCCGCCGTGCCGGGGCGCGGGTCCCAGCTGACTCTGAGCCCGTTCGCAGGCCGTTCCGGAGACCGGCGGGCCAGGATGGACGGCCATGAGACCGACTTTCCGGCCGAGGGCGCTGACGCTGGGCGGGCTGGCGCTGTCCGTCCTGGTGGCGGGGTCCGGCCTGGCCTTCGTGCTGCGCGACGACGCTCCCTCCCCCGTCCAGGTACGGCTCGCGGCCGCGCGGCGGGGCGCGGTGACGGCGTCGGTGACGGCCGCGGGCAGCACGATCGAGGGGTCGCGGCGGGACCTGGGCTTCGGCGGCGCGGGGACGGTCACCAAGGTGTACGTGCGGGCCGGGGACAGGGTGCGCGCGGGGCAGGTGCTGGCCAGGATCGACGGCCGCGCGGCCCGGGAGGACCACGTCGCGGCGGCGGCGGACCTGGCGGCGGCCGAGGAGTCCCTGGAGTCGGCCTCCGCCGCCCCGGCGTCCTGCCCGCCCGCCACCCCGTCGAGCGGCGCGTCGCCAGGCGGTCAGGCCGCCGGCGCCGGCCAGCCGGCGACCTCGCGCCCGGCGGCCGCGAGCACCGGGCCGGCGCACGGGATCGCGGGCGGGGTGGTGGGCTCGGTGGCGGCGGGACGTCTGGCCGGGCCGGTGGCCGGGTCGCCGGTGTCCTCCCCGCTGGTGGCGCCGTCGGTGGCGCCGTCCGGGTCTCCCTCGGGGTACCCGTCGGCGGGAACCGCGACGCCGACGCCGACCGGGCTGGATCCCGGCCCCACGGCGACCGTCACAGCCACCGTGACCGTCACGGCCACCGCCACCGTGACGGTCACGGCTGGGCCGGGCGGGGCGCCGCCGTACGGGGAGGAGCCGCACGGCGGCGAGCCGTCCCCGACCGGCGGCCCCGCCCGTACGCCCGGCCGGGACACCGCGCACCCCGCCACCACGCCCCAGCCGACCACCGAGGCCACCTCCAAGCCCACCCCCAAGCCCACAGGCCGCCCCACGGGCGCGCCGACCGGGAAGCCGGCGACCACCGGGCGGCCGTCCGGCGGGCCCGGCGCCACGGAGACCGGTGCGAGGGACACGGGCGCGCGGGACACCGGGGGGAGGGACACCGGCGCCTGCCGGAGCGCGAGCGGCGGCGGGCAGGGGGCGACCGAGGAACAGGCCGCGGCGGACGTCGAGCGGGCACGGGCCGCCCTGGAGCGGGCCGCCGACGCGGTGCGCGGCACCCGGATCGTGGCCCCCGCGGCGGGCACCGTGCTGGAGGTGGCGGGCGACGTGGGCGACGCCGCCGGGACGGGCGCCTTCGTCAGCCTCGGCGACCTGACCGAGCCCCAGGTGCGGGCCATGGTCACCGAGTCGGACGTGGGCCGGCTGGCGCTCGGCCAGCGGGCCCGGATCACCCTGGCCACCCGGCCGGGCGAGGAGCGCGCCGGCCGGATCATCGGCGTCGCGCCGACCGCGGCGGTGTCCGGCCGGCTGGTCCGCTACGCCGTCACGCTCGCCTTCGACGAGCCGCCCGCCGGGCTGCTGGTGGGCCAGACGGCCTCGGTGACGGTGACCACGGACACCGCGCCGGACGCGGTCCACGTCCCGGTGCAGGCCGTGCGGAGCCGCGCGGACGGCGCCTCGGTGGTCACCGTGCGCTCCGGTGGGCGCGACACGGCGCGGGTGGTCAGCACCGGGGTGCGCAGCGACCGGTACGTGGAGATCACCTCGGGGCTGGCCGAGAGCGACCAGGTCGTGATGGCGGGCGCGGCCACCGGGGAGTTCCCGGACCCCGCGTGGCCGCGACGCTGAGCGAACCCGCAGCAGTCTCCCAGCGAACGGTCAGGCTCGCGCCTGCTCCGCCGACGGGATGGTGACGCGGTGGGCGGTGCGGGCGGGGGCGCCCCTGCGGGAGATGTAGTCGAGCGTCCGGTACGCCACCGACAGGTCGTCACGGGTCAGCCGGGCCATGATGTAGCCGCGCCGCTGGTCGATGTAGGAGATGTGCGGGTTCTCGGCCAGCGACTCGGCGATCCACGTCCTGTCGCGGTAGCCGTCGCCGTCGCTGGCGATCGAGGAGGCCACCAGCTCGCGGGCGACGACCGGGGAGTCCGGGTCGTCGGTGTCGGCCTTCAGGTCGGCCAGATGGTGCATGTGGGCGTCGCCGGTCAGCACGACCGGGTTGGAGGTGGCCGCGAGCGAGCCGAGCAGCCGGGCGCGCTCGGCGGCGTAGCCGTCCCAGGAGTCGAGGCTCACCTCGCGGCCCGGCCCCCGCCGGTAGTCGCGGTGGGCCACCATGATCTGCTGGCCGAGCAGGTTCCAGCGGGCACCGGAGCCGTGCAGGCCCTCCTCCAGCCAGCGCCACTGGCCGGCGCCGAGCAGCGTGCGATCCTCGTCGAGCCGCTCGTCGCAGCCGGCCCGTACGCCGTCGAGGCAGGCCTGGTCGTCGCGGAACTGGCGGGTGTCGAGCAGGTGGAAGCGGGCGAGCGTGCCCCAGGAGACGCGCCGGTTCACCTGCAGCGCGGTTCCCCTGAGCGAGGCGCGGCGGAGCGGCATGTTCTCGTAGTAGGCGCGGAAGGCGTCGGCGCGACGGCGGTCGAAGGCGGGGGCGCCGGTGCTGGAGACGGGGCCGGCCCAGTTGTTCTCCACCTCGTGGTCGTCGAACGCGACCAGCCACGGCGCGGTGGCGTGCGCGCGCTGCAGGTCGGGGTCGCTCTTGTACTGGGCGTGCCGCAGCCGGTAGTCGGCCAGCGTGGCGCATTTGCCGGGCGTGTGGGAGCGGACCTGGCCCGCGAGCGCGGTGTAGCCGCTCGGGCCGTACTCGTACAGGTAGTCGCCGAGGAAGACGACCAGGTCGGGCTCCTCCTCTGCCAGGCGCCGGTAGGCGGTGTAGAAGCCGTGCTCGTAGTGGGCGCAGGCGGCGACGGCGAAGGCGAGCGGCCGCTCCCCCTCGGGCGTGGTCGTGGTGCGGCCGGCGGGCGAGACCCGGCCCTGGGCCCGGAACCGGTAGTGGTACGGCGTGCCCGGTCGCAGGCCGTCCAGCTCGACGTGCACGCTGTGCGCGGCGCCGGCCCGGGCGGTGAGCGTGCCGGACCGGACGATGGAGGAGAAGCGCTCGTCGGTGGCGACCTGCCAGTCGACGTCCACGTCGCGGGAGGGCATGGCGCCGCGCCCGTCGCCGCCGAGCGGGTCGAGGGCGAGGCGGGTCCAGAGCACGAACCCGTCCGCCGACGGGTCGCCGGAGGCGACGCCGAGCGTGAACGGGTCGCCCTTCAGCGCCCTGGAGGTGCCGGTCGAGGCGCCGGCGGAGGTGACGGAGCCGGTGGTGGTCAGGAGGCCCGCGGTCGCCGCCGCGAGGAAGGATCTGCGGTCCACGCTCCAGGTATGTCCGGCCCGGCTGACCCCGCCATGACGGCGGAGGCACGTCCACGTGAACAGCGTCCGTCAGGGACGGGCGAGCCCGCCGGACAGGTCTACAGGGCAGGTCTACGGGACGGGTCTACAGGGCAGGTCTACAGGGCGGATCTACGGGGCGGGTCTACAGGGCGAGGGCGTGGCGGAGGGCGGCGGCGGTGGTGAACAGGACGCCGGTCATGCCGGCGAGCCGGGCGCCCTCGACGTTCTCGGGCCGGTCGTCGATGAACAGGATGTCGGCGGGGTGGGCGCCGAGTTCGGCCGCGAGGTGGTCGTAGATCTCCCTGTCGGGCTTGACCAGCCCGATGCGCCCGCTGTAGACGCGGTGCGGGATGGCGGCGATCCACGGCAGCCGGTCGAGCCCGTCGGCCGTGGCGACGGGGGCGTTGGACAGCAGCGCCACACCGCCGCCGGCGGCGAGCAGCTCGCGCAGGATCGCGACCGTGCCCTCGTCCGGGTGGGACCAGCTCGCCACGTCGAGCGCGGTCAGCCGGTCGATCTCCGTGGGGTCGGTGGGCCGGCCCAGCACCGCCGACCAGTAGTCGCCGTCGGTGAGCGAGGCGCGGTCGTAGTCGAGGCGGTGCTTCCAGTAGCCGGCCCGGAACGTCTCCAGGTCCGCCCCGGCCGTGCGGGCCATGGCCTCGACCTCGGGCTCGGGCTGGGAGAGGGACAGGACATTGCCGTAGTCGAACACGATCCACGTCATACGAGGAATGGTCGCAGATGCGGCGAGATCGCCGGGCAGCCCAGGTACTTCTCGGCGGTGTGGAAGTCGATCCAGTCGAGGTTGACGAGTTCCTCCTCGTCCACGCCGGTGAAGCTGTCGCACAGGCCGGGCGGGATGGCGGCGATGTCGTCCTTGTCGGCGATGTTCACCCAGCGGGCCACCCCGGGGGGACGCCCGCCGCGGCCGTTGATCGGCGCGGGCAGCAGCCGCTCGAAGACGACGTCACGCATGCCGAGCGGGCTGCCCAGGGTCACCAGCAGCTCCACCTCCAGGCCGGGGTCGGACCAGAGCGCCTCGTAGGCGACGACGCTGCCGAGTGAGTGGGCGATCACGACGCGGGGCCGGTTGCGGCGGATCGCCCCGGCGACGGCGTCGCGGGAGCTCTCCCGCCTGGCCGCGTCGGTCAGGTAGGCCGCCACCTCGGGCGCGAACAGCGCGGCGAACGCCGCCGACCTGCTGTCGAGCCGGGTCAGCAGCCAGCCGGTGAACGTCCTGAGCGCCCCCGTGACGTGCTCGCCCACGCCGAGCTGCCGGGCCCAGCCGGCGAGCACCTGGTGCGCGGGAGCCTCCATCGCGGCGAGCTGCCTCGGCTCGGCGGGCCGTGGCGGGCCGTCGTGCAGGAGGTGCGCGTAGTAGGCCACCTCGGTGAGGTACGGCCGGGGCTCGCCGCCGAGGGCCGCGTGCAGGTAGCGGTCCCACTTGCGGCGCATCGCCTCGGCGGCGCCGGTCGCCGAGTTGCCGGCGTCGAGGTAGTAGTCGTACTTGCCGATCCCGTGCACGCCGACGATGCCCGCCACAGCGCCTCCCCACCAGACCCCGTACATGCCAGGCGAATAGTGGCATAGCCCGCCGATGTTCGCCCCCCATTTTCCAGGCCATACCATACCGCATGGTACGGTCCTGGGATGGCAAGCAAACGTGACTGGCTCGACGCCGGGCTGGCGATCCTCGCCGAGGCGGGCGCGCCGGCCCTGACCGTCGA
This sequence comes from Nonomuraea muscovyensis, assembly GCF_014207745.1. Taxonomy (NCBI): domain Bacteria; kingdom Bacillati; phylum Actinomycetota; class Actinomycetes; order Streptosporangiales; family Streptosporangiaceae; genus Nonomuraea; species Nonomuraea muscovyensis. Next base: position 101,953 of record NZ_JACHJB010000001.1, read on the forward strand.
GGAGCTGTGCGCGCGGCTCGGGCTGACCAAGGGCTCCTTCTACCACCACTTCAGGGGCATGGGCGGCTACAAGGGCGACCTGCTCGCCCACTTCGAGACCCACTACACCACCCGCTACATCGACGCCGCCGAGCAGGCGGGGGGCGACCGGCTCGCCCGTCTGATGGACCTCGTGCTGGAGGACACCGACGCCCACGCCGGTCTCGAACCGGCCGTGCGCGCGTGGGCGTCGCAGGACGCCGAGGTCCGGGCCGTGCAGGCGCGGGTGGACCGGGCCCGCACCGACTACCTGCGCGAGCTGTGGCTGGCCACCGGCGGCGCCGAGCGCGACGCGACGGCGATGGCGCGGCTGCTCTATCTCGTGCTGGTCGGCGCGGAGCAGGTCGTCCCGCCGATCTCGGACGGCGCGCTGCGTGAGGTGTACGAACTGGCGCTGCGGCCGGCGCCGGGACGGGGGCACCGGTGAACGGACTGGCCCGCTGGGTGCCGCGGCTGATCATCGGGACGGCGGTGCTGCACTTCGTCTGGGCGTTCGCCCAGCCCCACGCCTGGGGCGAGATCGCCCGTGACGGCTTCTTCATGGCGCTCGCCGACATGAACGCGCCCGGCTACTGGCCGCGCGAGGGCAGCGTGTGGTTCCTGGCGTGCGGCGTGGCGATGCTCGCCATCGGCACGCTGGCGCGGCACGCGGTGCTGACCACCGGCCGGCTGCCCGCCCAGGTCGGCTGGTATCTGCTGGTCCTGGGGGTGCCGATGTGCGTGCTCTACTACCCGGTCACCGGGAGCTGGGTGCTGCCCGTCATCGGGATCCTCGGGCTGGTGGCCGCCCGGCGCGGCGGGCGGCCACAGGGCGGACCCGCCTCCTGACCCGCCGGCGGCCGAGGGCCTTCGCCGCAGCGGCCGCGGCACCGGGGCGCGACCCAGACGGCCTCCGCTCAGCGGCCGCGCCTCAGGGGCGTGCGACTCAGAGGCGCGCGGCTCAAGGGTCGCGGCGCAGGCGCTTGAGGTCCGCGCGGTGCTTCTTGGCGGCGATGCGGCGCTCCACCGCGCCCCTGCCGGGCTTGGTCGGGCGGCGGCGCTTCGGCGGTGGCGCGATCGCCTCGCGCAGCCGCTGCGCGAGGCGCTGCGTGGCGGCCTCCCTGTTGCGGAGCTGGGAGCGGTGCTCGGAGGCGGCGATCGTGATGACGCGGGCGCCCAGCCGCTCCAGCGCGCGGGCCTTGAGCGACGGCGGCAGCGCCGTGGTGGCCGCCACGTCGAACGTCAGCTCCACCCGGCTGTCGGTGGTGTTGACGCCCTGGCCGCCCGGACCGGACGAACGCGAGAAACGCCAGACCAGCTCGGCGTCGGGGATGACGACCGAGTCGTTGACGACCAGCGGGCCGGACATGGCGCCGGACATGACGTTGAGCTCCTCACGCGTGCGGAATCCGCCTACGGATCTCCCTAGGCATCTGCCCCACCGTACCGACGGCACCCGTACGGCAGGCAACGGCTTTTCTCCCAACGCTCCAGCGGGAGAGACGATTCCGTACGCGGCAGGGACCGCTCAGGCGGAGAGCACCGGCTCCCGCACGGGCTCACGTACCGGCTCCCGCACGGGTGCCGGGCACAGCCGGCCGACCACCTCGCGCACCTGGTCCCGCAGGTAGCGGGCGGTCAGCATGCCCTTGGCGTCGAAGTGCGGGCAGCTCGGGGACAGCACCAATTCCGAGCCCATGACGACCGCTCCCGCGCCGGTGAGCTGCGTGTACAGCTCGGCCTGCGCCCACATGGCCCCGCAGGCCCGGACGCTGGCGCTCATCACCGCGACGTGCTTGCCGGTCAGCACCCCCGCCGCCGACAGCCAGCGCAGCGCGTGGCCCAGTTCGGCGGGCAGCAGGCTGTGCTCGGGCGCCGTCAGCAGCACGCCGTCGGCCTGGTCGACCAGCCGCACCAGCTCGATCGCCGCGCCGGGCATCGGCCCCGCGGCGTACGGCGGCGTCGTGGCCAGGCCGGGCCAGCGCGTGAAGTCGGCCCCCGGCGGCAGTTCGCGGCCCACCGCCTCCAGCAGTCTGTTGATGAAGGACCCGGTGTGCAGGCTGCCGGCTATCCCGACGACTTTCACCGAGCACCTACCGCGTGGACGTCCCGTCCGTGCGGGCGCGAAGGAAGGGTGGAACGGCGGGTCATCGTGACCTCCCTGTTCGTGTCTCGCCGGACGGGGCATCCTCCGGCGGCGGGCCGGGGTGGAACGGGGGGCGTCCGGGCGGGAAGGGAGGCCGGGCGGGCCTGCGAATCGCGAACCGCAACGCGACCTCCTCCTCACGGGGTAGCCGTCGCCGTTGGAAATCCCCTGCCGTCAGATCGGGGAGGATGCCGGCTCGACTCCCGCGAAGGGGTTCTGGCACCCGTGGTGTGAAACCTGCCCGATGTCGTGGATGTCCAAGACCATCCCGCGGTCAAGAGGCGACCGGGATTGCCGCACCAGGAGCCCGTGCGCGAACGCGCCGGCGGCCCCTGCCGGGCCGCCGGCGCTGGAGACGCGCTCGGGGACGCCGCTACGGACGCGGCTCGCGCGGGCGGCGGAAGACGAGGATCAGCACGCGGAGCACGAGGACGGCGCTGACGACCAGCAGGTTGTAGCCGATCATCTGGAACAGCGTGATCGCCCGGCTGACCTGCGGGCCGCCCTCGGTGCCCAGCAGCAGCACGCCCATCAGCCCGGCGGTGGCGCCGAGGACCGTCAGCAGCACCTGGTGGAGCAGGCCGGTCACGAAGCGGCGGTCACGGTCGTCGGCCAGGAGGCGGACGTTCAGGCTGAACCGGCCGTGCTCGGCGGCGCTGGCGATGCGCTCCACGCGCCGCGGCAGGCGGCGCAGCATCGGCAGTAGCGCGGCCAGCTCCTGGCCGACGGCCTCCTTCACCGCGTCGCCGTCGAGCCGCTCGGCGAGGTGGCGGTGGCCGAACGCGCGGGCCTCGCCGATGAGGTCGAAGCCCGGTGCCAGCCGCAGCAGCGTGCCCTCCAGCGTGGCCAGGGCGCGGAAGACGGCCGCGACCTCGGGTGGCACCGACAGCCCGTGCCGGGAGACGATCGTGAACAGGTCGGTGAACATCTGGGCGCTGCCCGTGCCCGGGACCAGGTGCCTGGCCATGAACTGGCCGAGCGCCCGTTCCAGGGCGGGCTCGTCGATGTCCTCGGGCCTCGGCATCACCTCCAGCAGCGCGTCGGTGACGGCGACGGTGTCCTGCCGGTTCATGGCGAGCAGGAAGCGCTGCAGGGCCGAGCGCATCGAGGTGTCGAGGCGGCCCACCGAGCCGAAGTCGAGCAGGCCGAGCGTGCCGTCGTCGAGCAGCATGAGGTTGCCGGGGTGCGGATCGGCGTGGAAGACGCCCTCCATGAGCACCTGCCGGAGCAGGCATTCGAGCAGGGCCCGGGCCAGCGCGGGCCCCTGTTCGGCGTCCGCCGTGGCGAGGGGGCGGCCCGTCAGCCGCTGCATGACGAGGACGCGCTCGGTGCACAGGGCGGAGACGGGGGCGGGGTAGGTGACGCCGCTGCCCTTGGCCGCGGTGACGGCCGCCATGTTGGCCGCCTCGATGCGGAAGTCCAGCTCCTCGCGCAGCGCGGTCGCGAACCCCTCGGCCAGGTCGCGCACGCCGAGTGTGCGGCCCCACCGGGTGCGGGTCTCCAGGGTGAGCGCCAGGCGGCGCACGATGTCGAGGTCGCGGTCCACGACCTGGTCGATGCCGGGCCGGCGGACCTTGACCACGACCTCCTCGCCGGTGTGCAGCCGGGCGGTGTGCACCTGCGCGATGGAGGCGGCGGCCAGCGGGGTGCGGTCGAACGCGGCGAAGACGCTCTCGGCCGGTCCGCCCAGCTCGGCCGTCAGCACCGGCTCGATCTGCTCCCACGGCGCGGGGGCTACCCGGTCCTGCAGCAGGCCCAGCTCGTCCACGAACTCCGGCGGCAGCAGGTCGCGCCGGGTGGACAGGACCTGGCCGAGCTTGACGAAGGTGACGCCGCCGTCGTCGAGCGCCTGGCGCAGCGAGGCGGCCAGCCGCTGCCTGCCCGGCCGGTCCTCCGGACCGGCCATCGGGTCACGTCCGCGCAGGTAGGGGCCGAGGCCGTGGCGGATCGCGATCCGGGTGATCTGGGAGTAGCGCCTGGCGCGGGAGATCCGGCCGCGCAGTGACCGGGCCAGCTCCAGCGGGCCGGGGATCGAGCCGGGCGGGACCAGCGCCTCGGCCAGGACCAGCAGCACCATCGGGATGAGGACCACGCACATGGTCACCAGGAGGATGGCCCAGGCGGCCCCGATCCCGGGATCGTGGTCCGCCTGGAACGACTGCAGGATCGGCGACAGCAGCGGCGCGGCGATCGTGAAGGCCAGCAGCGCGGCCAGGAACGTGCGGATCGCCCCGAACCTGACCCCCAGCAGGCGGCGGGCGGAGCCGGCCAGCAGCAGGATCATGACGAGTGCGGCGACGGACACGATCAGGGCCACGGGAACGTCCATGGCCCTAGATCCTCCCAGACCGAACACCCCACATCAGCCCACCCCCGGACAGACCACCGCCGTGGGTGGGGTCGTCAGCGCGTCAGAGGCGGGCGGCCTCGCGGGCGCGGCGGGCCTCGCGGCGCTCGACGAAGCGGGCGGCCGTGGCCTCGGTCTTGGCCAGGAACGCCGACAGCTCCTCGCGGGCCTGCTCGCCCTCGGCGTCCAGCCCGGTCTTGTCGAACACCGCCCACTGCTTCAGCACCGGCGTGAGCACGTCGTCGAGGTGCAGGCGCAGGTCGTAGATGCCCTCGTGAGCGATGATCATGGCCTTGCGGGTGAAGCCCTCGATGCTGGAGCCGGGCATCTGGAAGGTGGTCACCACGTCGGTCACGGCCCGCATCGTCTGGTTGGGGTCGAGCTCGAAGGCCGCCTTCAGCAGGTTGCGGTAGAAGAGCATGTGGAGGTTCTCGTCGGCGGCGATGCGGGCGAGCAGCCGCTCGCAGCCCTCGTCGCCCGACGCCCTGCCGGTGTTGCGGTGCGCGATGCGGGTGGCCAGCTCCTGGAAGGAGACGTAGGCCAGCTGCTGCAGCATCGTGCCGTACTCGGTGGCGAAGCCCTGCTCCATGTGGACCATGCGGGCGCGCTCCAGCGCGACCGGGTCGACCGCGCGGGTGACGGTCAGGTAGTCGCGGATCGCGGTGCCGTGGCGGTCCTCCTCGGCGGTCCAGCGGTGCACCCAGGTGCCCCACGCGCCGTCACGGCCGAACGTGGTCGCGATCTCGTGGTGGTAGCTGGGCAGGTTGTCCTCGGTGAGCAGGTTGACGATGAGCGAGACGCGCGCGGCCTCGGGCAGCTTGGTATCGCCCTCCTGCCACGCCTCGCCCCCGTAGACGCCGTCGAAGTTGCGGCCTTCGCTCCACGGGACGTACTCGTGCGGGAACCATTCCTTGGCCATCGTGTGATGACGGTCGAGCTCTCCCGCGACCACGGGCTCGAGCTCGTGCAGGAGTTCCGTCTGAGTCATCGCCATAGATACATCGTCTCCTTTGGTTACGGCACCGTAGGTTAGGCTACCGGAAGGTCATCACCGTCCCGTAAGGTGCCACCATGCGCCCCAGCGTCCGCGGTGTCCTGCTCGACCACGACGAGCAGCTGATCGTCTTCCGGCGCACGGTGCCCGGCCGTGACGTCTACTACTCGGTGCCGGGCGGCCACGTCGAGCCGGAGGACGCCACCCTGGAGCACACCCTGCGCCGGGAGCTGATGGAGGAGCTGGGCGCGACGGTGTCGGACGTCACGCCGCTGGCCACGGTGACCCACCCGTGGCAGGGCGAGGTGAAGACACAGCACGTCTACGGCTGCCGCCTGGTCGCCATGGACCCGGCGCTGCGGCACGGCCCGGAGCTGGAGGACCCCTCGCGGGGCCGCTACGACGTGGAGCGGCTGCCGCTGCTGCCGTCGGAGATCACCTCGCGGCACGTCGTGCCGGAGGCGGTCGCCGCCTATCTGTCCGAGCACATCGTCGCGCTGCCCACACTCATCACCACGCCCTGACGCCCGAGCGGGTCACTGGCGGCGGTCCTCGATCTCCCACAGGTGGTCGACGACGTGCCAGACGAGCCTGCGGGCGGCGTAGCGGGGCGGCCACGGCAGGTCCCCGCCCGGGTTCCAGGGGCGCGACAGCACCTCGGCGAGCTCCGCCCGCATCGTGTCCCGGTCCGCACGCGACTGGTACGGCCCGTGCCGCACGCCGAGTTTCCGGGCGTAGGAGCGTTCGGCCTCCAGGACGTGGGCGTACACCTTGGACGTGTCGCGCCCTCCCCCGCGCGGCCCCTTGCGCAGCTCCTCCGGAGAGGCGGCCACCACCTCGTCGAACAGCTCCCACGCGGCGCGCAGCACCCTCACCTGCCGCTCGGCCTCGGCCCGCGCCACCGGCTCGTGGTCGAGGTCGCAGATGGCGTGCGGCGCGCCGAAGTCGGTGGTGCGGTCGCCCGGCACGCGGGCGACGACCTCGGGGTCGCCGGGGTCGAAGGCCAGCCCGGCCCGCTCCGCCACCACGCGGTAGCGCGGGACGTACTCCATGAGCAGGTCGAGCGCGGCCTCCTCGCCCTTGGCGACGCGGCACCAGCCGGGCCATTCCAGCGAGCAGGCGAAGACCTTCTTCGGGCCGATCTCCAGGTAGACACGGGTCATGGACCCAGCCTGCCACCCGTACCTGACGGATCCCGTCAGGTTCAGATGAGCTCGATCAGGTCCGCCACCGAGTCGACCACCAGGGAGGGCCGGTAGGGGAAGCGGTCGATCTGCCGGGGCTGGGTGACGCCGGTGAGGACGAGGATCGTGTAGAGGCCGGCCTCCATGCCGCAGACCACGTCGGTGTCCATGCGGTCGCCGATCATGGCGGTGGTCTCGCTGTGGCCGTCGATGGCGTTGAGCGCGCTGCGCATCATGCGGGGGTTGGGCTTGCCGACGAAGTAGGGGTCCACGCCCGTCGCCTTGGTGATCATGGCGGCGACGGCGCCGCAGGCAGGCAGGGAGCCCTCGGTGGACGGGCCGATCGGGTCGGGGTTGGTGGCGATGAAGCGGGCGCCGTTCTCGATGAGGCGGATGGCCCGGGTGATCTGGGTGAAGCTGTAGGTGCGGGTCTCGCCGAGCACCACGTAGTCGGGGTCGAGGTCGGTGAGCACGTAGCCGACCTCGTGCAGCGCCGTGGTCAGCCCGGCCTCGCCGATCGCGTACGCCGAGCCGCCGGGCCGCTGGTCGTCCAGGAACTCCGCCGTGGCCAGCGCGGAGGTCCAGATGGACTCGGGCGGCACCTCGAGGCCCGCCGCGAGCAGTCGAACGGACAGGTCGCGGGGAGTGTAGATCGAGTTGTTGGTCAGCACCCGGAACGGCTTGCCGGAGTCGCCGAGCCGCTTGATGAAGGTGTCGGCCCCGGGGACCGGGCGCCCCTCGTGGACGAGGACACCATCCATATCGGACAGCCAATAGTCGATCTGCTTACGCTCGGTCACCCGGTCATCGTACCGAGGGCATCTGGTCGACTTCGCGTCCGCCATATGAAGAAATATCAGCATGTCGTTCACCGAAGCCGCTCAGGACATGCGGGACGAGCTCGTCCGGCTCCGCCACACCCTGCACACCACCCCCGAACTCGGCCTCACGCTGCCGCGCACCCAGGAGACGGTGCTGGCGGCCCTCGACGGGCTCCCCCTGGAGATCACGACGGGCACCTCGCTCAGCTCGGTCACCGCCGTGCTGCGCGGAGGGCGGGCCGGAGACCGGGCCGACGACCGGGCCGGTGACCAGGCGGGCGGGGCCGTCCCGGTGGTCCTGCTGCGCGGCGACATGGACGCGCTGCCCGTCGCCGAGCGGACCGGCCTGCCGTACGCCTCCCAGGTCGAGGGCAGGATGCACGCCTGCGGGCACGACCTGCACACCGCGATGCTGGCGGGCGCCGCGCACCTGCTGAGCGCCCGCCGGGACGAGCTGGCCGGGGACGTGGTGTTCATGTTCCAGCCGGGCGAGGAGGGTTTCGAGGGCGCCCGCCACATGATCGGCGAGGGGGTGCTGGACGCGGCCGGCCCCCGGCCGGTGGCCGCGTACGGCATGCACGTCGTCTCCTCGATGCTGCCGCCCGGCCTGTTCGCCTCCCGCCCGGGGCCGATCATGGCGGCGGCCGACGTGTTCCAGGTGCGGGTCAAGGGGCGCGGCGGCCACGGCTCCAGCCCGCACCGCGCGCTCGACCCGATCCAGGCGGGCTGTGAGATGGTCGCGGCGCTGCAGACCATGGTGACCAGGACGTTCGACGTGTTCGACCCGGTGGTGGTCACGGTCGGCCAGTTCCACGGGGGCACGGCCGACAACGTGATCCCCGACGAGGCCTACTTCGAGGCGACGGTCCGCACGTTCAGCGCGGCCAACCGGGCGCTGGTGCAGCGGCGGCTGGTGGAGGTCGTGGCGGCCGTCGCGGCGGCGCACGGGCTCGGCGTCGAGGCGTCGTTCGGGATGGGCTACCCGGTGACGGTGAACGACGTCGGCGAGGCCGGTTTCGCGGAGCGGACGGCCGGCGACCTGTTCGGGCCGGGCCGTTTCCTCGTCTCGCCGCAGCCGGTGATGGGCGCGGAGGACTTCTCCTACGTGCTGGAGGAGGTGCCGGGCGCGTTCGTCTTCCTGGGGGCGTGCCCGGCGGACCGCGACCCGGCGACCGCGCCGTACAACCACTCCCCCGAGGCGGTCTTCGACGACGCGGTGCTGCCGGACGGCGCGGCCCTGTACGCGGCGCTGGCGATGAGCCGGCTGGCGTCCTGATCCCGTCCCGGGCGTCCGTGCGTACGCTGGACGGCGTGACCGATCGCGTAATCATCGACGGGCGCCCGGGAGGCGCTGACGACCTCGGCCTGGCCATGGCGGCCCGCTACGGGCACTTCACCGCGATGCAGGTGCGCGGCGGCCGGGTGCGGGGGCTGGACCTGCACCTGGCCAGGTTGACGGCCGCCACGCGGGAGCTGTTCGGCGCGTCCCTGGACCGGGACCTGGTGGTGGGCTCCATCGGGCGGGTGCTCGGTGACGTCACGGACGCCGGCGTGCGCGTCTACGTGGTCGAGCGGGACGGCGTGCGGGTCATCGCCACCGCCGCGGAGCCCCACCGGTGGCCGGACGAGCCCCGGTCGCTCATGTCCGCCACGTACGCGCGGTTCCTGCCGCACATCAAACACCTGGGCGGCCTCCCACAGGTGTACCTGGGCAGGCGGGCGGAGGCGCGCGGCTTCGACGACGCGCTGCTGGTGGGCACGGACGGGTTGATCAGCGAGGGGACGATCGCCAACCTCGGCTGCTTCGACGGCGAGCGCGTCGTCTGGCCGGACGCGCCGATGCTGCGCGGCGTCTCGATGGGGCTGCTGGATCGCGTCCTGCCCGGCGAGCACCGGCCGCTCCGGGTCGCCGACCTGGCGGGGCACCCGCTGGTGTTCCTGTCCAACTCGTGGGGCGTCGTCCCGGTCGGCCGGGTGGACGACCTGGTGCTCAAGGTGGACGAGGACGCCTGGGCGGCGCTGGCGGCGCGCTTCGACGCCGTGCCGTGGGACCCGATCGCCTAGAAGACAACACCGTTGCGTTTGTTCGGCCGACGGTTCGTCAAGCCGGTGATCACGACGAACGGGACCTCTGGTAGATCACTTGTGTCGAGCAAGATGATCAAGAACCAGGGGTCCCGTTGCAGGAGAAGTCTGCCATCACCCGCACGATCGAGACAGCCGCGGGCGTCCACGCGCCCGGACATCTGGGCGAGCTGACCCAGATCGTCGACTTCACGCTGGTGGATGCGGTGCTGGAGGAGACCGGGGCACGGGAGAAGCGGTTACGGCTGCTGCCCGCCCGGGTGGTGGTCTACTTCACCCTCGCCCTGGCCCTGTTCGGACACTGCTCCTACCGGGCGACCTGGGGCAAGCTCACCGCCGCTCTGGGCCAGCTCGCGCCGGTGTGCCCGGCCGCCTCCTCGCTCGCGCGAGCGCGACGCCGGGTCGGCGCGGCCCCGCTGCGCCGCCTGTTCGAGATCCTCGCCGGGCCGGTAGCCGGCCCTAGCCAGGCAGGCTCGTTCTACCGGGGACTGCGCACGGTGGCGCTGGACGGCACCCACCTGCACGCCCCCGACGACGAACAGGTCACCTGGCGCTACCCGAAGCGATCCGGGGACGTGCTGGAGTTCGGCTACCCGCTGGTGCGCCTGCTGGTCGTGGTCGAGTGTGGGACCCGGGCCGTGCTCGCGGCCTGTTTCGGCCCCGAGAACCAAGGCGAAGTACCCTACGCACAGCGCTTGCTGGGCTGCTTGGACCGCTCGATGCTGCTGTTGGCGGACGCCGGTTTCGACGCGGTGGAGTTCCTGCGCCAGGTAGGCGCGACAGGCGCGCAGTTCCTGGTGCGCTCCTCCGCCCGGCGCCGCCCGGCCATCCAGCGCCGCCTGCCCGACGGCTCCTACCTGGCCCGCCTGTGCGGCGTCTACCGGGCCAGCGAGGGCTACCGGGCGCTGCCCGTCCGCGTTATCGAGGCGTGGATCACTGTCACCCTCGCCGACGGCACCACGCGGCGTGAGCCGTGGCGCCTGGTCACCAGCCTGGTCGATCACGAGCGCTACCCCGCCGGTGAACTGGTCGCCCTCTATCACCGCAGGTGGCAAGTGGAGACCACCTACTTCTCGATCAAGGTGGCCATGCTCGACGGCCGCGTCCTGCGCTCGCGCAGCGTTGCGGGCCTGGACCAGGAGGTTTACGCGCTACTGACGGTTTACCAGGCCCTCATTCGCACCGCCGCCGACGCGGCGGCCTCCCGGCCGGGTCTGGTCATGGAGCGGATCAGCTTCACCATCCTCCTCCAGACGGCCCGAGACCAGGTCACCACCGCCACCGGCATCCTCCCGCCGGAGCCGGTGGCTCTCGTGGGCGCGATCGGCCGAGCCGTCCTGAACGACCTGTTGCCCGCCGAACGCCGCCAGCGTGTCAAGGCCCGCAGCCGCAAGAACCCGACCAGCAAGTACGGACCGAACGCGGGAAAGCACCCCCAGCAAGCACAGACCTACACCCTCGAAGTCCAGATCCAGATCATGGACCATGGACTTGCATCCCGTCGGCGCCGGTAAACGCAACGGTGTTGGCCTAGAAGATCACCGTAGATCTTGTGATGGCGCCTGGTGTCCGGGGGTGCCACGTGGTCGGCCGGTACTCAGCCGGAGCTGCCCGCGCCCCTCGCGTCGCGGGCACCCCCTTTCACGCACGGAGCCCGCGCGGCCGCCGGATCAGATGGTGCCGCTCTCGATGGCCTGCTTGAGGGCCGCCTGCGTCTGCTGGTGGGCTGCGGTGCCGTTGGCCGCGACGAAGTCGATCAGCGTGGCGTCCGCGTCGAAGGTGAGGCTCTCGGTGACCACGGTCTTGCCGGGGGCCAGCACCCTGAACGAGATCTTCTGGTGGGTGACCACGGCGGGCTCGGACCAGGTGTCGGTCTCGTAGGAGAAGCTCGCGGGGTTGAGGCGCTGCTGGGCGTGCACCTTGTTGGTGACGATCGTGCCCTGGTACGGGATCTCCTCGATGGCGGTGAGGTTGACGTACCGTGTGCCGGCCAGGCGCCAGTCCTTGTGGGTGACGACCCGCTTGAGGAACGGGTTGGGGCCGATGTGGTTGTCGAGGTCCGAGTAGGCGGCGAACACCTGCTGGATGGGCCGGTCGATCTCGATGGAGATCTCGCTGACGGCCCTGCTGCGACCCGAGTCCGGGGCGGGCGGCGTGGTGTCGTAGAACGCGTGGGTGTCCCAGGCGGCCTGCCACTCGGCGGCCAGTTCGGCGTCGGTCTGGGCGGTGTCCGCGGTGGCGGGCCCGGAGGCGGCGCTGACGAGGAAGGCCCCGGCGAGCAGAGGGGCCGCGGCGAGGCGAAGGAAGTGCTTCACATACACCTTCAGGTAGAGGCGATGGTACGGATGTCCTTCTACCGCAGACACGTGCCCTTTTTCCGGCATTTCGCCGGAATGATCAAATTGTGAACATCTGTGGGCCGGATCCTCACATGCGAAGGCCGACTCAGGTGCGCCGGCCTGTTGACATGATCCGGCTCGGCCGGAAAAGATACGGTCGTCCGTACAAATAAGGATGGACGACATGACTGACTGGGAACGTCGGCTGGCCCTCGACCCGTCAGCCGCTGTGCCGCTCTACTACCAGCTGCGCGAGCGACTGCGGGCGGTCATCCGCGACTGCGAGCCCGACACCCTGATCCCCGCCGAGAAGGACCTCATGGTCTACGCCGGCGTGAGCAGGGCCACGGCTCGCCGGGCGATCGGCGACCTCGTCCAGGAAGGGCTGCTGGTCGCCCGGCAGGGCAGCGGCACCTACACCGCGCCGATGGCCGTGGCCCCCGAGCTGGGCGCGCGCCCGGCCGGGTTCACCGAGACGATGGCGCGGCTCGGGCGCAAGCCCACGACGCAGGTGCTCAGGGCCCACCGGCAACCGGCGGGCACCGACGCCGGCGTCGCGCTCGGCCTGGACGAGTCCCAGGAGATCGTCTTCATCGAGCGGCTGCGGCTGATCGAGGGTACGCCCTGCATGCTGGAGAGCGCCCACCTGCCTGCCGACCTGGTGCCGGGAATCCTCGACGAGGACCTGACCGGCTCGCTGTACGACCTGCTGCGCATGAAGTACGGCCTGTCCCCCGCGAGCGGCAGGGAGACGATCGGCGCGGTCAACGCCGACTACCGGCTCGCCGAGCTGCTGCGCGTGCCGATCGCCGCGGCCTTGCTGGCCACCGCCCGCAGCACCAGCACCGACAGCGGGGCCGCGCTCGAATACACCATCCGCCACGCGCGCGGCGACTTCGCGGTGTTCTCCGTGGAGCTCAACGACGCCAAGAACGCCCTGATGGGCCAGTAACCCCCCTCGCCGGATCCCGGCGCGGCGCCGCCGCACCGGCGGCGAAGCGCTGCCTTCCGGAGGTTGAGCATGACCATGATGACCCGGCGCCGCCTGCTCGGAGCAGCCGCACTGACCACGGCGGCCGGCCTCCTCGCCGCCTGTGGCTCCGAACCGGAGGCGACGGTGCCGGCCGACGGCGTCCCGCGGGGGAAGCTCTCCGTCTGGCTGCACCAGACCAAGGCCTACGACTCGGTGTTCACCTCCCTGCTGCACAGCTACATCCAGGAGTTCGGCGGCGTCGACATCACCCCGCTCTACGTGCCGGTCGACAAGCTCGACGCCAAGCTCCTGACCGCCTTCGCGGGAGACGCTCCCCCGGACCTGTTCAAGATTGGCGGCTGGACCGTCGCGGGCCACGCCCGCAAGGGACGGCTCGCGCCGATCATCCCCAAAGCCATGGGGGCGACCGACGAGAAGGCGCTGGTCGCGAAGTACGACCAGAGCGCCGTCAACTCGCTGTCCTACCAGGGCAAGCTCTACGGCGTCCCGATCGACTACACGATCTGCTGCCTCTACTACCGCAGGGACAGGTTCGCCGAAGCCGGGCTCGACCCGGACAAGCCGCCCACGACGTGGGAGGAGGTCGCCGAGTACAGCAAGAGGCTCACCTCGGCCGACGGCAAGAAGGTGGGCCTGCAGTGGATACTGGGCAACCCGCAGTGGACGGTGATGCAGCTGCTCGCCCTGGTGAGAGGGAAGGGAGGCGGGATACTCAGCGCCGACGCGGGCACGGCCACGCTCGCCACGGACGCCGGGGTCGAGGCGCTGCGCTACTACGGCGGCCTGGGCAACGCGAAGCTGTCCAACCCGCTGTCGGGGTTCGGGCTGTTCGCCACCGGCGAGGCGGCCATGGTGGTCTCCGGGCTGTTCGCGATGGACCTGTTCCCCGCGCTGAACAAGAAGCTCGTGTTCGGCGAGTCCTTCGACATCGCCCCGCTGCCGCGCTGGGACGGCGGCCGGCCGGTCGCCCCGGCCTACACCTGGGGCTGGGCGGTCGCCGAGCACTCGAAACTGCAGTACACCGCCTGGCACTTCATCGACTACCTGCAGCGCGCGGACGTCGCGGCCAGGCAGCTCATGGACGCGAGCCTGCTCACCCCGGTCAAGGGCTGGGAGAAGCTGCCCAGCACGGACACCAAGACGATGGAGATCATGGCGGCCTCCGCCCCGTACGCCGACTTCGGCCCGCAGACTCCGGTGTGGCAGGAGATGGCCAAGTCGCTGACCGACGCCGCCGACGCGGTGGCCTTCGGCAAGAAGACGCCCGAGCAGGCGGCCGCGGACTTCGACCAGGCGATGAGGAGAGCGCTGTGACCCTGACCGCCCGCCTGGACAGGCCCGCCCCCAGGGTGTCGGGCCGGGGACAGCGGTGGGCCGAGGCGCGCGCCGGGAGCCTGCTGGCGCTCCCCGCGGCGATCTACTTCCTCGTCTTCTGGGTCGTGCCGTTCGCCGGCGCCGTCTACCTCAGCTTCACCAGCTACGACCTGGCCGGCCTGCCCGAGTGGACCGGCCTGGACAACTACCGCAGGATGCTCGACGACCCCGGCTTCTGGAACTCGGCCGAGGTCACCGCGGTGTTCACGGTCGCGTCCGTGGTCCCGTCGATCGTGCTCGGGCTCGCGATCGCCGTCCCGCTGAGCAAGCCCGGCCGGCTGAACGGCGTCCTGCGCGCGCTGGTCCTGATCCCGGCGGCGATGCCGCTCGTGGCCACCTCGATGGTGTGGTCGGCGATCTTCGCGGACCATGGCCTGGCCAACACGCTGATCGGCCTCGTCGGAATCGAGCCGAAGCCGTGGCTGACCGAGGAGGGGCTCGCCCTCTGGGCCCTGGTCATCATGACGACCTGGAAGCACCTCGGACTGTTCGTCATCATCCTCACCGCGGGGCTGCAGGGGCTGCCGAGCGAGGTGTTCGAGGCGGCCGCGCTCGACGGCGCCGGCCCGATCCGGGCCTTCGCCCGCATCACGCTCCCGCTGCTGCGCCGGACGCTGCTGTTCGTGCTGGTCATCGCGGTGGTCGGGGCGATGCAGTCGTTCGTTCCCGCCTTCCTGCTCACCAAGGGCGGGCCGGCGGGCGCCACCGAGGTTCTGCCGCTCTACCTGTGGGCGACCGGCTTCGGGTTCGAGCGCATGGGGTACGCCTCGGCGATCGCCATGGTGCTCCTCGTGGCCATGCTCGCGCTCTCGCTCGTGCAGTTCGGCGTGCTCAAAGGAGGCGATGACGGATGAGGGCGCTGCGCGGCACGTTGCTGTCGCTGGTCGTGCTGGTCATGCTGCTGCCGGTCTACGCGATGTTCGCCCTCTCCTCGGCCTCCGACGCGACCGATCTCGGCGGGCTCACCTTCGACGCCTCCCAGCTCGGCGAGCACCTCTCCCAGCTGTTCGGCCAGGGCGACTTCCCGCTCTACCTGCGCAACAGCATGATCCTCTCCCTCGGTGTCGCCGTCCTGGAGGTGGTCTTCTCCGGGGCGGCCGGCTACGCCCTGGCGCAGCTCACGTTCCCCGGCAGGCGGGTGCTGTTCACGGTCGTCGTGGGCACGCTGTCGCTGTCGCCGATCGTGGTGCTCGTGCCGATGTACCTCGTCGTCAAGCAGCTGGGCTGGATCGACTCGTTCCAGGGCATGATCGTCCCGTTCATGATGAGCGCGTTCGGCGTGTTCCTCGTCCGCCAGTTCGCCCTCTCCGTGCCGCGGGAGCTGCTGCTGTCGGCGCGCGTGGACGGCGCGGGCGAGCTGCACATCTTCCTGCGCGTCGGGGTGCCGCTGCTGCGTCCGGCGCTGCTCACGCTCTTCCTGCTGCAGTTCCTCGCGCAGTGGGACAACCTGCTCTGGCCGCTCGTCGTGGCCAACGATCCCCGTCTGTGGCCGCTGCCCGTGGGCCTGTCGCAGCTGCAGACGGAGTACGACTTCAGCATCGGCCTGGTCAGCACCGCCGCCCTGGTCACGGCCGTGCCGCCGCTGGTGCTGATGTTCGTCCTGCAGCGCTACTACGTGGCCGGGCTGACGCTGGGAGGCGTGAAGAAATGAGCGCATTCGGCGCATGGACCACCGCGCACGGACTGCCCGCCTTCTCCTACACGATGGACCAGGAACGGGATCCGCGCGCCGAGTGGGACCCCATCCTGGAACCGCCCACCCGGCGGCACGCCGTCCACCTGGGAAACCGGCGGATCACGCTGGTGGCCGACAACTACGGCCTGAGCGGCCTGTTCGACGAGCACACGGCCCTGCGGTGGCTCACGCGCGACACGGGCGTCACCCGGGTGGGCGAACTCTCGACGGATATTTCGGGATCCGAGCGGATATTCGGGCCGACGTTCGTGATCGTCCGGGTGGCGGATGACCAGGTGTCGCTGGAACGCACCGTGCTCTGCCCCGAGGGCGAGGCGCCGTGGGTGCTGATCCGGCTGCGCGTGCGCAACCTGCTCGGCGAGCCGGCCCGGCTGACGCTGACCGAGGAGTGGGCGGCGAGACCCGCCCAGGTCAACCTCATCAGCGGCACAGCGCCCAGCACAGGGCCGGACGAGGACGTCGGACTCGAACTCGAACTCATCGGCGGCGCGCGGCCGCGCAGGACCGGATCGGGGCGGCTGGCCGTCCCCCTCCTGCTCGCGGCCCACGGCGAGCGGGTGGTCGAGCTCAGGTACGGCCTGCTCGACGACACGGCGCCGTCGTTCGAGGGCAGCCTGGCCGCCTTGCGCGACCGGCTGCCCCGGGCGTCCGCGCCGCGGGCGCCCGAGGCCGAGCGTGAGATCCCGTGGCACGCGGCGCTGCTGACCGGCGCGGCCTGCGCGGACGGCGTGCTCGGCGGGCACACCCTCGACCAGGGATCGTGCTACTCCTTCAGGCACGGCTTCAACGGCGCCGCCCGCGACCCGCTCCAGCACGCGCTGCCGCTGGTCTACATCGAGCCGGATCTGGCCCTGTCCGTGCTGCGCAACACGTGCGCCTGGGGCAGCCCCGACGGCGATCTGCCCTACGCCCTCGGACCGGACAAGCAGCCGTGGACCGACCTGTTCCGGCCGTCGGACCAGAACCTGTGGGCACTGTGGCTGGCGGCCGAATACCTGTCCGCCACCGGCGAGGAGGCGGCCTTCCGCGAGCCCGTGCCGTACCACCCGCTCCACCGCGCCGCGCCGGTCCCGCTCGGAGAGCACCTGCGCAGGCAGTTCAGGTTCTTCACCGACGTGGTCGGGCGGGGAGAGCACGGCCACGTGCGGATGCTGAACGCCGACTGGAACGACATGGCCATCACCGAGAGCGGAGTCGACCGCGAGCTGATGATCGCGCAGGGCGAGTCCGTCCTGAACTCGGCCATGGCCGCCTGGGTGCTGCCGCGGTACGCGGTGCTGGCCGAGCGGCTCGGCGACCTCGTGACCGCGGCAGAAGCGCGCAAGCTCGGCGAGGAACTGCGCGGGCTGGTGGCCGAGGAGTGGAACGGCCGCTGGTTCCGGCGCGCCTACGGCCCCGGAGCCGTCGTCGGCGACTCCGACATGTGGCTGGAGGTGCAGCCGTGGGCGATCCTGTGCGGCGCCACCCCGCCCGGCCGCGCGGCGGAGCTGTTGCGCAGGATCGAGGCCACGGCCGCCGCCGGCTCGCCGCTGGGCGCCCGGCTGCGCTGGCCCGTCCGGGAACACCACGGCCCCGGCGGCGTCGGCACGATCTGGTACGCGATCAACATGACGCTCATCTGGGCCGCCGCCGACCACGTTCCCGAGCTGGGCTGGCAGTGGTGGCGCCGGATGTCCCTGGCCGCGCACGCGAACGCCTACCCGGACGTCTGGGAGGGCACCCTGTCCGGGCCCGACGCCTACCTGGCGCCCGAGACCGACCGGCCCGGCCGCACCTGGGACCTCGCCGACCTCGGCATCGCCATGCAGGCGTATCCCGTCGCCAACCTGCACAGCCACTCCCAGCCGCTGCTGGCCTACCTGCGGCTGCTCGGCGTCGAGCCCTTCAGCGAGCGCGCGGGGACAGGTGACGGCGCCCGGTTCGCCTCGCGCGCCCTGACGGTGGGCCCATGACGCGCCCCACGGGCCGAGCCGGGACGCGGCTCGGCGTCGACGTCGGCGGGACGGACACCAAATGGGTGCTGCTCGACGGTGACACGGTGGTCGATTCCGGCACCGTGGCCACGCCGCCGGGCCCCGACGAGACGATGAAGCTCGTGGCGGCGCTGGCCGCTCCGCACGTCGAGAGCATCGGGATGGGGCTGCCCGGCCACGTGGACCGGGACACGGGCACCGCGCTGTTCGTGCCCAACCCGCCGGGCGACTGGGACGGCTACCCGGCCGGCCCCCGGCTGAGCGCCCTGACCGGGGTGCCGGTGGCCGTGGTCAACGACGCGCGGGCTTTCGCCCTGGCGGAGCTGCTTCTGGGGGCGGCCCGGGGGCTGTCCGACGTGCTGTTCGCCGTTCTCGGCACCGGGGTGGGCGGTGCGGTGGCGCTGCGCGGCGAGATCCTCGTCGGTCCCCGCGACAACGTCGGCGAGGTCGGGCACGTCACGGTCGATCCGTGGGGGTCGCCGTGCTGCTGCGGCAACAGGGGGTGTGTGGAGACGCTCGCCGGGGGGCCCGGGATCGTGCGGGCCTTCGGCGCGGGCCCGGCCTCGGCGGTCGCCGCGGCCGCCCGAGCCGGTGACGAGCGGGCTGTGAGCGTGCTCGCCAAGGCCGGCTGGGCGCTCGGCATCGCGCTGGGCGACGCCGCGTCGCTGTTCGGAGCGCGCGCGGTGGTCGTGGGCGGCGGCGTCTCCGGTGCCCTCGATCTCATGGGTGCCGCCCTGCGGGAAGAGCTCGGGCGCAGACGCGCGCTCATCGGTGACATCGCGGTGCTGCCCGCCGTCCTCGGCCCGAGGGCAGGGGCGATCGGCGCCGCGCTCTATGGAGGGAGATCTGGATGAAGTGGATACGGCGGGCGATGGAGCTGCTCGGCGAGATCGAGCGAACACAGGAGGAGGCCCTCGCGGCGGCGGCGGACATCGCCTACTCCGCCATCGGCGGCGGAGGCGTGGTGCACACGTTCGGCACCGGCCACTCGCGGATCGGTGTGGAGGAGATGTTCCCCCGCTACGGCTCGTATCCCGGGTTCCATCCCATCGTGGACCTGTCGACGACGTTCTACACGCAGGTCGCCGGGTCGAACGGGATGCGCCAGGCGATGTTCGTCGAGCGGGTCGAGGGGCTGGCCGACGCCATCCTGGCCAACTTCGAGCTCCGGCCGACCGACGCGGCGATCATCTTCAGCGTCAGCGGGCTGAACGCGGTGCCCATCGAGATGGCGATGGGCCTGCGCAAGGCGGGGCTGTCCGTGGTGGCCGTGACCTCGATGCGGGAGACCACGGCCGTCGAGCCCGGCCACCCCAGCGGAACCCGGCTCGCCGACCACGCCCATGTGGTGATCGACCTGTGCACCCCGGTGGGCGACGCGCTGTGCTCCGTGGACGGCCTGGCCGAGCCGGTCGGTCCCGGCAGCACGCTGGCCGCGGTCTCCGTGGTCAACGAGATCAAGGTGCGTACGGCGGAGCGGCTGGTCGCCGGCGGCTGGACACCGCCGGTGATCTCCAGCGCGAAGCTCGTCGGCGGCCCGCGCTCCGAGGAGCTGTTCGAGGCCGCCTACCTGGAGCACGCCCGCCGCGCCGCCGACGTGCTCAGGAAGCCGGCCGACGTGCCCGGGAAGCCATGAGCGCGGTTCTGGTGGCCGGCTCGGAGGGCGGCATCGGCCGCGCCTGCGTCGAGGCGGTCGAGGCGTCCGGTGTGCCGGCCTTCGGCGTGGACCTGGCCGACGGGGTCGACATCACCCGGCCCGGCGGGGCGGAGAAGGCGCTGGCCCACGCGACGGCCGCGCACGGGGCGGTCTCCGGTGTCGTGCACGCCATCGGCATGTCCGGCAGGGCGCTCGGCGACGGCGGCGTGAGCGACTGCACCGACGTGGCGTGGAGCGAGGTGCACAGGGTCAACCATGAGTCGGTCTTCCGGCTGCTGCGCGCGGCGATCCCGGCGATGCCGCGCGGCGGGTCGATCGTGGTGATCGGCTCGGCGCTGGGCACGTCGATCGACGACGACTTCCGCACCGTCGCCTACGCCTCAGCCAAGGGCGCGCTGATCCCGTTGATCAGGACCGCCGCCCGCGAGGCGGCGCCGCACGGGGTGCGGGTCAACCTGGTCTCCGCCGGGCTGGTGGCCACGCCGATGAGCCGCCGCGCCCAGACCTCCGAGACCATCCAGGCGAAGCTGCCCTCGCTGATGCCGCTCGGCGCCCGGCTGTGCCGGCCGGAGGAGGTCGCCCAGGCCGTGCTCTGGCTGCTCTCGCCGTCGTCCGGGCGGACCACGGGCGCGGTCATCCCCGTCGACGGAGGGTGGCACCTGCGATGAACGTGCTGTGGACAGGCGACGTGGTGGTGGCGGGCGGGGGCAGCGCGGGCTGCGCCGCCGCGGTGGCCGCCGCGCGCGCCGGGGCGTCGTGCCTGCTGGTGGAGTCGGCGGGCTTCCTCGGGGGGACGGGGGCCGCGGTCCTCGACACCTTCTACGGGTTCTACTCCCCCGGCCCCGAGGCGCCGCGCGTCGTCGGCGGCATCGGCTGGGAGGTGTGCGAGCGGCTGTTCGAGGCCGGGGCGGCCTTCGAGCGGCCCAACACCTACGGCGCGGGAACCGGGGTCACCTACGAGCCCGAGGAGCTCAAGGTCGTCTGGGACTCGCTCACCTCGGACGCCGATGTGCTCCTGCACGCCCGGGTCTGCGACGTCGTGCCGGACGCCGGTGTCGTCGTGGAGACCGTGGCCGGCCGGTTCCTGGTCAGGGCCCGGGTGGTGGTGGACGCCACCGGCGACGCCGAGGTGGCCTGGCGGGCCGGGGCCACCCTCGAACGCCCGGGCATGCGGCTGCAGCCGATGACGACCACGTTCCGGCTGGGCGGGGTGGACCCGTCCGCCACGAGCACGGCGGAGCTGCACGCGCTGATGGCCGGCGCGGACCTGCCCAGGCGCGAGGGGTCGGTGCACCGGACCGTGCGGGACGGGATCGTGCACACCAACCTCACCCGGGTGAGCGGCCTCGACCCGACCGACCCGTTCGAGCTGTCACAGGCCGAGCGGGAGGGACGGCGGCAGGTCGGCGAGTACGTCCGCTTCCTGCGCGAGAAGGTCCCCGGCTACGGCTCCGCGGTGCTGCTGAGCACGTCGGTGCGGATCGGGGTGCGGGAGTCCCGCCGGCTGGTCGGGCGGTACGTCCTGACCGCTGACGACGTGCTGGCCGGGCGGGACTTTCCCGACACGATCGCCCGCTGTGGTGCGCCGATCGAGGATCACGACTCCGGATCGGGCACCCGGTGGGAGTACGTCCGCGACTTCCGCACCTACGGGATCCCGTACCGGTGCCTGCTTCCCGTGGAGGTGGGCGGGCTGATCGTGGCGGGACGCTGCCTGTCCGCCACGCACGACGCCCACGCCTCCGCCCGGTCCATGGGCCAGTGCATGGCGATGGGTCAGGCGGCGGGGACGGCCGCGGCGCTGGCCGTGAAGGCGGGCGTGGAGCCCGCAGAGGTGGACGCGGGCCTGCTGCGCGAGCGGCTGCGCGAGGAAGGAGCCCTGCTGTGATGGTCGGCGTTCTGCGGAGGGTGCTGCTGTGACGATCCGCACCGTGCTCGGTGACGTCGAGGAGCTCGGCGTCACCTACGCGCACGAGCACCTGTTCATGACCGGCGGCTGGCCGGTGCGCGAGGAGCCGGACTACCGGCTCGACTCCCTCGACGCGGCCGTCGCGGAGGTGTCGGCGGCGCGGCGCCTCGGCCTGTCGGCGGTGGTGGAGATGACGCCGCTGGGCTTCGGCCGCAGCCCGTCGCTGATGAGGGAGCTGGCCGAGCGGACCGGCCTGCACGTCGTCGCGGTGACGGGCTTCCACAAGAGCCGCTACTACGCCGACGATCACTGGCTGCACCACTACACGGCCGACGAGATCACCGAGTTGCTGGTGTCGGAGATCGAGCTCGGCATGGACGAGTACGGCCTGGTCGGGCCCCTGGTGCGGCGCTCGCCCGCCCGGGCGGGTGCCATCAAGATCGCGACGGGGTACCACGCGTTCGGCCGGGGGGTCGGGCGGCTGGTCGGGGCGGTGGCCGCCGCCGCGCTGGCCACCGGCGTGCCGGTCGTGAGCCACTGCGACAAGGGCACGATGGGCCACGAACTGCTCGACGCCCTGGCGGCCGAGGGTGTCCCGGCCGACTGGGTGGTGCTCGGCCACATCGACCACAACCCCGATGCCGGATATCTCATCTCATTGGCGGAGAGAGGGGCTTATCTGGCCTTTGACCGGCCGGGCCGGATCAAGTACGGCACGGACAGTGAGATCGTCGCGCTCGTCGCGGAGCTGGCCGGGCACGGTCTGGGTGACCGGCTGCTGTTCGGCATGGACCTGGCGCGCCGGTCGTACTGGCCGAGCCTGGGCGGGGGGCCGGGGCTGAGGTACCTGTTGGAGAGGTTCGTCCCGCGGCTGGAGGCCGCGGGACTCGGCGAGGTGGCGGCGGCGGCGCTGACCGGCAACCCGGGCGCCGCCTTCGCGCTCCGCGACCTCCTGGCGGCGGGGGCGGACGGCGACGCTCGGACGAATCGTCCGGCCCGCCCGTGAGCAGGAGTGCCAAGCGCTCGTCGTCCCCCACGAACTGGTCGCCGCCGCCGCAGCGCCGGCGGATCGCACTTCGACCAGCGGGTGGTCGCGGCCACGTGCGCCTAGGGCAGGTTCTTCTCGACCTGGTTCTGCCAGCCCGCGTTGGTGTTGATCTCGGGGGTGGCGCCCGCGAACGCGCCGCGCGCGTACGCGTCGTCCTGGAGCTGGTACATGAGCCAGGCCGTCAGGTAGCCGAGGAAGCCGCCGCCCGTGCCCTGGATCGTGTTGTGGCCGGCGCCCTTGAGCAGCGCCTTCGCCGCGGCGCCGGGCACCTCGCCGTAGTATGCCTGGATCGCGGAGTTGGGAGAGATGAGGACGTCCTTGGCCCCGCTGAGGAACAGCACCGGGCAGGTCAGCCGGCTGACGGAGAACGCGTCTCCCGAGCTCACCCAGATCGGCGCGGGCAGGGCGATGGGGACGACGGTGTCGATGAGGCCGGCGGACTTGGTGGCGGTGTTGACCGAGCCGCCGGCGCCCTGGGAGTGGCCGACCGCGCCGACCTTGGTCACGTCGAGCTTGCCGTAGAAGACGCTGGAGGTGTCGGTGTTCCTGCCGATCAGGTACTGCGCCGCGGCGATCATCTCGGACCCGGTGCCCGTCGTGGTGTCGGTCGACGCGACGACGGCGAAGCCCCAGGAGGCGAGCTGGTTGAGCACGCCGGAGTACTGCGTGGGCACGGCGTTGGTGCCGTTGCCCCAGGTGATGATCGGATGCTTGAAGCCGCCCGCGCCGAGGTCGGCCGGGTAGGAGAGGCGGTAGCCCGGCACGTCGGCCGTGGCGACCGCCCAGGGGCCCGCCGCCCTGTAGTGCGCCTCGATCGTGTCCGCCGTCCGGGCCGGACTCGCGATGACTGCCTGCACGAGTAAGACGGCTGCCGCAAGGAGCCTCATGACAGTCTCCAGCGAAAGATTTGTACGGATGACCGGAACTCTGGCTTCACACGCGCCTCTTGTCAATGGTTGGATCACGGGCATGGACCACGTGCCCTCCGCAGCGGAGATGCTCAGCTGGATCGAGACCGTCGTGTCGCGCGGCATCCGCCGCCCCGGCTATCCGGCGGACGTGTGGACGGAAGGGTGGCTGGCCGATCGGCTGGCCGGGTTCGGGCTCGACGTCGCGCTGGAGCCGGTGGAGGTGACCCGCTGGCAGCCGGGCACCGGAGTCCTGCGCCTGGAGGACGGCACCGAACTCCCCGGCCTGCCCCTGCCGTTCACCGCGCCGACCGGCGGCCTGCGCGCCAGGGTCGCCCCGCTCGCCGACGCGCGGCCCGGCGACATCGCGGTGGACGAGTTGGCCTTCGCCGAGGTGCCGCAGTCGTTCGTCAGGGCGCTGGCCACGTCGGCCTACGATCCGGAAGGGGTCTTCGACACGCTGGTCCAGACGATCCCGTTCGGACCCCGGATGATGCAGGTCGTGGAGCCCGCCCTGGACGCGAGCGCCGCCGGGTTCGTGGGCGCGCTGACGGGCGTGCCGTGGGAGACGCGCGACTACTACGTTCCCTACGACGCCGTCGAGCGGCCGATCCCGGGTCTGTGGCTGTCCGGAGGCGACGCCCGGCGGCTCCTGGCCCGGCTCCCCTGCGAGGGCGAGCTGGTCGCCGAGTCGGTCCGCGACACGGTGACCACGCACAACGTGGTCGCGACGCTGCCGGGCGCCTCGCCGCACTGGGTGATCGTCGCCTCCCACCACGACGGCCCGTGGGCGTCGGCCGTCGAGGACGCCTCCGGCATCGCGCTGGTGCTGGCCGTCGCGCGCCACTGGGCGCGGGTGCCCCCCGCGGAACGGCCGCACAACCTGATGTTCCTGTTCACCTCCGGGCACATGGCGCACGCCGCGGGCACCAGGGCCTTCATCGAGCGGCACCGCTCCCTGCTCGCCGACGTGGTGCTCCAGGTGCACCTGGAACATGCCGCGCTGCGTTGCGAAAGCGTGGACGGCAGGCTGCGGCCGACTTCGGATCCCGAGGTCAGGTGGTGGTTCACGACCCAGGCGCCACGGCTGGAGAGCCTGGTCGCCACGACGCTGGAGGCGGAGCGGCTGCGCCGGTCCTTCGTGCTGCCGCCGGACGTGTTCTCGCCGATGCCGCCTACCGACGGCGCGTTCTTCCATCCCGAGGGCGTGCCGCTGGTGCACTTCCTGTCGGCGCCGATGTACCTGTTCGACTCGGCCGACACCCTCGACAAGGTGGACGTGGAGGGCCTGGAGCCGCTGGCCCGCGCGGCCGTCCGCATCGTGGCGGGCACCGCCGGGTGGACGCCGGACACGCTACGGCAGGAAGACGAAGCCGGAGGCGGGAGAAGGACGGCCACGGTCTAGAGGACGCCGGGACGGCCGGGACGTCCAGAAGATCACTGGGCCCAACGTCCTGGTAGGAGACCAGGGCCGGCAGGCCGACCGCGTTGGCGGCCCGTTCGCCCAGTGACGGGGCGGGAAGGTGAGCCAGCAGCCGGATCGGTGTGGTCATGAGCAGCGCGGCCGAGCGCGGCGGCCTCAGCCGCGCCGGGCACCTGGCGGATCACCCGGCGAATGGCGGCGATGATCGGGCGACGGTGTCCTGGGTGGCCACGGCGTCGTCCGGCACGGTGGAATCCGATGCCCGTCGCCGCCTGCCGGCCAGAACCCCGGTGGCCGCGATCACCTGCTTGATCCGGGTGATGACCCGATTCGGGTCAGACGAGCGGGACAGGCGCCGCCGAAAGTAGGCCAGAAGTGACGGGTCGAACGGTGCCATGCAGGCCGAGCCCGCAGGCGGCCTCCCATCGCAGGTCACAACACCACTCGTGGACCGCGTCAGCGTCGAAGACCCCGTACCGCCGGGATCAACTCCCGGCAGGATGCCCACACGGCCGGCCAGATCGGTTCTCCGGCCCCTTCACCCCGCGTGCCGACGAAGTCTGACCCCGCAGCGTCACACACGATTTCAGTGATCTTCCAGGACTCCCAGGGGTGGAGACGAGCGTCATCGCGGGCACCGATGAAGGAAAGTTACATTAGCCTCACAACCACTGGAGATTATTGACGCACCGTTTTCGGTCCACGTATGGTCCGGTCAACCTCACACCGATCCTCAGCAGGTCCGACATCCCCCGGAGCGGAACATGAAGCGACTGGCAGCGGCAGTAACGTTGCTGGGCCTTGCCACCGTCACAGCGTGCAGCGGTGGTTCCACCAATCAGTCCGGCTCGGGCGGTGGTGGCGGGCTCTTCACCACGATCGACGTGAACAGACCGGGCCTGGACGCGGCGGCGCCGCCCAACCCGTACAACCCGAAGGGCAACTCCTTCTCCGCGTACAACGCGATGAAGATCGGCTGGGTGAAGAACCACCTGACGGACCCGAACCAGGCACTGCCCGGCATCGCGGCGAGCTGGGAGATCGCTCCGGACAACTCCGCGATCACGCTGAAGCTCCAGCCGAACGCCAAGTGGTCCGACGGCCAGCCGGTGACCGCCGAGGACGTCAGGATGTCCATCGGCATCGCCTACACACAGGGCAGCACGGCCTTCTCCGTCACCCCGGGCGCGGCGGGGGCGGCGGCCGAGGTCACCGTCGTCGACGACAAGACCTTGAAGATCACCCAGAACATGGAGAACCCGAGTCCCAAGTTCGCCCGCGGCGTGCTCGACACCACCGTGCTGCCTTCGCACGTGTGGAAGGACGTCCTGCCCGCGGACTTCTGGGACAAGCTCAAGACGGCGCGCGGTGAGGGCGCGGACGCCGACAAGGCCCGTGAGGAGATCACCGCCCTGGGCCAGAAGGTGCTGGCCTTCGCCCCCGCCAAGGACGTCTCCGCCGGGCCCTTCGTCCTGGAGCGGGTCAACCCCGGCGAGGCGCTGCTGGTGAAGAACAAGCACTTCTACAACGCCGCCAACGTCGCCCCGGCCCAGGTGAAGTTCCTCAACTTCACCGGCAACGAACAGATCTGGAACTACCTCACCGCCGGGAAGCTGGACCACTCGGGATTCGTCGCGGCCCCCACGGACGTGATGAACCGGATCAAGCAGGCGCCGGGCAACGAGGTCATCAAGGGCTACTCTCCGGTGGCCGTGGGCATGGGCTTCAACCAGTCCAAGAAGCCGTACGACAACGTGCATGTGCGCCGCGGCCTGGCCTACCTCATCAACCGTGACGAGGTCACCAAGGTCGCCTCGCCCGAGGGCGGCACGCCGGCCGCCACCACCAGCGGCATCCACCAGAAGGCCGCTCCGGCCTGGATCGGCGACACGGCCGGCCAGCTTGAGCCGTACAAGCCCGACCCCGCCAAGGCGGAGGAGGAGTTCAAGCAGGCCGGCCTGACGAAGAAGGACGGCAAGTGGACGCTGTCCGACGGCTCGCCGTGGAAGGTCTCCATGACCGCCCCGTCCGGCTTCTCCGACTGGATCTCCGCACAGGAGAACATCAAGAGCCAGCTCATCAAGAACGGCGTGGACGCCGAAGTCGTCACCGTCGCCGACTACCCGCTCTACCTGGAGGAGCTCGCGGCCGGCAAGTACGACGTGGGCTTCTGGCTCATGGCGCTCGGCCCCGCGCCGTACGACATCTACCAGCGGCTCTACGGCGCCTCCAACGGCTGGACGAACGTCGCCGGCAAGGTCACCCACGCGGCGCCGGGCAAGGGCGGCAACTGGATGGGCGGCGCCGAGGAGATCGAGGTCGAGGGCATCGGCAAGGTCAACCCCGGTGAGCTGACCGCCAAGCTCAACACCGCCACCGAGGAGGAGGCCAAGCCGATCATGGCGCAGCTCGCCAAGGCCGCCAACCAGGACCTGCCGGTCATCCAGCTCTGGGACTACGTCAACAACCAGTTCGTCAGCAACAGCCGCTTCACCGGCTGGCCGCACGACGACGAGATCCTCCGGCTCGGCACCGGCGTACTGGCCTCGGGCGTGTGGATCCAGCTCGGCATGGTCAAGCCGAAGCAGTAGTCCATGACGATCATCGCACGGCGACTCGCGGGCCACCTGGCCCGCGGGCTCGTCATGATCCTCGTTGTCGCCACGATCAGCTTCTTCATCGTCAACAACATCCCGGGCGACCCCATGGCAGCCCGCTACGAGAAGCTCATCGAGCAGGGCATGTCGCCGGAGGCCGCGGCCCAGGGCGTCAAGGTCCTGTACGGCTTCCTGCCCACCGGCACCCTGTGGGAGCAGTACACCGACTACATGAGCGGCCTCGTCCGCCTCGACCTCGGCGTCTCCGTCAGCAGGCCCGGCACCCCCGTCCTCGACGTGCTCGGCGAGGCGGCCAAGTGGACCGTTCTACCGGTGCTGGCCGGCACACTGCTCAGCTTCCTCGTCGGGATCATGCTCGGCGTGTACGCCGCGATCAAGCGGACGGGCAAGCTCGGCGACGCCCTGGCCATCTCCGGCTCGCTGCTGCACGGCATCCCGCAGTACGTGCTGGCGATGCTGCTCGTGGTGATCTTCGCGACGCTCATCCCGATCCTGCCCGCCGACGGGCCGGTGGACATCCTGTTCGAGCCCGGGTTCAACGCCGGCTACATCGGCTCGCTCATCGAGCACGCCGTGCTGCCGGTGGCCACGTACGCGCTGTCGGCCTACGGCGGCTGGATCCTGGCGATGAAGTCGAGCGTGGTCACCGTGCTGGGAGACGACTTCATCCTCGCCGCCGAGCTGCGCGGGATGAAGCGCTCGATCATCTTCCGCTACATCGCGCGCAACGCGATCCTGCCCCTCTTCACGATCCTGGCGCTGTCGCTGGGCCTGCTGCTGGGCGGCGCCGTCTTCATCGAGAAGATCTTCAACTATCCCGGGCTCGGGCTGCTGCTCATCAGCAGCATCAACGACCGCGACTACGCGCTGATGGGCGGGGCGTTCCTGCTGATCACCGTGGCCGTCATCGTGGCGAACATCGTGGCCGACCTGTTCTACGCCGTGATCGACCCGCGGGTGCGCAGCGGAGAGGAGGCAGGGTGAGCGCGACGCTCCTTCCCGAGACGACGTCCACGAGCGCGACCATGCGCCGCAACTTCTGGCTCGGCGTGTGGCGGGTGATGCGGCGCAAGCCGAGCCGGATGGTCGGCGTGGTCATCCTCGTCGGGTTCGTCCTCACGGCCGTCTTCGGGCCCCTGCTCTATCCGGAGCATCTGCCGTCCAACGCCGACGCCATCAGCCGGCCGCCGAGCTGGGAGCACTGGTTCGGCACCGACCCGCAGGGCCGCGACGTGCTCGCGCTGGTCATCACCGGCTCACGCTACGTGCTGCTCAGCGCCGGGGTCACCGCGTTCATCACCGTGGTCCTGGGCACGGCGATCGGCCTGTTCTCCGGCTTCAAGCGGGGCCGCTGGGACACCGTGCTCATGCGGATCACCGACATGAAGCTCACCATCCCGAGCCTGCCCCTGCTGCTGGTGCTGGCGACCGTCTGGAAGTTCGGCAACCCCATCCAGATGGGCCTGGTGCTCGGCCTGTTCGGCTGGGGCGGCGTGGCGCGGGCCGTCCGCGCGCAGACGCTGTCGCTGCGCGAGCGCGGCTTCATCGAGGCGGCCCGCGGGCTCGGCCTGTCGACGAGGCACATCATCGGCAAGGAACTGCTGCCCAGCATGGCCCCCTACATCGCGATGAACATGCTCATCGCGGTCACCGGCGCCGTCTACGCGCAGGTGGGCCTGTTCTTCCTCGGCGTCCTGCCGTACGAGTCCGACAACTGGGGCGTGATGCTCAACCTCGCCGTGTTCCAGGCGGGCGCCATGATCACCCCGTACGCGCTGGGCTACCTGCTGGCGCCGCTGCTGGCGATCCTGCTGCTGACGCTCGGCATCGTGCTCGTGGTGGACGCCATGGACGAGATCTTCAATCCCCGGCTGCGTGAGGAGTAGTTCGTGGCCCACCCCGCATCAACGCAGGCGCCGGGCGTGCGCATCGACGGCCTGACGGTCGTCTACAGGACGCCGGCGGGCGAGCTGCCCGCCGTGCGCGACATCAGCCTGACCCTGGAGCCCGGCACGATCACCGGCATCGTCGGCGAGTCCGGCTCCGGCAAGTCCACGCTGGCGCTGTCCCTGCTCAACGCCGTGCAGCCGCCGGGACGGATAGCGGCGGGCAGCGTCGAGATCGACGGGCTCGGCGACGTCGTCGGCCTGTCGGGCGAGCGGCTGCGCAAGGCGCGCGGCGCGCACATCGGTTACGTGTTCCAGGCCGCCCAGAACTCCCTCAACCCGCTCAAGACGGTCGGCAAGCAGCTCCTCGACCTGGGCCGCTCGCACGGCGTGGACGACCTGCGCGGCCTGGTCCGCGAGGCGCGGGACCTGCTCGGCCGGATGGGCCTCGACGGGGCGCGGGTGCTCGACTCGCACCAGCACGAGCTGTCCGGCGGCATGCGCCAGCGGGTCGGCATCATGCTGGCCCTCGTCCTGAACGCCCATCTCGTCGTCCTGGACGAGCCGACCACCGCGCTCGACATGATCACCCAGGCGAACATCCTCAAGATCGTCCGCGAGGTGCACGCCGAGCGCGGGCTGACCACGCTGGTCATCACGCACGACATCGGCGTGGTGGCCGAGGTCGCCGACCGGCTCGCCGTCATGTACGGCGGGCGACTGGTCGAGCAGGGTCCCACCCGCGAGGTGCTCGGCGCGCCGAGCCACCCCTACACGCGGGGCCTGATCCAGGCCATCCCCCGCCTGGTCGGCGACATCGACGAGGCGCGGGCGCTGCCCGGCCGCCCGCCGACGCTGGCCACGGTGCCGAAGCAGGGCTGCGTGTTCCGGGAGCGCTGTCCGCTGCGGATGGACGTCTGCGAGAGCGACGACCCGGCGGCCGTCGCGCACGGCACGAGGATCGTGGCCTGCCACGCGGTGAAGGTGAGGGAGCACGCGTGATCACGGGGAACGGCATCACCAAGACCTTCCGGCAGCGGGGCAGCGTGCTCGCCGGCCGCGAGGTGCACGCCCTGCGCGGCGTCGACTTCGCCATCGCCAAGGGCGGCTCCGCCTCGTTCATCGGCGAGTCGGGCTGCGGCAAGACGACACTCGGCCGGATCATCGCGGGGCTGGAGACGTACGACGCGGGCGAGATCAGCATCGGCGGCACGCCCATGTCCGGGCTCAAGCCCAAGCAGCGCCAGCCACACTTCCGCAAGATCCAGATGATCCACCAGGACCCCTACTCGGCGCTGAACCCGACGCGGACCGTCCACCAGACGCTCCAGGCGCCGCTCGCGCTCCGCGCCAAGCAGACCGGGCGGTCGCGGCAGTGGATGGACGAGCGGGCGGCCGAGGTGCTCAGCCTGGTCGGGCTCGACCCGGACACGGTGCTGTCGCGCTACCCGCACCAGCTCTCGGGCGGCATGCGCCAGCGCGTCGTCATCGCGCGGGCGCTGACCGTGGACCCCGAGATGCTGGTCGCCGACGAGGCCGTCTCGATGATCGACGTGTCGCTGCGGCTCGGCATCCTCGCGCTGCTGAAGGACCTGCGCGAGCGGCTGGGCGTCAGCGTGCTGTTCATCACGCACGACGTGGCCACGGCCCGCTACATCGGCGGCGACAGCGAGCTGTACGTCATCTACCGGGGCCAGGTCGTCGAGCGGGGGCCGGTGGACACGGTGATCGCCGACCCGGTGCACCCGTACACGCAGTCGCTGCTGTCGGCCATCCCGGTGCTGCACGGTCTGGAGCTGCCGGGCGAGCAGCCGGTGGTGCCGCTCGCGTCGCTGGATGAGTCGCAACCCGACACCGGGTGCCTGTTCACGCGCCGCTGCCCGTTCCACACCGACCGGTGCGCGGGCGAGCGGCCGCTGCTGCGGGTCACGGAGGACGTGCCGCAGGAGCACGCCTGCTTCTACCCCGAACGCCGCAGCGTCGTCGCCCGCCCGATGAGCGAGGTGTGACCCGGGTGCCCGGCGTCGGGGGGGCGGACCTGGAGCGGGCCGATCTGGAGCGGGCCGTGGAGGTGGCGGAGGCGGCGCTGACGCTGGACGCCGCCGAGGCGGGCGCGCTGGTGCGGCGGCTGGCCACGCCGCCCGCCGGGCGCCGCTGGACCGCGCTGGTGGACGGGGGCGGCGTCGTCATGGCGTCGATGTCCGGCAAGGACCCCGGTGGCGGGCACATCGACCTGCTCGCCGTGCATCCGCGCGAGCAGGGCCGCGGGCTGGGCCGGCGGCTGGTGCGCGCGGCCGAGGAGTGGCTGCGCGAGCAGGGCGCCACGCAGGCGCGCTTCGCCGGCAACCCGCCCTGCTACGCCTGGCCCGGCATCGACGTCCGCTACACCGCCGCCGCCTGCCTGGCCGAGAGCCTGGGCTACGAGCGCCACCACGTCGCCTGGAACATGACCGCCGACCTCACCTCCGCCGACCTGTCCACGGACGGCGAGATGGCCCGCCTGGCGGCGCAGGGGGTCGCCGTCCGCGCCGCCGGCCCGGCCCCCGGCGAGTCACTCGCGACGCCGACCGCCTCGGCCGGCGCCCGCGCCGATCGGGAGCGGGTGGCGGCGTTCGTGGCGGAGCACTGGAACGAACGGTGGGCCTGGGAGGCCGCCAACGCCTCGGGACTGCACTACGCCGAGCGCGACGGCGAGCCGCTGGCGTTCGCGGCCTGGGGAGCGCGCCCGGCCTGGTTCGGGCCGATGGGCACGGCTCCGGCGGCCCGGGGTCTCGGCCTGGGCCGGGTGCTGCTGCGCCGCTGCCTGGCCGACCTGCGCGCCGCCGGGTACGGCAGCGCGCAGATCGGCTGGGTCGGGCCGCTGCGCTTCTACTCGCGCGCGGTGGGCGCGCGAGCCGAGCGGGTCTTCTGGCTCTACCGGCGCGACCTGGCGTGATGTCAGGTGTAGAGCAGCCGCCCGCCGGGGGGAGCGGGCTCGGGGCACAGGGCGCGCGGGTCCTGGCCCGCCTCCAGGCTGCTCGTCAGCGTGCCGGAGCCCCACAGATGGTCCTCGAAGCCCTCGGGGCCCCACCAGGTGAAGTCCTCGGGGTAGAGCGTGCGGGCCACGTACAGCATGGACACGCCCGTGAGCACGGGCCGGAACGCGGTCCGGTCGTGCACGTGCACCTGGACGCCGCGCACCGCCGTGCCGGCGTGCTTGTGGAAGGTGGGGGTGAACCACGTCTCGCGGAAGCGCACCCCCGGCAGGCCGAGCCCGTTCAGGGCGGGGGCGAACCTCTCGTCCACGTACGGAGCGCCGACCAGTTCGAACGGGCGGGTCGTGCCGCGCCCCTCGGAGAACGTGGTCCCCTCGAACAGGCCGGTGCCCGGGTAGACCAGCGCGGTGTCGGGGGTAGGCAGGTTGACCGACGGCATCACCCAGGGCAGCCCGGTGGCGGCGAAGTCCATCCCGCGCCGCCACCCCCGCATCTCGACGACGCGCAGGTCCAGGTCGAACCCGAACAACAGCGCCAGCTCCCCCGCGGTCCTGCCGTGCCGCACCGGCAGCGGGAACCTGCCCACGAAGCTGGCGAACGCGGGGTCCAGCTCCGGCCCTTCGGTGATCGTCCCGCCGAGCGGGTTGGGCCGGTCGAGGACCACGAACCGCAGGCCGAGCCGGGCGGCCGAGGCCATGAGGTCGTACATGGTCCACACGTAGGTGTAGAAGCGGGTGCCCACGTCGGCGATGTCGAAGACCAGCATGTCGACGCGGGAACGTGCCACGACCTCGTCCAGCTCCGCGCCGGACCGCTTGTGCGTGTCGTGGACCGGCAGCCCCGTCCGGGGGTCGGTGGTGTCCGGTTCGCTCCCGTCTGCCTGCGCGGTGCCGCGCAGGCCGTGCTCGGGCCCGAACAGCGCGGTCAGCGGCGTGCCGGCCGCCAGCAGGGCGTCCGCGGTGGGCGTCAGGTCGGGAAGGACTCCGGTGGGGTTGGTGATCAGGCCGAGGCGGCCGCCGCCCGCGAGCGCGGGGTCGGCGGCGAGCCGTTCGGCACCGGTACGCACGTACGTCATGAACCCATAGTGCTGAAAGATCTTTACAAGAGAGAAGTAAAGGGTGGAAATTAGCGTCATGATCGATCCCCTACCGGAGCTGGCGACCGAGCAGAGCGATCCCCGCTACAGCCAGATCGACCGGCTCCCCACCGACCAGATCGCGCGGTTGATGAACCAGGCCGACGCCGCCGTGCCGGCGGCCGTCGCGGTGGCGATCCCCGAGATCTCCGCCGCCATCGACGCGATCTCCACCCGGATGCGGGCGGGTGGCCGGCTGATGTACGTCGGCGCGGGCACGTCCGGGCGGCTGGCCGTGCTGGACGCCTCGGAGTGCCCGCCCACGTTCGGCACCGACCCGGAGCTCGTCCGGGGCGTCATCGCGGGCGGGCCGGACGCGCTGACCCGTTCGGTGGAGGGCGCCGAGGACGACGCCGAGGGCGGCGCCGCCGAGATGGCGCGCCTGGAGGTGGGCCCGCTCGACTCCGTGGTGGGCGTGTCGGCCAGCGGGCAGGCGCCGTTCGTGGTGGGCGCGCTGGAGGAGGCCGCGGGCCGGGGCGCGCTGACGGTCGGGCTGTCGTGCAACCACGGCGCTCCCCTGTCGGCCGCCGCCGAGCACGCGATCGAGGTGGTCGTGGGTCCCGAGGTCGTGGCGGGCTCCACCCGGCTCAAGGCGGGCACGGCGCAGAAGCTGGTGCTCAACATGATCTCGACGATCTCCATGGTCCGGCTCGGCCGTACGTACGGCAACCGGATGATCGAGATGTCGGCGATGAACAACAAGCTGGCCGACCGGGCGATCCGCATGGTCAGCGACATCACCGGAGCTGACCGGGAGACGGCGGCCCGGGCGGTGGACGCGGCGGACGGGCAGGCCAAGACGGCGGTGGTGATGATCCAGCACGGCCTCGACGCGGAGGGGGCACGGGCGCTGCTGGAGTCGCACGGTGAGCGCCTCAGCGACGCGCTCAGCGGCTGACGTCCCCGGCGCCACGGGGAGGGAAGGGCGGCGAGGACAGCGAGGGGGGAGGCCGGGTCCAGGAGCGGACCCGGCGGAGAGGCGGGGGATGGCGGACCGGTTGGAACGGAGCGGGACGGCGGACCGGCTGGAACGGATCCTGGCGGAGGCGGTGCCGCGCGGGTGCCCGGCGGCGGTCGCGCTGATCGCCGTGGACGGCGAGGTGGCGGCGTCGGCGGCCGCCGGCGAGCTGGTGCGCTACGCCGACGCCGAGGGGACCCTGGCGGACGACCGGCCGGCCGCGCGCCGCGACTCCGTCTTCGACCTGGCCTCGATCAGCAAGCTCTTCACCACGGCCGCCCTGCTCTCGCTGGCCGAGGAGGGCCGCCTGGACCTCGACGAGCCGGTGGCCGCCTGGCTGCCCGGCCGCGACCGGCGCCTGACCCTGCGCCGCCTGCTCACCCACACGGCCGGGCTGCCGCCGACGCGCCGGATCGACCTCGAACTGCCCGGCGCGGACCCGGCCGACCGCCTGGCCGCCATGGTCGGCACGCCGGTCACGGGGCCCGTCGGCGGGCCGTACCTCTACAGCGACGTGGGCATGGTGACGGCGGGCCGGGTGGCCGAGTTGGCGGGCGGGGCGCCGCTCGACGAGCTGGTCCGCGACCGGGTCACCGGTGTGCTGGGCCTGCGCGACACGGGATACCGGCCGGGGGCGGCGGCGCTGCCACGGGTCGCCGCCACCGAGTGGAAGCCGGAGCGCACGGGGCCGGGGTGCGTGCGCGGCGAGGTGCACGACGAGACCGCCTACGCGCTGGGCGGGGTGGCCGGACACGCGGGGGTCTTCGCCACGGCCGGCGACGTGCTGGTGTTCGGCGAGACGCTGCGGCGGGGCGGCGGGGCGATGCTGCGCCCGGAGACCGTGGCCGAGATGGTGCGCGACCAGGGCGCCGAGGGCGCCGCCTTCCGCCACGGGTTGGGGGTGCGCATCGGCGACCCGGCCATCGTGGGGCCGCTGACCGGCGCGTACGGGCATTCGGGGTTCACCGGCACGTCGCTCGTGGTGGACCCGGCACGCCGGCTGACCGTGGTCCTGCTGACGAACGCCGTGCACCCGGTGCGCGGCCGTGACGGCATCCGGGCGCTGCGCCACGCGGTGGCCGCCGAAGCCCTCCGCCTGGCAGCCTCCTAGCGCATGCCCGCCACGCGGCGTCAGGGCGCCTGGAACCACGCCTTCATCGTGTCGAGGACCTGGCCGGCGACCGGGTCGTCCGGCAGGTAGATGCGGATCAGGCCCCGCCCGCCGAGATCGCCGAACTCGCTGGACACCGCGCGCATGTGTCCCTCCTCCGTCACGACGATCGCGGAATCGGCGGCGATGACGACGTGCCCGGTGTGCCGGGCGACCGCCAGCGGGTATCGCCCGGTGCCGATGTGGCAGTTGGCCAGCAGGATCACGTCGTGCGGCGTCATCCCGGGGCTGTGCAGCAGCAGGGCCGCCGTCTCCTTGGCCTCCAGCGTCCGGCCGCCGATCGAGTTGCCGTGTTCGGAGCCGTGCCCGTCGACGTAGAAGGCGCCGTCGATGCGCCGGACGTTGCGCGCCGACGTGACCAGCCGGCGGTCGTGCTCGTGGTCGAGATCGCGCAACCACACACCCGCGTCGGTCTTCTCGACATGGTGCGTGAGACGGTGGCGCAGCTCGGGAGTGAGCGGCGGTTTCATCCGGGGAACCCGGAGCGCGACCGAGTCGGCGCTGCGCCCGTCGGGCACCTGCACCGCGAACAGGTGCCACTCACCGAAGGACTCCTGGACGGCCAGCACCTTCAGCCTCGTCCCCAAGCCGAACAGCACGTGGGCGGGCTTGCCCGACAGGTCGCCCACCTCGGCGTACCGGCCGGCCCGGATGGTCAGCCGCACGCTGTCGGGCCGGTCCGCCAGGTGGGCGGGGTCGTCGACCCCTTCGAGCATCCCGTGGAAGACGACCTCGCTGCCGGGCCGGACGCCGCGGGGCAGCCAGTCGGCGGGCACGCGCGCCGAGACGTGACCCGACGACGCGGGCCGGGCGGCGAGGTCCGCGTCCGCCCTGTCGAGGAACGCCTCGGCGGCGGGGACGAGCGCGGGGTCGGCCGCCCGCCCGACGGCCAGCTCGTTGACCTGGTGCAGGTTGGTCCCCTCGAGAAGGTGCTGCAGGGAAGGCACCTGGCCACGCGGCGGCTGCCAGGGTGTCTCGCGGAAGTCGGGGACCAGCGGCGCGGGGTCGCGCAGCGGACCCAGGTCCAGCGCGGTGTCCGGCCTGCTCCGGCTGATGAGTTCCAGGTGCTCCTCGAGGCGGGAGGTCAGGCCGTACCTCTCGAAATCGGCCCGCGCCGCCTCGTACCTGGCGCGCAGCGCGGAGCTGTCCGCCTCGGTGAGCAGGGCCTCCCCCGGCCTCAGGTGCTCCATCCGCGGGTTCTCACCGAGCATCGCCGAAGGCAGCTCCGGCCGGGTGAGCCAGGCGTGCAGCGCGCGCCTGTCCAGCTCCTGCCGCACCGTCGGGGGCAGGACGGGGTCCTCGTCGGTCCACCGCCACGAGGGTAAGCGGCCCTCGTAGACCACGGTGGGCGCGGCCCGGTAGGTGCCCGGGTAGCCGTCTCTCATGTCATGCAGCGCATGGGCCCGCGCCTCGAACTCATCGGCCTTCTCGACGGTCCTGAACTCGTGACGGATGGCCCGGCTGCCGTCGTTGAAGGTCACCACCTCCTCCTTGGCCGGCAAGAGGTCGCTGTCGCGGATGCCGGTGGCCAGGGCGGTGCGCAGGTGGTCGCTGCCGTACGCCTGGTAGACGGTGCCGTCGGGGGCCTGGTGGACCGCGGGGCCGTGCAGCCCGAGCACGCGCCTGGTGAGCGCGGCCTCCAGCGCCACGGCCGCCGCCCGTCCGGTCAACGCCAGCGCCTGCGACCCGTCGCCGAAGGTGACGACGCGGCCGAGGTCGGAATCGCGCGAGGCCACGATGTGGCCGAGGTTGTCCGCCAAGCGCCGGACGGGGTCCACCGGCGGCCGGCCCGCGCCGGGCGGGGCGGTGTCCACGAGGTCGGCGGTGAGTTCGGCGAGGTGCTCGGCCCGGGCGTCGAGCCCCCGGACGGAGATCTCCGGCAGCAGCTCGGCCGGGTCGGCCTTGAGGACGGAGTCGGTGCGGACCGCGTTCTCCTTGATCTCCCGCAGGGCGGCGGTCATCCGCTGATGCGCGTCCGCCATCCCGGCGACCCGGAAATCGACCCGCATGGACCTCAGGGCCTGCTCGATGCGGATGGCGTCCGCCGGGGCGAGCGGGTTGGGCGCCCACACCTCCTGGCCCGCGCCCGTGTCCCGGAAGAAGAACCTGCTCATCAGCTTCGCCATGGCGGGCTCGGGCATGAGGCGCGCCTCGCCGGACAGCGCGTTGACGAACGCCGGCTCGTCGCGGATCAGGGCGCCCAGCAGGCCGACGAGGATGCTGTCGCGGCTGGGCGCGGTTCGTGACAGGTTCCACGACTCGCCGCTCCAGGTCATCTGGCCGGGATCGCCGTACACCCAGTCGAGGAGCAGCCGCTTGTCGCCGACCGGGTGGATCGCGGGCATCTTCAGGCCGAGCTCGTGGCCGAGCCGCGCCACCAGCACCTTGGCGTCCCGGTCCTGCCGGGTCGGCAGTTCGGTGACCATGGCGGGCGAGCCGTCGGCCAGGGTGACCCGGGCGCTGTCGTGGCCGGCGGGTTCCCACGCGCCCACGATCCCCTTGGCGGCCACCTGGCCGAACTCGTGGGGCGTCCGCGGCGGGGCGGCGGGGCGCGCGTGACCCCAGTTGAGCTTGCTCTCGATCAGGTCGGCCCGCAGGACGGGCGGCTCGTGGGCGGCAGGACGGTCACCGGACGTCCGCGCGACTTCCGCCGGCAGCCATGCCGGCTCCCGAGCGGCGTGCGCGGCCGAGGTGTGGTCGGCCAGCGTCGTGCGGGAGCCGTCGCCGCCGTCCGGCCGCGGCGGAGTCCCATCGCCGTCGCCGCCGTCCGGCCGCGGCCGAGTCCCATCGCCGCTGCTGCTCTCCGGCCGCGGCGGTGGCCCATCGCCGTTGCCACCTTCCGGACCCGGCGGATTTCCGTCGCCTCCTCGCCCGCCGAAGTGGGGGTTCCACGTGGCCCAGTGCGCGTCCGCGGCACCGACGGCTCCCGAGGAGACGCCCTTCAGCAGCCGCACCAGATCGAACGGCTGGTCGTCGAAGGCCTGCATGGTCGCGTCGGTCAACCCGCCGGCGACCCCGGAGGTGCCCATGAAGCCGCGCAGCGTCCGCGGCGGCGCCAACCACGTCGCGCCCGTGAGGAACACGCCGTTGAGCGCTCCGGCGGCCAGCGAGGCGAGGGCCTGGTTCCAGTCGATCCGGTCACGCCGATCCTGCTGGGACTGGACGGTCAGGTCCATCGCGAACATGATGCCGCCGAACAGCCCGATGTTGAACATCAGCCGCTTGGCCAGTGCCCGGACGGCCTCCCGGGTGAGGAGGGCCCGCCATCCCGCGGCCGTCACTCCGAGGCCGGCCGTCGCGGGGTTCGCGAGAACCGGCAGGAGAGCCACCAACTGGACGATCAGCAATGCGATCATCAGCTTGATCATCCACTTGGTGTACTGGACCTGCACGCCGAGGTCGTTCAGCGCGATCGCCATGGCCACCAGTTTGGTGATCACCTCCGCCTGGCGACCGCCGACGGTGTGGGAGGCGTGCTCGGCGAAGGTCCTGAGCGCTTCTCCGTCCCACGTCTCCCGGTCCGGGATCGAGACGCCGATGCCTTCGGCGACGCGGTAGGCCGCGTCCACGAGCGCGTCGGCCAGGTCGAACAACCTGGACTCGTCGGCCTGTGGCCAGTCCATGCCGACCGCCCAGCCGATCCAGGGCCGCATCCAGGCGGGTATGTCTCCGGCGAGCACCACCGCGTGTCAGGCTCCTGAGCCCTCTGCCGCCTCGTACGTCGCCGCGGTCACGTGCAGACCCCCGCCGACCCCCTCAAGCTCGTCGATGTAGGCGTGGAAGGCGGCGATCACGCCGTCGAGCATGACCGGGTACCTCTTCTCCATCTCGGCGCCGTACTGGTCGTCGCCCATCGGGCGACCCGCCCTCGCGAACGCCTCCTGCACGTCACGCAGCACAGCACGGACATGCTCGGCCTCGCCGGCCGATGCGCGTCCGTGCTGCCGTATCCCCTGTGTGCGCGCGGAGTATCCGGGCTCTGTCACGCGTCTTTCCCCTCACGCATCACAGAAGCATCGCATGCCTCAAACCGGCATACGCCACAAAGGCCCCTTAATCCCGCTTTTTCGCCGCCACTCGTCTCAGCTCGTCGAGGATCTCGAACTCCTCGGCCGTCAGATCGGCCGCCACGCTGAGCGTGCCGTCGGAGGTGTGGACAGTGATGGGCTCGGGCCGGTCGCCCTCGTCCGGCAGGAGCTCGAAAAGCGGGGGCCGCCGGTCATCAGCGCTCATGCCTCGAACCTACAAGGCGTCGCGCCCCACCGTGCCGGCGCCCCTCGCACACGGATCGGGCCGGAGGTGTGGCAGACCTGCGAGGAACCTGGTCCCGCCGGGCAGTGTGGTCGTGTTCCCGGGAGCCGGGCATCAGGCCTCGGACTCCCGCACCGGCGGCGTCTGACCCTCGAGCCGGACACCGCCTGGCACAGGGCGTAAACCCGGGACTGACCAAGATCCGCAGTGGTCTTCTAGGCGCCGGGCGCGAGCGCCTCCAGGGCCTCCTCGGCGCGGCCCAACGCCTCCTCCGGGGCCGCCGTGACGATCTCCTCGTCGAAGTTGAGGTCGTGGAAGACGTCCGTCACGCCGCGTGCCGCGAGGTCGGCGACGTCGCGGCGGATGTCGTCGTACGTGCCCGTCAACGGCGGCCGGTCCGCGTCCGTTCCCCCGCCCGGAGCGGGTACGGACACTCCGGGCCTGACGCGGGTGACGCCCCGGCAGACGAACCGCAGCGCCTCCGGGTCGCGGCCGGCCTCGCGCGCCGCCTCCTTGACCGTCTCGATCCGCGCGCCGATGCCGGCCAGGTCCTCCCTGCTGGAGCTCACCCAGCCGTCCGCGATCCGCCCGGCCCGGCGCAACGCGACCTCGGCGGTGCCGCCCAGCAGGATCGGCGGCGCCGGCGACGGCTTGGGGTCCACGTGGGAGGCGGGCACCCGGTAGAACTCCCCGTGGTGCTCGACCACGTCCCGCGTCCACGCCGTGCGCAGCACGTCGACGAACTCCTCGCCCCGGCGCCCGCGCCCCTCGAAGCCGACGCCGGCCGCCTCGAACTCCTCACGCAGCCAGCCCAGCCCGAGACCGGCCGTCAGCCTGCCACCGGAGACGATCTGCAGCGTGGCGAGCTGCTTGGCGAGCAGGATCGGCTGGACGAACGCGTTGACCACCGCCACGCCCAGCCCGATCCGGCTCGTCACCCCGGCCAGGTAGGACAGCGTCACCACGGGATCGTGCACGGCCCGGTAGACCGCCCCCATCGGATGGCCGACGGGATAAAGCACCCGCTGGAACGTCCACAGCTCGTCGTAGCCGAGCTCCTCGGCCCGGGCGGCGATCCGGCGCATGTTCGCGGGCGTGGCCCAGGGCCCCGACTGGGGCACGGCGAAACCGACTCTCATCGACCCTCCGTCAGGCGCGTCACCGGATCACCGTACCCACCGTGCGCACCCGCGCCCGCGGTCGGGTGCGCCGACGGCGGGCCACGTGGTGCCGGAGGGGGCGGCTCACCTGCGGCGAGATGGGCGAGACCGCCTCGGCCCGCGTTCTACTGGCCGCCGGTGCGGGAGGACCAGAGCGGCTTCTCGTCCTCGCTGTAGATGACCGCGTTGCCGTCGTTCTGGATCAGGAGGAAGGCGCCGGGACTCGGCGCGGTCCTGGAGCTCCACAGGGCCTTCTTAGCCGCGCTGTAGACGACGAGGTTGCCGTCGGCCTGCATGACCGCGTACGCCCCCGCGCTCGGGGCCGTCTCGCTGCTCCACAGGGCTTCGGCCCTGCGGTAGAGCACCAGGTTGCCGTCGTCCTGCATGACCAGCGTGAACCTGCGGTCGGCCGAGCGGACGTAGTCACCGGCCCGCAGCGCCCGGTTGGGGCTCAGCTTGGCGATGGTGGACTTGCGCTCCCACAGCGGGGCTCCGTCCTCGCTGTAGATGACCAGGTTGCCGTCGTTCTGCACGGCCAGCATCGCGCCGGGAGCGGGGGCCGTGCGGCTGCTCCACAGCGCCTTCTTGGCCGCGCTGTAGACGACGAGGTTGCCGTCGGCCTGCATCGCCGCGAACGTGCCCCGGCCGCCCGTGGTGCCCGTGTCCCACAGCGCCTTCTTGGCGGCGTTGTACAGGACGAGGTTGCCGTCATGCTGCATAACCAGCGTGTACTCGCCGCCGGCCGACCGGACGGTCGCGCCGCCCTTGAGCAGCTCTCCCGACTCCAGGATGCCGCCCGCCGAGGCCACCGAGGCCGCCGTGGCGTTGGTGGTGGCGGCGGCGGTGGTGGCGGTGGCGGCCCCCGCCGACGCCAGCGCCAGGGCCGCTCCCAGCGTCACCGCGACCGCCGTCTTCCTTGCTGCACGCATGTATCCCCCGGAGGTGATGTCAGAGATGAAGGCCGGCACGCGCCGGCCGAGGCCACAATCTAGGCCGCCGGGACGTGCCCGAGTCGTCGCTTCCGAAGGGCTGTAAATGTTGCGCCCGCAACCGTCGGCCGCCCTTCGGCGGCTCGGCCGTAGGAGGAAGGCGGGCACTCTAGGCTGTACGGGTGGATCTCGAGGCGGCACTCGCGGACATCGCCGGCGCGCACGGCGGCAGGGGCGCCCCGGTGCTCCACCCCACCCGCACCGACGTGGTGGTGCTGCGCCGGGGCGAGGTCGTGGTCAAGGCCCACTCGGCCCGCGAGGACGCCGCGGCGTTACGGGTGCGGTTACGCGCCGTCGCCTCGGCGGCGCTGCACGGCGTGATGCTCGCCCCGTTGCATCCCGACGTGCTGAGCGTGGCGGGACGCCTGGTGACGGTCTGGCCCGCCGGCCGGCCCGTCTCGCCCGACGAGCTCGACGACGCGCCGTGGGAGGAGGGCGCCCGGCTGCTGGCCAGGCTGCACGCCACCCCGCTCACCCCGCTGCCGCCGCTGCCCCCGGCGGGCGGCCCGGCGCGGGTCGCCCGAGCGGTCGGGCGGATGCCCGGTGACGGCCCCGTCGCCGGGCTCGTCCGGCAGGCGTTCGCCGAGCTGCCCGAGCCGGAGCCGGGCCCCGGCCTGCTCACCCACGGCGACTGGCATCTGGGCCAGCTCGTGCACCGCGACGGCTGGCTGCTCATCGACGTCGACGACCTGGGCGCCGGCGACCCGGCGTGGGACCTGGCCAGGCCGGCCGCCTGGTACGCGGCCGGGCTGCTGGACCCGGCCGTGTGGGAGCGGTTCCTCGGCGCCTACCTGGCGGCGGGCGGCCCGGCCCTGCGCGGCGGCGAGGACCCGTGGCGGTGGCTCGATCTTCCGGCCCGCGCGCTGACCGTCCAGCTCGCCGCGGTCGCGGTGCTGAACGCCCACCGGGAGGCGCGGGAACTCGACGAGGTCGAACATTCGTTGGTCGAGTCGTGCAACAGAATCGTCCGAGCGTGGCGGGGTTGCGCGCGGTAGGTTTTCCTCACAGACCCGAGGCCAAGGAGACCGACTAGAGATGCATTGCCCCAAGTGCCACGGCAACATGCGCACCTACGAACGCAACGGCGTTCACATCGAGCAGTGTGACAACTGCCGCGGAATCTTCCTCGACTACGGCGAGCTGGAGACGCTGACCCGGATGGAGTCCAGCTACCACGCCGCTCCGCCGCCCCCCGCCCCCGGCGGCCCGGCCTGGGGCGCCCCGCCGCACGGCGGGCACCACGGCGGCCACTACGGCCACCACCGCCAGCGCAGCTGGGTGGGCATGCTCTTCTCGACCTGACCCGGTCTACGAAGCAAGGCCGCGCACGCAAGACGTGGGCGGCCTCGTCCACGTTCGGGGGCGGACGTCCCTGGCGGTCATATGCGGCCACGCGGCAGGAGGCTCAGTTGGCCGCGTCAGTCGTTCTCGTTCAGCTCGTCCAGGATTCTCTGGACCTTGGTCACGGTGGGATGCACCTGCCCGTAGCGGGCCCGCAGATCGGGGCTGACCGGCTACCGCCTGCAGGCCCAGGTGCTGGGACCGGACGGCATCCCGCCCATCACCGACCCGCAGCAGGCCGCCGAGCATCCGGACCTGGCCGCCATGTCGGTGATGGTGCACGGTCGCGACCGCAAGGTCATCGAGGCGTTCGCCACGGCGCTCGCCGAGACAGGCGGCGAACACGCTCCGAAGTACTATGAATACGCGTAAAGCATGTCCGCGCCCGAGATCCGCCGCCTCCTGGAGGAGATCATGACGTCCACAGACTGGCCGGTCTACAGCCCGTTCGCCCGCGAACACTTCGGCCGCGGCAAGGCAGAAGGCAAAGCGGAAGGCAAGGCGGAAGGTAAGGCGGAAGGCAGGGTCGAAGGTCAGGCGGAAGAAGCCGCCAGGTCGGTGCTGCTCGTGCTGGCCGCCCGTGGCTTCGACATCCCCGACGGCACCCGCGTCCGGATATCCACGTGCACGGATCTCACCCAACTCGAAACCTGGCTCACCCACGCCGCCACCACCGAGACCCTCGAGGACATGTTCAACGAGTCGGGCTGACAGCGCCCGCGACAGTGGCCGATGCAGCTGAGCGGAAGCGGCACAGCGCCGTAAGGATGGACGTTCCGCGAGCGCTCAGCTTGCGGGCCCGCACCCCGGTCACCGCAGGTCGCTGATCAGTTCCGTGAGGAGCCGCTCCTCCATCACGGCCCGTCCGGAGGCCGTCATGCACCGCGTCAGCTCCGGCTCCCACGGGCTCGGCACGGCGGCGCCCTTCAGCGGTTCGGACTCGCCCCGGCCCAACGCCTCCTCGTAGGTGAGCGCGTCCATCCGCCACGGCACGGCACCGTAGCGGGCGATGGCCGCAGCCGTGGTCCGCAGGCCGGTCCAGTCGAAATCGCCCCGCCATCGCACCCGTCCGGCGAAGCTCTCCAGCAGCCGCGCACAGGCCAGTGAGGGGACGCCTTCGGTGCAGATCAGCGGCGCGGTCGTGGTCCCCACCGCCGCACGCAGCACCGCGGGGTTCTCGCACACGTACACCTCGGGCGAGGTGGCCCGCAGCGGCATGG
This sequence comes from Nonomuraea muscovyensis, assembly GCF_014207745.1. NCBI lineage: Bacteria > Bacillati > Actinomycetota > Actinomycetes > Streptosporangiales > Streptosporangiaceae > Nonomuraea > Nonomuraea muscovyensis. The sequence goes on from NZ_JACHJB010000001.1 coordinate 146,573, forward strand.
CCACGAGCTGGTGCAAGGTAATGCGGAACGGCGTGGCGTGGTCGGCGGCCGAGGTCAGCCACTCCGCCAGCGGCGAGCCGGTCGCCCGGATCCCGAGCACCAGCACCTGGCTGGCCAGGTCGTCCACGATCACCCCCGCCGACTCCCAGAGCTCGCGCCGTTCGCGTGCCGAGCTGGGCACGGGAGTGCTCTCGCGGGCGGCCAGAGCGCGCATCACCAGCCTGGCCAGCGGCGTCCCGGACAGCGCCTTGGTGTCGCCGGTGGCCTGCTCGGCCAGCACGCTGACAGGCAGGGTGGCGGCGGGCAGCAGGTCGAGCACCGCACGCGCCCGGCGGATGAGCGTCCCGCCCTGGCGTACGGCCTTGGTCAGGGTGCCGTCGGCGCGGAGCGCCGAGACCCACGCGTCGAACCACGGCTCGCCCGCATGCCGGCAACCGGCGAGTACGGCATGCAGTTCGGCCCTGGCATCCTCCTCCCGGGCACGCACGTCAGCGCGGACCGGCACGGCTCCGGTCAGGGCCGGCACCGCTTCCCGCAGGTCGTCGCAGATCCCGGCACGGGCGAGCACGGACTCCAGCACCCGCGGGTCGACGCTCAGCGTGCCGCTCCCACCACGATCGCGGCGGCCGAGCAGGGCGGCGACGGCGCGGCGCTCGGTGTCGGTGGGTTCGCGAAGGATGAGGGGAGCGTAGAGGTCCCGGCCGTGTTCCAGCCGCTCGGCGAAGCGGGCCACGACGCGGGCGAGTCCGGCCGCGCCCAGGGTGCGCCGCAGCCGCGCCGGGTCGCTCACCACAGGCCGGCCCACCGCCGGGTCGCTCACCACAGGCCGTCTTCCTCCGGCTCTCTCACTTCAGGCTGGTGCTTCGCCGGGTCGCTCGCCACGGGCCGGTCCTCCGCCGGCTCGCGAGGAGCACGGGCGGAGGCGTCGCGCTCGACGGTCTCCGCGCGGACCCCGTCCCACTCCCAGGTCGTCACATGGACCGCGTCGATGCCGTCGCGCCGGACGAGCTGGTGGGTGGCGATGCCGGGCACGGTGGCGTAGAACCCCCACTCGCGTTCGCTGGTCATCGCCACGTCCAGGTCGAACGTGGTGAGCAGGCCGAGGCACTTGGCGCGGGCGTCGTCGTCCACTCCCGCGAAGGCCTCGTCCAGCGTCACCAGGCGCGGCGCGTGCGGATGCGCGGAGCGATAGTGCGAGGAGGCGGCGGCGAACAGCGGCAGCGAGACGGTCAGCACCCGCTCGCCGCCCGAGGCCGGCCCGGTGGCCGGTCGCCAGCGGCCGTCCTGGTAACGCTCGATGACGAAGGTGTGCCACGCGCGATAGTCCAGCGCCCTGCGCAGGTGCTCGGCCCACGTGCCGTGCGGGTCCTTGGCACGCTCGGCCTCGATCTGGGCCTGCAGGAAGTCGGCGACCGCGGCCCGGTCGGCGGGCGACCACAGTTCGGCACCCTGCCGCAGCAGCCTCGCGCGGGCCTCCGGAAGCCCTGCGGGGGCGTCCTTGTCCGGCAGCCAGGACATGCGCAGCCGCATCCCGGTCGACGTGGGCCGCTCCTCCAGCTCCTTGTTCATCTCGGCGACCTGCACGTCGGCGTCGGCGATGAGCTGCTGTAGGTGTGCCGCCACGTCGTTGACCAGGTGCTCTTCGACGATCTCGCGCTGGCGCGCGGTCAGGGTCCGCTCCCGGTAGTCGAGTTCGGCCGACAGCAGCGCGGTCAGCTCGCCCGGCGGGCGTTCCTTGCCCTGGAACTGGATCGTCACCGTGAACCAGTCGGACAGTCCGGCGACGGCGTGGTGTCCGTGCCGGGTGAGCGCCTCGGACAGCTCGCTGTAGCGGCGCGTGATCTCGTCCTGGACCCGTCGCCACGCCTCGTCGGAGTCGTCGACCTCGGAGAGCGACTGCTCGACGCGGCGCGCGAGCCGTACTGCCGGGTCGGGCGCCCATGAGCCGGGCTGCTCCATCCGGCAGGCCACCTCCAGCAATCCGGTGTCGGCGAAGCGGCGCAGCGCGTCGATCGCCTGCTCGCGGGTGGCCACGGCCTCCGCCAGATTCGTCTGGAGCTGCTCCTGGCGGCCTTCGGCCTTGGCGCGGGCCGTGACCGCGTTCCTGTGCGCGCCGTCCAGGCGTTTGATCTCGGCGGTCAGCTCGTTGATGCGGGTCTTTGTGACGGCGAGGCGTTCGCGCAGCTCGTCGACCGAGGCGCCGATGGCCTCCCGGAGCGTGTCCAGCCTGGCGCGCTCCTGCGCCGCCCGCCTGGCGGCCTCGCGCTCGCCATCCTCCGAGCGGCGCAGCGCGTCTTCGGCGATGGCCAGTTCCTCGGCCCACGTCCGGACCTCCGCCAGCCGCGCGGCATGCGAGCGTCCGGCCGCCACCAGTTCGGTGAGCGCCTGCCGGTAGGTGGCCAGGTCCTCCCTGACCTGGGCCAGGTCGCCGGGGTCGGCGGGCAGGCCGAGATCGTCCGCGGCGCGATCGCGGTCGGCTCGTGCGGCGGCGAGGTCGTCTTCGGCCCAGCGCACCTGCTCGGCCTGCTCCTCGACGGCGGTGCAGGTGTCGGCGTGCCGTTCCTCGGCTCCGCCGAGGGCGGCGTGCGCCGACCTGACCTGGTCGTCGAGCGGATGATCGGTCAGCTCGGCGGCGAGCGTGTCCTGGCGCGCGGTCAGGGCAGCGACCGCCTGCCGGGCGGCGTCGACCTGCTCTTCGGCCGCGGCGATGAGCGTCGCCAGTTCGGCCAGCCGCCGCAACCTGGCTTCCTCCCGTGTGGCCGCGCCCACGTATTCGGCGTCCGGCTTGGCCCAGGCGCCGTGCAGCGGCCCGAGCCGCCACCGCCCGTCGGAGCAGACGTAGGTGCCCGGCTGCTCCCCCCATCCGATACCGTCCAGTACGGCGCGCGCCGCGTCGTCGCCGGTGACCAGCACCCGGCTGAGCGAGGCGCCGACCGGCTCACCGGGCAGCGCGATCACGTCGTGCGCGTGCGGGTCGAGCAGCCTCCCGTCCGGAGTGACCCAGGCATCCAGCAGGCCGGAAGCTTCGAGCGCCGCCTCCAGTCCCGCGCGGTCGCGGGGGCCGACCTCCTCCCGGAAGTCCACCAGGGCCCACAGCGGCGCGCCAGGCTGTCCTTCCCGCACACCTTCACCGCGCGTGTACGGCACGCGCGGCCGGGCGAGCTCACCTGCGGCCAGCCGGTCGCGTTCCGCGGCCAGCTCGTCCAGTTCGGCGCGGCGTTGCTCCAGGCGCTGGGTGGCGGCGGCGACGGCGTGCGCCAGTTCGCGGGCGGCGCGGTTGCCCGCCTCCCGCAGGGCCGCCTCGGCCGGATGCGGCCCTGCCAAGGTCTGCGCCCAGCCGCTCAGGTCGAGGTCGTCGGGATGGGGCAGGGCGATCTCGCGCAGGCCGAGGCCGTACTGCCGCCAGGCGCTCACGTGCGCGGCGCAGGCCGCGGCCACCTCGGCGCGGGTCCGCTCCAGCCGGTCCGCCGCCCGGTCCCGTTCGCCTTCCCGCTGGACGAGCAGGGTGCGTGCGGCGACGACGTCCCGCTCGCGGGCCGTGGCCGTCTCGGCCAGCTTGGCCACGTGGGCGACGGCCTGTCCGCGGGTGTCCACGGCGGCGCGGGCGCGGGCTTCGGCGGCCGGATCGGTGAGCGCGGCCAGCAACTCTCCGTGGGCCGTGGCCAGGCCGGCGCGTTCGGCCGGCGGCGCGGCCTCCCGGGTACGGGCCAGCAGCGCCTGTTCGGCGAGGCCGGCCTCGGTCACCGCTTCGGCGTGCTTGCCGCGCCGTTTGGCCAGGGTGGCCTGTGCCGTCTCGACCGCCGCCACGGCGGCGGCCGCCGCCTCGTCCGCCTCGTCGGCGTAGCGTTCGGCGGTGTCGAGGTCCTTGATCCGCGTGTCCCCGGCCAGTTCTTCCCGTACGGCCTGCTGCTCGGCCAGCAGTGTGGCCGCCGTCTCCAGGCGTTCGGCGCTCTCGTGCTCCTCGCGGGTGGCCCGCGCGATCGACTCGGCGACGGTGGACAGATCACGGTTGACGTGTTCGTAGGCCGAGTGCGCCAGCCGTACCCCTCGGCTCTGCCTGCGCGCGGCGACCGCCGCGTAGCGCTGGTAGCGGGACAAGAAGCGGTCCACGTGGTCGCGGGTGTCACGCAGCGCGGCCAGTTCGTCGCGCTGCTGCTCCAGGTCGTGGAAGGCGGCGGCGACGTCGGCGATGAGCGCCTGGTCCATGGGAGCGAGCGCCTGCGAGAGGGCGCCGGACAGCTTCTTCTCGTCCGGCTTCTTGGTCAGGTGCGGCTGCCGGAGCTGGATGAGCAGGCTGACCAGCGCCTCGTAGCGCTCGACCCCCAGATGGAACAGGCGCTCGTCCAGCAGCCGCCGGTACGCCGACGCCTGGGTGACGACCTGGCCGCGCGTGCCGATGGCCTCGGTGAGGCGGTCCTTCGTCAGGACGGTCCCGTTCGGCCCGATGAGGAAGAGTTCGTCCCCTACCCGCCGGTCGGTGACGAAGAACCACCGGTCGGCGATGCCTTTGCCCTTGACGGCTTTCAGCCCGCATCCCACGGTGAGGAAGACCTGCTCACCGTCGCCGGCCACCCGTCCGAACTCCAGCCAGGTGTACCCGGTCCGCTCCTCGTAGCGCCCACCGAGCAGCAGGTTCCACTCCATGCGCTTGGCCGGGTCGCCGTCGGGCTCCACCCGGCTCGGCGACAACTCGCCGTCCAGCAGGAACGGCAGCGTCAGCGCCAGCACCTTGGACTTGCCCGTGCCGTTGTTGCCGCGGAACAGGATCCGGCCGTCGCGGAACCGGAACTCCTGGTCGTCGTAGTAGAACAGATCCACGAGCCCGGTACGCAGCGGCTGCCAGCGCGCCGTGATGGCGGTGGGGAGGCTCATGCGCCCTTCTTTCCGGTGATGGTCGGCTCGCCGAAGCCGAAGCGGGCCAGCGCGGGGAGAGGGATCAGCGACTCGCCGCGGACGTGGATCAGGCCCAGGGCGTCCAGGCGGTGGATCGCGCCCACGGTCAGCTCGGCCGCCGAGGCGTTCTTGCGCCACAGTCCGCGATGCCGTACGGCAAGCCGCTCCATCTCCGCCCTGGCCGCGGCGACCTCCACCGGAACGTCCGGGTACATCCGCAGGTGTTGAGCCAGGAAATCGGCGAGCAGGAGGGTCGCGTGACCGTCGGTGCCCTCTTCGGGCATGCCGAGATCGGTGGCTTCCCTGGTCGGGTCGAGCAACGCGATGCCCTCCGCCCGAACCTCGGCGACGAACCCGGTGCCCTCGACGAGCCGCTTGAGCAGCGGGCCTCGCTGGCGTTCCAGGTAGGCGCGTTCGGCCTCGGTCAGCTCCCGGTAGTAGAGCACGGGGTCGTCCAGCAGGCGGCGGGTCAGCGTGTGGCGGATCAGCCGGTTGCGCCCGTCGTCGGTGTCGGGCAGTACGTCCTCGGTGATCGCGACCAGCCGCTCGTGCAGCTCTCCGGCCTGGACAGTGGACGGCCCGCGCCTGGTCACCAGCAGGACGGCCAGCACCTTGCGGTTGACGTCGTAGAGCGCGTCGCCGGAGCCGCTGACGAACGCCGCCTCATCTCCGGCGACCTTGCCGAGCACGCCCTCGTTGATCAGCAGCGCCGCGACGGTGGCCAGGTCGGCGCGCTCCTCGCGGGTGCCGAGCGTGAACACCATCCCGGCCTCGACCAGGCCGGGATCACCGGCGATGGCCAGCATCCGCTCTGCCAGCCAGCCCAGCGTGACCTGCCCGTCGGCACGTTCCAGCACCGCCAGCGCCAGGCATGCCAGGGCGTAACGGCGGCGGCTGAACGGGACGTTCTTCTTCACCTGCGCCGAGCGGGTGCCGTCGCCGTGCCTCGCGGGGATCTTACGGAGCCTGGCCACCGCGGTGTCGGCATGCAAAGTCCAGCCGGTCTCCCGGGCGAACCAGTCGGCCAGCCAGCCCTGGTGGGTACGGACCAGGCGGAAGTCCGGATGCGTCGGGGTGAGCAACGGATGGCGCAGCAGCGCGCGGACGGCCCGGCGCCGGCCTTCCTCCCTGTCGGCGTCGAGAACGTCGCGGAACTCCTCAGCCATGCGCTCCCGCCACCCGGTCGATGATGGTCAGTTCGTGGTCGGGGCCACGCAGCACGCCTTCTTCGGTGCGGATCTCCGCCCAGCCGTCTCGTGGCCGCAATCTGATCTCCAGCGCGCCGTCGGCGGTCCTGGTCGTCACCTCGCCGGGGCCGAGCGCCAGCGCTTCGCCCAGCAGCCGCAGGAACAGGCGGAACTCCACCGGATCCAGCTCGGGGAAGGCGCTGAGCGGCGTGGGGCGGCCGGTGGCCAGGCGCTTTCTGGCCAGCTCGGTCTGCTCACGCTCGGCGGCCACGAACGCGGCCAGTTCCTCCCGCTCCGCGCTACGGTCGACGACCTTGCGGGGAGCACCGCGCTTGGCGTAGTGGCCGGTGGCGCGCAGCCGTACCGAGATCTCCGCCTGCGGCGCGTCCAGCCAGCTCGTGGTGGAGGTGACGGAGTCGTCCTCCTCGGCCTCGACGGTCAGGTGCCGCGCGGAGGTGAGCCCGAACGCCGCCCGCCACAGCCGGTGCGCGTCGGCTTCGGTAGGGGACTGCGCGAACCATCGCGCCAGCGTGCGGAAGTCGGCCGAGCGGTCGCTGCGCCCGGAACGCCGCTCCTGCAGCACGCTGATGGTCGCCAGCAGGTCGGGAATCGCCTGCCGGGTCCGCATCCGCAGCAGCTCGGCCTGGCAGGGATGCGTGCGGTCACCGACGAACCACGACCGCAGCCCCGACCAGCGGTCACGCCACTCGGCCAGCTTCGCCGCGGCGGCCTCACCCGGCCGATCCTCCTCACCCGGCGCGACGTCGGCCGCCTCGCGCTCGGCGGCCAGCCGCAACAGGTCGTCCACATGCGTCAGCCTACGGATCATGTCGGCGATGTCGAACGCCTTGACCACCAGCTCGGAGACGAACCGCTCCAGGTAGGCGATGAGCCGGTCCTTGTAGGCCAGGAACGCCTCTTCCTCGACATCCTGCAGGTCGATCGTGCGCTGCAGGCCGCCCATGAACGCGCTGGCGTTGGCCGCCAGGCTGTCCAGCCGGCTCATGATCTCCAGCAGCAGGTTGTGCACGACGGCCGGATCCTGCTCACCGTCCATACCGGTCAGGGCGTGCAGGCGCACCCTGATGTCCTCCAGCGCGACCGCCTGCAGCTCGCCCCTGCGGCCCAGCTCACGGTCGAACAACTCCAGCGCCCGCTCGGCGGCTTCGCCTTCCCGGCTGAGCTGGTAGAGAAAACGGGCGCGGTAGAAGTCCTCGACCGTGGTGACCCGGCCGGTGTCGGGGTCGGCGCGCAGGTTGTCCCACTCGTCCAGCTTTTTCAGCGCCTCGTCCACCTGCGCCTGCGTGACCGCCTCGCCTCCGTCGGCGTGCAGCTCCTCCGCTATGTCTTCCGGACGCAGATGCACCACGAAGCGGCGCTTGTTGGCCAGGAAGACGGCCATGATGCGGCGGTAGAGGGAAGCGTTGGGGGCGGAGAGGTGCGCGAAAACCTGTGTACGCGAATGAGACATGACTATTGGTCAGTATTCCAGCACCCAGCGACGTACGTTATGGATTTCCCGCGGCTCGCCGAGAAGGGCCCCACGAGATGGCCACCCTTGGCCGCCATCGTCGACTGCCGCGTCACCTGCGCCATCTGCCACCCATGACCGCCGTCGCGGGGGGGCGGCGGTCGCCGCGATCCGTTCGGATCGCGGCCGAGGCGCGGTCAGGACGGGAAGTCCTCCGGGTCCACGCCCGTGGTCTTGGCGTTGCCGCCGCTGATCGCGTGCAGGGTGATCCGCCAGTCGTGCCAGCGGATCCGCGTCGCCGTGTACGTGGTCTTGAACTTCACGGTCTCCTGGAACCGCTCGAAGCCGCAGTCGCGGGTGAAGGCGCGGCTCTTGCCGTCCCAGTCGACGCCGTGCGTGAAGTAGATCTTGTAGCTGCCGTCGCCGACGCCCTGGATCTTGTACTTCGCCTTCTTGCGCACGTACACGCTGAGTGCCTTGGTCTTGCCGCGCACGAGCGTCACCACCGCGTCGCGGCTGTCGCCGTTGTGGATCTGCAGCGAGCTGCGGCCGCCCAGGCCGCCGCGGCGGATGAACGTGCCGTTGCCGAGCCGTCTCGACTGCTTGTTCTTGGCCTTGACCGTGACCACGTCGGCCGGGTAGTCGCCGGCGTCCTGCAGCGCCTCGCCGGCCTTGTCGAGCGCCTTGAGCTGGTCGTCGAGGTCGGTCAGCACGGCCGAGGAGGTGCACAGGTCGCGGCTGCCGACCTTGCCTGCGGCGGCCGAGAGGCCGGTGGCGAACTCGCGCAGGCTCGACACGTAGGCGTCGTGCTGCGGGCGCACCTGCTCGGGCGGGGACAGCGCGGCCAGCGCGGTCGCGGCGCCGTCCAGCTCCTCGCCGGCCTTCTCCAGGCGTGAGTTGAGCGACTTCACCGATCCGGCGCCGACGACGCTCTTGAGCGCGCCGGCCATCGCCTTGTGCCGGGGTTCGAGCTCGCCCTTGTACGCCTCGGGCGCGAGCGCGCTCACGCTGGGCGCGGCGGAGGCCGACGGCCCGTCGGCGGAGGGCGCTCCCGGCCCGCCGGCCATTCCGCCGGCGGTGGGCGAGCCGCCCGACGGCCCGGAGGCCGTCGCGGAGCACGCGCTGAGCGTCAGGGTCGCGAGTACGAGCGCGCAGGAGATCATCCGGGGGGCAGCCATCAGCCACACTATCGCCCGATTGATCCCTAGTCGTCAATTCGGCTGCCGGCTAGGAGCCCCTTGCCCGGTGGGCAGCCACGTTGACCCGGTTGGCGCAGGCCAGGGAGCAGAACCTGCGCCGCCCGTTGCGCGAGGTGTCGACGTAGACCGTGTCGCAGCCGGACCTGTCGCACCGGCCCAGCCGCCTGCCGTCGGAGAACGAGATGGCCATGGCCAGCCCGCCCGCGGTGGTGTCCTTCGCCCGCGAGACGATGTCGCCCTCCGCCGAGGAGAAGTGCAGGTGGGGCGCAAGGCCGTCGTGGTTGCTCACGTACGGCTTGGTCGCGCTGATGTCGAGCAGGCCGTTGACCAGCTTGATCTGCGCGTCCGGGTCGGCCTCGCCGAAGACCGGGTCGAGCAGCCGTGCCCACTCCCCCAGCTCGGCGGCCTGGGCCGCGTCCAGCGCGGTGCGGACCATCTCGTGCTCGACCAGCAGCGGCTCGATCGCCTCGGGGGTGAACTCCCCGGCGTTGACCAGCGCCGCCGAAAGGGCCGCCCCGTTGCCGCCGTAAGCATTGAAATGCATAAGGCCATTACATCAGATTGGAGTTCATGCACACCGGCCCGCTCCACGACCCGCTGTCGCTCACCGTCGTCTCCTGCCACCGCACCTCCGAGGGCGTCGTGTCCTACCTGCGTTGCGGGTGCGGCGCCTGGGAGGTGCGCACCGCCGGCCCGCACGGCGCCGTCACCACGCTGCCTCGTTCCGTTGCCGACACGTGTTGATCAGGACATCGACTCACGGCCCGCGATCGTCCTAGAGTCGGCAGCATCACTCCCAGGAGGACAGGCATGTCGAGCATTCCCTCCCTGCTGCGCGACCGCATCGCGGCCACCCCCGACGCCGAGGCGTACCGGACACCGTCAGACGGCGGCTGGACCTCGGCGTCCTGGCGAGAGGTGGGCGAACGCGTCCGTGAGCTGGCACTCGGCCTGGCCGCCATCGGCGCCGGCCCCGACACTCGGGTGGCCCTCCTCAGCTCCACCAGGCTCGAATGGATCCTCGCCGACCTGGCGGTGCTGTCCACGGGCGCGGCCACCACCACGATCTACCCGTCCAACACCGCCGCCGAGTCGGCGTTCGTCATCACCGACTCGGGCAGCACGATCGTCATCGCCGAGAACGACGACCAGGTGGCGAAGATCAGGTCGGTGCAGAAGGAACTCCCCGACGTGACGAAGGTCGTCGTCATCGACGGCACCCCCAGCGACGACGGCTGGGTGGTGCGCTTCGACGCGCTGCCCGGCCTGGGCGACGGCGAGCGCGACTACGACGCGATGGTCGACGCGATCCCCCAGGACGGCCTGGCGACGCTGATCTACACCTCCGGCACCACCGGCCGGCCCAAGGGCGTGGAGCTGACCCACGACAACTGGCTCTACACCGGCGGCGCCGTCCGCGAGCTGGGGCTGATCTCCCCCGACGACCTGCACTTCCTGTGGCTGCCGCTGTCGCACTCGTTCGGCAAGCTGCTGGAGGTCGTGATGATCGACATCGGCGTGCCGACGGCGATCGACGGCCGCCTCGACAAGATCGCCGAGAACCTCGGCGAGCTGAGGCCGACCCTCATGGCGGCGGCTCCGCGTATCTTCGAGAAGATCCACAACACGGTGACGGCGACCGTGCGCCGCGAGGGCGGGCTCAAGCTGCGCATCTTCACCTGGGCGCGCGCGACCGGCCTGCGCGTGGTCAAGGCCCGGCAGCGCGGCGCGGCGATCCCGGCCACCACCCGCCTGGAGTACGCGCTGGCCGACCGGCTGGTCTTCGCCAAGCTGCGCGAACGCTTCGGCGGGCGCATCCGCTACTTCATCTCGGGCGCCGCGCCGCTGTCCCAGGACATCGCCGAGTTCTTCGACGCGGCGGGCCTGACGATCCTGGAGGGGTACGGCCTGACGGAGTCGTCGGCGGGCAGCTTCCTCAACCGGCCCGAGACGGTGCGGTTCGGCACGGTCGGGCCGCCGCTGCCGGGCACGCAGGTGCGGATCGCCGACGACGGGGAGGTGCTGATCGGCGGGCGCGGCATCATGCGCGGCTACCACGGCCTGCCCGAGGACACGGCCGAGGCGCTGAAGGACGGCTGGCTGCACACCGGCGACATCGGCGAGGTCGACTCCGAGGGCCGGCTGACCATCACCGACCGCAAGAAGGAGCTGATCAAGACCTCCGGCGGCAAGTACGTCGCGCCCACCTATCTGGAGGGCCGGATCAAGGCCGCCTGCCCGTACGCGTCGCACGTGTTCGTGCACGGCGACCGGCGCAACTACTGCACGGCGCTGATCACGCTCGACATGGAGGTGGTCCGGCCGTGGGCGCAGGCCGAGGGCCTGCCGCTCGACGCCGAGGCGCTGCGCGAGCACCCGCGCATGCGTGAGGAGGTCGAGCGGGCCGTCGCACAGGTCAACGCGGAGGAGGCGAGCTACGCGACGGTCAAGAAGTTCGCCATCCTGGCGGAGGACTTCAGCGTAGAGTCCGGCGAGCTCACGCCCAGTCTCAAGATCAAGCGCAAGGCCGTCGAGACGCGGTACGGCGACACGCTGGACGGGTTCTACGACCAGCCCGCGTAGCGCGACACGCCGGGGCGGGCACGCGAGGTGCTCGCCCCGGCCTCCCGGCGGCGCGGGGCCCGCGCCCGCGGGCGGCCGGCCAGGCACGGGCCGCCGATAGTCGGTGGGCCCGGACCGACGGTCAGGCCAGGGACGGGGCACGCAGCAGCGGCTCGGCGGCGGCGCGGGTCTCGGCGGTGAAGGGGGTGGGGCGCAGGGTCGCGGGATCAAGGTTGACGTTGACCCGGTAGCCCTCCGCGTGCGTGGTGGACCGGTCGGCCGACAGGATCTGGAAGCCGTAGACGCCGCTGGTGCGCCCCAGCTTGTCCATCCAGAACTCCACCAGCACCTCCCCCGCCCCGGCGATCGGCGCGCTGTAGGTGATCTTGAATTCGCGGACGGCGAGGAAGACGTCCTTGAAGCGGGACACCGCGGGGTCGAAGTTCCATCCCAGTTCCGCCCAGTACGCCGAGATGGCGCGCTCGACGAGCAGGGCGTAGCGGGAGTTGTGCAGCAGGCCCATCGCGTCGAGGTCGTCGAAGTGGATGTGCACGGGGCGGGTCTGGGTCACGCGGGGTCCTCCGGAAGCAGGGACGGGTCGATGGCGAGGGCCCGCAGCCGCTGCAGCACGGCCCGGCGGGCGCGGGTGTAGGCGAGGTCGTGGCCGAGCAGCCGGGTGTGGATGACGGCGGCCTCGCCGAGGGCGTCGATCTCGTACGCGAGCTGGGCGGCGTCGGTGCCGGGCGGCAGCTCTCCGAGAGCGACGGCCTCGGCCACCTGCCGCTCGATGAAGCCGAGCCAGTCGGACACGGCCTTGGCGATCCGGTCGCGCACCGGGCCGGGGTGGTCGTCGAACTCGACCTGCGCGACGAAGAAGAAGCAGCCGCCGGGCAGCACCGATGCGGCGTAGAACGCCAGGCGCGCCTCGTGCAGCGCCACGAGGCGCCGCACGCCGGGAGGCTCCCTGAGCGCGGGCTTGACGATCCACTCGGTCCACTGACGGCCGGCCCAGTCGACGGCGTCGAGCTGGAGCTGCTCCTTGTCGCGCCAGTGCGCGAAGAACCCGGACTTGCTGACCCCGGCGGCCTCGGCCAGCCTGCCCAGCGTCAGCCCGTCGAGCCCGTGGACCGAGGCGAGCGCCACGGCCCGCTCCAGAATCGCCTCCCGGCTCCGCTCCCCGCGAGCCCGGCGACCGTCCGTCTTGGTGTCGGCCATGCCCGCGACTATACACGACCGACCGGTCGTTCTTTTTTGAGCCCCGAAGCCTTTCCTGGCCCGAAGACCCGCACGGCGGCGCGGGGCGACGCGGCGGCAACGCAGGCCGAGCGGGTCAGGGGCGTTTGAAGGCCGACAGGAGGCGGTCCGCGGCGAGGGCCGGGGTGAGGGTGCCGGCCAGGACCTCCGCCTCCACCTGTCCGGCGATGGCCGCCACCTCCGGGTCGTTGCGCAACTCGGCCAGGAGACGGTCGTGGACGAGCGTCCACGTCCACTGGACCTGCTGGCGGCGCCGCTTGGCGGCGAGGTCGAGCCCTGCCTGGTGTTCCAGGACCTGCTCCCACAGCTCGGGCAGGCCGTCGCCGGTCTGCCCGCTACAGGTGAGCACCGGCGGCGGCACGGTGTCGGAGCGGAGCATCCGCAGCGCCCCGGCGAGCTCGCGCGCGGCCTTGCGGGCCGCGAGCCGGTGCTCGCCGTCCGCCTTGTTCACCGCGATGACGTCCGCCAGCTCCAGCACGCCCTTCTTGATGCCCTGGAGCTGGTCGCCGGTACGGGCGAGCGTGAGCAGCAGGAACGTGTCGACCATGTCGGCCACCGCCGTCTCCGACTGCCCGACTCCGACCGTCTCGACGAGGACGACGTCGAAGCCGGCCGCCTCCACCACCACCATCGCCTCCCTGGTGGCCTTGGTGACACCGCCCAGGGTGCCGGAGGTGGGCGAGGGCCGGATGAACGCCGACGGGTCGGCCGCCAGGCGCGACATGCGTGTCTTGTCGCCGAGGATGCTGCCGCCGGTCCTGGTGGAGGACGGGTCCACGGCGAGCACGGCCACCCGGTGCCCCCGGCCGGTCAGCAGGACGCCCAGCGCGTCGATGAACGTGGACTTGCCCACACCGGGCACCCCCGAGACGCCGACGCGCCGGGCCCTCCCGGCCAGCGGGGTCAGCTCCACGAGCAGGCGCTGGGCGAGCGCGGCGTGGTCGGGCCTGCTGGACTCCACCAGCGTGATCGCGCGGGCGATCCAGGTGCGGGAGCCGTCCGTCACACCCCGGACGTAGTCGTCGAGCGACCGCATGCGAGCCCTCCCTTCCCGCATTCCCTGCCGACGTTGATCATCTTAACTGCCGACATGTCACGAATTTTGACGCTAAGGTGCTGCAGGTCCGCCGTCCCTGTCGTCACAGGAGTCACTCCCCTCATGCCCAACGCCGAACCTCTGCGCGAGGGCGACCCGGCATCGGTGGGACCCTATCGGCTGGCCGGTCGCCTGGGCGTCGGCGGTCAGGGTGTCGTCTACCTCGCCCAGGCGCCCAACGGGGCGCCGGTCGCCGTCAAGGTGCTGCGCGACGGCGTCACCGGCGACGAGCGCTTCGCCGAGGAGATCGCCGCCGCGCGCCGGGTCGAGCCGCTGTACGTCGCCCAGGTCCTCGACGCGGGCGTCACCGGCCGGCCGTACGTGGTGACGGAGTACGTCGACGGGCCGTCGCTGCGGGAGGCCGGACCGCAGGCGGGTGCCGACCTGCAGCGGCTGGCGGTGGCGACCGCGACGGCGCTGGCCGCGATCCACCGGGCCGGCCTCGTCCACCGCGACTTCAAGCCGGCGAACGTGCTGCTCGGCGCCGGCGGGCCGAGGGTGACCGACTTCGGGCTGTCGGCCGTGTTCGACGGCGGCGGGGCGGCCACCGGCGGCCTCGCGGGCACGCCCGCGTACATGGCGCCGGAGCAGTTGGCGGGGCACCCCGGCGGGCCCGCGGCGGACGTGTTCGCGTGGGCGGCGGTGATGGTGGTCGCGGCCACGGGGGTGCCGCCGTTCGGCGACGACTCGCTGGCGGCGGTCGTCGGGCGCATCCTGCACCAGGAGCCCCGGCTCGGTGGGCTGCCGAAGCCGCTGCACCCGGTCGTCGCGGCCTGCCTGGTCAAGGACCCCACCGCCCGCCCGGCCATGCGGGACGTCCTGCCGCGCCTGCTCGCCGACCAGGACCCCGACCCGTACGCGACTCCCCCCGCCGCCGCCCTCCCGGCCGAGGCGCCCCACCGGCCCCAGCCCGCGTCGCGGACGGCCACGTCACCCGGAACGCCGCCCGACGCGTCACCGACCCCCGTATCGCCCGGTGTGCCGTCCGCCGCCCACGGACAACCCACGGCCCCCTTCGAGCCCGGCTCTCCGGAGCCCGGCCTCTGGCACAGCCGGGAAGCCGATCCCCTCCCGCATCGGGCCGCCGCCCTCCCGCGCCGGGATCCGGCGACCGGGTCGCAGACCCACGACTTCGCGCCCCGGCTGGACGGCCGCCCGCAGCCCGGCCCCCAAGGACCGGCGCCCTGGCAGGACCGGGCAGCCGTGGCGACGGCGCCGGGGGCGATGGTGTGGCCGCCGCGGGACGCCGCGACGGCCTCACCGGCCGAGGAGCCGTGGCAGCCCGAGGAGAGCGACCGGCACCCCGCCGAGCCCGCGCCGAAGCGGCGGCGGGGGAAGACCGTGGCCATCGCGGGGGCCTCCGGCGTGTCCGCCCTGGCGCTGGCGGGCGTGATCGTCTGGCTCACCCCGACCTCGCCGCAGCCCAAGTCGCAGTCCCTGCCGAGCGCCTCGGCCGAACCCTCGTCGGCCGCCTCCCGTGACGCCTCACCCACGCAGCGGCCGCGCAGGACGCGCACCCCCACGCCGGCGGGCACCGCCGACCCTTCGCCCGGCGACGCCTCCCCCACCGGCACGGGCACGACCGACCCCACCGCCACGGAGGCGGCCGACCGGCTCAGGGTGGGCTACCTCCGCGCGACCGGCACCCCGAACGGCGACTGCTGGGCGGGCGGCCAGGTGACCCCGCGCGCGCTGGTGGTGCGCACGGGCGGGCCTCTCACGTTCAGGTACGCCTGGATCTACGACGGCACCATGGTCGGCCAGACCTCGGCCACCGTCGCGCGGAACGGCAGGCTGGCCCTGACCGCGCCCCGCAGCCTGGAGAGCGCGGGCGGGACCCACAACGTCACCCTGCGGATCACCTCCCCCGTGGTCCGCCAGCGCACCCTCTCCGTCACCCTCTGCGAGCGCGAGGTCCCCTGACGGCGGCGTGACGGCGGGGTTCGCCCCCTCGCCATCACGGGCGTCCGGGACGCGTCCGTCCCGCGGGCTCGATGGCGAAAACCTTCAAGTCGCCACACATCCCGAAATTTGCCGCTATGGTGCTGGATTCAGCTGATCGTCACCCTGGATCCAGCTCACCGTCACAGGAGCCGCCTTCCTCATGCCCCAGGTCGAACCGCTGCGCGACGGCGATCCGGCGGCGATGGGACCGTATCGCCTGCTGGGGCGGCTGGGCGCGGGCGGCCAGGGGGTCGTCTACCTCGGCCAGTACCGGGACGCCGCGCCCGTGGCGGTCAAGGTGCTGCACGAGAGCGTGGCCGGCGACGACCGGCTCGCCCGGGAGATCGCCGCGGCACGCCGGGTTGAGCCGTTCTGCGTGGCGCAGGTGCTCGACGCGTCCTTCGCCGGCCGGCCGTACGTCGTCACCGAGTACGTGGACGGCCCGTCACTGCAGCAGGCAGGCCGCCACCACGGCGCCGAGTTGCAGCGGCTGGCGGTCGCCACGGCCACGGCGCTGGCCGCGATCCACCAGGCGGGCGTCGTGCACCGCGACTTCAAACCGGCGAACGTGCTGCTCGGCCCCGGCGGGCCGCGGGTGATCGACTTCGGCGTCGCACGGGCGCTGGACGCCGGCGGGTCCGCCACCAGCGGCATCGTCGGCACTCCGGCCTACATGGCGCCCGAACAGCTCGCGGGGACGGGGGTGGGGCCGCCGGCCGACGTGTTCGCCTGGGCGTCGGTGATCGTTTTCGCGGCCACCGGCACGCCGCCGTTCGGCGACGACTCGCTGCCCGCCGTGATCAACCGCATCCTGCACAACGAGCCACAGCTCGGCGACCTGGCACAGCCGCTGCGGGACGTGGTGCTCGCCTGCCTGGCCAAGGACCCCGCGCGCCGCCCCGCGATGCAGGACGTGCTGCTCCGGCTCATCGGCGGCCGGTACGCGCCGCCGTTCCAGGGGCCCCGCCCCGGTCCGGACCGGTTCGGCCCCGGCGACAGCCCGCCGGGCCCCGTCCGACCCGGCGGCACCGGGCCGCCCCCCTTCGGACCCGGCGGTGGGGCCGGACCGTCCGGGCCCGGCGGACGTGATCCGTTCCGGCCGGCCGGCGACGGATCGGGCCCCTTCGGAGCGGGGGACGGCGGGCCCGCCACGCGGCCGTCCCGCCGGCGAGGGCGGGGCGGGCCGGCGGTGATCGCGGCGGCGTCCGCCGCGACGGCGCTCGCGCTGGGCGGCGCGCTCCTCTGGCTGGAGCCCTGGGCCGCGCCGGCACGCCTGCCGGTCACCGGCAACCTGGCCGGCGCCTCACCGGTCACGCCGCCGCCCGCGACACGGACGCCGAGCCGCACGCCCCGGCCGAAGCGGACCGCCAGGCCCCGGCCCACCCCGAGCGCGACCGTGAGCCGCACGCCGACCCGGCGGTCCACGACCGGCCCGCGTGCCACGACCACCTCGGCCCGCCCCACGGTCCGCACCTCCAGCGCCCGCCCGGTCTCCGGGGGCGGCGTCCGGTTGCTGTTCGTCCGCTCGGTCGGCAGCTGGCACGCCGACCCGGGCTGCTACGCCGGCGGCGACGTGCTGATCCAGGCCAAGGTCGAGCGCACCGGCAGCGGCACCCGACCCATCGAGTTCCGCTACACGTGGTACTTCGACGGCAAGGCGGCGGGCAGCGGGACCAGCCTGGTCGTCGACGACACCAACCTGTTCAACGCGCCCCGCTCGCTCCAGCCCGCCGCCGGCGGCGGCACGCGCGTCGCGAGCGTGCGCATCACCTCGCCCGGGACCGCGCAGAAGTCGGTCTCGGTGAAGTTCTGTGAGGAGGAGACCCCCTGATGCCCGGCGGCGATCCGTTACGGGCCGACGACCCCGCGGCGGTGGGGCCGTACCGGCTGGTGGGGCGCCTCGGCGCGGGCGGGCAGGGCGTCGTGTACCTGGCGCAGGCGCCCGGCGGCCGCCCTGTCGCGGTCAAGGTGCTGGGAGAAGGGCTGGCGGGCGACGGCGGGTTCGCCAAGGAGATCGAGGCGGCGCGGCGGGTGGAGCCGTTCTGCATCGCGCAGGTGCTCGACGCGTCGCTGGGCGGGCGCCCGTACATCGTGACCGAGTACGTGGACGGGCCGCCGCTGCAGCAGGCGGGCCGCCACCACGGTGCCGAGTTGCAGCGGCTGGCGGTGGCGACCGCGACGGCGCTGGCGGCGATCCACCGGGCGGGCGTCGTGCACCGCGACTTCAAGCCGGCGAACGTGCTGCTCGGCCGGGACGGCCCCCGCGTGATCGACTTCGGCATCGCCCGCGCCACCGACGCCGCCATCACGGTGACCAGCGCGATCGTCGGCACGCCCGCCTACATGGCGCCCGAGCAGCTCGCCGGGCAGGTCGTGGGGCCGCAGGCGGACGTCTTCGCGTGGGCCGGGGTGATGGTCTTCGCCGCGACGGGCGCGCCGCCGTTCGGCAACGACTCGCTGCCCGCCGTCATCCGGCGCATCCTGCACGACGAACCGCGGCTGGGGGACCTGCCCGAACCCCTGCGGCGGATCGTGTACGCGTGCCTGGCCAAGGATCCGCGCGCCCGGCCGGCGATGCAGGACGTGCTGCTGTGGCTGATCGGCGGCCGGCCCGTCCCGGGGGTGCAGGCGGAGCGACGGCCCCCGGCAGGCCCGGGGGACGCGCCGGAGCGTGGCGGTCCCGTCCGGCGGGCCCGAACGGACGGGACGGGACACGGGAGGAGGCAGGACGCCGGGCGGCGGAGACGGCGCAACCTGCTGGTCGCCGCCTCCGCCGCCGGGATGGCGGTGGCGCTGGCCTCGGCGGTGTTCTGGGTGGCACCCATGATCACCGTCGCGCAGGGCAGCGAGCGGACGCGGGCGGCCCCCACGTCCCCGGCCGATGCCCCCGCGAGCGGCGCCACGGGCGGCAGGGCGAAGGACCGGACCACACCCACGGCGGGCCCGTCACGCGTCGGCCGGACGCCCGGCCCGCCGGCCTCGAAGAGCACGACCGGTGCCACCACGCCGCGACCCGCCACCTCCGGGCCCGCCGACTCGGGGCGCGCCACGTCCAGGCCCGCGACGTCGAGACCCGCCACGTCGAGACCCACCACGTCCACGTCCGCCACGTCCGGACCCACCACGTCCGGACCCGCCACCAGGAAACCGACCTCGGCCGCGACCCGGACGGCCGCCGCCGCGGGCGGGTCCGTCTCGGTGCGGCTCATCATCCACCGGCCGCGCAAGCCCAGCGGCTGCTACCCCCGCGGGAACGAGGTGTACGCCATGGTCAGCGGGACGGCGGGCGCCGAGGCCAAGTACCGCTGGATCGTCAACGGGGTGGACCAGGGCCGCAGCACCACCTACCTGTCCCGGAAGGAGCTGATGATGCAGGGCGCGACGGGCCTCGACAAGCCGGGCCGCAACACCGTCGTCCTCAGGTTCGAGACCCCCCGGCGGGTCGAGCGCAAGGTGACCTTCACCATGTGCGCGGACTACTACTGACGGCCGCGCAACGCCGCCAGCAGGTCCAGGGCGGCGTCGGCGATCACGGTGCCCGGCGGGAAGATCGCGGCGGCGCCCGCCGCGCGCAGCTCCGCGAAGTCGCCGGGCGGGATCACCCCGCCCACCACGATCATGACGTCCTCGGCGTCGAGATCGGCCAGCGCCCGCCGCAGGGCGGGCACCAGCGTCAGGTGACCGGCGGCCAGCGACGAGACGCCGACGATGTGCACGTCGGCCTCCACCGCCTGGCGGGCCACCTCCTCGGGCGTCTGGAACAGCGGCCCGACGTCCACGTCGAACCCGAGGTCGGCGAAGGCGGTGGCGATCACCTTCTGGCCGCGGTCGTGGCCGTCCTGGCCCATCTTGGCCACGAGGATGCGCGGGCGGCGGCCCTCGGCGCGCTCGAAGTCGGCGCACGCCTGCCGCACCCGCTCGATGCCGGCGGAGGAGCCCGCCTCGTCGCGGTACACCCCCGAAATGGTACGGATCTGACCGGCGTGCCGGCCGAACACCCGCTCCAGCGCGTCGGAGATCTCACCCACGGTGGCCTTGGCGCGGGCCGCGTCGACGGCGAGCTTGAGCAGGTTGTGCTCCAGACCGGGCGCCGGGTGGCCGGCGGCCTTGGTGAGCGCGTCGAGCGCCCGGGCGACGGCCGCCGGGTCGCGTTCGGCCCGCAGCCGGCGCAGCTTGTCGAGCTGCTGCGCGCGGACGGCGCTGTTGTCGACCTTGAGCACCTCGATCGGCCTGTCGGCGTCCGGGCGGTACTTGTTGACGCCGATGACCGGCTGCCGGCCGGAGTCGATGCGGGCCTGGGCGCGGGCCGCCGCCTCCTCGATGCGCAGCTTGGGCAGGCCCGCCTCGATGGCCCTGGCCATGCCGCCCGCGGCCTCGACCTCCTCGATGTGCGCCCAGGCGCGTTCGGCGAGGTCGTGGGTGAGGCGCTCGACGTAGTAGGAGCCGCCCCACGGGTCGATCACCCGGGTGGTGCCCGACTCCTGCTGCAGGAGGAGCTGGGTGTTGCGGGCGATGCGGGCGGAGAAGTCGCTGGGCAGCGCCAGGGCCTCGTCGAGGGCGTTGGTGTGCAGCGACTGGGTGTGCCCCTGGGTGGCGGCCATGGCCTCGACGCAGGTGCGGGCCACGTTGTTGAAGACGTCCTGCGCGGTCAGCGACCAGCCCGACGTCTGCGAGTGCGTACGCAGCGACAACGACTTGGGGTTCGTCGCCCCGAACCCGGACACCAGCTTCGCCCACAGCAGCCGGGCGGCGCGCAGCTTGGCGACCTCCATGAAGACGTTCATGCCGATGCACCAGAAGAACGACAGCCGGGGCGCGAACCGGTCGACGTCCATCCCGGCGGCGACGCCCGCCCGCAGGTACTCCACCCCGTCGGCCAGCGTGTAGGCCAGCTCCAGGTCGAGCGTCGCCCCGGCCTCCTGGATGTGGTAGCCGGAGATGCTGATCGAGTTGAACTTCGGCATCTTCTCGCTGGTGTAGGCGAAGATGTCCGAGATGATCCGCATGGATGGCGCCGGTGGGTAGATGTAGGTGTTGCGGACCATGAACTCCTTGAGGATGTCGTTCTGGATGGTCCCCGCGAGCTGCTCCGGCGCCACCCCCTGCTCCTCGGCGGCCACGATGTACAACGCCAGGACGGGCAGCACCGCCCCGTTCATCGTCATCGAGACCGACATCCGGTCCAGCGGGATCCCGTCGAACAGCACCCGCATGTCGTAGATCGAGTCGATCGCCACCCCGGCCATGCCCACGTCGCCCGCCACCCGCGGATGGTCGGAGTCGTAGCCGCGGTGCGTGGCCAGGTCGAACGCCACCGACAGGCCCTTCTGACCGGCCGCGAGGTTGCGCCGGTAGAAGGCGTTGGAGTCCTCGGCCGTGGAGAAGCCCGCGTACTGGCGGATCGTCCACGGCTGGTTGACGTACATGGTCGGGTACGGCCCGCGCAGGAACGGAGCCGCGCCCGGACAGGTGTGCAGGAAGTCGAGCCCGTCGAGGTCGGCGGCCGTGTAGAGGGGCTTGACGGCGATGCCCTCGGGCGTCTCCCACACCTCGCCGTCCTTCGCGGCCTCGCCGCCGCGGGAGGCCGGCGCGCCGGGGCCGGTCAGCGGGACGCCGGAGAAGTCGGGGATCATCGGGCCACTCCCAGGTCGTCGAACGTCGTGCGCAGCACCCCGAGGGCGTCGCAGCCGGTGTGGAGGCAGGCGTCCACGCCCTCGTGGCGCCCCTTCCCGGCGAGCCACACCCGTTTCGCCCCGGCCCGTCTCAGGGCCGCGGCCACGGCCTCGGCGTGCTGCTCGTACATGCGGTCGCTGGAGCACAGGCAGGCGACCGTGGAGCCGCTGACGGCGAACGCGGTGGCGATCTGCTCGGGGTCCTCGCCGGGGCCGGCGGTCTCGGTGGCCAGACCGCCCGCCTGGAAGAGGTTGGCGGCGAACGTGGCACGCGGCGTGTGCACGGCGACCGGGCCGATCGTGGCCAGGAACACCTTGGGCCGGTCGGGCTGGGCGTCGGCGAGATCCCGCAGCGCCTCGAACTCCCGCGCGTACCGGATGCGCGGCAGCCCGCCCGCCGCCTCGCCGTCGGCGGAGGAGACATCGGAGGCGGCATCGGAGGCGGTCGCCGCGGGCCCGGTGGCGGGGCGGGCGAGGGGCTGCTCGGCGAGGTTGGGGAACTCACTCACGCCCGTGATCGGGAAGCGGCGATGGGCGATGTCGGCGTCGCGGCGCCGCCGGGTGCCGGCGACCCGCTCGGCGATCAGCGGCCCGGCCGCCTCGGCGCCGCCCGTGGCCTCGATCTCCTGGAACCACGCCCAGGCCCGCTCGGCCAGGTCCTCCGTGCGCCGCTCGACGTACCAGGAGCCTCCGGCGGGGTCGGCCACCCTGCCGGCGCCCGCCTCCTCCAGCAGCAGTGCCTGCGTGTTGCGGGCGATCCGGCGGGCGAACGCGTCGGGCGGACCGAAGACGGCGTCGAAGGGCTGCACGGTCACCGCGTCGGCGCCGCCCACCCCAGCGGCGAAGCAGGCCACGGTGGTGCGCAGCATGTTCACGTAGGGGTCGCGGGCCGTCATCATGGCGGAGCTCGTCACCGCGTGCTGAAGCTGGGCCGCGTCCGGCACGCCGCACACCTCGGCCACCCTGCCCCACAGCCTTCGCGCGGCGCGCAGCTTGGCGATGGTGGCGAACTGGTCGCCCGTCGCCGCGTAGCGGAACTCCAGCTGCCCGAACGCCTCCGCGACCCCCAGGCCGGCGTCGGTCAGCCTGCGCAGGTGGCCGACCCCCAGCGCGATCGAGCAGCCCAGTTCGTCGGCGTCGCCGCCGCCCGCGTCGTGGTACGGCGTGGCGTCCACGGTGACGGCACGCAACCCGGGGAACTCGGCGGCGCACCGCAGCGCCAGCCGCACGGCCGTCTCCCCGGCGCCCGGCGCGCCCGCTCCGAGGTTGCCCGTGACGGCGGCTCCGCGCCCGGCGGCCAGCACGAGCAGCGCGTCGGCCGCCTCGGTGGTGCGCGGCCCGGCGTCCAGCACGATCGGGGCGAGGTCGAGGTGGACGTCCTTCAGCACCCGGCCCAGCTCGCCCACGGGGATCGCGCCGTCGCCGACGACCAGCCAGAGCGACGTGACGCCGTTCTCCAGGTCGGCCAGCACGGCCTCCGGGTCGGGGACGGCGTGCCGCTGCCGCACGTCCCACCCCGTGGCGGCGCGGGCCGCGCGGTCGAACGGGGGCGTGGCCGGCAGGTCGCCGGCGTCGTAGAGCGGCGCGAGCGTCACCCCGTCGTAGGTGGGTGTGGACAGCGCCTCCTCCGGGGAGTCGGTCTCCACCCCGGACCGGCGCAGGACGTCCAGGGCTAGCGCCCGCCAGTCGTCGCGCGTGGTGGAGGGGAAGCCCGCTGCCAGTCTCATGATTCGGATAGTAGGCGGAACCCTCTCAAGCCGGTAACCCCAGGGTGGGTGCCCCGGTCAGGTTAGGGGTGCCTCCGGTCCCTCTGGCGCGTCGGCCGCCTCGGGCGTCCCGGCTGCCTCGGGCGTCCCGGGTGCCTCCCACGCCAGTCGCCAGGTGACGGGCCCGACGACGCCGTCGTCCTCGACGCCCTGCTGGCGCTGGAACCGGCGGCACACGTCCCGCGAGGCGCCGCCGTAGGCGCCGTCCACCGCGATCTCCCATCCCCGCGCGCGCATCTGCCGCTGCCAGGTGCGCACGTCCTCACCGCGCGTCACGGGCGGATACCGCAGCACCCTGCCGGGGAACGGCGGAGCCTCGGTCCCGTCACCGTCGCCGTCGCCGTCGCCGGGCCGGGGGGCGCCCCGTCTGACCCACGCGTACAGCGGCTCGCCGGGGCAGTCGGTGGAGTAGCCGTCCCGGTGTCCCTTGATCTCCCGGCCGGCGCCGCCCCGCTCCCGCAGGTGCTCGATGGCGTCGAGAACGGCGTGCAGCACGCCGTCGGGCGGCTGCACCAGCCCGGCGTTGCCGACCAGCCCCAGCACGGCGTAGTGCCCCGAGTTCAGCCCGGACCCGTTGGCCGCGGGCAGCCGGTGCAGTCCCCGCCCCTCGAACACCTTCCGATGCGGACACGCCACGAAGGAATAGCCGATGTCCATCCAGCCGTTGCCGTCCATGTGGTGACGCTGGATCGACTGGACCAGGGACACGCAGAGGTCGTGGTCGCCGACGACGCCGGGGTCCACCCTGCCGCCGGTGTAGTGGACCTTGACTCCCCTGGTCGAGTCCAACTGCGTGTAGCCGCCGCGGGGGGCGCGGGCGCCCCAGGCACGGCGTGGCACGATGTCGATGGCCACGTCAAACTCCCGGAGGTTGAAAACGTAGCCACCGAGCGTAATGCGGCCCCTCCGGACAGATAGGCAATTTCAGAATTTAGGCCGCTAAGGTCGGATCACCCGTTTGTCCGTAATGATCGCCGTGATGAGGTCGTGCGGGGTCACGTCGAACGCCGGGTTGACCGCGCCGGTCCCCTCGGGCGCCACCCGGACTCCCCGGACCGTGACGACCTCCTCGGGCCCCCGGTCCTCGATCTCGATGTGCTCCCCGGAGGGTGTGGCGAAGTCGATCGTCGTCTCGGGCGCCACCACGAAGAACGGCACGCCGGCCCGCGCGGCGCCGAGCGCGAGGGCGTACGAGCCGATCTTGTTGGCGGTGTCGCCGTTGGCGGCGATCCGGTCGGCGCCGATGAGCACGGCGTCGATCCCGCCCCCGGCCAGCAGGTACGGGCCGGCGCCGTCGGTGACGAGCCGGTGTCTGGCGCCCATCCGGCCCAGTTCCCAGCAGGTGAGCCGGGCACCCTGGAGCAGTGGTCGCGTCTCCAGGGCGAGCACCTCGGCGAGCCGGCCCCGCTCGTGCAGGGTCTGGACGACGCCGAGCGCGGTGCCGCGCTCGACGGCGGCCAGCGCGCCGGTGTTGCAGATCGTCATGATCCGCAGCCTGCCGGTGGTCTCGGCGGGGGCGAGGAGGTCGGCGCCGCGCTCGCCCATGGCCACGCAGGCGGCGATGTCCTCGTCGCGGATCCGCAAAGCGGTCGCGAGCACCGCCTCGCGACCCTGCGCCAGCCAGGCGGCGGCCTGGTCGACGCCCCAGCCGAGGTTCACGGCCGTGGGCCTGGCGGCCCGCAGCCTGGCGATGGCGTCGTGGTCGCCGCCGGCCAGCACGACGCCGAGGGCGCCGGCGACGCCCAGCGCGGGCGCGCCGCGGACGGCCAGCCGCCTGATGGCGCCGATCAGCTCGTCGACGGTGGTGATCCGGACCGTGACGCACTCGTCGGGCAGCCGCGTCTGGTCGACGAGCTCGATCGCCCCGTCGACCCAGTCGATGGTCCTCACACCACGCACGGTAGCCGACACCGGAAATTCCGCCACCACTCAGGCGAAACACGTACCGGTCGCTGGATACAGAACGGTCAGCGTTCGGCGAGGACGATGACCGAGTCGTTCTCGCCGAGGACGACGGACCGGCTCTTCGGCGGGTTGAGCACGATGCCGTAGTGCGGCGGGGTGTTGCGCCCGGAGGCGTCACGGTAGCCGATCGCGGTCTCGCCCTTGCGCCGGGCCGCCTCGACGATCGTGGAGAAGGTGACCTTCTCCCCCGGGCGCACGTACGAGCAGGCCGGGCGGGGGTAGATCTCGGAGCCGCGGGGGTCGAAGAGCTGGCCGAAGACGTCGGCCAGGTGCCGGTTCTGGGCGAGCTGGGCGAGCAGCAGGCCGATGACCGTGTCGCTGATCACGATGTCGTCGGCCTCGGTGACCTCGGCCAGGACGCGGTTGCTCTCCTCGTGCATCTCGCTGACGATCGAGTAGTGCTCGCCGAGCGTGCGCTGCATGTCGCGCAGTTGCAGCAGCGTCATGAGCGTGCGGGTGTCGGCGTGGTGCGCCGTGTAGCGGTCGTCCGACAGGACGATGACGTGCTGGAAGAGGCCGACGCCCAGCGACTCCAGGGCGTACCTGTCGGTGGTGTCGCAGTCCTTGACGTTCACGGTGAGGTTGCGCAGGCCGGACAGGTCGGCGCCCGCCTTGGGGTGGTCGGTGGCGATCTCCACCACCGCGCCCGGGACGACGTACGCGTCGAGGTAGCGGATGATCTGCTCGGCGCGGCCGTTCCAGTTGAGCAGCAGCGTGCGCTCCGCCTGGAGGGCGGGGCAGTCGTCGGCGACGATCGCGCCGGCATCGACGTCCGGCTCGCGGGTGGCCGGGCGGATGCCCACGGCGTCCTGCGCGATGACGATGACCTGGTCGGCGCCGGTCACGAGGGTGTCCATCGGCGGGTTGAGCACGACGCCGGACGGCTTGCGCAGGCCGATCACGCTGGCGTTCTCGTAGGCGTCCAGCGCCTGCCCGTACGTCCGGCCGGCCAGGTCGGCGCCGGGCCGCATGTAGACCTCGCCGCCGTCGAAGTTCAGCAGGTCCATGCAGACGACGGACATGCCGGACTGGCGGGAGGACTGCACGATGAGCTGGGAGGCGGTGTCGTCGGAGTCGACCAGGTGCACCTCGTCGCCGCCGGCCAGGCGGGCGGCGGCGATGTTGCGGGAGGCGGTGATCGCGGCCACGGCGGGCGGGTGGGCGCCCTCACGCTTGGCGAGCGCCAGCAGGATCTTGATGACGTGGGCGTCGGGGTCGTCGCCGTCGGGCGACAGCACGACCACCGAGCGGGCGGTGGCGAGGTTCATCAGGGCGAGGTCGTGCGGCTCGGTGGGCCGGCCGGTGCGGCAGACGAGGCGGGTCCTGCCGAAGTCGCCGACGTGGTCGCGGATCTCCTCCTCCATGTCGAGCTTGTCACGGTCGGCGAGCACGGCGATGACCGAGCCGGGCTGGCCCGCCTGCGCCTTGACCAGCTCGCTGACGATCGTGAAGACCTGGTCGGACCACCCGAGGACGACCGTGTGGCCCTTCTCGACGATCCGGGAGCGCCCCCGGCGCAGCCGGTCCACCTTCTCCCGTAACCCGTTGGAGAGCAGGCCGACGAGCATGCTGACGATGAACAGGCCGCCGAGCGAGGCGGCGAACATGACCGCCATGTAGGCGATCGACCCCTTGTCGCTGGCGAGCTTGCCGGGGGTCAGGGCGTGCATCAGCGTGATCCACAGCACCTCGCCGGGGCCGGACGCGCCGTCCGGCTCGTCCGGGGCCAGCCACAGGGTGAGGCCGGTGACCACGAAGATGAGCGCCACGGACACGACGGCCAGCCAGCCGACCAGGGAGGCCGTGCCCCTGGACATCGTGTTGTCGAACCAGTAACGCGCCCGTTCGCGGAACGTCGCCCTTGCCACCCCGTACCTCGCTTCTCGGATGATTTTGACCAACGAGACAAGGTACAGCCGGATCTGTCCTGTCATGGGAGTAAACCGCAAAACCGTTCGACATCCCGTGGTCGAAGCCGGATATTAGAGTGGTGTCTGTGATCAGGGAGGTGCCCTTCCCCAGCCCCGACTCCCCCGACCTGCCGATGCGGATCTGGATCGACGATGCCGACTCCGCCATCGACGTGATCGACGCGCTGGCCCTGTCGCCGTTCGCGACGGGGGTGCAGCCGTGGTCGCGCCAGGCCCACCTGGAGCGCGTGCGGCCCGACGCGGCGCTCGCGCCCGCCGACGGCCGCCTGGTGCGCGCCGCGCACGTGGACGACGGCTCGGAGTCCCGGCTGATCTGCGGCGACGGCTGGACGCTGCGGGTGGTGCGGCATCGCAACCGCACGGCGACCGTCAGCGTCAGTGCGGTCACCGAGGAGCTGGCCCGTTCGGTGCTGAAGCAGAGCACCGACGGCGCCGAGGAGCCCAAGCCCGACACCGACCACGTCGACATGGGCTTCTGGTGGCGCGGCTCGCACGGCGGCATCCGCTCCGAGAAGCCGATCACCGCGCAGCCGTGGGCCCAGATCAGCGGCAACTACTCCGCCGGGGTGCGGCGCTCGCTCGACGAGCTGATGACGATCACGCCCGCCGACGTGAGCGGCCGCCTCATCCTGCTGCACGGCCCGCCGGGCACCGGCAAGACCACGCTGCTGCGCTCGCTGGCCAAGCAGTGGCAGGACTGGTGCCAGGTCGACTGCGTGCTCGACCCCGAGCGGCTCTTCGACGAATCCGGCTATCTCATGGAGGTGGCCGTCGGCTACGACAGCGACGGCGACCACGACGACAAGCAGCGCTGGCGGCTGCTCGTGCTGGAGGACTGTGACGAGCTGATCAGCGCGGCGGCCAAGTCGCAGGCCGGTCAGGGGCTGTCGCGGCTGCTCAACCTCACCGACGGCCTGCTGGGGCAGGGCCGTGACGTGCTGGTGGCGATCACCACCAACGAGGACCTGGCCCGCCTGCACCCGGCCGTGGTGCGGCCGGGCCGCTGCCTGGCGCAGCTTGAGGTGGGGCCGCTGACGCGTGAGGAGGCGGTGCGCTGGCTGGGCACCGCCGAGGGGGTCGGCCCCGGCGGCGCCACGCTGGCCGAGCTGTACGCGGCCCGTTCCGGGCGGGCCCTGACCGCCTCGGCGAAGGACGAGTCGACCGGCCTCTACCTCTGACGGCCCGACCGTCCGCCGGGCCCGCACGCCCGGCGGGCCGCACCGGGCCGCGCAGGGCGACCCGGGCCGCCTGGGCCCACCCGGGGCCGGCGGCGGGTTCGGCGTCCGGGTCAGACGGTCGCCTCGGCCGCGATGCCGGTGTCGGCGCGGGCGGCGATGCGGGCGGCGATGCGGGCGGCGAGGACATGCTTGCACGGGCCGCGCGAGCCCCGGTGGTCGAACCACCACGGGCACGTGCACTCCCCCTCGTCGATGCGCACCCGCCGCACCCCGCCGTCCGTGGTGACCTCGGCCGTGGTGGCCGCGCCGGGCGGGCCGTCGAGCCGCACCGCACCCGACTCGGCCAGGGCGCGGGCCGCCGTGAGCCGGGGGTTGAGCGCCGCCACCTGGTCGCGGTCGTAGGGCAGCTCGCGGTGGAAGTGGGCGGCCTCGTGCAGGTCGTAGCCGACCCGGCCGGCGGTGCCGAGCTGGGTGAGCGCGGCCCGCACGCGCGTGGTGGACAGGCCGGAGCGGTCGGCGAGCAGCCCGATCTCGACGGCCGGATCGAAGTTGAGCAGCATGCCGACCACGTCGGCGTCGCCGGCGGCCTCGTCGGTGGCCAGGTCGGCCAGGACCGCGCCCTCGCCGGAGAAGCCCCGCCACGGCTGCGGGGAGACGGCGAGGGTGTAGCGCATGCCGGGCAGCTCCAGCTCCCACGCGCTCGCGGCCGGCTCGGCCGGGCCGGCTCCGGAGCGGGAGCCGGCGGCCGGGCCGTAGACGCGCAGCGCCCTGGCGAACCTGAGCAGCGGCGCCAGCGTCGCGACCCGGCCCGCGCCCGCCAGGCAGACGCCGCCCGGCGCGGGCGTGGCCGAAAGGCGCAGGTCGCGCCCGGCCGGGACGGCCCACACGGTGGCGGACGCCTTGCGCGGCAGCGACCGCAGGAAGCGGACCGCCTGCGGGCCGCGCAGCTCGGCGCGCAGGTCGAAGGCGGAGGCGATGACCTGCACCTCGGCGAAGCCGCGCAGCCACCGCTCGGGCAACGGCACCTTCTTCTCCACGACCGCGCCGTCGAGCGTGGTGACGGCCAGCTCGTCGGGGCCGACGCCGAGGTGGAGCGGATCCCTGCCGCCGACGCGGACCAGCGCCTCGCGCAGCGGCGGGTTGACGTCGACGTTGGTGGTGCCGCGGTCGAGCACGTCGCCGTCGAGCGCCAGCACGTCGAGCCGGGCGTAGACGCCGCCGCAGGCCGAGAACGACTCGAACCTGAGCCGCTCGCCGTCGCAGGTGACCACGGGGTCGCGGGTCCAGCCGGGCCGCGGTTGGTGGTAGCGGGTGAGCGCCACGTCTGCGACCGCGAGCAGCCCGGCCGCGGCCGGCGCGGCCTGGGTGAGCAGCCCGCTGAAGAACCGGGGATGGGCCTGGGGGCCGGACAGGGCCGTACCGCCGGAGGTGGAGAGGCCGAGCCGGCCGTCGGCGAGCGTGGACGGGCCCGCGTAGGAGTATGCCTGCACCGCTTGAGTCATGGCCGGAACCCTAGAGATCACCACCGACAGAGCCGCGCGGCCGCGGCGCGGATCGCCACCGGCGGGATCGCCGTGGTACGTAAACCTTCCGATGTGCGACAGAGGGGACGAAACCACAATGAGCCTGGTGCTCACCGTCGATCTGGCCCGCGTGGCCCTGACCCGCTTCGCGGTCCCCTCCACGGGGACTCCGGGTGCGTGGACCAGTGAGGAGCGGCCGATCGGCTTCCCCGCGACCCAGCTCGTGCCGTCCTGGACGGCCCGCACGCCGCCGGGCTCGTGGGTGGAGGTGGAGCTGCGGGCACGGACCGCGGGAGGCGGGCTCACCAAGTGGTACGTGATGGGCCGCTGGTCCGAGCACGGAACACCGCGCACGTCCGTCGCCGGCCAGGGTGACGAGGACGGCGACGTGGCGGTCGACACGCTCGTGGCGCGCCGGCCGCTGGTGGCGTTCCAGGTGCGCGTCACCCTGCACGGCGCTGATTCCGGCGCTGCTTCCGGCACTGTTTCCGGCCCTGTTTCCGGCCCTGCTTCCGGCGCTGCTTCCGGCGCGGAGGTGGGCTCGCTGTGCGTGATGGCCTCCGCCCTGCCGCACCGCCCGCCCGCGCCGAGCCCGCCGGGCACGGCCGGGGCCGTCGAGCTGGACGTGCCCCGCCACTCGCAGCACGAGCACGCCGGGCACTACCCGCAGTACGACGGCGGCGGCGCCAACTGGTGCGGCCCCGCCTCGGTGGCGATGGTCCTCGGCTTCTGGGGCCGCGGCCCGGACGCCGCCGAGCTGGAGTGGGTGGGCCCCGGCGACCCCTGCCCGGCGGTGGACCACGCCGCGCGGGGCACCTTCGACTCCAGCTACCAGGGCACCGGCAACTGGCCGTTCAACGTGGCCTACGCCGGCACGTACGGGCTGAGCGGGTTCGTGACACGGCTCAGGTCGGCGGCGGAGCTGGAGGCGTTCGTCCGGGCGGGGATACCGGTGATCACGTCGCAGTCGTTCCGGGTGCACGAGCTGCCCGGGGCGGGCTACTCGACGACCGGTTCGATCATGGTGGTGACCGGGTTCACCGCCGAGGGCGACGTCGTGGTCAACGACCCTGCGGCGCCGTGCGACGCGCAGGTGCGCCGGGTGCATCCGCGCGCGGCGTTCGAGAACGTCTGGTTGCGGGGCTCGGGCAGCGGCGGCATCGCGTACGTGCTGCATCCGCCCGAGGTCCCGCTGCCCCCTTCCGATGGCAACTGGTGATGGCATGAGCATTCGACCGATCGACGTTGCCCGCACCGACGGCGGCCCCCAGTGGGTGGAGGCCGTCGGCACGCCCGAGGGCGTGGAGGTGTGGTGGGACGAGCCGCGCCCGCACGAGGGCGGGCGGCGGTGCGTGGTGCGGCGGCTGCCGGACGGCACGCGGGTGGACGCGCTGCCGGCCGGGTGGAACGCCCGCAACCGCGTCGTCGAGTACGGCGGGCGGTCCTGGCGGCCGCTGCCGGGCGGCGGCCTGGTGTTCACCAACTGGGCCGACCAGCGCCTCTACCGCCTGAACGGGGGCGAGCCGGTGCCGGTCACGCCGGCGGGCGAGGCCCGCTACGGCGACCTCTACCTGCCGCCGGGCCGCGACGAGGTCTGGGCGGTCCGGGAGACCGGGGACGTGCGGGAGATCGTGGCCGTCCCGCTGTCCGGTGACGGCCCGGTCCGCGTGGTGGTCGAGGCGCAGCACTTCCTGATGAACCCCCGGCTGTCCCCCGACGGCCGGCACGTGTGCTGGATCGGCTGGGACCACCCGAACATGCCGTGGGACGGCACCGAACTGTGCGTCGCCCCGCTCGACGACGCCGGCGCGGCGGGGGCCTACGAGGTGGTCGCGGGCGGGCCGCGGGAGTCGGTCACGCAGGCCGAGTGGCGCGACGCCGACAGCCTGTACGCGGTGACCGACCCGACCGGCTGGTGGAACGTGCACCTGGTCCGCCGCGACGGCTCCGGCGGGCGCAACCTGACGCCGGTGGAGCTGGAGTTCGGCCACGCCCCGTGGAAGCCGGGGCTGGCGACGTTCGCGGTGGCGGGCGGGCGGCTGGTCGTCGTGTACGGCACCGCCGACCGGCGCCGCCTGGGCGTGCTCGACCCGGAGACCGGCGCGCTGCGCGAGGTCGGCGGTGAAGCGACCCACTGGGCCTCCACGGTGTCGGCGGTGGACGGCCGGGCCGCGGCGGTGGCGGCCACGCCGTACACGCCGCTGGAGGTGCGGCTGGTGGACCTCGACGGCGGCGGGCACGAGGTGGTGTCGGCGCCGAAGCCGCTGCCCGACCGGGCCATGCTGCCCGTGCCGGAGACGGTGACGATCGAGGGGGTGCACGCCCACCTGTACCCGCCGGCCGGTGTGCGGGGGCCCGCCCCGTACGTCGTGTTCGTGCACGGCGGCCCGACCGGCCACCATCCGGTCATGCTGGACCTGGAGATCGCCTATTTCACCAGCAGGGGCCTGGGGGTGGCCGTGGTCAACTACGGCGGCTCCACCGGATACGGCCGGGCCTACCGGGAGCGGCTGCGCCACCGGTGGGGCGTGGTCGACGTGCAGGACTGCGCCCGGGTGGCGCGCGGCCTGGTGGAGCTGGGCCTGGCCGACGCCGCCCGGATCGCCGTCCGCGGCGGCAGCGCGGGCGGCTGGACCACGGTGGCGGCGCTGGTGCACAGCGACGTGTTCGCGGGCGGCGTCGCGCACTACGCGATCACCGATCCGGAGAGCTGGGCGGCCGAGACGCACGACTTCGAGTCGCGTTACCTGGACGGGCTGATCGGCCCGCTGCCGGAGACCCGCGACCGCTACACCGAGCGTTCGCCACTGCTGCACGCGGGGCGGGCGTCGGGGCCGTGTCTCATGCTGCACGGCCTGGAGGACGCGATCGTGGACGTGAGCCAGGCCGAGCGGTTCGTCGCCGAGCTGGACCGGCACGGCAAACGGTGGGCGCTGCTCACCTTCCCCGGCGAGCAGCACGGCTGGCGCCGGGAGGAGACTATCGTGGCGGCGCTGGAGGCGGAGCTGGCCTTCTACGGGCTGGTGTTGGGCTTCGACACGCCCGAGGTGCCGCCGCTCAAGCTGGAGGGCAAGCCGCTCAGGGCGGAGGAGGAAGAGTGAAGGGCGTCGCCGAGATCTGCTCGGACCTGATCAGGTTCGACACCACCAACCCGGGCTCGGGAGAACGGCCGGCCGCCGAGTACACGGCCACGCTGCTGGCCGAGGCGGGCCTGGAGCCGGTCGTGTTCGAGTCGGAGCCGCGCCGTACGACGGTCGTCGCCCGGTTCGAGGGCGACTCGCCCGACGCGCTGCTCATCCACGGCCACCTGGACGTGGTGCCCGCCGACCCGGCGGAGTGGCGGATGCACCCGTTCTCCGGCGAGATCGTCGACGGCTGCGTGTACGGCAGGGGCGCGGTCGACATGAAGGGCTCGTGCGCGATGACGCTGGCCACCGTGCTCGGCATGCGGGCGCGCGGCCTGCGGCCCCGGCGTGACGTGGTGCTGGCGTTCCTGGCGGACGAGGAGTCGACCGGCGACCTCGGTTCGCGGCACGCGGTGACGGAGCACCGGGAGCTGTTCGACGGGGTGACGGAGGCGATCAGCGAGTCGGGCGGGTTCAGCGTCACCTCGGGCGGGCACCGGGTCTATCCGGTGGCCGTGGGCGAGCGGGGCACGGCCTGGATGAGGCTGACCGCCCACGGCGTGGCCGGTCACGGGTCCCGGCCGGCGGTCGACAACCCGGTGGCGACCCTGGTCGCCGCGCTGGCGCGGCTGGCCTCCTACCAGTGGCCGGTACGGCTGACGCCGTCGGTCGCGGCGCTGCTGCGGAGCCTGTCGGAGATCACCGGCCAGGAGATCGACCTCGACCGGCTGGACGCGGAGGCGGAGCGGCTCGGCCCGCTCGGGACCCTGTTCAAGGGCCAGATCCGCAACTCGGCCAACCCCACGATGCTGCAGGCCGGCTACAAGGTGAACGTGGTGCCCTCGACGGCCGAGGCGCACGTGGACGGCCGTTACCTGCCGGGGCTGCAGGAGGAGTTCCTGGCCACGATCGACGAACTGCTCGGCCCCAGGATCACGCGCGAGTTCGTGAACCTGGAGGACGCGCCGGCCGCGCCGTACCCGTCGGTGTTCTTCGACGAGCTGGCGGGCGCGCTGGTTGCGGAGGACCCGCAGGCCCGGCCGGTGCCGTACGTGATGAGCGGCGGCACCGACGCCAAGTCGTTCGCCCGGATCGGCATCCAGGGGTACGGCTTCGCGCCGCTGATGCTGCGGCCGGACCTCGACTACTTCGGGATGTTCCACGGCAAGGACGAGCGGGTGCCGGTGGAGGGCCTGGAGTTCGGCACGCGGGTGCTGACCCGGCTGCTCACCTGACCTGGATGAGCGTGTCCTTGGCGTAGACGTTGGCCAGCCGGGCGCCGGTCACGCCGGAGGCGAAGCCGTAGCAGAGCCGCGCCACGCCGGGGCCGGCGACGTGCACGGCCATGCCCTCCGGTTCTCGGAAGTCGACGTCGGCGCCGTCGGTCACGAGCCGCCGCTCCACGACGTCGCCGGTCCGCCAGTCGACGCAGGTCAGGTGCGTGTTGCCGGGCGCCGCACCGGACGTGCCCTCCAGCAGGTAGAGGTACGAGCCGTAGGAGGCGTACCCCTGGAAGGAGTACGTGAGGGCGGGCTGGGCGACCTCGGCCAGCGGCCGGTAGCTGTGGCGGCGGACGTCGTCCAGCCGGTAGAGCGTGTAGCGGAAGGCCCCGCCGACGCGGTGGCGCATGACGAGCCGCCGGTGGACGGGGTCGGTGCCGCAGGTGGTGCGGTCGGCCCCGGGCACGGGGGTGTGCTTGGCCAGTTCGGGCGAGTCCGGGCCGAGCACGGCGCCGTCGGCGAACCTGAACCGGCACAGGCGGGTGCCCCAGCCGGAGCCGGCCTCGGCGACGGAGTCGGTCTCGGTCCACAGGAAGGTGCCGCGTCCCGTGGGCTCGGCGCCGATCTGCACGCCGTGCCCGAAGCCGCGCAGGTACATGTGTCCGGTCGGGCGGCCCTGCCGGTCGAGGCGGGTGAGGCACAGGTCGCCGTTGGCGGAGCGGGTGGCGCCGCTGACGGGGCCGGGCTCGCCGGGGAGCTGGAGGCCGCCGGCCATGAGCTGCACGATGAAGACGTGCCCGTTGACGTCGTCGAACGCGAGCGACTGCATGACGGTCGCGTTGTGCAGGGGCGCGGGGCCGAGCAGCCGCGCGCCGGGGGCGGCGCAGTCGAAGCGGGGGGTCGGCGGCAGGAGCCCGGGATCGGGGTCCGCCCCGGCCGGGCGGGTGGCGAACAGGGCGGCGCCCGCGCCGGCGCCGGCGCCGGCGATGAGGAACGTGCGTCGCGTCGGCATGGAGCCTCCGAGGGGTGTCGGCCGCGAGCGGGGGGTGGGATCGCCCGCCAGTTAACAGTGGGTCGAGCGTTCTTATCAAGCTTTTCTTGTTAAGTTCACGGCGTCTTTGTCGCAGGGAGAGCCGGCACGCCGACCACGGCGGGCGCCCGCGCGGACTGCGTGCCCATACGGGAGGGCGCGCCACGGCGGCTCTTCGCACCCCTTGTTTGCCCTGTGACGATCGTGTTAACTACAGCCGTGAACACAACGCGGTTTTGTGTTAAAAGCGCGATGTGCTGGCACGTCACCCCCCGCTAGGAGAACCACGTGTTCCTCACGATCGCGCATCGTGGCGATCCGCTCGTCCACCGCGAAAACACCCTCCCCTCGCTGCTGTCGGCGGTCGGCAAGGGCGCCAACACCCTCGAGTTCGACCTGCGCCTCACCCGCGACGGCCGGATCGTGCTGCTCCACGACGCGAGCCTCGAACGGCTGTGGGGCCATCCCGCCGACGTCGCCGACCTCACCCTCGACCAGGTGCGCGGCCTGGGCGGCGAGGACCAGGTGCCGGCCTTCGAGGAGGTCCTCGACGCGTTCGGCGACACCACGTTCCTCGTCGATCTCAAGACCGACGACGTCGTCGAACCCGCCGTCGCCCTGCTGCGCCGGCACGGCGACGCCTTCGGCCGGTCCATCTTCGTCGCGGCCCGCCGGGGTGGCCGCGAGGCCCTGGCGCGGCTGCGCGCCGACGCGCCCGACGCGGCGATCGGCCTGGACTGGACCGAGGAACGGCCGCCGCCCCGGGACCTGCTCGACGCCCTGCGACCCCAGTACTTCGGACCACGGTGGAAGGTGGCCGACGCCGCCGGCGTGCCCGCGATGCGCGAACGCGGCTACCACGTCTGGGTCGGCCCGCTCGACGACGAGGCCGAGGTCGTCGCCGCGATGGAGTACGGGGTCGACGGGATCGTCGTCGACGACATCTCCTCGTTGCTGCGCCTGCGTGCGGACGCCGGAACGCCCTGATGCCGGCGGTGACGACCCCGGGCCGGTCGCGAGCGGGCGCCGCACCGCCCGGGACGGCCACGGGACCCGCCTCCGGCGCCTCCGGGGCCCGCCGGCGGCTGCGCCGCGAGCACCTGCTGTTCCTCGCGCTGGTCGGGCCGAACTTCCTGCTCATCGCGGTGTTCTCGTACTGGCCGGTCATCTACGACGCCTACCTGAGCCTCACCGACTGGGACATGATCGCGCCGGTGAAGAACCTCGTCGGGCTCGGCAACTACGCCGATCTGTTCACCGGCCTGGGGTTCGCCGACGTGCTGCTGGTCACCCTGTACTTCACGGTCGGCGTCGTGGGCGGCGGCATGGTGTTCGGCCTGGGCATCGCGATGCTGCTCAACCAGCGGCTGCGGGGCCGCCGGTTCGTCCGGACCATGGTGTTCGCCCCCCACGTGCTCTCCGGCGCGGCGGTGGGCCTGGCCTGGGCGTTCATCTTCGACCCGAACTACGGGCTGTCGCGGGTGTTCTTCGCGGCGGTCGGCGCGCAGTCGCCGGCGTGGCTGACCGACTCCGACTGGGCGCTGCCGGCCGTCATCATCGTCTACCTCTGGAAGAACACCGGCTTCGCCGCCATCGTCTACCTCGCGGGCCTGCAGAACCTGCCCCGGGAGGTGTACGAGTCGGCGGCGCTCGACGGCTCGGGGCCGTGGACGACCTTCCGGAGGTTCACCCTGCCCCTGCTGTCGCCCGTGACGTTCTTCCTGGTCATCACCTCGACGATCAGCTCCTTCCAGGCGTTCGACGTCATCGCGCTGACCACCGGCGGCGGTCCGGCGGGCGCGACGACCACGCTGTCGTGGTTCGTCTACGAGTCCGGGTTCCAGAGCTTCCAGGCGGGTCCCGCGGGAGCGGGCGCGATCGTCATGTTCGCCGTCATCGTCGCCATCACCTTCGCGCAGGCGCGGTACCTGGAGCGGAAGGTGCACTACCAGTGAGGCTCGTACGCACCGCCCAGTACGCCCTGCTCGTCGTCGTCGGCGTGATCATGGTCGGCCCGCTGTACTGGCTGCTGACGTCCTCGTTGAAGGACCCGTCGCAGATCTACACCTGGCCGCCCGCCTGGATCCCGACCGACATCCGCGTCGCCAACTACGCCGACGCCTGGAACTCCGCGCCGTTCGCCGACTTCTACCTCAACTCGGCCGTCACCACCGTCGCCGGCACCGTGCTGGAGGTCGCCAACGCCGTGCTCACGGCGTACGCGTTCGTGTACCTCCGCTTCCCGGCCAAGCGGATCCTGTTCGCCGTCCTGCTCGGCGCGATGATGGTGCCCGGCCACGTGACGCTGCTGCCCAACTACCTGACCGTCTCCGAGCTGGGCTGGATCAACACCTACCAGGGGATCGTCATCCCCGGGGTGGCCTCGGCGTTCGGGGCGTTCCTGCTCCGCCAGCACATGCTCACCCTGCCCGGCGAGCTGGTCGAGGCCGCCCGGATGGACGGCGCCGGCCACCTGCGGACGCTGTGGAGCGTGGTGCTGCCCCTGTCGCGCCCGATGCTCGTCACCGTCGGCATCGTGTCGCTGGTCAGCAAGTGGAACGACTTCATCTGGCCGCTCATCGTCACCAACACGGCGTCCATGCGGACCCTGCCGGTGGGCCTGCTCCTGCTCAAGAACCAGGAGGGCTACACGAACTGGGGCGCGGTCATGGCCGCCACCATGTTCGTCGTCGCCCCCGTCCTCGTCCTGTTCTTCCTGGCCCAGCGCCACATCGTCGCCGGCCTCACCCGGGGTGCCGTCAAGGGCTGACCCCCACGTTCCACCGGAAAGGACCCAGCCATGATCGCCTCGCTCAACCGGCGACAGTTCCTCGGCGCCGCCGGAGCCGGCCTGCTCGCCTTCGCCGCCGGCTGCGGCGGCTCCGGCTCGGGCATGGCGCAGCCCGAGGGCAAGGTGCCCGAGCAGTACGCCAAGCGGCAGCGCGTCGTGATCTGGTACCCCTGGAGCGGCGTCCCCGGTGACGCCTTCCAGCGCCTCGTCACCGCGTTCAACGGCTCGCAGAGCGACATCTACGTCGAGGCGCAGTTCCAGGGCACCTACGACGAGACCGCCCAGAAGCTGGCCACCGCGATGCAGGCCCGCCAGCTCCCCGACCTGTGCGTCTTCAGCGAGGTGACCTGGAACAAGTTCCATCTCAACGACACGCTGGAGCCGCTGGGCTCGTACTTCTCGGGCGGCTCGCTCAAGCCGGCCGACTACATCGACCAGCTCATCGGCGAGGGCACCGTGAAGAACGAGGTGTGGTGGGTGCCGTTCGCGCGCAGCACGCCGCTGTTCTACTACAACAAGGAGCTGTTCGCCGCCGCCGGGCTGCCCGACCGCGGGCCCGAGACGTGGACCGAGCTGCGCGAGTGGGCCCCCGCCCTGGCGGCGCGGAAGGTCAATGGGCAGTCGCCCAAGCTCACCGCGTACTTCAAGGTGGACGGCGACTGGCAGTTCCAGGGAACCGTGTGGCAGTGGGGCGGCGCCTACTCAAGCGGTCTCGACGTCACCATCGACCAGGGCGGCGCGGTCGAGGCCGGTGAGTGGCAGCGCCGGCTCATCCACGACGACAAGCTCGCCTACATGGCGCAGAGCCCGAAGCTCGACTTCGCCAACGGGCTCATCGCCACCGTCTGCGAGTCCACCGGCGCGCTCACGGGCATCACGAAGGACTCCCCGTTCGAGGTGGGGACCGCGTTCCTGCCGGAGCACACCGCGTTCGGCTGCCCGACGGGCGGCGGCGGGATCTCGATCATGGCCGGGGCCGCCAAGGAGCGCAAGCAGGCCGCGTTCCAGTTCCTGTCGTTCCTGGCCAGGCCGGAGAACGCCACCCGCTGGTCCGTCGAGACCGGTTACCTGCCCTCGACCAAGGCGGCGCTGGAGACGGCCGAGATGAAGAAGCTGTTCGCCGACAAGCCCAACTTCAAGATGGCGGTCGACCAGCTCCCGAAGACCAAGGCCCAGGACCAGGTGCGCCTGCTGGTGCCGAACGCCAACCGGGCGATCTACGGCGGGCTGCAGAAGATCTACGCCGACAACCAGCCCGCGGCGGAGGTCTTCGCCGCGGTGGCGGCCGAGCTGAAGAAGGGCGTCGAGTCGGTCCGCGCCACCGTGGAGAAGCGCAGGTGACGGACGGGGCGACCGGCCGCACACCGGTCGCCCCCACCGGTTTTCTCGCCGGTCACACTCTGCGGCGCAGCGTCCGGCGCACGGCCAGGCCGCCCAGTGCCGCGGAGGTGAGCGTGAGGATGGCGGCCTCCGTCCACTGGAAGCGCCAGAAGCGCGACGGCGGATGGTAGAAGACGGCGTAGTGGTAGCCCTTGCCGAACAGGCACTCCTGCCACGCCTCGGCGTTGCGGCTGCTGCGCCCGGCGTCCACCCGCCGGGGGCACACCGAGGACGGCGGGTCCGCGACCTCCCGGCCCGCCGGGTCCAGCCACGTCGCGCCGACCAGCCTGGCGTCGGGGTCGTCGAGCGTGACGGTGCCGGTCAGCACGGTACGGGCGGGCTCGGCGTAGTGGTCGCTCAGCAGCGTCACCAGCGTGAACATGGCGACCGCCACCCCCGCCACGGCCAGCGCCATCGCGGGCAGCGTGCGCCTGAACAGCGTCCCGGCCGCCGTGCCCAGCGCGAAGGCGAACAGCCACCACGCCGCCGGCGCGACCCCGACCATGTTGAACACCCCGACGTTGCCGAAGGAGGAGTCGATCCCGTCGCGGAACACCGGCCGCCACAGGCTGACCATCGCCGACAGCGCCAGCCCGCCGGCCACGACCGCGCCGCCGAGCACGGCCAGCTTGACCGCCAGCCAGCGCCCCACGGGCATCGCCTGGGTCCAGGCGAGCCGGTGGGTGCCGCGCTCGTACTCGCGGCCGAGCAGGGGCGCGCCCCAGAACGCGCCGATCAGCGCGGGCAGGACCAGCGGCATCCAGCCGAAGAGCGTGTAGACGGCGTCGTAGCGCTCCCCCAGCCCCACTGCCACGTCCAGGTCCCCGCAGTGGGCCGTGCCCCCCGGGCAGCCGGGTGGGGCGTGCTCGGCCACGTACAGCTTCGCCTCGACGGCCGAGCCGAGCAGCAGCAGCCCCAGCACCGCGAGGAAACCGGCCGTGAGCAGGATCTGCGCCCGGTGCTGGCGCCAGGTCAGCCAGATCACGCGCCCACCCCCTGCCGCGCGGGGCCGGGCAGGGCCGCCGATCCGGGGCTGCGCAGGTAGGCCATGACGAGCTCGTCCAGCCCCGGCCGCCGCGCGCTCCAGCGCGGATCGAGCACCGGCCGGTCGCGGACGAGCAGGGTGGTCTGCCTCCCCGAGCCGCCGGCGGCGACCACCCGGGTCCTGGCCGCCACCCCCTCGGCCAGCTCGGCGGGGCCGGTCAGCACCCGGTGCCCGTCGAGCAGGTCCTCGATGTCGCCGCTGACCTGGGCGCGCCCGCCGTTGAGCACGATCAGCCAGTCGCAGGTGTCCTCCAGGTCGGAGACCACGTGCGAGGACAGCAGCACGGTCAGCTCGTGCGCGGCCACCTCGGCCATGACGGCCCTCATCACGTCGTGCCTGGCCAGCGGGTCGAGGTTGGCGAGCGGCTCGTCGAGCACGAGCAGGCCGGGATGCCGGGCCAGGGCGAGGGTGAGCGCCACCTGCGCCTGCTGGCCGCCCGACAGGCGGCCGACCCGGCGCTCCAGCGGGATGCCGAGGCCGGCGAGCCTGCCCCGCGCGGCCTCGTCGTCCCAGCGGGGGTTCATCCGGCGGCCGAAGGTGAGCATCTCGGCGACGGTGAACCCGTCGTAGAGCGGCTTGTCCTGGGCCACGAAGGCCACCTCGCCGCGTACCGTCACCTGCCCGGCCGACGGCTTCAGCAGGCCGACGGCGGTGTGCATGAGTGTGGTCTTGCCCGCGCCGTTGGGGCCGACGAGGGCGGCCACCCGGCCGCGCGGGACCGCGAGCGAGCAGTCGCGCAGCGCCCACGTCCGCCCATAGCGGACGCCGAGCCCGGTCGTCTCCAGCACCGGCGTCACGCGATGTCCTCCTTGGCGAGGTCGGTGGTCACGGCGGTGAACAGGGCGGCCACATCGTCCTGGTCCAGCCCGGCGCCGCGCGCCTGCCGTACCCACTGCTCCAGTCCGCGCCGCAGCCGGGTGTGCTCGGCGAGCGTCGCCCCGCCGAGGGTCCGCCGCACGAACGTGCCCTGTCCCGGCCTGCCCTCGACCAGTCCTTCGCGCTCCAGCTCCCGGTAGGCCTTCAGGACGGTGTTGGGGTTGATCGCCAGGCTCTCGACGACCTCCCGCGCGGTGGGCAACTGGTCGCCGGGCCGGAGCGCGCCGAGCCGCAGGG
The DNA here is from genome assembly GCF_014207745.1 of Nonomuraea muscovyensis. Lineage (NCBI taxonomy): Bacteria > Bacillati > Actinomycetota > Actinomycetes > Streptosporangiales > Streptosporangiaceae > Nonomuraea > Nonomuraea muscovyensis. Next base: position 187,918 of record NZ_JACHJB010000001.1, read on the forward strand.
CGTGCTTGACCTGGTGCACGAGCTGCAGGTACGTCGACACCCCCGACCCGCGGTCCAGGTGGAACTCGATCACTCGTAACACCCTTTCACTATTCCAATAGTGAAAGGGTGTTGGATGGTGCGGCCTCCTGTCAAACCCGGAAACAGACCTCTTCGGCGGGCACGGTTGCGCGCGATGCTCACCCGGCCGGCATCCGGAAGTCACCCGGATCACCACGCGCGGTCATGCAGGATTGTCAGATTCGGATCACAGCCGGCCCCGCCCCCCGAGGAGACCCATGTTCCGACGACTCGGCCTCGCCACCACGACCGCGCTGATGATCCTGGCGGCCGCCGCCCCACCCGCCACCGCCGCCGCGCCCAGGCCCGTCGACGTCGCCCACCGCGGCGCGTCCGCGTACGCGCCGGAGAACACCGTGGCCGCCTTCGAGCTGGCCGCCGAGCAGGGCGCCGACCTGTACGAGCTGGACGTCCAGGAGACCAGGGACCACCGGCTCGTCCTCGTGCACGACACGACGCTGGCCCGCACCACCGACGCCGAGGAGGTCTTCCCGGACCGGGCGCCGTGGAACGTCGGCGACTTCACGCTGGCCGAGATCCGCCGGCTGGACGCCGGCTCGTGGTTCGGCCCGGAATACGCGGGCGAACCGGTGCCCACGCTGGAGGAGGCGCTGCGCGCCATGCGAGGCCGCGGGCTCGGCCTGCTGCTGGAGATCAAGGCGCCGCACCTCTACCCGGGCATCGAGTCCCGCGTGTCCGCCGCGCTGCGCCGCGACCCGCACTGGCTCGCCCCGGGCCGGACCGTGGTGCAGTCGTTCGACTGGGCGGCCATGCGCAGGTTCCACCGGGTCATGCCCCGGGTGCCGGTCGGCCTGCTCGGCACGCCGGGCGTAGCCGAACTGCCGGCGCTGGCGCGCTTCGCCCGCCAGATCAACCCGCCGCACGGCGACGTCACGGCCGCGTACGTCCGGCGGGTGCACGCGCTGCGCATGGAGGTCCACACCTGGACCGTGGACGACCCGGACACCATGCGCCGCCTGGCCGGCCTGGGCGTCGACGGCATCATCACCAACCGCCCCGACGTGCTGCGCACGGTCCTCGGAGCCGCCCGCCGGGCAGCCTGAGCGGGCCTCCACGCCCTCAGTCGCCGGCATTCGCTTGAAGAGTCGCCGGGGCGGCCCAAGAAACGAGAACACCGATTACGAGAAAGGGTAGAATCAGAGGGTAGTAGAGGTAGAAAGGAGCTGGCCGTGAGCTTGAACATCAAAAACCCGGAGGCCGATCGACTGGCGGCCGAAGTCAGTGCTCTCACTGGAGAAAGTAAGACCGCTGCGGTCATCTCCGCGCTCCGGGAGCGACGCGAGCGGCTGCTCGCCCGTCGCCAGGTGACCCAGGATGCCGCGATGGCCGACGACCTTCTCGCCCTCGCCGCAAAGATCCGCTCTCGGCTCAGCCCGACGGATCTGTCCACCGACTTCCTCTACGACCCGGAGACCGGACTCCCCGCATGATCATCGACACCAGCGCGATCGTCGCGATCCTCAACGGCGAGCCGGATGCCACCGACCTCGCCGTGGCCATCCGAGATGCTCCGGCGCGCCGGATGTCGGCCGCGACCTACGTCGAGCTGGCCGCGGCGGTGGAGCGAAGTCGCGATCCGGCCGCCTCCCGGCTCCTGGACGACTTCCTGGCCAGGATGCGGATCGAGATCATGCCGGTCACACCCGAGCAGGCGCAGATCGCCCGCCGCGCCTACTGGGACTACGGCAAGGGCAGCGGGCACAAAGCGGGGCTGAACTTCGGCGACTGCTTCTCCTACGCGCTGGCACGCGACCGACACGAGTCGCTGCTGTTCAAGGGCGACGACTTCACCCACACCGATGCGACCCCGGCGCTGTGACATCGCCACCGTTCCCGCTGGGGAGCATGGGACAGGCCAATTGATCCCATGCCCGCGGATTGTCCGTCCCTAGGTCACGCCGAAGGCCGCCAGGGTGGCCCAGGTGGTCAGCGTGCCCGCCAGCGCTCCGGCCAGCACCTGGCCGGGGGTGTGGTGGATGAGCCGGACCCGGGCCCAGCACACCAGGGCCACGACGGCGGCCCCGGCGAGCAGGGTGGGCGCGGGCGGCAGGACGTGGGCGAGCACCACGACCGTGCCCGCCGACACCGCGGCGTGGAAGGAGATCTTCCAGCGCAGCGTGATCGGCACCGTGACGGCCAGGGCGACGAGCATCGCGGTCACCGTGGCGACCAGCAGGTCGGGCGCGCCCAGCACGACCAGCAGCACGAGCGCGACCAGCACGGCGACCACGGCGGCGAGCAGCGGCCCGGTGCGGCGGGCCCGGTCGACGATGTGGTGCGAGTCGAGCCGCCCGGACCGCACCCCGGCCGCGATGACCGCGGCCGGCACGCCGCCGCACAGCACCGAGGCGAGCAGCCCCCACACCGCGCCGGCCCAGCCCTGGGCGATCAGGCCCACGGTCGGCGGCATGGCGATGACCAGCACCTGCGGCGCCAGTAGATCCGTCACCTTCCGCGCTACCTGGTCGGCGGTCATGCAGCGAAGATTACGCGATCATGCCTGACGCTCCGCGCTCAGCGCGCCCGTTCGAGGGGCGAGGTGGGATATAAAGGATCGTGGCCGAGATCACCTTGAACGTCCGCCAGCTCCAGGCGTTCGCCGAGGTCGGCTACGAGGTCGCCGGCGGCGGCGGGGCGCACGGCGCGATGACCGCGCTGCGCCGGGTGGTGCCGCTCGACGCCTACGAGTTCGTCGCGTTCGACCCGGCCACCGGCCGCCACCAGAGCGTGGTCTCCGACGGCCACGCCCGCATCGACGGCGACGCCGCCGAGGAGTACACCGGGCTCGACGCCTACCGCCGCGCCCTGACCACCCGCGCCCCGGTGCCGATGCCCGAGCCCGGCACCGAACGCTACTTCCGCCGCCACCTCGCCCCCTACGGCTGGCGGGCCGGGCTGACCGCGCCGCTGTTCCTCACCGAGGGCCGCTACACGGGCCTGCTGCACCTGGCGGCCCGCGAGCGGTTCCCCGAACGCACCGGCGAACTGGTGAGCGCGGTGACGCCGATGCTGGCGCACGTCACCGACCTGACCCGGTGCGTGATCGACCCGGTGGGGCTGCCGAGCGGGTTCCACGCGGTGGCCTTCGACCGGGTCGGCACCCGGCGCTCGGTGCCCGGCGCCGGCGTGTCGGCGACGCTGATGGAGGAACCGGCCCTCGCGGTGCTGGCCCGGGCGTTCATCGACTCGCGCGAGCTGAGCCGCCACGGCCTCTGGATCGACGGCGACGGCGGCTGGCACGAGCTGCGGCTGGTGCGCGCCGGGGTGGGGTTCCAGGGCTCGGTGCAGGGGGCGGTGGTGGCCGAGCGGCCCTGCGCGCTGCCGTACGACCTGACCGGCCGGGAGGTGGACGTGCTGACCCGCGTCGCCGCCGGCGACTCCAACCCGCAGATCGCCGCCGCCCTGGTGCTCAGCGTCCGCACGGTGACGACCCACCTGGAGCACATCTTCGCCAAGCTCGGCTGCGACAGCCGCACCCGGCTCACCACCAAGGCCCTGTCCGAAGGGCTGTGCCGTCTCGACATCTGATCGGCGCGCCCGCTCCGCGCGCCGCCGTGCGACGCTCGTACGGCGAAGCAGATCCGCGGCGGGCGCCGACCGCCGCCCAGCGTAAGGAGCCCGACGTGCCCCCCGTCATCCTGTCCGCGGCCGGTGCCTGTCTCGTGCTCGACGACTCCGGCCCCGGCCTGCCCCGGGTAGGCCACTTCGGCGCCGACCTCGGCCCCGTCGCCGGCTCCGTGCTGGCGCCCGCGCTGGAGTCGCTGGCGCCGGTCCCGCCGTTGCTGCCCTCCCAGGGCGACGGCTGGTACGGCCGGCCGGGCCTGGCCGGCACCCGGCACGGCGAGCACTGGCCGGTCCGCTGGACCCTCGACGCCCTGGACGCCAGGCCCGCGCCCGGAGCGGGCGGCACCGTGACCGTGACCGCCTCCGACCCCCGGGCCGGACTGCGCCTGGCGACCGAGCTGGCCATGGACGCCCACGGCGTCGTCACGATGCGCCACGCGCTCACCAACACGGCCCCGACGCCGTACCGGCTGGACGGGCTTACCTGCGCGCTGCCGGTGCCCGCGCGGGCGGCCGAGCTGCTCGACTTCACCGGGCGCTGGGCGCTGGAGAAGACGCCGCAGCGCAGACCGTTCACCTACGGCGTCTGGTCGCGGGAGAACCGGCGCGGCCGTACCGGGCACGACGGCACCGGGCTGCTGGTGGCGGGCACGGCCGGGTTCGGGTTCCGCGGCGGCGAGGTGTGGGCCGTGCACACCGGGTGGAGCGGCGACCACCTGCACCACGCCGAGCGGCTGCCGGAGGGCGCGGCGCTGCTGGCCGGCGGCGAGCTGCTCGCGCCCGGCGAGATCACCCTCGCCGAGGGCGAGACGTACCTGACGCCGTGGGTCTACTTCACCTGGTCCGGCAGCGGGCTCGACGAGGCCGGCGGGCGCCTGCACGACCACCTGCGGGCCCGCCGCGGGCGGCCGCTGCCCGTCCGGCCGGTCACGCTGAACAACTGGGAGGCCACCTACTTCGACCACGGCCTCGACCGGCTGCTGCGCCTGGCCGACCAGGCGGCGCAGGCGGGCGTCGAACGGTTCGTGCTGGACGACGGCTGGTTCCGCGGCCGCCGCCACGACCGGGCCGGGCTCGGCGACTGGTACGTCGACGAGCAGGTGTGGCCCGACGGCCTGCACCCGCTGGCCGACCACGTACGCAAGCTGGGCATGCAGTTCGGGCTCTGGTTCGAGCCGGAGATGGTCAACCCCGACTCCGACCTGGCCCGCGAGCACCCCGACTGGATCCTCGGCCGCCATGAGCGGACACCGCCGCCGCAGCGCCACCAGCAGGTGCTCGACCTGGCCCGGCCGGAGGCGTTCGACCACCTGCTGGACCGGCTCGACACGCTGGTGCGCGAGTACTCCCTCGACTACATCAAGTGGGACCACAACCGCGACATCGCCGAACCCGTCCACGACGGCGTCGCCGGGGTGCACGCCCAGACGCTGGCCGCCTACCGGCTGATCGACGAGTTGCGCCGCCGCCATCCGGCGCTGGAGATCGAGTCGTGCTCCTCCGGCGGCGCGCGCGTCGACTACGGCGTCCTGGCCCGCACCGACCGCGTCTGGACGTCCGACAGCAACGACGCGATCGACCGGCAGGCCATCCAGCGCTGGACGGCGCTGCTGGTGCCGCCGGAGATGATGGGCAGCCACGTGGGCGCGCCGCACGACCACGTCACGGGCCGGTCCCTGCCGCTGGCGTTCCGCGCCGCGACCGCGCTGTTCGGGCACATGGGCGTGGAGTGGGACCTGACGTCGGCGAGCGAGGCGGAGCGGGAGGAGCTGGCGGTCTGGATCGCCCTGCACAAGCGGCTGCGCCCGGTGCTGCACGCCGGGCGGGTCGTCCGCGCCGACCATCCGGACCCGGCGGCGCTGGTGCACGGGGTGGTGCTGCCGGAGCGGGCGGTGTTCGCGTTCGTCCAGCTCGCCTCACCGGTCGCGTCGGCGCCCGCGCCGCTGCGCCTGCCGGGGCTCGACCCGGCGGCGGTGTACGAGGTGCGGGTGGCGGGTCCGGCGCCCGGCGGGGCCGTGCTGCCCGCGTGGGCGCGGGAGCCGGTCCGCCTGCCGGGCTCGGTGCTCGGCGAGCTGGGCCTGCCCGCCCCCGGTCTGCGCCCCGCCTCGGCCCTCGTGCTGGAGGTCGAGCGGGCCTGACCCGCTCCGGCGGCCGGGGGGTCAGCTCCAGCCGGCGGCGTGGGCCAGCTCGAACCAGACGGTGGTCGCGCCGCCGCTGCGGCTCAGGCCCCAGCGGTCGCTGAGGGCCTCCACCAGCGGCAGGCCGCGCCCGCTGGTCGCGGTGCGCGAGCCGGTACGGCACACGCACGGCGGCTCGTCGGAACCCGCGTCGGCCACCCACACCCGCACCGCCTCGCCCGAGGCGTGCACCGCCACGGTGAACCACCCTCCGGCGCCCGATCGGGAGTGCAGGATCGCGTTGGTGGCCAGTTCGCTGGCCAGCAGCACGCAGTCGTCGTACAGGGGGTGGTCGCGGCCAAGGGCGGCGGTGACCAGCCTGCGCACCCGCGACACCTGCGACGGCAGCCCGGGCAGCCGCACCAGGAGATCACGCGGGCCGCGCCCGTGCGCGCGCCTCTCCCCCGGCTCGCCGCCGCCCGGGTCGGGGGCGGGTTCCATCCCGTGCTGGGTGGGCCCGTGCTGGGTGGGCCCGTGCTGGGTGGGCACGTGCGGGTGCGGCGGTGTCACGGCGACCTCCCCGATTCCGGCGACGTAAGAGGACGCGCCACCAGGCTCCAGAGGTGTCACGAAAAGGTAGGAATGCCCTTTCCCATGGTCACCCGCACGGAGGCCACGGCGGACCGAGTAGTCTGCGGATCGACGTATCGACGAGGAGGGTGCCGGACGTGAGCAGCCTGGAGGCCGTCTGGGTGGAGCCCCACACCGAGCCAGGGGCGGCGGTCGTCACCGGCGTGTTCGACATCCTGCACGTCGGGCACGTGCGCTATCTGGGCGCCGTCGCCGCCCGGGGGCTCCCGCTGGTGGTGGGCATCGAGGACGATCCGCGCGTGCGCGCCTGGAAGGGGCCGAGCCGCCCGCTCAACACCGCCGCCGAGCGGGCGGAGGTGATGGCCGCCCTGCGTTTCGTGTCGGGCGTGTTCATCGTCACCGGTCCGCCCGCGGCGCACGGCCCGGAGGACTACATCGACCTGCTCGCCCCCATGCGGCCGGGCGCGCTCGCGCACACCGCGGGCGACCCCCACGCGGGCGCCAGGCGCGCCGCGGCGGCGCTGCTGGGCGCCGAGTGCTGGGAGCTGGAGGCGATCCCCGGCCGCTCCACGACCCGAATCGTCAATGCGGCGGCCAAGGGCTGAGTGCTAACGTGAGCCGCATGCAGCGCGCCATCGTCACCACGACGCCGGACCCGTTCCCGGCGCGCTGATCCATGCACCCCGGGCGGACGCCCGGGGACACCGTCGTTCGCTCGCTCTCCCGAAGGGACCGCGGTCATGAACGACCATCGCAGGCTCGGCCGTGAGCTGGGCATCTTCCACACCGACCCGCTCGTCGGCTCCGGGCTCCCGTCGTTGCTGCCCGCCGGCGCGGCGATCCGCAAGGCCGTCGAGGACTACGTCCACGAGCTCGAACGCCGCAACGGCTACCAGCACGTCAACTCTCCAGTGCTCGGCAAGCGGGAGCTGTACGAGAGATCGGGCCACTGGGCGCACTACGCCGAGGACATGTTCCCGCCCATGCGGGTGGGCGGCGAGGAGTTCGTGCTGCGGCCCAGCCTGTGCCCGCACCACGCGCTCCTCTACCGCTCCCGCCGGCGCAGCCACCGCGACCTGCCGCTGCGCGTCGCCGAGCTGGGCGGGATGTACCGCTCGGAGCTGTCGGGCGTGCTCGGCGGGCTGACCAGGGTCCGGGCCATCCAGCTCAACGACGGCCATGTCTTCTGCGCCCCCGAGCAGGCCGCCGCCGAGGTGTCGGCGGCGCTGGACCTGATCGAGACCGCGCACGCGCGGCTCGGCGTCCGGGCGGCGCGTTACCGGCTCTCACTGCGCGGCGACGGCGGCAAGTACGTCGACGACCCGGCCATGTGGGCGCGCTCGGAGGCGGTCCTGCGGGCCGTGCTGGAGGAGCGCGGGCGCCCCTACGACGAGGAACGCGGCGAGGGCGCCTTCTACGGGCCCAAGATAGACATCCAGATCGCCGACCCGGCCGGCCGCGAGTCGACCCTGTCGACCGTCCAGGTGGACTTCTTCCAGCCCGAGCGCTTCGACCTGCGCCACACCGGCGGCGGCCGGCCCGTCATGGTGCACCGCAGCGTGGTCGGCGGCCTCGAACGCCTGCTGGCGCACCTGATCGAGGCGCACGGCGGCGCGTTCCCCGCTTGGCTGGCGCCGGTTCAGGCGGTGGTGCTGCCCGTCTCCGACGCCGAACTGCCGGCGGCCGGGGGGTTGCTGCGGCGCTGCGTCGCCGCCGGGTTGCGGGCGGAGCTGGCGCCGCCCGGCCGGGGCAGCCTGGGCGCCCGGATCAGGGCCCACCGGCTGGTGCCGTACCAGCTCGTGGTGGGGCCGCGCGAGGTGGCGGCCGGCGGGCCGCTGGACCGGGCGCCGGTACGGCTGAGGGACGGCGGACAGGCCGGTGTCGTGCCGGTCGAGGAGCTGGCGGCGTGGGCGCGGCCGGCCTTCTGACGGCCGTCCGCCCTACAGCCAGTCGCGCTTCTTGAACGCGGCGTAAAGCCCCACGGAGATGCCGCAGATGAGCACGGCCGACAGCCAGAACCCCCACGTCCGGCCCGAGCCCGGATAGGGCACGTTCATCCCGTAGAAGCCGGTGATCAGGGTGGGCACCGCGATGATGGCCGCCCAGCCGGTCAGCCGTTTCATGATCTCGTTGAGCCGGAAGCCCTGCTGGGCCAGGCGGGTCTCGCGCAGGTTGGCGAGCTGGTCACGGGTGGAGTCGATCCACTCGTTCACCCGGAGCACGTGGTCGTAGACGTCCTCGTAGTAGGGGCCGATCTCCGTGCCGGCGACCAGCCCATGGTTGCGGCGGATCAGGGTGCCGACCACCTCCCGCATGGGCATGACGATCTTGCGGAACCGGGTGGCGTTCCTGCGCAGCTCGTAGATGGTGCGCTGCAACGCCCGCCCGTCCAGCTGCCGATCGTCCTCGAACAGCGACTCTTCCAGGGCGTCGATCCGCCCGTCCAACTCGTCGACGACGTCGAGATGGCCGTCGACGACATAGTCGAGCAGCCCGTGCAGCAGGAACGCCACGCCGTACCCGCCCAGGCGGTGACCGGCGGCGTCCCAGCGCCTGACCACCTGGCCGATGTCGAAGCGCTCGTTCGCGCGGATGGTGACGAGGGCGTTGCGGGTGACGAAGACGCTCACCTCGACCGTGTCGATCCGGCCGTCGTCCAGGCTCACGCCGTAGATGGTGATGAACAGGTGGTTGTCGTAGACGTCGACCTTGGGGCGCTGGTTCTCGGAGACGACGTCCTCGACGGCCAGCTCGTGCAGCCCGAGCTCCTCCTCCAGCAGGGCGAGGTCGTGCCGGTCCGGGGAGCACAGGTCGAGCCAGACGACGTTGGCGGGGTCGCGCACGTAGTCGGAGATCTCCTCGGCGGGGAAACCTTCCTTGTCGAGGACTCCGTTGCGATACAGGCGAGTGCGCACCTAAACGAGTCTGGCAAAGCGGAGCGCGTTGCGCACGGCCGCTCCCCCGAGATCGTTGTTGAAATAGACGTAGGCGTCGTCCCACCCGGCCTCGTGGACGCGCCGGGCCCACGTGGCGAGCGACGCGCGGCCGTACTCCGGCCGCGGGGTGGCCCGGCCCTCGTGCAGCCGCACGTACCCCCAGCGGGTGGTGCGCCAGAACGGGCTGACCGGCCGGCCCAGCCGGTCGGCCCAGCACAGGGCCGCGTGGCGCGCCCGGAGGACGTCGCGCACCTCACCGGTCCACCACGTCGGGTGGCGGAACTCCACCGCCACCCGCACGCCGCCCGGGAAGCAGGCCAGGCACCGGTCGAGCGCGCCGGGATCTGCCCTGAGCGTGGGCGGAAGCTGCAGCAGGACCGGGCCGAGCTTCTCCTTGAGCTGGGAGGCGGCCGCCATCAGCCGCGCCACGGGCTCCTCCGGGCCGGCCAGCCGTCTGATGTGGGTGAGGTACCTGCTGGCCTTGACGGCCATGACGAAACCGTCGGGCGTGCGCTCGCGCCAGCCGGCGAACGACTCCGGTGACGGCAGGCGGTAGAAGGCGTTGTTGCTCTCGACGGTGGGGAACGTGGCCGCGTACGTCTCCAGCCACAGCCGCTGCGGGACTCCCTCGGGGTACAGGACCCCGCGCCAGTCCCGGTACTGCCACCCCGAGGTGCCCACCAGCGTCGCCATGAGCCTGCGCCTACCCGGCGAACGGGCGGATACCCGCCTGGTTCGTGCAGTACTGTCACTCCTCGAGTGCGAGGAGGCTTGATGGGTGGCAACCACGGGCACGGAGCGAGCGTGCCCACCTCGCGGCGCGCGGTCGTGGCGACCCTCGCCGTGCTGGTGCCGGTGGCGATCGCCACGGTGGTCATGCTGGTGTGGCTGTGGCCCGCCGGGCAGCAGGCCGACGTGCCCGCGGACGGCGTCTCCCAGCTCGGCGGCACGGTGCTCGCCGTCGAACGCCAGCCGTGCCAGCCGACGCCGGAGGGCATGCCGCCCGCCGACTCCGCCACCTGCGGCGATGCCGTGGTGCGCGTCACCGAGGGGCCCGACACCGGCCGCCAGGTGAAGCTGCCGCTGCCGACCGGGCCGGGCGCGCAGCGCTTCGAGGCGGGCGACGACGTGGTGCTCATCAAGTTCGACGACCCGGAGCCGGAGAGCACGGGCTACCAGATCTCCGACCACGACCGGGAGTCGCAGCTGTGGCTGTTCGGGGTGGCGTTCGCGCTGGCGGTCATCGCGTTCGGCCGCTGGCGGGGCGTCACGGCGCTGGTGGGGCTGGCGATCACGTTCGTGCTGCTGCTGACCTTCGTGATCCCCGGCATCCTCGGGGGCGAGCCGCCCATGCTGGTGGCCATCGTGGGCGCGGCGGCGATCATGCTGAGCGTGCTGTTCCTGACACACGGGTTCACGCTGACGACGTCGATGGCCGTGCTGGGCACGCTGGCCAGCCTGACCGTCACCGGCGTGCTGTCGTACGCGTCGATCGGCTTCGCGCGGCTCAGCGGCGTCACCGACGACAGCTCGTTCACGCTCGGCATGAGCATGCCGATCGACACGCAGGGCCTGCTGCTGGCGAGCATCATCATCGGCGCGCTGGGCGTGCTGGACGACGTGACGGTCACGCAGGCGGTCACGGTCACCGAACTGGCCGCCGCCAACCCGTCCTACGGCTTCCGCCGGCTGTACCGGGCCGGCAGCCGGGTCGGCCGGGCCCACATCGCCTCGGTGATCAACACCATCATCCTGGCGTACGCGGGGGCTTCGCTGCCGCTGCTGCTGCTGTTCAGCATCGGCAACCAGCCCCTGGGCGAGGCGCTGGCCACGCCGGTCATCGCGCAGGAGATCGTCCGCAGCGTGGTGGGCACGCTCGGGCTGATCTCGGCGGTGCCGATCACCACGGCGCTCGCGGCCCTGGTGGCGTCGCGGCGCGATCCTGAGGACGACGACGCCCACCGCGACACCCATGGGGACGGTCACGGGCACGACCACGGGCACGACCGCCCTGGCTCCCTCGGCCGTCATGGCCGGGGGGCGGGTCAGCCGGCCTCGACGCTGCCGTCGACGCGCAGCTTGCGGCGGGCCCGCTCGTAGAACGTCGTGCCGAGCCGCACCACCTTGGCCGCGCCCGGCAGCGCGGTGACCGTGAGGCGGTCTCCCGGGCACAGGTGCCCGACGACGGCGCCGTCGACCTCCACGGCCAGCCGCCCGCTGGCCGGCAGCAGCTCCAGCGTGACCTCCTCGTCGGCGGGGAGCACCAGGGCGCGGTTGAAGACGGAGTGGGCGGCGGCGGGCACGACGAGCACGGCCTCGACGCGGGGCGAGATGATCGGCCCACCGGCCGAGAAGCTGTAGGCGGTGGACCCGGTGGAGGTGGCCACGATGACCGCGTCGGCGGCGTAGCGGACGAAGGGGTGGCCCGCCGCGACGACGGCCACGGCTGCCAGCCCCTCGCCGGGGATGCGGGCGAGGGCGATGTCGTTGAACGCCGTGACGTCGGTCCCGTCGAGGCAGGTGCGGATGGCCATGCGGGGCTCGACGGTGTAGGCGTGGTCGGCGATGGCCGACAGCGTGGCGGGCAGCTCTCTGACGTCGATCTCGGCCAGGAAGCCGAGCCGGCCGAGGTTGACGCCGAGGACCGGAGTCGGCCGGCCCGCGATGAGGCGCATGGTGCGCAGCATGGTGCCGTCGCCGCCGAGGCTCACCAGCAGGTCGGACCGCTGGACGAGGGCGTCGGGGCCGACGGCCACGGCGCTGCAGTCGATCCGGCCGACCTCCTCGGGCAGCCCGAGCACGGTGGCCCCGCGGCCGGCGGCCCAGCTCACGATGGTGTCGATCGCCTCTTTGGAGTCGCGCCGCGGGTGCAGCACCAGCCCTACCGTCCCGACCATTCCCATGGGTGCCAGCCTATGGGCACCGTCGTGGTGTGGTTGAAGGGCCGTCACCGGCGACCGGGGCGGCCCTGTTTCTCTGGTACGGCTTCGCTCACGGCCGGGGACTCCCCGCCGGGGCGGAGCTCCGGTGACGTTGAGGCAGCGTGCCGGGTGGTGTGCGGATCAGTTGTTGATGTTGGTGTTGGTGTTGTTGTTGTTGACGACGGCACCGCCGCCACCGCCGCCGCCACCGCCGCCGCCACCGCCGCCGCCACCGCCGCCGCCACCGCCACCGCCGCCGCCACCGCCGCCGCCGCCACCGCCGCCGCCACCGCCGCCGCCACCGCCGCCGCCGCCACCGCCGCCGCCGCTCCAGTTACGGCAGTGATTCACCTTCCAGGGCTTCTTGTGCTTCCAGCACGGCTTCGTCGGGTAGTCCACCGTCGTCGCGGTCGACTCGCTGAGGACGGGCGCCGCGCCGGCGGGCTGCGCCGAGATCGCCGCGGGTGCGACGAAGGCGGTGGCCACCATCGCGCCGGTGGCGAGAGCGTTCCTGAAGTTGATCATGACAGATGACTCCTTGCCATCTCCGGTGAGTGTGCTGCGGGCGACTGCCCTGACGCGCAACGCCAGGTCAAGGCCGGAAAATGGCCACCAGCGTCGCGATCTCTTCTTCACGCTAGGGCGAGTCCGTGGAGCCAGTCATCTTGCAGAGGCAAAAGTCCAGATTTGGTCGGATTGCCCTGAGGGTCCTGACAAGAATCGACCGGAAGCGTTTATCCACGCTGAGCGACGAACGTTGTGCGCCACGTGATGGTGGGCAAAGACCACCTCTTCGTGCGGTGAAATTACCCAGGCGTTCTCCGGCTCGCGGCCCGGAGTTCCCGCCCAGGCCCTCCGTACGGCAAAGCGCCCCGGCCGGTACGCCGCCCGTGAGCGAACGCCGTGGCAGGCGGGCCCGTGAGGCGGCTGAGCGGCACGGGGCCCCGCGATGATCGCGGGGCCGGGTCCGTGGACGGGCGGGGGTAGATCCTGGTCCACCCCTGGTGGTGGCCCGCGTGACCTGGCGACGCGTGGCGGCCGGGCTCAGTCGCGGTGCGCGCCGGCGGGCCAGATGACGCGCACCCGGATGCCGCGGGCCCGCGCCTCGGCGACGACGTCGGCCGTGCCGCCGTGCCCGCGGGCGGGCAGGCCGTCCCACACGGCGAGCAACTCGTCGGCGTCGTCCAGCATGTGGCGACCGGCCGCCATGTGCGACTCGGAGGTGGACTCGACGAACGGCAGCCGGTGCACCTCGTCGGCGTGCCCGACCAGCTCGTCGTACCCGTCCTGCGCCTCCTCGGGCAGCGCCTCCCGGTAGCGCTGGGCGGGGACCACCGCCTCCAGCGAGCCACCGAGGTCGAGGACCGCGCGGGCGAAGAGCTGGTCGGCCCCGTCGGCCAGGCACGACAGGCCGGTGAGAGGGGACGGCTCCGCTGCCAGCACCGCCCGGAGCTCGGTGTCCACCAGGTCGGCGGTGTCGGGCGGCAGCCCCCGGTGGCCGGAGATCGCGATGCGGGTCATGCCCACTCCTACAGCATCGTGGCGTGCAGTCTCTCGTCGAAGGTGCGTACGGTGGCCGTCACCGGGCCGGCGTACGCCCGGCGGAATGTCCTGGCGCGCTGGATGACGCGGTCGGAGCCGTAGGCGACCCCGAGGCTCAGGGCGTCGGCGGCCAGGTCGAAAGCCTCGTCGTGGCGGCCGGCCATGGCCTTGGCGGTGGCCATCTCGGTCATCAGGACACCATGCTGCTTGGCGGCGGGCGAGGAGGCGGCCAGCGACTCGGAGAAGGCCCGCTCGGCCTCCCCCGCCCGGCCCAGCCGTACCGAGACCACGGCCCGGTAGCCGGCGAGCTTGGCGTGGTCGAACGGGAACACCCACGGCCACGGCGGGGTGACCGCGCGCTCGCCGCGGGTCACGGCGGCCTCGGCGACACGCAGGGCGCTGTGGGCGGCGTCGGCGTCGCGCCCCGCCGCGTGACCGATCGCCTCGATGCTCGACAGCCAGGCGCGGGCCGTGTGCGGCGGGTCGCCGCCGAGCTCGCGCCGCGCGCGTGCGAGCAGGGTGAGCGCCAGCTCCGGCTCGTCGGCCTCGACCTCGAACGCGGCCCGGCTGCCGAGCATGTACGCGGCGAGCAGGCGATGACCGGCCTGGCGGGCGCTGTCCACGGCGAGCCGGTAGTAGACGCGGGCGGTGCCGCGGTCGAGCATGTCACCGTGGATCCACGCGGCGAACCCGGCCGCCTCGCTGAGCCCGGCGCGCACCTCGTCGGCCAGGCGGTGGTCGATCCGGCGCAGCACCCGCCCGGCCAGGTCGACGTGGGCGACGGCGCCGCGGACCAGTTTCCTGGACGGCGTCGCAGCCTCCAGCCGGCGGCGGGCTCCCGTGATGCTCGTCAGGGTCAGCGCGGTGGTCTCGTCCACCCGCACGACCACCCGCTCGCCGGGCCGCTCGTCCAGCCACTCACCCGCCTGCTCACCGGGCCGCTCGCCCGCCCGCTCGCCGGGCCGCTCGCCGAAGCGGAGCAGGTGGAGCGGTATCCCGAGCCGACCGGCCACCTCCCGCACCTGGTCCACGGTGAGCGGCTGGCGGCCGCGCAGCACCTTGGACACCCAGCTCTGGGAGTAGCCGATCACCTCGGCCAGCTCGGTCTGCGTCCAGCCGCGCTCCCTGCGGATCTCTCCGATCAGGGCCGGGACGTCGCACGTGGCCAAGGCGGCGGCGACGGCCGGCGCCGACCAGAAGCGCGGCGGTAAACGGTCGGATGGCTGGTTCACCCCGCCAGGCTATGCGTCCGCGGGCGTCTCGCCGATAGTCGTGTGGAGAATGCCGCCCTCACTCCGGGGTTCGCCCGGCCTGATTCCCCGCTCCGGCTAATGCGGGGGACGGGTTAGCGCAAGGGTTCCGCAAGACGCGCCCCATACGCCGGACCCGGAGGCGGGGCCGTCCCGATCCTTGGGGCATGAGGACACTTCCAGCCCCCTTGATCGGGACGACCATCGCACTGTTCCTGCTCACCGCCTGCGGCGGGACGGGAGGCGGGGCCGAGCCGGCGTCGGCCCCGCCCGCGCCCGCCTCGTACTCGCCCGCCAGTCCCGGCCCGGACGGCTCGCCTCCGGAGACCGGGATGTCGCCGGACGGCAGCCCCGGCGCGGCCACGCCGGTGCCCGACGCACCGGTGGGCATGGCCGAGTCGGGCATCGGCCGGATCCTCGTCGACGGCGAGGGACGCACGCTCTACCTGTTCGAGAAGGACAAGAACGGCAAGTCGAGCTGCGATGGCGCGTGCGCGAAGGCATGGCCGCCGTACCTGACCGAGGGCAAGCCGAAGGCCGAGGAAGGGGCGAAGCAGGACCTGCTCTCCACGACGAAGCGGGACGACGGCGGCACGCAGGTCGTCTACGGCGACTGGCCGCTGTACTACTACCAGGGCGACGAGAAGGCGGGTGACACCAGCGGGCACGACATCGAGGAGTTCGGCGCCGAGTGGTACGCGGTCGGGCCGAACGGAAAGAAGATCACCGGCTAGCGTCCGCCGGTACGCAGGCCCGGGGCCGGTGTGGATCGCGTGACGTCGACGCGCTCCCCGGGCCTCAGCGGGCCTGAAGGTCACGACGGAAGGCGCGGCGGTGGGCGGCGGGGGCGACGCCCCGGCGTGCCGCGAAGTGGTGGCGGAGGGTGTCCGCGCCGCCGAACCCGGCGCACGCCGCCACCGCCTCCACCGCCAGGTCGGTCGTCTCCAGCAGCTCCTCGGCGAGCTGGAGACGCTGGTCGAGGAGCCATCGGTGCGGCGTGGTGCCGGTCGCCGCCTTGAACCTCCTGGCGAACGTCCGCGGCGACATCGCCGCCCGCGCCGCCAGCGTCCGGACCGTGAGCGGCTCAGCGAGGTGCTCCTGCATCCAGTCGATCAGCTCCGACAGCTCGTACGGCGTGCGCGGCGCCGGCACGGGCGCCTCCACGAACTGGGCCTGCCCGCCCGAGCGGTGGGCGGGCACCACCATCCGCCGGGCCAGCGCGTTGGCCGTCGCGGCTCCGTACTCGCGGCGGACCAGGTGCAGGCAGGCGTCGATCCCGGCGGCGGCTCCCGCACTGCTCAGCACGGGCCCGTCGGCGACGTACAGGATGTCGCGGTCCACCCTGACCCGGGGGAAGCGCCGGGCGAGCAGGCCGGCGAACTGCCAGTGGGTGGCGGCGCGGCGGCCGTCGAGCAGCCCGGCGGCGGCCGGCAGGAACGCGCCCGTGCAGATCGAGAGCACCTGGGTGCCGCGCCCGGCGGCCTCGCGCAGGGCCGCCAGGAGCTGCTCCGGCACGGGCGCGTCGAGCTGCGGCCAGGCCGGAACGGCCACCAGGTCGGCGGCCGCCAGCCGCTCCAGCCCGTGCTCGACCTGGATCGCGAACCCCGACGTGGTCGGGACGGCCCCGGGGCGCGGCGCGCACACCGCGAAGTCGTGGACGGGCAGGCCGTCGTCCGACCGGTCCAGACCGAAAACCTGGCAGACCACGCCCAGCTCGAAGGCGGCCACCTGGTCGCCGACGACGGCGACGACGTTCCGGATCACGAGCCCGATTATGGCAGGAACTTCCCGCACCCGGGCAGTGCTGCCACTCCCGCCGCGCGGGGTCGGGCGGCGATGCTGGATGCCATGGCATCCCACACCCAACCGGCTTCTCCCGTCGCCTTCCCGCTGCCAGGGGGCGGGCCGCCCGTAGTGGCCGTGCCGGCGCCCGGACCCGGCCCGCAGCAGTGGGCGGGCGCGCCGAGCGCGGCGCTCGACGCCGACGGGACGTTCGTCCTCGCCTACCGCGTACGATCCGGGGCTGACCACAACGTCATCGCGCGGTCGGCCGACGGCGAGCGGTACACCACGGTCGCCGTCCTGACCCGGGACCGCTTCGGCGCGGCGATGGTCGAACGCCCCGCTCTGGTCCGCACCCCCTCGGGCCGGTGGCGCCTCTACGTCAGCTGCGCCACACCGGGCACCAAGCACTGGTGGATCGGCGTCCTGGAGGCGGGCACCCCGGAAGGGCTGGCCAGGGCGCAGGCACGCCCGGTGTTCGAGGGGGACGCGCGCACGGCGGTCAAGGACCCGGTGATCCGGTACGACGGCGGCCGGCGGCGGGCGTGGATCTGCTGCCACCCCCTCGACGAGCCCGGCGCGGAGGACCGCATGAGCACCGCCTACGCCACCAGCGCCGACGGGCTGACCTGGCGGTGGCACGGCACGGCGCTCACCGGCCGGCCCGGCGCGTGGGACGCCCGCGGCGCGCGGCTGACCAGCGTCCTGCCCGACGGCCGCGCCTGCTACGACGGGCGCGCCTCGGCGCGGGAGAACTGGTTCGAGCGGACCGGCCTGGCCGTCCCCGCCCGCCCCGGCGACGCCGCACGGCTCGTGCCGGTCGCGGGCCCACCCGTGGTGGACGTCCGCTACCTCGACGTCCTGCCTCTACCGGCGGGCGGCCACCGCCTCTTCTACGAGGCCCGGCTGCCCGACGAGAGCCACGAATTGCGCACCGAACTGGTCCGGTGAGTTCGGGAGGAGAGGCCGAGGACGACGCGGAATCCGGGATCACGGCGTCGCGTGAGGACGTCAGCCCCGGCCCGGCAGTCTCGTCGCGTAGATCCAGTCGTGGCCGTCGAAGCCGGGGCCGTCGAGGTGCGCGGCGCGGGTCAGGCCGGCCCGGGCCGCGACGCGCTGGGAGGCGACGTTGGCCGGCCTGACCCGGGCGATCAGCGGCAGGCCGGGCCGGTGCTCGGCCGCCCAGGCCGTGACCGCGGTCGCGGCCTCGCCGGCGTAGCCCTGGCCCCATGCCGCGACGGCGAAGCGGTAGAAGAGGTTGAGGATCTCCATGCCGCGCAGGTCCATGGGCTTGACGCCGCAGAAGCCGAGCGGTTCGGACGAGTCGTGGCGCCGGACGACCCAGTAGCCGTATCCGTGCCTGCGCCACTGGTCGTCCCAGCGGTGGTAGAGCTCCTTCGCCTCGCCGGGGTCGGCGAGCGCGTCGGAGGGATTGTGGACACAGGTCCGGGGGTCGCCGTGGATCTCGAAGATCGCGTCGATGTCGGCCTCGGCCGGCCGCCGCAGGGCCAGCCGGGCGGTTCTCAGTTCCTCGAAGATCGCCTCGCTCATCCGGCCAGCGTAGAGCGCCCGGGGCGCGCCCTCTCAGACGGCGTAGCCGTACGGGTCGGGCCAGCGCGTCCGCACGCCGAGCGCGCGGGCGGCGTGGTGGGGCCAGTACGGGTCGCGCAGCAACTCGCGGCCGAGCATGACGGCGTCGGCCCGCCCGGCGGTGAGGATCTCCTCGGCCTGGTGCGGGTCGGTGATCAGGCCGACGGCGGCCACGAGCAGGTCGGTCTCCTGGCGCACCCGGGCCGCGAACGGTACCTGGTAGCCGGGCCCGGTGCGCACCTTCGCCCCGGCCGCGTTGCCTCCACTGGAGGTGTCGAGCAGGTCGACACCGCGGGCGAGCAGGTCCTTGGCGAGCCGCACCGTGTCGTCCACGGTCCAGCCCTGGCCGTCGGGCAGCCAGTCGGTGGCCGAGATCCGGAAGAACACCGGCAGTTCGGCCGGCCAGACGGCGCGTACGGCGTCGACGACCTCCAGCGCGAAGCGGGTACGGCCGGCGAACGAGCCGCCGTAGCCGTCGGTGCGGTGGTTGCTGTGCGGGGACAGGAACTCGCCGATCAGGTACCCGTGCGCGCCGTGCACCTCCACCACCTGGAAGCCGGCCCGCAGCGCCCGCTCCGCGGCCCGCCCGAAGTCGGCCACGACGCGGCCGATCTCCTCGACCGTGAGCTCGGCCGGCACCGGGTGACCCTCGCGGAACGGGATCGCGCTGGGGGCGACCGGCCGCCAACCGCCCGCCTCGGTGCCGACCGGCGCACCGCCCCGCCACGGCCGGTCGGTGGCCGCCTTACGGCCGGCGTGCGCGAGCTGGATCCCGGCGACGCTGCCGGCCTGCCGCACGAACCGCGCGACCCGGCCGAACGCCTCCTCCTGCCGACCGTTCCAGAGGCCGAGGTCGGCGGGGCTGATCCGGCCCTCGGGTGAGACGGCCGTGGCCTCCGTCATGATGAGCCCGGCGCCTCCGACCGCACGGGCGCCCAGGTGCGTCAGGTGCCAGTCGTGCGGCACTCCGGCGTCGGGGCCGTCGGTGGCGGCGCAGTACTGGCACATGGGCGCCATCCAGGCCCGATTGGGGATGGTGAGCGACCGCAGCGTGATGGGCTCGAACAGCACGGGGACCCCTCTCGTCAGCTCGTACGAGGTTTATCGTACTACGAGAGATGTCGTAATACGAGAACCTTCGTACTATTGGGAGGAGAGAGGAGGACGCGCATGTCGACACGAGTCCTGGAGCACCCGAGCACCGAGGAGCTCCGGCTGGAGTCCGTCCTACACGCGCTCGCCGACCCCATGCGGCTCGAAGTGGTGCGCTTCCTGGCGGAGGCCGGCCGCGAGGTGGCCTGCTCGGAGATCGACCTGGCGGTCAGCAAGTCGACCGGCACCCACCACTACCGCGTGCTGCGCGAGGCCGGGATCATCTCCCAGGTCTACCGCGGCACCGCGAAGCTCAACTCCCTGCGCCGCGCCGACCTCGACACCCGCTTCCCCGGCCTGCTGGACAGCGTCATCACCGCCGCCGGCGCGGGGTGAGGGAGACGATGTCGGCGACGCGGCTGCTGGTCCTCGGCGTGGTGCGGATGCACGGTCGGGCGCACGGCTACCTGGTGGGCTCCGAGCTGGAGTCGTGGGAGGCCGAACGATGGGCCGGGCTCAGATCGGGCTCGATCTACCACGCGCTCCGCCAACTGGCCAAGGAGGGCCTGCTGGACGTCGGCGAGGTGCACGAGTGGCCGGGCCGTGTCGACTACGCCATCAACGACAAGGGGGAGGCGGAGTTCCTCCGGCTGCTCAGGGCGGCCCTGAGCGTGCCCGACCGGCGTCCCGAACTGCTCAGCGCGGCCCTGGTCATGCTGCCCGCACTGCCCGACGAGGAAGTGATCACACTGCTCGGGAAGCGCGCGCACGCCCTGGAGGAGGAGCGGGCGCGCATCGTGGCCACGGCCCGGGAGGGAGAGCGCCCCAGGCACGTCGCCGAGCTGTTCGCCTGGCGCGCCGCGCAGGCGGCGGGCGACGCGGCGTGGACCCACGACCTGATCGGCCGACTGGAACGGGGCGAGAGGCCGGCCTGAGCGGCCGGGAACCGGCTTGACGGCTTGACGGCTTGACGACGGAAAGGCGGATGAACCATAGTTCGATAACCAAATTTGGTTAACCAAATTTGGTTATACGAAGGAGTTCCATGCGCATCTCCCTGAACTCGCCCCCCGCCCGCGCTCTCGCCGCCGCGCATCCACCGGAATCCGTCCCGGTCCCCGGCGCCGCGACCCACGGACTCGCGTGGGCACGCCGGCGGACCGACCGCCCTGTGAGCGGAGCCGCCCGATGAACCAGGAGCCGATCGACAGCCCGACCGGGTGGGTGGCCAGGCACGTCAAGAGCTACGCCGAGTCCGGCGGCGCCCGCGGTCACCTGTTCCATGGCGCGCCCACCCTGCTGATCACCACGATCGGCCGCCGCTCGGGACTCCCACGCCGCACCGCCCTCATCTATGGCCGCGACGGCGACCGCTACCTCGTGGTCGCCTCCAACGGCGGCGCCGCCGACCATCCGCTCTGGTTCTCCAACCTGCTCGCCCAGCCGCAGGTCGGCGTGCAGGTCGCCGCCGAGGTGTTCGACGCGGTGGCCCGCCCGGCGACCGCGGACGAGCGGCCCCGCCTGTGGGAGACGATGACGGGGATATGGCCGCACTACACGGGCTACCAGCGACAGACGCCGAGGGAGATCCCGGTCGTGATCATCGAGCGGGCGGCGACGCCCGATCCCGGCGCCCGCTCGTGATCCCGGGCACCGCTCCGGCGCTCAGGAGGGGAAGTCGAGGACGACGTACTCGAACTCGCCCTTCCCGGCCTTCCTGAACTTCCCGTCGCCGTCGAGGTCGGTGAAGACGGCCAGGTAGACGTCCTGCTTCTGCTCGGCCATGGGCTTGGAGACGTCGTCCCGGAACACCGTGGCGAACAGCACCTTGTCCAGCGTGGCCGAATGCCGGGCGACCCGGGTGCCGACCAGGTGGTTGTGCCCCTCGTCGTTCAGGAACAGCGTGCCGGAGCCGTACTCGTAGTCGGCCAGGCCGGTGCCGGGCCGGAAGCACCGATGGTCGGCGACCTTGCCGCCGTCCTCGATCGCGAAGACCGACCTGTCGGTCCAGGCGCAGATCTGCAGGGCCCGATCCTTGGCCAGCGTGGGGAAGCGCAGCTCGAACGGCGCGCCCTTCAGGCTGACGGTGGTGACCGCGTCGTCGAGGTCGTCGAGTGCCATCGGGGCGAGGGCGCCGTCCTGCCAGAACTCCAGCCCGAGCCGGGGCGTCCTGGCCACCTGACCTGCGGCCCGCGCCGACGGGCTGGGCGAGCCGCCGGCCGACGTCGCCGTGCCGGTGGAGGCCGACGGTCCGGGGGTGGTGGTGACGCCCGGTGAGTTCCTCAAGGTGGTGAAGATCACCGCGATCACGGCGACCACAGCCACGAAGGCCGCGCCGGCCGTACCGGCGATCACACCCGTCCGCCTGCGGCCCGGCTGCGTGGCCGGCGGCCCACCCGGCTCGGACGGGGCCCCGTACGGGCCGGAGGGGACCCGGGGCGGTCCCGAGGGCGCCCCGGGCGCCCCGGACGGCCGACCGTACGGCCCCGCAGGAGCGGCCTCCCGGCCGGGCCCGGCCGCGTACGGGCCCGCCGGGACACCATACGGACCCGACTGGGCACCGTGCGAGCCCGACCGGGCACCGTGCGGGCCCGACGGGACACCGTGCGAGCCCGACGGGGAAACATGCGCACCCGCCTGCACATCGCGCGGACCCGACTGGGCACCGTGCGAGCCGGGCGGCGAGACGTGCGGACCCTGCGGCGGGATGTTCGGGCCCGATGCGGCGGCGGGTGGGCCGGACGGGGAAGCGTGGGCGCCCGGGAGCGGGCCGCCCGGCCGTCCCGGCGGGGTGGCGGGCGAGCCGGACGGCCCCGGACGGGGCTGGGGCGAAACAGGCAGGAGGGGGAAGAGGCGGCCGCCCCGGTGATCGTCCATCAGCCCCAGCAGCACCTGCTGCGCGGTCGGCCGCCGGGCGGGGTCCTTGTCCAGGCAGGCGGCGACCGTCGCGCGCAGCGCCCCCGCCAGCAGCCCCAGGTCGGGCTCGGCGTTGAGGATGCGGTTGATCACCGCGGGCAACGGCTCGTGCCCGAACGGCGGCCGCCCGTTGGCCGCGTACGCGATCGTGCAACCCCAGGCGAACAGGTCGAGCGGCGGCCCGGCCGGGTCGCCCGCGAGCTGCTCGGGCGACATGTAGGCGGGCGTGCCGACGACGCCGCTGACCGTGGCGGCGGTGGCGTCGAGGGGTCTCGCGATGCCGAAGTCGATGACCCGGGGACCGTCGGCGGCCAGCAGCACGTTCGCGGGCTTGAAGTCGCGGTGCACCACACCGGCCGCGTGGACGGCGCCCAGCGCCGTCGCGGTGGCGACGGCCAGCCGGTCGAGGTCGGCCCCGGCCATGACGCCCCGGTCCCGCACCGCCTCCTGCAGCGACGGGCCGTCCACGTACTCGCTGACCACGTACGGCGGGTCGGCGTCGGGGTCGGCGGCGAGCACCTTGGCGGTGCAGAACGGCGCGACCCGCTGCAGCGCCGCCAGCTCGCGGTGGAAGTGGCGCCTGGCGTCGTGGTCGTGGCCGAAGTGGGCGTGCAGCAGCTTGACGGCGACGGGCTCGCCCTGCGGCGAGGTGCCGAAGAACACCGTGCCCTGCCCGCCCTGGCCGAGCCGCCCGCTCAGGGCGTAGCCGGCGACCTCCCGCGGGTCCGTCGGTCGGAGGGGGCGCATCCGCTGCATCACGTCCTCTTCCGCCCCCGTGGGGAACGGCGGGCGGCCGGTGGGTCACGTCGCGGGGCGACCTGACCGCCGGGCCGGTTCTCGGCCGGGTGGGGCGGTGCCAGCATAGGGTCGATTGTGCCGGATCGCCCACCGGATCCCGCGCCCGGTCACCGACCGCTGATCATCCTGCGCTGACCTGCGGGGCAGGTGGACCGCCACGGGGTGGGTAGGTGGGGAGCATGGGCCGACCGCACCTCACCGACGGCTGGGAGCCGGACCTCGACGCCGGTGACTCGGTGCTGCGCAGGTTCGTGCTGGCCAACGCCGATCGCAACGCCTTCGTCGCCTCGTGCTCCGGCGGGCGGTCGCGGCGGTGGCCGGACCTGGCCGTGGCCGACCCGGCCTCGCCCGTCGTCTTCGACAACGCGGCCGTGCTGCTGCGTCCCCCGCCGTACGTCGATCTGCCGGACGTCACGCGGCGGATCACGGAGTTCTACCCGCCCGGACGGCACTTCGTGTTCCTGTCGGCCTGGCCGACGCCGGACCTGTCCGCGGCGGGCATGGAACTGGTGGGCCACCCGCCGTTCATGCTGCGCCCGCCGGGCGGCCTGCCGCCGCCCGTCCCGAAGGGGCTGCGGATCGTCCCGGTGACCGACCGGAAGACCCTGGACGACTTCGTCCGGACACTCGTCGAGGCGTACCCGCTGCCGGACGCCGAGGGGACGGTGCTCGGCGACGTGCGCGTGCTGCGGGGGCCCATCCGGCTGTTCGTCGGGTACGACGGCGACCGTCCCGTCGCCACCTCCGGCGCGCGCCTCGGCCACGGCATCGTGGACGTGGAGTGGGTGTCCACCATGTCCTCGCACCGCGGCCGGGGCATCGGCACCGCGCTCACCTGGGCGGCCACCCTCGTCTCCCCGGCCGAACCGGCCACGCTCATCGCCAGCGACGAGGGGCAGTCGGTCTACGAGGCGATGGGCTACCTCCGGGTGATGCGCCTGACGATGTGGCACCGTCCACCGGTCTCCTGACCCTCCCCCACCGCCGGACACCGACCCGTCCAGCCGACTCGAACGCGGCGCGGACGGCATCCAGGCCCGCGGCCTCGACCGTCGGCGAGACCGCGCTCGTCGCGGCCGGTCACCCGCGCTCATGCGTGACGGTGACGACGACCTTGCCGAGCTGGGCGTTCGACTCCAGGTGGCGGTGCGCCCGCACGATCTCCGCCAGGTCGAAGGTGCGGTCGACGACGGGGGCCAGCGTGCCGGAGCGCAGTCCGGCCTCGACGAACGCCCGGGCACGGCGCATCCGATCGGGGTCACCGGTGACGAGGTCGACGGCGAAGCCGTGGATGTTCAGCGGCCAGTTCATGGGCAGGGGCGCCGGGCGGGGGTCGAGCCAGCCGTACCGGCCCGGCCACCCTGTTGCTGTGCGGCGCCTACCGGCTCAGCCGGGCCAGGGCGCACCCGCTGCTCACCGGCCTGCCCGACGTCGTCCACCTGCCGGCCCGGCTCGGCTCGCACCCCACGCTGCGCGCCGCCGTCGAGCTGCTGGGCGATGAGCTGGAGCGACCCGGGCCGGGCTCGGACGCGGTGGTGCCGGCACTGCTCGACACGCTGCTGCTCAACATCCTGCGCGCCTGGCTGCGCGACCACGCCGGGCACGCGGCCACCGGCTGGGCCGCCGCCCTCGCCGGCCCGGCGATCGCCGACGCGCTGCACGCCCTGCACCACGACCCGGCCCACCCCTGGACCGTGGAGGAGCTCGGCGCGCGGGCCGGCCTGTCGCGGGCGGCCTTCGCGCGCCGGTTCGCCATGGTCGTGGGGCAGCCTCCGCTGGCGTACCTGACCTGGTGGCGCATGACCATCGCCGGCCGGCTGCTGGCCACGACCGACCTGCCGTTGCGCCTGGTCGCCCGGCGCGGCGGCTACGCCTCGGAGTTCGCGTTCGCCAAGGCGTTCAAGCGGGAGTACGGGATGTCACCCGGCATGTCATCGCTGGGAGCGTCAACCTATTGGAATAAAGCGTTCCGTTCTGATAGAGTGAACACTGTCACCGAGAAGAAGGGCCACACCCCCATGAGCACTCCCATCGTCACCGGCTGGGCCGTCCTCGACTACTCCCACCAGGCGCTGCGCGCCGCCGTCCAGGGTGTCCCGGCGGGCGGCTGGGAGCTGCCGACGCCGTGCGCGCAGTGGAACGTCACCCAGGTGCTCCAGCACGCGGCGGGCGACCAGATCGGGTTCGCGTCCTTCCTGACCGGCGAGCCCGGCCCCGCCGACAACCCGTTCGCCCCGTCGGGCACGCTGGCCGAGGAGCCCGCGGCCTACCTGGAGGCGGCGCTGGAGCGCTCGGCGAAGGCGTGGGCGGGCGTGGACCGCGCCGCCGCCGAAGTGCCCGTCCCGGTGCCGCCGAACAAGCTGACGCCCGAGGTGGGCGCCGGCGCGTGCGCGCTCGACGCCGCCGTGCACGCCTGGGACATCGCCATGGCCACCGGCCAGCCCACGACGCTCACCCGCGAGTACGCCGTGGAGCTGCTGGCCGTGGCCCGGCAGATCGTCGAGCCGCTGCGCGCGTACGGCGCCTACGCGGCGGCGCTGGAGCCGCGTGACGGCGACGACGAGGTGGCCGAGCTGCTGCGTTACCTGGGCCGCGACCCGGAGTGGTCGGCCGCCTGAGCGCTCCCGGTGAGGTCCTCGTGGTCGCTCTCCAGCGCGCAGGCGATCACGTCCCGCGACGCCTGCGCCTCCGCGATGCGCGGGGGCCCGGACCGCGCCGCGGTCGCTTCCGCGGCGCGGTCCACGACCGGGCAGGCCCACCCGCAGGCCCGCCGTGGGGCGGGAATCGGGCCTACCGGTCGCCGTGCTCCCGCTCGTCCACGGGCCGCAGCACGGCGGCGGGGATCGGGATCGCGGGGAAGGGGTTGTCGGGCAGCAGGATGACCCACCGGGGCCGGTCGGCCTGCCCGGCGGCGTCGAGGTGGAGCAGCGAGGTGCCGATGCCGGCGGCGCCGACCATGTAGCCGGTGTCGGCGCTGACCTCTTCGGGCCGCAACCTGCGGTAGGCCTGGTACCAGCGGTAACCGCGCCCGTCGTGGCCGCTGGCCCGGCCGACGAGATGGCCGGCCAGGGTCCGGGCGAAGTCGAGGTGGGCGGGCCGGCCGGTGGCCGCCCACAGGCCGACGAACAGCTCGATCAGCCCGGCGGTGCCGCAACACTGGCAGGCGGTGTTCCAGAAGCCCTCGCTGTGGCGGTACGGCACACCCGCCTTGACGATGCCGCGGGCCAGCCGCTCGACCCAGTCCAGGTCGCCCGGGTCGCCGGACACCTGGTGCAACTCGTAGAACATCCGGGCGACCCCGGCCGAGCCGGAGCAGAAACCCAGGTAGTGCAGCGTCCGCGCCTGCGGCACGTGGTGCGGGACGAGGGCGCACGCGCCGGTGACGGTGCTGATCTCGCGGACGAAGTCGGCGCCGCTGCGCGCCGCGCGCAGGAACCGGGTCTCGCCGGTGATGCCGTACAGGCGGGCCAGCAGGAACGCGGTGCCGGCCGTACCGGCCAGGAAGCCGGGGGTGACCGCGTCCACGGGCAGGTCGGCGCAGTCGCCGAACCGGTGGCCGGGCACGGGCAGCCGGGCGATGCGCAGCCCCGCCTCGACCGCGGCCTGCTCGTAGGCCGGCACGCCCAGGTGGGCGGCGGCGCGCAGCAGGCCGAGCACGATGCCGCCGTCGCCGCGCTGGGCCGGGTCCGGGGACCAGCCGACACCGCCCCCGATCTCCCGCCGCCGCTCGACGATCAGGTCCGCGACCGCCCGCGCCTCGACCTCGAACGACTCCTCGCCCAGCGCCCAACCGGCCTCCATCAGCGCGATCATCACCCCGGTCAGGCCGTGGTAGAGCGACAGGTCGCCCTGCCGGCGCCACGTCGCGGCCAGCCGGCGCGCGCCCGCCCGCGCGTCCTCCAGGTACGCCTCGTGCCCGGTCGCGGCGGCCAGTTCCAGGAAGAACAGCACCACCCCCGCGCTGCCCGAGTACAGCGACCAGGACTCCGGGGTGACGGCCGAGCGGCCCCGCGGGTCGGGATTGGCCCGCCACCACCGGCCATGCCCGTCGTCCACCGCGGCCGACCTGATCCACCGGCCGGCCAGGATCGCCGCCGACAGCGGCGACTCGGCGCGCTCCTTGGACGAGCGGGTCCTGTCGAAGCTCATGACCAGAGTATCCCGCAAAATTGGTAGGAATTAAGCATTATCTGAAGAGGGTTTCGTAGCTCGTTTCGCCGTGGCGGTACACGACGCGAACGCCATCGCCACCGGAGGCATGCCGGGAGATCTCGTCCACCGCGTGCTCGTCACCCTGGTGCGCCCAGCAAGGCCGGCGGATTCCTCCGGACCGGGGATACACGTGGGCCACGCCGACCGTCTCGCCGGACTCGCCCTGCTTCTCGCAGATCGAGAAGTCGGCCTCGCTCCAGCCGGCGCCACCCGCGCAGGGCGTGGGGCCGTCCGCCCGCAGCGCCTGGGAGCCCGCGCACTCCCGCATGGTGTTCGTCCAGACGGAGTCACATGTCGCGGCGTGCCGGAAGATCCCGTCGGTGAGGTCCCGCAGGCAGTTCATCCTCATGGTGAGGCCGAACGCGCATTCGTTCGGAGAAGGACCCGCGCCCGGGCACACGAGATACGTGCCGAGCAGGCCGGAGCAACTCACCCTCAAGGTGTGACACAGGCCGAGAACCTCGATGTACGTCGCACAGGACCCGTGATCGCCTCGTACGTCGTCCCGGCATTCGTAGTAGGCGTCGCGCGCCCGTACGCAGTCGAAGCCGGCGGCCGGATCGAAGGTCCGCGGACAGCGCGCGGACTCCGACTCAGCCGCCGCGCACACCTCATCGGAGCGGCGGGGAGTCCCCGTCCGGCACGACAGGTACGACGCGAAAGACGCGGCACAGTCCCGCTCACTACGAGAGATCCCCTGCTTGCCGAACCTGCATCCGACGCGGACGATCAACGCCTGCCGGCACAGCTTCCTCACCCCATGACGCTTCACACAGGCGTCATATCCCGCGGCCTTCGACCGGCAGTCCAGCCCCCGCGGCCCCTCACCCTTCGGGCACACGTCATCGGCCGCGACCCGCCAGTCATCGCCGGACAGGACCTGCCATGAGGGCTGCGAGCGCGGGATCCTCGGGGGCGTCTCCGCAGAGGAGCAACCGGCCAGGACGACCATGGCGCCGAGCGCCAGCAGAATCCGCCACCCCACTGCCGACACGTGGCCTCCCGCTCGTACGTTTCCGGGCTCACCGGGCAACCGGCGAGGCGCGCACCCCGTCGATCATCTCCTGCGGCACGGAGCGTGGCCAACCAGGCGGTGCCCGGCCCGTCATGGTTGACGCGACCCCGGGCGCGAGCTACGTTCGTGAGCAATTAGACAGGAAACTTTCTTAAGAGTTCTCCTGTCTGACCACTCCCATCCCACCCCCCGATCACCCGGATGCCGGAGAATCATGAGACACAAGACCATCGGCAAGATCCTGGCCGGCCTGACGGCGTTACTGCTGCCGCTCACCGCGGCCGTCGCCGCCCCGCCCGGGGCCTACGGCGCGACCACATCCCTCAGCTCGGCGAGCGCCCTGGCGGCGTGGGCCCCGTGGACGGCCTACACCGCGGGCACCCGCGTCACCTACGACGGCACCGAGTACGAGTGCCTGCAGAGCCACACCTCCCAGCCCGGCTGGGAGCCGCCGAACGTACCGGCCCTGTGGAAGGCCACCGGCGGCGGAGGCGGCGACACGCAGCCACCCTCGAAACCGGCCGACCTCCGCTCCACAGGCGTGACGTCCACCAGCGTCTCCCTCACCTGGAACGCCTCCACCGACAACGTCGCCGTCACCGGCTACAACCTCTACCGAGGCACCACCCTCGTCACCACCGTCACCGGCACCACCCACACCGACACCGGCCTGACCGCCAACACCCCCTACACCTACACCGTCCGCGCCAAGGACGCCGCCGGCAACCTCTCACCCCCCAGCGACCCCGTCACCGCCACCACCACCGGCGGCGGAGGCGGCGACACGCAGCCACCCTCGAAACCGGCCGACCTCCGCTCCACAGGCGTGACGTCCACCAGCGTCTCCCTCACCTGGAACGCCTCCACCGACAACGTCGCCGTCACCGGCTACAACCTCTACCGAGGCACCACCCTCGTCACCACCGTCACCGGCACCACCCACACCGACACCGGCCTGACCGCCAACACCCCCTACACCTACACCGTCCGCGCCAAGGACGCCGCCGGCAACCTCTCACCCCCCAGCGACCCCGTCACCGCCACCACCACCGGCGGCGGAGGCGGAGGTGGCGACAAGGTGCTCGGGTACTTCGTCCAGTGGGGCGTCTACCAGCGCGGCTACCACGTCAAGAACATCGACACCAGCGGCTCGGCCGCGAAGCTGACGCACATCAACTACGCCTTCGGCAACGTGCAGAACGGCCAGTGCGCGATCGGCGACTCCTACGCCGACTACGACCGGTTCTACAGCGCGGCCGAGAGCGTCGACGGCGTCGCCGACACCTGGGACGCCGGAGCCCTGCGCGGCAGCTTCAACCAGCTCCGCAAGCTGAAGAAGAAGTACCCCCACATCAAGGTGCTGTTCTCCTTCGGCGGCTGGACCTGGTCCGGCGGTTTCGGCCAGGCCGCGGCCAACCCGGCGGCGTTCGCCGAGTCCTGCTACCGGCTCGTGGAGGACCCGCGCTGGGCCGACGTCTTCGACGGCATCGACATCGACTGGGAGTACCCGAACGCGTGCGGCCTGACCTGCGACACCAGCGGCCCGGCGGCGTTCCGCACCCTGATGTCGGCGCTGCGCTCCCGCTTCGGCGCGGGCAACCTGGTGACGGCGGCCATCACCGCCGACGGCACCTCCGGCGGCAAGATCGACGCGGCCGACTACGGCGGCGCCGCCCAGTACGTCGACTGGTACAACGTCATGACGTACGACTTCTTCGGCGCCTGGGCGGCCCAGGGCCCGACCGCCCCGCACTCGCCGCTCACCTCCTACAGCGGCATCCCGACCCCGGGCTTCTTCTCCGACAACGCCATCCAGAAGCTCAAGGGCAAGGGCGTGCCGTCGAGCAAGCTCCTGCTCGGCATCGGCTTCTACGGCCGCGGTTGGACGGGCGTCACCCAGGCCGCGCCGGGCGGCACGGCCACCGGCCCCGCGCCCGGCACGTACGAGCAGGGGATCGAGGACTACAAGGTGCTCAAGACCCGCTGCCCCGCGACGGGCACCGTCGCGGGCACCGCCTACGCCCACTGCGGCAACCAGTGGTGGAGCTACGACACGCCGAGCACCATCGGCGGCAAGATGGGCTACTCGAAGGACCAGGGCCTCGGCGGCGCGTTCTTCTGGGAACTCAGCGGTGACACGACCAACGGTGAGCTGATCACCGCGATGCGCAACGGCCTGGGCTGACCCCCGAGCCGCCACGTGGGGCCGGCCTCCCTCCCCAGGGCCGGCCCCACCGCACGCGCCCGTACGGGCGCGTGCGGCCGGGGCGGTCAGCGCAGCGCGTCGTGCACGGCCTGGTGCAGCTGTGATCATCGGTCCTTCTCGGGAGTCACCTGCGGGTGGGGGCGCACGAACCCGTGGCGCGATGACGACTCGCCGTGGAACAGGCCCGTGAGCGGTTCACCGTCCCGAAGGGTCTCTGCAGCGAACCTGAACGCGCCTTGACGCGGCGCCGGCCGGAGCCGGCTCGCCCAACGCGGTGACAGAATGTCCGGCATGCTCGGATCAGACCCGAAAGCGGACCTTCACCGCTACCTGCGAACCGCCCGTGAATCCCTGCTGTGGAAGCTCGACGGGTTGTCGGAATACGACATCCGCCGGCCGATGACGCCGACCGGGACCAACCTGCTGGGCCTGGTCAAACATGTGGCCAGCATCGAGCTGGAGTACTTCGGCGACGTCTTCGGCCGGCCGTCCGGCGAGGCGCTGCCCTGGTTCGGGGACGGCGCGGAACCCAACGCGGACATGTGGGCGACCGCCGACGAGTCGCGCGAGCAGATCACCGGGCTGTATCGCCGGGCGTGGGCGCACGCGGACGCGACGATCGACGCGTTGACGCTGGACTCGGTCGGCCGCGTCCCGTGGTGGCCGGACGACCGTAGCCAGGTGACGCTCCATCGGATCATGGTGCACGTGATCGCCGAGACCCAACGGCACGCCGGGCACGCCGACATCGTCCGGGAGCTGATCGACGGGATCGTCGGTCTGCGGGCCGACAACACCAACATGGCGCCGGTCGACCAGGCGTGGTGGGAGGACTACCGGAACCGGTTGGAAGGCGTGGCACGGGAGGCCGGTGACACTCCGGGCTGATGCCGCACGCGAGATGATCAGCTGTCCCGCGGGACGTGGACGGCCGGCCGCGCGCGGTGGCCGGGGCGCGACGTGAGCGGAACGGCCCGGTGTCCCGTGGCGAACCCGATGCCGGCCGCCGCGCAGACCACCGCCGCGAGCAGCAGCGCGGCCGCCGATCCCGCCCCCAGGCCGACACAGGCGCCCATGGTGGCGACGCCCAGCGTGGCCCCGGTCTGGCGGACCGCGTTCAGCACCCCTCCCGCCGCTCCCGCCGTACCCTCCGGCGCGGCGTCGATGATCGACGAGACGAGTACGGGCAGCACGAACGACACCCCGAACCCGATCAGCAGCAGCCCGACGGCGAGCCATCCGTAATCCGCCCCCACCAGCGTCGCCCAGGCGAGCACGCCGCAGCCCACCGTGATCAGGGAGATCCCCGCCAGGATGGGCGGGCGCGGGCCGACCCGGGCCGCGATCCGGCCGGTCAGCGGCGGGTTGAGCGCGAACGGCAGCGTCAGCGGCAGGAACGCCAGGCCGCTGGCGGCGGCGCCGAGATGATGGTCCCGCTGCAGCACGAGGGGCAGCACGAACAGCGTGCCGTTGAGCGCGAAGTTGACCGCCGCGCCCGCCGCCAGCCCGGCTCGCACGCCGCGGCTGCGCAGCAGCACTCGGTCGAGGACGGGCGTGGCGCTGCGCCGTTCCAGAGCGAGGAAGGCGGCTCCGGCCAGCGCGGTCGCCGCAGCCGACCCGGCCGCGTGCGCCCAGGAACCCGCGCCGGTCGCGATGAGCGCGTCCGTCAGCATCGCCAGCGCCGCGCAGGCGGCCAGCTGTGCCGCCCAGTCGATCCGCCGCTCGCCGCGCGGGCAGACCAGCGCCCGCCCGGCGGTCAGGGCGAGCACCAGCGCCGCGATCGGCACGTTGACCAGGAAGATCGCCCGCCATCCCGCCAGCTCGACGAGGGCGCCGCCGACGACCGGGCCGGCGGCCACCGCGGCGCCGCTGATGGCCGCCCAGGCGGCGACGGCCCGGATCCGGCCGGCCGGTTCCGGATACAACCGCGCGATCAACGCCATCGAGGCCGGCACGCACGCGGCCCCCGCGGCGCCCAGCACTCCGCGCAATCCCACCAGGACCGGCAGCGTCGGCGCGAGCGCCGACAGCGCGGAGGCCAGCCCGAACCCCGCCACGCCGGCCCGGAACACCCGGTGCGCGCCGTACCGGTCCGCCACCGCCCCCGCCGACAGCAGCAAGGCGCCGAACACCACGGTGTATCCCGTGGTCGCCCACTGCAGCCCGGCGATGGAGATGCGCAGCGAGGCGGCCAGGTCCGGCTCGGCCACCGACAGCACCGTCATGTCCAGCAACACCATGAAATAGCCCAGCGAGATGCCCAGCAGGACGAGCGGCCTGCGCCCGACTCGGGCGCGCACTTCGACAGTCGTCATGATCTCCACTGTCACGGGCCCGCGCGGGACGCTCCACCGGCTCGGCCGCACGCCCCGTTCGGAATCACCGAACGCCCGCCGGAGTTGTCAGTGACGTGGAACTACGCCAGCTACGCACCTTCGAGGCGGTGGTCCGGCACCGGACGGTCACGGGCGCCGCCGTCGCCCTGGATCTGGCCCCCTCCACGGTCTCCGAGCAGATCCGCGCCCTGGAGAAGTCGCTGGGGGTCGCGCTGTTCGAGCGGACGGCGACGGGCATGACCCTGACCGACCCCGGCGAACGCCTGCTCGGCTGGGCGCGCCGCCTGCTGGACCAGGCCGAGCAGGCACGCCGCGACGTGACCGGGCAGCAGGAGGCGGTACGGCTCGGCGCGCTGGAGACCATCGCGGCCACCCACGTGCCGCGCGTGCTCGCCCGGCTCGCCTCGCGCCGCCCCGGCCTGCGGGTCGAGGTGCGCCCCAGCGTGAGCCGCGACCAGTTGCTCGCCGACGTCGCGGCCGGGCAGTTGGAGGCGGCGCTCCTGATGGACACCGGCGCCGCCCTCGGCGACCTCGGCTTCCCGCCGCCGCCCGCCCCGCTGACCTTCCTCGACGTCGGCACGGTGCCGCTCGTCCTCGTCGCGGCTCCGGACCACCCGCTGCGTGGGCGTTCGCCGGTGGACCCGGCCGACCTGCTCGGTGAGCGGCTGCTCGTGAACGTACCGGCGTGCAGTTTCTGGATGGCCGCCGACCGGATCATCGGCGACGGCCCCGAACGCGTCCGCTCCGGCGGGGTCGCGGTGATGCGCGCGTGGGCCGAGCAGGGCCTGGGCATCGCGTTGCTCCCCGAGTTCGCGGTCGCCGCCGCTCTGGCGTCCGGCTCCCTGACCCGGCTGGCGCTCGCCGCACCGGACCTGAGCCTGCGCCTGGTCTGGCGCGGCGATCGCGAGCAGCTCCCCGGCCTGCGCGACCTCCTCTACGCCGCCGCATCCTGAGCCCCGCCGCCGTGCGGCGATCGCGCGGCGCCGTCTCGTCGCCGACGAAGGCCCGGATCTCGGCGCCACGCAGCTCGACGCGGAACCTCACCTGCCCCGTCACCGCCGCGCCGGAGCCCGTCGCGATGACGCCCGTGCCCGCCCGGAACACCTCGACCGACCCGTTCGGGCGCAGGTAGACGAGGTAGCCGGACTGCGCTCCACGCCTCGGCCGTGGCCGCCGCCGAGGAGAAACCGTCACGGAAGACCACGCCCTGGGCGTCCGGCACGATCCGCAGGTCCACGGTGTCGATCTCGGTCGTCCCGCCGGTGCGCCGCGTCTGCGCGGTCAGCCGGCACGGCCCCGGCAGCGTCGTCTCCCGTCCGGCGAGCGCGAGGCCCGCCGACGGCCCGCTCCCCCGGCCCGGCTCCCTGACGGCCGCCTTGCGTGCGACCGCCGCCCGGGAGCCGTTGACCTCAACAGCGCTTGAGGTTGCAGGATGGGTCGCCGGGAGAGCCTGCCCTGCGCCCCCGTCACACATCGATCCCCTCGAAGGACGTTCATGAAGGTCGAGATCTACGCCGATGTGCTGTGCCCGTGGTGCTACATCGGCAAGCGACGCCTGACCGCGGCGCTGGACCAACTCGCCGACCGGGACCGGGTGCGGCTCGTCTGGCGCGGCTTCGAGCTCGCCCCCGACCAAGGCCGGACTCCCGGCCCCACGGCCGCCGAGGCCATGACCGGCTGGTGGGGAGACCGCGCGCAGGCCCGGATCGCCCACATCCGGTCCCTCGGCGCCGCCGAAGGACTGGAGCTCAACCTGCATCTGGCCCGGCCGGTCAACACCTTCGACGCGCACCGGCTGTGCCGGCTGGCCGCCGCCCGCGGCAGCGCCGACCAGATAGTGGAACGGCTGCTGCGCGCCTACCACACCGAAGGGCTGAACGTGGCCGACCCGCAGGTCCTGCGCCGCCTGGGCGGCGAGGCGGGGCTGGCCGACGCCGAGGTGCGGGCTCTCCTCGCCGGCGACGACCACGCCGAGGAGGTCCGCGCCGACCGGCGTCGCGCGGCCGAGCACGGCGTCACCGGCGTCCCGTCCCTCGTGATCGACGGCCGGCCGCCGGTGCCGGGCGTCCAGCCGTCCGCCGAACTGCGCCGCCTGCTGGAGGACATCCCGCACGGTGTCGGCCGGCCCGGCTGAGAACCAGCGCCCGCCCGATCCCTCATTCGGCGCCGGCAATCGGAACGCGGTCATCTCAAACGTTGCGAGACCCGGTGCCGGCCGGCTGGTGCTTACGGTGTGCGCCTGGCGCGCAGCACGGTGGCGGCGTCCTGGTGGGCCGGGGCGTTCCCGCCCTCCTTCGGGTTGGGCTGCCCCTGTCCCGTGTTGATCAGGTTGCGCAGGCTGCCGCCGAGGTAGCCGTTCCACGCGTTGGTGCACACGTCGTAGCACTCGTACTGCGGAACCAGGCCCACGTGGGTGAAGCGGACCTCGGCGCCGCCGTCCTTTTCGGAGATCTCGAAGACGACCTCGGTGCCCTTCCATTCGGCCTGGTCTTCGATGAAGTTGAAGAAGTTGTCCAGGACGAGCCATGCGACCTTCCGGCCGGGCACGAGTTCCGTCACGCGGATCCTGCAGCGGTGGACGTCCTTGTAGTGGTGGTCGAACTCGCCGCCGACCTGGTCGGTGACGCCCTCGACCTCCTGGGACCACCAACCGCGGACGTTGGTGATGGCCTCGAATGCTTCCCGGGGATTTCGATCCACCGAGAAGGTGGTGGTGAAGTCCTGCTTCTGAGTTGCTTGCATCATGCAAGCCACCTTATGTCGGTCGCTTTCATGACGCAAGCGCCTGCCCGGTAGACTGGGGCGCATGCTGGGGAAGACCTACGACTCACAGGTGTGCTCGATCGCACGCTCCCTGGAGGTGATCGGCGAACGCTGGAGCCTGCTGATCGTTCGCGACGCCCTGTTCGGGGGGGCCACCCGCTACAGCGACTTCCAGCGCAACCTGGGCATCGCGACCAACATCCTCAAGGCCCGGCTCGACGGCTTCGTCGAGGCTGGGATCATGCGGCGCCACAAGTACTCCGAGCAGCCCGAACTCCACGAGTACCTGCTGACCGACAAGGGGCGCGCGCTCGCGCCCGCGCTGGTCGCGCTCACCGAGTGGGGCGACCGGTGGGCGACCGACGGGGAGCCGCCGATCCTCTACACCCACTCGGTGTGCGGCGCCGGGGTCACCGAGCAGACGGTGTGCGCCCACTGCGGCCGCGTGGAGGACCCGGCCGAGATCCGGGCCGTGGTCGGGCCCGGCATGCCCCCCGAACGCACACCACCGAAGGCTTGACCTCCAGCACGGTTGGCTCGCGACCGCGGCGCGGATGTCAGGCCCCCAGGTAGGCAGGCGTCGAGCGAGAACGAGCCCGGCCGTGCTGAGCGCGGCCGCCACGGCTGCACTTGGATTGCCGCCCGCGCCGCCGAGGTGGCCGAACGGCACTACTGGGCGTGCCAGAGGGCGGCAAGCTGCCGGGTGGCCAGCCGGGACGGTACGGCGCGCAGCGACGCGTCGCGTATCCACGCGGGGACGCCGGTCCAGCAGGTCAGCCGCGATTGCCGCGACGCCGCCCGCATGATGCGGTTGGCACGGGGTCTGCGCTCGGCGTCGTAGCGCAGGAGCCGCTGGGCGACGTCTGCCGGTTCGGCGCCGGTCAGGTGGCGGGTCAGCGCGGCCGCGTCTTCGAAGGCCTGGCTGGCGCCCTGGCCGAGGTCGGGTGGCATGGCGTGCGCGGCGTCGCCGAGGAGCGCGATCCTGCCGGCCGCGAACGAGGGCAGGGGTTCTGCCAGGCGAGTGATCGGGTCGACGTGGATGTCGGCGGGCGGGGTGGCCTCGATCAGTGAGGTGACGAGGGGGTGCCAGTCGGCCATCAGGGACAGCATCTGCCGGCGCGCCTCGTCCGCGCCGGGGGGCGGGCCGTGCTGGGCGGAGTCGGTGAACCAGTACAGGTGGTTCTCGCCGACGGGGAACAGGCCGAACATCGCCCCGCTGCGGCGGTCGACCAACTGGCTGGCGAGCAGGTCCGTCACCAGGCCGGGAGGGCGGGGCAGCATGCCGCGCAGGTCCATCCGGCCGGTCCGCCGCAGCCCGGGGTGGCCGGGAAAGAGCTGTCCGCGCAGCTTGCTGCCGAGGCCGTCGGCCGCGATCACGGCGTCCGCTCTCGCGACGGGGTTGCCGTCGCTGATCACGGTCACCCCGGCGGCGTCGGGCTCCAGGCGCTCGACCGGGGTCGCGGTTCGCGCCAGGTCGGCGGGCAGCGGGGCGCGTAGCGCCCGGTGCAGTCGCGCCCGGTC
This sequence comes from Nonomuraea muscovyensis, assembly GCF_014207745.1. Lineage (NCBI taxonomy): Bacteria > Bacillati > Actinomycetota > Actinomycetes > Streptosporangiales > Streptosporangiaceae > Nonomuraea > Nonomuraea muscovyensis. Next base: position 225,151 of record NZ_JACHJB010000001.1, read on the forward strand.
GATGATGGCGGGTGTCCCGATCTCCTGCTGCGCCTGAACCGCATCGGTGACCAGCAGCGGCCGTCCGCGCCAGTCCCGCAATCCCGCGCGGGCGGCAGGCAGGACGTGCCCGCGAACGTCTCCGGCCAGCCCCAGCGCGTCCAGCGCGCGAAGCCCGTTGGGCATGACCACGATCCCCGTGCCCGCTTCCCGGAGCTCGGCGTCGCGTTCGAACAGGGTCACCTCGTGGCCCAGGCGATGCAGCCCCACCGCGGCCGCCACTCCCCCGAGCCCCGCACCGACCACCACGATCCTCATGGGACCTCCCTCACCGATTCACTACGATCGTACTAGTACGGCTATTGGTAGCATGGTCGCATGCCGCCCACCAATCCGGCCCGTCGCCGAGCTCTGGCCGATGCCGCCATCGATCTGCTGGCGTCCTCGGGCGTGCACGGACTGACCCACCGCGCGGTGGAGAAGGAGGCGGACCTTCCTCCGGGAACGGCCTCGAACTACTTCCGCAGCCGGGAGGCGCTGCTCGTGGCCGCCGCGGAGCGCATCGCCGAGCTGCATCACACCGACACCGACCGAGCCACCGACCAGGCCACCGCGCAGTCCGCGACGCTGGCCGACCTGCTGGCGGAATCGCTGCTCACCGCGGCGACCACCCGGCGCAACCGCTACCTGGCGATCTTCGAACTCCAACTGGAGGCCGCACGCCGGCCCGTGCTCGCCTCGGCGCTGGCGGGCCTGCAGAACACGTCGTTGCGGATCACCGCCGGGCACCACGACAAACTCGGCCTCGCCATCCCCCGCGAGAAGATCCCCGCCCTGATCGCGCTCTACGGGGGTGCGCTGTTCACCCTGGTCACCGCGCCGGCAGGCAGCGTCAGCAGGGACATCGCCCGGGACGTGGCCCAGGTCATCGTGCACGGCTGCGCCGTAGGCGAGTCGTCTCGGCCGCCGGGGTGAACGGCACCGGGCCCCAGATCCTCTTGCGTTCGAGCGCGCTCGAAGCCATAGCGTTCCCACCATGACGACACAGACCTGGATCATCACCGGCGCGTCCCGCGGTTTCGGACGCGCACTGGCGGAGGCGGCGCTCGCGGCGGGCGACCACGTGGTGGCGGCGGTGCGCCGGCCCGAGAGTGTGGCCGACCTGGAGTCCGCGTACCCGGACGACTGCCTGATCGCGCAGTTCGACGCCCGAGACGTCGCTGCCGCCTCGGACCTGGTGCGGGACGCCCTCGACCGCTTCGGTCAGCTCGACGTCCTCGTCAACAACGCGGGCCGGGCCGTGGTCGGAGCGGTCGAGGAGGTCAGCGACGCGCAGCTGCGTGAGCTGATGGATCTGCACCTGTTCGGCCCCGCCGCGCTCGTCCGCGCGGCGCTGCCCGCGATGCGCGCGCGGGGCACCGGGACGATCGTGCAGATGAGCAGCCAGGGCGGGCGGGCGTCGTTCCCCGGCGTGTCGGCGTACTCCGCGTCGAAGTTCGCCCTCGAAGGCTGGTCCGAGGCCCTGGCCGGGGAGGTCGCGCCGTTCGGGATCCGCGTGCTGATCGTCGAGCCCAGCCGGTTCCGGACCGCCTTCAACGCGGCCGACGTGCTCGAGTTCGTCGAGGCGTCCGAGACCTACCGCGACCTGCTCGCCGACGTCCGCGCCGACATGGCCGGGACCGACGGCCGCCAGGAAGGCGACCCGGCGCGGGCGGCCGAGATCATCGTGTCCCTCGCGCACGGTGACGAGGTGCCGCTGCGGCTGCCGCTCGGGCGCGAGGCGGTCGAGCGTGTCTCGGGTGCGTACCGGCGCGGTCTGGAGGAGGTCGAGCGGTGGGCCGAGACCGCCCGCAGCGCCGACTTCGAGGGCGTCCCGGCGTCGGTCCGGCCCATCTAGGCTGGCTGTCATGGCCACCGACGATCTGATGACCAGGGCGCTCGAAACGCTCGGGGGCGACGCTCCGCTGTCGGTCGAGGCGATCCACCGCATCACCGAGCTGGTCGACGTGCCCGAGCCGATGACGATCGCCGAGGTCGCGGGCCTCCTCGACCTCTCGCCCCACACGCTGCGTTACTACGAGCGGGCCGGGCTGGTCGAGGTGGCCCGCGACAGCCACGGTCATCGCGTCTACGACGCCGAAGCGGTGCGGCGTCTGGTGTTCCTCACCCGGATGCGGCTGTCCGGTATGCCGATGCGCGACCTGCAGCACTACATCTCGCTCGTCGACGCCGGGGAGCACTCGGTGCCCGAGCGGCTCGACATGCTGCTCGAACATCGCGACACCATCCGCCGCCGGATCCGTGAGCTGACCCTTTCCCTCACGGCGATCGACTACAAGATCGCCACGTACGGGGGCTCGACCGGGCCGGACGTTCAGACCCTCGACGCCGTCACCGGCGCCGACCACACGACGCTGCCGGACGAGCCGAGGCGACGGGCGCTGCCGGCCGAGTGAGAGACTCCGACGCTCGCCGGACCGCCATCCGGCCCGACGGCGGCGCGCGGCGCACGCTGACGTCACCGCGGCCCACCGTCATCGTCCTCGCCGGACTGGTGGCCAACCTCGCCGAGCCGGGCCGCGAGGACATGCTGGAGGTGTTCGCCCTCGGGCGGCACCCGCGGCCTGACCTCGCGACACGGCGCGGGGCGGCCTCTCTTGATTGGCGGTGGAGTCGCGCGCCAGGATGACTGCATGCGACCGTGGATGAAGGTCCTGTGCGTGGTCCTGATCGTGGCCCTCGCCGGCACCGCGCTGCTCACAGCGGCGAGCTTCGTCGTGAGCCTCTTCTAGCAGCCGATGCTCCGCCGCGTCCTGGGCATCCGTGCGCTGTCGGCAGCGTCTCCATCCGTGCGCTGTCGGCAGCGTCTCCATCCTGCCACGCCGACCCCGGGCCCGCCCGGGGCTCCCCGGCGCCCCGTCGCGCCTGCGGGGACGGCCCGCCGCTGGAGGGACGGGCCGCCCGTCATGCGGCGTGGAGGGCGGAAACCTCCCAGGTCCGGCTAGGACGGGCCTGGGTCCTGTCGCCCTGGGCGGCCGGGTGTCACCAGCGCGGCGACGACGGCGCTGACCGCTGCCGCGATCGCCGCCACGGTGAATCCGCCGGTGAAGCCGCTCAGCGTGGTCCCGACCAGGCTCGCGGCCGCGACGCTCGACATGACCGCGGCTCCGATGGAGGCGCCGAACTCGTGGAAGGTGCTCACGATGCCGGAGGAGATCCCGGCCTCGTGGGGCGCCACCTGGCCGAGTGCGGTCGCCGAGGCGATGACGAACATCGCGCCGGTGCCCGCCGCCGCGACGGCCACGCCCACCACGACGCTGACAGGACTCATCGACACCGCCGGGACGGCCATGCCGATCGCCGCGATCGTCAGACCCGCGACGGCCAGCCCGCGTCCACCCCATCGGCCGAGCATGCGTCCGGTCAGGTTGGCCCCGATCATCGTCGCCAGCGCCACCGGCAGGAACAGCAGCCCTGTCCGCAACGCGCCGTATCCCAGAGCGTGCTGGAAGTAGAACGTGCCCAGGAAGAACACCGCGATCATCAGCGCCGTCGCCATCAGGATGAGGAAGGCGCCGGTCGCCACGGGCCGCCGGGCCAGCAGCCGGACATCCATCAGGGGCGATCGCGTCCTCCTCTGCCACAGCACGAACAGCACGTAGCCCACGGCGGCCGCCAGGACGAGCCACCCGGTGAGCGCGGTGAGCCACCCCCTCTCGCCGGCGGCGATGAAAGCGTAGATCAACGACGCGGAGGAGGACGTCACCAGGATCGCGCCGAGGACATCGAGCCGGGGTCGGCCGGCAGACTCGGACATCCGGGCCGGCAGCAGGGTGGCGAGCGCCGCGGCGATCACCAGCCCGATGGGCACGTTGACGTGGAAGACCCATGGCCAGCCGGGGCCGGCGGTGAGCAGGCCGCCCAGGAGGACGCCGAGGGCCGCGCCACCGCCGCCGAGCGCGGACCAGACGCCGAGGGCCTTGTTCCGCTCCTCCCCGTCGAACAGGGCCACCACCAGCGACAGGGCAGCGGGAGACAGCAGCGCCGCCCCGACGCCCTGCCCGATGCGACCGCCCACCAGCAGGCCCGCGGACCCCGCCAGCCCGGTGACGAGCGATGCCGTGGTGAACAGGAGCAGCCCGGCGAGCACGACCCGCTTGGCTCCCACCAGGTCCGTGATCCGCCCGCCGAGCAGCATCAGGCCTCCGAACGTGAGCGTGTAGGCGCTGACCGTCCAGGTCAACGCCTCACGACCGAGCCCGAGGTCCGTCGCGATGTGGGGCAGCGCGATGGCCACGACGGTGACGTCGAGGATCAGCATGAGTTGTGCCACCCCGAGAAAGCCCAGGATGCGCCACCGTGCCGGATGCGGCTCGTGGGGTGATGTCTGCCGTACTGACGGGTGGGTCATCGGATCTCCATGCGACTGAACTCGTACTCTCATATACGAGATGTGCGCTCACTATAACCTGTACATGTCCATACGGGTTAGGGTGTCTGCATGGCCGCGCCCTCCGCCCGCTCCAGACGCCGCGCCGATGCCGAGCGCAACATCGCCCGCATCGTGTCCGCGGCGCGCACCTTGCTCAGTTCAGATCCGAACGCGACCACGGACGACATCGCGCAGGCGGCCGGCGTCGGGCGGATGACGCTGTACGGGCACTTCCGCACCCGGGCCGACCTGGTCGAAGCCGCACTCGTGGACGCACTGCGAGCCGGCGACGAGATCTTGACCTCCATCGACCTGGCGGGAGACGCCCGCGAAGCCATGACCCGGCTGCTGGCGTCGAGCTGGGAGCTCGTGGCCGAGTCCGCGGCCCTGCTGACCGCCGCCCAGGGAGTCCTCCCCACAGGGCGGGTGCGAGAGCTGCACGCCGAACCCGTCCAGCGCATGGCCGAGCTCATCCGCCGCGGCCAGGACCAGGGCGCCTTCCGCACCGACCTGCCCACCGACTGGCTGGTCAGCGTCGTCCACTACATCCTGCACGGCGCGGCGGACGAGGTCCGCGCGGGACGCCTGGCCTCGCATGACGCCGCCGAGGTGGTGACGAAGTCCGTCCAGCCGGTGCTGATCGGCTAGGTGTCCGCTCGCTACGCCGGCCCCGCCCCCGCCGAGACGATCAACCCCGTCGCCACCGAGGCCATGCGCGAGGTCGGCCTCGACCTCACCGCGCCGGCAGCCCAAGGTGCTCACCACCGGCCAAGCGGTCCGACGACCCCGCCGGCCAGGGCATCGAGGCCGCCCGCCCGATCCGCGACGAGATCCGCGCCCGCGTCGGGAGCTCATCGACGAGCCGGCGACCCGAGAAGACCGGCAGGAGGCGCACAGTACATGATTTCGTGAATTCACGGTTTCATGTACTCTGGCGCCATGCTGACGATCGCCTCCGAGATCGAGGTCCTGGCCCGTTTCGGCCGCGCGCTGGCCGACCCGATTCGCTGCCGCATCCTGCTCGCGCTGCGCGAGACCCCCGCCCACCCCGCCGACCTGGCCGACCTGCTGGGCATCTCCCGTACCCGGCTGTCCAACCATCTGGCCTGCCTGCGCGACTGCGGCCTGGTGGTCGCCGTTCCCCTTGGGCGCCGCACCCGCTACGAGCTGGCCGATCCGCGACTCGGGCACGCGTTGACCGCCCTGAGCACCGCCGTCATCGCGGTGGCCGACGACGCCGACCGTGCGTGCGCCCAGGTTGCCGGAGAGGACTCCTGCCGATGACCTCCATCGCGCTGGGCCCCGGCCCGGCCCGCCGCGCCGCCTTGACGCGCCGGGTCCGGCTGCTGGTGGCCGTGACCATCGCCTACAACGTGATCGAGGCCGCTGTCGCCCTCACCGCCGGTGGCATCGCCTCTTCCGCGGCGCTGATCGGCTTCGGCCTCGACTCGATCGTCGAGGTGGCCTCGGCCGCCGCGGTGGCCTGGCAGTTCTCCGCCGCCGACCACGAGGCCAGGGAGAGGACGGCGTTGCGGGTCATCGCGATCTCCTTCTTCGCGCTGGCCGCCTACGTCACCTTCGACGCCGTGCGCGCCCTGACCGGCGCCGGGGAGGCCGAGCACTCCACGGCCGGGCTCATCCTGGCCGCGCTCTCCCTGCTGATCATGCCGTTGCTGTCGGCCGCGCAACGCCGCGCCGGCCGCGAACTCGGCTCCGCCAGCGCGGTGGCCGACTCCAAGCAGACGCTGCTGTGCACGTACCTGTCGGCTGTGCTGCTGGTCGGGCTGGCGCTCAACAGCGCCTTCGGCTGGTCGTGGGCCGACCCGATCGCCGCCCTGGTCATCGCCGCGGTAGCGGTCAAGGAGGGCCGCGAGGCCTGGCGCGGAGACGGCTGCTGCGCGGCCGCCGGGAAGGAGCAGCGGTGCGAGGCCCGGACCAGTGGCGAGGATCGGCCGGACACTCGGTGAACTGCGCGGCGCGCCAGGTCGCGCAGCCCAGGATGACCAGGATCGCGGCGGGCATGAACCAGTACACGCCGTGGATACCCCGCATCACCTCAGCGCCGCCGGCGGTCTCCACGATGAGCGCGACGGCCGATCGTCAGTGCGGTCGACGTAGTCCGGCGATGAGGAGCTCGACCAGGCGACGTGCGTCGTAGCGGGGATCGCTGTCCGCGCCTATGCAGAGGTTCCCGACGCCGCGCATGAGCTCGTAGGCGTCCACGTCGGGGCGGATCTCGCCGGCGGCGGCTGCGGCTTCGAGCAACTGGGTGCACACGGGCACGAGCCGGTCGAGGAAGTAGGCGTGCAGCGCGTCGAAGCCGGCGTTGTCGGGCTGCAGCACGGCGGCGAGCCCGTGCTTGGTGACCAGGAATTCGACGAAGAGGCCGATCCATTGCCCCAGTGCGGCGTGCGGAGTCGCGCTGCTCGCCAGCAGGGCCGGTCCGGCCTCGGCGCAGGCCTCGACCTGGTGCCGGTAGACGGCGATGATGAGATCCGCTCGCGTCGGGAAGTGGCGGTAGATCGTGGCCGTCCCGACGCCGGCCTCGGCCGCGATGTCGCGTACCGGCGCTTCCACGCCCGACGCGACGAAGATCGCGGCGGCCGCGTCGAGCAGAGTCTCCTCGTTGCGCCGGGCGTCCGCCCGCTTGGTCCGGGCCGCACGCCCCGCGACCCGATCGCCGTCGTTCACCGCGCCGTTCCCTCCCCTACCGAGCTTGCTAAACGGGACAACGTTCCGTATCGTCAAACGGGACACGGTTCCGTTTGCTCATGATGCCAGAGCAGGGGCCCGGCAACCAAGCCACGCATCCCCAACCACGCCTCGATGGAGGAGACACTGTCATGCAGTACCGCACCTTGGGCCGCACCGGTGTGCAGGTCAGCTCCCTCGCGCTCGGCGCGATGAACTTCGGCAAGATCGGGCGCACCACCCAGGACGAGGCCACCGCCATCGTCGACGCCGCCCTCGGGGCGGGGATCAACCTCATCGACACCGCCGACATGTACAGCGGCGGCGAGTCTGAGGAGATGGTCGGCAAGGCCATCGCCGGCCGCCGCGACGACATCGTGCTGGCCACGAAGGCGAGCATGCCCATGGGCGAGGAGCGCAACCATCAGGGCAGCTCGCGCCGCTGGTTGGTCACCGAGTTGGACAACAGCCTGCGCCGTCTCGGTGTCGACCACGTCGATCTCTACCAGATCCACCGGTGGGACCCGTGCACCAGTGACGAGGAGACGCTGTCGGCATTGACCGACCTCCAGCGCGCGGGAAAGATCCGCTACTTCGGCTCCTCGACCTTCCCCGCGTACCGCCTCGTGCAGGCCCAGTGGGCCGCCCGCGAGCATCACCTGAGCCGGTACGTCACCGAACAGCCCAGTTACTCGATCCTGCAGCGCGGGATCGAGACCCACGTGCTGCCCGTGACCGAGCAGTACGGCCTCGGTGTGCTGGTATGGAGCCCGCTGGCCTCGGGCTGGCTCTCCGGCGCGATCCGGGCAGGCCAGAAGATCACCACCCACCGCTCGACGTTCATGCCGCAACGCTTCGACACCACCATCCCCTCCAACCGGGCCAGGCTCGACGCGGTCGAGCAGCTGGCCGACGTCGCCGACGAGGCCGGCCTGACCATGATCCAGCTCGCGCTCGGATTCGTCACCGCGCACCCCGCCGTGACCAGCGCGATCATCGGTCCCCGCACACTGGACCACCTGCACGCGCAACTCGCCGCCGCGGACACGGTGCTCTCCGCCGACGTGCTCGACGCGATCGACGCGATCGTCGCACCCGGCACCGACCTTGCCACAGACGAGAAGTACGACACCCCGCCCGCGCTGCTCGACCCGTCACTGCGACGCCGCTGATCGTCCGGGGACAGCCGGCACGTCCGGCGCGAGCTGATCCGGCGACCGAGGAGGAGGCGCGCTGTCCGGGCCCGCGATCACCTGGGAGGCGGTCGTGGACATCCTGGGTGAACAGGTGGCCGAACCGATCAGGATTCGAGAAGCACCGGTCACCGAGCCGCGGATAACGTGACGGCCATGGACATCACCATTCATACGAGCTTCCTCCCGCATGACGACCCGGACGCCGCCCTGACCTTCTACCGCGACACCCTCGGCTTCGAGGTACGCAGCGACGTCGGTCACGGCCAGTCGCGCTGGATCACGGTCGGCCCTGTCGGCCAGCCCGGCACGTCCATCCTCCTGGCGCCGCCGGCCGCCGACCCCGGCATCACCGAGGACGAGCGCCGCACCATCATGGAGATGATGGCCAAGGGCACCTACGGCTGGATCCTGCTGGCCACCCCGGACCTCGACGACACCTTCGAGAAGCTGCAGGCCGGCGACGCCGAGGTCGTCCAGGAGCCGACGGAGCAGCCGTACGGCGTTCGCGACTGCGCCTTCCGCGATCCCGCGGGCAACCTGGTCCGCATCCAGGAGCTTCGCTGAGCCGTTCGGCAATCAGATCCGGCCATGCCGGCCGCGGCCGGGAATGCGGCGGCCGGCGCTTCCAGGTCCCGCGGCGTCCACGTCCCGGGCGGGCCGGCCACCGGCCTCGCCTCGCCCACGTCGAGCGGTTTCCCGGCCTGCTCGCCGCGATGAAAGGAGCTCTTTCATGTGTCACCCCGCATGGGGGCGCGCGCTTGCCGAGGCGCACCGCCTGAACGACCTCGCGCGGCTGCGCCGCGTCCGCGACCGGATCGACCGCGAGTACGCGCAGCCGCTGAACGTCGAGGCGCTCGCCCGCGGCGTGAACATGTCGGCCGGGCACCTCAGCCGCCAGTTCCGGCTCGCCTACGGCGAGTCGCCCTACTCCTACCTGATGACACGGCGCATCGAGCGCGCCATGGCACTGCTGCGTCGTGGCGACCTGAGCGTCACCGAGGTCTGCTTCACGGTCGGCTGCTCGTCGCTGGGCACCTTCAGCACCCGCTTCACCGAGCTGGTCGGCATGCCGCCCAGCGCCTTCCAGCGTCAGGCGGCGGACGCCGCGGCGGGGATGCCGTCCTGCGTGGCGAAACAGGTGACCAGACCGGTCAGGAATCGAGAAGCGCCGGCCCGCGAGCCGCAACTAGCGTGACGGATATGACGTCCATCGGATCTCGCACCGGCTCATGCTCGGCAGCGACGCCGGATCATTCACCGACCCGGACGGGTTCGCGTGAAAGGCCGCATCGCTGACAGCCACAGCCACGCCCTGACCGGCCGCTGCTGTCAGCCCGGCCGATGACCTACCGAGCCCACCTTCGGATGAAGGGCTCTTCACGATGTGACTGGAGGAAGCATGACAGGCGCGCCGCCGCGTGAGCTCGAGGAGAGGCTGCGGGACACTCGCGCGAGACTGGAGAGCGACGTCGATCTCTGGGTCGCGACGCCGGGCTCCCCGGGCGTCCACCTCATCCCGCTCTCGTACCTCTGGGACGGCACCGCGTTCCTCATCTCGACGCCGCATACCTCGGTCACCGGCCGCAACCTGCTGGCCGACGGCCGGGTGCGACTCGGCCTCGGGCCGACGCGCGACGTCGTCGTCGTCGACGGCATCGCCGAGCCGGTCGACCTCGCCGACCTCGCCCCCGAGACGGGCGACGCGTTCGCGGCCAAGACCGGTTTCGACCCGCGCGAGCTCGACGAGCCCTACCAGTACTTCCTGATCCGGCCGCGGCGCATCCAGGCCTGGCGGGAGGCGAACGAGTTGCGAGGACGCGACCTCATGCGCGACGGCCGCTGGCTCGGCTGACCTCGCGCGGCGACACACCCGCCCCGGCCGGCGAGCGGAATCCCGTGTCCCACAGACCTGCGGGATGTGCCGAGCCCGTTGCCTCGCCGGCCGAGCACGATCGATGCCTGACATGAGATTGTCCCGGCCAAGCCTTGCACGAGAGGAAACCTGCCATGAAGGACACGCAGCCGTCTGCCGAGAACACCGGCGCAGCCGCCGAGAAGTTCGACGGATTCACGGATGAGGAACGAAGCGCGATGAAGGAGCGCGCCAAGGAGCTGAAGGCGTCCGCGCGGCGCGGGGCCAAGGCGGACGCGGAGAGCGAGGTGCTCGCGAAGATCGCCGAGATGGAGGGGGCGGACCGCGTCCTCGCCGAGCGGCTCCATGACATCGTCAAAGCCAACGCGCCGGCCCTCTCCCCCAAGCTCTGGTACGGGATGCCCGCCTATGCCAGGAACGGCAAGGTTGTCTGCTTCTTCCAGAGCGCACAGAAGTTCAAGTCGAGGTACGCCACGCTCGGCTTCAACGACCTGGCGAACCTCGATGAAGGCACCATGTGGCCGACCGCCTTCGCCCTGACGGAGTTGACCGCCGCCGACGAGGCACGGATCGGCGCGCTCATCAAGAAGGCCGTGAGCTGAGGCGGTCCTTCCCACGACCCACCAGCCCACCCCACAAGACCGTGTTCGAGCAGGCCGGCTCGTCGGACGCGGACCGGAACCACGGCCCCAGCCGGCACCACCGGCCCTGGCCGCCGTCACCGCTTGATCTAGAGCTGACTCCAACTTGTAGCGTCGAGATGGAGCTGATCGAACGGATGGGGAAAGATCATGAGTGTTTGGTTCGTCACCGGGGCGTCGCGGGGCCTCGGGGCGGAAATCGTGCGCGAAGCGCTGTCTCCGGGGGCACAGTGTCGTTGCCACGGCTCGGGATGCGGAGGCGGTGCTCGAGGCCTACCCGAAGAAGCCTGCCGGACTGCTGGCCGTGACCGCGGATGTCACTTCTCAGGAGCAGTTGCAGGCCGCGGTCGATGCGGGGCTGGCTGAGTTCGGCCGGATCGACGTCGTGGTCAACAATGCCGGGTACGGACTGGTGGGCGCGGTCGAGGAGGTGTCCGACAAGGCGGCACGCGACCTGTTCGACGTCAACGTCTTCGGCGTGCTGAACACGTTGCGCGCGACGCTGCCCACGCTGCGTGCCCAGCGATCCGGGTGCGTCCTGAACATCGGTTCGGTGGGCGGTTTCGCGACGGCCCCGGGCACGGGCCTGTACGGCGCGACGAAGTTCGCCCTTGAGGGCATTTCCGAAGCGCTGCATGGCGAACTGGCACCGCTCGGTGTGCGGGTCATCATCGTCGAGCCGGGCGGCTTCCGCACAGACTTCCTCAATGGCGCGAGCCTTCACGTCCAGCCCGCATCCATCTCGGACTATGACGCCGGTGCCGGCCCGACCCGCGCGGCCCTGGCCGCCAACGACGGCCGTCAACCAGGCGATCCGGCGAAGGGCGCCACCGCGATCGTGGACGTCGCCGAGGCCGGCGAGCCTCCGCTGCGCCTGCAACTCGGTGCGGACGCGGTCGAACGTGTGGAGGCCAAGCTCGATCTCGTCCGCCGCGAGCTGGACCAATGGCGGCTCGTCGCCCTCTCGACCAGCTTCTGAACACCCCTTCACCACGGAGCCGACACACGCTGTCCGGAGCCCGCTCCTGTCCGCGGGCGTATCACCTGAAGCCGGCCGGGAGCAGGGGTCGGGGGCCGGTTCGACCCCACCGTGCCCGGTGATCAGGCTTCGGGCCGGCCCCGGCGAAGCCGTTCCGTGGCGCCCCAGGCGTCGCGCCGCAAGCTCATCGTGATCGATGGCCACCACTCCCCGGCAACCAGCGTGGCCTTCGGCTCGGTGCGTTCGCGGCGGAATCCGAACCGCTCGTACAGCCGCATCGCGCCGGTGTTGCGCGAGTAGACGCCCAGGTCGACACCCTCGACGGCGGGGTCGGCGAAGGCCCTGCCGAGCGCGGCTTCCACCATGGCCTCGCCATACCCCTGTCCCCTGGCCGCGGGCGACACCACGACCATGCCCAGGCGCACCGAACGGCCGGACGGATCGGTGCGCAGCATGAAGTGTCCCACCGGCGTCCCGTCAGGATCGGTGGCGACGTGCAACCGACGGCCGGGGTCGGACGCGTGAAAGTCCGCAAGCTGGCCGGCCTCGAAGGGCCAGGTGAACCCGGAGTTCCCCGACCACATGATCAACGCCTCGAAGTCGTCGATCCACGAGACCACCTTCCTGGCGTCTGATGACTCGAACGCACGCACCTCGATCACCCGGCAATACCTATCGGAGCCCTCCATGCTCGGTCAAAACGACGGCACCGGGCCATCGCTCCGTTGACCTCCGCGATCCTTCGGCGCCCGCCGAAGTGACCTGCTCGTACGGTCGGGCTCATGAACATCGCGACCCATCGCGGCACGTCCACGGACATGGCAGCCGACCACGTGACCATCACGCCGAGCATCTTGTACTTCGGGACACCGGTCGTGCTGCTGTCGACCGAGAACGAGGACGGCTCGGTCAACCTCGCCCCGATGTCCTCTGCGTGGGCGCTCGGGCAGGTGGTCGTCCTGGGCCTGGGGCCGGACGGGCACACCGGGCACAACCTGGCCGCCCGACCCGACCTGGTGATCAACCTGCCGCAGCCGCGGCAATGGCAGGCGGTGGAACGTCTCGCGCCGCTGACCGGGCGTGACCCGGTACCAGCGGACAAGCAGGGCGCTTTCCGCTTCGAGCCGGCGAAGTTCGCGGCCGCCGGCCTGCGACCTGAGCCTTCCGACCTGGTCCGCCCGCCCCGGGTCGCCGAATGCCCGATCCAGATGGAGGCACGTGCCGTCCGGGTCCAGCCGGACGTCTCCGGTGAGTTCCTCATCGTGGAAGCCCACGTGCTCAAGGTCCACGCCGACCCGCGCATCGTCGTGCCGGACACCCAGCACATCGACCCCGCCCTGTGGAGCCCGCTGATCTACAATTTCCGCCACTATTTCGGACTCGGCGCCGAACTCGGCCACAGCTTCCGCTCCCGGACACCTCGACCGGGCCGATGAGCCGCCGAGCACCTGTCCCGGCTGCCGGCGGCCCGTCGGATCGTGCCCGGAACCTGATCGGGCACCGGCCCTGGGGCCGTTCGAGCAGGCCGGGCCGATGGTCCCTGGACGGTCCTCGAGTCCGGCAGCGACTCCAGCCGTCGGGGCGGCGCCCCGACGTCCGGGCTCAAGCGCCGCCGGGGCGCTTCCTGCCCAGCACGGTGACCACGCGGCGGGCGGTCGTGATCGCGGCGGAGCCGACCGCTCCGACCAGAGGCTCGCGCTCCTCCTCCGCCGTGGGCCCCGGGTCGGGGTGCGCGGGCGGGACGCAGCCGGCCCGGCAGGCTTCGAGCTGCGCCGCGGCGAGGCCCTGAACAGCGTGACCGTGGACACCAGCGCGAGCAGGGCGGCCCTGGCGTACTTGCGAGGGAACGGCCGGTCGCGCTCGACGCCGTAGATCCGGTTCGCGCCCCGCTCGAACTGTGCCATCGCCGTGGTCAGCGAAACCAGCGTGGCGCAGGGTCGCCCACGCGTCGTCGGCGGACAGCTCCTCGCCCTTCATGGTGCGCGTCTGGGGGACGGACACGGTAGATCACACGGCGGACGCTATACCCGTTTTCTGGGGAAATGTTCAAGCACGGACAGGCCGAGACGACGGCCGTCGGGGACGTCTTGTCGTGCCTGGCCCGGGAGGAGTCAATCCCAGCAGTACTGACGGCCGAAGAAGGTGTTCTTGGATTCGATACCGGGGGCGGGCTTGTTGGTGATGAGCCTGACGCCGGTGTCGGTGTAGCCGGACACCTTCGCGCCCGACTCGGCGTACTCGACGACGGCCTGGACGCCCAACTCGGCCATCTTCAGCGGGTACTGCTGCGACGTGGCCGCGATCTGGCCGATCTCCACAGCCTGGACCCCGATGCAGCCGCCGTCGACAGAGACGAGGAGCACGCCCTTCTCCAGGCCCCTGGCCTTGAGGGCGGCGTAGGCGCCGAAAGCGGTGGGCTCGTTGACGGTGTACACCACGTTGAGGTCAGGAGTCTCACGCAGGCAGGCGTGCATCGCGATCCGGCCCATGGTCCGCTCGCCGTAGGTGTTACGCGAGCACACGATCGAGGGGTCGTCCTCGGCGATGCCGAAGCCGTCCAGGAAGCCGGCGTGCCGGAGCCGGCTGGCGGAGCTGCCCACCGACCCGTCCAGCACGGCGATCTTGACCGGCTCGTCGCCCGTCATGGCCTTGGCGTACAGGCCGATCAGCTGGCCGGCCTTGAAGTTGTCCGTGGCCAACAGGGCGTCGGTGGCGTCCTGCGGCCTGGTCGGCGTGTCCAGCGCGATGACGAGCACCCCGGCGTCCCTGGCCTTCTTGATGGACGGGACGATCGCCGCGGCGTCGTTCGGCGTGATCAGGATGCCCTTGACACCCGCCGCCACCATGTTCTCGATGGCGGTGACCTGGGTGGCGTTGTCTCCGTTGTACCTGCCGGCCGCGGTCATCAAGGTGGCGCTCAGGGCCGTGGCCATGGCCTGCGCACCCTGTCTCATCGTCACGAAGAACGGGTTCGTCTCCGTCTTGGTGATCAACCCGATCTTGATCTCGGGTTCCCCGGCTTCCCGGACGACGGAGGGACCGCAGGCAGCAAAAGTCGTCGCCGCGGCGACTGCGCAGGCGGCGTGCCAGGCAGTTCGTACGGTGCGACGCATGACTGGTTCCCTGTCTCCCGGATGATCGTCGTGCTCGTACGATGTTCGGCGGACCGCATCGTGACATCCGTGAGCGTTGCCCCCACCCGTGCCAGAATGAGGGACGTTCCTCCCGAAGGCGTCCTTGCCGGGGCAAGAACTTGGCAAAACGTACTCAACCGTTCACGGATCGCACCGGTCACGGCGTCGCTTCTGGATCGTCCTGCGGATCGGAGGAAGATGCCTGGATCAAACGCGGGCAAAACCCACGAAATGAACCGCGTCGCCCTACCCATGCGCACAGCGTCCGGCGAAACCGTCGAGCTCATCCACGTTCTCCGGTCGCTCCCCGAGAATGCCTGGACATGGAGCATCCTCGATCTCTGGGGCACCGGCATCGCGCCCGGGGGCATGGCAATGCGGTCGTTCGAAGACCTGATCTCCTCCTCCGCGGACGGATACGTCCTGAGCTGGCACGAACTGGTGGAGACCGTCGCCCGCCTGGATCAGGTCCACGACTGCCTCATCCTGGCGGGCGAATCCCAGCACGCCCTCTCGGAACCCCTCATCGCGGTCGAAGGCCAGGACAGCACACGATGGGAGATCCACGTCGCCGAACGACTCGACTGCGCCGGCGCGGTGAGAGA
The DNA here is from genome assembly GCF_014207745.1 of Nonomuraea muscovyensis. Classification (NCBI taxonomy): domain Bacteria; kingdom Bacillati; phylum Actinomycetota; class Actinomycetes; order Streptosporangiales; family Streptosporangiaceae; genus Nonomuraea; species Nonomuraea muscovyensis. The sequence continues at coordinate 240,681 of NZ_JACHJB010000001.1, forward strand.
GCGGCTCTCGTCCATCAATCCCACCACATGACGACGGCCGGCCCCCGCCGGGCGGCGTCCTGGTAGAAGCCGCACAGTTCGGCCAGGTGGTCGCGGAGGTCTCCCATCGCCTTGCCCCGCTCGCCGGGCGCGGACCGCAGCTCGGCGACCGGCGTGGTGACCTGTCGATCAGGATCAGCCCGACCTGGGTGTCGGCTGGTCGCCGGGGGGAGCCGCGGCTGGGGGCGACGGCCCGCACCATGGCGCCATGTATGGGCTTTCGCCCGAGTCTGTACGTCAGTAAGATCCACGATCAACGGCCCCGACCCTTTTGGGAGGCAGCATGGAGAAGCTGGATCAGGGAACCGACGACAAGAAGGCCACCAAGAAGATCAAGCTCGAGATCAAGCGGCTCGAGAAGGTGGAGACCACCGGGCTTCGTGAGGGTGGCTGATCTCCTCCCATAGACTCACCGGCCGGTCAGGGTCAACCTGACCGGCCTCCTATGTCTTGCGACCTGGAAGGTTCTCGTGCGCGTCCCCCGCATCAAGCGCGTTCACCAGCCCATGACCCTGCCCGGCGACCGCATCATGATCGGCCTCATGCAGCAGGGCATCTCCTCCGAGATCCAGGATGACGAGGACGGCTCGATAGCCCGCCTGATCGTCCTCATGGACGGCACCCGTACGGTCGACGAGGTCTGCGCCGCCTTCGCCGAGACCCATCCCGCCGTCGATGAGCAGGATGTGCGCGAGGTCATCCAGGGGCTGATCGACAACGGCTTCGTCGAGGACGCCGGAGCGCCGCTGCCGGCCAATCTCACCGAACGCGAGGCCAGGCGCTACGAGCCGGCCAGGAACTACTTCGCCTGGATCGACCCGGTTCCGCGCAGCTCGCCGTACGAGATCCAGTCCAGGATCAAGGACGCCAAGGTCTGCCTGCTCGGCATCGGCGGCACGGGCTCGGCGGTGGCGGCGGGGCTGGTCTCCAGCGGCATCGGAGCCCTGCACCTGGCCGACTTCGACACCGTCGAGGAAGCCAACCTCACCCGCCAGCTCCTCTACACCGAGGCGGACATCGGCCAACCCAAGATCGACACCGCCGTCGCGCGTCTGCGCCAGATGAACAGCCTGGTCGAGATCAGCGGGAGCACGCTGAAGGCCGGCGGAGCCGACGACATCGCCCGGCTGATGGACGAGTGCGACGTGTTCGTCCTGTGCGCCGACGAACCTCACCCCGACATCATGTTCTGGACCAACGACGCGGCGCTGCGCACGGGTACGCCGTGGTTCGTCAGCTTCTACACCGGCCCGATGGCCGTCGTCGGATCCCTCATCCCGCACCGGACCGGATGCTGGATGTGCCTGCGGCGTCAGGAGGACCAGCGGGAGTTCAAGGCCCACGGCCGCTCGCTCACCGAGGAACGGCCCAACGCCGTGATCGCGGCCAGTGCCAACATCAGCGGGCACCTGTGCGCCCTGGAGGTGATGTACCACCTCGGCGGCCTGCCCGTGCAGGCCCGCGGCCGCGTCTTCCACTGGAACTACGGCATGTGGGACCACTCCTACTACATCGACATCCCGCACTACGAGGACTGCCCGTCGTGCGGAGCCGGACCGTCGTGAACGCCGTGCCGGTCGCCGCGGAGAGCCGGATCGGCCTCCACCGGCTGATCTCCCGCCCCGACGACGACGATCCGGATGTCGTGGTGGTGGGCAGGGCGGAGATCGGCGAGTTCATCGAGCTGCCCGCCGTGTACGGCGAGGCGATCAGGCTCCTGCGTGAGGGGCTGCCGGTCGGCGCCGTGGAGCAGCGGCTGGCGGCCGAGCAGGACGTGGAGATCGACGTGGCCGAGCTCGTGGAGGCCCTGACGGAGCTGGGCTTCGTCGACTCGGTGGACGAGCAGCGGTTGCCCGACCCCGCGGCGGACGCCCCGCGCAGCCACTTCCGGTGGCTGACCGCCCGGCACGTGAGCTGGATCTTCGGTTGGCCGATGAAACTCGGCTGGCTGCTGGTGGTGGCGGCCGCCCTGGTCACGCTGGCGACCCGGCCCGACCTGCTGCCGCACTACGAGGACTTCTTCTGGAGCGAGTACGTCGGGCTCACGGTGCTGGTCAACACCGTGATGGTGTCGCTGACGCTCAGCACGCACGAGATGATGCACCTGATGGCGGCCCGGTCGCTGGGCGTGCCAGGGCGGATCGGCTTCGGCACCCGGCTGCACAACCTCGTCGTGCAGACCGACGTCACCGCGGTGTGGGGCGTGCCCAGACGGTCGCGGTACCGCGTCTACCTGGCGGGGATGGCCTGGGACCTCTTCCTCATGGCGTCGCTGACCCTGCTCGTCGCCCACACGGCTCTGCCGTCGCTGACGAAGGCGCTCTTCCAGGCACTGGTCGTGGCGGTGCTCATGACCATCCCGTTCCAGCTTCAGGTCTACATGCGCACGGACCTGTACTACGTCCTGCGCGACCTGTTGCGCACCCGCAACCTCTTCGACGACGGGCTCGCCTTCGCCCGCTACCTCCGGACGAGGACCGTCGCGCGGCTGCGCCGCCGCCCCTGCCCGGTGGAGGATCCGACCGGTGACCTCGCGCCTCACGAGCGGCGCGCCACCCGTGTCTACTCCGTCTTCCTGGTCTTCGGAGCCACGGTCTCGCTCACGGCGTTCGCGCTGTTCGCCGCCCCTATCGCGATCGTGGCACTGTTCCGCGCGATCGGCGCCATCGTCGACGGCCTCAACGGCGGCTCGGTCCTGCTGGCGCTGGACTCCGGGCTGCTGATCCTCATCGAGGGCGCCATCCAGGCGCTCTTCGTGGTGACCTTCGTCCGGACCCACCGGCACTGGTTCAGGTGGCGCCGCCCGGCCGAAAACTGACCGCAAACCGCTACAGGCTGAACAATCGACCCCATAGCGAATATCGCGATATCCACCCCAGAACGGCTGCGGCATTCGCCGGAAAAGCGCGCGCTTTTGCGAGCGCGACGTTATGATCGTCGCCTGCTCTCACCCTGTTCGCATATCCGCCCGAGGGATATCTCGCCTATGGGAAAAGGCCGTAAGAGCAAGACCGGAAAAGGCGGCGGGAAGCAGCCGCCCCCGGCCGAGCCGGCCGAGACCGGCAGGTGGAAGGCGACGCGGACCTGGGTCGCGGGGATCGTCAGCGCCGTGCTCGTCGCGGCCATCGGCGTGGTGTTCACCGCCTGGTTCACCTCCCGCGGGACCGACGCGATCGACCGGATCAGCGGTACTCCCCCCGTCACGATCGGCCATGTGGCCGTCCATCACGAGGAGCGGGACCTCGTCCTGCGGGAGCCGGTGACCGACCCGAGGGAACGCGGCATCCTGCTGGGCAGGGCGACCGTAGAGGAACGTGCCGCGTTGTTGGACCGCCACCACGCCGCCCTGACCGATTGGATGAACGCCACGGTCGTCCTCGTGGGCAATCGCAACAGCCTGCGCATCGTCGACATCAAACCGCGCGTCCTCGCCCGCGAGGCACGATCCGACGGCGCGTTCCTCAAGGCCACAACCGCCGGAGGAGAGGTCGACACGGTCGAGCTCGGCGTCGACCTCGACCGGCCGGTGCCCCGCTTCACCACCTCCGACGACCCCGACGTCCCGTACTTCACGAAGAAGCAGATCGATCTCAAGCGGGACGAGCGGGTGACGCTGAGCCTGAAGATCAGGGGCAAGCAGGCGTACTACGAGTTCGACCTCCTGGCCACCGTGCTGGCGGCGGACCGGACCGAGCAGGTCGTGATCAACGGACCGGACGGGTCCCCGTTCCGCCTGACCGGCACGTCCAAGACCTACCGCTCCGTCTACACCGAGGTGCCGGAAGGCGCCTGGGCCCCGGTGCCCACCGCCAGGGTGTGCGTCATGTTCCCGAAGACCGGGGGATGCTGACCGTGCGCCGGCTCGCGCTCGTGCTGGCCGTGGCCCTGGTGACCGGCTCGGCCGTGGCGGCGGACGCGCCCCGCCTCCCCTGGGGGCCGACGGGATGGCAGGCCCTGTGGTCCATGCCCGCCGACGTCGAAGACCCTGACCACCCCGGGGACCTCCACTACGGCGTGTCCGGCGAGGCCCTCGCCGTGTCGACGTCGCGGGGGGCCGTCACGGTCCACGACCCGCTCACCGGCAGGAGGCGCCACACCATCCCCGCCGACCCCGGCAGCCCCGCCCCCATCGCCGGCCTGGGGGTCGCGTCGGGGACGATCGTCGTGTCGAGAGAGGCGCCCGGCGTGGCCGGCTACGTCGTATCCGGCTACGAGCTCGCCACGGGCGCCCCACTGTGGCGGCGTACGGTCACCGCCGCCTCCTCCGCCGGCCCGGTGGTCGGTCTGAGCGTCATGGTGACCGAAGGAGGAGTCACGGTCCTGGACCTGCAGGCCGACCCCGCCACCCTCACCACGTTCGACCTCCGTACCGGCAGGCAGACGACGCGGACGACCCGTCCGCCGCGATGCCGTCTGCAGGGCGGCGCCACCTCCCGGACGATCATGCTGCTCAGCTCCTGCCCGGGGGACCGGGTCGAGCTCGCCTCGGTGGACCCGCGCACCCTGCGGCCGCACTGGACGCGGTCGCTGCCGCGTTCCCTCTCGCTGCCGTCTCAGGACCAGGCGGACGCCCCGCCCACGCTCGGCCTCACGACCGGCGCGGACGGGTACGTGTACGTCGAGGCCGGAGGCGACCAGGTGTTCTACTCCCCGGAGGGCCTGCGGCTGTCCACCGCCCGCGAGGCCGTCGAGCAACGCCCACCCGCCCGGGGCACGGAACCGGAGCGCTGGAGCCAGCCCCTCCTCCTCGGCAGTCCTCCCCGGATCTCGGACAGAGGGTTTCTGGACGTCTCCGCCCGCTGGCCCCTGCCGGCCTTCCTCATCTCCCTGGACACCGTCACCGGCCGCCTCGGCGGGTTGCCCGTCGACACGCCGCTCTCCCGCGCGTTCCTCGTCGGCACGGCCCCGGGCCTCGCCTTCGTCTACGACAAAGTGGGCTGGATCATCGCGTACAAGGCGGCGTACGGGCCGGCCACCGCGCGGGCCCCGTTCGGCGACGTCCCGATGGCCGACTGGCCGGACGCCTGCGCCCTCCTGACCGGCCGCGACGTGAGCCTCGCCGGCGACGGATACCGCCCCAACCCCGGCAGCAGGACCCTGGCGGGAGTGACGACACCGAGGCCCCCGGCCTGCGACTGGATACCGCCGACCGACGACAGGGCCGTCGTCTCGCTCACGGTGGACTGGGTGTTCGGCTCCCCTGCCGCCGCGCGGAAGGCGTTCGCCACCGAAGTCGCCCGGATCAAGCGGAACGGCGTCTACGATCCCGCCTACGAGACCTCCCACGCCATGACGCACACGCCCCCTTCGCCGATGGGACCGCTGGACGAGTCCGTCGTCGTCGCCGGGCCGGTCCTCGTCCGGCTGAGATCGACGTCGCGGCGGGCCGTCCGGCTGCTCACCCCGCTGCTCCAGCGGAACCTGCTCGCCCGCTACGAGCCGGGAGCCGGCGTCCCCGGCGACCGTCCCCGCCACGTCCGCTGGAGCTTCCCCGCCGACGGCAGTGTCGACGACGACCTCGTGCTCGCGGGCCGCACCGTGTACGCCGGCAGCGCCGACGGCAACGTGTACGCGCTGGACGCCGCCTCGGGCGCGGCGCGGTGGAGCCACCAGACCGGCGGCGACGTCTCCTCCACGTCGGTGTCCGGCGGCGCCGTGTACGCCCACAACAGCACCGGACGGATCGTGTCCCTGGACGCCGCCTCGGGCCGGCTGCGGTGGAGCCGCCGGGTCGCCGGGTCGAACGGTGTCGTCCTGGCGGCGGGCACGGTGTACGCGTGCGGCGACAACTCCGAGATCGTCGCGCTGGACGCGGCCACCGGCCGGCCGCGATGGCGCGCCAGGCTCGGCGGGGACGTCCGTTTCGCCACGCCGTCGGTGGCCGGCGGCACCGTCCATGTCGGCAGCGCCGACGGCACGCTGTACGCGCTGGACGCCGCCTCCGGCAGGCGGCGCTGGCGCTTCCGGGCGGACGGGGGGACCGGCTTCCTCCCGCCGGTGCCGAGCGGCGCGACGGTGTACGTCCCGAGCAGGACCGGCCATCTCCACGCCCTGGATCGCGCCACCGGCAAGCCACGGTGGAGCTTCCGCGCGGGTGCCCGGATCACCGCCGGCCCCGTGGTGAGCGGCGGGGCGGTGTACGTGGGCGGCGGCGACGGCGCGCTGCACAAACTGGCCGCCGCCACCGGCCGGACGTCGTGGGACTTCGCACCCGGCGGTGGCGACGGCATCCACGGCGGCCTCGTCGTCGCCCGCGGCACCGTCTACCTGCACCACGTCAACGGCCTGCTGTACGCGCTGGACGCCGCCTCGGGCGGGCGCCGGTGGAGCTTCCCGGCCGGCGACAGCGTCATGTCCCGCCCGGCGGTGGCGCACGGCGTCGTGTACGCCGGGAACGTCGAGGGCCGGGTGCACGCGCTCGACGCCGCCACCGGCACGACCCGGTGGACCTTCCGGACCAGCGGCCAGGTCAGGACGACCCCGGTGGTGGCGGGCGGCCTGGTGTACGTCGGGAGCACGACCGGCGAGGTGTCCGCGATCCCGGCGGCGGGCGGCTAGCTCCGTGTCGCGGAGTCGGTGGCGGCCGCGTGCAGGCGATTCCGGATGGCGGTCCTGGCCCGCTGGTAGGCGACGGGATCGTCGTGCAACAGAGAGACGGCGTTGGCGGTCTCCAGGAACGCGATCAGCTCGAAGGCGAGCTGGTCAGGTTCGGTGTCTTCGGTGAGCTCTCCGAGCCGGCGCGCTTCGTCGACGGTGCGCGTGACCAGGCGGTTCCAGTCGAGGCCGGCGGCGGCGACGGCGTCCCGTACGCGCCCCGGCCGGGCGTCGAACTCGGCGGTGACCGTGAAGAAGAAGCACCCGCCGGGGAAGACCCGCCGCTCGGAGTAGCTCAGCCAGTTGTCGCACAGCCGCCGTACGCGTCCCAGACCCGGCGGCACGGCCAGTGCGGGCTGGATGACCTCGTCGAGGTAGACACTCGCCGCGATCCGGATCGTGGCGAGCTGGAGCTCCTCCTTGGAGCCGAAGTAGCCGAAGAGTCCGCTCTTGCTCACGCCGAGGTCTGCGGCCAGCCGTCCGATCGACAGGCCCTCCAGCCCGTCTTCGGAGGCGATGTCCGCCGCTCGGCGCAGGATCGCGTGCCGCGCCCGGTCGTCTCGAGGTCGGCCCGCCATCACCGCTCCTTTCAGGCACGAACGTTCGTTCAATTATGCCGCACGTGGTAGCGTCCCCAAGTAAGCACGAACGTTCGTGCTGAAAAAGGAGAGATCATGGGTATGTCCTCCATCGACGCGCATGCCTCGGACCTGCGCGACCTCGACCAGCGGGCACTGAAGACCGCCGGGCGGCTGATCGCTCAGGTCGGTCCCGAGCACCTCACCAGGCCCACCCCCTGTGCCGCATGGAATCTGGGCGAGTTGCTGCGTCACCTGGTGAGCGAGAACCTCGGCTTCGCCGCCGCGGCCGCCGGCCTGCCCGCCAACGGGTCCAGGTGGGACAGCGGCGAGCTCGGCGCCGACCCGCACCGCGCCTACCACGAGTCCGCGGCCGCGGTCAGCGCCGCGTTCGCCGCGCGGGACGTCCACGACCGGCAGGTCGAAGTCCGGGAGTTCGGCGTCTTCCGCGGCCGCGTCGCCATGAGCATGCACTTCGTCGACTTCCTCGTTCACGGATGGGACGTCGCCGCGTCCGTCGGCGTGCCGTACCCGCTCGACGAAGAGGCGGCGGTCGTCGCGCTGGCGATCGCCTCTGAATGGCCGGACACCCCGGGCTTCCGCGGGCTTGGCGCTCCCTTCGGCACCCGGGTTCCGGTGCGCGCCGACGCCACCGATTTCGATCGGCTGCTCGGGCTGCTCGGCCGCTCCCCGGCGTGGACGCCGTCATGCTGAGGAGTTCGTGGGCGTCCGGGCCGGCCGCGGGCGTCGACGGCCCCGTCCTGGTCACCGTCACCGCGTTCCAGGCCGACAGGGCGCGCGACCTGCCCGGCATCCACCGATCCGGGCTCGCGCTGCGCCGAGCCTGGCCACAGTTGGACGGCGCGGTCGGGATGTGGCTGTGGACGCAGCCGCTGGAGCGCAGGTGCGGCTCGGTGTCGATCTGGCAGGGCGAGCAGGCCTTGAAACGGTTCGTGGCGTGGCCCGAACACGTCGCGGTCGTGCGACGCTACCGCGGGCGGGGACGGCTGACATCCACCACCTGGACGGCCGCCGCGTGCGAACCCGCGGCGATCTGGGCCGAGGCGCGGCCGCACCTGTCCGGCACACGACTCCCGCGTGAAGAGGTGTAGGCGGGCCGGTCACGGCGATCGGTATCGACGGGCCGACAAAGAAGACGCTGCTTCACCCCAACCGACGTCTCCTGAGGCAACCCGATCGAGGCGTACTTCGGGACACTGCGGCGGTTCGCCTCGGCCAACCCGTTCCCGCATGGGTTGCTCTCCGCCATGCAGGGCATGAACGATCGCCGCCAACCTTCAGTCGTCGGCGCCCGCCTCAGATTCCCGGCCTCAGCGTGGGCGCTCTGAGCCCTGCCGACCGACCGAAGCATCGCACCGGCAGGGCGGGCGAAGGGGGGAAGAGGGTCAGGTGTTCTCGGCGTCGACCGCATCCGCGAACGCGCGCATGGACGTGAAGGTCCAGTCCGGAGTGACGTCGGCCGACGGCGCCGGCGTCGCGCCCCAGCCCGGGTTGCCGTGACGGCGGTTGATCCACACTGTCGGCAGGCCCGCGGCCTTGGCCGGCACGTGGTCGTGAAACAGGCTCTGCGCCACGTGCAGCAGCTTGCCCTCGGCCCCACTCAGCCGCTCGGCCTCGCGCACCAGCGCCTCGAAGTTGCGGGGAGACGGCTTGTAGGAGCCGATGTCCTCAGCGGTGAGGATGCTGGTGAAGGCGACGCCGAGGCGCTCGTTCGAGCCGGCGAAGGAGGCCCGGTCCACGTTCGACAGGATGATGAGCTCGTACCGGCGCGCGAGCCGCTCCAGCGCCTCCGCCGAGTCGGCGAACGCCGGCCAGTCAGGCACGGAGACCGCCAGCGACTCGGCCTCGTCGTCGCTGACCGGCACGCCGAGCCTCGCGCCCACGCCACGCATCGCCCGCGCCAGGATCTGCGGGTAGAGGTCGCTGGGGTGCTCGACCTCGGCCTGTGCCTCGTGCGGCGAGTACGCCGCCAGCAACTGCTCGTCGGTCATCCGCAGACCGTGCGTGTCGGCCCACCTGCGCAGCACGGCCGCGATGCCGGCCTCCCAGTCGATGAGGGTTCCGTAGCAGTCGAAGCTGAGGGCATCGAAGTCGCCGAAGTTCACCGTGCACGCTCCCGGATGAGGTCGAGGAAGAATCGTTCCGAGCCGTCGAAGTGCTCGTGCCAAGCGGCCTTGGCCCGCTCGACGTCGCCGGAGCGCAGCGCCACGAGCAGCTGTTCGTGCTCATACGCCAGGTCGGAGACGCTGTCGTAGGTCGGGCAGAGCTGAGCGATGAGCAGGCGCAGCTCGGCGCTGAACTCGTCGAAGGTGCGCAGCAGACGGGCCGAGCCCGCAGCCACGAACACCGCCCGGTGGAACGCCACATCATGGTCGGCGACCACGTCCCACGAGACGTCGTCGCCCAACGCGGAGAACTCCCGCACTGCCGATTCCATGCCGGTGAGCGGCCGGGCCTGCGAGATGACCATCTCGACCGCGGCGGCCTCAATCGGGCGACGCAGCCGGCACAGGTCGATCGCGTCCTCAGCGGTGAACGACCGGACCTGCGCGCTGCGCCCACGCCCGCGCTCGAGCAGCCCGTCCGCCACCAGCATCTGCACGGCTGCGCGCACCGTTGGCCGCGCCACGCCGAACTCCTGCGACAGGTCGGTGTCGCGCAGTTGTTCCCCGCCTCGGTACTGCCCGGACAGCAGCCGACGGCGCAGTTGGTCGGCGACGGCGTCCGCCACGGTTACCGTTTGGATCACCATGGCTAACTGTATAACAGGTAGCCAGATATCCAGGCAATCCGAGGAGCTGTGCCGGCCGGCCACCTGTCAGGAAGCAGGCGGCGGCCGCAGGCCATCGACGTCCCGACGGAGAAGATCCGGAAGCGCGTACGGCCCCTCTAGCGAGCCTGGCGCACTCCGCGCCGCCAGACGTCGGCGATGGAGCCGGTGGCGGTGATGTCACGGGTGGGATCGCCTTCGACCAGCACCAGGTCCGCGCGGAGTCCGGGGGCGATCCGGCCGCGGTCGTCCAGCCCGAAGTGCCGGGCGGGCAGACTGGTCGCGGCGGCGAGCGCCTCTTCGGCGCCGAGGCCGGCCTCGGTGAGCAGCTGCAGCTCGCGGTGCATGCCAGCGCCGTGGGCGGGTGCGAACGGGGTGGCGTCGGTCCCGGCGAGCAGGGGCACCCCGGCCTGGCGCAGGGCGCGCAGCGCACCTGCGGCGTTGGCGGAGCTGCCGGGACGGGCGCAGTCGGCGGTGTCGACGTGCTGTGCGCTGATCGCTTCGAAGTAGGCGAGCGTGGTCACGACGAAGATTTCATGGGCGCGGACCCGCTCGGCCAAGTGCCGGGAAGCCGGGTCGTCCGGAGCGAGGTCGGTCCATACGTGGGCCAGTCCGTCGACCCCGGCATCGAGCGCTGTCCGCACCTCGGACGCGGTGATCGCATGGGCGATGACCCGCAGACCGGCATCGTGCGCGGCGTTGGCGAGGGCGACGGCGATGTCCGGCGTCATCATCGGAAGGTCGGCGCCGTGCACCGTGCCGTCATCGATGACGATCTTGAGGTAGTCGGCTCCCTCGGCCAGCCGGGCCTGGACGAACGCCGGAGCCTGGGCGGGTTCGGACACGAAGTCGATCGCCGTGACGTCGAGGCCGTCCAGGACGGTGCCGGCCAGGGCCGCCAGCAGCTGGGTCGGGTGCCCGCCGGGTGCGGTGGCCAGGGTGCCCGCGCTGCGGAGATCGGCCACGTCGTCGTTCTCGGCGGCCAGCCGCCGCTGCCGCGCGAGGACCGGCGGGAGGCAGAACATGTCGAGTTCGGTGGTGACCCCGTGCCGCAATGCCTCGGCTAGGCTGCCGTCGAACACGTGCGTGTGCGCGTCGATCAGGCCAGGCAGAAGCGTCTTGCCCGTCCCGTCAATCTCGACGTCGGCCGGGTGAGCCGCACCGGTGTCGACCACGGCGATCAGATCGCCCTCGATCACCACGTCGGCCGTCGCGATGGATCGCTCGCCGTCGAACACGCGGACGTCGCGAATCAGCGTACGCATCGAACATCTCCTCTGGAGGTCGTGAATCCTCGGACGCCACCACAGAGGGATGCCGGCGGCCCGCTGTGACATCGCCACGGGGAGCCGTGGCATGGATCACATCTCAGGCATTCATGTCACACCCTCGACGTGCCGGATCTCTTCGGTCGCGACAGATCAGGAGGTATGTCATGGCATCGACTCCACCGCACGAGACCGGCGCCGCCTTCGAGGAGGCCGTCACCGAGCAGTTCCTCGGGTATCGCGAACTGCTGTTCTCGGTGGTCTACAACATGCTCGGCAGCGTCGCCGACACCGAGGACGCGCTGCAGGAGGTGTGGCTGGCCTGGTCAGCGCGGCACCGTAGACAGGAGGCCGGGCCGGTCGAGAACGCCCGGGCCTATCTGGTGCGGGTCGCGGTGAACCAGGCGCTCGCCCGCCGCGCGGACATGAGCCGCCGGCAGGAGACGTACGTCGGCCCCTGGCTGCCGGAACCGCTGGTCATGGCCGAGGACAACGCCGCGGGCGCCACCGAGCGCATCGCATCGCTGTCGATGGCGGTGCTGGTGGTCCTGGAGACGCTGTCACCGCTGGAACGGGCGGTGTTCGTGCTGCATGAGGTGTTCGGCTTCGGCCATCCGGAGATCGCCGACATCCTCGGCCGCACGCCGGTGGCGGTCCGCCAGCTCGCGGCCCGCGCGCGCCGCCACGTTCACGCGCGCCGTCCCCGTCACCGGGTCGAACCGGACGTCCACGCCCAGGTCACCGAGCGGTTCGCCGCGGCCGCCCTCGGCGGAGACCTGCAGGCCCTGCTCAAGGTGCTGGCACCCGACGTGACGTTGTGGACGGACGGCGGCGGCAAGGGGCCCGCCACCAGCCTGCGGCCCGTGCAGGGCCGAGACCAGGTGGCCGCGCTGTTCATGTCGGTCGCGGCGACGCTGCCCGCCGAAGGGCTGGACATCCGCTACCGGCGTGTGGCCGGCGACCCGTGCGCGCTCGTTTTCTCCGGCGACAGTCCGCTGGCCGTGGTCGTGGTGGATCTCACGCCCGACGGCGACCGGATCGCCGGCATCTACTCGGTTACCAATCCCGACAAACTCACCGGGATCCGCTGAACACACCTTTTTATCGTCCTTTTTGGGGATTCTCATGCTCTTGTACTACTTCGCCCTGGGAGGGCGGCGATGACCACCACTCTCCCCGCACCCTCTTCGCGGACCACCGCGAGATGGCCGGTCTGGCTGCTGCGGGCCGCCGTAACGGCGGTCACGGTGCTGGTCCTGGCGCAGGCGGCGCTCGCCGGCAGCTTCCTGTCGGGCACGTACGAAGCGCTGGCCGCCCACGCCCGCAACGCCGGCATCATGGCCGCTTGCCTGGTCCTGCAGCTGATCGCGGCCGTGCTGTGCCGGCGGATGCGCCTGGCGACCAGGCAGCCGGTGGTGGCGAGCGTCGCCCAGTGCGTGGTCGTCGCGGCGCTGATCCCGCTGGGCGAGCAGCGGATCCTCGCGGTTCACGTGCCGCTGGCCGTGCTGCTCGTGGTCGGTGTGCTGCAGGTCGCCTACGTCGCCTGGCGGCGGATCCCGGCCGGACCGGAGGCGGTGCGATGACCCGCCGCATGACACGGCGTGGGTTCCTGGGCGTGACGGCGGCCGCGGCGGGCGCCGCCGCCACCGGCTGGATCGGCGGCGCGCACCTGCTCGGCCCCGGCCTGCCCGGGCTCCTGCTGCCCAGCCGGCTCCCTCTGCCGCGGCCCTACCAGGTCCCGCTGCCCATCCCGCCGGTCCTCGATCCGGTACGGCACGAGGCCGGAACCGACTTCTACGAGATCACGCAACGGGTCGCCGAGCTCGACATCATCCCCGGTGTGCGGACGCCGGCGTGGACCTATGGCGGGAGTTTCCCCGGCCCGACCATCGTGGCACGGTCGGGGCGGCGGGCCGTGGTGCGCCACCGCAACGAGCTGCCCGAGCCGACCGTGGTGCACCTGCACGGCGGGCACACCCCGGCTGACAGTGACGGCTACCCGATGGACCTGCTCCTGCCCACGGGCGACGCCGGCGGCGCGTCGCACGCCGGTCATGGCGCCGGTGGCCTCGCCCGCGGAAGCCGGGAGTACACCTATCCGCACGAGCAGCGCGGCGCGACCCTCTGGTACCACGATCACCGGCACGGCGTCACCGGTTACGCCGTCTGGCAGGGCCTGGCCGGATTTCACCTTGTCCACGACGAGGAGGAAGACGCCCTCGGGCTGCCCGCCGATGATCACGACATCCCTCTGATGATCGTGGATCGGTCTTTCGGCGCCGATGGATCGTTCCTGTACCCGCGCGCCGATGCCCGCCCGCACTCCCACGGTGTCGCCGCCCCGTACATGAACGGCGTGCTGGGAGACGTCATCCTGGTCAACGGCGCCCCGTGGCCGGTCATGCCGGTCGAGGCGACCCGCTACCGGTTCCGGTTGCTCAACGCCTCCAACGCCCGCCGCTACCGGCTCGAGCTGGATCCGCAACCGCCGGGCGGCGGGGGCCTGGTGCAGATCGGCAGCGACGGTGGCCTGCTGCCTGGCCCGATCGCGCACGACGCGTTGGACGTCTCCCCCGCGGAACGGTTCGACGTCGTCGTGGACTTCTCCCGTTATCGGCCCGGTACCCGCATCCGCCTGGTGAACCGGCTCGGCAGCGGATCCACCGCCGACGTCATGTGCTTCGACGTGACCGGACCGGCCGGCGAGAGCCGCCCCCTCCCCGAGCGACTGGCCCAGGGGCCGGCGCTCGACCCGGGCCGGGCCGTGGCCACCCGGACGTTCCACTTCCAGCTACGCCCCGACCACGGCTGGAGCATCAACGGCCGGCCCTACGAACCCGGACAGGTGCTCGCCCGGCCGCGCCTCGGCACCACCGAGGTCTGGCGGCTCATCAGCGACTTCCACCACCCCGTGCACATCCACCTCGACCCGTTCCAGGTCCTCTCGCGCGACAACCGGGCGCCCGGACGCTTCGACGCCGGCTGGAAGGACACCATCGACCTCCACCCTTCGCAGGCCGCCGAGATCGCCGTCCGCTTCACCGACCATCCGGGCACCTACATGATCCACTGCCACAATCTCGAACACGAGGACATGGCGATGATGGCCGACTTCATCACCGAATGAGACCTCGCAGAGAGAACGTCCCCGCGCTGGTCGCCCGCTTCCACGAACGCGCCTGCGTCTTCCCGGGAACCGTCGAACGTCGACCGAGGACGCTACTCCCACTTCACCAGTCTCGCCAGCGTGATGAGGTGGGCGGAGTTGTCCGGGGCGAAGCCGGTGTACTTGGTCGCGACCAGCGCCCCCACCTGGGGATCCCACTCGGTCAGTTCCAGCCAGGAGTGCAGGAAGTAGTCGGTGACCCCGGCCGAGCCGCTGCCGTCGACGCGGAGGCTGAAGGCGGGCGCGGTCGTGGAGCCGTTCCACATCTTGCTCTTGAGCGTGTTCTTGAGGGCGATCATGTCGGCGGTGGTGAAGACCTGGCCCTGTCGGTAGAACTCCAGGAAGGCCGAGAGGTCCACGTTGGCGTGGGAGAGATCCTCCTTCGTCGTGGTGTAGGTGGCGTAGTTCCAGATGTAGGCGCCGCCGGAGCCGACCAGGTCGTTGCGGGCCCAGCGGGCGATGCGCAGGGCGCGGTCGAGGTAGGCCGGATCGCCGTTGACCGAGTGGAGGACCATCAGCAGGTTGGCGAAGCCCAGGACCATGTTGTACGGCTGCTCGCTGCTCGGCCTGGTGTGGCTGAAGGTATCGAGGTTCGGGGACTGGACGTAGGTGCCCTCGGTGGTGCCGATGGGCCGCCAGGTGTTGCCGATGTACGGGCTCGACTCCCAGCGCGGCACGATCTCCTGCTCCAGGAAGGCCCGGTAGGAGGTGGCCTTGGCGGCGTAGGCGGACAGGTCGGGTGTCTGGGCGACCAGCCGGATGAACTCGGCGATGGGGATGCCGATCATGGCGTCGTGGACGATGTACGGGAAGAGCCCGCTCAGCTTGACGTCGTCGAAGTAGGCCGAGCCGCTGACGGTGTAGGTGTTGTGCTCCAGCCAGACCTCCAGCGAGCGCCCGGCGGGCAGCAGGCAGGTGGTCTCCTTGTAGGTCCACGTGCTGGTGGTGTACTCCAGCATGCAGAGCGTGGTCGAGCCGTCTCGGAGCACGACGCGGCCGGTCACCGAGCCGGTGCGCTTGCCCCAGCCGCGCAGCACGTGCCTGGTGCCGCCCTCGTAGGCGCTGTTGACCGGCTGCCGGAGCTTCTTCCACCTGGTCAGGTCGGAGACCACGCGCACGGACCGGGTGCCGGTCCCGGCCGGCACGTCCGTGGTGCGGTAGATGTGCGTACCGGAGTCCTGGAAGCGGGTCCAGTCGGCCGGCAGGCTCCCGGTGCCGCTCTCGAAACTGGGGTTGAGCAGCTCCACCGGGGAGTAGCGGGCGGTGCTCCAGCCGAGGAAGCCGTCGCCGTCGATGTCGTCGGCGTGCGCGATCACCGTGTCGGCGTGCGCGGTGAGCTTGTCGAGCCAGGCGGTGTCGCCCGTCTTGCGGTAGACGTCGAGGTAGCTGCGCATGACGTAGCTCTCGCCCCAGGCCAGGTTGGCGCTGCTCTTGTCGGCCAGGTGGCGCTCGCCGATCTGCGCCTCCAGCGCCTGGTAGTCGTCGAGCCAGCCGGGGGCGGCCTGCACCCCGCCGAGCGCGAGTGCGACGGCGGTGACCAGATGGGTGAGCATCAGTCCGCCTTGCGGGCGTGCCAGTTCAGGTAGGCCACACCCAGGAGGGTGGAACCCATCTGCGCCTCGACCGCGTGGTCGGTGTAGACCTTGTGCGCGTGGGTGAACAGCTCGCCGTCCCACTCGGCGACCGGCATGAAGCGGGGCGCCTGGAGATACTGCCCGGCGGGGGCCAGGCCGCCGCTGCCGTCGACGTTGAGGAAGGTGGTGGCCAGCCCGGCGGCGTCGGTGGTGGCCATGTTGCGGGTGTAGGAGCGGGCGAAGCGGGCCATGTCCTGGCCGGTGAAGCCCATGCCCCACCGGTGGGTGACGGCGGCGAACTCCACGTCGATCCCGGCGTGGCTGAGGTCCTCCGCCTGCTGCGCGCCGACGGGCGGCCTGCCGAACGACGGGGTCCACTCGGAGATCCCGTCGGCCTGGGTGTAGCCGCGGTACATCACGCCGAAGGTGGGCCAGTAGGGCCAGAAGTAGGCGTCCCTGTCGTTGAGCCGCAGGTCCCCGGCGAAGGTGGCGGCCAGGGCCCTGGTCCGCCGGCGGTAGAGCCGCTCGCCGGTGGCCTCGGCGAGCTCGGCGTAGGTCTGGCCCAGGCCGAGGGTCTGGTTGTGGGGTTGCTCCACGCCGTCGTACGGCACGGGCATGCCCTTGGTCCAGACGAAGTAGCCGGCGTCGCGCCACTCGTGCTCGTGGATGGCCGCCGCGTCCCGGACTGCCTGGAGATATTCAGCGGCCTTTTGATGATATTTCCGGGGAAGGTGGCGGCTGTGCCGTACGAGACGGACGAAGGATGCGAGCGGGTAGGTGATCATCCCGGTGTGCACCGAGAAATGCGCGGGGGCGGCGGCCAGCTTGAAGGTGCCGGGAGCGGGCGAGCCGGTCGAGAGGGCCTTCGCGGTCACCATGTTGGGCGTCGGGTAGGCGGCCAGGATGCGAGGGACCGCGAAGTCCGGGCTGGCCGGGTCCATGGTGAGATCGGTGAAGGTGGAGACCCGCTTCTTCCTCGGGTTGTCGACCACGAGTGTGAAGCGGCCTTCGGCGCTGCCCGCGGAGACGGTGGCCAGGGCGTCACTCACGTTGGTCAGGGCGCTGCGCACCTCCAGCGCCGGCCGGCCGGACACGTCGAGCAGGGTCACGCCGCCGGCCGTGTAGCTGGTGTTGCGCCAGCCGGGTACGGACAGGCCGCGGTAGTCGGTCACCCCACGCTCGGAGTCGCGGCCCGCCAGCACGAGGTCGGCGTTGTGGATGAGCCGGTCGAGGTAGTGCGTGTCCCGGTAGGCCTCGTACATCCGGACGAAGGCCGCAAGTACGTAGGACTGCCCCCAGCCCAGGGCGCCCAGCTCGTTGGTGTGGGTGGGCTGGCCGGAGGCGCCGCTGTCGTGGAAGACGCGGTCGAACAGGTCGAAGGTCTCGCGCGAGGTGTAGTCGTACCCGGCGGTTCTGAAGCCGAGCGCGCCGATCGCGAGCAGACCTAAGCCGAACTGCCTGCGTGTCAACATGTGCATCAACCCTTCACTGCGCCACGCATGCCTTCGAGCACGTGGCGTTGCATGAGCATGAACACGACGACGACCGGGACGATCGAGATGATCGTGCCGGCCGCCAGGGAACGGACGTCGGTGCCGGTGACCCCGGACAGGTAGGCGATGCCGAGGGCGATCGGGAACTTGGCCGAGTCCTTCAGCACCACCAGGGGCCAGATGAAGCTGTTCCAGACGGAGACGAAGCCGAGGATGGCCAGGATCGCCAGCGTGGGCCGCGAGGCGGGCAGCATCACGTGCCAGAAGATGCGCAGCTCGTGGCAGCCGTCGGTGCGGGCGGCATCGACGATCTCGCGGGGCACGTTGGCGAAGGTCTGCCGGAGCAGGAAGATCCCGAAGGCCGACAGCAGGCCGGGCAGGATCACGCCGGCGAAGGTGTCGGCCAGGCCGAGCTGGGAGACGACGAGGAAGCGCGGGATCAGCATGACCTCGCCGGGCAGGAACATGGTCGACAGTATCGCCATGAAGATCAGGTTCCGGCCGCGGAAGGACGTCCTGGCCAGCGGGTAGGCGCACAACGCCGAGACCAGCACGTAGAGCGGCACCATGACGGCGACGTAGATGACCGAGTTCAGCAGGTAGCGGGGATAGGGGATGACGGTCCACGCCTCCTTGACCCAGTCGAGCACCGGCGGCCTGGGGATGATGTCCGGCGGGAAGGAGAAGACCGCCTGGGACGACGGCTTGAGCCCTGCCGACAGCAGGAGCAGGAAGGGGCCGACGAAGACCAGGGCGATCGCCGTGAGGAGGATGTAGTTTCCGGCTCTTCTCATGCCTTCCCCCTGGTAAGGCGGTGGTTGAGCAGGGCCATGCCGATCATCACGACCCAGAGCACGAGGCCCACGGCGCTGGCGTAGCCCATCTCGTAGTGCTCGAAGCCGGCCGACCAGATGTAGTAGCCGAGGGTCAGCGTGGCGTCCTGCGGCCCGCCTCTGGTCATCACGTAGACCGAGGTGAAGGCCTGCATCGCGTCGAGCATCTCCATCGTCAGGGCGACCGCGATGTAGGGGACCATCAGGGGCACGGTGATGTGCCGCAGCCGGTCCCAGGCCGAGGCGCCGTCCACCCGGGCCGCCTCGTAGAGCGAGGAGTCGATGGTCTGCAGGCCGGCCAGGTAGATCATCATGTAGAAGCCCATGCTCTTCCAGCCCTCGACCAGGATGACCGCGGGCAGCGCCCAGAACGGGTCGAGCAGGTACTGGATCGGCTGGTCCAGCAGGCCGGCGCCGGTGAGCAGCCAGTTGAGCACGCCCTGCTGGTTGAAGACGTACTGCCAGGCGATGGCCACCGCGACCATCGAGGTGACGACGGGCAGGTAGTAGAGCATCCGGAAGGTCCTGATGCCCGGCAGCTTCTGGTTGACCAGGATGGCCAGCAGCAGCGGCAGCACCACCAGCAGCGGGAAGAGACCGACCAGGAAGAGCAGCGAGTTTCCGGTGGCCGTCCAGAAGCGCGGGTCCGAGGCCATCCTGACGAAGTTGTCCAGGCCCACGAAGACCGGCTCGGAGACCACGTCGTACTTCAGGAACGACAGCTGCACCGCGGTGACCGCGGGCCAGACGAAGAAGACGCCGAACAGCGCCAGTGCGGGCAGCGCGAACAGGTATGGCGTGAACCACC
The DNA here is from genome assembly GCF_014207745.1 of Nonomuraea muscovyensis. Classification (NCBI taxonomy): domain Bacteria; kingdom Bacillati; phylum Actinomycetota; class Actinomycetes; order Streptosporangiales; family Streptosporangiaceae; genus Nonomuraea; species Nonomuraea muscovyensis. The sequence goes on from NZ_JACHJB010000001.1 coordinate 259,825, forward strand.
GTTGCCCAGGGATCCTGCCGACGATCATATGAGTCCTAAAGTGCCAATAACGGCGGCCAGAATTTCGTGAAGCGTAGAGCTGGCTTCTGTAAGCGTCAAGAGTCCAGGGATTGACGGTTGTGGCGCACAGTGAGATTCTGCCGAAAGTACAGCTTGCGGACGGCCATAATTTCAGGAGGAGCGATGACCAGAGGCGTGTCAGCAGCGCTCGCGCTGTGCCTGTTCACCACCGGATGCGTCGCGGGCACCTCGTCCGGCTCTGCAGCGCCGGCCGCCGACCAGCCCTTTGAGGGCGAGGTCGAGTTCTGGACCATCAACCTGAAGAAGAACTACAGCGCCTACATCGAGGGCCTGATCGCCGAGTACCACAAACAGCACCCCAAGGTCACGCTCAAGTGGGTCGACGTGCCCGGCCAGGAGAGCGCCACCAAGCTGCTGGCCGCCGTGGCCAGCGGCGACGTGCCGGACGCGGTCAACATCACCTCGCTCGACCTCGGCCGCTTCGCCCCCTCGCTGAAACCGCTCGACGACCACTTCAAGCCGGAGGAGCTGGCCGACTTCCAGGCCAACCTGGTCGAGCCGCTCAAGCAGGACGGCAAGCTCTACGCCGTGCCCTGGTACAACGGCGGCGCCCCGGTCGCGATCTACCGCAAGTCGGTGGTGACCAAGGCGGGCTTCGACGAGAAGGCGCCGCCCAGGACCTACGACGAGGCGCTCACGCTGGCCGAGGCCGTCTATGACAAGACCAAGGTCTACGGCACCAACGACATCCCCGGCATCTCCGCCGTCAACGTACTGCGCTACTACGGCATCGAGCTGTTGTCGGCCGACGGGAAGAGCGCCGCTTTCAACACCGACCAGGCCGTGCGGGTGCTGGAGAGGTTCAGGAAGAGCTACGACCAGCACGGCATCGCGCCGGGCGCGGTCTCCAAGGACGTGCGCAACTTCCCGCAGACCCTGGAGAACGGCCAGCTCGCCTTCTCCGCCAGCACCTTCGCCGCGACGCTGCTCAACATCCAGAAGAACGCGCCCGAGGTCTACAAGGACCTCGTCGTCACCGAGCCCGTGCAGACCAGCACCGGCGGCTACCTGCTCAGCGCCCAGCAGGCCTTCGCCATCCCCAAGGCGTCGCAGCACCAGAAGGCGGCGGCGGAGTTCATCAAGTTCTTCACCAACGGCACCAACCAGCTGGCCTTCTGCAAGATCGTGCCGATCTACCCGTCCACGATCTCCTCGACGAAGGACCCCTTCTTCACCGGGGGCGGCAGTGACGACCCGATGGTCGTGGCCAGGCAGGTCATCGTGAAGGGCCTGGCCAAGCTGGAGTACAACCCGCTGGGCACCGGCAAGGACGCCGAGCTGGGCGAGTTGCTGGCCGAGGAGATCAGAGGGTTCCTGTCGGGCACCAAGAGCGCCGAGGAGGCGCTGGACGCTGCGGAGAAGCGCTGGAATGACGCCCTTGTCTAGGCTCAGGATGGGCATCGTCGGCACCGGCATCATGGGCCGCGGCCACGCCGAGGTGTTCGCCGCCCATCCCGCCGTCGAGCTGACCGCCGTCTCGCGCAAGCCGCTGGGCGACGCGACGGTCTACGCCGGCTACCGCGACCTGCTCGCCTCCGGCACGGTCGACGCGATCTCGATCACCACACCCGACCACCTGCACGCCGACGTGATGGTGGCCGCCGCGGAGGCCGGCGTGCACATCCTCGTCGAGAAGCCGTTCACCACCACGGTCGCCGACGCCGACCGCGCCGTCGCCGCGATCCGGCAGGCGGGCGTGACCGCGATGTGCCTGTTCAACCACCGCTGGGTGCCCGCCTACGCGCAGGCCAAGGAGAAGATGCCGCTGATCGGCGAGCCGGTCGTGGGATACGCGCGCAAGGACGACACCATCCACGTGCCGACCGAGATGATCGGCTGGGCCGACCGCACGACCTGCGGCTGGTTCCTGTCCAGTCACGACATCGACCTGCTCGCCTGGCTCTACGACGACCACGTCGTGGACGTCTTCGCCACGGCCAGGTACGGCAAGCTGCGCGGGATGGGCGTCGACACCCCCGACGCGATGCAGATCCAGGCTCGGTTCAGCCGCGGCGCGGTGGCCACCTTCGAGTCGGCCTGGATCTACCCCAACACCTTCCCCACCATGGTCGACAGCTACGTGACCGTCGTCGGGGAGGACGGGGTGATCCAGCTCGACAGGCAGAAGGAGAACATCCAGCTGGCCACCACGCAAGGCTACGCCTACCCGCGCAACATGCTCCAGCGGGTCGTCCACGGCGTGCCCGCCGGAGCCTACCGCGACGCCATCCACCACTTCGTGGACTGCGTGCTCACCGGCGCCGAGCCGCTGATCAGCGTGGAGAGCTCGCGGCACGTGACCGCGGTGCTCGCCGCGGCGCACGAGTCCGCCCGCACCGGGGCACCGGTGAGGCTCTGATGTCGGTGGAGAAGCCGCCGCACGTGCACCCCACGCGGATGCGGCACATCCCGTCGGAGGAAATCCCGGCCGGACGGGCCTGGCGGCGCCGTACACCCGTGCCCGCCGCGTTGCCGGCCGAGGGCGCCGACGAGTTGCTCGGAATCGAGGTCGACTTCCTCGACAAGGGACACGGGCGGTCGCGGCTGTACGGTTTCCACTACCTGCGCTGGATGACGCCACTGGTCACGGCCTACGCGGAGACCGGCGACCAGCGCTACGCCGACGCTTGGGACCGCCTGTTCCGCCAGTGGTACGCGAGCCGGGACCTGGTCGAGGGCGACTGGCCCGGGCTCGACGTCGTCTGGTACTCCCTGGGCGTCTACGCGCGGGCCATGTACGTCACGCACGCGCTGGCCGTGCTCGGCGAGGCCGTCAGCGAGGAGTGCCGGCTGGAGATGATGAAGACCGTGCTCGGCGGCGCCCGGTGGGCGGCCGAGGAGCACGACGAGTTCCGCCACGGCAACTGGCAGTTCGCGACGGTCTGCGAGCTGCTGCACACCGCGCGGATCTTCGCCGACTTCCCCGAGTCCGCGCAGTGGGCCTCGGTCGCCCTGGCGAGGATCGGCGAGCACCTGGACAACGACGTCCGGGCCGACGGCGGCCACCACGAGCGCTCGCCCGGTTATCACAACATGTGCCTGGAGGCGCTGGAGCGGGCGGCCGCGGTCGAGCCCTCGCTCGCGGGACATCCGCGTTATCTGGCAATGCGCGAGTGGCTGGCCGCGCTGACCACGTCGGGCGGGTGGGTGCCGCACCTGCAGGACAGCGGGATCGTCTGGTCCCCCGACGTCGGGCTGTCGTCGGTCAACCTGGAGGCCAGCGGGTATGCGGTCTTCCGGCGGGAGTCCTTCCACACGGTCATCAACTACGGGCCGTACGTCGGGCACGAGCTGGAGCCGCACAGCCACCACGCGGCGCTCGACTTCGTGATCTCCGGGTACGGCAGGCCGCTGGCGTGGGAGGCGGGCGGGCCGCCGTCGTATGACGATCCGGGTTACCACTCCTGGTATCAGGCGACCCGGGCGCACAATACGGTGGTCGTGCCGGGCTTGGAGTACGTCGAGGATCGCCGGGCGGCGTGCGACCTGTACACCCTTGACGACGATATTTCGGTCTTTGCGGGTCACCATTACGGTTATCCCCAACGACACGACCGGAAGATCGTCTTCGTGCACGACGGGCCCTACTGGATCGTCGTCGACCGCATCGACACCGATGCGGTCTGGCAGCTGCACGGCCTGGCTCCGTGGGTCGAGCACAACGGCGGCTACCTGGGCGCGAACCTCTTCGTGTTGCCGCTCGTCCCGCCCGACGAGGTCGTGCTCGGGAACGGTCCCGCGCGCATCCCCGACCCCGTGACCCGCACCGCGCCCTTCGGCGAGATTCACTCGCTCGGCCTGCGTCGCCGCGACGGCCGCTTCACCGTCGGACTCTTCCCCTTTCTCGACGAACCGCCCACGATCCCGGACGGATGGATGGTCCATGCTGATCGACGCTGACGCCATGCTCGGCCGCCACCCGCGCAGGGACGCAGGGCCGGGCACGGTCGCACAGTCGCTGGCCGACATGGACCGCTTCGGCATCGCCGAATCCCTCGTGAGCCACTCCTGGTCATGGCTGCACGACCCACGCGCCGGCAACCTGCGCCTGCTCGACCTCGTCGCCGACCAGCCCCGGCTGCACGCCTGCTGGGTGCTGCTCCCGGCCACCTGCGAGGAGACCGGGACACCCGAGCGGTTCGTCGCCGCCGCGCTCGACGGCGGCGTCCGGGCGGTCCGCGCCTACCCCGCCGACCACGGCTACGACCTGGCCGGGCGCGACGTGGCGCCCATGCTGGCGGCTGTCTCCGAGGCCGGCCTGCCCCTGCTCGTCGACGCCACCCAGACCACCTGGGGCGCCGTGGAGTCGATCGCCACGGCACACCCCAGCCTCACGATCGTCGTCGGCGGCCTCGGCTACCGCGTGCTCAGGCAGGCCGCCGGCGTGCTCAGCCGTACCAGAAAGGTGCATGTCGGGCTGGCCAACCTCTCCTCGCACTGCGGGCTCGAATGGCTGGTCGAGAGGTACGGCTACGGCCGCCTGATCTTCGGCACCGGGGCTCCCTTGCGTGATCCGGCCGAGTCGGTGACCAGACTGCTCTGGTCCGAGCTCGACGACGAGGCCGTGGCCGCGATCGCCTCGGGCAACCTGCTCAGGGTCGTCGCATGAAGGCGCTGTTCGATCGCGAGCCGCCGCGCAGCGTCCGCATCGTCGACGCGCACGCGCACACCGGTCCCTACAGCCTGTTCTTCATCCCCGACTCGGGCGCCGAGGCGATGGCCAGGGTCATGGACCGCTGCGGGGTCTCGCACGCGGTCATCTCCAGCCACCTGGCCATTCAGCTCGACGCGGCCGAGGGCAACGCCGCCACCGCCGACGTCGTCGATCGCCTGCCGGACCGCTTCACCGGCTACCTCACCGTCAACCCGTGGCAGGACCCCACCGGTGAGCTGGGCAAGTGGGGCATGGACCCGCGCTTCGGCGGCATCAAGCTCCACCCCGACCTGCACGACTACCCGCTGACCGGCAGGCGTTTCGAGCCGGTTTGGGAGTTCGCCGAAGAGACCGGCTGCCCGGTGCTCACGCACACCTACGACGACTCGCCGTACAACGACCTGCCCATGCTGGAGGAGGTCGCCACCCGCCACCCCGACGTCGTCATCCTCGCCGGACACGCCGGAGCCACACCACTCGGCTTCGACCGGGCCATCGAGGTCGCCCAGCGCCGTCCCGGCGTGGTGCTCGAGGTCTGCGGCTCCTTCAATACCGGCGCCGACATCGTCAGAATGGTACGTGAAGTCGGTCCCGATCGGGTGGTGTACGGCTCCGACTTCCCCTTCATCGACCTGCGAATGTCACTGGGCCGGGTAATCTTCTGTGATCTCACCGAAGAGGACCGGGCGGCTGTGCTCGGCGGAACGATGACCCGCCTGCTCGAGTGGCGATCCGGACTGGAGTGATCACGATCATGGATCGGTTGCGTTCCGAGACGCGGTCTCGGGTGGCAATCGGCGTGGTGGGGCCGCACGACCTGGTCGAGCAGATCATGACCATCGGCGCCGGCCTGCCCGCCGCGGCCGACTGGCGTCTGGTCGGCGCACCGCACTCGGAGGAGCAGGAGACCTACGAGAAGTTCTCCAGGATCGCCGACACCATCGACGTCGTGCTCTTCACCGGGCCGCTCCAGCACGACCTCGCCAGGCAGACCGGCGAGCTCCCCGTCCCGGCCACCTACGTCCCGATGAGCGGCGCCAGTCTCTACGCCAGCCTGCTGCGTGGCGTGCTCAGCCACGGCATCGACCCTGCCCGCGTGAGCATCGACTCGCTGCCCGCGACGGACGTGGAGGAGGCGTACAGCGAGCTGGGCATCGGTACGGCAGGCGTGCACCTGTCCGAATACGACCGCCCCGAATCGGCCCGCGCCTTCGCCGGCTTCCACGAGCAGCTCTATCGCCAGGGCGCCACCACCGCCGCGCTCACCACGATCAGGAGCGTCGCCAAGAAGCTGACCGCGGCCGACGTGCCGGTCCTGCGCATGATGCCCACGGTCCACACGCTGCGCCTGGCCCTGAACACCGCGGCGCTGCTGGGCACGGGCAGCCGCCTGGAGGAATCCCGCATCGCCATCGTCGTCGTCGAACTGGCCGCCTCCGCGCGGCCGAGTTACGCCGGTCCGGGCAACTACTGGCAGCAGGAACTGAAGCTCTCCCTCCACCAGGCCCTGCTGGCCGACGCCAGACTGACGGGTGCCACCGTCGCGCCGCGCGACGAGAACAGCTACGTCGTCACCGCCACCGTCGGCTCCCTGTCCCAGGCGACGGACGGCTTCCGCGTCGCCCCCTTCCTGGACCGCATCCGCACCGAGCTCGGTGTCGCCGTCGAAGTCGGCATCGGCCTCGGCATCACCGCCCGCGACGCCGACGCCAACGCGATGGTGGCCGTCGAGAAGGCGCGCAACTCCGGCGGCGCGGCCGCGTACCTGGTGAGCGGCGACGGCACGGTCCTGTCGCTGCCGTTGCGCCAACGCCGCCGCGCGGACAAGGAACCCGTCGTCACGACCAAGGCGGCCAAACTCCTGGACCGCCTCATCGAAGGACTCGGCGACGGCCCCGAGGCCATGGTGGTCGACGCCGAGATCGTGGCCGACGTCCTGGCCATCGCCCCCCGAAGCGCCCGCCGCGTCCTCCAGAGCTTGGCCGAGGAGGGCCTCGCCTGGCCCCTTCCCCCCGTCAAGGGCAGCGCCGCCGGCCGCCCTCGCCAGCCGTACCGGCTCGTCAAGACCTGACGGCATCGGCTGTCACGCGTCACCCAGCCGGACGCGGGAGCCGTACTGGGCGAGCAGCCCGGCGTTGTGCTCATCCCCGCCAGGTGTGTTGGCCGACCTGAAGACCGGAGGCTGCTCCCCGCCGGCCAGGTAGCGCTCGACGACGTCGGCGACGAGCAGCTGGGCGATGAGGGTGCCGGTGAGGTTGGAGACAGGGCAGACGGCGCCGCCGCCGGGGAGGGAGAGGGCGGCGTCCCCGTAGGGAGCGCCGTTGTCGATGACGACGTGGGCGAGGTCGCCGAGGCGCTCCTCGGTCTCGACGCGGGCGGTGTGGGCGGTGGAGGTGATGGCGATGACGGTGTGGCCACGTTCCCGTGCCAGGCGGGCCATCTCGACGATCGCGGCGTTGCCGCCCGAGTTGGAGATGATGACGAAGATGTCCTCAGGGCGGATGTCGGCGAGGGCCCAGATCTGGGCGGCGAGGCCGGGGAGACGTTCGGTCTTGGGGTCGAGGAGGTCGCGGAGCGGGGTGTCGCCGTAGTAGGCGAGGTCGCGGATGCCGAGCTGGTTGGCGGGGACGAGGCCGCCGGCGCGGCCGACGAGCTCCAGGGCGATGGAACGGGAGTGGCCGGTGCCGAAGGCCTGGAGGACGCCACCGGCGCGGAGGGCGTCATGGACGAGGCCACCGGCGCGGCTGATGGCCGCACGCTCGGCGGACAGCACTCGCTCCACAGCTTCTCTGGCGATCCCTGCGTAGTCCGTCACAGCTCCTCCAAGAGCGTTCTTGCGGTGTGGGCGAGGGCCTCCGCGCTGCCCGGGGCGACCTGGCTGGCCAGCACCTCGTACTCGATCCTGCGGTAGGCGTCGGCGGTCGGCAGGTAGCCGGGGTAGCCGTTGACGTAGCCGAGCACCACGGCGTCGATGCTGCGGCCGGTGGCGAGGAAGGGCTCGCCGGGCAGAGCGGCCAGGCGGAGCGAGCCCAGGCGGGCGGCGTTGACCTCGGCGAAGATGGGGGTCGTGGCGCCGGTACGGGCACGCAGGCCCTCCAGGCGGCTGCGAGCGAGGCGGTCGCCGGGAGTGCGCGCGTAGTCGGCGCCGAGGGCGGCCCCGTCGACCACGACGTGCTCACGCCGCAGGTGGAGCCGCCGGGAGGCGAGGCGGAGGCGGTCGCCGGAGGTCCACGATCCGTGGGGCGCTTCCCCGAGCAGGCCGATGCAGCGATCGGCGACGAGGGTGGCGAGCCGGGAGAGTTCGTCGGGGTCCTGGCCTCGGCGGGTGTAGCGGGTGCTGATGTCACCCGCGGTCCCGGTGGCGACGATCACCCATACGTCCGGGCCGAGCCGTGCATGCAGGGCCGTTCGGGTCGCGCCGGGGATGTCGGCGCTGACCAGGCGGTTCACGGCGGGCAGCACGGTGGGGTGGATGGGGAGCACCACCACCACCCCGGTGAGGCGGCCGTCCGTGCGGAAGGCGAGCACGTCGAGGGGGACGACAGGGGTCGCAGCAGGGTCGGTGCGATCGCCGCCGACGCCGTGGAGCTCGCCGCGGTGCGCCGTCCCGTCGCATGGCGACTCGGCTTTCGCGGCTTCCCGTACGGCGGAGCCCACGGCTTCGGCGATCCGGTCGAGCCAGGGATGGGGGGTCGGCCCGCCCCCGGGTACGCAGCCGGTCTCCGGACCCGCGTGGGTGTGTGTCGCGGCCAGCCACAGGTCGCATCCGGCGATCTCGCGGGCTCGCTGGGCGAGGTCGTCGTTGACGCAGACGACGTCGGCCACCGCCAGGGCGAGGCGCCGCTCGCCGGCCGACCAGGTGACGACGTTGAGCTCCAGCGGGTCGAGCGTCCCGGTGGACGGGCCTGGACGGTCGACGTAGCCGCCCATCGGGGTTGCGAAGGGCACGGTCAACGGCACTCTGGCGTGGCCGGCCCTCATCGGGACATCACCTGGATGAGCGGGGCGTATGAGCCGAGGCCGGCTGAGGCGGCCAAGCGGGCCGCGCCCGCGAGCCCGTCGCCCTCGGGGGGCTGGATCCGGGCTGAGGGGAGCAGCTCGGCGAGTGCTGTTCGGAAGGCTGCGAACAGCCGGGCGTCGCGCAGCAGGCGGCCGGTCCACGACACGGGCACAGGAGAGGAGAAGTCATGCCCTGCGGTGGCGACCGTCCGGGCGAGCTCCCACCCCGCCTCCTCGACGATGCCGCGTGCCGTACCGTCATGCTCGGCCAGCTCGAAGACCTGCCGCGCGAACCCCGCAACCCGCGCCACCGCGTCAGGAGCCAGATACAACCCGCCCGGCTCGCCGAACACCTCGACAGCCCGTGATGTGAGCGCGCCACGGGAGGCGCGCCCGTCCAGACCGCGCCAGGCCGCCTCCAACCCTCGCCGCCCGATCCAGAACCCGCTCCCCGCGTCGCCGTACAGGAACCCCCACCCGTCGACCTGCCGCACCTCGGACCCACAGACGCCCAGGGCGATGGCCCCGGTGCCCGCGGCGAGGACGACCCCAGTCCCTCCGGAGAAGGCGCCCGCGTGCGAGATGACCACGTCTCCGGTGATCAGCACCCGCCGGGCGACGGAGAGGAGACGCGCGGCCAGCTTCTCCGGGGAGTCGAGGAGCGTGGTCAGACCCAGGCAGACGGTGTCCGCGTCATCGGGAAGCAGGCACTCGACGCGCTCGAGCACGGCGTCGACCGGGGAGCCCTGTGCGTACGCCAGACCAGGCACCTCGGTCACCTCGAGCACCCGTCCACGGGACGCCAGCGCGAGCCGCAACCCCGTCTGCCCGCCATCGATCGCCACGTCCATGCCTACCTCGCTCTCTGCCGTCGGTATTCGGTGGGCGAGCAGCCCACGTGCCGCTGGAAGACGCCGCGCAGCGCCTTGGCGCTCGAGTAGCCGGACCGCGCGGCCACCTCGTCCACCGGCCGGTCCGTGGTCGCCAGGAGCTTGCGCGCGTGCCGCAACCGCAACCCGGTCAGGTGCCGCAGGAAGGTGGTCCCGCGCTCCTCTGCGAACAGGTGGGAGATGTAGAAGGGGCTCGCGCTGACCGCGGCGGCCACGGTGGCCAGCCGGAGCCCCGGATCGGCGAAATGCTGAGCCAGGTATGCCTCGGCGACGGCCAGGATGTCGTGCCGCGAGGGTGCGGGCATCAGCCGCCCCAGCGTCTCCCGCAGCCAGATGTGCAGGTAGGACCGCTCGTGGATGTCGCCGACCACGATGATGTCCTCGACGGGCAGCCGGGCGCAGGCCCGCACCCAGTCGGTCGAGCCGTCGGCCAGCCGTGTGGTGTTGACCGCGTCCACCACGAACAGCAGTTGCCCGATGAGCCAGCTGCGCAGCGTCTGTGGATCGACCCCGGGCTCACCCGCGCACCGGTCCACCCAGCTCGCCAGCAGTCCGGCCGCGCCGTTGCGATCGCCGGCCTGGACCCGCCTGGTCAGCTCCTGTTCGATCCGCACCGGCGGAGTCAGGCTCTGTCCGCGGTACGGCGGAGCCGGGGTGATCACGCGGTCGCCGCCGAGCACGAGCTTGAGATCGTTGATGCGCCTGGCCTCGCGTTCGGCGGCGCCACCGCCCAGGCTGGGCGGGCTGAGGCTGACCGTCGCGGTCCATGCCGTCTCGCGGACGATCCGGGCCCTGACCTCTTCGGCCAGCACCACCGCCTCCGACATCAGCGCGTCGGGGTCGGGTCCGGAGAGCAGGACCAGCCACTCCTCCGGAGGCCGGGCCTGGGCGCGGCCGCCCGTCGCGGCGTTCACCGCGCGGGCGGTGCGCTCGAGCTGGCCCCGGGCCCACACCAGGCCCTGCGCCTGCTCCGACGCGATGTAGTCGTCGATGTCCACCAGGGCGGCGACGGCATAGGTCATGCTCCTACTTTAGGCAGACCGAAATTTGACCGTATTCACCAGCGTGCCGACTCCTGTCACGGTCGCCCGCATCGTCTCGCCGTCCTTCAGCGGCGCGATCCCGGCGATGGTCCCGGTCGCGATCAGGTCGCCCGGCATCAGGGTCATGCCGTCCGACAGGTCCGCGATCAGGCGCGGAATGTCGAAGACCATCTGCTTGGTGTTGGCCCGCTGCCTGACCTCGCCGTCCACCTCCAGCGTCAGCTCCAGCGCCTGCGGGTCGGACACCTCGTCCGAGGTCGCCAGGTACGGCCCGACGGGCGCGAAGGTGTCGAAACCCTTGGACTGGTCCCACGGCACGTTTCTGGCGATGTTGGCCAGCTGCAGGTCTCGGGCGGTCATGTCGTTGATCACGGTGTAGCCGGCGACCGCCTCCCGCCAGCGTTCGGCGGGCAGATCGCGGGTGGCCTTGCCGATCACCACGGCCAGCTCCACCTCATGCTCAAGGTGGCGGGTGCGGGCCGGCGCGATCACCGGGCGGTTGTGGCCGGTCAGCGCGGACGGCGGCTTGAAGAAGAGAACCGGCTCGGGGGGCACCTCCATGCCGCTCTCCTCCGCGTGTGCGGCGTAGTTGAGCGCCAGGCAGCAGATCTTCGTGCAGGTGGCGACCGGCGGCTCGAAGAGCACCTCGTCCTCGGCCAGTTCGGGCCGGCGCCCGGCGGCATGCTCGGCCAGGCGGTCCAGCCCGAGCGAGGCGATCAGGGCCACGGGGTCGTCGCCGCCGAGGCCGGCCAGGCTGATCAGGCCGCCATCCGGATGCCGGGCCACCAGCTCGACGGGGCCGGAGGGGGTCCGTCTGATGCGTCCAAGGAACATGCCCCACACTCCACCAAGCGCCCCAGCCGACCACAAGAACCGAAATTTGCGGTGACGACCCGCTTCTTGTCCTGTTGCTTGTGGACAGGGGAAACATCGGCTTTTGATGCTCTGCATGACCCGCACCCTGGACGCCAGCACCGACCTGCACACCACCGCCAAGCGCTACCTCGCCGGCGGCGTCTCCAGCGACGCCCGCCGTACCGCAGGAGTGCCTCTCTTCGTCGACCGGGCGGCCGGCTCGCGCCTGTGGGACGTTGACGGCACCGCGTACGTGGACTACGTCCTGGGCCAGGGCCCCGCCCTGCTCGGTCACTGCCCGCCGGCCGTGGTCGAGGCGGTCTCCGCGCAGGTCGCTCGGGGCATCGTCTATTCGGCCCAACACGCCGCCGAGGTCCGCGTGGCCGAGCGCCTGTGCACGATGATCCCCTCGGCGGAGCGGGTCCGCTTCAACACGGTCGGCTCCGAGGCGGTGCACGCCGCGCTCCGGCTGGCCCGCGGGCACACCTGCCGTCCCAAGATCCTCAAGTTCGAGGGCCACTATCACGGCTGGCTCGACCCGGTCCTCCACAGCGTTCACCCCGCCCTCGATCTGGCCGGCCCCGCCGATGCGCCCGTTCCGGTCCCGGGTACGGCGGGCCAGCCCCCGGCCGCCGATCTCGTCATCGCCCCGTGGAACGACCTCGACGCCCTCACCGTCCTGATGGCCAGGCACGCGGGCGAGATCGCCGCCGTGATCTGCGAGCCGGTGCTCTGCAACACCGGTGCGATCGAGCCACTGCCCGGCTACCTGCAAGGGGTGCGCGAGTTGTGTGACCGGCATGGCAGCCTGCTGATCTTCGACGAGATCATCACCGGGTTCCGGCTCGGGCCCGGCGGCGCGCAGGAGTACCTCGGCATCGCCCCGGACCTGTCGGTCTTCGGCAAGGCGATGGCCGGCGGCATGCAGGTTTCCGCCCTGGCGGGACGCGCCTCGGTGATGGACGACATCTCGACCGGCAAGATCGCGCACGCCGGTACCTTCAACTCCCAGCCCGTCGGCATCGCCGCCGCCGAGGCCACCCTGCGGATCCTGGACGAGCAGCGGGAGGAGGTGTACGGCACCCTGTACGCCAGGGGCCGGGCGCTCATGGCCGGCCTGCGCGAGGCGGCTGCCAAGGCGGGCGTGCCGATGCTGGTCCACGGGCCGGGCCCGGTCTTCCAGACCTACTTCACGCGGGAACGGGAGCCGAGTGTCCGGAACTACCGCGACTTCGCGGCCACGGATCGGGCACGGATGACGCTGCTCCACGCGGCGCTGCTCGACCGCGGGGTCAACATGGTGCCGCGGGGCCTGTGGTTCCTGTCCACCGCCCACACCGAGGCCGACATCGAGTTCACCGTCGCCGCTTTCTCCGACGCCCTGGCCTCGCTTCCGCTCGGTTGAGATGACCAAGGTGACGCCGACCAGGATGCCCAGGATGCCCAGGCCGCCGACGAGCACCTGGAGCGTGATGGGCACCCATGCGAAAGGGTGCCATCCTGGTGGATGACACCCTGCTCGACCAGCGAGAAACTGGTCGGGACGACAGGATTTGAACCTGCGACCCCTTGACCCCCAGGCACATCACATGAGGACGGGATCATGGACGATCACCGCCCCCACCTGGGCTTACGGTCCCGTACGGTCCTCTGGAATCCATGACCGTCCGGGACGGTTGTCACTCAGTTAGTCACCCAGCATCTGGGCTGCGGCTTGGGACTGCTGCCACACGTCACGTCCGTTGCTCCACAGCTCGGAGGCGTGGTACGCGAACCGGTCGAACAGGCCGTCGTCCTGGTAACGCCGCAGGTGCAGCATCGGCGAGTCATGCCCGACGAGCTTGGCCAGATGAGGCGTGACGAGCATTTCCGAGTCGAACCGGAAGACGCTCATGGCGATGTGCTCGTCCCCGTACCTGGCCTCGACTCCTGGGACCTCGCGTAGTTGCTCGATCTCCGACAGGGTGATCCGGATGCGCGTGGAGACCGTCAGCGGGACGTTCTCCACCTCCTCCCGGCGCCGGGTGACCTCGCTCTCAGGGTCGCCGACGAGGAACCGTACCTTGCAGCCCTGCTGAGCTTTCCTCTTGAGGACCTTGGCAAGGTTGGGGTGTTCCAGCCACAGGAAGTAGTTCGTGTAACCGGCGAACACGATCTCGTTGCGCGCCGCGTTGATGAGGTTCCGCCAGATCGACTTCGGACATGCGGAACGATACGGATAAACGGTCAATACTTCCTTATCGGGTCCCGTTTTCACCGTATTGCGAATTGCGTCTGGCCATAACACGGCTGTCTCAACTCCTAGTGCCTCTGCGGCGGCCCACTGATGCCGCAGGTGCGGAACACGAGTCTCATCTTGCAACCAGCGTTCTACCGTCTTCACGTCCACCCCACACCGATCAGCCAAGTTCTGGTTCGTGACCTGGGCGTTCAGCATGGCGCGGCGTAGGGCGACGTTGGCCACGGTACACCTCGGGGGGCAGAGGACGTCAGGGACGTTTTGAGCGTAACGCCGTAACGTCCTGGACGTCTCGGAAACGCGGTGGGTTCGTCACGCGTAAGTAAGCACGCTGATCCCATGTCAACGCCGGTGATTCTCGAAGACCTCCAGGCAGCCTTTCCCGGTTGGTGCATTTGGCGTAGTTCTGCGGGGCGTCTATGGGCAACTCGGAACGGCCGGCGCCTGTCCAAGACAGAGATAGATCACGGCCTCTGCCAGACACTCGATGCCGACGACATCTCCGAGCTTGCCGAGCAGTTGAGGGAACAAGAAGCGGTAGAGCAGGCCCCATGAGCGCCCCCGCGTCCCGAGTGGGCTGCCGCGCCAAGATCATGGACATGCTGCACAGCCCGGCGCGTACGCGGGCCTCGGCCGAATGGCTTGTGGGCCAGCGCGGAACCGTGGTGGGCGTGCTCAGAAGCGGCACCCTGGCGCTGCTCGAACTGGACGGCGAGCCACACATGTTTCCATGCGGAGTACGGCGCTGGTCGGTCCACTGGGACGACCTGCTCGTGTACACGGTTCAGCCTGGCCCCGACGACTCCCCCGATGACTACCGGCTCGGGCTGACCGGTAGCGGCCGTGAAGCAGTCCATCACGCCGTACGACCTGGCACGGTGTTCGGTGCATGTGGAGCGCTGGCCCATCCACTGCCGTTCTGCGGCTGGTCTCTGCCCTTCAAGGCGACGGCGGTCAAGGCGTGTCCGGAGTGTTCTCACCTGGTGAGGACGGCCTCATAGACGAGGCGGCGGCGTGATCGACCTCTCGGCGCTACCGGGTGCGCCGAGCTTCCAGGCTCACGCTGTCGCCTCCCCAGTGGCCGGTGCATCCCACGGCCACTTTCCCCCGTGCCCGATAGCTGCCCGATTGCGTGGCCCGACCGAGGTGTCAACCCCGTCTTCCGATGCCGTGCCCTTGCGGCTTCTACGCGGCCCCACGCCATGCCGCACAGACGGGGTTGACGCCGACCGAGGGACACGAACAATGCGATATCGGGGGCGGGGGTATGGACCTCAGCCCGCGCCCATGTGCGATCGGCACGGAAAGGCGACTTAGCAGAAGCCCTAATAGTGCAGCACATAATAGGCCACCAGGTGAACGTGCCAGTGCGAGTTGAAGACCTGGCGCATCCTCCGCAAGCTACGCTGCTGCCCTCTTCTCGCAGGTCAGCTCGCCAAGGCCATCCTTATCCTTCAGCTCCGCGAGGCAAGTTTAGAAGCACTCAATGGTCGATGGATCAAAATATTGTCCGAGCAGATCGCCATAAAAACAGCGCACTGTTATCCTGGATGCCAGAAACGCGAAACAGGCAGCGATTGACGCCATCAAATGCATCGTCGACAAGAACGGCTGAGAAGACAATGTCATCTGGTACCCGTAATCACTGGACTCCTGCCAGGCCCCCTGAGGACGGCATCGCAGCCCAGCGCGTGCGCGAGTGGATCGATGCTGGCGAGGGGGGACTGGACGCCGTAGGGCTCAACCTCTCCGGCGCCGACCTCTCCCACGGCAACTTCTCCGAATCATGGTTTACCGGCGCAAAGCTGGTGAACATGCGGCTGAGAGGAGCGGAGTTGTACCGCTCGGACGCCCACGGTGCCGACTTCAGCGGAGCAGATCTGACGGAATGCTCGTTGGTGCGAGTCAACCTTGATGACGCGGTCATGCGAGGGGCTATCCTTGACGGAACGAATTTGGCGAAGGCGTCTCTTTATGGTATTGACGCATCAGGGGCAAGTTGTCGCGGAACGCAGTTCATGGGCTCTTCGTTGCTGGGGGTAAATCTTCGTTGCGCAGATCTCAGCAATGCTGTGTTTCAAGAAAATTCATTCAAGGTCACGTTGGATCACAACACCAAGCTCGTTGGTGCATCTGGGTCCGTTTTCGGGCCTGTGGTGATCGTTGAAAATGGGATTTCCCGCGAACTCTCCGGTGCCGCGCTCGAAGAATGGCTCACACTCAAAGGTGGGTCGCTGCGTGTCATGACGAATGATCGGTTCTAATAGCCCATCGCTACTAATGGCCCTCTTCGATGCAAGAGTCCTTCATATCGTTCGCAGAGGCTACTCTGAACAAGACGAGCCGGGCGAACACTATGACGTTTACGTTATCGATTACGGCGCATATGTCGATCTGATCCACACCAAATACGAGCCGCAGGGAATGTTGCCGTTGGATGAGTTCGGCGATGACGATCCCGACGATGATGGCGGCTACGTTGAGGTGCCCACGCAGGATCTGAGAGCAATTCAACACCGTTGCGTTTGTTCGGCCGACGGTTCGTCAAGCCGGTGATCACGACGAACGGGACCTCTGGTAGATCACTTGTGTCGAGCAAGATGATCAAGAACCAGGGGTCCCGTTGCAGGAGAAGTCTGCCATCACCCGCACGATCGAGACAGCCGCGGGCGTCCACGCGCCCGGACATCTGGGCGAGCTGACCCAGATCGTCGACTTCACGCTGGTGGATGCGGTGCTGGAGGAGACCGGGGCACGGGAGAAGCGGTTACGGCTGCTGCCCGCCCGGGTAGTGGTCTACTTCACCCTCGCCCTGGCCCTGTTCGGACACTGCTCCTACCGGGCGACCTGGGGCAAGCTCACCGCCGCTCTGGGCCAGCTCGCGCCGGTGTGCCCGGCCGCCTCCTCGCTCGCGCGAGCGCGACGCCGGGTCGGCGCGGCCCCGCTGCGCCGCCTGTTCGAGATCCTCGCCGGGCCGGTAGCCGGCCCTAGCCAGGCAGGCTCGTTCTACCGGGGACTGCGCACGGTGGCGCTGGACGGCACCCACCTGCACGCCCCCGACGACGAACAGGTCACCTGGCGCTACCCGAAGCGATCCGGGGACGTGCTGGAGTTCGGCTACCCGCTGGTGCGCCTGCTGGTCGTGGTCGAGTGTGGGACCCGGGCCGTGCTCGCGGCCTGTTTCGGCCCCGAGAACCAAGGCGAAGTACCCTACGCACAGCGCTTGCTGGGCTGCTTGGACCGCTCGATGCTGCTGTTGGCGGACGCCGGTTTCGACGCGGTGGAGTTCCTGCGCCAGGTAGGCGCGACAGGCGCGCAGTTCCTGGTGCGCTCCTCCGCCCGGCGCCGCCCGGCCATCCAGCGCCGCCTGCCCGACGGCTCCTACCTGGCCCGCCTGTGCGGCGTCTACCGGGCCAGCGAGGGCTACCGGGCGCTGCCCGTCCGCGTTATCGAGGCGTGGATCACTGTCACCCTCGCCGACGGCACCACGCGGCGTGAGCCGTGGCGCCTGGTCACCAGCCTGGTCGATCACGAGCGCTACCCCGCCGGTGAACTGGTCGCCCTCTATCACCGCAGGTGGCAAGTGGAGACCACCTACTTCTCGATCAAGGTGGCCATGCTCGACGGCCGCGTCCTGCGCTCGCGCAGCGTTGCGGGCCTGGACCAGGAGGTTTACGCGCTACTGACGGTTTACCAGGCCCTCATTCGCACCGCCGCCGACGCGGCGGCCTCCCGGCCGGGTCTGGTCATGGAGCGGATCAGCTTCACCATCCTCCTCCAGACGGCCCGAGACCAGGTCACCACCGCCACCGGCATCCTCCCGCCGGAGCCGGTGGCTCTCGTGGGCGCGATCGGCCGAGCCGTCCTGAACGACCTGTTGCCCGCCGAACGCCGCCAGCGTGTCAAGGCCCGCAGCCGCAAGAACCCGACCAGCAAGTACGGACCGAACGCGGGAAAGCACCCCCAGCAAGCACAGACCTACACCCTCGAAGTCCAGATCCAGATCATGGACCATGGACTTGCATCCCGTCGGCGCCGGTAAACGCAACGGTGTTGGAGAGCAATTCGCCGAGCGATCTTGGAGCTCGATGACTTCGTGAAGGCAGAAGCCCTTAGCCTCGATCTTTCCCGACCTTGAGTTGGTTGGCTGAGGTCTTCGGCTGGAGCTCGACTGGCTCGCTGTGGTCAGCGTGGCTGCCCGGCTGTCGCGCCGGGTAGGCGGGGTTCCACGGGCCCGAGGATTCCTTCCTAGTTCGCTGGGATGGTTTGGTGCTGGTCAGGTCGGCGCTGGCAGGGCTTGGAGTCGTGCCAGGGCGGTCAGGAGTGTGTCGGCCCAGGGCCATCGCATGGCGATGCGCAGGCGTAGGCGCCGGCCACCACGCGCCAGGCGTCCGGCGACCGCGAACAGACGCAACCGCAGGCGTTTGGGCTCGTAGCGGCGGGCATCGGTGCCGTACAGGGCCAGCATCTGCGCCCAGGCGAGCAGTTCACAGGCCAGGGCGACGATCTCGCACCAGATCTGGTTCTGGGTGAAGTCGTGCAGCGGCAGGTTGCGCAGGCCGGTGTCCTTGGCGGCGCGGATGCGGTCTTCGGCGCGGGCGCGGCGGCGGTGGCGTAGTTCGAGGTCGGCGAGCTGGCCGCCGGGGGTGCCGGTGACGAAACAGGTGAAGCGGTGTCCGTCCAGATCGGTGAAGCGCAGCTGGGCCCCAGGGTGCGGGCGTTCCTTGCGGACGATGACCCGCATGCCCTTGGGCCAGCCGGTCAGCTTCAGCAGGCCGGTGAGCTCGGCGACCCAGGCGCCTGGGCGTGGCCGGCGGTCAGCGTCGTATGCCGGGGTCCAGGCGGTGGCCGGGAGTTTGCCGATCGCCTGCGCGATGTCGTCGGTGAGGGTGAAGCCAATGGAGTACTTCAGCCAGCGTCCGGGTCGGGTGAGCCAGGTGAGGAACTCTCGGGTGCCGCCGCCGGAGTCGGTGCGGATGAGCACGTTGCGCCGCAGGTGCTTGGGGAGTTGGGCCAGGGCGAGCCGGGTGGCCTCGATGTGGTCGGCGGCGGTGTTGGAGCCGGCGTTGCCAGGCCGCAGCAACAGGGCCAGCGGTTCTCCACCCCCGCTGGGGCCGTGGTCGGCGAAGGCGGTCATCGGGTGGAATCCATAGCTTTTCTTCCAGGTGGGTGCCGCGTGCTGCTTGTCGGAGTGAGAGATCACGATGGTGGCGTCGAGATCGACGATGACTGGCTGGCCATCGGCTCCGGGGGCGTGGTCGCCGGCCAGGTGCCAGGCGCGTTGGCGTGCGGTGGCGCGGGCGGCACGGATGGCCTTGAGCGCGCGGACCGGATCGGCGGCGAGCCGGTCGATCAGGCGTGAGATGGTCGGGTCGGAGGCGACGGGGCCGAACAGCTGGGGCTGGCAGCGCAGCAGGGCGATGTCGGCGAGGCAGTCTCCGCCCAGGGCGAGAGTGAGGGCGAGATCAGCGATGACTTTGCCTGGGTCGTGTACGGCGCGTGAAGGGCGCCACCGCTCCAGTTCGTGCGACAGCGCCCGATCCAGGCCGGTGATGGCCAGCGTCCGGGTGAGGAGGAGGCCGCCGGCATGAGACAGGAGACCGTTGGCGTCGGCGGACACACTGATCTTGCGGTTGGACGCGATAGTCTGCACGTGAAAAGTGCCTCTTGCTCTGGCGCGGACAGGACCTTCGACAAGCCCTATCCTCCCAGCTCAAAGGCACTTTTCTCATGTAAACGATCAGTCTGGCTCAAATCCTTCGTGAAAGCCCGAGGTTAGGCTTTGAAGCTTCCGTCGTTGACGCCTCGCCGCCGTAGAGCGGGGCGGTGCGCGCCGGGACCGGCCCCCAGGCCGCAGCCCGGCGCGCTGGCCGCCCGGAGCGGGCGGCGGCGCGGCGAGCGAAGCGAGCCCTTGAAAACCTGTAAAGAAACTCTGAGCCAGCTCGCCGACAAACACGTGTCCTGTCTCGCATGATCGCTTTCTGTCCAGGCTCGTGGTGTTATCGACGCTTCGGGAAACCGGACAGCACGGTCGTCATCCGCGGGCTTTAGAGTGAGCGAATGCGCGATGACCCCGAACAGGAACGGCCGCGTGTGGACTCGATCACCAGCGCCGTTCATGAGGCCGACTCCCCGTTGTGGTCAGTGAGAGCCACCGCCGGACGGCGCCTTGCGGCAGCGGCACACGTACCTGAGGTGTCCGAGGTCCTTCACCGCCTCCTGCTGGATCCCGATGACACAGGGGTCACCCAGGAGACGGCGAAAGCCCTCATGCAGCGGGGAGGCGTATATGGGTTGCGCGCCGTGCTGGTGGCACTCGCTTGCGCACAGGATTTCGAAACCGCTGAGCAGCTGTGGGCGGAAATCTGTGGTGATCCCCGGTGGATAACGGAGAGCGGTGCAGATCAGCTTGTCCAGCAGTTGCGGGAGTTGACCTCCGATGAGGACGACGGTGTTCGTACCGAGGCGCAGAGCCTCTTGCTTCGCATGAAGCAGCCCCAGGGAGAACCAATGCCGTTTAGATAGCGATCTTGCTGGTAGCGTCACCTGGTGATCTTGTCGGGTGATGCAGGTGGTTCGGGGCGGTTGACGGATCTGGTGGCGGTCGGCGCGCTGACATCGCTGATCCCTCGCCAGGTCCTGGACGCGGCCATCGCCACGCACGGATGCCGGGAGCGTCGCGTTCGCAAGCTCCCCGCGCATGTGGTCGTCTACCTACTGATTGCACTGTGTCTCTACCCCGACGACGACTACGAGGAGGTCGCCGAGAAACTGACGGTCATGCTGTCGCTGGTGCCGGGGGCACGCTGGGAGGCGCCGACACGTGGGGCGATCACTCAAGCCCGCCAGCGTCTGGGAACGGAGGCGGTCAAAGAGGTGTTTCAGCAGGTCGCCCGGCCTGCGGCGACCGAGTCGACCCCGGGCGCGTGGCTGAACCGCCGACGGGTGATGGCGATCGACGGGTTCGTCGTGGACCTGCCCGACACCGAGGCGAACGTCGCCGAATTCGGCTGCGACAGCGCGGGCGGGTATGAGACCGCCTTTCCGCAGGCTCGGGTGGTCGCCATCAGCGAGTGCGCCAGCCACGCCATCGTGGCTGGCGACGTGGCGGGCTGCTGGGCCGGCGAGCAGACCCTCGCCTTGTCCCTGTATCAGCAGTTGACCGAGGAGATGCTGCTCACCGCCGACCGCGGCTTCTATAGCTTCCCTGCCTGGAACCAGGCACGTCACAGCGGCGCGCACCTGCTCTGGCGTGTCCAGGCCGGGCTGCGCCCGTACTGGCTGCGTGACCTGGAGGACGGGTCCTGGCTCGCGGTCATCGTCAAACCCACCGGCCTGCGCCGATCGCAGAAGGACCGGCTGCGCGAGGCCGCCCGCCAGGGCCGAGGCCTCGATCCCGAGGAGGCGGTGATCGTCCGGGTGGTCGACTACTCGGTGCCCGACCGCAAGGGCGAGCACATCCGTCTGATCACCAGCATCCTCGACCCGGCCGAGGCCGCCGCCGAGGAACTGGCTCGTTGCTACCACGAGCGGTGGGAGGCCGAAACCGGCATCGATCAGCTGAAGACGCACCTACGCGGGCCGGGCCGGATCCTGCGCTCGCGCACCCCCGAACTGGCTTATCAGGAGATCTGGGCCTACCTGCTGACGCACTGGGCGTTATGCACGCTGATCTGCACCGCCGCCACCACGGCCGGAATCGACCCCGACCGGATCAAGTTCCTGGGCACCGTCCGTATCGTGCGCCGCTCGGTCACCGACCGCGCGGCCTTTTCCCCCTGAGCCACCGGATGCCTCCTGGACCCGCGTCCTCCACCAGGTCACGCACCGACGGAACCTGAACCCGCGCCGCCGCCACCGTTCCTATCCACGAGCCGTCAAACGCTCTCGCAGGAGCAGCTACCGTGAGCGGCGCCCCACCGACAAGGGCATCCGGTACACAGGACCGCCGACCGTAACGCTCTTGCCCACACCATCGGCCGCACAGCAAAGACCATGATCAATTGCTATCTAAACGGCATTGGGGCCCCCGCGTGACCGGGTGGCAGCGGGAGTACCAGCGCGCCGAGGACGAGCTTGATAACCCTCGCTCGCTGGCGCTGCCGGACTGGGATACCCTCACGCGGCTCGCCGCCGCGTTGGTGGAGCGCTCGGCCGACAAGTACGTGGGCTGGGGCGAGGTGATCATCTTCGCGGCCTGTACAGCTGCCCGAATCGGTGAGGTCTCCGGGGTACGTGCCGGCGACATCGATCGTGACGCGTGGACCTGGACGGTACGCCGACAGACCACCCCCGGCCCCGGTGGCGTCGTCGACAAGGGCACGAAAGGCAAGCGAGCGCGTACCGTGCCGTTAATCGCGGAGGTCCGCGAGCTGGTCGCTCGACGGCTGGACGCGGTGCGCTCGAACCCGGGCGCGCGCCTGTTCACCGGTCCCCGCGGTGGACGCATCACCACCGCGGTTCTCCGGGACGCCACGCACTGGGACGAGGTGGTGACGAGCCTCGGTTACGAGCATCTGCGCCGCCATGACCTGCGGCACACCGGGCTGACCTGGATGGCCGATGCCGGCGTCCCCGTCCATGTCCTACGCAAGATCGCTGGTCATGGCTCGCTGACCACCACACAGCGGTATCTCCATCCGGACGCCCGTTCCATCGCCGATGCCGGGGAGGCGCTGAGTGCTCATCTCGCGGCCCGCCGGTCCCCAGATGGTCCCCGTCTGCGGGTCGTCTAGCTCATCGCCCGTAGCGGGCACACATACAAAAAGGTCTGTTGATCTGGGCTTTCAACCCGACCAACAGACCTTTCGACCTGTCGGGACGACAGGATTTGAACCTGCGACCCCTTGACCCCCAGAACAATGAGTCCAATCCTCTGGGGTTCATCGTGTCCATCTGTCCAGGTTTGGGCCTATTCTCTCCACCAGCGTCCACAAGGGTCCGTCTCGTCTGTGAGACAGGTGTGAGACGTCACTTCTTAGCGGCCCTATTCAGCAACTCGACAGCCGCGTCCACTCCCCCGGCAGCAACTACGGCGTCACCCAACTCCGCCGGCACGATGGCAGCTTGAGGCTTGCCCCTGCTCGTAAGGAAGTAGACGCGCCGCAGGAGACGTGCGGCGGCCAGCAGTTCGGAGAGGTTGGCGCGAGCTTCGGCGATCGGATGCTCTGTCTTCTCGGTGTCCATGCCGAGAATCTTAACATCAGGGCTTGATGTACATAAAGACGCTGTGTACTGTCAGAGATAGCAATCGGGCCTAGCCGGTGACTCCAACACCGACCAGGCCCTGAGTCCCGTCCCTGCGTACACAGAGGAGAGACCTAATGGGCAACTCTACGCCCGAGATCCCGCCCACCGTCCGTGAGCGCGCCCTGGAAGCCGGCCGCCGGGCCGTTGAGGACTACGAGCGCACCTACCAGGCGGAGATGCGCGCCCACGAGAACGCGGCCCACGCCCGCCAGTCCGGTACGGCTCAGCCCGCCCGGTGGCTGGCCGACGACCCGTGCCCCGACTGGTGCGTCGGCAGCATCGACCGCGAGGACGGCACCCACCCCGACGACCGCGCCCACTTCGGACCCACGCACATCGTGGAGCTGGTCACGATGGAATCGACCGTGTCCGGACACGACCGCTGGGAGCCGGTCGAGGCGCAGATTGCCCTCGACAAGCGGTACCGCGAGCGGGAGGCGCGCGTCATCATCGGCACCGGCGACGACACGCACGTCTGGGCGACGCTCGCCGAGGCCGAGGAGATCGCCACGACGATCCTCGACCTCGTCCGCCAGGCGCGCGGGACGTGGACGCCGGTCGTGCTGCCGTTCGACCCGAACGGCGGATGCCCCGACGCCACGTGTGCGAACTGCCACCCGCTGCCGGGCGAGGTGTCCGCGTGATGGCGGGCAAGGTCACGCTCGGGCTGCTGCTCGACGTCCAAGAAGTGCTTGAGCGGTACGGCTTCGCCCTGCCTGCCGACGAGCAGAAGCGGCACCTCGCGCACGCTGACACGGCGCTGGCGCTGGTGGCGCTGGTCGAGGCGTTCGAGGGACGGGGGGCGTCCTCGTGAGCTTCCCCCGCACCGCGGGTTGCCCCTCCTGGTGCGCTGAGCCGCACCAGGAGCCGGGCAGGCCCCACTTCGCGAACCTCGACCTCGTCGAGCACCTGGACGACTCCGACTGTCTCGTCGAGGTGAACGTCCAGCAGTTCGACGGCCGGGGCGTCGTCTTGGTGCTGTTCACCGACCGGGACGGCGAGATCAGCCGCGTGGAGATGTCGCAGGAGGCCGCCGGCGTCGTCGGCTACATCCTGCGGGAGTTCGACCGCCGCGGCGCCAAGGAGTTCGGGCACCTGCTGTTCGAGGCCGCGCAACTGCTGGAGGTGACCCAGTGAAACGCGACTGGGTTCTCATCGTCTCCGTGGTGCTCGTGGCCGCGTCCACGGTCATCGCCTCATTCACCGCTCAGGCCGGCCTCGGCGTGCTGGCCGGATGGAAGGCCGGCGTCGACGTGTTCGGCGTCGAGCTGCGGCTGTCGTGGCTTCTGCCGCTCACGGTGGACGCGTACGGCATCGGCGCTACCCGGATCGCGACGAACAAGCGGGCGTACTCAGCGGAGGTGCGCCGGCACGCGTTCGGTCACGCTCTGGCCGCGGTGGCGGTGTCGGTGGTCGCGAACGCGGTGTTCCATCTCATCGAGGCCGGCGTGATCGTGCTCGGCTCGTCGGCCTGGCTGCTGGTGGTCGCGGTGAGCATCGTCCCCCCGGTCGCGCTCGGCGGTCTGGCGCACCTGTTGAGCATCGCCGCGCGGGATGAGGTCGAGACCGTACCCGATGTACCCGCGGCTGTACCTGGCGTACCTGCAACCGTGGGCGAGAGCCCCACAGTTGAGGTCGAGAGAGTCGGCTACTCCCCCGCGACCAGTTCCACAATTGTGGAAAGCGAGCGATCCACGGCGACGGAGATCGCCGCTCCCCTTCGCTTCCCTTTCGCCGTACCTGCTGTGTACCCGCCTGTACCTGTGCAGGTCGCGCCAGTTCCCGATGCCGGGAAGTCGAACACGAGCGAGCCCGTCGAGCCCGCTGGAACTGAGGGTCAGGTACACGCCGGTACGGCCGTACTCGAGCACCCGCCGATCGTGCAGAAGGCCGTCGAGGAGTTCGCCGAGACGCTGCGCGGCGGGCAGACGCCGCCGGTCCGGGAGATCAAGGCGCGGCTCGGCGTAGGTACGGACCGGGCCCGCGAGGTACGCGTGTACCTCGACCGGCTCGCCACCTCGGGGGCGTCGTCATGAGGACCGCCTACGTGATCACCACAGCGCGCAACAGGCGGGCCGTCCGCCGTGTCCTGGCCACCGTCGTGGCCGCCGTCATCACCGCTGTCACCTGGCTCGGCCACGTCCTGGCGCTCCTGGGCGGCGCTGTCGACGCTCTGGTGACCGCGCTGCTCGGCCTGCCGCGCGTCTCGTACAGCACGCGCCGCGTTGCCGACGTCATCCGTGAGACCTGGGAGGAGGAGACCGGTGACTGAGCAGAAGGGCCACGGCCGGATCCCGGAGCTGTCGGCGATCCCGTGGGAGGGGCCGCGCTCCATCACTGACTACGCCCGGTTCGGGAGGGCGTTGTGTCGGGACCTCGGTGAGGAGTTCGCTCTCGGTTCGGAGGAGCTGTACGCGGTGCTGATCCGCTCGTTCAAGGGTCACCCGGTGCTCGCCCTGCTGGGCGCCCCGGACGTTCGGCTGCGGGCCCGCCGCGTGGTGAAGCGGCTCCAGCGGGCCGCCGAGCTGCAGAGGGGCGCCGGCGTGGAGCTGGTTAAGTTCCACGCACAATTCAGGAAAGAGTTCGTTGACGTGCTCCCGCAGGCCAAGCCTGAGAAGCGGCAGAAGACGTTCAACTGGGATGACGTGTGATGGCCGGGCGCACGAAGGACCTGGTGTCCGTCGAGACCGAGTCGAGCCTGTCGAAGGTCGCGGCCAAGGAGGTGTCCAAGCTCGTCACGCTGACGAGCCCCTGGGTGGCGTACGTGCTGGTGTTCGGCATCGGGTGCGCCTTCCACTTCATCCTCGACTCCGACGACCCGGACGTGGTCGCGTGGACGATGTTCCTGATGTCCGCCGCGGTGCTGGTGCTGACCGCGGTGACGTTCGGCCAGTCGCACGCCCGCGGCGTGTGGGGCAAGACCCACACCACGCTGACGACGCTGCTCGCCGGCCTGTGGGTGTGCGCGGCGACCGTCAACGGGCCCACCACGGTCGTCACCGGACGGCTGATCCTCATCGGCGGCGTCACCGTCGCCCTGACCTGGAACATCCGAACCGTCATCAGGATGAAAGGGCTCGACCAGCCTGGTGCCATCGCCGACCCGCTCGCGCTCCTGTTCGGTCAGGGCGCCGAGCGGGCAGGGATGCCCGCCGTCGAGGCGCGCACCGTCAAGGCGACCGCGCACAAGGTCGAGGGTGACGTGCAGTTGGAGCAGGGCCGCCAGGTGGCCGAGGACCTGACGCGGAAGGTCGGCTACGTCGAGTCGGGTATCGGCCTGCCGCCCGGCAGCATCAACACCGCGATAGACCCGGACGACGCCAGCAAGGCGAAGGTCGTCATCTCCGATCCGCGGGTGATGAAGAAGCCGATCCCGCGGAACTCCCCCTCGCGGCCGGGCCTGTCGATCGCCGACCCGCTCAACATCGCCCTCTGGCAGGACCTCGATGAGGTCGAATACTGCGTGGTCGGCCACCACCTGCAGATCATGGGGCAGACCGGTAGCGGCAAGAGCATCGGCGGAGCGTGGAACATCCTCGCCGAGGTCGTCACCCGCTACGACGTGGCGGTGTTCGCCGGCGACATCACCAAGGGAGAGCAGACGCTCGGCCCGATGCGTGAGGCGCTGCACCGGTTCGAGACGACCAAGGCCGGCGTCAAGGCGATGCTGCGCGAGCTGCAAGAGCAGGTCAAGGAGCGCACCAACTACCTGGCGTCCAAGCAACTGCAGAAGTGGAAGCGCGGATGCGGCCTGACGTACTGGATCGTCTGGTTGGAGGAGTTCCCGGACATCTTCGACTGCCTCAGCGACAAGGAGCAGGACGCGTTCCTGTCGATGCTGAAGGCGATCCGGTCCGCCGGCGGGACGATCGTCATGAGCCTGCAGCGGGCCGACTACTCGCAGATGCCGACCCTGGCGCGCGGCCAGCTCGCCAAGATGTGCTTCGGCGTCGAGTCGGCCCATGACGCGTCGTTCGGCCTCTCAGAGGCGCAGCAGGACGCCAACGCCCGCCCCGAGCTGTGGAGCAACAAGCAGCCCGGCATGGCCTACCTCGACGCCCCCAGCATCGAGGACACGCGGATCGCGATGCCGCTACGCACCTACGCGTGGGGCCTCACCGAGGAGGGGCACGTGGACGACGAGTTGGCCAACACGCAGATGCGCGCCCACGCCGCCCAGTGGCCGGCCGCTGCCAAGCCGGTCGACGTCACCACCGCGGCGCTGTCGAGGCTGCACGACGGCGGCCAGGCCGCCACGGCGCCGGCCGGGCTCCTGGAGGCCGACGCCGAGGACGACGACGAGGAGGTGCGCAACGTGGCCAGCGAGTACCTGGAGACCGACGACCCGGACCCGGAGGTGCGGGGCGGCCTCGACGACGAGATCCCCGACTTGGACGAGGGTGACCCGCCGATGCGGTTCGCGCCGCCGGCGCAGCGGATGACCGCCGAGGAACGCGGAGCGGCACTCATCAAGCACCTGCAAGACATGTGGGACGGCGGCGCCCGCGACTTCTCCAGCGGCGACCTCAAGCCGCTGTGGGAGAGCACGGACATGTCCCGCGCGTGGGTGCAGAAGACCCTCAAGAAGCTCGTCGAGGCGAACGTGCTCGGCGGATACGACGAGGACGCGCAGCGCTACCTCATGCCCGAACGGCCCGAGGTCTGAGGAGACGACCATGAAGCTGCTTCTCGTGATGTCCGCTCTCAGCGCGACGATCAGCCTCGCCGCGGGCGGCTGTGAGGACGCCCCACGCGCGGCCAAGGGCGATCAGGCCGGGATCGTCATGGGCCGGCGCGGCGACACCGAGTTGATGGTGGGGCCGCGTGACGGCTCGCCGGCGTTCGTCCGCAAGGCGACCCGCGCGCAGATCAAGGCGTGCACCAGGCGGCCGAGCATGGCCTACCCGGACTGCCTGCCGTAGGTCTCGCACGGCTGCGCGTGGGATGCGCGCAGCCGCCTTTTTGATCATGCTGCCACGGTGCCACGGTAGGGGTGCCACGCCCCTGCCACGGGGGTGCCACAAGGGGGTGCCACGGACCGTGGCACCCCCACTGACCTGTAACCCTCCCTCGCGTGGCACCCCCCAGCCCCCACACGGGTGCCACGCCCCCCGCACAGAGGTCCCATGAGGACCTGAGTGGCCGGGATACGTGCCCGACTTCTCCGCGACGCCGCGAAGAACTCAGTCGGTTGGCCAGTCCTCGACCGGCCGGACGTACACGCCCTTCTGCGGCAGGACCGTCACCCAACCCTCATCGCGCAGCACGCCAACCGCTCGCCGCGCCGAGCCGACCGCCACGCCCAGCTCTTCGGCAAGACGACGCTCAGCAGGGATCGGCATCCCCGGCTGATACTGGCCTGCCTTGATCCGGCTTATCAGCTCATCCGCAACCTGTCGCCACACATAGGCGTCCGGGCGAAGTTCCATGCACTGCACGCTACTGACCTGCAGTGATACTCATTCCAGCAGGTTGCAGCACACTGCACTAGGAAGTAGGTAGTAGCAGTGTGTAGCAGTGGGGTGCAGACTGAGTGCGGACATAGTTCGGGCCCGCCCACGCGCTGCGAACGCGAGGAACGGGCCCTCGATCGGACGGTGGAGGTCCGACCCATGAGCGAGCGTAACTCGCCCCCCGAGATCCCCGAGTGCTCTACGCACGTTGACGCCGCAGGCATCATCCACCTGCAACACAAGGGGACCGGCCGAACCGCCGAGGCGCACAGCGAACAGGAAGCAGTCCAGCAGGGGATGCTGCTGCGCATCCTCGCCGCGTACCGGAGGCCCGAGAGTGAGATCCCATTCACCACGGGCGACATGCCATGAGCCCAAGCATCATCCAGGTGTGGGCAGACAGGCACAGCCGTGTATGGGTCGACACAGGCAGGGTTCACCGCGAGTCCAAGCAGCCCATCATCGAGCTGCTGAACGGCGAAGCGTCCGGCGCCCTCGGCTGGGTCAACGCCCAGTTCGGCCCGCTACAGAACCTCTCCCTGCACAGCACCAACGAATCCAGGCGCGCGCCCGGCGGCACCCCGTAGGCACCCCATGAGCTGGTCGGCCCTGCTCGGCCGTGGAGGGACTGAGCAGGGCCGACCTTTCAACCACGAGCGTTCAACCTGAACGACAGGCGCTCCGACACCATGCCGATATCGGCCTGCTCGCGCACCTGCATGTTCTCGACCACGACCGGCGTGCGCTTCTCCATCCGGTCGATGCGGTCGACCACCGTGGCCAACTGCCGGACCACTTCCCCCATGCCAGCCCCACCGCCTGCGGCGCTGGCCGCGTCCGTCGAGCTGTAGCGGGCCATGGTGGGCGCCGACACGCGCGCTGTGTTCGACAGACCGCTGTCACCCCTGATGAAGCTGCCGCCGTAGTGGCCGGCGATCGAGTTCTCATCGACCGTCTTCACCGCGGGCTTCTTCACGTTCGGCTTGGGCCCGATAACCGCACCGGCCGAGCCGAGACCGGGCTTCTTGGTGCTGCCTACGCGCTTGCGCTTCGAGCTGCTGGCCGAGCTGGACCCCTTGCGCTTCCCGCTCTGATGCTCGGTGCGGCTTTCCGCCGAGGAGATCGCCTCAGCCACCGACGCCGCCGCCTCCGCGAGGTAGTCGACGCTGACCACGATCTGGTCAGTGGAGATCCCGACGACGTCGGCCAGGCCCGACACAGCGCCGCTCATGACCTCCGACCCGGCCGCGGCAGCCGCGCCCATCTCCGCGGACCCGGTCGTCCACGCCTGCGACATCGCGCCTGCCAGGCCGCCCGCCTCGGCGATCGTCTGCGTCAGCGACCCGGCCGCGCCCATGGTGTTCTGCAGCTCCTGCGTGGCCGCGTCCACGGAGCCGGTGATGGACGTTGTCGACATGGCCAGGCCGGTCGACAGCGTCGCGACCTTGTCTTCGGCCTCCCGGTTGAACACCTGCAGCCCGAACTCATTGGCGACGGTGCCCAGGATCTCGATGGCGCGGCCCCGGTACCGGGGGTCGTACGGGATGAACGCCTCGTCGCCGCTGCCTTCGCCGTACAGGATGCGCGGCTCGGAGGTGATGTGCGGCGGCGGCGACATCCGCCCGCCCGCCGACGCCCGGACGCCGCCGGCGGCGTAGCGTTCGATGCCGCCCATGGCGCGGTTCTTCTGCTCGACCGCCTTCCGCCCGGACGGGCTGTCGTAAATCGTCCTCACGTGGACGTCGACAGTGCCTCGCTGGCGGGCGACGTGCAGCAGGAACGCGGCGAGCTCCGCCTTACCCTTCGCCGTGTTCGCGTCGATCTCGACCTTCTTGCCGTTCGGCAGGATCTTCACGGCGTTGCCAAAACGATCGATCGCGACCGTGCCGTCCTTCGTCTTCGCGATCGTGATGCCCAGCGAGTCGGCCAGCGCGGCGATCGTCTCCCGGGCCGCGCCGTTCTTGCCCGCCCACTCCGTCAGCCGGCCGATGTTGTCCTGAAACGCCCTCGTCGCCTCCGTGGTCCTGCCGGTGCGCTCCATCTCGACCTTGGCCGCCTCGGAGATGGCCATCGTGACGTCCCGGACGCCCTGCAGCCGCTCCACCTCCGAAAGCTTCTGTTCCTTCGCGGCCCGGTTCGCGTCCTCGATCGCCTGCTTCAGCCTGATCTCGGCGTCGAGAGCCTTCGCGGCCGGGTCGAAAAACTCTTCCATCGCCTGCGACAGGTTGCGGATGCCGCCCTCGGCCGTCGTCGCGCCATCGCCGAGAGACTTCGACGCCGCCGCGGCGGCCGCCATCGCCTGGTCAACCGCGGCGAACATCGGCGGAGCGCCCTGCATGTTGCTGTAGAACTCGTCAGGCTTGACGCCGAACATGTACTCGAACGCCAGGTCGCTGCCAGCCTTCGGGTTGACCGGCAGCATCAGCGCCGCCTTGATCTCATCCGCCCACGACAGCACCTCGGCGCCCATGCTCAGGAGCTTCGTGGCGTCCTCCAGCAGGTTCGCCAGCATCGCCGGGTCCTCGTCGAGGATCTGCGAGAACGTCTCGAACGTGTCCCCCAGATTGGCCATGATGGCGGGCATCTGGTCGCCGAGGGCGCGCAGCATCTCGCCGAAGCTGCCCGACAGCCGTTCCAGGGACGGCCCGAGCGACGCGAGCCCGTCACCTACAGCCACAATGAAGGCGTCCACGTCCGGCACCAGGTCGCGAAAGATCCGCGCCAAGGTCGGCTTCAGCCGGTCGAACGTGCGCCCCGCCACGTCGGCAGCGCGGACCATGCTGTCCTCGAACGGCTCGGCAGCGTCCGCGAGGTCTCTCTTGATCGCCCCGACCGCGTCCGACCAGGCGAGACGCACCTTGTCCGACTGTGCCGCCGCCGTGATGCCCACCGCCGTCAGCGCCCCGCCGAGGGCGAAAACGATCCCCGACGCCGCGACGCTCGCCACCGCCGGGAGGGCCTGAATCGCGCCAACCGCCACCGCGACGTTAGCCGGGCCCGCCTTGCCGATCACGTCGAACGCGCCCGAGAACTTCTCGCCCAGGCCGCCCGCAGTGTCGCCGAGCATGCCCAGCCCCGCCAGGGCCGCGCTCGTGTCGACGTCCACCTTCGCCTTACGCCCGTCCAGCCGCTCAAGCTCGATCTCGACCTGGCGGAGCTGCTGCAACGCCATCCCGACGTCCGCGCGCACCAGCGGATCGGCTTCCATGTCTGACAGCTCTTGCAGTTCCCGCTCGATCTGCTGCATCTGCGACAGCGCCGAAGCGCCGTCGATGTCGACGCCGATCCGCTTGCTCGACAGGTTCTCCAGCTCGCGCCGTAGCTCCGCGAACTTGATCTCGGCCGGGCCGCTGTCCGCATCGATCTTGATTTTCGGCAGCGCTTTGGTGGCCGCTTCCAGACGCCGGCGCATCGCGTCCGCCGCGCCGCCCGTCTGCGTCATCTGCCGGCCGAGGGACTGCGTGTCCGTCGTGGCCTTCCTCATCCCCGCCTCAAAGCCGGCGATGTCCGCCCTGAGACGGATACTCACGCTCCGGTCAGCCATGCACGCCACCCCCCGTTGCCTCAGCGATGACGGCCTCGATCTCCGCCACCGTCAGCCCCTTCCGGTCGGCCACCACGGCGACACTCAGATCCTTCGCCGCGTCCAGCACCTCGACCAGACAGGCGACGTCGGCCGGCAGGTTCGCCCGCGCCCACTTCGCCATCCCGTGAACCGCGGCCAACCCCTGGTCGTCCAGAGCGTTGACCGCCTCGACCAGCCGCGCCCACGCGGCCACTGACGCCGGCACCTGCGGCCCCGGCCTGCTACTCGTCTCCATCGCTCCCTCTCAAGATCATCCCGCGAAAACCGTTCATACTGCGGCACCACGGAAATGCCTCACCCTCGGTCCTGCGCAGGTGCCTTTAGGGGGGTCGCGCCAGGTAGCTGTGTAGTCACTGTGTGTTCCATCCGCCTGGTTGCAGCTCTGCTGTTGCCTTGTCGTGGCAGGGCTTGCAGAGGCCGCGCCCGTGTCTGGGGTCGTCGGGGTCGAGTCCTTGCGCTTCGAGGTCTTTGCGGCTGACGGGCCAGTGGTCGGCCACGGTCGATGGTGCGGCCAGGCATATGACGCAGACGGGGTGCTTGGCCAGTACGGCGGCGCGGAAGCGGCGGCGGTGTCTGGTTCCGTAGCCTCGCTGTGCTGCTGTGCCGCGCGCTCTGTCGGCTGCTCGCTGGTGTTCGGGGCAGCGTCCACCTCGGACTAGGCGCGGGCATCCGGGGACCGTACAGACGCTCATGGCTTTACGCGGGGACATCTGGGACCTCCTCGCGCGCGCGTGCGTGGGGAGGTCTCAGGGGTCCGGACAGCGAGGGCTCTCCTCCCCGGTATCTGGGATGACCCGCGTTTGGGATGGCACCCCACCCCGGTGGTGCGCAGGCCGGGACGGTGCAGGAGGTGGTGACTGTCCCGGCCTGAGTCTTGGTGGTCATGGTCTAGAACCCGACCGCCTTGTACGGGGTGTTCCTGTTGGCGATGACCTCGGCGACGACGCGGGCTTGCTCGTCGGGTGTCGGCATCCACACTTCGGCGTTGTGGTCGGCGAAGTAGATGAGGGTCTGCCTGATGTTGAGGCCGTGCCAGGGTGGGCGGGCCATGGCCATGCGTGAGGGGTGCAGCTCGTCGTGGTTGCGCAGGTAGGCGTACCGGTTGTTGGGGTCTTCGGGGCAGCGGATGCCCTGATTCCACAGGGCGGCGCGGCCGGCCCTGATGGCGAGGTAGGTCTCGGCGAGCTGGTCGAGGTCGTCGCTGGCTTTGCGGACCTTGGCGGGCGCCGAGAGGAGGCGACGGGGTTCGGTGTCGCCGTGCTTGTGCAGGGTGGTCACGGCTTCGCGGATGGCTGCCCATGTCTTGTCGAGGGCGGGGGCGAGGTGGCCGGCGATGATCTGGTTGGCGTGTTCGCGGATGCAGGCGGCGACGCGGCGGGCGGCGATCTCTTGGGCCAGGCCGAGGAGTTCGATGGTGTCTTCGCGGATGCGTTCCTGCGCGCGGGCCTGCTCGATCTGCGCGGGGTCGGGGAGCGGCTGCCCTGCGTGGAGGGCGTCGACGGTGGCGACGGCGAGTTCCTGGGTGAGTTGCCAGGAGGATCGGGGCGGGACGGGCCACGGTTCGGCGAGGATTTCGGCGTGGACGTCGCGTAGCTTGAGCAGCTCGTCCGGCAGGGTGTAGGCGCTTTGGGCGGCGCCGTGGAACAGGTCGGGGCAGGGCAGGCTGTTCTCAGGCATCGGCGTTGTCCTCGCTGTTGTCGGCGGGCTCGGCGTTGTCGTGCTTGGGGGTGAGCCGGGCTTGCCGGTACAGCTCGTGGGCGATGGCTGTGCGCTGCTGGGGGCCGCGGTGGGCGAGTTCGCGGATGAGCTGGCTCATGTCTGTTGTGGGTGCGGGCTGCTCGTCCACCGGTGTCTCCTAGGCTGCTCGGCCGGCTCGGAAGTGTTCGACGTCTTCTCGTGTGATGAGCCAGCGGCCGGCGACCCGTTCGGCGGGTAGGCGTCCTTCGTGTATGGCTTTGAGGACTGCCCTGTCGGTGATGCCGAGCAGGTCGGCGGCGCTGCTGGTTCCCATCTGCGGGGAGAGTGGCACGGGTTCCGGCTGGTTCGTATTGGGAGTTCCGGTCGCGGAACTTCGCCATGCGGCGGCTGCTTGGCGGAGGGCGGCGAGGACGGCGTCGACTTCGGGGTCTTGGCCGCGGCGTTCGATGCGGAGCCGGCCGAGTTGGGCGTGACGTTCGAGCCAGGCCGCGACCCTGCCGGGCACGACGACGACGGGGCCGGTGGCGCCGTAGACGTAGTGCTCGGCGGGTCGGGGCAGGCTGTCTGTCATGGAGTCATCTCGATAGGTCGTCTGTCATGGTGCGGTTCCATGGGTACGCACCAGCCTTCTAATCGCTTGGCGGCGGACGACGTACGGCATGTCTACGAGGCGGAACGCCACTCGGCGGCGGCTCGGTCGAGGGCGGCGTATGCCGCGGCGATCGCGCTGTGGTTGTCGAGGTCGCGGCGCACGCCGTCCACGGATCGCGGTCGGTTGCGGCTGCATGAACCCTCTCCGCATCCGCATGCTGCGAGGTAGTCGCGGGCGAGGTCGCCGATGGGGTCGTTGCGGTGGGCCTGGCCAGCGAGCCATGCACCGAAAGTCATGTTGGTTCCTCTCGAAGGTGGGGTGTGGTTCTGATGGTTCCCGTCTGACGTGTCATCGGATACCTCCGATCGCGGTGATCTCGTGGTTGATGAGGACGCCGATGTACTCGCCCTTCTCCTCGGGGATGACGCCTTCCTGGATGTGGACGCCGAGCCGTACCTCGACGCGGTCGGCCATGACGTCGTCGACGAGGTCGGCGAGTGCGCGGATGGCCCAGGTGATGGCGCGGGCGTCGGCGCCGGTTATGGGGCGCGTGAACACGTCGAGGAGGAGGGCTTCGTGTACGAGGTCGAGGCCCTTGATGATCTGCTCTATGCCGCGGGCTTCGCGGTCTGCGCAGGGTGGGCAGGTCCATTGGTCGCCGTCGACGAACACGGCGAACGCCTTGATCTCGTACATGTCGCGGCAGCGCGAGCATTCGGCGTCTGCGGGGCCGGAGAACAGCGTCAGCTCGACCCGTGCGGGTGTGGCCATGGGATCCTCCTTGGAGGGCCGGGCTCAGTTCGGGTGAGCCCGGCCTTGATGGTCACGGGTGGTGCTTCTTGGCCACCGCGGCTGCGATGGCGGCGATCAGATCGTCGGTGTTGCTGTTGAGCCAGGACGTGACCGACTGCTGTACGGCGGCTTCGATGGTTTCGGGGACGCTGACGTCGTGCTGGCTGAGCCAGAAGTCCCAGGCATCGCGGACGCCCTTTGCGGTGGCGTCATGGCGCGCGGTCATGAGCGCTCCCTGATGGCGTAGGTGAGGCGGTCAACCGCCACAGCGAGGGCGAGCGCAGCGTGTACGCCAGCGGCGGCGAGGCACTCGCGGCCGGCCTCGGCGCTCTGCCCGTCCGCCTCGGCCAGGAACCGCTCGGCCTCGTCGAAGTGCTCAAGATACTTGTCGGAGAGATCGGTCACGAGGACCTCCTATTCTTCGTCGGTGTCAGGTTCGGGACCCATGCTGAGCTGGTCTTCTGACGGTTCTGACGCTTCTGACACGAGATAGAGGCCACGCTTGGGGCGTGTCAGCTTCCCAGCCTTGTAATGCCGTTCGAGGTACTTGTCTGCGTTGGCGCCGAACTCCTCGCGGACTTCCTTCGCGGTGGCGCCTTCCGGCTTCCTACGGATGAAGTCGAGGATCCCGGCGGAGGTCTCCGAGAGGTTGCTGGACTCTTCGCGCTTCTGTGCGTTGGCTTCGGCCTGCGCCAGGTTGGCCCCGTCGAGCGTCCACAGGCGACCGTCGAACTTCAGGGCGTACTCGGCTTCCGGCACGTCCCGGCCGGTGACCTTTAGCAGCCCTTCCTCGGAGCCGCGCTTACGCCCGAGAACCATGATCGTGTCGGCGGATCCGGCGAGGCCATTGGTGCCACTGACCGCCTCCACGAAGTCCTCTGTGGTCGCCTTGCGGTCGTGATGGATGACTACCAGGGACAGGCCGGGATGATCGTCAGCGATCCGCTTCAACCGGCCGCCGATGCGGTAGTCGCGGGCGTAGGCCGATTCGCCGGGTCTGGCGTCTGGCATCACCTTGCCGAGCGTGTCGAGGACCACAAGGGACGTCTCAGGATTCATGAACAGGAACGCCTCGATGACCTCGATCACCGCATTTGGCGGAACCTGAGTGACGTAGTGGTACGGGTCCGGGATGACGGCGTCCTCACTGCCGAGGATCAGCCGGCACCGGCTCTGCATGCGTCTGTCGCCATCCTCAAGCGCCAGATTGAGGACGTGCCGCGGCTTCGGGATGGGCAGCTTGCCGAGGACGCATGTGCCGTTGGCGATGCCGAGTAGGACGTTCCCGAAGAACCAGCTCTTGCCCACCTTGGGGGGCCCAATGGCGATCGTGAGCCCTTCAGGGATCAGGCCGGGCACGGAATACCGGAGCGGCGGGAAGTACTGGGCTGACAACCACGTGCCGTTGCGGACATTGACCGCGTCGAGAAGCGACTTGGCGCGAGCCTCAGGGGTGTCAGAACCGTCAGAAGCGTCAGAATCGCTGTTCACAGAGTTACGAGGTTCTGACCAGTCGGCGTTCTGTCGCTTTCCCTGAGGCTCACACTTGCAGTAGTCGGGGCGAGAGCCACAGCCTGAGCAGGCGTCGAAGCTTCCCCAGCCCTCCGTTTCGTGCTGACGGGAGACGATGTCCGCGCCGCACTTGGGGCAGGTCTTCACGCACTCTCCTCGCGGATGATGGGCTGCCCCGTCCAAAAATCGACGGGTCCGCCCCGGTACTCGCGTCCGCCGTGGCGGCGCATGCGGGCTTCGTAGATGGGGCCGCCCGGCCGGCGGCGCTCGGCGAGCTCGGCGGCCGTGAGAGCGCGGCCCGTGGCCTTCACCTTCTCGGCGAGGGCCGACCACTCGCGCTGCATCTCGGCCTCAGCTCGCCCCCGCCCGACCTCTTCGCCCTGGGCGAAGCCGAGCCGGTACATCAGCTCGTCGCCGGTCATGCGGCCACCTCCGAGTGCTGGCCGCGGTACACCCTGGCGACGACGATCCGCACGCGCTTGCCGCATCGGGAGCGGCGCATGCCGGGGATCTTCTCGGCTTCGCGGGCGTAGCCGGCGTGCCCGAGTCGGCAGTGCGGGCAGATGAAAACGGCAAGCCAGCGAGTACGACCGGGAGCGGGCGCGTACACCGACGCGAACGCGGCCGGGACACGGTCGAGGGCGTTCGCCGAGAGGGCGTGACGGCTGTCGGTCTCAGGCTGTACCGTGGCACGCGAGAGAGCTTGCGTCTGGTGGGCGTCGGTCTCGTTGCGGCCCTGGGAGGTGGTGCTCCCGGGGCCGTTCTGCTTGTCGGGTGGGTGCATCAGGCGGCACCGCCCAACGTCTCCAGGATGCTCGCGGTAACGACGCGCTTCTTGCCTCCAACGGTGATGACTCTCGCGGGGAACTCGTTCCTCTTGATCAGCTCATACACGTAGCTGCGGCTGATCCCGAACGGCTTGCCCCCGGTGACCGGATCCACCGTGGCCGGCCATGCCTTGATCTCTTCGAGAGTGGGAACGCTGATCTGCTTGTCCACCCCAACCTCCAATGAGTCTGTACAGCCTTATCGGCCCGACTTAAGGGAGTACACCGCATGGACATGTGACTCGTCAAACTCACTGGACAGACTCATGGGCCACATGAGGCAAACTTGTGGACGCTCGTGGACTGCCGTACGGTCTCCCCTATGACGCATCGCTGGCTTGTGGATCCTGACCTGCACCCGGACGTCCCGAAGGGCGACGACTACGAGCTGCAGGAGCTCGAAGCGAAGTTGAAGGAGGACTTCGGGGGCGACGAATGGCGCGTCTGGCATCACAAGAGCAGCGGCGTGCCGGGGACCGGCGTGGGTGCTGGCTACACCAAGAACGAGAGCGGCCGGTATGTGCTGTCGGCATTGGTCCTGATCGGGGACGCGATCACGACTGACATCGTCCGCAGAGTGCCCGTGGTCGCACTTGAGAACTCGATCAACATCAGCCATGACACGGTGCGGGAAGAGGTCGACAAGCTACCGCCGCTTCAGCGCACACCCGACATGAGCCCCGAAGAGTTCTCGCGGCTCGTCGCACGGCACTACCTGACGTGGGCCCGCGGCGTACCTCACCCGGCCGCGGCCATGGCAGCAGACGCGGGCGCCAAGCTGCCGACAGTCCACACATGGATCCGCGAAGCGCGACTTCGCGGGTTCCTGCCGCCAGCGAAGCGCGGCAAGTCATCAAGGTAGGGAGGAGCGTGATGTGGCCAAAGACCCCATCAAGACCGTCACGCTGAAGGACGGCACCAAGCGATATCGGTTCGTGGTCGACATCGGCCGCGACGAGAACGGCAAGCGCAAGCAGCTCACCATCACGAAGGACACAAAGAAAGAAGCTGTCGCCGAGTTGGCCCGCATCAGGCACCAGCGCAACACTGGCAGTCTGGTCGCGCCGAGCAAGACGACCGTGAACGAACTGCTGGACATCTGGGTCAAGGCGGCGACACGCGACGTCGAGGAGGGCACGGCATCGAACTATGAGAGCGCCATCAAGCCCGTCCGCGTCCGACTCGGCCACAAGAGGCTCCAGGAGCTCACCGAGGACGACATAGAGAGCCTCATTGACTGGATGCTCACGGAGGGCCGGCGCCGCGGCGGCCAGGCGGGAACCGGTCTTGGCCTTCGTACGGTCAGGCTCACACTGGGGCGCCTGCGCTCGGCGCTGAACCTCGCAGTGCGCCGCAACCTTGTAACGCGCAACGTCGCCGAGCACGTCACCATCTCTCGCGAGGCGAAGAATAAGGCGGCCAAGGCCAAGAGCAAGCCGTGGGCCGAGCCTGAGGTGAAGGCGTTCATCGAGGCCATCAAGGGGCATCGCCTGTTCGCGGTGATGCTCCTCGCATTGATCGCCAACCGGCCCGCTGAGGTGTGCGGGCTCCGGTGGGATGACGACGTGGACCTCGACGGCGCGGGCACCATCGCCATTGGCAACACCCGGACGATCGTCTACGACGCCAAGCTGAAGCAGGGCGAACGCAACAAGGTGGTGGAGAAGGGCGCCAAGTCGGACGCCGGCGAGAGGATCCTCCCAGCACCGGCACCGGTCGCTCGAGCGTTACGCGCCTTCAAGGCGTTGCAGGCCGCGGAGAAGCTGGCCGCCGGCGATGGCTACGAGAACTCCGGGTACGTCCTCGTGGACGAGTTGGGCCGGCCGTGGAAGACGGACAAGCTGCGGCGTGAGGCGTACAAGCTCATGGAGGCCGCGGGCGTCCGACGAGTTCGGCTGTATGACGCGCGGCATGCCTGCCTGTCGTGGATGGCGAACAACGGCGTCCCGGACACAGTGGTGTCGGCATGGGCGGGTCACAGCGACCTGTCGTTCACGAAGCGGGTGTACGTCCATCCCGATCCCGAGAGCCTTCGCGCCGGCTCGGACAAGCTCGCCGAGTTGCTGAGCTAGA
The DNA here is from genome assembly GCF_014207745.1 of Nonomuraea muscovyensis. Lineage (NCBI taxonomy): Bacteria > Bacillati > Actinomycetota > Actinomycetes > Streptosporangiales > Streptosporangiaceae > Nonomuraea > Nonomuraea muscovyensis. The sequence continues at coordinate 299,368 of NZ_JACHJB010000001.1, forward strand.
CATGATCAAAAGGCGTATGTGAGAAATTGTGAGACGGACGGCCTTAGGAAAGACCAAAGGCCCTGCCTCACCAAAGTGAGACAAGGCCCTGACCTGGACTTTCAGTCCTTCCAACCGGTCGGGACGACAGGATTTGAACCTGCGACCCCTTGACCCCCAGTCAAGTGCGCTACCAAGCTGCGCTACGTCCCGGTCTTGTGGCCGCCCCCTGCGGGGCGGGACGTCATAACCTTAGCGCACATCGAAGGGGCGCGCGTACATCGTGGGCGGGAGCGGAGGTGGGCCGGTGGGGCGGAGGCCGACGATCGACCGGGGCGAGCTGGCGAGGCTCGTGGGTGAGGGGTTGAGCGTGCAGGAGCTGGCCGCGCACTTCGGGGTGAGCGAGTCCGGGGTGCTGCAGGCCAAGCGGGCCGCCGGGCTGGCCAAGCCGATGCTGGACCACAGCCGGGCGGTGCCGTGGAAGGTGGCACGGGCGCACACGCAGTCGGGGCCGGCGACGAACCTGCGCAACCTGTCGGCCGCCGCGCAGGGCCGGCCGCCCGCGTCCGAGCGGCTGAACACCGCGTTGCGGTGGGCGCAGCGGCTCGTCGACGAGGGGCTGGACGTGGCCTACGACCCGGCCGAGGGGTTCGGGGAGGTCCCTGCGGCACCAGGGGGCTCACATGTCGCCGCGGTGCTCGCGGCGGCGCGGGAGGCACTGGAAGGGCGCTGAGGGGCGCGTTTCGACAGCGCGTTCGGGGGCAGTCGCTGGTCTCTACACAGAGACCGGAGGCGAACATCATGACCACCTTCATCTGGGTGGCTGTCGTCGTGGTCGCGGTGGTGGCGGTCGTCGCAGTCGGGTACGTGGTGCTCCAGCATCAGCAGCGCCGCAGCCGCCTCCGCGCACGTTTCGGCCCCGAGTACGAACGCCTGGTGGCCGAGCACGACAACAGGCGGGATGCGGAAGAGGAACTGCTGGCCCGGGAGCAGCGGCACGCGGAGCTGGACATCCGGCCGCTGGCGCCGGAGGCGCGTGACACCTACGCCAAGCGGTGGCGGGACGTGCAGGAGCGCTTCGTGGACGCGCCGATGTTCGCGGTGACGGAGGCGGACCAGCTCGTCGCCGCGGTGATGGCCGAGCGCGGATATCCGACGGAGGGCTTCGAGGAGCGGCTGGCCTACCTGTCCGTGGGGCACGCGGCCACGCTGGACCACTACCGCAAGGCGCATGAGATCAGCGGGCGCGCGGCACGGAAGGAGTCCTCCACGGAGGATCTCCGGCAGGCGATGGTGCACTACCGCGCGCTGTTCGAGGAACTGCTGGAAGAGACGACACGAGGACGGTGATCCGAGATGGCCGATGAGCTGAAAGTGCCGTCGCAGAAGCAGCGGGCCGAGCGGTCCGGCGGCTCGGGTGAGGACGACCTGCGGGTCGTCGTGGCCAGGGACGACGCCCCGGTGCACGGTTCCGCCGGTCACGACGACGTACGGGTCGCCTCAGGGGCCGGCGACGTGCGCGAGAGGGCGGGCGGGCACGACGGGTCACGGGCCGAGGACGAGCACGGGCGTAACCCCCACGTCGAGGACCCCCACCCCGAGAACCCCCATCTCGAGAACACCCACGTCAAGGACTCCCGCACCGAGGACACTCACGCCGAGCACATCCACTCCGAGGACATTCACGCCAAGGACTACAAGGACCCCTACACGGCGCCGCCCGAGGACGTGCCCGCGGCGGCGGCCGGGCCGGGGCCGATGGCGCGCGGGGAGGAGACCGGTGTGGCCGACGGCATGCCCGCGCACGCCGCGCCCCAGGAGACGGCGCTGTTCGATCGGGACCCCGCGGACGTGCAGGCCCGCTGGCGTGACCTGCAGGCCGGGTTCGTGGACGATCCGGGCGACGCGGTCAAGCGGGCCGACGGGCTGGTCGGCGAGGTCGTGGAGTCGCTCACGAGCGCGCTGACCCGGCGCACCAGCGAGCTGCGCGGCCGGTGGCAGGGCGCCGGCGAGACCGACACCGAGCAGCTCCGCCAGGCCCTGCGGGAGTACCGGGGCGTGCTGGAGCGGCTGCTCGCGGTGTCGAGCTCGGGCACGAGCGTGGGCACGAACGCCGGGACGGGCAGCGGGGCGGGCGCCGGCCTGAGCGCAGGGACGTACCCGAACAACACGACCACGACGACCACACGGTGAGGTGAGGTGCCATGCTCGCGATCGTCGCAGCGATCATCTTCGGCTTAGGGTTCCTGCTCGACCTCCTGGGCGCGCGGATCGCCCCCGGGATCAGCGGCACGACGTTCATGCTGCTCGGTCTGACGCTCCTCGCGCTGCACCAGGGCGGCGTCGGTACGGCCGGCGTCCGCGGCGGTGGGGGCTGGCGCACCCGTACCCGGCGATAGCCCCCTACCCGGCGAAAGCAGACAGGCCCGGCGGCTGTGCGACTCGTCGCGCAGCCGCCGGGCGTCGTCCATGGGGAAAGTCCGTCTGCCGCGGGGAAAGAAGGCGGCTCAGCCCTTGCCCTGGAAGCGCATGACGACCGTGCTGCCGTGGTCGCCGACCCGCAGGCTCAGGTCCAGGGCGAGCATGCGGGCCACCCACAGCCCCATCCCGCCCACGGAGCCCGGCATGGGCCCCGGCTTCCAGATGCCGTTGTCGTGCACCTCGACCACGATCTCGTCACCGTCGGGCCACAGGCGCACCTGACCGTCGGTGGTGCCGTGGGTGACGGCGTTGGTGGCCACCTCGTTGACCGCGATGACGAAGTCGGCGATGGCCTCCTCCGGCATCCCGGCCCCGCGCGCCCCCTCCTCGACGAACTGCCGGACCTGGGGCAGGTCCGGCAGCCGGAATCGGAGCGTCTTCACGGGCGTGCCGAGTGGCGGGCTGGTGGCACCCGCTTCCTGAGGATGGTGGTCCCCGTTCACCCGGCTATCCGCCCTCTCAGCCGACGAGCAGCTCCGTGCGGAGCTGGTCGAGGACTTTACGCAGAATCCTCGACACGTGCATCTGCGAAATGCCGAACTCCGCCGCGATCTCGGCCTGTGTCATGTTGCCGAAGAACCGCAGCAGCAGGATGTGCTTCTCGCGCGACGGCAGCGCGTCGATCAGCGGCTTGACGGCTTCGCGGTCCACCATCGTACTCAGAGTGTCGTCGTCCTCGGGGATCACGTCCCCCAGCGACGCGGCGTCGTCGTCGGCGCCGAGGGGCGCGTCGAGCGACAGCGTGCTGTAGGCGGCCGAGGCGTCGAGGGTGAGGAGGACGTCCTCCTCGGAGATGTTCATCTTGGCGGCCAGCTCCGCGACGGTCGGGGAACGGCCGAGGGTCTGGCTGAGGTCGGCGACGAGCCGGTTGAGCTCGGAGCGGCGCTCCTGGTAGAGCCGCGGCACCCGGATGGCCCAGGTCCGGTCGCGGAAGTGGCGCTTGACCTCGCCGGTCATCGTGACGACGGCGTAGCCGCGGAACGCGTGACCGAGCGTCGGGTCGAAGCCGTTGACGGCCTTCATCAGGCCGACGTACGCCGCCTGCAGGAGGTCCTCCAGCGGCTCGCCGCGGTAGCGGTAGCGCCGGGCGATCTCCATGGCGAGCGGCCGGTGCATCTCGACGATGCGCTCGCGCAGCCGTTCTCTCACGCTCTCGGGGGTGCCCTCCCTGACCATCTCGGCCAGGAGCTCTTCGGCGGTCATCTCCTCGAGAACGTATTCCTGCAGAGCCATCGCTGCTCCTCTATGGGTCGCAGGGGCGGCCTCCGCCGAATCGAAAAAAGCCCAGGCAGAGGCACACCTCGCGTCAAGTACGAGACGGAAGCCCTCTGCTGGACTTCGCCACCAGTATCCCCCGTTCCGCGGGATGTATTCACCCCCACCGCGGTAACAGTAGGGTTGCCCCGTGACAATGCCGGAGAACGGTGAGAGCTCGGCCGCCGCCCTGAGCCTGACCTCGTCGACAGCGGGCGAGATAACCGTCGTCAAGGTCGACGGCGTGCTCGACGCCACGACGCGCGAGCAGTTCGCCGACTACCTGTCCCTGGCCGGGCCGGGGCTGATCCTCGACCTGGCGGGCGTGACCTTCATGGACTCGCGGGCGCTGGGGCTGATCGTGCATCACTGGCAGACCAGCCTGACGTCGGGGTCGAAGTTCGCACTGGTCGGCGTCGAGTACTCCAAGTCCAAGGTGATGTGGATCACCGGGCTGGCGCAGCGGCTGCCGCTGTACGACACGCTCGACGACGCCCTGGCCGCCATCGGCTGACCTCGCTGTCAGGGGCGGCGGCGGGTCTTGCGCTGGTGCTCGTCGACCAGCAGCCGTGCCAGGTCGGCCACCTTGACCTGATGGTGCTGGGAGATCCGGCGCAGCTCCTCGAAGGCGGCCTCGGCCGTGCAGCCGCTCGTCTGCATGATGATGCCCTTGGCCTGGTCGATGACGGCCCGGCCGGCCAGGGCCTCCTGGAGCTGCGCGGCGTCGGTGCGCACCTCCTCGAAGTCCCACATGTTGGCCATGGCCACGCCGACCTGCTCGGTCAGCATCTCGGCCAGCGTGTGGGCGCCGAGGGGGGAGAACGCGCCGGGCCGTACGGAGTAGAGGCCGACGACGAGCAGCGCGGGCGCCACCGTGATGGGCAGGGCGAGCACCGAGCGCACCCCCCAGCGGGTGGCGAGCGCGGCGTAGCCCGGCCAGCGGCCGTCGGCGAGGACGTCGCTGACGACGACGCGGCCTCCGGTGTTGCGCGCCTCGGTGGAGGGCCCCTCGCCGAGGCTCCGCTCGGCCTCCACCAGCATGATCAGCTCGCTGTGCGAGCCCGACACCAGCACCCGGTGGTCGCGCCAGTGCTCGGCGGAGCCTCCGGAGCAGCCGGGCACGCCGGCCGCCAGGGCCGTGGTGAGCCCGCGCAACACGCTCTCGGTGGAGGTGTCGGTGCCGAGCCGGCCGAGTCCTGCCAGGTCACGGGCCAGCGCAGACGTGATCATCGCGGTGGATTCCATAGTCACAAGCCCCTACCCCTTATGGCTAGCATTATCCCATGTGGCGTAGCGTCGGAGCATGACAGTGCCGGACCTCGAACACGCTCTGGACGCGCTGAGCGCGCGCGTCTCCTCACTGCGTGAGGCGAGGACGGCTTACCCGTCCGAACTCGCGCCCACGCTCGACGCCGCGCTCGCGGAGCTGGACACGGCTGCCGAGCTGCTGGCCGAGGCCCGCGTGGAGCTCGACAAGTCAGCGCGACGGCAGAACGGCCGCAAGGACGGCCCGCAGCGCGAGCTCAAGCTGCTGCGGCAGGTGTTCCGGGCCTTCCCGGTGCCGGTGATCGTGCTCGACGGCGGCGGCGTCGTCAGGCGCATCAACCCGGAGACGTCACGGGTGCTGGGCAGTCCCGACGGCTACCTGGTGGGCCGGTCGTTCCCGCTGCTGGTGGACGTGTCGCGGCGGGCGGCGTTCCGTTCGCATCTGACGTCGGTGCTGCAGACCGGGCAGCCGGCGGCGTTCGAGACGCGGCTGGCGCACCAGGGCCGCAGCCACACCGTGCAGCTCGCGCTGACCAGGCTGACGATGCCGGGCGAGCCGCAGCAGATGGTGGCGGCCGTCGCGCTGCCGACCGAGGTGCAGTTGCCGGGGCCGCGCGCGGAGCGGCCGGAGCAGTCGGACGGCGCACTGCTCATGGCCGCCGCCCGGCGGCAGGACCTGCTGGCCCGCATGGGGGCGCTGCTGCTCGACGAGGAGGCGCTGCGCCAGCCGGTGGCGCTGCCGAGGGCCGCGCGGCTGCTGGCGGCCGACTGGGCCGACTGGGTGATCGCCGACATGGTGCGCGACGGACTGCCCCGGCGGCAGGTCGTGGTGGCGCCCAAGGACCACCCGCTGGGCGGCCTGGTGCGCCAGGTCGAGAAGGCCTCGCCGGCCATGAGCCAGGTGGTGACGCAGATCCTGGACCGCGGCACCGGCAGTGTGCACGAGATGGTCGACGACGAGACGCTGCTGGGGTTCTGCGCCGACGGGCCGCTGCTGACGGCGATGGGCGCCGGCTCGCTGCTGTGCGTGCCGATCGGTTCGGGCGACGGGGCGCTGACGCTGGTCAGGGAGCACGACCGGCCGCCGTTCACGCTGGCCGACCTGGCCGTCATGCAGGAGGTCGGGCTACAGCTCGGGCTCGCCGTACGGGCGCAGAGCAGCTTCCAGAGCCGGTCGCGGGCGGCCGACGCGCTGTCGGCCAGCGTCGCGCCGCGCAAGCTGCCGGACGTGCCCGGCTACGAGGCGAGCGCGATCTACCATCCCGGCGCCTCGGTGGGGGCCGAGTTCTACGACGTGTTCCCCGTGTCCGGCGGCTGGGGCTTCGCCCTGGGCGGGGCGGCCGGGAAGGGTGAGGAGGCGGCGTCGGTCAGCGCGATGGTCCGGGGCGGGCTGCGGGTGCTGTCGACGTGGGAGAGCGATCCCGACGTGGTCGTGGGCAAGGTGAACGAGGCGCTGGTCAGGCAGGGCACCGGCATGTTCGTGATGGCCGCCGCGGGTTTCGTCGAGGGCCGCACGATCCGCCTGTCGTCGGCGGGCCACCATCCGGCGGCGCTGGTGCAGCCCGACGGGAGCGTGCGGTTCGCGGCGGGCGGCGGGGTGCCGCTGGGCATCTCCCCCGTGGCCGAGACGAGCGTGGAGGAGCTCACCGTCGGCGTGGGCGAGACCCTGGTCCTCTATTCGGAGGGGCTGATCTCGTCCAGGAACGACCGGGGCGAGCCGTACGGGGAGGAGCGGCTGGCCGACGTGCTGGGCAGGTGCGCGGGTCAGGCACCGGCCACGGTGGTCAAGGCGGTGGAGGCCGACCGGCACGCGTTCTCGGCCGGGCAGGTGTGGGACGAGATCGTGATCCTCGCCCTCCGCGGAGTCTGACGCGGGCCTGAGCGAGAGGCCCTCAATGTCAGGGTTTGCGTTCGGCGCGGTTATGGGTAAAGTCTTGAGCACAGATATCCGTGCCTAAGACGCAGGCACACCTTGAAGGCTGTTTCCACGCTGCTGAGGTGTGCCATGAATATTGCGATCGTCGCGTCCGTCTCCGGCAACAAGCGCCACCACCTCCACTCGGTAGCCCGCGAGCTGGGGCGCGAGCACAACGTCACCATCTACTCCCGTCGTGACAGCGCCGAGGGCAAGCCCAGGACGCGGGTGGCCCCGGGGGTCATGCTGGAGCACATCGACGTGGGGCCGGCCCGCAGCCTCTCCCCCGACGACGTCGTGCCGTACCTCAACGAGGTCGGGCAGCACCTGTCGAAGCGGTGGCACGAGGAGCGGCCGGACGTCATCCACGCCTACTCCTGGACCGGCGGGCTCGCCGCCGTCGCCGGGGCCAAGGACATGAGCGTGCCGGTCACGCAGACGTTCACCACGGTCGACCCGGCGCACCTGAAGCTGGAGCGGGCCCTCGGCCGCCGCGCCAACGCGGTGATCGCCGGCTCGAACGACGAGGGGTCCACCCTCATCCGGCTCGGCGTGCCGCGCAACAACATCGCCATCGTCCCGCCGGGCGTCGACACCGAGCGCTTCCACCGCCAGGGCCCGGCGGCCACGCGCGGCTCGCATCGGCGGCTGCTGCACGTCGGCCCCCTCTCCCCCGACCGCGGCGCCCACACGATCGTCCGCGCCCTGCAGGGCCTGACGGACGTCGAGCTCGTCATCGCGGGCGGCCCCGAGGCCGACCAGCTCACCGAGGACAGGGAGGCGCGGCGCCTGCGCACCCTGGCCGAGCAGCTCGGCGTGGCCGACCGGGTGACCCTGCTCGGCCAGGTGAAGCGGACCGCGGTGCCGAAGCTCATGCGCGGCGCCGACGTCGTGGTGACGCTGCCGCGCGAGGCCTCGACGGGCACCGTCGCGCTGGAGGCGATGGCCTGCGGCGTCCCGGTGATCGCCTCGGCCGTCGGCGCGCACCTCGACTCCGTCATCGACGGCGTCACGGGCCTGCTCGTGCCGCCGGACCGCCCCGCCACCACCGCGCGGCTGACGCGCGAGCTGCTGTCGGACACGACGCTGCGCACCGCGCTCGGCTACGCCGGCGCCGACCGCGCCCGCTCGCGCTACTCCTGGGAGCGCGTCGGCCAGGAGCTGGTGCGCGTGTACGAGGCCGCCTGCGCCTGACCGTAGCCCGCGAGGGCCTGCCCCCGCCCGGCAGACTGCATGGATATAGGATCAACCGCATGTTGATTCATCCTTGGGACGCCGCCGGCGAGGAGCAGGCCCTCGCGTATGTCAGAGCCCACCCGTTCGGGCAGCTCATCGCCTCGGGGCGAGGGCGGGACGTGCCCGTAGTGGTGCCCACCCAGTACCTCCTGGCCGACGACCGGACCGTCCTGCTCCACCTGGCCAGGCCCAACCCGGTGTGGGCGGCCGTCGAGGAGAACCCCAAGGTGCTGCTGTCGGTGGCCGGCCCGTGGGCCTACGTCCCCGGCGCGTGGCGGGCCGAGCCCGGCACCGACCCCCGGCTGGGCGTGCCGACCACGTACTACTCCTCCGTCCAGCTCCTCTGCCACGCCGAGATCGTCACCGACGACGCCGGCAAGCTGGAGATCCTGCGCGCCCAGCTCGCCGACCTCGAACCCGGCGCGGGCGACCCGGCGCGGATGGCGCGGCTGCTGTCCGGCATCCGGGGGCTGCGGCTGGCCGTCGAGGAGATCCGCGGCAAGTTCAAGTACGACGGGCACAAGGACGCCGCGCACCGCGCGCGCGTCGCCGAGGGACTGTCGGGGCGCGGCGGGCCCGGCGACGACGCCGCCCTGCGCCACCTGGCCTAACGGAGGCGGGCGGCCTTGAGCCCGAGGTGGACGGCGAGGCGGGCGTCGCCGTCGGACAGGTCACGGCCCAGCATCCGCTCGGCCTTGCCGAGCCGGTAGTAGAGCGTCTGGCGGTGGATGCCCAGCTCGGCGGCGGCCTTCTGGGCGTGGCCGCCCAGGTCGAGGTAGGTCTCCACGGTGTGGGCCAGCTCGGTGTCGAGCGCGGCGGTCTCGGCGGCCAGCTCGCGCAGGTCGGCCTGGCCCAGCCGGGCCAGCAGGCGGTGCACGCCGAGGTCGTCCCAGTGGGCGACGGGCGAGAAGCGGGGGAAGTGCTCGGCGATGCGCAGCGCCAGTTGCGCCTCCCGCCAGCTCTGCCACGCCTCGCCCGGGTCGTCGCGGGCGGCGCCGACGCCGGCCGCGGTGCCGTACGCGCTCTGCACGGTCCGCGCGACCTCGGCGGCCAGGTGGGTGGGGGCGAGCAGGGCGATCGGCGAGCCGGAGCGGGCGAGCACGCCGCGCGGCAGCGTCCAGAGTGCGGCGACGCGGTCGTGCGCCTCGCGGACGGCGATCGCCGTGAAGGGGCCGCGCAGCCCGCCGGACAGCTCCAGGGAGGCGTCGGCGCGCTCCTCGGGGTCGGCCGACAGCAGCGCGCGCAGGCCGCGGCCGACGTCGCGGCGGGTGCGCGCCTCGCGGGCGAGCGCCGCGGCGGCGCGGGCGACGAGCGGCTCGGCCCGGCGCAGCACGTCGTCGGTGAGGCTGCCGGAGTCGAGCAGCCACAGGTAGCCGTAGGTCACGTCCTGGTGCCGCAGCGGCCAGCAGACGCGGGCCAGCACCTTCAGGTCGGCGTCGGCCGGGATGCGCACGGGGTGGCCGGCGCGGGCGATGCCGTAGCGCTCGAAGTAGTCGCGCACCTCCGGGGTGGCGCGCCGGCGCAGGATCGACTCCTGGCGCACGGTGTCGATGTCGCCGTGCTGGGCCCCGTACGCGAGCAGCCGGAAGGTGCGGTCCTCCAGCGTCGCCGACGCCCCCAGCACGCGGGCGATCTCGTCGACGGTCTCCTGCAGATCAGCCGAATTGTCCATGTGTATGACAGCCTGCCACAACCGGCGTTACGCGCGTCGATGGCCTCGCCTGAGCTGCGGTTTTAGGCTGGGGACATGCTGGGTCAACTGCTACTCGCCACATCACGGAGCGCCCTGGTGCGCCGCTCCGTGACGGGTCTCCCGCTCACCCGCAAGGTGGTCGACCGGTTCGTCGCCGGCGAGACCACCGGGCAGGCGCGCGACACCGTCGAACGGCTCAGCGACATGAAGCTGGCCGTGACCGTCGACCATCTCGGTGAGGAGACGCTCGACGCCGGCGCCGCCGCGGCCACCGCGAAGGCGTACGTGACGCTGCTGGAGGCGCTGCACCCGCTGGGGCTGGGCGACCGGGCCGAGGTGTCGGTGAAGCTGTCGGCCGTCGGCCAGCGGCTCGACGAGGCGATGGCGCTCGCGCACGCCCGCGAGATCTGCGCGGCCGCCGCTGCGGGCGGATCGCCGGTCACGCTCGACATGGAGGACCACACCACGGTCGACTCGACGCTGCGCGTCCTGCGCGCGTTGCGCGAGGATCACCCGTCGACCGGCGTGGCGATCCAGGCGTACCTGCTGCGCAGCGAGGACGACTGCCGCGAGCTGGCCGGCGAGGGCAGCCGGGTGCGGCTGGTCAAGGGCGCCTACCGCGAGCCCGCCTCGGTCGCCCACCAGAGCAAGGCGGCCGTCGACCGGGCCTACGTGCGATGCCTGCGGATCCTCATGGCGGGGAAGGGTTACCCCATGGTGGCGACGCACGACGACCGGCTGATCGCGGTCACGGAGCTGCTCGCCGACCGCTTCGGCCGCGCGATCGGCGACTACGAGTACCAGATGCTCTACGGCATCCGGACCGACAGGCAGCAGGCCCTGGCCGGAGCCGGCCACACGGTCCGCGTGTACGTGCCCTACGGCGACGACTGGTACGGCTACTTCATGCGCCGGCTGGCCGAGCGCCCCGCCAACGTCGCCTTCTTCCTTCGCGCCCTTGGGGGTAAGTGAAAATGGACGCCATCAGCAACGTGCCCACCCCCGCCAACGAGCGGGTGTACTCCTACGCGCCGGGCAGCGCCGAGCGGGCCGCGCTGGAAGGCCGGATCAAGGAGCTGGCCGGCGCCTCGATCGACCTGACCATGACCATCGACGGCCGGCAGCGGATGGGCGGCGGCGCGCCGATCGACGTGGTGCAGCCGCACAACAAGGCGGCCGTCCTCGGCCGCACCCACGACGCCACCGCCCAGGACGTCCAGGAGGCGATCGACACCGCGCTGGCGGCGGCTCCCGCCTGGCGGTCGCTCTCCTTCGACGAGCGGGCGGCGATCTTCCTCAAGGCGGCCGAGCTGCTGTCCGGGCCGTGGCGGGCGACGCTGAACGCCGCCACCATGCTGGGGCAGTCGAAGACCGCGCAGCAGGCGGAGATCGACGCGGCGTGCGAGCTGATCGACTTTCTGCGGTTCAACGTGGCGTACGCGCGCCAGCTCTACACCGACCAGCCGATGTCGTCGCCCGGGGTCTGGAACCGGATGGAGTACCGGCCCCTTGAGGGGTTCGTGCTGGCGATCACGCCGTTCAACTTCACCGCCATCGCCGGAAATCTGCCGACATCTGCCGCTCTCATGGGCAATGTCGTCGTCTGGAAGCCGTCGCCGACGCAGCAGTTCGCCGCGCACTTCACGATGCGGCTGCTGGAGGAGGCCGGCCTGCCGCCGGGCGTCATCAACATGGTGACGGGCAACGGCCAGGCCGTCTCCGAGGTGGCGCTGGCCCACCCCGACCTGGCGGGCATCCACTTCACCGGTTCGACGGCGACGTTCCAGCACCTGTGGCGGACCGTCGGCACCAACATCGGCTCCTACCGCGGCTACCCGCGTCTGGTCGGCGAGACCGGCGGCAAGGACTTCGTGCTCGCCCACCCGTCGGCCGACCCGGGCGTGCTGTCGACGGCGCTGCTGCGGGGCGCCTTCGAGTACCAGGGCCAGAAGTGCTCGGCCGCCTCCCGCGCCTACGTGCCGCGCTCGATCTGGTCGGGCCTGCGGGACGACTTCGTGTCGATGGCCGAGTCGCTGACCGTGGGCGACGTGACGGCCGACCTGTCGACGTTCATGGGCGCCGTCATCGACGGGCGGGCGTTCGCCAAGCACAAGGAGGCCATCGACCGGGCCAGGCAGGACTCCGGCGTGGACGTCCTCACCGGCTCCTACGACGACTCGGCCGGCTACTTCGTCAGGCCGACGGTCCTGGAGGTGGCGGACCCGGCGCACGAGGTGTTCGTCAAGGAGTACTTCGGGCCGATCCTGGCCGTGCACGTCTACGACGACGGCGACTTCGACGCGGTGCTGGACCAGATGGAGGGCGTCGCGCCGTACGCGCTGACCGGCTCCATCATCGCCCAGGACCGCTACGCGATCGCCTCGGCCTCCGACCGGCTGCGCTTCGCGGCGGGCAACTTCTACGTCAACGACAAGCCGACGGGGGCGGTCGTCGGCCAGCAGCCGTTCGGCGGCGCCCGCGCCTCGGGCACCAACGACAAGGCGGGCTCGATCTTCAACCTGATCCGCTGGGTGAACGCCCGCACGATCAAGGAGACGTTCGTCCCCCCGATCATCACGCCACCGTTCAGGGGCGACATCCCTCAGTCCGGATTCGAGCAGCCGGATCTGAAGAAGCTCGGCTACTAGACGAACCGCCCGAGCAGCCGCCGAACAGACGAAACACCCCGGGGCTCGATCTGAGCCCCGGGGTCGCGGCCGCAGCCGGGGCAGTGCCCGACCCCCGGAGAACGAGAGCGACTGCCTTCTCACCGGCCGAGCCCTGAAGATGTCCGCGACCGTCGCGGCACCCGCAGGGTCCCCGTCGCCGCCGACCAGGTGCCGCTGACCACCTCGTAGCCGAGCTCGTCGTTGTCGACCACCACCTCGTGGCGCACGTCGGCCCGGGACGGCGCGACGATCAGGCTCAGCGCGTCCAGCGAGACCAGGCTGCCACCGCCGCGACCCTCCCCGGACGCGGTGAACCGGATCTTGTGCGGGCCGGGCTTCAGCCGGACGTCGCCGAGAGGCGCTCGGCGCCGGCCGACTCCGTTCGGCCCCCATCTGGAGCGCTTTCCGCTGACTCCCTCTATATGACGTAACTCACCCTCGCCGATGGCCCATTGGATGTCACATTTCCCCGGCGATTTCCGTCTATTGCATGGAGTCGAAACGAGGAGGGGCCCAATGCACTCATGGGTGACGAAACGTCGGTCGTTCCGGTTCAGCCATTGGTCATTCATGTTCGCCGAAGTGGCGATCTGGTCTTTCGTCGTCCTGGTGCTGACCGGTCTGTTTCTCATGGTGTTCTTCAAGCCCGACATGTCTCCGGTGCTCTACCAGGGCGTTTACACGCCTCTGCGCGGCATTCCGGTCAGCAGGGCCTTCGACTCGACGATGCACCTGAGTTTGGAGGTGCGCGGCGGCCTGTTCGTCCGGCAGGTGCATCACTGGTCGGCGCTCGTGTTCGCGGCGGCGGTCGCGCTCCAGCTGTTGCGCATGTTCGTCACCGGCGCATTCCGCCGCCCACGCGTGCGGCAGTGGCTGATCTGGGTGACACTGCTACCGCTGGGAATGGCCGCCGGGGAGAGCGGCAACATTCTGCCCGACGACATGCTCTCCGGCGGGAGCCTGTGGTTGATCCAGTCAGTTCTCCTGTCGGTCCCCGTGGTGGGCACCCACGCCGTGCAACTGCTGTTCGGCTCCGAGTTCCCCGGGGAGAGCATCATCCCGGTGATGTACTGGGCGCACGTGCTGGTGATCCCGGCCGCCGTCGCCGTGCTCCTCGGCGCCCGCGAATGGCTGGTGCGACGGAACGGCCACTCGCGGTTCGCCGCGTCGGTGCCGGGGCGGCGGTCCGCACGCCCCGTGATGGCGGGCGCGACGCTCGGGGTCCTCGTCGTTCTCGGGGTGGCATTCCAGATCGCACCGATCTGGTTGTACGGCCCGGCGGGGCCGGGCCAGATCTCGGCGGGGTCGGTGCCCGACTGGTACATGGGGTTCCTCGACGGCGCTCTGCGGATCATGCCGGGGTGGGAGCTGACCATCGGCGTGTACACGCTCAGCCTCGCGGTCCTGGTGCCCGCGCTGGTGGTGCCCGGAGTCTTCTTCACCGTCCTGGCCGGCTACCCCATGGCGGAGCGGCTCATCCTCCGGCGCCTGGCCCGGCACGACGCACTAGGCCGGCCCAAGGCCAAGGGCCGCATGGCCAAGGAGGGGACCGGCCCCGCCACGCTCGACCGGCCGCGCGAGGCGGCGGTGAGGACAGGTGTCGCAGCCGCCGGCGTCGCCTTCTACGGACTGTTGTGGGCCGCCGCGGCCAACGACCAACTCGCTCACGAGTTCCAGCTCTCGGTGGAAGCAGTGACGATCTTCTTCAGGTTCGCCGTGGTCATCGGCCCGTTCATCGCCTTCTGGGTGACCCACCGGCTCTGCCTGGGCCTGCGACTGCGTGATCGGCACATCAGGGAACACGGACCGGAGAGCGGAGTGATCGTCCGGGGCGCGCGGGGTGGGTTCCACGATCGGTCCGGCTCGGACGATCACGGTCGGCTGCCGGCCGGCGCCGCGCCGCCCAGGTGATCCACGGGACCGAGGGAGGGCCGGACGGAAGGGGCCGCCGAAGCCGCCGCTGCCCCGTCGTGCGGCTGGACTCTCCCCCTGTGGGAGGCCTCATGCTACTCCCAGCGGTCCCCACCCGCGGTTGATCACGCAGGTGGGAACGGTGTGACCGTTCGCCGCGTCAGCATGAGGAGAGCGACGCATGACCATCGTGAAGGACATCGAGGCCCGCGGCATGCACCACTGCGAGACGACGGCGCTGGGGGTGCTGCTGCGGCATGAGGGGCTTGATCTGTCCGAGCCCATGCTGTTCGGGCTGGGCTCGGGCCTGTCCTCGTCTACTGGGACAGCAAGGGCATGGCGTCAGCCGGGCCAGCCTCGCCTCGGCGCGGGCCGAACGCGGCCCGATGACCGCTAGGCACCGATCCTTCACCATCACCCTGCCGGCTCGCCCGCTTTCCTGGTAGGACCAGGCCATCCCCGCCATCAAGGCCTGCGCCGACGCCTTCCTCACCGCGCCCATCGCAAACCTGGGCCAGCGGGGCATCGAGAAGGCCGGCAAACTGGTGCCCGGGTGGCTGGCGCGCGTCGGCGAGCCGCAGCAGGACCTGCCGCAGGCCGCCCTCCTCGTGGAGAAGGGCGGCACCGGTGGCGCCCTGTTCCGCGCCTCTATCGCGACTTCCTCGACGAGTGCACCCGGCTGATCGACGACGGCGACCTCCGCGCCGGTCACCAGCTGTACGCCGAGGCCGCCGCCCTGTGGACGGACGTCTCCGGCTTGATCGCGAAGGCTGGGGAGAGCGGCGACGCGGGATACCTCGAGCAGGCCGGCGTCATCCTGCACGATCTTTCGCGCATCGAGAAGGACGCCATGCAGCTGCTGCGTCAGTTGTAGCTCGAAGGAAGGCGTGACGGGCGATCTCGGCGGACGCGACACAGCCGGCCGGCACGCCTTGACCATACTCCGTTCAACGAAGTATTGTCGCTGCCGCATTCAAGATCACCTCTTGATGGAGGCAGTTCATGAGCTTAGGCGGCATTCTCGCATCCGCCCTACTCGCCGGCACGATCACCGTGGCGCCGCCGCCGCTGGACCGGCCGGCGCCCGCCGCGCCGGCCGGCGCCGTCACCCTCATCACGGGCGACCGTGTCGTGGTCACCGGCGGCGGCGTACGCGTGGAGCCCGGTCCGGGCAGGCCGGCGGGATTCGCCCGGCAGGTGATCGGGGGCCACCTGCACGTGATCCCGTTCGACGCCCGCCCGCTGCTCGCTCAGGGCGTCCTGGACCCGCGGCTGTTCGACGTGACGCAACTGCTGCAGTGGCGATACGGCGACGCCCACCGGCCCGACATCCCGATGATCGTCCAGTCGGTGGACGTGCCGGGAGCGCGGCGGCTCGCCGGGCTCGGCATGGCCACGCTCCGGATCCCGAAGAAGAGCACCGCCCAGACGTGGAGGGACCTGACCGGCGGTGGCACGCGGGCACTGACGGCCGGCAAGGCCAAGCTCTGGCTGGACGGCCTGCGTCCGTGGACTCTCGACAAGAGCGCCAAGCAGATCGGCGCCACCGAGGCATGGAAACAGGGCATGACCGGCGAGGGCGTCACGGTGGCCGTGCTCGACTCCGGCTACGACCCCGATCACCCCGATCTGAAGGGTGTGGTCGCTCACGAACGAAACTTCTCCGACGAGCCCGACATCCGTGACACCGTCGGTCACGGCACCAACGTCGCCTCCATCGTGGCCGGAGCCGGCGCCCAGTACCGGGGAATCGCCCCTGGCGCCCGGCTCGCCATCGGCAAGGTCGGCGGCCGCTTCGGTGCCACCGACTCCTCCATCCTGGCCGGCATGGAGTGGGCCGCGACCGAGGTCAAGGCCAAGGTCGTCAACGTCAGCCTGGGCAGCCCCGACACCCCGCAACTCGACCCCGTCGAACAGGCGGTGAACACGCTCTCCGAACGGACCGGCACGCTATTCGTCGTCTCCGCGGGCAACACCGGCCGGGCGCCGGTGCTCAGCCCCGGCAGCGCCGACGCCGCCCTGACGGTCGGCGCGGTCGGCGGCGACGACCGGGTCGCCGGCTTCTCCAGCAGAGGTCCCCGCGAGGGCGACCACGCGATCAAGCCGGACGTCACGGCGCCCGGCGTGGACGTCATGACCGCCGAGACGGGCGGCGCGCACGCGCCGTTCAGCGGCACCTCGGCGGCCGCGCCGCACGTGGCCGGCGCCGCGGCGATCATGGCCCAGCGGCACCCCACGTGGACCGGTCGGCAGCTCAAGGCCGCCCTCATGGGCAGCGCCGTCCCCACGCCGGACGCCACACCGTACGAGCAGGGCGCCGGCCGGATCGACCTCGTCCGGGCCCTCGCGCGGCAGGTCGTGGCCGAGCCCGCCGGCGTGTGGGCGGCCTTCCCCTGGGAAGGTAAGGGTGAACGCCTCTCGACCGGGACGATCACGTACACCAACTCCGGCGACGCCCCCGTCGCCCTGGACCTGAGCACGCAGGGCGCCGAGGTGCTGAAGCTGTCGTCGCAACGCCTCGACGTGCCCGCCAACGGCACGGCGTCGGTGACGCTGACCATCGACGCCACCGGCAAGGCCCCGGGCGACCACGTCGGAGTCGTCGCCGCCGCCACCGCCCAGGGCGAGATCCGCACCCTGGCCGGCGCGTACGTCGAGCCGGAGTCGTACGACGTGACCATCACCGCCGTCGGCAGGGACACCGACGAGCCCGGCGCCTACGCCCAGCTCTACGACCCGAAGACCGGCGCCGTCCGGACGCCGGTCTTCCAGGGCGGCACGGCGAGGATGCGACTGCCGGAGGGACGGTGGAACCTCTACGCCGAGATCAACGAACCCGCCTCGGTGACGGTCACCCACACCGCCGTCCGGGTCGACGACGGCGACCAGCGGATCACGCTCGACGCCCGCCAGGGCCGGCCGGCCCGCTTCACCGTCGACGACCCCACGGCCACACCCAGGAACGTCACCGACTTCACCGTGGGGCTCGGCCCGTGGTCGTTCGGCTGGCGGGAGTACGCCGACCCGAGCAAGGAGTTCTACGCGGTGCCCACGCGCGAGGCCGGGCTGCGCTACCACCTGAGGTCTGTCTGGGACTCCACGACCGGCGCCCTCTACGACCTGGTCGACCACCGCGCCGGCGGTTTCCCGGCGGACATGGGGCAACGGGCCGAGCGTGCCGAACTGGCGAAGGTGGAGGCGACGTTCCTCGCCTCCGGGGTCGCGGCGCAGGGCCAGCCCTACTTCACCCCCAGATTCGGTGAGGAACCGGGCAACGAGATCTACGCCACGCTCCCGCAGGCCGTGGCAGTCCCCGGCACCGTGACCTACTACCGCACGCCCGGGCTCACCTGGGCCAGCGCCTGGGTCACCGACACGTCGGACGTGCGGGACTCCGGCAAGGTCATGAAGCGCGGCCGCACGACCGAGGTGTGGAACGCCGCCGTCACCGGCCCCTCGTTCGCGGAGCCCAACGGAACCCGCACGGGCGACGAGCTCTCCTTCGACCCCGGCCGCCTGTTCGCCGACGGCGTCGAGGGCCGGACCGGCGTGGACGACGCCGCGACCGGCACCGCGACCCTGGCCCGTGACGGCCAGACGATCGCCGAGACCGCTCTGGCCGGCTGCCTGTTCCAGCCCTGCGCGCTGACGGCCGCGCTGCCCCCGCAGCGGGCCGAGTACACGCTCACCACCTCGATGCGCCGGCAGGTGCCCCACACGGCGCTGTCGTCGAGCGTGGAGTCCGTCTGGACGTTCTCGTCCGCGCGCACGCCCAAGACGAAGCCGCTCCCGCTGATCGCGGTCCGCTACGCTCCGGCCGGGCTCGACGCGTTCAACCGCGCCCGTCCCGGCACGGTGACCAAGGTGCCCGTCCGGATCGAGCGCAACCCCGGCGCGTCCCAGGCCAAGGTTGCCTCGCTCAGGCTGGAGATGTCCACGGACGACGGCGCGAGCTGGCTCCCCCTGCCGAGCGTCCCGACCGCCTCCGGCTGGACGGCCGTCGTGCCCAACCCGCGCACGCCCGGATTCGTCTCCCTGAGGGGCACGGCGACCGACACGTCGGGGACGACCGTCAAGCAGACTGTCATCCGCGCCTACGCCGTCGGCTGACGCGCGCACCGGGAACGGCGGAAGGCCCCGTCGATGTGCGCAGGCCGATAGCGCACCGGCCGGTGAACCTCGCGGAGTCGAGGGTGGCGAAGGAGGGCCGCCACCCTTGTCTCCCTTGCTGCCCGGGAAACGGCCGGGTGGCATCGGGGCACCTGACAGGGGATTGCCGATGAGCATCATGGCGACGGCGCCGAGTCCGAAGCCGACGTATCCGAGCAGTGCCTCCAGCCCGAGGATGCTCAGGGAGGTGGCCGCGATGGTCAGGGCGATGGCACCGCTGTTGACCCAGTAGGCACCGTTGAGCGAGCCGAGCCAGAACTGCAGGACCGCTGCCACGGCCAGGCCGCCGGTGATCGCGAAGGCGAGCGCTCCGGTGACCCGGCGGGCGGTGCCGCGGACGAGTCTGGTCAGCAGTATCACGGCGAGCAGCCCGCCCATCGCCAGGGGCAGGGATCCGGCGGCCAGGCCGGCGCCGCGCGGGTCGTCGGCCGGCAAGGCGGCGAGGTCGCGGATTGCGACCTTGGCGTTGGCGGTCTGTGCCTGCGCCTGGCTGAGCCCGGTCGCGACGCTCTGCAGGCTCTGGGCGACCGCTCCGCTGGCGGCGGAGGCGATGATGACCTGCGGGGTGCCGGCGCTGACGTCGATCGCCCCGTACACCTCCCGGTCGCGGATCAACCATTCGGCGGCTGCGGTGTCGGCGACCACAGTGATCTCGAAGCCGTCCGGCAGGCGTCGGCCGAGAGCGGTGCGGACTTGCTCGACCGCCGTGGCCGGACCGGCGACGGCGATCGGCACACCGTGGACCGACGAACGCACCGACGGCCAGGCGAAGGCGGTGAGCAGCACGGAGATGATCGCCGTGAGCAGGACGACTGCTGTGGCCACCGTCGGCCAGGGTGACGGCGGCGTGTCGGCTGCCAGGGGGGCCTCAGCGGCCATGTCTACTCCTCGAAGAGAACGTTCGCGTGCTTGGCACGTGGTGACGGGGCCGCCGAGCCTCTAGGCGCTTCTGCCGATGAGCAGACCTTCGCTCAGGGTGCTCCGCGCTTTGGCGATATCGTGATCACGGCGCGGCGGCTGAA
The DNA here is from genome assembly GCF_014207745.1 of Nonomuraea muscovyensis. NCBI lineage: Bacteria > Bacillati > Actinomycetota > Actinomycetes > Streptosporangiales > Streptosporangiaceae > Nonomuraea > Nonomuraea muscovyensis. Next base: position 318,964 of record NZ_JACHJB010000001.1, read on the forward strand.
GGACTACGTCAGCGTGAGTGGGGTCTCGGATGCGACGCGGGTGAGCTTCTCCGGGTTGCGGACGTAGTAGAGGCCGGTGATGCGGGCGTCCTCGACCCGGACCGCAATGACGCCGTCGATCTCGCCGTCCACGTAGAGGAGGAGTGCCGGGTTGCCGTTGACCACGGTGTGCTCACTGGTGAGCGCGACCCGGGCCTTGCCAAGGCCGCCGACGATCATGCGGGCCACCTTGTCGGCGCCGGTGATCGGCCGCGGCGCGGCCTGCTTGACGCCGCCGCCGTCGCTGATCAGGACGACCTCGGGGGCGAGCGCGTCAAGCAGGCCCTGCAGATCCCTGGTTTCGAGCGCGGCCTGAAACGACTCCAGCACCGCCCGGGCCTGGTTCGGGGCGACCTCCTCGCGAGGGCGGCGGGCATCGACGTGCCGGCGGGCGCGGCGCGCGATCTGCCGGACGGCCGCGGGGCTCTTGCCGACAGCGGCCGCGATCTCGTCGTGACTGATACCGAAGGCCTCACGCAGCACGAAGACGGCCCGCTCGGTCGGCGACAGCGTCTCCAGAACGATCATCAGCGCCATCGACACGCTCTCGGCGAGCTCGACGTCCTCGGCCACGTCCGGCGTGGTGAGCAGCGGCTCCGGCAGCCAGGAGCCGACGTACGCCTCCTTGCGGCGACTCATGGCGCGCAGCCGGTCGAGCGAGCGCCGGGTCGTGATCCGGACCAGGTAGGCGCGCTGGTCGCGCACCTGCCCCATGTCGACCTTCATCCACCGCAGCCAGGTTTCCTGGAGAACGTCTTCGGCGTCGGCAGCCGATCCGAGCATCTCGTAGGCGACGGTGAACAGCAGGTTGCGGTGGGCGACGAACGCCTCGGTCGCCTCGGTGGCGGAGTCCGTCCGGCCACCCCCGGCGAGCGGCTCGGCTCTGCCCGTCGTCGTCTCGCTGCGCTCGTTCATGGCCGGCTCCCGCCTGTTCGCCCTCGACTGTGCTCCACGCACAAGACGCCGGCCCGCGCCACTGTGTGACACCCCACGCTCGGTGGCGTACATCACATGACCGCACTGTCACAGAACCCGGGTCGCCGGCGCCTCATGGTCGTCAGGACGCCGCGCGAACGATCCGCGCGGAACGCGACTCCACGAGTGACCGCCTTGGCACCGTCGCATGGCGACCGCCGCGCGACCGCCACCGCGGAAAGAACGGAAGGACATCATGAGCAAGGTCTGGTTCGTCACCGGTTCGTCTCGCGGTCTGGGCCGCAACTTCGTCGAGGCCGCCCTGTCACGCGGCGACAAGGTGGCCGCGACCGCCCGGAACGCCGCGAGCCTTGACGAGCTGGTCGCCGCCTACGGCGAGGCGGTGCTCCCGCTGGAGCTGGACGTGACCGACAGGGCCGCCGTGTTCGAGAGCGTGCAGCGGGCCGGACAGCACTTCGGCCGGCTCGACGTCGTCGTGAACAACGCCGGCTACGCGCAGGTCGGCGCGATCGAGGAGCTGACCGAGCAGCAGTTGCGCGACCAGCTGGAGACCAACGTGTTCGGCGCGGTGTGGGTGATCCAGGCCGCGCTGCCCCGCCTGCGCGAGCAGGGTGCAGGGCACGTCATCCAGCTGTCCTCGGCGGCCGGGCTCATGGCGTTCGCGCTCAGCGGCGCCTACAGCGCCTCCAAGTGGGCCCTGGAAGCCCTGAACGAATCCCTCGCCCAGGAGGTCGCCGGCTTCGGCATCAAGGTGACCGTCATCGAGCCCGGCGGCTTCGCCACCAGGTCCGGTAAGAACCCCGATCCCCTCGACAACGGCCACATGGCCGAGGCCGACCCGATCTACGACGGCCTTCGCCGCCGTCTCGCCGGGTTCGCGGGCAAGCAGCCCGCCGGCGACCCGGCCGCCGCGGCCCAGGCACTCCTCAAGATCGTCGACTCCGACGACCCGCCCCTGCGGGTGCTGTTCGGGCAGGGCTTCTACCCGATGCTCCAGCAGGTCTACGCCGACCGGCTCAAGACCTGGGCCGACTGGCAGGACCTTTCGGCGGAGGCTCACGGCAACCTCGATCAAGAAGATCGGTGACCCTCGCGACGATCCGGGCCGAGCCCTGATTCCGCCGCCTGCGCTCGGCGTCCGGCAGCCCTGGCCACCCGGGAGGGCCCCTGCGGCTACGGCGTTCCGGATGGACGGGTGGCGCCGGCGCCGTGGCAGAGCCCGTGGCCTTGGTCCTTGACCCGCCACCGTGGCGGAGACACCCGGCCTCCTGAGTGCATGGTGCGGTGACACGACGACGGAACGATGGGTGTCGGGCGGCCGTAGATGGTCTGCGTGATGCGCAGGCGCGGAGGCCGGTGAGGACGATCGCCTCGCTCTCCACGCGGCGGTCGGGGGGTGGCCGGCCCGCAGGTCGGGGGGTGGCCGGCCCGCCGTTCGCGGTCAGCCTGAGCCTGGACGCGCGGTCCGGGCCCGGCCCGAGACGGGGATGTGGGGGTGCGCAGCCGGCGCGAACCCCTCGCGGCATGCCCGATACGGGTGTAATGTCCGAATTTGGGCTTCTTAGCCTTCGGGGGAGGAATCATGGCTAGGACGCATTTGTCACAAGGAGTCGACTTCAGGCACGATCCATGGCACCGCCGTCGCTGGTGGCGAGGTGGCGGCTGCCGCCGTCGCTGGTGGGGCGGCGGAGGCTGGGGCTGGGGCGGCGGAGGCTGGGGCGGCTGGTGGTAGGCCGACCGCGCCAGAAGCTCTAGCCGCACAGCCGGCAACCCGTGATCGGACTCCGGCCCTCACCTGCACCACACCCACCGGCAGGTGAGGGCCGGAGGCTTGCCGGTCGCCGCCGGGGGGCACGGTGCCGGCCGGCAGGTGGGCCAGGACACGGCAACCTGACTTTGGTCTCACGGGCCCCGACCAAGGGCCGATGCCGGCGAGGGCGCGCCGCGCCTAGCGTCAGGCGCCATGACGCATGTGCAGACGCCGCAGGCCGGCCGGGTGCACGAGATCGACGCGCTGCGCGGTTTCGCGCTGGCCGGCATTCTCATCGCGAACATCGGCTTCTTCGCCGACCCGGGCTACGCCGTGGCCGGTTCGCTGCCCATCACGGACGGCCCGGTGGCGTACACCATCTCCGCCCTGGTCCTGACGAAGTTCTACATCCTGTTCTCGTTCCTGTTCGGCTACTCGTTCACGCTGCAGATGCGGGCCGCGGAACGCGCCGGGGCGAGCGTCCGCGCACGGACCGCGCGGCGCTGCCTGGGGCTGTTCGCGCTCGGCCTGGCACAGGGGCTGCTGGTGTGGGTCGGCGACATCCTCACCCTGTACGCCGCGCTGGGGCTGATCCTGCTGGCTTTACGCGGCATCCGCCCCCGTACGGCGGTGATCGTCGCGACGGCCGTCCTCGGCGCACTGACCCTGTTCTGGCTGGCCCTGGCCGCGCTGGTGAGCCTCGACCCCGCCGCGGCGACGTCCGCGTCGGATCCGGCCGAGGCCGACCGGATCATGGCCCTGGCCACCGGCGGCCCGCTCGACGTGCTGCGCATGCAACGGGAGCTGTATCCGCCGCTCGCCGCCTCGATCTGGCTCTTCCAGGGGCCGACGGCGCTGGCCATGTTCCTGCTCGGGCTGGCCGCGGGCAAGACACGACTGCTGGAGGAGCCCGGCCGCTGGGCACACCTGCTCGGCCGCGTCCAGTGGGTGGGTTTCGGGATCGGCCTGCCCGGTGGTGTCCTGTTCGCCCTGACGAGCGGCTCCTCGGGTCCGGTCGAGCTGCTGGGACTGGCCGTGAACGGCCTCACCTCGCCGCTGCTCACCGCCGCCTACGTGGCCACGCTGCTGCGGGTCGTCCGGAGGTTCCCGGCGGCCGGACGCGCGCTCGCGCCGGCGGGCCGGACGGCCGCGTCCAACTACCTCGGGCAGTCCGTGCTCGCCTGCCTGGTCTTCACCGGGTACGGCCTGGCGCTCGCCGGGCGGCTGGAGCCGATCGCCGTCATGGGCGTCGCCGCGGCCGTCTACACGGTGCTGCTGCTGCTCAGCGCGTGGTGGCTGCGCTCCCACCGGTACGGGCCCGTGGAGTACGGCCTGCGCCGCCTGACGAACTGGACCTGAGACCCGTCAAGCGCTCCGGCCCGGCGCCGCCTGCCGGGCCGGAGGCGTAGGGGCCGGGGCTGACAGGGCCGTGACCTGGGGGATCTTGTGTCGGCAGCATTTCGAAGAAATTTCCACCTAGTTATTGACGTCTAGCAGGAAGTACTGCGAACCTCGTGCTGAGCGCAACCAGCCGGTCGAGGCGCCCCCTCCGGAGTCACGTCGTGACCCCGCCACCGCGCCCCTCGACGCCGGCTTCAGGAAAGGAACCCAGTGATGAGCGTTCTCCGCGGATCTCCCCGCCTCCTCGCCATCGCGGCGTCCGTCGCCGTCACGGCGTTCGCCGCCGGATGCGGAGGCGGCCCGGCCGCCCCGGCCGGCGGGGCGCGGCAGGAGACCAGCGGACCCGTCGCCGCCTTCGACGCCAAGGTCAGGGCCGACGTCGACGCGGCGCTCGCCGCCCAGACCGAGCAGACCAACCCGGTGCCCGCCGAGGGGCCGGCGGTGGTCCCGGGCAAGAAGCTCGTCATCATTCCGTGCGCCATGGCGGTCGAGGGGTGCGCCCGGCCGGCGCGCGCCGCGCAGGAGGCCGCGAAGGTCCTGGGCTGGGATGCCTCCATCGACGACCCGGCCGGTGACGCGTCCAAGATGTCCGCGGCGATCAAGCGGGCGGTCTCGTCGGGGGCGCACGGCATCGTCCTCAACTCGATCGACGCCGCCGCCGTCCAGGGCGACCTGCGGGCCGCCCGGAAGGCGGGGCTGAGCGTGGTGTGCGACATGTGCGGCGACACGGGCGGCCTCATCCAGTCGGTCAGCCCGCCCCTGGAGGAGAACGAGCGCGCCGGCTACCTGCTCGCCCAGCAGGCGTACCTGCTGACCAAGGAGCGGTTCGGCAGCGCGCCCAGGTTCATCGTGATGCTGGACGACGAGTTCGCCACGGTGCGGGCCCGGGCCGCGGGCGTCAAGAGGTTCATCGGCGACTGCGAGGCCGCCGGAGCGGGCTGCGAGCTGGCCGCCGAGGGCAGGCACCTCGCCGCCGAGATCAGCACCACGGCCCCGAGCAGGGTCGTGCAGCTCGCCCGGAGCAACCCGCGGCACAACGTGCTGTTCGCGGGCTACGACGCGGCGCTGCACTTCTTCGCCCAGGGGCTGCGCCAGGCGGGCCTGGCCGATCCGGCGAAGGTCATCGGCATCTCGGTCGACGCCGACGTGGCCAACACCGACGACATCCGCAAGGGCGGCTTCCAGGCGGCCTCGGCCGGTGTGGCGATGCGGCGCGTCGGCTACGGCATGGTGGACGACCTCAACCGGCTGTTCTCCGGCGGGCAGCCGGTCGCGCAGGGCATCTCGGTCAAGCTCATCACCAAGGCCAACGCGCCGGCCTCCGGGTCCTGGGACGGCGACTTCGACGCCACGCCGCACTACCTGAAGCTCTGGGGAAAGCCGTGACCGCCGCCCGCCCCCCGGTCGTCGCCGTCAGGGAGCTGTCCAAGACGTTCCTCGGCCAGCGGGCCCTGGACCGGGTTTCCCTCGAGGTCCGCGCCGGCGAGGTGCACGCGCTCCTGGGCGAGAACGGGTCGGGCAAGTCGACGCTGATCAAGTGCCTGGCGGGCTACCACGAGCCGGACCGGGGCGCGGTCGTCGAGATCGACGGTGTGCCCATGGCGCTGCCGTACTCCCCCGTCCGGGCGACCGCCGCCGGGCTGCTCTTCGTCCACCAGGACCTGGGGCTCATCCCGAGCCTGACCGTCGCCGAGAACTTCGCGATCGGCCGCGGCTTCGACGCCGCCCCGGCGGGACGCATCGACTGGCCGGGCATCCGGCGGCGGGCACGGGCCGAGCTGGCCGTCCTGGGTCACGACATCCCGGTGGATCAGCCGGTCGGGCGGCTGCCGCTCGCCGAGCAGACCATCGTCGCCATCGCCCGCGCCCTGGCCGGCGCGGGGCCGGGGGCGCGGCTGCTCGTCCTCGACGAGCCCACGGCCGCGCTGCCGGACGCCGAGAGCCGCCGACTTTTCGCGGCCGTACGACGCGTCGCCGCGAGCGGCGTCGGGATCGGGTACGTCTCGCACCGGCTGCACGAGATCCTGGAGATCGGCGACCGGGCGACGGTGCTGCGGGACGGGCGGCTCGTGGACACCGTGGACGTGGCGGGACTGTCGGAACGGGACCTCGTCAGGCTCATCGTCGGCCACGACGTGGACCGCGCGCCGAGCCGCCCGGCTCCGGTCCCGGCGGGAGCCGGAGCCGGCGAGCCGCTGCTGACGGTGACCGGACTTCGGGGCGAGCGGCTGCGGGGCGTCTCCTTCGCGGTCCGCCGCGGCGAGGTGGTCGGGGTGGCCGGGATGCTCGGCTCCGGCCGCAGCGAGCTGGCCAGGCTGCTGGCCGGCGCGCAGCGCCCTCGGGGCGGTGAGATCCGGCTGCGCGGGCGGGTGGTGCGGCACCGCTCGCCGCGCGAGGCGGTGCGCGACGGCGTCGCGCTCATCCCCGAGGACAGGCGCCGCGACGGAGGTTTCCTGCAACTGCCCGTCTCCCGCAATCTCACCCTGCCGTCGGTCCGGCGGTTCTGGCGCCGGGGACGGATCTCGGGGCGGGCCGAGCGGGCCTGCGTCGACGGGCTCCTGACCGAGTTCCGGGTCAGTCCGGCCGCGCCCGAACGCAGGTTCGGCGTGCTGTCCGGCGGCAACCAGCAGAAGGTCGTCATCGCCAAGTGGTTCGCGACCGCCCCGGACCTCGTCGTCTTCGACGAGCCGGTCCAGGGCGTGGACGTCGGCGCCCGGGCGGAGATCTTCGGGCTGGTGTCGCGGGCCGCCGAGCGCGGCGCCGGCGTCCTGCTCATCTCCTGCGAGCTGGACGAGGTGCTCGGCCTGTGCCATCGCGTCCTCGTCCTGCGCGACGGCGAACTGGTCGCCGACCTGCCGGGCGAGCGGCTCGACCGGGCGTCGCTGACCCGGCTCGTCTACTTCGGGACGGAAGGCACGACAGGCACGGCGGGCACGGCAGGGACGACAGGCACAACAGGCACGGCGGGCACGACAGTGGAGAAGGCGTCATGAGCACCTCGACAGATCACGCGATGCCCACCCCGCCCGGCGTGCGGGTGGCCCGATCGGTGCGCCTGCCCGGCGGCCGGAGCGAGCCGCTGGCCCTCTTCCTGGCCAGGGTGGCGCTGCCGCTGCTCCTGCTCGCGCTGGTGGCGGTGTTCTCGCTGCTGCGCCCGGAGACCTTCTTCACCCTGGACAACCTGGGCACGGTGCTGAGCCTGCAGGCCGTCCTCGGCATCCTCGCCCTGGGGCTGCTCCTGCCGCTGATCGTCGGGGAGCTGGACCTGTCGGTCGCCGCGAACCTGGGGCTCGGCGTCGTGCTGGTCACGGGTCTCACCTCGCGGCAGGGGCTGCCGCTGGCCCTGGCCGTCGTGCTGGCCGCCGTCGTGTGCACGCTCGTCGGCGTGCTGAACGGCCTGCTCGTCACCCGGGTGGGCATCAACTCCTTCATCGTGACGATCGGGATGAGCACTGTCATCACCGGCGCCGTCTCCGCGTACACGCAGGGGAACGTCTTCTACGACGGCATTCCCCCGTCGCTGCCGGCCATCGGGCAGGGCAGGCTGCTGGGCGTCCCGCTCCCCGTGGTGTACGCGGTCCTGCTGGCGGCCCTGGTGTGGTATCTGCTGGCCCACACCCCCGCCGGCCGCTTCCTCTATGCGATCGGCGGCTCGCGGGAGGCCGCGCGGCTGAGCGGTGTGCCGGTGCGCGGGCTCACGCTGCTGGCCTTCGCCGGCGCCGGCCTGCTGGCGGGTGTCGCGGGGATCGTCCAGGCGGGCGTCCTCGGCAGCGGCAACCCGACGGTCGGGCCGCCGCTGCTGCTGCCCGCCTACGCCGCGGTCTTCCTCGGCGCGACCGCGATCCAGCCGGGCGTGTTCAACGTGTGGGGGACGATCATCGCCGTGGTCACCATCCAGGTGGGCGCGACGGGGCTGGCGCTGGTCGGGGCGCCGTTCTGGATCGAACCCGTCTTCACCGGCCTGGCCCTCATCATCGCCGTCGCCGCCGCCCGCTATCTGAAGGGCGAGGCCCTGTAGCACGGGCCACCCGCCGTCACCGCCGTCCCATGCACCGCTGGCCCATGCACCGTTCGTCCCCTCACCGTTCGTCCCAACGCCGTTCGTCCCATCACCGTTCGTCCCATCACCGTTCGTCAAGGAGACAGAGCACGATGCGCATCGACCTTTCAGGCAGGACCGCCCTCGTCACGGGCTCGACCCAGGGCATCGGCCTGGCGACCGCCGTGGGGCTGGCCGAGGCCGGCGCCTCGGTGGTGGTCAACGGCCGCGGCGAGGCCGGCGTGCGACGGGCCGTCGAGCGGATCCTCGCCGCGCGGCCCGGCGCGGACGCCCGGGGGGTGGCCGCCGACCTGGCGACCGCCGCCGGCATGGAGACCCTGGTGGCCGCCGTGCCCCAGGTGGACGTGCTGGTGAACAACCTCGGGATCTTCGAGCCGCGCGACTTCTTCGACGTCGAGGACGCCGAGTGGCTGCGCTTCTTCGACACCAACATCATGAGCGGCATCCGGGCGTCCCGGGCGTACCTGCCCGGCATGCTGGAGCGCGACTGGGGGCGCGTCGTCTTCGTCTCCAGCGAGTCGGCGCTGCAGGTGCCGCCGGAGATGATCCACTACGGCATGACGAAGACCGCCCAGCTGTCGGTGTCGCGCGGCCTGGCCGAGCGGTGCGCGGGCACGGGCGTCACCGTCAACGCGGTGCTGCCCGGCCCGACCGCGTCGGAGGGGGTCGGCGACTTCGTGATGAGGCTGGGGGTCGGCGGGGAGACGGCGCAGGACGCGGTGGACGAGTTCGTGCGCAACCACCGGCCGACCTCGATCCTGCGCCGGGCGGCCACGCCAGCGGAGGTGGCGAACATGATCGTCTATCTCTGCTCGCCGCAGGCGGCGGCCACGACCGGCGCGGCCGTGTCGGTCGACGGCGGGACCAGGCGTTCCATCGCGTGATCCCGGCCTGACGGCGGCCGGAGCGCCGTCCCACGTCCAGTGATCGAAGAAATTTCTACAATGCGAAACATGCAGAAAGCTACTTCTGCTAGCGAAAGAGAGGTGCGGCTATGACCCCTCACGCCTCCAAGACCGCCGTGGCGGTCCTGGCTCTGGGGCTGGCAGCGACCGGCTGCGGCGGTTCGGCCGCGGGGTCCGGGGGCGCGGCCGGCGGCGACGGCGTCCTCGTCGGCCTGGTCACCAAGACCGATGACAACCCCTTCTACGTCAAGATGAAGGAGGGCGCCCAGGCCCGCGCCGAGCAACTCGGCTACGAGCTGCGCCCGCTGGCCGGCAAGGGGCAGAGCGACAACGACTCCCAGGTCCAGGCCGTGGAGAACCTCGTGGCCGCCGGCGCCGAGGCCATCCTCATCACCCCGTCCGACTCCAAGGCGATCCTGCCCGCCATCGACAAGGCCCGCGCCGAGGGCGTGCTCGTCCTCGCCCTCGACTCGCCCACCGACCCGGTCTCCGCCGCCGACGGCACGTTCGCGACCGACAACTACCAGGCCGGCGTGCTGATCGGCCGGTGGGCCAAGGAGACGTTCGAGGGCAGGCAGGCCAGGATCGCCCTGCTCGACCTCAGCCCGGCCCAGGTGGCCGTCGACGTGCAGCGCGACCAGGGCTTCCTGGAGGGCTTCGGCGTCGACGTCAAGGACAGGACCCGGATCGGCGACGAGTCCGACCCGCGCATCGCCGGTCACGAGGTGACGGACGCCAACGAGGAGGGCGGGCGCACGGCGATGGAGAAGCTGCTGCAGAAGGACCGCGGCATCAACCTCGTCTACACCATCAACGAGCCCGCCGCGGCGGGCGCCTACGAGGCCATCAAGGCGGCCGGGCTGCAGGACCAGATCACCGTCGTCTCCGTGGACGGCGGCTGCCCCGGCGTGCGCGACGTCGCGGGCAAGGCCATCGGCGCCACCTCGATGCAGTTCCCGATCAAGATGGCGACCGACGCCCTGGACGCCGTGGCGGCGTACCTGAAGGACGGGACCAAGCCGGCAGCCTCGGCGGGCCTCGACTTCACCGACACCGGCGCCACGCTCATCACCGACCAGCCCGCTCCCGGCGTGCCGTCGCAGGACAGCGCGTGGGGCCTGAAGAACTGCTGGGGCTAGGCCATGTCCACGAACCCGACCGGCGTCGACGCCGCACTCGACGCCGGACCCACCGGCCGGCGGGTCGGCGAGACGCTGGCCACGCCGCCTCCGCCGCCGCTGGTGCGCGTGCAGCGGCTGCTGCACGCGCACGCCCTCGTCGGCCCGACGCTGGTGCTCGTCCTGGCCTGCGTCCTGTTCGGCCTGCTCATCGGCCCGCGCTTCTACCAGCCGGCCAACCTGTCGCTGATCGTGCAGCAGGTGCAGATCATCGGCATGGTCGGGGTCGCGCAGACCCTCGTCGTGCTCACCGCGGGCATCGACCTGTCCGTGGCGGCGATCATGGTGCTGACGACCGTCGTGGCGGGCAAGCTCGCGGTGGACGCCGGCCTGCCGGCGCCCGTGGCGCTGGTGGCCGGTTTCGCCGTGGGAGCGGCGGCCGGAGCGGTCAACGGGCTGCTGGTCACCAGGCTCCGGGTGCCGCCGTTCATCGCCACCCTGGGCACGCTCAACGTGTTCGGCGCGCTCACGCTGCTGGCCTCGCAGAGCCAGACCATCCGCGGCGCCGACCTGCCGGGCCTGTTCCTGTGGCCCGGCCGGACGTTCAGCGCGCTCGGCGCGGAGATCACCTACGGCAGCCTGCTCGTGCTGGCCGCCTTCGGCGTCGCCGCCCACGTCCTGCGCCGCACCGCGTGGGGTGAGCACGTCTACGTCACCGGCGACAGCCCGGAGGGCGCCCGGCTGAGCGGCATCCGCACGGACCGCGTCCTGCTGTCGGTGTACGTCGCGGCGGGTGTGATCTGCGCCCTGGCCGGATGGTTCCTGATCGGCCGGGTGGGGTCGGTCAGCCCCTTCTCCGGCGAGAACGTCAACCTCAGCAGCATCACCGCCGTGGTCATCGGCGGCACCAGCCTGTTCGGCGGGCGCGGCCACGTCGCCGGGACACTGCTCGGCGCCCTGATCGTCGGCGTCTTCAGCAACGGACTGACCCTGGCCGGCGTGGACGTCCTGTGGCAGACCTTCACCATCGGGGTGCTGGTCATCGTGGCCGTCGGCGTCGACCAGTGGACGAGAAGGGTCGGAGGATGACCGCATCGACCGCCGGCGGCCGCGCGTCGGCCGCCGCACCGGACCGGCGGGACGTGGCCGCGCTCACAGCACGCGGCCTGACCAAGAGGTACGGCCACATCACGGCGCTCGACGGCACCGATCTGACGCTGCGCAAGGAGGAGGTCCTCGCCGTCGTCGGCGACAACGGCGCGGGCAAGTCCACGCTGATCAAGTGCCTGTCCGGGGCGGTCGTCCCCGACGAGGGCGCCATCGAGGTGGACGGCCGGCCGGTCGCCTTCCGCGGCCCGCTGGACGCCCGCGCCGCCGGCATCGAGACCGTGTACCAGCACCTCGCGCTCGCTCCGGCCCGGGACATCGCCGCCAACGTCTACCTGGGCCGTGAGCTGCGCCGCAGGGGCTTCCCCGGCTGGGGGCTGCGCATGCTCGACCGCAGGGCGATGCGCGAGAACACCCGCGCGCTGCTGGAGGACCTGGGGCTGCTGACCATCCAGAGCCTGGACCAGGCCGTGGAGACCCTGTCGGGCGGCCAGCGGCAGGGCATCGCGGTCGCCCGTGCCACCGCCTTCGGCAGCCGGGTGATCATCATGGACGAGCCGACGGCCGCGCTGGGCGTCAAGGAGTCCCGCAAGGTCCTCGACCTGATCCTGGAGGTCAAGCAGCGCGGGATCCCGGTCATCCTGATCAGCCACGACATGCCGCACGTCTTCGAGGTGGCCGACCGCGTCCACGTCCAGCGGCTGGGGCGGCGCATCGCGTGCGTGCCCACCGCCGACCTCACGATGGCCGAGGCCGTGGCGCTGATGACGGGCGCGGCCCAGCCCGGCCCCGACCAGAACACCGACTGACAGGGAGGAGGGCACATGCGCATCCCCTCGACGATCGCCGCGAGGCCCGGGACCGCGCCGCTCGTCCGCGCGCCGGACGACGGCCCGGACGACGACCCGCACAGCGGCACGGACGGCGGCACGGCCGGTGGCGCGGACAGCGGCACGGCTGGTGGCGCGGCTGCTGGCACGAGCCTGTGGTGGCTCGGCCAGGCCGGGTTCGCGCTGCGGCATCGCGGGACGACGCTGCTGATCGACCCGTACCTGAGCGACAGCCTCGCCGAGAAGTACCGGGGCAGGCTCTTCCCGCACGCCCGGATGCACGCCCCGCCGGTCGATCCGGCGCGGCTCACCGGCGTCGACGCCGTCCTGCACACCCACGCGCACACCGACCACATGGACCCGTGGACGATCCGCGACCTGCTGCGCGGCAACACCCCGGTGTTCGTCGCCCCCCGCGCCGAGCGCGAGCAGGCGCTGCGGCGCGGGATCCCCGCCGGGCGGCTCACCGGTCTGACCGCGGGCGAACACCTGGTGCTGGGACCCGACATCGAGATCCACGCCGTGCCGGCCGCCCACGAGGAGCTGGAGACCGACGAGCGCGGCGACCACCGGTTCCTCGGGTACGTGATCCGGCTGGGCGGGCTCACGCTCTACCACTCGGGCGACTGCGTCCCCTACCCCGGCCAGGCCGAGCTGCTGGCCGGGCACGGCGTGGACGTCGCGCTGCTGCCGGTCAACGGCCGGGACGCGCACCGGCTGGCCAACGGCGTGCCGGGCAACTTCACCGTGCGGGAGGCGGCGCGGCTGTGCCGGGAGGCGGGCATTCCCACGCTCGTCTGCCACCACATCGGCCTGTTCGACTTCAACACCGTCGATCCCCGGTGGGCCGCCGAGCAGCTGCGCACGCACGCCGCCGGCCTCGACTGGCTGCTGCCGGACCTCGCCATGCCGTACGAGCTGCGGCACCGGACGGAAGGGGACAGGCCGTGAACGACGTAGCGGCGCACCTCGCGCGGCTGGGCGTGGTCCCCGTCGTGGCGATCGACCGGGCGGCCGACGCCGCGGGCCTGGGCGAGGCCCTGCTGGCCGGCGGGCTGCCCGTGGCTGAGATCACCTTCCGGACGGCCGCCGCCGCCGACGCGATCCGCGTCCTGCGCCGCGCCGCGCCCGGCGTCCTCGTCGGCGCCGGGACGGTGCTCGACCCCGCCACCGTGGACGCGGCGCACGAGGCGGGCGCCCGGTTCGTGGTGACGCCCGGCACGAACGCCGCGGTCGTCGAGCGCTGCCTGCGCCTCGGCCTGCCGGTCGTGCCGGGGGTCAACTCCCCCACCGGCGTGGAGACGGTGCGGGCCATGGGGCTGCGGCTGATGAAGTTCTTCCCCGCCGTGCCGAGCGGGGGCCTGCCGATGCTCCGCGCGCTCCACGGCCCCTACCCCGATGTCCGGTTCATGCCGACGGGCGGCATCACCGCCGGCACGTTCCGCGACTGGCTCGCCGAGCCGAACGTCACTGCCGTGGGCGGCACCTGGATCGCCCCCGCGGCCCTGCTGGCGGACCGCCGGTTCGACGAGATCGCCCGGCGGGCGGCGCAGGCCGCCGGCGCTGATCCGGCCGGCCGTCTCACACCTTCGATCACGAACTCACCTGAGGAGACATCATGAGTGACACCTACGTGCCCGCCCCGGGGTCCGCGCTGACCGGACGGGTCGCCGTGGTCACCGGCGGCGCTTCGGGCATCGGCGAGGCGGTCGGCCGGATCTTCGCGGCCAACGGGTGCAAGGTCCTGCTGCTGGACATCGACGGGCCCCGCCTGGACAAGGTCGTGGCCGGCATCAGGGAGTCCGGCGGCGTCGTGGAGGGCATCCACGCCGACGTCACCGGCGAGGAGCAGGTGCTGGACGCCTTCGCCTGGGTCACCCGCACCTGGGGACGCCTGGACCTGCTGGTCAACAGCGCGGGCCGCGACTCCCTTTCGCCGCCCGTCACCGAGGTGACGCTGGAGGAGTGGCACAAGACCATCGGCCCCAACCTCACGGCCGTCTTCCTGTGCTGCCGCGAGGCGTTCCGCATCATGGAGCGGCAGGAGAGCGGTGGCCGCATCATCAACATGGGCTCGTCCTCGGCGCGCGTCGCCTCGGGTCCGGGCCACAGCCCGTACCGCGCCAGCAAGCACGGGATGATGGGATTCAGCAAGAACATCCTGCTGGAGGGCAAGGACAAGGGGATCGGCGTCACCGTCATCAACCCCTCCCACGTCAAGACGCCGATGACGGAGATCATCGACAAGGGTCTGTACGACGGCGACATCCCCGCCTACCTCGACGGCTGGCTGGACGAGAAGGAGATCGAGGAGGGCATCCACGCGAGCTGCATCGACGTCGCCAACGTCGCGGAGGTCACCCTGTACGTGGCCACCCGCACGCCCGACGTCACCATCCCGCAGATCGCCCTGTACCCCACGCACAAGGCACATCGCTACGGCATGGAAGTGTGAGGTCGGCGACGATGAAGGCAGCCGTACTCAAGGCACCGAACGTCCTTGACTACACCGACGTGCCCGATCCGGAGCCGTTCGGCGAGCGCCCCGTCCTGGTGCGCGTCGGCGGGGTGGGCGTGTGCGGGTCCGACCTGCTGCGCTTCGCCCGGGGCACGGCCTACCACTACCCGCTCGTCCTCGGCCACGAGCTGTCCGCCGTGGTCGAACGGCCGCCCGCGGACAGCAGGTTCGCACCCGGCGACAAGGTGGCCGTCTTCCCGCTGCTGCCGCGCCGCGACGATCCGCTGGCGCAGGTCGGCGAGTGGGCGCTGAGCAGTGACTACGACTACTTCGGCTCGCGCCGGGACGGCGGCATGGCCGAGCTGCTGTGGGTGCCGGAGGCCAACCTGATCCCGGTGCCGGCCGACGTGCCGCTCGTGCACGCGGCCATGGTGGAGCCCGCCGCCGTGGCGCTGCACGGCGTGCTGAAGCTGCGCGTCCCCGCGTGCGGCAGCGCGCTGGTCATCGGGGCGGGGCCCATCGGCGCGCTGGCGGCACAGTGGCTGCGCGTCCTCGGCTGGACCCGGGTGCTGGTCGCCGACGTGGACGCGCGCAAGCGGCAGGTGATGGCGGAGCTGGGCTTCGAGGTCGTCGACGCGGCGGCGCGCGACACCGTCGAGGCGGCCAGGGACCTGACGGGCGGCGCAGGGGTGGACGCGGCGGTCGAGGCGAGCGGGTTCCCCGAGACGTTCCTGCAGACGCTGGAGGCCGTCGCGCCGGCGGGGCAGGTGCTCGTCCTGGGCGACCTCAAGGGTGACGTGACGATCCCGCGGGACCTGATCTCGTCCCTGATCCGGCGCGAGCTGACCGTGCTGGGCACCTGGAACTCGAAGATCACCCCCGCCGGGCGGAGCGAGTGGGAGATGGTGGTCGAGCACCTGCGCCGGGGTGCCCTCCGGGTGGCCCCGCTCATCAGTCACACCCCGTCCCTGGACGAGGTGCCGGCGGTGCTGGCCGACATGGCCGGGCGCCGGGTCTGGTCCAACAAGGTGGTCTTCGCCGTCTCCGACGAGGCGCGGCGGGAGGCCGGGGCGCGCCCCGGCGAGGGGAGCACGCGATGAGGGCGGCCGTCTTCCACGAACCCGGCAAGATCGTCGTGACCGAGGTGCCGGTGCCGCGCATCGAGGCCGACGAGATCCTCCTGCGGGTCCGGGCCGCGTCCATCTGCGGCACCGACCTGCGCATCTCCAGGCACGGCCACTTCAAGCTGCCCCCTGGCCGGCCCCGCATCCTCGGGCACGAGGTGGCCGGGGAGGTCGTCGAGGTGGGTTCGCGGGTGAGCGGCCACGCCGTCGGCGACCGCGTCTCGCTCACGCCGAACGTCGGCTGTGGCCGCTGCTCCCACTGCCGTGCGGGGCTGAACAACATGTGCCCGGACTACGAGGCGTTCGGCATCACCCTCGACGGCGGCTTCCAGGAGTACCTGCGGGTGCCGGGCCTCGCCCTCCAGCGGGGCAACGTCTTCCGGCTTCCGGAGACGCTGAGCTACACCGAGGCGGCGCTGGTCGAGCCGTTCTCCTGCTGCTACCGCGGCCAGCGGGCCGTCGGCGTCGGCTATGAGGACGTGGTCGTGATCATCGGGGCGGGCCCGATCGGCGCGTTCCACGTCATGCTGGCCCGCCTGGCGGGCGCCGAGAAGATCATCGTGTCCGGCCACGGCGGCCGGCGGCTGGAGGCAGCCGGCCGGCTCGGCGCGGACGTCGTGGTGGAGGTGCCCCGGCAGGACCTGGCCGAGGTGGTGGCCGAGCAGACGGGAGGGCGCGGCGCCGACGTCGTCATCACCGCCGCGTCGAGCCCGCAGGTGCAGTCCGAGGCCGTCGGCCTGCTCGCCACCCACGGGCGGCTCAACTTCTTCGCCGGGCTCGGCCGGGACGGCACCGTCCCCCTCGACGTCAACGCGCTCCACTACAAGGGCCTGACGCTGACCGGGACGACCGGCAGCAGCAACGCCGACTACGCCCGTTCCCTGCGGCTGGCCGGGGAACGGCGGGTACGACTCGACCAGCTCGTCACCGCCGCATTCCCGATCGAACGCATCGACGAGGCCTTCGAGCACGCGGCGTCGGGCGCCGGGATGAAGGCCATGGTCGTCTTCGACGGCGACAAGGAGGTCCTGCCATGACCGAGAGGTACGTCATGGCGTTCGATGCCGGAACCACCAGCATCCGCGCCATCCTGTTCGACCACGCCGGTGACGTCGTCACCGAGGCGGCGCAGGAGTTCCCGCAGATCTACCCGGAGCCCGGCTGGGTGGAGCACAACCCGCTCGACATCTGGCACACCCAGATCACCGTCGCGAAGAAGGCGCTGGAGCAGGCGAACACCGACGCCGCGCGGCTGGCCGCCATCGGCGTCACCAACCAGCGCGAGACGGTCGTGCTGTGGGACCGCGCGACGGGGGCGCCCGTCATGAACGCCATCGTCTGGCAGGACCGGCGCACGGCCGGCTTCTGCGACGAGCTCAAGGAACGCGGCCTGGAGACGTACGTGCGTGAGACCACCGGGCTGGTGGTGGACGCCTACTTCTCCGGCACCAAGCTGAAGTGGATGCTGGACAACGTCCCCGGCGCGCGGGAGCGGGCCGAGCGCGGCGAGCTGTGCTTCGGCACCGTGGACAGCTGGCTGATCTGGAACCTCACGGGCGGCCGGGCGCACGTCACCGACTACACCAACGCCTCGCGGACCATGATGTTCGACATCCACAAGCGGCGGTGGGACGACCGGCTGCTCGCCGAGCTGGACATCCCGCGCGCGGTCCTGCCGGAGGTGCGGCCGAGCAGCGAGGTGTACGGCCACACCTGCGAGTCGATCTTCATCGACGCCCGGGTGCCCATCGGGTCGGCCATCGGCGACCAGCACGCGGCGCTGTTCGGGCAGGCGTGCTTCGAGCCCGGCATGGTGAAGGCCACCTACGGCACCGGCGCGAGCCTGGTCATGCACACCGGCTCCGAGCCGGTCACCTCCGAGCGGGGCATGCTGACGACGATCGCCTGGGGGCTGGAGGGCGAGGTCGAGTACGCGCTGGAGGGGCTGATCTTCACCTCGGCGGCGACGGTCCAGTGGCTGCGCGACGAACTGCGCATCGTCTACGACGCCGAGGACACCGAGTACGCCGCCCGGCGGGTGCCCGACACCAACGGCGTGTACTTCGTGCCCGCGTTCGTGGGGCTGGCGGCGCCGTACTGGGATCCGTACGCCCGCGGCGCGATCATGGGCCTGACCCGCGGCGCGAACCGCAACCACGTCATCCGGGCGGCGCTGGAGTCGATCGCGTTCCAGATCAAGGACGTCATCGGCTGCATGGAGGAGGACTCGGGCATCCGGACCCGGGAGATCAGGGTCGACGGCGGCGCGGTGCGCAACAACTTCCTCATGCAGCTGCAGGCCGACCTGCTGGACGTGCCGGTGGTGCGGCCCACGGTGGTGGAGTCCACCTCGCGCGGGGCCGCGTTCCTGGCCGGTCTGGCCACCGGCTTCTGGCGGGACCGCGAGCAACTCACGGCCGCCTACCGCGTCGAGCGCGAGTTCGTGCCCGACATGCCGCCCGAGCGCCGTGAGGCGATGTACGCGGGCTGGAAGAAGGCCGTCCGGCGGGTGAGGGACTGGGAGAGGGACTAACCCCCCGCAGCACGACATATCCGCGTTCCGTGGGTGCCGGCGATGCCGGTGCCTCGGACGAGCACGCTCTCGATCAGGAGAGGGAGAAGCAGCATGCCCCGACTCGAACCGGCCGGCGGCCCCACCATGTACTTCGTCGGCGTCACCACCGGCTCGTCCTCGATCATGAAGGTCTTCCCGAAGTGGGCGGCCGAGCTGGGCCTGGACGCCGCCATCCGCGGCGTCGACCTGCCGCTCGACGACGCGGCGGACGGCTACCGGTCCGTCGTGTCCTTCATCAAGGACGACCCGCACTCGCTCGGCGCCCTCGTCACCACCCACAAGCTGAACCTCTACAAGGCGGCCAGGGACCTGTTCGACGGCGTCGGGGAGGACACCGCGCTGCTGGAGGAGGTCAGCAGCATCTCCAAGCGGGGCGCCGAGCTGTGGGGCCACGCCATGGACCCGGTGACCTCGGGCCTGTCGCTGGAGGCGATCGTGCCGGACGGCCACTGGGCGGGCGGCGGCGAGCTGCTCCTGCTGGGGGCCGGCGGTTCCTCGCTGGCGCTCACGCTCTACCTGCACCGGCGCCGGGCGCGCGGCCTCGACGTGCCGTCGAGGATCGTCGTCACCAACCGGCGGCCGCACCGCCTGGAGGAGATGCGCGCCGTGCACGCCCGGCTCGGCACCTCGCTGAACGTCGAGTACGTCCACGCGCCCCGGCCCGAGCTCAACGACGAGCAGGTCGCCGCCCTGGCGCCGGGGTCGATGGTGGTCAACGCGACCGGGCTCGGCAAGGACCGGCCCGGCTCCCCGCTGACCGGCGCGGCCGTCCTGCCCGAGGGCGGCCTGGTCTGGGACTTCAACTACCGCGGCGACCTGCTCTTCCTCGACCAGGCCAGGGCCCAGGTCGCGGCCCGGGGGCTGCGGGTCGAGGACGGCTGGACGTACTTCATCCACGGCTGGACCCGCGTCATCGCCGAGGTCTTCCACATCGACATCCCCACCAGCGGGCCCGCCTTCGACCGGCTCGCCCGCATCGCGCGGTCCACGACGGCGCGGTCCGCAACCCAGAAAGGTGCCTGACATGATGACCCCGACCACCACCGTTCCCGCGACCGTGACGGCCTTCGACCTCGTCAGCGGCCTGTCGGCCCAGCGGCCCACGTTGAGGCGCCGCCTGTCGGCGATGGCCGCCATGTACGCCGACGTCGAGGCGGCCAGGGCCCAGGTGGAGCGGGACGACGTGCTCGTCTACGAGTTCTACGACATGGGCGTGCCGGAGACCTCGGGCGATGTCGCGTACGGCACGAGCATCACCTACCCCGGCAAGGTGGGCGACGAGTACCACATGACCAAGGGGCACTTCCACAGCGTCCTCGACACGGGCGAGATCTACTTCTGCCTGCGCGGCACCGGCTACATGCTCATGGAGAACCCCGAGGGCGACTGGCAGGCGGCCGAGTTCGGGCCGGGCCAGGCGGTCTACGTGCCGCGCCGGTACGCCCACCGCAGCATCAACACCAGCGCGACCGAGCCGCTGGTCACCTTCTTCGCCTTCCCGGGGCACGCCGGCCACGACTACGGCACGATCGAGACCAGAGGGTTCCGCAAGCTGTGCGTCGAACGCGACGGCGAGCCGGTGTTCGTCGACAACCCCAAGTGGGCGGGCTGACGTGTCCGCGCCGGCCGTCGACGCTCCCGTGACCGCGCCGCGCCCCCGTCGCGGGCGCGTCGCGGTGACGCCCCGCTCCCTGTCTGCTGCGGGCCATCCCGCCCTGTCGCGGCTGCGCGAGGCCGGGTACGAGGTCGTGTACCCGGCCCCGGGCCGCACGCCCACGCCCGCCGAGTTGCTCGCGGTGCTGCCCGGCTGCGTGGGCTATCTCGCCGGGGTGGAGCCCGTCACCGGCGAGCTGCTGCGCGCCTGTCCTGGCCTGCGGGTCATCGCCCGCAACGGCGTGGGCGTGGACTCCATCGACCTGGACGCGGTCCGCGAGCTGGGCATCGAGCTGCGGGTGGCGGCCGGCGCCAACGCCCAGGGCGTCGCCGAGCTGACCATCGCGCTGACGCTGGCCGCCTTCCGGCAGATCCCCTGGTCGGACGCCCGGCTCAAGCAGGGCGAGTGGCGCCGCCGGCGCGGCGCCGAGGTGGCGGGCCGGACGCTGGGTGTCGTGGGTCTCGGGCAGATCGGGCGCCGGGTCGCCGGGCTGGCGATCGGCCTCGGCATGCGCGTCATCGGGTACGACGCCCAGCCCGGCCTCACCCTCCGCCTCGGCGACCGGTTCCGGTCCGGCTCCCTGGCGGAGGTCGCCGCGGGGGCCGACGCCATCACGCTGCACGTCCCGCCGTCACCCGAGCCGCTGGTGAACGACGCGCTGCTGCGGCTGACGCGGCCCGGCACGGTGCTGGTGAACACCGCCCGGGCCGAGCTGGTGGACGAGCAGGCGGTGGTGAAGGCGCTGCAGGAGGAGCGGCTGTCGGCGTACGCCACCGACGTCTTCCCCACGGAGCCTCCGGCCGACCTGCGCCTGGTCCGGCACGACCGGGTGATCGCCACCCCGCACGTCGGCGGGTTCACCGAGGAGAGCGTCGAGCGGGCCACCACGGCGGCGGTGGATAACATACTGAGAGTTCTTGCATGTGGTGACTGACGACGCGAGGGTGACGATGGCCGAGCCTGTGCAAGATCCGACCGCGCTCTTGCACCGGATCGCCGGCAAACTGCCCTACCTGCCGCGGGCGCTGCGGGCCATCGGCGAGCACATACTCAACGATCCCGGCGCCGTGCAGACCATGTCCATCACCCAGGTGGCGATGGCCTGCGACGTGGCCGAGTCGTCCGTCTCCCGTTTCGTCCGCGAGGTGGGCCTCGACAGCTACCAGAGCCTGCGCCTGGCGCTGGCCGAGGCCTCCTTCGTCACCCGCGCCCAGGACCGCAAGGGCGTGGCGGAGCCCGAGAGCGGGGTCTACGACGGCATCGCCCGCGACGACCCCATCGAGGCGATCGTCGGCAAGATCGAGCGCAGCAGCCAGCGGGCGATCCGGCAGACGGCCCAGCGGCAGAACGTCACGGCCGTCGAGTCGGCCGTGTCGCTGATCGAGGCGGCCAACACGATCGTCTTCTGCTGCATGGGGTCCTCCAGCATCGCGGCGGAGGAGGGCGTCATGCGCTTCACCCGGGCGGGCAAGAAGTGCATGCTGTTCCGCGACCAGAGCGTCCAGGTGATGCTCGCGTCCGTCCTGCGGGCCGACGACCTGCTCATCGGCATCAGCCACTCCGGGCAGTCGGCGCCGATCATCCAGTCGCTGCGGCTGGCCCGCGAGCACGGCGCCCGGACGATCGGGATCACCTCCGCCGAGGGAGCGCCGATCACCGACCACTGCGACGTCAGCCTCTACACCTCCAACGTGCCCACCGGCGGCGCCCACTACGGCGAGGCCGTGACCGCCAAGTGGGGGCAGCTCCTCGTGATCGACGTGCTCTACGCGGCCTACGCGGCACGCCATTTCGACGAGACGCTCACCCACCTGGAGGAGACCTACCAGGTGGCGATCCGCCAGTCGCGCGTGGACGCCCCGCCGTCCTGACCACGACGCCCCGGCGTCCCGCGGGTGCCGGCACGCACGTACCTTCGTCACGCCCGGCCCGCCGTCAGGTGCCGGGCCCGCGGGCGGTCCAGCCGGCCGACAGGGCGGCGAGCGAGGCGAGAGCGGCCAGTGCGGCGGTCGCGCCCGCCGGGCCGGCGTCGAACAGGCGGCCCACCGCCAGCCCGCCGGCGAACGCCACCATGCCCGACACGAAGTTGATCACGCCGAAGTAGGCGCCGGACCGGCCGGGCGGCGCGTGCCGGACGGTCCGCTGGAAGATCGACGGCTCCAGCAGGCCCACCGCCAGCCCGCCGCACACCGCCGCGGCCGCCAGCCCGCCCACGTCCGCGCCGGCCGAGCCGGTGGACGGGATCAGCAGCGCGTACCCGGCCGCGGAGCAGAGCAGCCCGGCGGGGATGGCCCAGCGGCGCTCGGCCCGGCGCCGGGCCGCGACCAGGGGCTGGACGGCGGCGGCCACCAGGGCGGCCGCGCACAGGTAGAGGGTGGTGTGCTCCTCGCCGATCCCCCTGAGCGGGACGACCGTCACGGGCTGCGTGACGAGCAGCGTGCTGGGCGCCGTCACCAGCGAGAACCGGACGAACGCCCGGTCCCGCAGCACCGCCGCCACTCCCCCGGCCACCCCGCCCGCCGCCTGCGCGGCCCGGGACCGCAGCCGGACGGCGCCCCTCCTGGTGACGGCCCTCCTGATGGCACCCCTCCCCGAGACGGGCGTCCCCGAGACGGGCGTTCCCGAGACGGGCGTTCCCGAGACGGGCGTTCCCGAGACGGGCGTTCCCGAGACGGGCGTTCCCGAGACGGGCGTTCCCGAGACGGGCGTTCCCGAGACGGGCGTTCCCGAGACGGGCGTTCCGGTCGCGGGCACCTGGAGGCGGTGCAGGAGCGCGAACAGGACCGCGGCGGCGATCCACGCGACCGCCGCGACGCCCGCCAGGACCCCGAAGCCGCCCTCCGGCCCGGCCGCCCCCGGCAGCCCGCCGCCCAGCCCGATCAGCTCGCCCGAGCCGACCGGTTCGTCCGACCCGGCCGGGGCGGACGGGCTGAGGAGGCCGCCGAGGGCTCCCGCCGTCAGCAGCAGTCCGATCGGCGGGCCCGCCACGGCCGCGAGCTGCCCGGTCACCGTGTACGCCGCGAACGCCCGGGAGCGGGTCACCGGCGCGACCCCGGCCAGCAGTGACCGGTTCGCCGGATGGAACAGCGCCCCGCCCGCCCCGAGCAGCACGGCCGAGACCAGCAGCCCCGCCACCCCCTCGGCGGCCCCCAGCAGCGCGAACCCCGCCGCCCGCAGCACGCACGCCAGCAGCCCGGCCGGAGCCGGCCCGATCAGGTCGGTGAGGGCCCCGACCGGCAGGTACAGCCCGTACTGCACCACGAGCCGCACCCCGAGCACCAGCCCGATGGTCCCCGCGAGCAGTCCCAGGTCGAAGCGCAGGTGCGCCACCACGTGCGCCATCGCCGCGTGGAACCCGAGCGCCGCGGTGAGCTGGACCCCCACCAGCACCGCGACCACCCGCCGGTCGGCGGCGGCCTCCCGCTCGCGGGCCGCGGGCCTACCGGCGTGGGAGCGGCGGGTGCGCACCACGGGTCAGGAGGTCCTGCCCAGCCCGCGCACCAGCAGGGACGTGGCCTTGGCGATGGTGCCGTTGTCGACCTCGGCGTCCGCGGTGTCACGCCGGACGTAGACGGCGATGATCACCGGTGCGCCGGACGGCGGCCAGGCGATCGCGATGTCGCTGGCGGTGCCGTACACGCCGCCGGTCCCCGTCTTGTCGCCGACGACCCAGTCCTTCGGCAGGCCCGCGCTGATGCGCTCGCCACCGGTGGTGTTGTCCTTCAGCCAGCCGATCAGCCGGCGCCGGTCCTCGGGGACGAGGGCCTTGCCCACGGTCAGCCTCTGCAGGTCGCGGGCCATGAACGCGGGCATGATGGTGTCGCGCTTCTCACCCGGCTTCCAGTCGTTGAGCTGGGGCTCGTAGCGGTCCAGCCGGCCGACCGGGTCACCGAGCGAGCGGTAGTAGCGGGTCATCCCGGGCGGGCCGCCGATCTGCTTGAGCAGCACGTTGGCGGCCGTGTTGTCGCTGGTGGTGATGGTCGCGTGGCAGAGCCGCTCAGGGGTCAGCCCGTTCGCGATGTTCTCCTTGAGGCCGGTGACCGGGGAGTGCGTCACGACGTCGGACTCCTTCCACTTCAGGGTCCGCTCCATCAGGCCGGGGTCGGTGGTGCGGGCCTTGTGCAGCACGGCGCCGCACAGGATCGCCTTGAAGCTGGAGTTGCTGGGGAAGCGCTCGTGGGCGCGGTTGCCGACGGTCTTGCCGGTGCCCGTGTCGATCGCGTACGCGCCGACGCGGCCCTGGTAGGCGGCCTCCAGCTTCCGGAACTCCGCGCGGAGGTCGAACTTCGCGGCGGGCGCGGCCGTCGCGGCGGCGGCGTGACGGGCCACACCGGCCACACCGGCTGTGGCCGGCGTGGCGGTCCAGGCGGCTCCGGCGATCGTGGTGGAGATCGCCAGTGCGGAGACTCCCAGCTTCCTGCTGATGCTCCGGGTCCTACGGGGGTGGTGCTGCATTCCGGACTCCCTGTTCGCACTCATGGTGGGCAACGGGAGACGAGAAGATCAGAGAGCTCCGCGTGGTGTCCAATATTGATATCGGGCTCCGAATGATACCGGCTCACGTATGTATGCAGGTCAGGGCGCCCGCCCGGGCGGCGGCGAGGGCGACACGGACCGCCTGGTCGGCCGTCGCCGCGTCCACGGGCTCGGCCGTCATGAGCAGCCGGAAGTAGATCGGCGCGGCGAGCGTCCTGAGCAGCTCGCCGGGGTCGGTGCCGGCGGGCAGCTCGCCCCGCTCGACCGCACGGGTCACGACCGGGCGGGCCCGCCGGAGCCGGTCGCCGAAGACCTGCTGGCGCGCCTCGGCGATCTCCGGGAGCCCGGCCCCGCCGGAGAACATCGCCGCGAGCAGCGCCGGCCCGCTCCCGCCCGTCACCATGGCCACCAGGGAGCGGGCCAGCGCCCGCAGGTCGCCCTCGACGGAGCCGGTGTCGGGGACGGGGACGTCGGCCGCGGCCTGCCCCGCCAGGGCGTCCACGACGAGGCTCTCGCGGTCCTTCCAGCGCCGGTAGACCGTCGTCTTGTGCACCCCGGCACGTGCGGCGACGGCCTCGACGGTCAGCGCGGCGTATCCGTTGTCCACCAGCTCGGCGAGCGTGGCGGCGTGGACCGCGGCGCGCACCTTCGCGCCACGGCCCACCGGCCGGTCGGGAGGGGAGGCGGACTCCATTGCAACTCCAAGTTGCGATATCGGCGGATCGGATGCCACGATCGTATCGCAACTCAAAGTTGCGATAGGACCTCTCGAAAGGCACCGCCATGCGTTCCTGGACCTTCGATGCCATCCCCGACCAGTCGGGCCGGCTGGCGGTCGTGACCGGCGCCAACAGCGGCATCGGCTACGTGACCGCCCGCGAGCTGGCCCGCCGCGGCGCCCACGTGGTGCTGGCCTGCCGCAGCGCCGAACGCGGCCGGGCGGCGCTGGCCCGCCTCCGCGCCGAGGCGCCCGGCGCCCGGGCCGAGCTGCGCCCGCTGGACCTCGCCGCCCTGGCGTCGATCAGGGACTTCGCCGCCGGGTGGGACCACGACCGGCTCGACCTGCTGGTGAACAACGCCGGTGTCGCGATGGTGCCCTTCGCGCGGACCGCCGACGGGTTCGAGTCACACTTCGGCGTCAACCACCTGGGCACGTTCGCGCTGACCGGCCTGCTGCTGCCCGCCCTGGCGGCGGCGCCGGCGGCAAGGGTGGTGACCGTCAGCAGCGAGGGACAGCGGTTCGCCCGGTTCGACGTGGACCGGCTCGGCGCCGAACGGCGCTACAGCGCGCCGTTCGCGTACGTGGCCTCCAAGCGGGCCAACCTGTACTTCGCCGCGGAGCTGCACCGCCGGGCCGCGGCAGCGGGGCTGGCGCTGCGCAGCCTGGCCGTGGCACCCGGGCTCACCCGCACCAACGTGCTCACCGGCGGCGCCAACGCGGCCCGCGGGCGGCTCTACCGGTCGGCCACGGCACTGCTGGTGCGCCTCGCCTTCCGGCCGGTCGCCGAAGGCGCCAGGACGTCCCTGTACGCCGCGACGGCGGACGAGGCGCCGGGCGGCGGCTACGTGGCCCCCGACGGGTTCCTGGAGCTACGGGGCGAGCCCACGACCCGGCACCGGCCCCGCGCCCTGTCCGACGTCGCCACCGCCCGGCGGCTGTGGGAGCTGTCGGAGGAGCTGACCGGCGTCAGCCATCCGCTGCCGGCCGCTCACCGCCGGTGAGGCCCACCGGGAGGACGTCGAAGTGGACGACCACGTGCCCCAGCGAAGGATCCGGCTCGCCGCGCGACTCCCCGTCCCGCTGGTCGGCCATGGCCCGGTAGCGCTCCAGCACCTCGAAGACCTCGTCGCGCATCCGCGCCGTCTCCCCCGCCGTGAGCCGCAGCGAGCGGCGGCCCAGCCCGCTGGCCCGCACCCACTCCTCGGGCGTCGCCGCCTCCTCCTCCCGCCACCGCGCCAGCTCCGCGCCGCGCCGCCGGACGAGGTCGTCGAGGAGGGCTTCGAGGGCGTTCGCCGTCTCCTCGTCGCCGGGCGGGGCCTCGCCGTAGGAGAAGCCGCCCGGCGTGATCCGCCAGTACTTCTCCTTGCCCCTGCCCAGCTCCGGCGCCTCCTCGATCATCCCGTGCCTGGCCAGCTCCCTCAGGTGGTAGCTGGTCGCCCCGGTGTTCTGGCCGAGCAGGCCCGCCAGCCGGGTGGCCGTGGAGGGGCCGTGCTCGTCGAGCAGCTCGTACAGGCTCAGGCGCAGGGGATGGGCGAACGACTTCAGCGCGTTCGGGTCGAGAGTGCGCGCGGAAAAGGGCTTGCTCGACATAGCTGTGCACACCTATCTTTGCAAAGGAATCTATGCACATCTTTCCTTACATATCCTAGCGAGAGGGCGGCGCACATGGCAGGTCTCGGGCGGTCGTTCACGCATCTGTGGGCCTCGGCGGCGCTGTCCAACCTCGCCGACGGCGTGCTGAAGGTCGGCGCGCCGCTGCTGGCCGTGTCGATCACGCGCTCCCCCACCGAGGTCGCCCTGGTCGGGGCGGCGGCCACGCTGCCGTGGCTGGTGTTCGCCCTGCCTGCGGGGGCGGTCGCCGACCGGGTGGACCGCCGGCGCGTCATGGCGCTGGCGAACGCGGGCCGCGCCGGAGGGCTCGTGGCGGCCGGCGCCCTGGCCGCGTCCGGTGTGCTGAACCTGTGGCTCATGCTGCTGGCCGTACTGGTGGCCGGCGTGGCGGAGGTGTTCGCCGACACGGCCGCGCAGGCGGTCCTGCCGATGACGGTGCCGGCGGAGCGCCTGGCGGCCGCCAACGGCCGCGTGGTGGGCGCGCAGACGGTCGGCAACGACTTCGTCGGCGCCCCGCTGGCGGGCGTCCTGGTCACGCTCCTGCCCGCCGCCGTCCTCGGCGGCCCCGCCCTGCTGTACGGCGCCGCCGCGCTGCTCCTGCTGGGCATGCGCGGCCGGTTCCGGCCCGCCCGCCCCCCGCGGGCGGACGGGCAGGGAGCGGCGTCCATGCGACGGGAGATCGCCGAGGCGCTGCGCTATCTGTGGGGGCACCGGTTCCTGCGCACGCTGGCCCTGTCCGCCGGGGCGATCAACGCCGCGAGCGCCGCCTACTTCGGCGTGCTCGTGCTGTGGCTGGTCGGCGAGGGGTCACGGGTCGGCCTGGAGCCCAGCGGCTACGGGCTGATGATGACGGCGCTGGCCGTCGGCGCGCTCGCCGGGTCGCTGGTCTCGGAGCGGATCACCAGGCTGCTCGGCGAGGGCCGGACCCTGGTGCTCATGTGGATGGTCTCCGCCCTGCTGCACCTCGTGCCCGTGCTGCTGCCCGTCGCCTGGCTGCTCTATCCCACCGCCGTGGTGTGGGGCCTGGCCGGCGCCAGCGCGAACGTGCTCGTCATCTCCGCCCGCCAGCGGCTCATTCCCGCCGAGCTGCTGGGCCGGGTCAACTCCGCCTACCGGTTGATCGGGATGGGCGGGATGCCGGTGGGCGCGGCGCTCGGCGGGGTGCTCGGCGAGTTGGCCGGGCTGCCCGCCGTCTTCCTGAGCGCCACGGCCGTCAGCGTCGCCGCCGTCTGCCTCGTGTGGCGTGTCGCACCTAGGCGAATTTCGGTGCCTTTGACCAGCGATCATACAGTTGACCCCACATCTGGATCACTTTCGGCACCCTAGATCTGTGGTGAGATGACATGATTACCCCGGGCGACGAGGGGATGGCATGCGGGAGATCGGCGGACGGTACCTCCTGAACGAGGAGGCCGGTCGTGGGGGGATGGGAGTCGTCTGGCGCGCGTTCGACCAGCTTCTCCACCGTGAGGTTGCGCTCAAGGAGCTGACGCTCACCGGCGAGGCCGAGATGGTGCGCCGCCGGGTGCTCCGCGAGGCGCGGATGGCCGCCCGGCTCACCCATCCCAACATCATCACGGTCCACGACCTCATCGAGGAGGGCGGCAAGCTCTGGATCGTGATGGAGTACCTCGACGGGCTCTCGCTGCACCAGTTACTGTCGCAGGTGGGCACGCTGCCCGCGCAGTCGGTGGCCGCGATCGGCCAGCACCTGCTGGCGGCGCTGCGCACCGCCCACCAGGCCGGGGTGCTGCACCGTGACGTGAAGCCGGCCAACGTCATGCTCACCGGCGACCGCGTCGTGCTCACCGACTTCGGCATCGCCACCGCCGAGGGCGACATCCGGATGACCACCTCACGCCGGCTGCGCGGCACGCCCGCGTTCATGGCCCCCGAGCGCCTCTACGGCGGCCCGGCCAGCAAGGAAGCCGACCTGTGGTCGTTCGGCGCCACCCTCTACAGCGCCGTCGAGGGCCAGCCGCCCTACCCCGGCCAGGACGCGGCGACCGTGCTCGCCATGGCGCGCAGCGGCGGCTACCCGACGCCGCGCCGCGCCGGGGTGATGCGCCCCCTCATCGAGGGCCTGCTGCACCCTGACCCGGTGCGCCGCTTCACCCTGGAGCAGACCGCGGGGCTGCTGGCGGGCATGCGCGCCAGCAGCTACCAGGCGGCGATCTAGCTCCCTACAGCTCGTCCGCCCCGGCCCGCTTCTTCGCGCGGGCCTCGGCCTCGGCGGCGTCCATCGCGGCGGCCTCCTCCGGGGTGGGCGCCGTGCCGCCCAGGTGGGCCGGCTGCCACCAGACGCCGGGCGGGATCTCCGGGTAGGTCCGCTGCGCCCGGTCCACCAGCCCCGACAGCCGCTCGTGCAGGTCGGTCGTGTGCTTGGTGACGTCCTCGCCGCGCTTGGGATGCATCGGCTCGCCCACGATGATCGTGATGGGCACGTGCCGCTGCGTCAGCGCCTTCGGCCGGCCCTTGGTCCACAGCCGCTGGCTGCCCCACAGCGCCACCGGGATGATCGGCGTGTTGGTGGCCTGCGCCATGCGGATGGCGCCGTTCTTGATCTCCTTGACCGTGAACGACCGGCTGATCGTGGCCTCGGCGAAGACGCCCACCACCTCGCCGGACTTCAGCTTGCGCAGCGCCGTCGCGTACGAGCCGGCCCCGGCGCCCCGGTCGACCGGGATGTGCTTCATGCCGCGCATCAGCGGCCCCGAGATGCGGTGGTCGAACACGTCCTGCTTGGCCATGAAGCGCACCAGACGCCCGGCGGGCAGCGCGGCGAACCCCGCGAAGATGAAGTCGAGGTAGCTGATGTGGTTGCTCACCAGCACCGCTCCACCGGTCCGCGGCACGTGCTCGGTCCCTTCGAGGTGGAAGCGGTAGTCGAGCACGCGAAAGAGGGTCCGCGCGGCGGCGATCACCGGCGGGTACACGATCTCAGCCATGTGCTGAAGGTAGCCTAGGTCGCCCCGTGCTGGGCAGCCCGGCCGTTCCGCCGACCTCGCCCTCCCCGGTCCCCCGCCTGGCGAGGTGACGCTTGCGGACGGGCGAAAAGGGGCAGATGTTGTGACCATGAAGAAGCTCATCAACACGGCGCAGTCCGTGGTCGACGAGGCCCTGAGCGGCATGGCGGCGGCCCACCCGTCACTGCGGGTGCACGAGCGGGTCGTCTACCGCGCCTCGGGACCGCGCGCGGGCAAGGTCGGGCTGGTCTCCGGCGGCGGGTCCGGGCACGAGCCGCTGCACGCCGGGTTCGTCGGGTACGGCATGCTGGACGCCGCCTGCCCCGGAGAGGTCTTCACCTCGCCCGTGCCCGACCAGATCATCGAGGCCACCCGGGCGGTCGACGGCGGGGCGGGCGTCCTGCACATCGTCAAGAACTACACCGGCGACGTGCTCAACTTCGAGATGGCCGCCGAGCTGTGCGACGACGTCGAGGTGGCGAGCGTACTCGTGGACGACGACGTGGCCGTGGAGGACTCCCTCTACACCGCCGGCCGGCGCGGCACCGGCGCGACCCTGTTCGTGGAGAAGATCGCCGGCGCGCTGGCCGAGCAGGGGGCCCCGCTGGCCGAGGTGGCGCGGGTGGCGGCCGAGGTGGACGAGCGCAGCCGCTCGTTCGGCATCGCGCTGACCTCGTGCACGACGCCGGCGGCCGGCAAGCCGACGTTCGACCTGCCGGAGGGCGAGGTGGAGCTGGGCATCGGCATCCACGGCGAGCCGGGACGCAGGAGGGCGGCGATGGCCTCGGCACACGAGCTGGCCACCGTCGCCATGGAGGCGATCCACGGCGACCTGCCGCTCGCGGGCGACCTGCTCGTGATGGTCAACGGCATGGGCGGCACCCCGCTGATGGAGCTGTACGTGACGTTCGCCGAGGTCGAGGCGTTCGTCCGGGGCAAGGGGGCGCGGGTGACCCGGTCGCTGGTGGGCAACTACGTGACGAGCCTCGACATGCAGGGGTTCTCCGTCACGGTGTGCCGGCTGGACGACGAGCTGACCCGCCTGTGGGACGCACCGGTCGACACGCCCGGCCTGCGGTGGGGGCGCTGATGGACATCGGCTTCTTCGTCACCTGGTTCAAGGACGCGGCCGAGCAGATCAGGCTGCGCCGCGACCACCTGACGGAGCTGGACGCCGCCATAGGCGACGCCGACCACGGGGTCAACCTCGACCGCGGCTTCACCGAGGTGTGCAAGGCGCTGGAGGACTGGCCGCCCACGGCGCCCGCACAGGCGCTGCTGACGGCGGGCACGACGCTGATCCGCCGCGTGGGCGGCGCCTCGGGCCCCCTGTACGGCTCGGCGTTCCGAGCGATGGGCAAGGCGCTGCAGGACCCGGTGACGCTGCCCGGGTTCGCCGCGGCGTTCGAGGCGGGCGTCGTCGCGGTCCAACGGCTCGGCAAGGCCGCGCCGGGCGACAAGACCATGATCGACGCGCTGGCTCCGGCGTCGCGGGCGCTGACGGCCGCCACACAGGAGGGGCTGACGCCGTACGAGGCGTTCCACCGGGCGGCCGTCGCGGCCGAGGAGGGGTCGCGGGCGACGATCCCGATGCGCGCCCGCAAGGGCCGCGCCAGCTATCTCGGCGAGCGCAGCGTCGGCCACGAGGACCCGGGGGCGGCGTCGTCGGCGCTCATCCTCGGGGCGCTGGCCGGGGTGGCGGTCAAGGAGGCGACCAAGGAGGTGGACTGAGTGGTCGGGATCGTCCTGGTGTCCCACAGCGCGGGACTGGCGGCGGAGACCGTCGCGCTCGCCCGGAGCATCGCCGGTGCGGACGTGCCCCTCGCGGCGGCCGGCGGCACCGCGGACGGCGGGGTCGGCACCAGCCTCGACCTCGTCGAGCGGGCGATCCGCGCCGCCGACCAAGGGGACGGCGTGCTGCTCATAGCCGACCTCGGCAGCTCGGTGCTGACGGCCCGGCTGGTGACGGAGCCGGGCCGGATCGTCCTGGCCGACGTGCCGTTCGTGGAGGGCACGATCGCCGCCGCGGTGACGGCGGGCGCGGGCGCGCCGCTGGAGCAGGTGCTCGCGGCCGCCGACGAGGCCCGCGGCTTCCGCAAGCTCGCCGACTGACCGCACCCGCCCCCGCCTTCGCGGACTCTGCGGCCGACCCCCTCAGTGGCCCTTGAACGCCTCCTCCAGCCACCACGACGGGTGGTCGCGGGTGACCTTGGCGTGCACGAGCAGCGGCCGGTCACGCGGCCCGTTGAGCCAGGCGGCGACTCCGGCCAGCTCCGACGGGTGCGTGACGGTCACCGCGTCGAACCCGTGCCCCCGGGCGACGGCAGCCAGGTCGGCGGGCGGGAACCGCACCAGGTCCAGCGAGTGCCCGTGCGGGCCGAAGTGATGCACCTCCGCGCCGTAGGCCTCGTCGTCGTAGACCACGACCACCATCGGCAGGCCCAGCCGGACGACGGTCTCCAGCTCGGCGGCACTCATCAGCGCCCCGCCGTCGCCCAGCGCGGCCACCGGCAGCCGGTCGGGACGGGCCAGGGCCGCGCCGATCGCGGTGGCGAGACCCAGACCGATCGACTGGAACGCCTGGGTGAAGCAGAAGCCCTGCTCGTCCGGCACGTCCAGGAACATCG
Source organism: Nonomuraea muscovyensis (assembly GCF_014207745.1). Taxonomy (NCBI): domain Bacteria; kingdom Bacillati; phylum Actinomycetota; class Actinomycetes; order Streptosporangiales; family Streptosporangiaceae; genus Nonomuraea; species Nonomuraea muscovyensis. The sequence continues at coordinate 351,322 of NZ_JACHJB010000001.1, forward strand.
ACGGATAGCCCATGAAGTTGCCCGAGTCGACGGCCACGATCCGCTCGACGGGCAGGAGGTCGTCCAGGGCGATGGTGAGCGTCCTGGGGTCGATCCGGCCGCCGCCGCTCTCGTCGGCGTAGGGCACGTCACGCCACCGGCCCTCGGCGCGGATCCGCCGGGCCAGCTCGGGCGCCCGCCGATCCCGCCGGGCCACGGCCCCGCCGGCCGGCCGGAGGGCCGCGGTGACCGCGCGGGCCGTGGCCGCGGTGTCGCCCACGACGCCGAGCGCCACCTGCCGGTGCGCGCCGATGGCCCGCTCGTCCACGTCCACCTGGACGACCGCGGCCCGCTCGCCGATCAGGGTGCCGTGGCGGGTGGTCCACATGTTCAGCGCGCAGCCCCAGCCGACGACCAGGTCGGCGTCGCGGATCAGCTCGGCGGCCAGCGGCGTGGCGAACCCGCCGCTGACGTCCAGGTCCCACGGGCTGCCGCGGAACAGGCCGCGCGCGACGGCCGAGGTGGCGAGCAGCGCCCCGGTGCGGGCGGCCAGCTCCTCCAGCTCGTGCCGCGCGTGCCGGGCACCGCGCCCTGCGACGAACACCGGCCTGCGCGCGCCGGCCAGCAGCCGCACCAGCCGCGCCACGTCCGCCTCTCCGGGCACGACCGCCTCCCCGGGCGCACCCGCGCCCTCGCCCGAAGCGGCCTCGGCCTCTCCCTGCGGGGTCCCGGCCGCTTCCCGGGCGGCCCGGTCGGCGGGGCAGGCGGCGTCGGCGGGGGCCGGTTGCGGCTCGACCGTGGCGGCCTGGACGTCGAGGGGCAGGTTGAGCAGCACCGTGCGCCGCTCCCGCCGGGCGGTGCGCAACGCGGCGACGGTCTCCTCGACCGCGTCGGCGGCCGAGGAGATCCGCATCGGCACCGCCCCGACCGCGCGGGCCAGGGCGTCCTGGTCGATGTGGAAGTTGGACCGGACGTCGGTGGCCTCACCGGCGAGCACCACCAGGGGCGTGCGGCTCTTGGCCGCCTCGGCGACGCCCGTCATGGCGTTGGTGAGGCCGGGCCCCTGGTGCACCGACAGGACGGCCACCGTGCCGCTGACCCGGGCGTACGCGTCGGCCATCGTCGCCGCGCCGCCTTCGTGCCGCGCCGCGACGAAGCGCGCGCCGTGCGCCACGAGGGCGTTGGTCACGTGGAAGTTGCCGCTGCCCACCACCCCGAACACGCCCCGCACGCCCAGCACGGCCAGCGTCCGCCCGACGGCCTCGGCCACGTTCACCGGGTCACCCATCACGATGCCCCGCGCTCACCGCTCGACCAGGGCGAGCACGCGGACCGGGCTGCCGGAGCCGCCCACGATGGGCAGCGGCGGGGCGACGACCACCGCGCCGGTCACCGGCAGGCGGTCGAGGTTGCGCAGTTGCGTCAGACCGTACTTGCCCGCCCCCAGCAGGAACGAGTGACACGGGAAGGCCGGGTCGAAGGAGTGGGCGGCGCCCGCGTCCGTGCCGACCGTCTCGACGCCGAGCCCGAGGACGGGCGTCTCCTCGGCCAGCCAGCGCGCGCACTCGACGGAGACACCCGGCGTGTGCGGGCCGGTCTCGTCGGCGTTGAGGAACGCCTCCTGCTCGCCCGACCTGGTGTCCCAGCCGGTGCGGTAGAGCAGCCAGCCGCCGTCCGGCAACGGCCCGTGGACCCGCTCCCACGCCTTGACGTGGTCGACCTGGAGGAGGAAGTCGGGGTCCTTGCCCGCCTCGGCCGCGAAGTCGAGCACGACGGCCGGGGCGAGCAGGCTGGCGGGCGGCACCTGCGAGACGTCCTGCCCGTCGCGGGCCGTCACCCAGTGGACGGGAGCGTCGAAGTGCGTGCCGGTGTGCTCGCCGGTGTGAATGTCGTTCCAGTACCAGGCCGGGCCGCGGTCGTCGTAACGGCTGATCTCCTCCAGCCGGAACGGGATCGTGTTGCCGAACGGCTCCGGCAGCCGAAGGATCGGGGTCTGCGACGACAGGGGCGCTGTCAGGTCGATCACCTCGATCGCGCCGTCACGCACACCCTGGACGAGGCTCCGCAGCACCGACATGTCATCCTCCTCGATGGCCTTGGACGCATCCTCCTACGGAGGGCTCACCGCCGCCAAACACCCGGGCGCTCACTTGCCCCGGCACGGCACCCGCTTGGCGTCGAGGTCCCAGTTCTTCAGCAGCGAGTTGAAGTTCTGGGCGTTCGAGCGGGCGCAGAACTCGCCGACGGGCAGCTCGTACTCCACCTGGAACACCGCCTTGCCCGCCTTGACGAACTGGTCGTAGCCGTAACGCCCGTTCTGCGCGGTGGTGCACTCGTCGTTGGCCCAGCACTCCTCGTTCAGCGCGAAGTCGTAGTACGGCAGGAGCTGCGGGATCTGCGTGACATCGTTCTTCAGCGCGATCGACATGCCCCGCTCGTGCGCCTCGTTGGCCAGCCAGGCGTTGTAGGCGAGTTGGTCGGCCCCGGTCAGCGGGAAGCCCGTGTCGTTGACGTAGCCGTCGATGAGGTCCGGCTCGACCGCGTCGAACCCGGCCTTCTTGCACATGTCCAGCCGGGCTTCCATGATCTTGCCGAGCGGGCCCTTGTACTGCCTGATGTCGAGCCAGCGTTCGCCGGGCCAGCCGTCCAGCTTCTTGCCGAGCACGGCGGCGGGGAAGCTCCGGGCGTCCGGCCGCCAGTTCTCGTAGGAGCCGGCGCTGATGTAGCAGACCACGCCCCGGCCGGGCTTGGCGGCCTTGAGCGCCTTGACGACGACGCCGTCCCGCGCCTCGAAGCCGTCGATGTCGTACATCTGCACGTCGAGGAACGGCTTGGTCGGCGGGGAGTCGAGCTGCCACTGCCAGCTGGTGTTGAGGGCGGGCCGCCAGCAGCCCTCGCAGGGCACCGGAGCGGGCAGCGCCGCGGCCTGGGTGGCCGCGGCGCTCGCGACCCTCTCGTCGCGCGCGGCGTGGGCCGGCGCGGGCAGGAGGACGGCGAGCAGGGCGACGGCCGCGACGGCCGCCGAGAAGATCTTGTGCATGACGGGCAACACTCCCGCGTCCCCGGCCCGCTTTCAAGCGATTCGGGAAGATCCGTCACATCCTGATCCACTCGGCGCAGCCACCCGTCTGGAACGCCTTGTCGGTCGCGACGATGGTGACGGTGGCGGCGCTCTTGGGCATGTCGGCCGCGATGATGTCGGCGGCCTGCGGGACGGTGCTCCTGAGCCGGGCCCAGTAGCACATCGGCTGCCCGGCGGCGGGCCCGGTGGTGCGGTAGGTGCCCGGCTGGATGTCGACGCCGACCACGAGCGTGCGGTTGACGGCGGGCGCGCCGACGCGGCCCGTGCCGCCTGTCGCAGTGCCGCCTGTCGTTGGGCCGCCTGTCGCTGCGGGCGGGGTGGCTCCGGGAGCGGTGGCCGCGGGCGGTGTCACCGCTCCGGGAGCGGTGGCGGACGGGCCGGCGGTGCCCGGCGGGGTGGCGGCCGGATCTCCCCCGCCGGGCCGGGTCGCGGCGGGGTCGCCGGTGGCGAGCGGGTCGCCGCCCGGCCCCGAGGACTCCGGATCGACCGGCTCCTCCATGGTCACCGTGACGCGGGGGGCCGGGGGCGCGGCGACCGTCTCACCCGAGCCCAGGCCGATCACGTACCCCAGCAGGAACCCCACCGCGCACGTCAGCCCCGACACGAGCAGGATGACGCTCGCGCTGCCGGTCGCCCGGGGACGCTCGGGCGGAGGTCCGTAGATCACGCGACCAGCGTCCCACCCCTGTCAACCACGCGCCGGCGCGCCCTGTCACCCGCCCTGTCAACGCTGCGGGCGGCCGTCACCCGCCCCGTCAGCGGTGCAGGTAGTCGACCAGCGACGCCTTCTCCGTCTCCAGCTCCTCGATGGCGCTCTTGACCACGTCGCCGATGCTGACGATGCCGACGAGCCGGCCGTCCTCGACCACGGGCATGTGCCGCACCCGGTGGGTGGTCATCATCTTGCGCAGCTCGTCGACGCGGTCGTTGAGGCTGACGGTGCGCACCTCGGCCGTCATGATCGCCGACACGGGCCCGTCGAGCACCCCCGCGCCGTGATCGTGCAGGTGGCGCACGATGTCACGCTCGGACACGATGCCGGTGATCGTGGCCCCGTCGGAGGAGACCACCACGGCTCCGATGTTGTGCTCGGCCAGCCTGGCCAGGAGCTCGCGCACCGTCGCCTCGGGCGACACGGTCGTCACGTCGCTGCCCTTGGCATGCAGGATCGTCCCGATGAGCATGTGCACCACCTCGGCTCTGAGTTACCCGGGGCGCGGACCGGCTAAGCGCCGCTCCCGGGTGCTATACAGGCAAGCAACCGGCGGGCGGGGCGTCAACCCCTGGGGCGTAGGCTGCTCTCCGTATCCCCACGCCAGCCGAACCACCCAGGACGCGCCAGATGACCGAGCGGCTCAACACCGGAAGCCACGACCTGCCCATCACCGACGAGCTGGCCGCGTTCATGCGGACCGGCTGGGCCGACACGCGGCGCGCCGAGGTGTCGCCGCTGCCGATCGCGCCGTGGGCGGCCAAGCGCCGCGCCGCGCTGGCGGCGCGCTTCCCGGGCGAGCGGCTGGTCGTCCCGTCGGGCACGCTCAAGGTGCGCAGCAACGACTGGGACTACCCGTTCCGCCCGCACAGCGCCTTCTCCTACCTGACGGGCGCGGGCGAGCCGGGCGAGGTGCTGGTCGTCGAGCCGTCCGGCGAGGCCACGCTGTACGTCCGGCCGCGCTCGCCGCGCGAGGAGGGCCAGGAGTTCTACCGCGACCGGCGCTACGGCGAGTTCTGGGTGGGCCGCAGGCCCGACCTGGCCGAGGCGGCGGAGCTGTACCAGGTGGAGTGCGCGCACCTGCGCGACCTCGACCTGAAGGGTCCCGCCCGGGTGCTGCGCGGTGTCGACGCCCAGGTGGACGCCATGGTGGAGCCGGGCGGCGGCGACGTGGAGCTGGAGTGCTTCCTGTCGGAGACGCGCCTCGTCAAGGACGAGTGGGAGGTCGGCGAGCTGCAGTCGGCGGTCGACTCGACGGCGCGCGGCTTCGAGGACGTCGTGCGCGCCATCCCGGCGGCGCTCGGCCACCCGCGCGGCGAGCGCTACCTGGAGGGCGTCTTCGGGCTGCGCTCGCGGCTGGAGGGCAACACGGTGGGCTACGACAGCATCGTCGCCTCCGGCTCCCACGCCTGCGTGCTGCACTGGATCCGCAACGACGGGGCCCTGCGCCCCGGCGACATGGTGCTGCTCGACGCGGGCGTGGAGACCGACACGCTCTACACCGCCGACGTCACGCGCACGCTGCCGCTGTCCGGCCGGTTCGGCTCCGTGCAACGGCAGGTGTACGAGCTGGTGTACGAGGCGCAGACGGCCGCCATCGCGACCCTGCGGCCGGGCGCGCGCTTCCGTGACTTCCACCGGGCGGCGATGCGGGTGATCTGCGAGGGCCTGCACGAGTGGGGCCTGCTGAAGGACTCTCCCGACGCGCTGATGGAGTCGGGCCTCCACCGCCGCTACACGCTGTGCAGCAGCGGCCACATGCTGGGCCTCGACGTGCACGACTGCGCCCGCTCGCGGGCCGAGGTCTACCTGGACGGGGTGCTGGAGGAGGGCCAGGTGCTGACCGTCGAGCCGGGGCTGTACCTGCAGCCGGACGACCTGACGCTGCCTGAGGAGTTCCGCGGCCTGGGCGTGCGCATCGAGGACGACCTGGTGATCACGGCGGACGGGGCGCGGCTGATGTCCGGCGCGCTGCCCCGCCACCCGGACGAGGTGGAGTCCTGGATGGCCGGCCTGCTGCGCTGACCGTCGTGGTGGCGGTCGTCACGCCACCTCAGCGGTGGGGGGACGGGTCCCCCGGATAGACTGAAAACATGTTCTATCGCAAGCCTCTGGAAGAGCGGATCGCCGACCGCGTGGCCGCGCGCAGGCCGCTGGAGGAGGGTAAGACCTTCGAGCACGGCCCCGCGAAGTTCGTGTTCATCTCGCTCATCGTCGCCGTCGTCCTCATGCACGTCGTGGGGGTGGCGATCGTCATGGCGTTCGCCTGACGCCTGCCGACGTCCCGTGCGCTAGATTGGAGATCATGAGCGCGCCTCGCTGGCTGTCCCCCGCTGAGCAGCGTGCCTGGCGAACCCACCTGGCGCTGCACAAGCTCCTCATGCACCGGCTCGACCGCGAGCTGCAGGAGCATTCGCTTTCCGTAAACGACTACGAGATCCTCGTCAACCTCTCGGAGAGCCCCGACCGGCGGATGCGCATGAGCGACCTGGCCGACGCGACGATCCAGTCACGCAGCCGCCTGTCCCACCAGATCTCCCGGATGGAGGCCAAGGGCCTGGTCATCCGGGAGGACTGCCGCGACGACCGGCGCGGCACGTTCGCGGTGCTCACCGACGAGGGGTGGGACACCATCCAGAAGGTGGCGCCCGACCACGTGACCAGCGTCCGCGAGCACTTCATCGACCAGCTCACCGACGACCAGCTCCACACGATCGAGGCCGCCTACCAGCCGATCGTCGACCATCTGAAGAAGCTGCGCTGACACCCAACCGATATCGGCGACGGCTCACGATCGTCCCCCGCTCTGGCTACGATCCCCGCATGGTCCGAAAGATCCTGGTGGCGCTCCTCGCCGCGCTCGTCACGGCCTGCTCGTCCGGCGGCGGCGCCGAGTTGCCCGACGGTCCCGGCCTCATGAAGAAGGCGGCCGAGGCGATGAAGACGGTCAAGTCGGCCGCCTTCTCCATCTCCACCGACGGCAAGCCGAAGGTGCCGGTGCAGAAGGCCGACGGCAGGCTGACCGCCGCGGGCGACGCCGACGGCACGATCACGCTCGACGTGCTGGGGAGCCTCCAGGAGATCACCTTCGCGCTGGTCGGTGACACCGTTCACTTCAAGGGCCCGACGGGCGGCTTCCAGAAGCTCACCCGCAAGGACCTGGCGCAGTTCTACGACCCGTCGGCCATCCTCGACCCCGCCCGCGGCATCCCGCAGCTCCTGGCCAACGCCACCGACGCGCGCGTCGAGGCCGCCGAGGGCGACGCCTACCGGGTCGCGACGACGTTCTCCGGCCAGTCGCTGACCTCGCTGCTGCCCGGCGTGACGCAGGGTGTCAACGGCAAGGTCTGGATCGACCAGGCGTCGAGCAGGCTGACCAAGGTGGAGCTGCCGCTGCAGGACGGCACGGTGACGGTGTCGTTCGCCGACTACGACGCGGCGGTCACGATCACGCCGCCGCCCGCGGCCGGATGAGCGGCCCCGCCCGCGCGGGCGGTCCGGTGCGGGGCGCCCGCCGGGTCGTGCTGGGCGTCGGCGGCACGGTGGTGCTGCTCGCCGCGCTCGACGCCTACGTGGTGGTGACCGTCCTCATCGACATCGCCGAGGACGTGGGCATCCCGATCAACCGGCTGGAGCGGGCCACCCCCGTGGTGACCGGCTTCCTGCTCGGCTACGTCGCGGCGATGCCGCTGCTCGGCCAGCTCTCCGACCGTTACGGCCGGCGCCCGCTGATCCACGCCTGCCTGGCGGCGTTCGCGCTCGGGTCGGTGCTGACGGCCCTGGCGGCCGGCGAGGTGATGGTGGTGGCGGGGCGGGCGGTCCAGGGCGTCGCCGGAGGAGCGCTGCTGCCCATCACGATGGCGCTCATCGGCGACCTGTGGGACGAGCGGGAGCGGCCGGTGGCCCTCGGCGCGGTCGGCGCGGCGCAGGAGCTGGGCAGCGCCCTCGGGCCGCTGTACGGGGGCATGCTGGCGCTGGCGGTGCCGGCCACCACGGTCCTCGGGGTGGAGCTGGGCGGCTGGCACGCGATCTTCTGGCTCAACGTCCCGCTGGCCGCGCTGGCCGCCGTCGCCGTCCACGTCACCGTGCCCGGCAGGCCCGCTGCCGAGGGCGCCCCGGCCGGCGCGGACGGCAGGGGACACGTGGACGGTGTGGGCGGCGCGCTGCTGGCGCTGGCCCTGGCCCTCCTGGTGGCCGGCCTGTACAACCCCGACCCGGCCAGGGCCGTGCTGCCGCCGTGGGGCCTGCCGCTGATCGGCGCCGGGATCCTGGCCGGGGCCGCGTTCGTGTGGTGGGAGATCCGCTCCCCCGTACGCCTGCTCGACCTGTCCACCACCCGTAAGGCTCCGCTGCTCGCCACCTTGGCGGTGAGCTTCCTGACCGGGGCTGCGCTCCTGGTCACCATGGTCTTCGTGCAGTTCGCCGCGCAGACCCTGCTCGACCTGGAGGCCCTGGAGGCGTCCTTGGTGCTCGGCCGGTTCCTCGCCGCCCTCGTGGTGGGCGCGGTGCTGGGCGGACTGCTGGCCCGCCGGGCGGGCGACCGGGTCGTCTCCGTGGCGGGGATGCTCGTCGCCGCCGCCGGCTACGGGCTGATGAGCCGCTGGCCGCTGGACCTGGCCGCGGCGCGGCTGGAGACGGACCTCACCCTGGCCGTGGCCGGGCTGGGGCTCGGGCTGGTCATCGCGCCCGTGTCGGCCGCGGCGCTGCGGGTGACGCCCGCCGCCCAGCACGGCGTCGCCTCGGCGGCGGTCGTCGTGGCCCGCATGATGGGCATGCTGATCGGCATCGCGGGCGTCTCGGCGTGGGGCTTCTACCGCTTCCAGTCGCTGACCGCGCACCTCGACACGCCGCTGCCGTTCGGCGTCGACCCGGCCGAGCACGCCCGGCTGCTCGCCGACTACCTGGCCAAGGTCGACGCCGCGCTGCACACCGAGTACACGGAGATGTTCCTGGTCACGGCGGTGCTGTGCGTGCTCGGTGCGGCCGCCGCGCTGCTCATGCCGCGGCGGCCGTCCTCGCTAGGGTGACAGCCGGTGCAGGTCGCGCGGGAAGAGCGCGGCCTGCCGGATGTTGGCCGCCCCGGTCAGGCGGACGGTCCAGCGTTCGAGGCCGATCGCGAAGCCGCCGTGCGGCGGCATGCCGTGCGCGAACGCCCGCAGATACCCCTCGTACGGCTCGACGGGCTCGCCCCGGGCGGCCAGCGCCGCCACGTAGTCACGGTGGTGGTGCAGCCGCTGCCCGCCGGTCACCAGCTCCAGCCCGCGGAACAGCAGGTCGAAGCCGTTGGAGTAGCCGGGCCTGCCGGGGTCGGGATGGGTGTAGAACGGCCGCTTGGACATCGGGTAGCCGGTCACGAACAGGAACTCCGAGCCGTGCTCCCGCAGCGCCCAGTCCGACAGCCACCGCTCCTGCGCCGGTGACAGGTCGGGCTCGTCCTCGCCGGTCATCCGCTGAGCCTCGGTGAAGTGGACGGCCGGGATCTCGGCCGGCACCTCGGGCAGCCTGAGGCCGAGGGTTTCGACGGCGGCCGGGGCACGGTGCCGTACCGACTCCAGCATGCCCGCCACGGCCTCGCGCAGGACGGCCATCACGTCGCGGTGGTCGCGCACGAAGCCCAGTTCGGCGTCGAGGCTGGTGTACTGGGCCAGGTGGCGCGCGGTGTCGTGCGGCTCGGCCCGGAACACCGGCCCCACCTCGTAGACCCGCTCGAACACGCCGACCATCGCCTGCTTGAAGAACTGCGGCGACTGGGCGAGGTAGGCGGGGCGGCCGAAGTAGTCGAGCGCGAAGACGTTCGCGCCGGACTCGGTGGCCGACTCGACGATCTTCGGCGTGTGGATCTCGGTGCAGCCGAGCCGGTCGAGCGTCTCGCGGAACCCGGCGACGCTCGCCGCCGAGATCTCCAGCGGCGCCCTGAGCAGCGGGTGCCGCAGCGCGACGGGGGCGTGGTCGAGGATCGTCGGCAGCGCGGCGGGCACGACGGGCCGGTAGAGGTCGAACGGCGGCGCCTCGACCGGCTCCGCCAGCACCTCGATCTCCGGCTCGGTCAGCTCGGCGCCGCCGGGCGCCTGCGGGCTCGCCCGCACGAGGCCGGTCACCCGGACGACGCTCTCCTCGGCGGGCAGCGGCGCGGACGTGACCGCCTGGACCAGCCCGGCGCGGTCGCGGACGACGAGGAAGGACACGGATTTCAGCCGCCGGCGGCGATGGACCCAACCGGCGATCGTCACTCTCCGGCCGGCGTGCTCCGCGAGCTCCGCCGACATGACACGAGAGATCATCACAGCTCCTGGTGAGACGTGCGTGATCCCTTGGGAGTGCGGGGGAGAAGGGAACTCCCGGTGCCACCGCACTTTCGCCGCCCGAACGTGGCGGCCTCCAGGACCCGATGACGGGGGTCAGGCCGGCGGGGCATTTCCTCCCCGCACTCGGGAGTGTCTTCGCCAGGAGGCGCGGGGCCGCCTTCGCAGCTGCCGGCGGCTCTCTGGACCCGCGCGGGTTTCCTGGGTACTCGTCTCCGTCTGCGTTTGGTGGAGGATCGTAGCCGCCGGGTCCCGGGAGAGGCAACCGGGTTGACCCGCGGTGTCCGCGCGGCTCGCACCTGCGGCGTTGCAGGAAGGCGTGGTCCACGACCGCGACGCCTCCGAACCTCCGTTGTCAGCCGGTCGCGGCCGTCGTGGTGACGGCCGTGCCACTCCGCCGCCGGACGGCCGCCGCCCGGCCGGTGCCACCGGCCGGGCGCTGACCTTCGGGTGTCACTTCTTGGCCTGGCCGCCGCCCTTGCGCTTCTCGCGGATCTTCATGGTGACCTCGATGGGCGAGCCGGCGAAGCCGAACTCCTCGCGGATGCGCCGCTCGATGAACCGCCGGTAGGTCTCCTCCAGCCAGCCGGAGGTGAACAGCACGAACTTCGGCGGCTCGACCGACGCCTGCGTGGCGAAGAGGATCTTCGGCTGCTTGCCGCCCCGCACCGGCGGCGGCGTCTGCTGCACCAACTCCGTCAGGAACGCGTTCAGGCGCGACGTCGGCACCCGCGTCGACCACGAGTCGAGCGCCTTCTCCAGGGCCGGGACGAGCCGGTCCATGTGGCGGCCGGTCATGGCGGAGATGTTGACCCGCAGCGCCCACGGGGTGCGGACGAGCTGCCTGTCGATCTCCTTCTCCAGGTAGTAGCGGCGGTCCTCGTCGACCAGGTCCCACTTGTTGAACGCCACCACCATGGCCCGGCCCGACTCGGTGACCAGGCCGATGATGCGCAGGTCCTGCTCGGTGAGCGGCTCGCTGGCGTCGATCAGCACGATCGCCACCTCCGACCGCTCCAGCGCCGCGCGGGTGCGCATCGCCGCGTAGAAGTCGGCGCCCTGCAGCTCGCGGTCGCGCCGCCGGATGCCGGCCGTGTCGACGAAGCGCCAGGTGCGCCCGCCCAGCTCGATCAGCTCGTCCACCGGGTCGCGGGTGGTGCCGGCCATCGGGTCGACCAGCACGCGCTCCTCGCCTGCCAGCTTGTTGAGCAGCGAGGACTTGCCGACGTTGGGCTTGCCCAGCAGGGCCACCCGGGCCGGACCGCGCTCGGTGCCGAACGTCTGCTGCGGTGTCTCGGGCAGCGCGTCGAGCATCTCGTCGAGCAGGTCGCCGCTGGAGCGGCCGTGCAGGGCGGACACCGAGTGCGGCTCGCCCAGGCCGAGCGACCACAGCGCGGCGGCCTCCAGCTCGAGCTGCTGGTTGTCGACCTTGTTGGCGGCCAGGATGACCGGCTTGCCGGACTGGCGCAGCACCGAGCCGACGACCTCGTCGGCGTCCGTGGCGCCCACCGTGGCGTCGACCACGAACACGATCACGTCGGCCAGCTCGACGGCGACCTGCGCCTGCTCGGCGATGCGCAGCCCCATGCCGGTGGCGTCGGGGTCCCAGCCTCCGGTGTCGACGACGGTGAACCGCCGCCCGCGCCAGTTGGCCTCGTAGGTGACCCGGTCGCGCGTCACGCCGGGAACGTCTTCGACGACCGCCTCCCGGCGGCCGATGATGCGGTTGACCAGCGTGGACTTGCCCACGTTGGGCCGCCCGACGATGGCCACGACGGGCAGCGGGCCGCTGTCGTCGCCGTGGTCGCCGGACACTTCGAGGTCGTCGAGCTCAGCCTCGACCCAGTCCCCCGTTGTCACGATTTTTCATCCTTAATGAGTCCCGCACCTTGGTCAGGTGCGCTCCTTGACCAGTCTCAAGACCTCCGCGATGACCTCGTCGAGGTTCAGCGCGGTGGTGTCGAGCTCGACGGCGCCATCCGCCATCGAGAGTGGATCCGTCCTGCGTGTCGAGTCGAGCCGGTCGCGCCTGGCCAGCGCGGCCTGCTGCGCCTCCATCGTGCTGCCGGCCAGCTCGGCGTTGCGCCTGGCGGCGCGGGCCTCGGCGCTGGCCGTCAGGTAGATCTTGAGCTCCGCCTCGGGTGCGACCACCGTGCCGATGTCACGGCCCTCGACGACGATGCCGCCGTCGCCGATGATCTGCCGCTGCATCGCCACCAGGCGGGCCCGCACCTCGGGCACCGCCGCGACCACCGAGACGGCCCCGGTGACCGCGTCACCCCTGATGGGCCCGGCCACGTCGACGCCGTCGACGTGGATGGCAGGGCTGTCGGGGTCGGTGCCGGAGGAGATCTCGGGCTCGGCCGCGCGGGCCGCGACCGCGCCGGCGTCGGCCAGGTCGACGCCGTGCTCCAGCATCCACCAGGTCATCGCGCGGTACATCGCCCCGGTGTCCAGGTAGCGCAGCCCGAGAGCCTTGGCCACCCCACGCGACGCGCTCGACTTGCCCGACCCCGAGGGGCCGTCCATCGCGACGACCAGACCGGTCACAGCCTCTCCCTCTGCACGTTCCACACCCAACCTGAAGAGGCTACCGCCTCGCGGCGGTCCTCTCCGCCGCCGGAGTGGCGTCGACGGATGTGACACGGCGGAAGCAGGCGGGCCGAACCGCTCGGCCCCGCTCCCCCGGGATTCAGCGAGCGTGCCGCCGCCGCACCGCGCGCAGCACGAGCGCGCCGACGGCGAGCAGGGCGAGCACGAGAGCGATCCAGCCCGCGCCGGCAGACTCCAGCCATCCCGCGAGGGCGCCCTGCAAGGCTGTCGCGGTGCCCACGATCGGGTCATCGGCGGACCCGCCGGAGAAGACGCGCAGCTCGTACCAGCCGTAGTACATGACATACAGCCCGGCCAGGACGAGCAGTCCGCCGCTGGCCCTGGACACGTACGGCAGCAGCCGCCGCAACCTGGCGACAGCGGCGGCCCGAGCGAGCGCCACCGCCAGGGACAGGACCGCGACGACCAGCCCCATGCCGAGCGCGTAGGCCACGAAGGCCGCCACCCCGCCGAGCAGGCCGGCGCCGGACAACGAGGCCGAGGTGACAGCCAGGAAGGGACCCACCGTGCACGACAGTGAAGCCACCGCGTACGACAGGCCGTAGCCGTACAGCGACAGCGGTGAGGCGGCGGGACGGCCGGTGGCCAGCCCAGGAAGTCGAAGCAGCAACTCGCGGCCGGTCAGCAACCACACGCCGAGTCCCGCCAGCAGCCCGCCGATGACGAGCGTCACCCACGGCAGGTAGCGGCCGACCGACACGGCCAGCACGGTGACGGCCACCCCGAACAGGCCGAAGACCGTGACGAAGCCCGCGGTCATGGCGGCCGACAGCAGCAGCGCCCGGCCGAGCGGCCCACGGCGGGCCGGCTCGCCGTCGGCGATCAGGAGGGTGAGGTAGGCGGGCAGCATCGCGAAGCCGCACGGGTTGAACGCGGCCACCGTGCCCGCGGCCAGGGCCAGGGCGAGCGGCAGGTCAGCAGCTTGCACGCGCACCCGTCCAGGTTGTCGACGGTGACGGCGGCACGGTGGCGCTACCGGCCGAGGAGTTGCCGGACATGGCCGTCCAGCGCGTCCTTGTCGAGCGGGCCGGACGCCTTCGTGGTGGAGCCGTCCGGTTTCATGAACACGAACGTCGACTGCTGGCTGACGCCCAGCTTGGTCCACACCACCCCGTTGGCGTCCGCGAGCTGCACGATGTCCCCGGTGCCGGTCCGCTGGACGAACTCCTTCATCGCCGCCTCGGTGTCCATGCCCGCCACTCCGACGAACGCGACCTCGCCGAACGCGGCGACCGCGGCCTTGACGGCGGGCGCCTCGGAACGGCACTTGGGACACCACGGCGCCCAGAACCAGAAGACCACCGGCTTACCGGCCAGGCTCGCGCCCTGGAACGGCTCACCGTTCAGTGTCTTGGCGGAGAAGGCCAGCGCGGCCGGCACCGCCGGCGTCGCCGGCGCAGCTGCCGCTGGGGACGTCACCGTGGCCGACAGCGGCGCGGTGCCGCGCACGGGGTTGGCCGCGTCGTCCCGCCCGGCGCTGCCGCACGCACCCGTCAGCAAGGCCACCAAGGCCAAGGCAGCCGTCCCTCGCAGTGTGATCATGCGCCCAGCGTAGGAGCATTCGCCCCCGCGATTCCTTACCAGCTCGTGACGGCGCCGGCGCGCTGCCGCCGGGTGCCCGCGCGCGTGGAGGAGCGCCTGACGAGCCTGGAGGCGTCCCAGGCCGCCTGCCGCCACGACCGCCCCTGAGGCCGGGCGCCTCCGTGTGTGTACGGGCGGTCAGGGGACCTGCCAGCCCCGTTCGTGGAGCGCCCGCGTCAGGACCGGCGCGGCCTCGGGCTGCACGGCCACCTCGGCGACGCCCAGCGGCAGGCCGGGTGCGTGCTCCAGCCGCACGTCCTCGACGTTGACCCCGACCTCGTCGCACACCTGGAACAGCTTGGCGAGCTGGCCGGGACGGTCACCGATGATCACCTGGACGACCACGTAGGCGGGCGCCGGGCCGCCGTGCTTGCCCGGGATGCGGCCGTGACCGGCGACGCCGCGTTTGAGCAGCTGGGTGATGTCCTGACGCGCGGTGCCGTCGCCCCCGGCCATGGCCCGCAGCGCGGACGCCGCCTCGGCCAGGTCGCGCGAGACCGCCTCCAGCACCTCGGCGACCGGGGCGGCGTTGCCGGACAGGATGCCCAGCCACAGGCCGGGGTCGCTGCCGGCGATCCTGGTGACGTCCCTGACGCCCTGACCGGCCAGGCCGAGGGCGACGTCGGGCGCGTCGGCCAGCCGGGCGGCCACGGCGGAGGCCGCCACGTGCGGGGCGTGGGAGACGACGGCCACGGCCCGGTCATGCTCGGCGGCGTCCACCTCGACGGGGTTGGCCCCGCACAGCTCGACGAGCCGCAGGACAGTGGCCCTGGCCTCGGGCGAGCTCTCCTTGGTGGGGCACAATGCCCACGGCCGGCCCAGGAACAGCTCGGCCCGCGCCGCCCCGGGCCCGGAGCGCTCGCGTCCGGCCAGCGGATGGGAGGCGACGTAGGTGGTCAGGTCGCAGCCGAGCCGCGCTGCCTGCTCGATGGGCTCAGCCTTCACGCTGGCCACGTCGGTGTAGCAGGCTGCGGCGTCCTGCCGCTGCAGGTCGAGCAGTTCGGTGGCGACGTGCCCGGGCGGCACCGCGATCACCGCCAGGTCGGCCCGCTCGCCGGGCACCTCCTCCCGCTGCACCGTGCCGGACTCCGCCGTGCCCTGCCGTGCGGGCCGCCACTCCTCGCCCGCGCCGAGCTCCCGCGCCAGCCGTACGGCACCCTGGTCGCGGTCGGTGAGCAGCACGCGCACCCCTTGGCGGCGCAGCGCGAGCGCCAGGGAGGTGCCGATGAGACCGGTGCCGACGACCAGCACGGTGCGGAGTTCGGAGGCCATGTCGGAGTCCTATGGATGCGGAGGTTGTCGTGGACCCGCGCCGTTACGCGCGGCTCACTGGGCGATTCACTGGGCGATGTCCTGGCGCAGGGCCACGGCGCCGCGCAGGTAGACGTGCTGGATGTCCGCACGTGGCCGGTCGGTCTCCACGTGCGCCATCAGCCGCACCACCCGGGGCAGCGCGCCCGGCACGTCGATCTCCGAGCAGCAGATCAGCGGCACCTCGTGGAAGCCCAGCTTGCGCGCGGCCAGCGCCGGGAACTCGGCCGTCAGGTCGGGTGTGGCGGTGAACAGCACGCTGATCACGTCGTCGGTGGTCAGCTGGTTGCGCTCCATCAGTGTGGAGACGAGCTCGGTCGTCGCCTCGATGATCGCGTCGCGGTCGTCGGCGTCCACCTGGATCGCCCCGCGGATCGCCCGCACCATGTGCTTTCGTCCCCTCTATAAGCCCGGGAGCCCGTGCGGACCTCCGCACGGGCTCCTGCGTTCTGGCCAGATTACAGCTTGACGGCGGCGTAGAGTTCGCCGACCTCCTTCAGGCTCAGCGCCCGGACCGTGCCCGGCTTGGTCCGGCCCAGCTTGACCGGCCCGAACTCGATCCGCGCCAGGTCGATGACCCGGTGGCCGGCCTCTTCGAGCATCCGCCGGACGACGTGCTTGCGGCCCTCGTGCAGCACGACCTCCACGAGCGCCTGCTGGCCGTGCTCCTGGACGATCTGGAAGGAGTCGGCCCTCGCCAGGCCGTCCTCCAGCTCGATGCCCTGCCTGAGCCTGCGGCCGAGGTCACGCGGGATCGGGCCGGGCACCTTGGCCCAGTACTTCTTCTGCACCCCGTAGCTGGGGTGGGTCAGCCGGTTGGCCAGCTCGCCGTCGTTGGTGAGCAGCAGCAGGCCCTCGGTCTCGGTGTCGAGCCTGCCCACGTGGAACAGCCTGGGCGCCAGCTCCTGGACGTAGTCGGCCAGGCAGGGGCGGCCCTGCGGGTCGTCCATGGTGGACACGACGCCGATGGGCTTGTTCAGCGCGTAGTAGACCAGGTCGGGGGCCGTGGGGATGCGCTTGCCGTCGACGTGGATGATCTGCTTGGCCGGGTCCACCTTCGCGCCGAACCTGCGCACCACCTGCCCGTTCACGGTGACGCGGCCGTCGCCGATCATCTCCTCGCAGGCGCGGCGGCTGGCCACGCCCGCCTGGGCGAGCACCTTCTGCAGACGCACGCCGTCGGGCACCTCGGTGGTGTCGCGCTCGTCGGTGTAGCCCTCGGGGTAGAGGTCGCGGTCGCGCATCGGCTGGCGGGCGGTCTTGAACCGGTCGCGCGGCGCGGCCTC
The DNA here is from genome assembly GCF_014207745.1 of Nonomuraea muscovyensis. Classification (NCBI taxonomy): domain Bacteria; kingdom Bacillati; phylum Actinomycetota; class Actinomycetes; order Streptosporangiales; family Streptosporangiaceae; genus Nonomuraea; species Nonomuraea muscovyensis. The sequence continues at coordinate 368,188 of NZ_JACHJB010000001.1, forward strand.
CCCGCGTCCGCGGTCGCCGCCGTAGCCGTCGCGCCGCGGGCCACCGCCGTACGTGGGCCGGCCGCCGATCGTCTGCACGTCGTCGCGCCTGGGGGTACGGCCGGTGCCGGGGGTACGGCCACCGGTGCGGGGAGCACGGCCGCCCTCGTCACGGCTCGGGCGCCCGTCGTCACGGCGGGAACCGCGTGAGTCGGCGCGGAACCCGCCCGCGTCACGGCGCGAGCCACGCTCGTCGGAGCGGAAGCCACCCTCGTCACGGCGAGGACCACGCTCGTCACGGCGGGGACCACGCTCATCGGAGCGGAACCCGCCCTCGTCACGGCGAGGACCACGCTCGTCCGAACGGAAGCCACCCTCGTCCCTGCGGGCCGGGGAGCGACGGTCGTCCTCGCGGCCGCCGGCGTCGGTCCTGCCGTAGCGGGCGCGGGCGGGACCCGCGGTGTCCTCGCGGCGGCCGCTGCGGTCGGCGCGGAAGGCGGGACGCTCGGCCCGGAACGTGGGCCGCTCCGCGCGCCGGTCGCCGCCGTCGCGGTCCTGGTAGCCGCGGTCGTCGCGGCGCTCGTAGCGGGAGCCACCATCGCGCCGCTCGGACCGGAAGCCCTCACGCCCGCCGGACCGGAACCCACCACGGTCCCCGTCGGAACGGAAACCCGAGCGGTCACCACGACCCTCGGAACGGAAACCCGGGCGGTCGTCGCGACGCTCAGACCGGAACCCACCACGGTCCCCGTCGGAACGGAAACCCGAGCGGTCACCACGACCCTCGGAACGGAAACCCGGGCGCTCATCACGACGCTCGGACCGGAAACCCGGGCGATCGTCGCGCGAGTCGGGCTTGCCGAACCGGGCGCGGGATCCGCTCCGGTCGGCGCGGAACGAGTCGCGGGCGGAACCGTTCTCCCTACCGGAGTCGCTCCTGCCGTACTCGCCCCTGGAGTCGCGGCCGTGGCCGCGGTCGTCGTCGCGGCGGGAACCGCCGCGGGTGTCGTCCGAGCGGTAGGCGGGACGCCCGCCACGGCCGCTGGAGCCGCCGGTGCGTCCACGACCGCGTCCATCACCGGACGGGGTGCTGCGCCTGTTGATCACTTTGTCGTCTCCTCGAGATTCTCCACGTCGTCGGGGAGGAAGGGCGCGAGCTCGGGGAGCTCGCCGATGTCCTTCAGTCCCAGACGTTCCAGGAAGTATGAGCTTGTCCGGTAGAGCACTGCCTGGCTCTCCGGGTCGGTGCCGGCCTCTTCGACCAGCCCCCTCGCGACGAGCGTCCGCATGACGCCGTCGCTGTTGACGCCGCGGACCGCGGCGACGCGGGCGCGGCTCACCGGCTGACGGTAGGCCACCACCGCGAGGGTTTCGAGCGCGGCTTGGGTCAGCCGCGTCTGCTGGCCGTCACGGACGAACCGTTCGACCAGCGGAGCGCAGTCGGCACGCGTGTAGTAGCGCCAGCCGCCCGCGACCTCTCTCAGATCGAAACCCCTTCCGGCCGCCGTGTATTCCGCGGCCAGCGCCCGGAGCGCGGCGGCCACCTCGTGGGTGGGCCGCTCCAGCACCTGCGCCAGCGTCACCTCGGCCACCGGAACGTCCACGACCATGAGGATCGCCTCCAGCGCCGCGCCGAGGCCCGGCCCGTCGTCCGGCCGCTCCGCCCCCACACCGTCGTCGGGCTCACCCTCATCAGGCTCGACCTGATGACGGTCACCGGCGTCGGGCTGGGCGTGACTCGGCGTGCCTGCCGCGGACGGCGGCTCAGCAGCGGGGGGCGCGTCCACCGGCGTGGCAGGGGTCTCGTCGGCCACACCCGGGAAGGGCGTCTCCTCGCGACCCGGGGAGGGCGTCTCCTCGCGGGGCTGCGGCGGGACCACCAGGGAGCCCGGAAGGGTCATCCAGGCGGGCAGCGCCGCGTCGGAGGGCGCGCGGGGCGGGGGCGGGACGTCGTCGGGACGGTCAGTCATCAGTGGTCTTCTCCGCGCTCTCCTCGTAGTCGTCGCCCACCGCGACGTCCCCGTCGTCGCTCCCCGTCCAGGTGACGTACAGGTCGCCCAGGGGTTCGACCTGCTCGAACGTGACCGCCGACTCCCGGAAGAGCTCCAGGGCGGCCAGGAACCGGGCGATGACCTCGAAGGTGCCCTCGCAGTCGGCCACCAGGGCCCGGAAGGTGGCCCTGCGCATGCGCCGCAAGCGCTGGACAAGGATAGCGGCTTGCTCGCGGACGCTGGCCAGCGGTTGGTAGATGTGGCCGACGCTGACCGTGGGCGGCGCCTTGGGGGTGAAGGCGCGGGCGGCGATCCGCGCGAGCTGCTCCGGCCCGATGCCGAGGATCAGCTCGGGCAGCAGGTCGGCGAACTGCGGCTCCATCGGCACGGCGCGCGGGAAGCGCAGCGCCTCGTCGGCCATCCGGCCCGCGAAGACCTTCGCGACCTCCTTGTACGCCTTGTACTGCAACAGCCGGGCGAACAGCAGGTCACGGGCTTCGAGCAGGGCGAGGTCCTCCTCGTCCTCGACCTCGCCGGACGGCAGCAGCCGGGCCGCCTTGAGGTCCAGCAACGTGGCCGCGACCAGCAGGAAGTGGCTGGTCTGGTCGAGGTCCCACTCGGGCCCGCGCGAGCGGATGTAGGAGATGAACTCGTCGGTGACCTTCGACAGGGACACCTCGGTGATGTCCAGCTTGTGCTTGGCAATCAGCCCCAGGAGCAGGTCGAACGGGCCCTCGAAGACGTCGAGGTGGACTTGGAAACCCGTGGTCTGCTGCTGTGCCTCCGCCGTCACCTGGCCATTGTGGCAGGCGCGGGCCAGCGGGAGAGCACTTCGCGCGCCAGCTCGCGGTAGGCGTTGGCGCCGAGCGAGGACGGGTCGAACGTCGTGATCGGCTCACCGGCCACCGTGGCGTCGGGGAAGCGGACCGTGCGGTTGATCACAGTGTGGAAGACCTTGTCGCCGAACGCCTCGACGACGCGGGCCAGCACCTCGCGGCCGTGCAGGGTGCGCGCGTCGTACATGGTGGCGAGCAGGCCCTCGATCTCGAGCTGGTCGTTGAGCCGCTCCTGCACCTTGGAGATGGTGTCCATGAGCAGGGCGACGCCGCGCAGCGCGAAGAACTCGCACTCCAGCGGCACCATCACGCCGTGGGCGCAGGTGAGGGCGTTGATCGTGAGCAGGCCGAGGGACGGCTGGCAGTCGATGAGGCAGACGTCGTAGTGCGGCAGCAGCGGCTTGAGCACGCGGCCGAGCACCTGCTCGCGGGCCACCTCGGTGACGAGCTGCACCTCGGCGGCGGACAGGTCGATGTTGCTGGGCAGCAGGTCGAGGCCCTCGACACCGGTCTCCAGCAGCACGTCCTCGGCGGTGACGCCCCGGTCCATCAGCAGGTTGTAGACCGTGAGGTCGAGCTGCAGCGGGTTGATGCCGAGGCCCACGGACAGCGCGCCCTGCGGGTCGAAGTCGACGAGCAGCACCTTCAGGCCGCACTCGACGAGGGCGGCGCCGAGGTTGATGGTGGTGGTGGTCTTGCCCACCCCGCCCTTCTGGTTGACCATCGCGACCACCCGCGCCGGCCCGTGCTCCCGAGGGGGCACCGGGTCGGGGAACACCGGGCGGGGGCGCCGGGTGGGCCCCAGATTCACGCCGGTGGAGGGCGCGTCGGTCTTGGTGTCACCCCAGGGGTTGTCGGGGGTCCCCGGGGTCGAACCGTTGGTCGTCACAGTCACCAGCTCGAACCTCCCTGACGATCCCGAACCGGACCGTCCGGACGGACACTATGGCGTCACCACTTAACGCGGCAAGGCGGCACGCCGGGGGCGCCGCACGTCGCAAACGACTATAGATCACTGACGGGCGCGGGGATGCGCGGCGGCGTACACCTCGCGGAGCCTGTCGACCGTCACCAGGGTGTAGACCTGGGTCGTCGTCACCGAGGCGTGGCCGAGCAACTCCTGGACCACCCTGACGTCGGCGCCTCCGTCGAGGAGGTGGGTCGCGAAGGAATGGCGGAGAACGTGCGGGGATATCCCGTCGAGTCCGGCTCGTTCGGCGGCGGCCTGGAGCACCTCCCAGGCGCCCTGCCGCGTCAGCCGGCCGCCCCGCGCGTTCAGGAACACCGCCGGCGTGCCGCGGCCGTGGGCCAGCAGGCCGGGCCTGGCCCTGACCAGGTAGGCGTCGAGCGCGGCGCGGGCGTAGCGGCCGAGCGGCACGACGCGGGTCCGCCCGCCCTTGCCGCGCAGGCGCACCTGGTCGTCCTCCAGGTCGTCCACGGCCAAGCCGACGGCCTCGGAGATGCGGGCGCCGGTGCCGTACAGGACCTCCAGCAGCGCGCGGTTGCGCAGGGTCAGCGGGGCGCCCTCGGGACCGGAGGCGGCGATGAGCCGTTCGACCTCGTCGACGGCGATCGCCTTGGGCAGCCTGCGGAGCTGGCGCGGCGGCCGCACCTCGTGGGCGGGGTCGTGGGCGGTGACGCCCTCGCGCAGCGCGAAGCGGTGCAGCCCGCGCACGGCCGAGACCGCCCGCGCGGCCGAGCTGGCCACGAGGGCGGGGTGCTCGCCGTCGCCCTCGCGCAGCGCCGCCAGGAAGTCGCGCACGTCGGCCTCGCCCACCTCGCCCAGCGTGGCGCGGCCACGCGAGCGCAGGTGGTCGAGGTAGCGGCGCAGGTCACGACGGTAGGAGGCCAGCGTGTTGGCGGCCAGCCCCCGCTCCACCGCCAGATGGGCGAGGTAGCTGGACAGCACCGGCTCCACGAGTGGGTCCTTCCGTCACGCCTCTGGGGCGTCGGCGGGGCGCAGCGTGGCGTAGCCCTCGGCCGAGGCCGCGTACGCGGCGAGGATACCGGCCACGGCCGGGGAATTGTGGATCATTCCCGCGAGGGCCCGTCGCACGGCGTCGGCCAGCGGCACCCATTCGACCGGCATGCCGATCTCCTCGTGCCGGTGGACGAAGTCGCGCTCGGCCTCGGGGATCGGCTCCAGGTCGCGGGCGAGGAAGACGCGGATCCGCTCGTTCGTCATGCCGGGCGAGGTGATCAGGTCGATGAGCGTGTGCCAGGTGGCGGCGCGGTGACCCGCCTCCTCGGCGAGCTCCCGCGCCGCACCCTCGACCAGCGACTCCCCCTCCACGTCACGCAGGCCGGCGGGCAGTTCCCACAGCAGCCGGCGGGCAGGGTGACGGTACTGGCGGATCAGCAGGACGCGGTCGCGGTCGTCGAGCGCGACCACCGCGACCGATCCCGGGTGGACGGCGTAGTCGCGGTCGGCCACCTCGTCGCCGGGCATCCGCACGGTGTCGGTGACCACCTCGATCACGTGGCCCTTGAACCGCTGCTGCGACGCGACGACCTCCCACGACTCGGGGACGTCCTCGATCCTCACTTGGCCGCCTTGGCGACGGCGGACTGCTGGGCCGCGGTGGACTGCTTGGCGACGGCGGACTGCTTGGCGGCCACCCGGCCGTCGGCGTAGGCGAGGGCCGCGCCGACGAGGCCCCTGAACATCGGGTTGGCGCGGGTCGGCCGCGACCGGAACTCGGGGTGGGCCTGCGTGCCGATGAAGAACGGGTGCACGTCGGCGGGCAGCTCGGTGTACTCGACCAGGCGGCCGTCGGGCGACAGCCCGGAGAAGACGAGGCCGACCTTCTCCAGCCGCTCGCGGTAGGCGTTGTTGACCTCGTAGCGGTGGCGGTGGCGCTCGTCGGCCTTGGCCTTGCCGCCGTAGAGCTGCCTGGCCAGCGTGCCCTCGCCGAGCTTGGCGGTGTAGCTGCCGAGCCGCATCGTGCCGCCCATGTCGCGCTCGCCGGCGACGACGTCCTCCTGGTCGGCCATGGTGGAGATGACGGCGTGCTTGGTGTCGGGGTCGAACTCGGCGGAGTTGGCCTCGGCGATCCCGGCCAGGTGGCGGGCGGCCTCGATGACCATGCCCTGCATGCCGAGGCAGATGCCGAGCAGCGGGATCTTGTTCTCGCGGGCGTGGCGAATGGCGCCGATCTTGCCCTCGATGCCGCGCACGCCGAACCCGCCGGGGATCAGCACACCGTCGACGCCGTCGAGCTCGCGCTCGGCGCCCTCGGGGGTCTCGCAGTCGTCGCTCTTGACCCAGCGGATGTTGACCCGCGCGTCGTTGGCGAACCCGCCCGCGCGCAGCGCCTCGGTGACCGACAGGTAGGCGTCGGGCAGGTCGATGTACTTGCCGACCAGGGCGATGGTGACCTCCTTGGCGGGGCGGTGCACACGCTGCAGGAGCTGGTCCCACTCCTTCCAGTCGACATCGCGGAACGGCAGGCCGAGCCGGCGCACCACGTACGCGTCGAGCCCCTCGGCGTGGAGCACCTTGGGGATGTCGTAGATGGAGGCGGCGTCGACGGCGGAGACGACGGCGTCCTCGTCCACGTCGCACATCAGGCTGATCTTGCGCTTGATCGCGGCCTGCACCGGCCGGTCGGAGCGCAGCACGATCGCGTCGGGCTGGATGCCGATGCTGCGCAGCGCGGCGACGCTGTGCTGGGTGGGCTTGGTCTTGAGCTCGCCGGACGGGCCGATGTACGGCAGCAGCGACACGTGCAGGAAGAAGACGTTGTCGCGGCCGACCTCGTGCCTGATCTGGCGGACGGCCTCCAGGAACGGCAGCGACTCGATGTCGCCGACCGTGCCGCCCACCTCGGTGATGACCACGTCGACGTCGGGGCCGGCCATGCCCCGGATGCGGTCCTTGATCTCGTTGGTGATGTGCGGGATGACCTGGACGGTGTCGCCCAGGTACTCGCCCCGCCGTTCCTTGGCGATGACGTTGGAGTAGACCTGGCCGGTGGTCACGTTGGCCGAACCGTGCAGGTCGGTGTCGAGGAAGCGCTCGTAGTGGCCGACGTCGAGGTCGGTCTCACTGCCGTCGTCGGTGACGAACACCTCACCGTGCTGGAACGGGTTCATCGTGCCGGGGTCGACGTTGAGGTAGGGGTCGAGCTTCTGCATGGTGACCCGCAGGCCGCGTCCCTTGAGGAGGCGGCCGAGGCTGGACGCCGTGAGCCCCTTGCCGAGACTGGAGGCGACACCGCCGGTGACGAACAGATGCTTGGTTTGCGATGCGCTGCGCAAAGGGGCTCCCGTGGCTCGAGGCGTGGTCGAAGTGTCCACGGGCTCTCAGGATATCAAACAACGTCCCCGACATGCCGGAACGGTATGACCTAGCGGTAACTTTGGGCGCTATGTCAGTCGTACGGCGGGTCATGGGCACGCTGATTCACCGAGCCTACGCGGCGATCCGCGAAGCCGGCGCCATCACTGCGGGCAGTCCCGCGGGGCACCGGTTCCGCCGGATCGGCGACGGGGTCAAGATCGCCTTCCCGCCGGGGGCGATCTTCGGCGAGCGGTGGATCGAGATCGGCGACCACACGCTCATCGGCGAGCGGGTGTCGATCTCCTGCGGCATGATGCCCGGCCCCGACCTCGGACCCGACGCGATCCTGCGCATCGGCGGCGGCTGCTCCATCGGCCGCGGCTCGCACATCGTGGCCCACCAGTCGATCGAGATCGGCGACGACGTCTTCACCGGGCCGTACGTCTACATCACCGACCAGAACCACGTCTACGACGACCCAGACGTGCCGATCGGCAGGCAGTGGCCGCGCAACGCCCCCGTCTCGATCGGCGCCGGCTCGTGGCTGGGCGCGGGCGCCATCGTCCTGCCGGGCACGCGGCTCGGGCGGCAGTGCGTGGTGGCGGGCGGCGCGGTGGTGCGCGGGGAGTTCCCCGACCACAGCGTGGTGGCGGGTGTGCCGGCCAAGGTGGTGCGCAGCTACGACCCGGCGCTGGGCTGGAACGCGCCGACCGGCCACCCGCTGACATCGGACCGGCGGGCCACCGCGTCCTGACCCGCGCCCGACCACCGCGCCCGGCCGCCACGCCCTGACCACCGCGTCCTCATCACCAGGTCCTGACCGCCGCACCCTGATCCCCGCGCCCTGATCGCCGACTGATGGGTCCGCGAGGCTGGACCGAACGATATTCGGACCGTTAGCGTCAGGTCATGCGGACCGCTATCTGCGAGCGCCTGGGCATCGAGTTCCCGCTGTTCGCCTTCAGCCACTGCCGTGATGTGGTGGCCGCGGTGACGAACGCGGGCGGCTTCGGGGTGCTCGGCGCCATCGCGTACTCGCCCGAGCAGCTCGACACCGAGCTCACCTGGATCGACGAGCGGGTGGGCGGCCGGCCGTACGGCGTCGACGTGCTCGTACCCAGCAAGATCGACGCTTCGGCGCTGGACGTGGACGCCCGCCTGGCCGACGCCATCCCCGAACGGCACCGCGACTTCGTCGCGCACCTGTTCTCCAAGTACGGCCTGACCGCCCCGCCCTCGGGTGTGTCACTCGGCCCCGTGGCGGGCCCTGCCGCGCGCTCCGCCGCCTCCCCGGCCGCCGGGTCGGCGGACGAGGTGGGGCGGCGGGTCACCGCGGCGGGCGCGACCGGCCTGATCGACGTGGCGCTGAAGCACCCCATCGGGCTGATCGCCAGCGCGCTGGGTCCGCCACCGGCCGAGATGGTGGCCCAGGCACGCGAGGCGGGCGTCCCGGTCGCGGCGCTGGTCGGCACCGTCGAGCACGCGCGCAGGCAGGTCGCGGCGGGCGCCGACCTCATCGTGGCCCAGGGCACCGAGGCGGGCGGCCACACCGGCGACATCTCCACGATGGTGCTGGTCCCGCAGGTGGTGGACGCCGTCGCTCCGGTCCCGGTGCTGGCCGCCGGCGGCATCGCGTCCGGGCGGCAGATGGCGGCGGCGCTCGCGCTCGGCGCGGAGGGCGTGTGGTGCGGGTCGGTCTGGCTGACCACCGAGGAGGCCGAGACGGCGCCCGCGGTGAAGCGCAAGATGCTCGCCGCCTCCTCGCTCGACACGGTCAGGTCGCGTTCCCGTACCGGCAAGCCGGCCCGCCAGCTCAGGTCGGCCTGGACCGAGGAGTGGGACGCCGCGCAGGAGAGCCCCGGCCCGCTGGGCATGCCGCTGCAACTGCTGATGGCCGAGGAGGCGATGGCCCGCATCGGCGCCGCCGCCGAACGCGGCGAGCCGGGGGCCGTGGAGCTGGCCAACTACTTCGTCGGCCAGGTCGTGGGCCAGCTCGACCAGGTGAGGCCGGCCCGTGAGGTGGTCTACGAGATGGTCAGCGAGTTCGCCGACGCCGTGGAACGCCTGCACCGCCTGTCCGGGTGACGTTCCCGCGGCCCGCTCGCGCTCCGGGGCGGGCGGGCAGACTGGAGTCATGCTCGCTGCGCTGACGGGGCTCGGGTTGTCGACGGCCGCCGGACTGAACGCCTACATCCCGCTGCTCGTCGTGGGCGTGCTCGCCAACCTCACGGACGCGGTCAGGCTGCCCGACGGCTACGGCTGGCTGTCCAACTGGGGCGTGCTCGCCGTGATCGCCGTGCTGCTGGCCGCCGAGATGGTGCTCGACAAGGTGCCGGCCGTCGACTCGGTCAACGACGCCATCCAGACGGTGGTACGCCCCGCGTCCGGCGGCGTGGTGTTCAGCGCCACGAGCGCCGCCGCCGAGCTGGACCGGTCGACGTGGATGACCGAGCACCCGTGGGCGGGCTGGCTGCTGGGCATCGTCCTGGCGCTGGCCGTACACGCACTCAAGGCGGTGTCCCGTCCGGCGATCAACGCGGGCACGGCCGGCGTGGGCGCGCCGGTGGCGAGCACCGTGGAGGACGCCGGGTCGCTGGGCATGAGCCTGGTGGCGGTGTTCGCGCCGCTGCTGGTGGTCGTGGCGCTGGTTCCGCTGGTGTTGTTCGGGTGGTGGGCGGTCAGGAAGGCCCGCCGCATCCGCGCCCGCCGCAGGCAACGCGCCGCGCCCCCGCCCTCGGGCCACCCCGCCGAGCGCTGATCGCTCCCATCCAAGGGCTCGGCGGGTGGGGCCGTCGGCGGCACCGCCGCGATCAGCCGGGAAGGTCAGTACGGTCGACGGCGCGCGGGTAGGCGCAGGGGCACAGCGCCTCGGACTTCCTCCCGACGTACACCCACAGGCCGCGAGCGGTCTTCTTCTTGCCGCCGCTCGTTGTAGCAGGTCGCGACGGCACGGACGGATCCGCTGCCACGCGTGCAGTCCGCCCAGGTCAGGTACGGCTTGACACCCTTGGGGACATAACCGGCACATCGTCCGCACGCCGGTATCCCGGCCACAACCCGCCGGAAGCACCGGCTCATCCGGGGGGCTGACGGAGTCTCCCTCTCCGGGCTGACGCGCTCACGACGAGCCCGTCCATACCATCGGCGGGCGCGGCCGATGTCCGACGCCGGCGGCGTAGGCCGCGTGTGGGCGCTCCACGGCCCCCGCCCAGACGCCCACACGCCCTACGTCCCGCCGGCTGCCTCCCGCCGTTCCGTGGCCGCATGCATTGGCGTAGCAAGGTCCACCGGCGCATCGGGCGCACTATCCTCTAGGGCAGTGACCCGATCAGGAGGTGGACGCGATCAGCGAGTTGCTTCTCATCGTGCTGGTGGTTCTGGCGTTCCTCCTGCTGCTGACCGGGGTGGGCGTCTACTTCCTGGTCAAGGTGGGCAGGAAGGCGGCGACCAAGGCCAAGCAGGCGACGACCCGGCTGACCACCCACGTCAACGCCATGGGCACCGGCGACGCGGCCGAGGTCGAACGGCTCCGGCTCGACCTGCGGCGCGAGGTGTCGCTGACCCGCCAGGCCGTCGAGCAGGCGCAGCAGCAGGGTTGGGGCCTGGGCGACCTGCCCCACCTGCTGGCCGACCTGACCCGCCAGGCCGACGTGCACGACGCGCAGCTCGGCATGTACGCCCAGCAGCGCCGCGTGTCGCCGTACGTCGACCACGCCACCCTGGGCAAGCTCCGGGAGCACCAGGCGAAGCTGACGGCGATGTGCGCCCGCCTGCGCGCCGACCTGCTCGGCCACCAGGTGCACCACGCCGGCTCGGGCATCGACGACCTGCACGCCCGCACCGACCTGGAGCTGGAGGCCCGCCGGAGCACGCCCGACCCGCTGGACGAGATCGACGAGCTCTACCGCAAGACCATGGAAGAGCGCAGAGACCGCCCCTGACGACTACGGCACGTGACATGATCGGTCCACGGCGTGATATCGCCGAGGAGGCATAGCGATGAGCACAGCCCTTCCGGAGTGGTTCTACCCCGGCCCTGAGGGTGGGTGGACCGCCGACATGCTCGACCACCTCCCCCCCGACGCGCCCCCGCACGTCGAGCTGATCGATGGGTCACTCGTCATGATGTCACCGCAAACCGCATTCCACATGCTCACGCTTCGGCTGCTCGAGCAGTCCCTCAAGCCACCTCATGAGCTTGTCGTCGCCCGTGAGATGGCCATAACTCTTGGCATGCGCCAGCGCCCCGAGCCCGACATCCTGCTGGTGAAGCGCTCAGCGCTGGAGTCGCAGGTGACGACGTTCAACCCACAAGACGTCCATCTGGTCGTCGAGGTCGTATCTGAGGAGTCGGTGGATCTGGACCGCACCACCAAACCGATCAAATACTCCGACGCGGGCATTCGGCATTTCTGGCGAGTGGAGCAGGAGGACGGACACCCCGTGGCCTACACGTTCGAGCTGGAACCGGCCGTACGCGCATACGTACCCACCGGCATCCACCGCAAGCGACTGGTCACGAACATCGGCTTCGATGTGGACCTCGACCTCGACCTCGACCGCGTCATCTGATCAGCCGCCTCCCCACTCCTCGTAGACCCTGGCGGCGATCGCCTCGATGTCGGCCCCCTTGTTCGCCATCGCGCGGGTGGCCTGCGCCTGCGCCGTGGTCGGCGTCACGCCCTCCAGCAACACCGGCAGCGCCATCGCGCGCAGCAGCACCTCGGTCGGCGAGATGCCCGACGGCCGCCGCACCACCGACACGTTGACCCGCAACGCGTGCTCGTTGTACGGGTGCACTCCCGGCCGGGGCGTCTCGACGGCCGCGTACCGGAAGCCGTTGGCCAGGTCGCAGGGCCCGCACCCCGCGGGCCCGCGGCTCAGCCGCTCCCCGCACTCGTCACAGGCCAGCCGGTCGTAGGCGGCGTCCACGACCCGCCAGTCGTGCCGGTCGGGCTCGTCGACGACCATCTCCGCGATGGCGACCTCGTCATCCGGCCGCACCGTGCCGAACTCCCGCGCCAGGAACGCCCGCCATCCGTCCTCCACGATGCCGTCCACCATCCGGGCGCACCGAGGACAACCGGGAGCGCCGGCCGGCTCCCGATGGGAGCATTCGTCACATCTCCGCATACGGGCACCGTACGCGGCGGCTGGCGGCACTTCACGCGATTATCCGCCACCCCCGACCTACCTCTGTGACGGCTTGCGCCGGTCCGCCACCTGGCATCGGGAAACCGCCGCAAGCCCGCATCCGGCGGCCGGCCAGCGCAGACGGTGCTCTCTCAACCCGCCCAGGCGAACCCGGCGTCCGGAGCGCCGTCCCACGCGGTCGTCGTGCTCCACACGCGATGGTGAGTAGGCGCAGTCGGCACTCCGGCTCACGGAGGAGCGGCGTCACAGACGGCGCTCCGGCTCAGCGAGGAGCGGCATCACAGACGGCGCTCCAGCTCACTGCGGTGGTGGGCGACCCAGGCGTACGCGGCTCGCAACGACCCGGGCACGCCCGCGTGCAGCAGCCGGCGCATCGCGGGGTCTCCCGCCGCCGCGCCCGCCTCGATCCCGTGCCGGCAGCGGTCCTGCCACCACAGGATCGTCTCGACGAGGCCGTCACGGCCGGTCAGCCCGTAGGCATCGCAGATCAACCGCAGCGAACGACCGGTATCGGCGAGGTCCGTCACCGAGGGGCCCAGGTCGAGGTACTGCCAGCACACGTGGGCGACATCCTGGATGCGGGAGCCCGGCGCGGCCAGATCCCAATCGATGAACGCGACCGGCAGCAGGCCGTCGTCCGGGCCCCGGTACACCGTGTTCTTCGGGGACAGGTCGTTGTGGCAGACGACCTCCTCCGCACCGGCGAGGGCCGTGCCCGCCGTCAGGTCGTGAAACTCGCGGACCAGCTCCGCGACGCGGGCCAGGGCCCGGCGCGAGGTCACGCCGGGTGTCCGGCACTCCTGCCAGGGGACGTGGCCGGGGATGTGGCTCAGTATCTCGCGGTCGCGCTCGTCCACACCGAGGAACCGGGGAGCTGCGGGCCAGCCTCGTTGTCGCAGGAGTTTCAGCAGCTCGTGAACGAAACGGCTGCGGGAACGCAACGGCCGGCGCACGGTGTCACCGACCCTGACGACCTCGTTGATCCAGCCTCCGGGTAGGCGAATCTCCTCCACGCACCGCCTCTTTCGCGCTCGACGACGTGATCCACGCCGCCTACGGCTGCAGCCGAGCAGCTCCCCACGGGTGCCCGGCCGGAGACCTCCCGGGTCGGCCGGTCCGGTGTCGAATGCCGCCCGGGTCGGCCGGTCCGGTGTGTCGAGTGCCGCCCGTACGGACGTTTTCCGGCGGGGGCTGGGTGCGCCTCTACCTGACCCCTGCCTCCTTCATGTCGCGCAGCTCGCGCTTGAGCTCCTTGATCTCGTCGCGCAGCCGGGCCGCCACCTCGAACTGCAGGTCGGCCGCCGCCTGGTGCATCTGCTCCGTCAGCGACTCGATCAGCGACTCCATCTGGGCGCGCGGCATCTCGCCCGCGATGGCCTTGGCGTGCTGGCCCGCCTGCTTGGCGGCGAAGCCGGGCACCGGCGCCTTGCCGCGGGACTGCTGGCGGCCGCCGCCGAGGAGCTTGTCGGTGTCGGCGTCCTCGCGCTGCAACGAGTCGAGGATGTCGGCGATCTTCTTGCGCAGCGGCTGCGGGTCGATGCCGTTGGCCTCGTTGTAGGCGATCTGCTTGGCGCGGCGCCGGTTGGTCTCGTCGATGGCCCGCTCCATCGACGGGGTGACCTTGTCGGCGTACATGTGGACCTGGCCCGAGACGTTTCGGGCGGCGCGGCCGATCGTCTGGATGAGGGAGGTCTCGGAGCGGAGGAAGCCCTCCTTGTCGGCGTCGAGGATGGCCACCAGCGACACCTCGGGCAGGTCGAGGCCCTCGCGCAGGAGGTTGATGCCGACGAGCACGTCGAACTCGCCGACGCGCAGCTCGCGCAGCAGCTCGATGCGGCGCAGCGTGTCGACCTCGCTGTGCAGGTAGCGAACCCGGATGCCGAGCTCCAGGAGGTAGTCGGTCAGGTCCTCGGACATCTTCTTGGTCAGCGTGGTGACCAGGACCCGCTCGTCGCGCTCGGCGCGCTCACGGATCTCGTGGACCAGGTCGTCGATCTGGCCCTTGGTCGGCTTGACGACGATCTCGGGGTCGACCAGACCGGTCGGGCGGATGACCTGCTCGACCACATCGCCCTTGACCCGGCCCAGCTCGTAGGGGCCGGGCGTGGCCGACAGGTAGACGGTCTGGCCGATGCGCTCCAGGAACTCCTCCCACTTCAGCGGCCGGTTGTCGAGCGCCGAGGGAAGGCGGAAGCCGTGGTCGACCAGGGTGCGCTTGCGGGAGGCGTCGCCTTCGTACATGGCGCCGATCTGCGGCACGGTCTGGTGGGACTCGTCGAGGACCAGCAGGAAGTCCTCCGGGAAGTAGTCGAGCAGCGTGTTGGGCGCGCTGCCCGGCTCGCGACCGTCCATGTGGCGCGAGTAGTTCTCGATGCCGGAGCAGGTGCCGATCTGGCGCATCATCTCGATGTCGTAGGTGGTGCGCATGCGCAGCCGCTGGGCCTCCAGCAGCTTGCCCTGGCGCTCCAGCTCCTCCAGCCTCCCGGCCAGCTCCGCCTCGATGCCGCCCACGGCCGCCGCCATCCGCTCCTCGCCCGCCACGTAGTGGGAGGCGGGGAAGATGTAGAGCTCCTCGTCCTCGGTGATGACCTCACCGGTGAGCGGGTGCATGGTCGAGAGCTTCTCGATCTCGTCGCCGAACATCTCGATGCGCACGGCGAGCTCTTCGTACTTGGGGATGATCTCGATCGTGTCGCCGCGGACCCGGAACGTGCCCCGCGTGAAGGCGAGGTCGTTGCGCGCGTACTGCATGTCGACGAGGCGGCGCAGCAACTGGTCGCGGTCGACATCCATGCCGACGCGGAGCCTGGCCATGCGGTCGACGTATTCCTGCGGCGTGCCCAGGCCGTAGATGCACGACACCGACGCGACCACGATCGTGTCGCGGCGGGTGAGCAGCGAGTTGGTGGCCGAATGGCGCAGCCGCTCGACCTCGTCGTTGATCGAGGAGTCCTTCTCGATGTAGGTGTCGCTCTGCGGGACGTAGGCCTCGGGCTGGTAGTAGTCGTAGTAGGAGACGAAGTATTCGACCGCGTTGTTGGGCAGCATCTCGCGCAGCTCGTTGGCGAACTGGGCGGCGAGCGTCTTGTTGGGCTGCATGACCAGGGCGGGCCGTTGCAGCCGCTCGATGAGCCAGGCGATGGTGGCGGTCTTGCCGGTGCCGGTGGCGCCCAGCAGCACGCTGTCCTTGGCCCCGGCCTTGACGCGGCGCTCCAGCTCGGCGATGGCCGTCGGCTGGTCGCCGGAGGGAGTCATCTCGGTGACGACCTCGAAGGGCGCCACCTTCCGCTGCAAATCAGTGACCGGTCGCATGCTGCCACTGTAGGCCGCGTCACCGACAGAAAGCGTCACCCGGTGATGGGCACCCCCCGCATCGGGGTGAACCCGAACAGCGTGACGTCCACGCTGGTCACGTCCACGGGCGGGGCGGTCATGAGCACGAACATCCGGATCCGCCCGCCCGGCCCGAGCGACTTCAGCACGGTGGTGGAGCAGCAGGCGGAGGTCGCATCCGTCAGGCGGTCCGCTCGCCGATCCTGGGGAAGGGAGTGGTGGAGAAGACCACCTCGACCGGCACCTCGAAGTATCCGGCGATCCGCAACGCCAGATAGAGGCTCGGGCTGTATTCGCCGCGCTCCAGGTAGCCGACCGTCTGGTAGTGCACTCCCAGCGCCTCGGCCAGCTGCCGTCGGGTGACGCCGCGTTCGGCGCGCAGGAGGGCGATGCGGTTGTAGACCGTCTCACTCATCGGGGCTCATTGTGTCAGCCGATGCGCTGGAGTGCCTTTTCACGACGGCCGGCCGAGCCGGACTCGCGCCTGGCCGTGCGGCGCAGGATGGGCGGGGGGAACAGCAGCCCGGCCGCCCCGCGATGGCGGTGAGCCCGCCGGCCAGCACCATGAACAGGCCCGCGACCGCCACGAACGCCATGCCGCTCGGGGCGGTGAGCGACAGCCACACCACCCGGCCCACAAGGTAGCCCACCATGCCCTATGGCAGGGCCTTGGCCCGCGGCAACGTGCCGTCCTCGCGCTCGACGGCCAGGGTGCCCACGGTCCCGGTGAGACCGTTGAAGGCGACGCCCATGCCGAGCATGCCCGGGAGCGCGGCGGCGCCGGTGGAGCTGACGCGCTCGTCCGGCTCGCTCCTTGCGCCCATCACCACTCCTGATAGTAGATCTACTACATCGATAGCACACCTGCTATTCAGCGCAATAGACCTGTGATGTGCATTGCAAGCGAACAGCAAGCCGCAGCCGATACGGTCAAAACCGGCCTGTAGCGGAAAAGGAAGGTGCTATGTCACGACCCAGAGAGGCGCTCCGACAAGCAGGTCAGGGCATGGCCCAAGCCGTGGCGCAGGGCGGCGACCTGCGGCAGGCGGTGGGCCAGGCCGTCGGCCAGGTCGCGCAGTACGCCGGACAGGGCGGGCAGTACACCGGGCAGGGCGGGCAGTACGGGGGCCAGGGCGGGCAGCAGGGGTTCGCGCTGAACCCGCACGACTTCGCCGCCGCTCGTGACGGAGGGGTGTCCATCGGCACCCTGATCGAGGCCAGGACCGCGTCGCTGAACGAGGCCGGCGAGATCGTCAACCGCAGCTTCGCCGAGAACGGCATGCACGTCATCTCGCCCGTGGTGATCCCCAAGAGCGGCACCGCGAAGGTGCTCGTGCCGCTCGCCGTCCTCGTCGCACTCGGCCTGATCGGCGCGCTCGGCAACGTCATCCCGCGGACCGAGCTGTTCTTCGGCCCCCACTACTGGGCCGTGCTGGTGCTCGCCGCCGCGTTCCTGTGGTGGCGGCGCAGCGTGGTGATGGTGCCCGAGGGTTGCAAGGCCCTGATCACCAAGTTCGGCAAGCTCGTGCACATCGCCGACCCGGGCCGGGTGACGCTGTTCAACCCGTGGAAGCGGGTCAGCTACATCGTCAACACCACGCGCGAGTACCCCTTCAACGCCCCCATCAGCGAGGCGCCGACCCAGCAGGGCGTCAAGGCGAGCGTCGACCTGTTCCTGCAGTTCAGGATCGAGAACCCGGCCGAGTTCATCTTCGTCCTCGGCTCGGTCAGCGGCTTCCAGTCCAAGCTGCAGAACGCCATCAGCGAGGTCACCCGCTCCCTCATCTACGCCCAGCGGGCCGAGGACATCTACGACCTGGTGGGCGAGAGCACCCTCGGCATGCTGGAGAGCCTCAACCAGCAGTTCCTGCCGGCCGTGCGGCTGACCGACGTCAACATCACGCACGCCGAGCCGTCCAGCCAGGAGTACCGGATGGACCTGGCGGCCCCCGAGATGGTGCGGGTCGCCAAGGAGGCCTACACCTACGAGTACGAGCTGCAGCTGCGCAAGGAGCAGAACGAGGGCGACCTGGTCAAGGAGCTGGCCGGCCTGCAGGAGACGCTGAGCGCCATCCAGGCGGAGATCGCCGGCTACCAGGCCCGCATGGACACCGCACTCGAACGCGCCTCCCACCAGGCCACGGCACAGGCCAGGCAGCGCCTGGTCGAGGCCGAGTCGACGGCCAACGCAAACTCGGCGCTGCTGCAGGCGCAGGCGCTCGACATCAGGGCGCTGAGCGCGGCCGAGGCGCCGGAGATCCTCGACTACCGCTTCCAGCAGGACCTGCTGGACAAGCTGGAGTCGGTCGCGACCCGGCTGCCGCAGGTGGTGCAGGTGGGCGAGCAGACCGACATCGACTTCCTGGAGCTGGCCCAGCAGCTCGTCGGCGGGAAGGGCACCGCGCTGTTCTCGCCCGAGGACATGACCGCCATCCGCTCCAGGCTCGGCGAGATCGGCAGGCGCGTGGAGAACCGGGAGGCCGAGATCGCCGCGCTGCTCAGGAAGGTGGCCGAGGACGTCTCCGAGGCCCCCACCGTCGCCACCGCCACCGCCCCCGTCCCGGAGACCCCCGCCGAGACCACCGCCCCGATCCCCGTACAGAAGCTGGAGCGTGAGGCCCGATGAGCGGGCGCGAGTTCTCGAAGATCAAGGAGTCGCTGGCGTCCTGGTCGGAGATCCGCCAGCTGCTGCGCGGCGGCGAGCAGGGCCAGCTCGTGCCCGTCGTCATCCCCAAGGACCGGCGCGGCTTCTCGTGGATGACGCTGGTGTTCGTGGCGCTGTACTTCGCCGGCATGGCGGTCGTGACCGACGTCAGGGCCGTCGCCGCGCTCGCCGCGGTGTTCCTGCTGGCCCTGGCGGCCATCCTGATGTGGCGCAAGGCGATCATCGAGATCGAGGAGGGCACCACCGGCGTGCGCAGCCGCTGGGGCGCGATCACCGGCACGCTGCCGCCGGGCCGCCACTACCTGTGGCTGCCGTGGGACCGGGTGGACGCCGTGGTCGACACCTCCACCGAGATCCCCTACTCGGCGCCCATCGTGGCCTGCCCGACAGCCGAGAACGTGCCGCTGAAGTCGATCGAGTTCTTCCTGAAGTTCCGCATCGTCGACCCGGTGGCGTTCGTCCGCACGATCGGCGCGGGCAACTTCGACCTGGTGCTGTCGAGCGCCGTGCAGGACGCGATCAGGCAGCGCAGCCGCAGGGTCAACACCGAGCGCGCCTACGACCTGCGCGGTTCCGACGTGGGCGACATGCAGGATGCGCTCAACCGCCAGCTCGGCCGGTACGGCGTGCGCGTCACCGGCGCCAACATCCCCGACGTGCAGCTGCCCGACCAGTACCAGCAGCACCTGGCCACCCGCGAGAAGGTCGCCAAGGAGCTGTCGGCCTACGAGCGCGAGTGGGAGCTGACCCGCAAGCGCCGCATCGACACGCTGCTCATGGAGATCGAACGGTCCAAGAAGACCCGTGACGCCCGCGTCGTCGAGGTCAGGGCCGCCTACAACACGGCGCGCAAGGACGTGGCCCGCATGCTGGAGGAGCAGGAGACCGAGGCGCAGCGCGTGCGCTGGGAGATCGAGGCGCGTGGCCGGGCCGAGCTGACCTCCGCCGAGAACGAGGCCAAGGCGCTGCGCCGGCTGGCCGAGTCCTACCGCGACAACCGGGCCGTGCTCCAGTACGAGCTGGCCAGGCGGCGGCTCGACGTGGGCGCCAAGCTGGCGGAGAACGCCCCCCAGCCGCTGGTCGTGCGCACCCAGCAGGGCGCCGGCGACTCCGCGCTGTCCACGCTGCTGCTGGCCCAGCTGCTGCCCCGCATCTCGGCCGGGCAGATCTCCGGCAACCACAACGGCCACGCCCCCAACGCATAGGAGGAGAGAACCCCATGGTGTTCCGCAAGCTGATGGCCGCGTTCGGCGCGGGCGTCGAAGTCGACACAGTGCTGACCAACGCCACCGTCCGGCCCGGCGAGGCGCTGAAGGGCGTCGTCCACTTCCGCGGCGGCGGCTCCGACTACAAGGTCGAGGGCATCTTCATCGACCTGACCGCCGTGGTCGAGGTGGAGAGCGGCGACAACGAGTACAAGACGACCTACAGCTTCCTGCGCCAGCAGGTCGCCGGGACGTTCCAGCTCGCCGCGGGCGCCCAGCACAGCCAGCCGTTCGAGATCCCGATGCCGTGGGAGACTCCGGTCAGCGCCGTCGCCGGACACCCGCTGCCCGGCATGAAGCTGGGCGTGCGGACCGAGCTGGCGCTGGCCGGCGCGATCGACAAGGGCGACCTCGACCCGCTGTTCGTCGGCCCGCTGCCCGCGCAGGAGCACGTGCTCGGCGCGCTCGGCCGGATGGGCTTCCAGTTCAAGAAGGCCGACCTGGAGCGGGGCACGCTGTACGGCTCGACGATGCCGTTCTTCCAGGAGATCGAGTACTTCGCGGGCGGCCAGTGGCGGCGCTACTTCAACGAGCTGGAGCTGACGTTCATCGCCGGGCCGCGGCAGATGGACGTCATCCTGGAGGCCGACAAGCGGGGCGGCTTCCTGACCTCCAGCCACGACACCTACAACAGGTTCACCGTCCACTACGACGCCGACCCGGCCGCGGCCGAGCACGCGCTGCAGCGCGGCCTGGAGCAGATGGCCCGCCACCGCGGCTGGTTCTGACCCGCCGGACACCCCGGGCGGTGCCGGGCCGCGGCCCGCGCCGCCCGTCGAGCCGGGCACGGGTTTATCTCCCTCGTGCTGGCAGTCGCGTGGGGCGATCGTTACCATGACGTCGGGGACTGACTGATCGTCGGATGCGGGGCCAGCGATGTCACGGTTCATGTCGGCGTGGAGCCGGGCCGCACCATGGGCCGCCAAGAACGCCGACGGCGCGATCGCCCTGACGCTGGCCATCGTGGTCGGCGTGCTGGGCCTCATCCCCGAGGAGATCTTCGGCAAGGAGGGCGCCGAGGTCCAGCAGCAGCTCGTCAGCGCCGCGACCCTGCTGATCCTCGCGCTGGTGGCCACGGCGCTGCTGCGCGACCGGCTGCGGCAGGCGCCCGTCGAGCGGACGATCACCTCGGGGGCGCTGGCCGGCCTGCCCGAGCGCCTGGACCGGCTCGACCAGATCGACACCCTGGTGGCCGGCACCCGCAAGGCCCTCGACGCCCTGCAGCTCGTCCGCGTGCTGGGCAGCAGGCAGGAGATCGCGCAGGCGCACGCCGAGGCGCGCAAGGACACCACCCGGTGGAGCTTCAAGGGCGGCACCGGCACCTACCTGCGCGCCGTCATCCTGCCCGAGTGCGTGGCCGCCTCGCGCCGGGTCAAGCGCCACCTGACGGTCCGGGTCGAGGTGATCGACCCGACCAACGCCGAGGTGTGCGAGACCTACGCCCACTACCGGCGCTCCCTGTCCGACGCGCCCGACGGCACGGGCGAGAGGTGGACGACCGACCGGGCGCGCAAGGAGTCCTACGCCACGATCCTGGCCGCGTTCTGGCACCGGCAGCGCTACGGGCTGCTCGACATCGGCGTGGCGCTGTCGGCGACGATGACGACGTTCCGCTGGGACCTGTCGGCCACCCGGCTGATCATGACGGTCGAGGACCCCAACCGGGCGATGACGGCGCTGTCCGGGACCTTCTACTACGAAAACTGCGACACCGAGCTGCGGCTCAGCTTCGAGCAGGCGCGCCGGGTGCCGCTGGAGATGTACAAGAAGGTGCCGCTCAGCGACGAGCCGACCGTCGAGGAGGTGCAGGAGCTGTTCGAACACATCGGCGTGCCCCTTCCCCGGTCGTACAACGAGCACGACGTCGTGGACATCGCCCGCAAGGCCCTGCGGGCCGTCAACCCGTACGCGCCATGAGCCGCCAAGGGGTCTACCAGGAGATCGCCGGGGGCCGCGCGCGGGCCTGGGCGCTGGCGGCCCTGTCGGGTAGCGTCACGGCCGTGCGTCATCCGCTCGGCTTCGTCTGCCTGCCGCTGGAGCGGCAGGGCGGCGAGGGCGTGTGCCTGCACCTGTGGTCCGGCAGGTTCGCCCCCGCCGAGATCACCACGTCGCAGATCCACTGCCACAGCTGGGACCTGGTCAGCCACGTGCTGTACGGCCAGGTACGCAACGTGCACGCGGTGGTCACCGACGCCGGGCCGGATGCCACGCACCGGGTGTTCGAGGTGGTCAGCACCGCCGACGGCGACCACATCACGCCGACCCGCCGCACCGTGCGGCACGCGACCGGCCGGGTCGAGAGGTTCGGGCCGGGCCAGACGTACACACTGCCCGCCGACAGCTTCCACAGCAGCGTGGTGCCCGCGGGCGGCGAGGCCGCCACGATCGCGCTCGGCAGGAGCCGGCCAGGCGGCCGTGACCTGTCGCTCGGCCCGCTCCACGGGGGCGTCCACCGGGTCCGCCGGCGGCCGCTCGACGCCGGTGAGACCGCACACGTGGTGAGCCTGATAGCCGCCCGCCTGACCTGAGGGGTGCCCATGGACCTGCAACACGCTCGCGCGGTCGCGGTCGAGGCCGCCGAGGCGGCGGGGGCGCTGCTGCAGTCCCGTGCCGGCGGGGCGCTCGGGGTGCGGGCCAAGGGCGCGGCCGGCGACCTGGTGACCGACCTCGACCTGGCGTCGGAGAAGCTGCTGCTGGAACGCATCCTCACCGCGTTCCCCTCCCACGCGGTCATCGCGGAGGAGGCGGGCCTGCTCGGGGCGGCCGGCGGGGAGTGGACCTGGCTGGTCGACCCCCTCGACGGCACCAACAACGTGGCCATCGGGCTGCCCGCCTACGTCGTGGGCGTCGCGCTGTGCCACTGCGGGCGGCCCGTGCTGGGCGTGGTCCACGACCCCGTCTCGTGCCAGACGTGGTCGGCCATCCGCGGTGGGGGCGCCGTCACCACATCGGGCGCGCCGCTCGCCGCGCCGTACCACCCGTCGCCGCACGGGCCGCTGCTGGCGTGGACGCAGGGGTACGACGTGGCGCGCGACGACCCCGCCGCGTGCGCGCTGAAGGCCCGGCTGGAACTGCGGGCCAGGCGGATGCTGCAACTGTGGGCGCCGCTGCTGTCGTGGGCGATGCTCGCCAGGGGCGACATCGACGGCATCGTCGGCTACCGGGCGGAGGCGGTGGACCTGCCCGCCGGCGCGCTGCTCGCGCGGGAGGCCGGCATCGAGATCCGGGCGCTGGACGGCGGGCCGTTCGAGGACCGCTTCGACGGCACGGCCGACGACCGCAGCTTCGTCGCGGCCCACCCGCGCGCCCTGCCCGGCCTCCTCGCGCTGGTCGGCTGATCAGCCGGCGGCCTGGTCCTTGATGGTGTACTTGCACATGCCCTCGCCGTCGGCCACCTTCTCGCCGTCGACGGTGATGCGGCACTTCGCGGCCTCCAGCATGCCGTTGTCGGCCCGCACCGAGCCCGCCACGATGGACACCAGGCGGCCGACCCGCTGCTCGGCCGCGGTCATCTCGACCTTCTCCGTCTTCGACCAGGGCAGGGCGGCGTCCGTGACGCTGCCGCTGGAGCCGGCGACGTAGGCGATCGGCTGCATGTTCTTGCCCTTGCCGAGCACCTCCAGCTTGACCGTGTGCACCGCGCCCTGCGATGCGGGAGCCGTGGAGGCCGACGCCTCGGCCGAGCTGGAAGGAGCGGCCGCGGGAGAGGGGGCGGCGGGGGTGGAGGAGCCGCATCCCGCCAGAGCGGCGGCAGCGAGCGTCGCGGATATGGCCAGTCCGAAATGTCGCATGACAGTCATGCGCATCATTGTCCCGGAGACTGACTGCCCGTCAGGACGTCGCGACGAGCGCCCACACCGTGAGCGGGAGGCCGACCAGGGCGAGCCCGGCACCCGTGAGCAGGAAACGGCCCATGGGCACCTGGAGATCGTGCCGGCGGCACGACTCGAACCACAGCAGCGTCGCCAGCGACGCCCACGGCGTGACGACCGGGCCCACGTTCGTGCCGACGAGCAGGGCGAGGAGCTGGTCCTGCCGCTCGCCGGCGACCACCGCCTCGACCGCCGTGTACGCGGGCAGGTTGTTGATCGCGTTGGCCAGCCCGGCGCCCACGGCGGCCGTCCGGTACGGGTCGTGGCCGGGGCCGAGCAGCCCGGCCATCAGGTCGGCCAGGCCGTACCTGCTGAGCGTGGGCACCACGAGGAACAGCCCGGTCACGAAGATCAGCAGTTGCCAGGGCACCAGCCCCCAGCGGAGCCGGCGGCGGTCGCGCACGGCGAACGCCGCGACGACGATCAGCGCGGCGGCCGCGGCGGCGACCCCCACCTCCACCTCGGCCAGCAGCGCGCCGATGAACAGCAGGCAGGCCACGGACGCGGCGGCGAACAGCACCCGGTCGCCGACCGGCTCCAGCACCGGTGGCGTGTAGCGCAGGTCGCGCCGCTCGCCCCGACGCCAGTAGAACACCCACAGGAACGCCATCGTGACCAGGATCGACACGAGCTGCGGCGCCGCCATGCGGCCGGCGAACGCCTGGGCGTCCAGGCCGATCTTCTCCATGCCCAGCAGGTTGGTCAGGTTGGAGACGGGCAGCAGCAGGCTCGCCGTGTTGGCCAGCCAGATCGTGGTCATCGCCAGCGGCAGCGCGGCGATGCGGGCCTTGGGCGCGAGGGCCAGCATGACCGGGGTGAGCAACACCGCGGTCGTGTCGAGGTTCAGAAATATCGTGACCAGGGACGCGAAGGCCGTACACAACACGAAAAGCGCGGCATAGTTGCCGCGCCCGAGCACCGCCATCCTCGCCGCCATGGCGTCGAAGACCTGCGCCTCCTTGGTCAGCTCCGCCAGCACGATGATGCCCACGAGGAACACCAGCAGCGGCGCTATGTCGCTCAGGCTCTCCTCGGCCTCCCGCACCGGCAGCAGCCCGGTCGCCACGAAGACCAGCCCGAGCACCAGCAGCCCGATCCTGATCCAGTCGAGCACGCCCAGTCGCCGCCACACGCGACGATGATCGCACATCGCCCTCCAAACCCCGATGCCACGGGGGATACTGAGCAGATGGCACGTGACGGCAGGCCGACCGACATCTTCGTCAGCTACTCCCCGGCCGACACGGCGTGGGCGACGTGGATCGCCTGGGAGCTCGAGGCCGCGGGCTACAAGACCATGATCCAGGCGTGGGACTTCGTTCCCGGCACCAACTTCATCGACTTCATGGACCGGGGCGTCAGCGAGGCGCAGATCGTCGTGGCGGTGCTCTCCCGCAACTACCTGACGTCCCGCTACGGCCGCCTGGAGTGGCAGGCCGCGCTACGGGCCGACCCCGACGACCCCGCCAACAAGCTGGTGACGATCCGGCTGGAGGACGTCCACCTCGAAGGGCTGCTGTCCACGATCACCTGGGTCGACCTGCTCGGCGTGGCCGACGCGGGCCAGGCCAGAAGCCTGCTGCTGGACCGGGTGAAGGAGGCGATGGCCGGGCGCGCCAAGCCCGTCGCCGCGCCGGCGTTCCCGGCCGGCGTCTCCCCCGGGCCCGTGGCGCCGCCGCCCGCACCCGATCTGGAGCCGCCCGTGGACCGGTCCCGCACCCGGCGCGCCCCGGTCACCGCCCCGAGGTTCCCACCCGCGGCGACGGCCGAGCGGGGGCGCGAGTCGCTGACCGTGCTGCACATCGGCGGACCGCGGTTCGGCCGGGCGCTGCCCGACCCCGGCGAGCCGTTCACGCCCGAGGACATGCAGGCGCGCATCTGGGCCGACCTGACCTCCATGTACGACCGGGGCATGCCCCGGCCCGACCTCATGCTGATCGGCGGCGACCTGACCGAGTCGGGCAGCCTCGGGCAGTTCGGGCAGGCCACCCGGTTCCTCACCGGGCTGCGGCTGCTGCTCGGGCTGGAGCCGCACCGGCTGGTCGTCGTGCCCGGCCCGCGCGACGTCACCAAGGCCGCCGCCAGCGCCTACTTCCTGACCTGCGAGGCCGACGACGTCAGCCCGCAGGCGCCCTACTGGCCGAAGTGGCGGCACTTCGCCGGCCTGTTCGGCGAGGTCTACCAGGGGCTCGACGACCGCGTGTTCGACGGCGGACAGCCGTGGACGCTGTTCGAGGTGCCCGACCTGAAGGTGGTGGTGGCCGGGCTCAACTCCACCATGGCCATGAGCCACCTGGAGCGCGACGCGTACGCGCAGCTCGGCGAGACGCAGGCCGCGTGGTTCGCCGAGCGGCTGCGCCCGTACGAGGAGCGGGCCTGGCTGCGGCTCGGCGCGATGGGCCATCCACCGGCGGCGCTGCGCGACGCGGCCGCCTACCAGCGGCTGCTGGCCCACCGCGTCAACCTGCTCTTCCACGGCAACGCCGAAACGGCCGGCGGGGCAGGCGACCGCCCGGCCGCCGGGGCCGCCGGGGCCGCCGGCGGGATCGTGGCCGCGCCCCGCGCGGGCCGCCACCAGGTCGTCGAGATCACCTCCGGCGGCGTACGGACGTGGCTGCCCGACGAGCAGCCCCGGCGCGTCTCGCACGCCTGGCGGGCCGCGCGCTCCACGTTCACCGGCGAGACGCGCCCGGCCCCACCGCCCCGGCCCGACGCGACCGGACGCGAGCCGAGCCCCGTGGAGCTGCTGCTCGACCGCATCGTGGAGGTGTGCGAGGCCCGGCACGAGCGGGCCCGGATCCGCCGGTTCCCCGCCCACCTGGTGGTGACCCATCCCGACGACGGGTTCGTCCGCCAGACGATGATCGGCGCCCACGTGGGCGAGGTGACCGCCGCCGACGCCGACGGCTTCGTCCGGCAGGCCCACGCGTCCGGCCTCGCGGCGGAGCTGGTCTACCAGGGGCCGCCCCCGGCCCGCCCGCTGCGCGACGACCTCATGCGCAGGGGCGTGCGGCTGCGCAGCTTCACGGAGTTCCAGGGGCTGCTCGACCTGTCCGGCTACGTGGCCGAGCAGACCGCCAGGCTCACCGCCGACCGCCGCTACCCGCCCAGCCTGTACGTGCCGCAGCGCTACCGCGAGCTCGACCGGCCCGGCAGCCACATCAGGGAGGGCCTGACCGACGAGCTGGTGCGGCTGCTGTCGGCCGACCACGGCAGGTTCCTGCTGCTGCTCGGCGACTTCGGCCACGGCAAGACGTTCGCCCTGCGCGAGCTGGCCCGGCGCATCCCGGCCGAGCTGCCCCACCTGACGCCGATCCTCATCGAGCTGCGCGCGCTGGACAAGGCGCACTCGGTGGACGCGCTGGTGGCGGCCCACCTGGCCGGACACGGCGAGGAGTTCATCGACCTCAAGGCGTTCCGCTACCTGCTGCGCCAGGGTCGCATCGTGTTGCTGTTCGACGGGTTCGACGAGCTGGTCACCCGGCTGACCTACGACCGGGCGGCCGACCACCTGACGACGTTACTCGCCGCCGCCGAGGACAAGGCGAAGATCGTGGTGGCCAGCCGCACCCAGCACTTCAAGTCGCACAGCCAGGTGCTGACCTCGCTCGGCGAGATGGTGGGGGTGCTGCCGCAGCGGCGGGTCCTCGCCGTCGAGAACTTCTCCCGCTCCCAGATCGGCTCCTACCTCGCCAACCGGTTCGACGACCACGGCGAGGCGGACGCGCGCATGACGCTCCTGGAGAGCCTGGAGGGCCTGTTCGATCTGGCGCAGAACCCGCGCATGCTGAGCTTCATCGCCGACCTCGACCCCGAGCGGCTGCGCACCGCCGTCCGGGCCCGCCACACGATCAGCCCGGCCCTGCTGTACGAGGAGATCCTCGGCACCTGGCTCGCCTACGAGGAGCAGCGGGCCACCATACCCGGCTCGGCCACGCCGCTGACCGCCGCCGAGTTGTGGGAGGCGGTGACGGCGCTGGCGCTGCGGCTGTGGGATGCGGGCGAGGCGCTGCTCGGCGTGGAGGAGCTGACCGAGTTCGCCGAGACGCTCACCGGGCTGGCCGGCGGCCAGCTCTCCCCCGCGCACACCGCGTACACGATGGGGTCCGGCAGCCTGCTGGTGCGCACCGACGAGGGGATGTTCGGCTTCATCCACTCCTCGGTGGGCGAGTGGCTGATCGCCCGGCACATCGCGGCCACCCTGGACAACCCCGTCATGCTCGCACGACGCCCGCTGTCGGGGCTGACCGTCGAGTTCCTGTGCGACCTGGCCGACGTGCGCGCGCTGCGGGAGTGGGTGGCCGACCCGCCCGCCGACGACCTGGCACGCGCCAACGCCGTCAAGATCGCCGCCAGGCTGCGCACTCCCGCGCGGGCCGACCTGCGCGGCGCCGACCTGAAGGGCGAGGACCTGTCGGCGCGCGACCTGCAGGAGGTCGATTTGACCGGCGCCGACCTGACCGACACCACGCTCGCCGGCACCAACCTGTCCCGGGCGATCCTGCGCGGCGCCAAGCTGGCCGGGGCGCGCCTCGACGGGGCCCGGCTGACCGGCGCCGACCTGAGCGGCGCCGACCTGTCGGGAGCGCGGCTGGCCGAGACCGACCTCAGCGACGTGTCCGTCGAGGGCGCCCGCTGGCACCGGGCCACGCTGATCAACGTGGCGGGCACCCTGCCCCACCTGCCGGGCGCGGCCGTGGTGCCCGGACGGCCGGTCGAGGTGCAACTCGCGCCCGCGGCCATCGGCGTCCCGTACGGCTACCACGACCAGACCAGCCGCCTGCCCGAGCCGCTCGCCTACAGCCCCGACGGGGCCGTCATCGCGATCGGCAGCGAGGACGGCGGCGTGCTGCTGTGCGTCGGCGGCTCGCCCGCGCGCACCCTGCAGGGCCACCGGGGCCGCGTCTACGCCGTCACCTTCGCCGGCGACCTGCTCGCCACCGGCGCGAGCGACGGCAGCGTCCTGCTGTGGAACGCCTCCACCGGCGAGCGGCTACGCGAGCTGACCGGGCATCCCGACGGCGTCTGGCCGCTGCGGCTCAGCTCCGGCGGCGACCTGGTGGCCGCCGGCGGCGGCGACGGCGTGGTCCGCCTGTGGGAGACCTCCACCGGGCGGCCGGTCCACCGGCTCGCCGGGCACCAGGCGCCGGTCTACACCGCCTCCTTCGGCCACGCGGCGCTGGTGACCGGCGACTCGGCGGGCGTGGTGCGGGTGTGGGACCTCGCCTCCGGCGAGGTGGCGGCGACCCTCGGCGGGCACCGCGGCTCCGTCTTCCGCGCCGTGCACAGCCCCGACGGGTCGCTGCTGGCCACCGGCGACGAGTCGGGCACCGTACGGGTGTGGGAGACCGCGTCGTGGACGCTGCGGCACGCACTGGCCGGCCACGCGGGCAGCGTCTACTGCGTGACCTTCTCCCCCGACGGCACGCTGCTGGCCACCGGCGACACGGCCGGCTCCGTGCGGCTGTGGGACCCGGTGGCGGGCGAGCCGCGCGGCGTGCACACCACCCACGCGGCGGCCGTCTACCAGGTGACGTTCAGCCCCGACGGGCGCACCCTGGCCAGCGGCGACTCCGGCGGGATCGTCCGCCTGCAGGAGCCCGGCAGCGCCACCCGCGTCGAGCTGACCGGGCACCGCAGCTCGGTCTGGCCGTTCGCGTTCCGGCCCGACAGCGGGCAACTCGCCACCAGCAGCAACGACGGCACGATCCGGTTGTGGGACCCGACCTCCGGCGCGTGCCAGCGGGTGCTGCGCGGCCACGGCCGGCGCATCTCGTCCGTGCGGTTCAGCGCCGACGGCTCGATGCTGGCCACCAGCGGCAACGACGGGGTCGTCCGGGTGTGGGAGCCGCGCGCCGCGCGGCGGCTGCGCGAGTTCACCGGCACCTCCGACCGGCTGCTGTCCGCCCTGTTCTCCCCGGCCGGACCGGTGCTCGCCGCCTCCAGCAACGACGGCGGCGTGCACTTCTGGAACGCCACCACCGGCGACTACGAGCGCGAGCTGAACGTCGAGACCGACCACGTGTGGGCCGAGGCGTTCAGCCCCGACGGTTCGCTGCTGGCCACCGCCAACGACGACGACAGCGTCCGGATCTGGTACCGGGCGACCGGCCGGCTGGTGAGCAACCTGGCCGACCACCGCGGCCGGGTCCGCTCGATCGCGTTCAGCCCCGACGGCCGCTACGTGGCGACCGGCTGCGACGACCGGCTGGCGCGCATCTGGCACGTCGAGTCCGGCGGCCGGATCGCCACCCTGGAAGGGCACACCGACCGGATCTACTCGGTGGTGTTCTCGCCGTCGGGCCGCCACCTGGCCAGCGCCGCCAACGACGGGCTGGCCAAGGTGTGGGAGCTGCGGCCCGGCCAGCCGTGGCAGCCGGTGCTGCGGCACACGCTCGACCGGCACACCGGGCGCCTGTGGTCGGTGGCGTTCGACTCCACCGGCACCCGGCTGGCCACCGGGGGCGACGACCTGACCGTGCGGGTGTGGGACGCCGCCACGGGCGCGGAGCTGCACACCTTGACCGGCCACTCCCGGCGGGT
Organism: Nonomuraea muscovyensis; assembly: GCF_014207745.1. Taxonomy (NCBI): domain Bacteria; kingdom Bacillati; phylum Actinomycetota; class Actinomycetes; order Streptosporangiales; family Streptosporangiaceae; genus Nonomuraea; species Nonomuraea muscovyensis. Next base: position 398,108 of record NZ_JACHJB010000001.1, read on the forward strand.
GTGGTCGGTGGCCTACAGCCCCGCCTCAGACCTGCTCGCGAGCGCGGGCGACGACGGCGTGGTCATCCTCTGGGAGAACGGCCAGCGCCGGGCCACGTTGCTGGGGCTGCCCGAGGGGTGGGCGGCGCTCGCCCCCGACGGCAGGTACAAGGTGCAGGGCGAGGTCGCCGGACAGTTCTGGCACGTCATCGGGATGTCCAGGTTCGAGCTGGGCGAGCTCGACCCCTACCTGCCCGGCGTCCGCCAGGTGCCCTTGGACGCGCCCTTCTTCTGACGGCCGCCCTTGGCCGCCGGCTTGCGCGGCCCCGCCTTGCCGGAGGTCCGCTCCCCCGGTGCCGCCGCCCGTGCGGCGGGCCAGTGGCCGGGGCGGGTGAGCGAGGGCGGCAGCCTGGTGGCGCCATCGCCCTTGGCGGAGTCGACCTGCGGCTGGGTGAGGAAGACGCTGCCGGTCAGGTCGGCGCCGGCCAGATCGGCGCCGCGCAGGTCCGCCCCGATGAGGTCGGCGTCCCTCAGATCCGCGCCCGCCAGGTCGGCGCCGATGAGGTAGGCGCCCCGCAGGTCGGCGCCCCGCAGGTCGGCCTTCCTGAGGCGGGCGCCGATGAGGTCGGCGCCCCGGCGGCTCCTCGCCCGGTGCGGGGCCCGTACCAGCTCGCTGGCGCGCAGCAGCAGCGGGTTGACGGCCTGCCGCCGGGCGGCCACGTCGAGCTCGGCGAGGGCGGCCGGGTCGCGGCGGGTGAGGGCCTCGGTCTCGTCGAGCGCCCGGCGCGCCTCGTCGTGGACCGGGCGGGCCTCGGTGCGGGCGAGGATCTCCGTGAGGTAGAACAGCAGCTCGTGAAGCTGCCGCATGACCGGGAACACCGCGAACATGACGCTCGCCGTCTCCCGGTCCTGCCGCCAGTCACGGCCGCCGAACGTCACCTGCGACACCTTCTGGCCGGCGCCGAAGCAGTCATAGACGGTGCAGCCGGGGAAGCCCTCCTGGCGCAGGCGGTCGTGGATGCCGCACCGGAAGTCGGCCCGCAGGTTGTGGCACGGGCTGCCGGCGGCCTTGTCGACGGCGAAGTCGGCGGAGGCCGAGAAGGGCAGCGCCACGCAGCACAGGCCGAAGCAGCTCGCGCAGTCGCCCCGCAGGTCGTGCCGCTGCTCGGCGGCCGGCCGCCCATCGCTCATGCGTCAAACCGCCACATCGCTCGCCCCCAGCAGAACCGCCGCTCATCCTACCGCCGGGGCCGGCGCGCCAAACGTCACGCATCCCGGCACGCATCACGCCGCGGATCCCGGCAGAGGTCCGGACGTGGATCTCCGGGCGCAGACGCCGGCAGAGGTCCCGCCGCGGATCCCGGCAGAGGTCCGGGCGCGGTCAGCCGCGGGCGGCGCGGGCGCGCAGGTCGTCCCACACGTCGCCGACCCGCGCCTCCAGCTCGTCCAGCGAGCCCTCGTTGGGGATCACGACGTGGGCGACCCTGAGGCGTTCGTCCCGGCCGGCCTGGGCGGCGATGCGGGCCCGCGCGTCGGGCTCGGACATGCCGCGGTGCTCGGCCAGGCGCGCGATCCGGACCTCGTCCGAGGCGTCGACGACGATGACGACGTCGTACATGGGCGCGAGGTTGTTCTCCACCAGCAGCGGCACGTCGTAGACGACGATCGCGTCGTCGGGCGCCCGCTTCTGCAGCTCGGCCACCCGCTCGCCGACGAGCGGATGGACGATCGAGTTGAGGACGGCGAGCCGGTCGGGGTCGGCGAACACGATGGCGCCGAGCCGCTCCCGGTCGAGGGACCCGTCGGGGCGCAGCACGTCGTCGCCGAACGCCGCCACCACCCGGGCGAGCCCCACCGTGCCCGGCTCGACCACCTCGCGGGCGATCCGGTCGGCGTCGATCACCACGGCGCCGCGGGCGGCGAGCCTGCGCGACACCTCGCTCTTGCCCGAGCCGATGCCGCCGGTGAGTCCGATCTTCAGCACCCGGCAAGCCTATCCAGTGGCGGGCGCACCCGGGCGGCGCAGGTGGACCAGCGTCAGGTGGTCGTCCATCCGTTCGCGGCCGGTCTCCCGGTAGCCCAGGCGCCGGTAGAGCCGCAGGTTGCCCTCCGACAGGTGGCCGGTGAACAGGTCGAACGCCGTCGCCTGCGGCACCTGCTCGTGCAGCGCGGTGAGCAGCGCCGAGCCGAGGCCGCGCCCCTGCCGGTCGGGGGCGACCACGAGCCGCCCCACCAGGCAGGTCGTGCCGGACAACCGGCCGCGCACGGAGCCGACGATCCGCCCGGCGTCGGTCGCCTTGAGCACGACGGCGCCGCCGATCGTGGCGCGGACCTGCTCCATCGACTCCACCAGGGGCGGCAGGAACGGGTCGCCGTAGAGCTGGGCCTCGGTGACGTACGCGGCGCGCTGCACGGTGAGAATCTCACCCGCGTCCGCCGGCACGGCCCGCTCGATCTCCACGGCCAGCACCCTACTTCAGGCAGGGGGCGTGCCGTCCAGCCCTTGGCGGACCCGCCACTGGCGGACGCGGTGCCGCCGCGGACCGGGGACGGGGCCCGGGCGGCGGCGGGGATCGGCCCCCGCCCCCCACCCGATCCAGCGACCCGGTCTCAGCGCACCACGGCGAAGAACTCGCGGATGCCGGCCACGACCGACTCCGGCGCCGCCATGGACACCATGTGGCTGGGGCTGTCCGCCTTCCCCCAGCAGACGATCCGGTTGCGGCGTCCGGCGAGGCGGCGGAACAGGTCCGGGCCGCCGTGCGACACCCCGGTCGGCACGCTGTCCTGGTCGATCGGCAGGCCGGCCGCCCCCTCGTAGTAGGGCCAGGAGGACGAGCCGCCCGTGCCGGTCAGCCAGTAGATCGTCGCGTTGGTGAGCAGCAGGTCGCGGTCGACGGGCTCGGCCACCTCGTCCTTGCCGCCGGGCCAGCCGTCGAACTCCTTGAACCGTTCGACCAGGTAGGCGAGCTGCATGACGGGCGAGTCGGCGAAGCCGAAGGCGAGCGTCTGCGGCCGGTTGGACAGGTAGGGGCCGTAGCCGCTGCCGCCCGCCCACATCTCGGCGATGTGAGCCGCCGTGGCCCGCTCCTCCTCGCTCGCGTCCTCCAGCTCGGCGGGGTCTCCGGTCGGTATGCCGATCCCGCCGGTGATGTGCGAGCCGATCACGTGGTCGCTGTCGAGGGCGGCGAGCTGCGGGGTGACGAGGGCGCCGGCGTCGTTGCCGTGCGCGCCGTACCGCTCATAGCCGAGGCGGCTCATCAGCTCCGCCCAGGTGCGGGCGACGCGCTCGATGCTCCACGGACGCTCGTCGGCGGGCTCGGGGAACGGCGAGAAGCCGAACCCGGGCAGCGACGGCGCCACGACGTGGAAGGCCATGGCGGGGTCGAGCCCGTGGGCGCGCGGGTCGGTGAGGGGGCCGATGACGTCGAGGAACTCTGCGAAGGAGTTCGGCCAGCTGTGCGTCATGATCAGCGGGACCGCGGCCGGTTCGGGCGAGCGGACGTGCGCGAAGTGGATGCTCTGGCCGTCGATCTCGGTCGTGTACTGGGGGAAGGCGTTGAGCTTGGCCTCCTGAGCCCGCCAGTCGAATCCGTCGGCCCAGTACGCGGCCAGCTCGCGCAGGTGCTCGACGGTCACTCCCCTGCTCCACCCGCCCGGCAGCTGCCGGGCCCAGCGGGTGCGGCGCAGCCGCTGCTTGAGGTCGTCGAGGTCGGTCTGGGGGATGGCGATGCGGAAGGACTTCATGCCTCCGACAGTAGGGAGGAATGCGGAAAATGCCGTTCCGCAATTGCCCGGGACGGACCGTATCCACGAAAAAGGCCCCGCACGATGATCGTGCGGGGCCTTTTTACGGGCTTACGGCTACAGCCGCCTCAGGTCAGCTCTGACCGCCGGCGAGCTTCTCGCGCAGAGCGGCGAGAGCCTCGTCGGAGGCGAGGGCACCGCCGGCCGGAGCAGACGAGGACGAGGACGAGCTGCTGGCCTGCGCCGGCGACTCACCGCTGTAGGACGAGGGAGCGGCCTCGCCGGCCTCCGCCTCGGCCTTGCGGGCCTCCTCGATCTGCTTGCGGTGCGCCTCGAAGCGGGTCTGGGCCTCGGCGTACTGCCGCTCCCACTCCTCGCGCTGCTTGTCGAAGCCCTCGAGCCACTCACCGGTCTCCGAGTCGAAGCCCTCGGGGTAGATGTAGTTGCCCTGGTCGTCGTAGGTCGCCGCCATGCCGTAGAGCGTGGGGTCGAACTCGACCTCGGTGCCGACACCCTCGTTGGCCTGCTTCAGCGAGAGGCTGATGCGACGGCGGTCGAGGTCGATGTCGATGATCTTGACGAAGATCTCGTCGCCGACCTGGACGACCTGCTCCGGGATCTCCACGTGACGCTCGGCCAGCTCGGAGATGTGGACCAGACCCTCGATGCCCTCCTCGACCCGGACGAACGCGCCGAACGGCACCAGCTTGGTGACGCGGCCCGGCACGACCTGGCCGATCTGGTGGGTGCGGGCGAACTGCTGCCACGGGTCTTCCTGGGTGGCCTTGAGCGACAGGGAGACGCGCTCGCGCTCCATGTCGACGTCGAGGACCTCGACCGTGACCTCCTGGCCGACCTCGACAACCTCGGAGGGGTGGTCGATGTGCTTCCAGGACAGCTCGGACACGTGGACCAGACCGTCGACGCCGCCGAGGTCCACGAACGCACCGAAGTTGACGATCGAGGAAACGACGCCCTTGCGGACCTGACCCTTCTGGAGGGTGTTGAGGAACGTCTGGCGAACCTCGGACTGCGTCTGCTCAAGCCAGGCGCGGCGCGACAGAACCACGTTGTTGCGGTTCTTGTCGAGCTCGATGATCTTCGCCTCGAGCTCGCGGCCGACGTACGGCTGCAGGTCGCGGACACGGCGCATCTCGACCAGGGACGCCGGGAGGAAGCCACGCAGGCCGATGTCGAGGATGAGACCACCCTTGACGACCTCGATGACGGTGCCCGTGACGATGCCGTCCTCGTCCTTGATCTTTTCGATCGTGCCCCAGGCGCGCTCGTACTGAGCCCGCTTCTTGGACAGGATCAGGCGACCCTCCTTGTCCTCCTTCTGGAGAACGAGGGCTTCGACGTGCTCGCCGACCTCCACGACGTCAGCAGGGTCGACATCGTGCTTGATCGAAAGCTCGCGCGAGGGGATGACACCCTCGGTCTTGTAGCCGATATCGAGAAGGACCTCGTCTCGATCGACCTTGACGACGGTGCCCTCGACGATGTCGCCGTCGTTGAAGTACTTGATGGTCTCATCGATCGCGGCGAGGAAGGCTTCCTCGGACCCGATGTCGTTGACCGCTACCTGCGGGGTGCTCGAGGTGGCCTCAGTGCTGGACGTCATGTGTGGAATTGCTCCGAACGCGGACAGGATGTCGATGTGGCGGACGCGCGGCAGGCCCTCTTCCGCATCAAGCCGAGGAGTTACGACATCGACGTGACCGAGCGCGAGCCCGCTCCGTCTGAGGCGCGCGCGAGCCCACAGCGCAGCGATCAGGATATGAGACAAGGAGCCGGGGGTCAATCCACGGTGCGTGGCAATCCGCCGAACCGCTGATCAATAAGCGTTGACAAGGGCCCCCCGCTTCGCCTCGATCTTACCCCGAAGTCGCTCCGGCACGGAGATCCGTTGCGGGTCGCCGTCGGAGACGAACCGCTCACGCGGGTGCTTGTTCAGCCATTCGAGCCAGTACTGCGAGCACCACTTGCGACACTCGCCCTTCTTGCCGTTGCTCTGGATCCGCTGGATCGCGCCACGGTCGAAATTTTTCGCGTAGGGCGAAATCGACGGCTCGGCGCCCGCGAGGAAAACTCCGGCGAAGTCGTAACGCGTGCCGTCCCAGCCTCCGGTGCGCGCCGCCTTCCGCACGCGCGGCAGGTTCCCGAACGGCAGCGCCATGGTCGTGGACGGTCCGGCGCCCAGTTTCGCCAGCAGGCGCTCCAGCCTGACGATCTGCCGGCGCACCTGCGAGGTCGGCAGCGCGCGCAGGTTGGGGTGTGCCCAGGTGTGGTTGGCCACCTCGAACCCCCGCCCGGCCAGCCACCGCACGGCCGTCTCCTGCGCCGCCCGGTCACGCAGCCCGAACGGCTCGCGGTTGACCCACAGCGTGGCGACGGGCCGGAAGCCGGGATACTTCCTGGCCACATCGAGGATGATGCCGACCGCCGTGTCCGGCCGGAGGTTGCCCGCGGCGTCGAGGCCGAAGTGGCTCGGATGCCCGTCGTCGAACGTCAGCACCACGGGGAACTTCCCGGCGGGCACCCGGATGTCGCCGGTGGCGAACTCCTTGGCGGTGATCGGCACGTACCCCTGCCGGGCCAGCTTCTCCAGTTCCTGCCGGAACTGCTTGGGGGTGCGGTCGATGGCGGCGTGCCGCTTGGCGACGATCCGGTGGTACATCAGCACCGGCACCAGGCCCGCCTCGTTCGCCTTCACCTGACGGGCGAACTCGGGCGTCGCCACCGCACCGGGAGGCTGCCCCGTCCCCTGCGAGACCGACGGCTGCGGCTCCAACGGCCGCGAGGTCTGCTGTGGGGCCTGCCGTGTCGCGGCACCGCCGCGGGGACCTGCCGGGGTCTCCCCCGAGGAGGGGACCACCATGAGACCGACCACGGCCACGGCCACCACCACCGCGTTCGCGATGCCGATGATCGGCGTGAGAGACGCTGCGGACCGCACAGAACTCCCGTGCCACTCGGGGAAACAACCTGATCAAGCCTAGTGCAGAACCACCACAGGGTGCCCCTTCACGTTATGCCGGACCTGCCCGGCCACTTCCCACCAAAACCCACGAGATCGGCCTCCCCGAAACCCGGCAGCGGCGGAACGCCCTCCGTCGCAGGACCTGGCGGGGCGCCGCAGGGCCCCGCCGCCCTCCCGCGCACCTGGAGCAGGCCCGGCGACGGCCTGCCCGCCCTCCGTGGCAGGACGCGGCAGGCGTGGCTGCCTCCTACACCCTCCGTGGCAGGGTCCGGAGGGTGTGGCGCGCACCCCGGTGGCAGGGCAGGCCGCCCATGGTCTCCCGTGGTGTCCTCGGCGGACTCTCAGTGGCCCGCGTCCTCCCACGTGCGGCCGACGCCGACCGAGACCTCCAGCGGGACGCGCAGGTGGTAGGCGGCGTTCATCTGGTCGCACACCACCTGACGCAGCCGCTCAAGCTCACCGGGCGCCACCTCGAACACCAGCTCGTCGTGCACCTGCAGCAGCATCCGGGAGGTCAGCCCCTCCTCCCGCAGCGCCTGGCGGACGTGCAGCATGGCGACCTTGATGATGTCGGCGGCCGACCCCTGGATGGGCGCGTTGAGCGCCATCCGCTCGGCCATCTCCCGGCGCTGGCGGTTGTCGCTGGTCAGGTCGGGCAGGTAGCGACGCCGGCCCATGATCGTCTCGGTGTAGCCGTCGTTGCGCGCCTGCCGGACGATGTCGTGCAGGAAGTCGCGGACGCCGCCGAACTCCTGGAAGTACTCCTCCTTCAGCGCCCGCGCCTCGGCCACCGGGATGTTGAGCTGACCCGCGAGGCCGAAGTCGGACAGGCCGTAGGCCAGGCCGTAGTTCATCGCCTTGATGCGAGCCCGCAACTCGCCGTCGATCTGCTCGGGCGGCAGGTTGAACACCCGGGCGGCCGTGGCCTGGTGGAAGTCATGGCCCGACTCGAACGCCGCGATCAGCGACTCGTCGCCCGACAGGTGGGCCATGATGCGCAGCTCGATCTGGCTGTAGTCGGCCGTCAGCAACGTCTCGTAGCCCTCGCCCACCACGAAGCCCTGCCGGATGCGGCGGCCCTCGGCGGTGCGGATCGGGATGTTCTGCAGGTTGGGCTTCTCCGACGACAGGCGGCCCGTCGCGGCGATGATCTGGTTGAAGGTGGTGTGGATGCGACCGTCGTCGGCGACCTCCTTGATCAGGCCCTCGACCGTGGTGCGCAGCTTCTGCTGGTCGCGGTGGCGCAGCATGATCGTCGGCAGCTCGTGCTCGGTCTGCGTGGCGAGCCAGGCGAGCTGGTCGGCGTCGGTGCTGTAGCCGGTCTTGATCTTCTTGGTCTTGGGCAGGTTGAGCCGGCCGAAGAGGATCTCCTGCAACTGCTTGGGCGAGCCGAGGTTGAACTGCTCGCCGACGACCCGGTGGGCCTCCTCGGTGGCGTGCTTGACCGCCGCGCCGAACTCCGACTCCAGGGCCGCGAAGTATTCGCTGTCGACGGCGATGCCGGCCCGCTCCAGCTCGGCCAGCACGGTCAGCAGCGGCAGCTCCACGTCGCTCATCAGCTGGGTGCCGCCGCGGCCCGCCAGGAAGCCCTCCAGCGACTCGGCCAGCTCGCGCACGGCGTGGGCGCGCAGCGCCAGCTCCTTGGCCGGGGCGTCCTCGTCGTCGCCGAACAGGGCGGCCTGGCCGCCGGGCGCCTCCTCGGCCCGCAGGTCGCGGTTGAGGTAGCGGCGGGCGAGGTCCTCCAGCGCGAACGTGCGCTGCCCCGGCATCGCGAGGTAGGCGGCCAGAGCGGTGTCGCACGACAGCCCCTTGAGCTCCATGCCCTGCTGCCACAGGGCGAGGATGGGCCCCTTGGCGTCGTGGACGGCCTTGGGCCGGTCGTCGTCGGCCAGCCAGGCGCGCAGCGCCGCCTCGTCGGCCTCGGTGAGCTTGGTCGGGTCGATGTGCGCGGCCGTGCCGTCGGGCGAGGCCACGGCGATGGCGTCGATGCGCCCGGTGCCGCTGCCGTAGACGCCGCGGAAGGCCAGCCCGGCGCGGCCGGCGGGCATCGCCGACAGCCAGCCGGAGACCCGGTCGGGGCCGAGGATCACGGTCTCGACCTCGAAGCCCTGGTCGGGCTCCTGCTCGCCGGTGCCGAGCACCTTGAAGACACGCTCACGCAGCTCGCCGCGGATCTGCAGCGTGTCGAACAGCTTGTTGATCTCCTCGCGCTCCCACGTGCCCTGTTTGAGGTCGCCCAGCTCGACCTCGACGGGGACGTCGCGCAGCAGCTCGGTGAGCCGGCGGTTCATCAGCACCTGGGCGACGTGCTCGCGCAGCTTGTCGCCGACCTTGCCCTTGACCTCGTCGACCCGGTCGACCAGCGCGGTCAGCGAACCGAACTCGCGCACCCACTTGGCCGCGGTCTTCTCGCCGACGCCGGGGATGCTCAGGAGGTTGTCGCTGGGATCGCCGCGCAGCGCGGCGAAGTCGGGATACTGGACCGGGGTGAGGCCGTACTTCTCCTGCACCGCCTCCGGCGTGAAACGCGTCATGTCGCTGATGCCGCGGCGGGTCATGAGCACGGTGATCTGCTCGTCGACGAGCTGCAGCGCGTCGCGGTCACCGGTGACGACCAGCACGTTCATGCCCTCGGCGGCGGCGCGGGTGGCCAGCGTGGCGATCACGTCGTCGGCCTCGAAGCCCGCCTTGGACAGGTGTGGGATGCGCAGCGTGTCGAGCAGCTCGTAGATGAGCTGCATCTGGCCGCGGAAGTCTTCGGGCGTCTCGCTCCGGTTGGCCTTGTAGTCGGCGTACTCCTCGTGCCGGAACGTCGGCTCCGACCGGTCGAAGGCGACGGCCACGTGCGACGGCTGCTCATCGCGCAGGATGTTGGTCAGCATCGAGGTGAACCCGTAGACCGCCTCGGTGTGCTGACCGTCGGTGGTCATGAGGTTGGCGTCCTTGAGCGCGTAGAACGCGCGATAGGCCAGCGAATGCCCGTCGAGCAGCAGCAGGCACGGGCGGCTGGGGGTCACTTCACTCTTCGGCACACCCGCAGCCTAGTCTGCGGGTGCGACAGAAAACCCGAGCCCGGAAGAGTGGAGGCGTCCCCTTGACGCAGACCAACCCCGACGAACTCGCCCTCTTCACCGGCGTGCACGAGGGCACCCTGGCCCACCGCATGGGGATCGAGTTCCTCGAGGCCAGCGCGGAACGGGTCGTGGCCAGGATGCCGGTGGAGGGCAACACCCAGCCGTACGGCCTGCTGCACGGCGGCGCCTCCGTCGTGCTGGCCGAGACGATCGGCTCGACGGGCGCGGCCATCCACGCCGGTCCCGAGCGCATCGCGGTCGGCATCGAGATCAACGCGACGCACCACCGCTCGGCCACCTCCGGTCACGTGACCGGCGTGGCCACCCGGCTGCACGGCGGCCGGACGCTGGCCACGTACGACATCGAGATCACCGACGACGAGGGGCGGCGCGTCTGCACGTCGCGGCTCACCTGCATGCTGCGCGACCGCTGACGCCGATGCTCCCGCCCGCACGACGGGCGGGGGCATGGCGGCCCGGAACACGACGGCCTTGGACGTGACGGCCTGTGACACGACGGCCTTGGACGTGACGGCTTGCGAAACGACGGCCTGTGACACGACGGTCTCGGACGCGACACGCCGGAGACACGCCACGCGGTCGGCGTCTCCCTTTGCACAGGGCACCCACGGGTCGCTACGGTGGTCCGAGCAGAGCCCGCGGGGGGCGACCGAGTAGATAACGTGTGAGGCCGGGGAAGCCGCACACGGCCCCAAAGGTCACCCCTCGGGCTCGTTCTCTCCCTCGGGGCCCCTCCCCCTCCGGTCAGTCCCGCATCATCACCGAGTCATGACGCGAGCGCTCCGACGTTTTCGGCAAAGTAGGCCTTGACCTGCTCTCTTGGTTGCTCACGCGAGTGACACGCCGATGTCACTAATTGGTGACGAACGATAGTGAACCGGTCGTACGAGGAATAAGCTCCCGCAACAGCATCCCAGTTGTGCCTGCGATGCCCGCGTGTCGAGATGGAGGGGCATAACCCCGCCTTGACCTATCTGAGGGAGCACCATTGCGCAGAGCCGTGATCGCGTTCACGGCCTTCCTGAGTGGACTCGTCCTCTTGCTCGCGTCACCCGCCGCTGCGGCGGCGCCGGAACAGGGCTTGAGAGGGACACTCACATTCCAAGGCCAGCCAGTGAACGGCGTGAAAATCGTCGTGACCACCGAAAGCGGACAACCCGTTGCGGAGGTTACAAGTAACGCCCAAGGCACGTGGCAGGTCCCGGTCGAGAAGCCGGGCAAATACAAGGTCACGCTGGATGCCAACACGCTGCCGCAGAACGTCGCGGTCCGGGGTGGCAACAACGTACGCACACCCACCGTGTACGACGGCAACATGTCGACCGTGCTGTTCGCCCTGCAGGCCAAGGGCGTACCCGGCCAGCCACAGGAGGAGGAGGCCGGGCAGAGCAGCTTCTGGACACAGGCGGCGCAGCTCGCCTTCGAGGGCCTGAACCTGGGCCTCATCATCGCCCTCGCCGCGCTCGGCCTGTCACTCATCTACGGCACCACCGGCCTGACCAACTTCGCCCACGGCGAGCTGGTCACCCTGGGGGCCATCCTGGCCTACGCGTTCAACGCGGGCGTCGGGCTGCACCTCATCCCCGCCGCCGTCATCGCGGTGATCCTCGCGGGCGGCTTCGGATACGCCCAGGACAGGTTCTTCTGGGGCCAGCTGCGCAAACGCGGCACCGGCATCATCGCCATGATGATCGTCTCGATCGGTGTGGCGCTCTTCCTGCGCTACCTGTTCCTCATCGTCTTCGGCGGCCAGACCGAGGTCTACACCCAGTACACCGGCCAGGCCGGCATCCAGGTCGGCCCCATCACCGCCGCCCCGAAGAACTTCGTCGCCATGGCCATCGAGCTCGCGGTCCTCGTCGTGGTCAGCATGGCGCTGCTGCGCACCCGCACCGGCAAGGCCGCCCGCGCCGTGGCCGACAACCCGGCGCTCGCCTCGTCGTCCGGGATCAACGTCGACCGGGTCATCCGCATCATCTGGACCATGGGCGGCGCCATCGCCGCGCTGGCCGGCATCATGCTCGGCGTCTCGCAGAGCCTGAAGTTCAACATGGGCCAGGACATCCTGCTGCTCATCTTCGCCGGCGTCACGCTCGGCGGGCTCGGCACCGCGTGGGGCGCGCTCGTCGGCTCGCTCATCGTCGGCCTGTTCATCCAGTTGTCCACCCTCTGGGTGCCGCCGGAGCTCAAGAGCGTCGGCGCGCTGGCCGTACTCATCATCGTGCTCCTCTTCCGGCCGCAGGGCATCCTCGGCCGCCGCGAGCGGATCGGCTGACGGGGGGAACCATGGACTGGAACACGATCATCTCCACCACCGTCAAGGCCGCCATCGGCGTCGAGACGGTGCTCTACGCGCTCGCCGCGATCGGGCTGAACGTCCACTTCGGCTACACGGGCCTGCTCAACTTCGGTCAGGCGGCGTTCATGGCCGTCGCCGGCTACGGCCTCGCCGTCACCGTCACCGTGCTGGGCCTGCCGTTCTGGGCCGGCATCGTGGTGGGCCTGCTGGCCGCGGCGCTCCTGGCGCTCCTGCTGGGCATCCCGACGCTGCGCCTGCGCGCCGACTACCTGGCCATCGTCACCATCGCCGCGGCCGAGATCATCCGGCTGATCTTCCGGTCGGTGGCGTTCAAGGACGTCTTCGGCGGTTCCGACGGCCGGCGCGGCTTCTCCGACGGCTTCTACGCGATCAACCCCTTCCCCGCGGGCGAGTACGGATTCGGCTGGTTCACCTTCAACCACCGCCTGCTGTGGGTCCTGGTCGTCGGCTGGCTTCTCATCGGCCTGTCGTGCCTGCTCGTCTACATGCTCATGAAGAGCCCCTGGGGCCGCGTGCTCAAGGCCATCCGCGAGGACGAGGACGCCGTGCGCAGCCTCGGCAAGAACGTCTTCTCGTACAAGATGCAGTCGCTGGTACTCGGCGGCGTCATCGGCGCGCTGGGCGGGTTCGTCTACGGCCTGGCGTTCGCCTCGGTCCAGCCGGACATCTTCGGCACCGAGACGACCTTCTTCGCGTACACGATCCTCATCCTCGGCGGCGCGGCCCGCGTGTTCGGACCCGTCGTCGGCTCGATGATCTTCTGGGTGCTGCTGGTGCTCGTCTACGGCGTGCTGAGCGGAGCGGTCGAAGCCGGGTACATCACCTTCATGACCTCCACTCAGGTCGGCCAGTTCCGCTTCCTTCTCGTCGGGCTGGGACTCATCCTCCTGGTCGTCTTCCGGCCACAGGGGATCTTCGGTGACAAGAGGGAGATAGCGATCGATGCACGCTGAGACCACGGCCACCGACCGCAAGGCCGCGGCGCTGGCCGCCTTCAAGGACCTGGCCCGCGACCCCGGGGTGGCCAAGCCCGACCCGATCCTCGTGGTCGACAAGGTCGTGCGCCGCTTCGGCGGCCTCACCGCGGTCGACGTCGACCACGTCGAGGTCCAGCGCGGCTCCATCACCGCGCTGATCGGCCCCAACGGCGCCGGCAAGACGACGTTCTTCAACCAGCTCACCGGCTTCGACACCGCCGACGCCGGCCAGTGGGCGTTCAACGGCCGCAACATGAACGGCGTGCCCCCGCACAAGGTGGCCCGGGCCGGCATGGTGCGCACCTTCCAGCTCACCAAGGCGCTGTCCAAGCTGACCGTCATCGAGAACATGCGGCTCGGCGCCCAGGACCAGAAGGGCGAGAGCTTCTGGCGTGCCCTCGTGCCCGGCTTCTGGCGTGAGCAGGAGGACGAGATCACCGAGCGGGCCGAGGAACTGCTGGCCCGCTTCAAGCTCGACAAGAAGCGCGACGACTTCGCCGGGTCGCTGTCCGGCGGCCAGCGCAAGCTGCTGGAGATGGCCCGCGCGCTCATGGTCCAGCCGGAGCTCGTCATGCTCGACGAGCCGATGGCCGGCGTCAACCCGGCGCTCACCCAGTCGCTGCTCGGCCACGTCAAGGACCTGCGCGAGCAGGGCATGACCGTGCTGTTCGTCGAGCACGACATGGACATGGTCCGCGACATCAGCGACTGGGTGATCGTCATGGCCCAGGGCGCCGTCATCTCCGAGGGCCCGCCGGACACGATCATGTCCGACCCGCGCGTCATCGACGCCTACCTCGGCGCGCACCACGACGCCCCCCTGTCGGAGAGCGAGCTCGAGGCGCAGCTGCACGAGGCGGAGGCGGCGCTGGAGGAAGAGATCGTAGAGGAGACGCAGAAGTGAACGCCGTCCCCGAATCCACTCCCGACGAGGCGGAGGCCGGCTCCGAGCGGGCCGTCACCGACCGCGGCGACCACCTGGCCGGCGCCGAGGGCGCCGTGCTGCGGTGCGACGAGCTGATCGCCGGCTACCTGCCGGGCGTCAACATCCTCAACGGATGCGACCTGTACGTCCAGCAGGGCGAGCTGATCGGCATCATCGGCCCCAACGGCGCCGGCAAGTCGACGCTGCTCAAGGCCATGTTCGGGCTCGTCAACATCCGCAGCGGCACGGTGAAGCTGAAGGGTGAGGACATCACGAACATGAAGGCGCACGAGTTGGTCTCCCGCGGGGTCGGCTACGTCCCGCAGACCAACAACGTCTTCCCGAGCCTCACCATCGAGGAGAACCTCGAGATGGGCGCCTTCCAGGTGCCCGCCAAGTTCAAGGAGCGCTTCGAGTTCGTCGCCGAACTGTTCCCCGCCCTGAAGGAGCGGCGCAAGCAGCGCGCCGGATCCCTGTCGGGCGGCGAGCGGCAGATGGTGGCGATGGCCCGGGCGCTCATGACCGAACCGTCGGTGCTACTGCTGGACGAGCCGTCTGCCGGCCTGTCGCCCAAGCTGCAGGACCTGGTCTTCATCCAGGCCCAGCAGATCAACAAGGCGGGCGTCACGGTCGTCATGGTCGAGCAGAACGCCCGGCGCTGCCTGCAGATCTGCCACCGCGGCTACGTGCTGGACCAGGGCCGCAACGCCTACTCCGGCACCGGCCGCCAGCTCGCCGACGACCCCAAGGTGATCGAGCTCTACCTCGGCACCCTGGCCAAGGCGTAACAGCACCACCTCCGAAACGGCGAAGGGGCCTCCCGCGGGGGCCCCTTCGCCGTTTCCATGGACGGCATGAGAGCCATCGTTCCCCCCGGCGCCGTCGCCCGGCGCCTGAGCGTGCTCGTCCTGATGCTGCCGCTGCTGACCGCCTGCCAGAACTCCCCTGCGACCGCGGGCCGGTACAGCACCGGCGGCGATCCCTCCGACGACCCGTGCGCGCGCGTCGTCTCCGCCATCGGGTACGCCGACCTCCTGCTGGAGCCCAGAGGCGCCGAGGAGGCCCAGAACTTCGAGAGCGCGGTCCTGGGTCGCCTGGCGGAGGCTCGGGGCGTCACGCTGCAGTACGGCCCCGCCCTGCCCCCCTCCCTGGCTCCGGCCGTCCGGGCGCTGGAGACCTCCACCTCGGGGCTGTCGCGGGCGGACGTGCCGCGTGAGCGCCAGGTGAGGCTGCTGCGGGAGTACCGGGCCGCGGCCGAGCAGATCAGGACCGGCTGCGCCTGAAGCCCCCGAGGCCGGGCGCGCGAAAGGGCCCGGTCCGATGGACCGGGCCCTTCTTTTGCCGCTGTCAGGTCAGGGAGCGGATCGTCAGCCGGCGATGTTGCCGGTGCGGTACTCCAGGGCCTTCGTCGGGTACTTGTTGTCGTCGCCGTACTGGTAGATGCCGATGGTGGCCACGGCGGGGTCACCGGCCTCGTTGAACTCGACCGGGCCGCTCACGCCCTCGTAGTCGATGTCCTTGCCGGCCTTGAGCAGCTCGACGCAGGTCTTGAAGTCGTTGCACTTCTCACCGGTCTTGCTGACCTCGGCCAGCTTGGCCGCGACGTCGACGCCCGCGTCGCTCTTGGCGGCCTCGGCGGCCAGCGCGAGCAGGTTGGCGGCGTCGTAGGACTCGGGAGCGTAGCTGAAGTCCTCGAGCTTGGGGTTGACGGCCAGAAGCTTCTTCTGGAACTCCTCCGGCGACGCGGCGCCGGGGATGGTGCCCTTGACGCCCGTCAGCGTGCCCTTGGGCAGCTTGACGTAGTTGGTGTTGGAGGTGTTGCCGTCGACCATGTACCACTTGTGCTTGCTGGCCGGCATGCCCTGCTTGATGAGCTCCTGGATGACCTTGGAGGTCTCCTCGAAGCCGATCAGCACGATGCCCTTCGGGTTCTTGGCCTTGAGCTTGGCCACGTCGGCCGAGAAGTCGGCGGCCTTCGGGTCGTAGTCGACCCGCTCGACGACCGTGCCGCCGCCGTCGGTGACGGTCTTGGCGACCTGGTCGGCCAGGCCGGTGCCGTACGAGTCCTGCATCGCCAGGATGCCGACCGTGTCGTTGCCGTCGGCCACGATGAGGTCGCCCAGCACGCGGCCCTGCAGCTTGTCCGGCGGCGAGGTGCGGAAGTAGAGACCCTTGTCCTCGATCGTGGTGAACTTGTCGGAGGTGTTGGCCGGCGAGAAGTGGATCACACCGGCGCCCGTGATCTTGTCGATCACGGACTCCGACACCGACGAGGACGCCGCGCCGATGATGGCGTCGGCCTTCTGCGCCAGCAGCTTGTCCACCGACTGCGAGGCGATGTTCGTGGTGGTGTCACCGGAGTCGGTGTCGAACTTGGCGACCGGCTTGCCGAGCACGCCGCCGGCGTCGTTGATCTCCTTGATCGCCGCGTCGACACCAGCGAACTCGGGCGGGCCGAGGAAGGCGAGCGAGCCCGTCTGCGGAAGCAGCGTGCCGAGCGTCAGAGTGCCGTCACCCTTCGCCGCGGGAGCCGCGGCGGATGACGCGGCCGATTCGGATGGCTGGGTAGCGGTATCGCTGCCACCACCGCAAGCTGTCAGGGCGAGGCTGGTGGCAGCCACAACAGCCAGCGCCCGCCCCACGGGAGCAATGCGGACCATGAAGTGTCTCCTTCATCTCCAGGCCGGGACCGGTCAGCGCCGACGTTCCCGATCGAATGACGGAAAGGTATAAAACCACCGCGGGTTCCAACCAGATGCCGGGATGAACTGTCGGCACTTGGATGCGGAGTCGTAATCAGTCCTCAACTTACGAGAGGGCCTCTAGCTTGCCTAATGTGCCAGAAGTGAAGCGCTTTAGGGTCCCCCTGGTCCTCTTCGTCGCCGTCGCGACCGCGCTCGCCGGCTGCGGTGCCGCCGACAAGCGCGCCGAGCCCGCGACGCGGCCCCCGGACGGCGTCTCGGTCTCGCTGGCCCAATGGCGTTCGGACGAGCCCGTGCACGCCCTGCAGATCGCCGTGCGCAATACCACCACCACGCCCGTGTATTTCGCCGACGTCCAACTGGTCACGGCCTCTTTCAAAACGCTACCGCCGCAAAGCGCGGACGCCACGATCCGCCGCACCGAGCGCACCGACCTGCCCGTCACCTACGGCGAGGCCAACTGCTTGCCGTCCGGCCTGCCCGAGGTCCGGCCGGCGACGGTCGTGGCCCGCCTCCGCACGGGCGACGAGCCCCTGCGCAAGGTCGTCTTCACCGTGCCGCACCCCGACCCGCTGCTGTCGCGGCTGCTGCGCGACGAATGCTCGGCGTTCCTGGTCAAGCAGGCCGCCGACCTGTCGTTCGGGCCCGACTGGAAGCAGGACGGCGAGGTGATGCGGGGCTCGCTGGTGCTCACCCGGCGAGGCACGGGAGCGGTGAGCGTCGCCTCCGTCGACGGCACCACCCACTACATGGTCACACCTGGCACCAAGCGCCGGCCCCTGGTGAAGCTGGAGACCGACGCCCAGCGGGCCGAGGCGCCCATCGCGCTGTCGCCCGGCCGCTGCGACCCGCACGCGTTCGCGGAGGCCAAGAAGGCGTTCCTGTTCCCCGTGCGGGCGTCGGTCGACGGGGGCGAGGAGCGGATCGTCATCGTGGAGCCGCCCAAGCCCCTCCAGGACCGCCTGATCGACTACGCCCTGCGTGTGTGCGGTCTGGGCGGGTGAGCTCATGCTGCGTCTCCGTCCGGATGGGCGAACCTGCTGCCGCCCTCAGCATGCGCGCGGACGCCCGCGCCGGAAGGCTCCGAGGCCGGTTGGATGCCCAGTCGTGACCGGACCAAGACCCGCGACCCCAAATCCGGTGATATAGGACCTTTCAGTCGGTCTTTTCCGTGTCGTCGATAACGATCTGGGCAACCTCGCGCATGCTCAGCCGCCGATCCATGGACGCCTTCTGGATCCACCGGAACGCCTGCGGCTCGGTCCAGCCGTGCGCGGCCATCAGCAGCCCCTTGGCCCGCTCGACCAGCTTGCGCGTCTCCAGCCGGTCGGACAGGTCGGACACTTCCTTGCTGAGCGCCACCATCTCCTCGTGCCTGCTGACCGCCATCTCGATCGCCGGCACCAGGTCGGCCTTGGTGAACGGCTTGACCAGATAGGCCATCGCACCCGCGTCCCTGGCCCGCTCGACCAGGTCACGCTGGGAGAACGCGGTGAGGATGAGGCACGGGGCGATCCGGTCGGCCACGATCCGCTCCGCGGCGGAGATCCCGTCGAGCACCGGCATCTTGACATCGAGGATCACCAGGTCGGGCTTCAGTTCGGCGGCCAGGCGGATGGCCTGCTCGCCGTCACCGGCCTCGCCCACGACGACGTAGCCGTCCTCCTCGAGCATCTCCTTGAGGTCGAGGCGGATCAGTGCCTCGTCTTCCGCGATCACCACTCGCCGCTGCGTACTCACGAGCAGAAGAGTACCGATGTCCGCTAGATTAGAGCCACGTCGGCGCCGTCCTGCTGCATCAGGCTGCGGGTTCGGGCACCGTACGGATGCCGCCCCGATAGACCAACCGGCAGAGTCGATGGCCTCAAAATCCATTCAGTGTGGGTTCGAATCCCACTCGGGGCACCAGCGGACGCCCGGCCTTCCCGGCCGGGCGTTTTTGTCGCACCCTCCTGCCACACTCTGCGCATGTACGATCTCACGGTCCGTCACCATGTGCTGCGCCTGCTGCGGTCCGGGCTCAGCGTGAGCGAGGCGAGTCGCCAGAGCGGCGTCAGCAGGTCCACGATCCGCGAGTGGCGCGACCGGCGGGTGCCCGACTCCCCCATGACCGGGACCTGTCCCCGCTGCGCCGACCCGCCGCACGCGCCTTCCCCGGCGCCCGCCTACGCCTACCTCCTCGGCCTCTACCTCGGTGACGGCTGTCTCAGCCGCGTCGGCGACCCGGCCAAGGATGTCTGGTCCCTGCGCATCATCTGCGCCGACGCCTGGCCCGGCCTGATCCGCGAATGCGTCGACGCGCAGCGGGCCGTCCGCCCGACCAACAAGGTGCGCGTCGTGCCCAAACAGGGCTGCCGTGAGGTCAATTCCTACTCCAAGCACTGGCCGCATCTCCTCCCCCAGCACGGGCCGGGCATGAAACACCAGAGGACGATCGCCCTTCACGGCTGGCAGCGGGAGATCGTCTCGGCGCAGCCCGGATGGTTCGTGCGGGGGCTGATCCACTCCGACGGCTACCGGGGCGACAACCATGTCCGCCGCGCCCTGCCCGGCGGCGTGCGCTGCTACTCCTATCCGCGCTACCTGTTCAAGAACGAGTCGGCCGACATCCTGGGCCTGTGCGGGGAGGCGCTCGACCTGCTCGGGGTGGCCTGGCGGCACAACAAGCGCAACGAGATCTCCGTCGCCCGCCGGGAGGCCGTCGAACTGCTGGACCTGTTCGTCGGCCCCAAGTACTGATGACCCGCCGTGGTGTCCGCTGTGGTGTCGGCTGGGGCGAAAAGTGGGCAAAGAATGCGCATCCGCGTCTGCAGGCCGCCCCGGACCGGTGATGTAACCGGTGAGGGGGGTGGGGCCGATGTCGTTGAGCGTGGCCGAGCGGGAGGCGTTCCTGGCCGACGCGCACATCGCCGCGGTTGCCGTGAACGCCGGTGCGGAGCGGGCACCGCTGAACGTGCCCGTCTGGTACGACTACCGGCCGGGCGGTGAGGTGCGGTTCCTCA
The DNA here is from genome assembly GCF_014207745.1 of Nonomuraea muscovyensis. NCBI lineage: Bacteria > Bacillati > Actinomycetota > Actinomycetes > Streptosporangiales > Streptosporangiaceae > Nonomuraea > Nonomuraea muscovyensis. Next base: position 417,838 of record NZ_JACHJB010000001.1, read on the forward strand.
CCGACGGCGAGTCGCTGAAGGCGCGGCTGATCCTCAAGGCGGGCCGGTTCTCGCTGCTCGTCCAGCGGGTCAGCCCGACCTACCGCTACGTCAGCGTCGAGGGGCCCGTCGTCGGCTCCACGCCCACGACGCTGGAGGAACTGGCCCGGATCGCGGCGCGATACCTGCCGGCCGACGCCGTGCCCGGGTACGTGGACAGCTCGGACCCGCGGGCGCTGGTGACGTTCCGGATGCGGCCGGAGCGGTGGCTCTCTGCCGACCTGGGCGTGCTGTGAGCCGGCCCGGCCATCCGGCAAGCGGTCGGTGGCGGGCAGGCAGCGGGTGGCCGGTGGCTGGCGGACGAGCAGCGGATGGTCGGCGGGCAGCGGGTGGCGGGCGGGCGGCGGGTGGTCGGCGGGTGGTGCGTGGGGTGGTCGGCGGGTGGATGGTGGGCGGGGTGAGGGTATTTTGAGGGCCGTGACTGCTACAGATCCCACCGTGACCGGCGCGCATGGCCTCGGCCTGGCCACCGTCGCCGCCGACGGCACCGTTCTCGACACCTGGTTCCCCGCGCCGGAGCTGGGCGACCCGCCCGCCACGGGCACCGAGCGGATCGACGCCGCCGAGGCCGGCGAGCTGGCCGCGCTCGTCGGCGCCGACGAGGCGCGGGGCGTCGAGGTGGTGGCTGTTCGCACCGGCATCGCCAAGCTCTCCGAGCCGCCGGTGGACGCGCACGACGCCTACCTGCGGCTGCACCTGCTCTCGTCCCGCCTGGTCAGGCCGCACGGGCTGAACCTGGACGGCGTGTTCGGCCTGCTGGCGAACGTCGTGTGGACCAGCCACGGGCCGTGCGCCGTGGAGGGCTTCGAGCGGACGCGCCTGCGGATGCGCGCCCGGGGCCCGGTGGCGGTGTACGGGGTGGACAAGTTCCCCCGGATGGCCGACTACGTGATGCCGTCGGGGGTGCGCATCGCCGACGCCGACCGGGTACGGCTCGGCGCCCACCTGGCGCCCGGCACCACGGTGATGCACGAGGGCTTCGTGAACTTCAACGCCGGCACCCTCGGCGCCTCCATGGTGGAGGGCCGCATCTCGGCCGGGGTCGTGGTGGGCGACGGCTCCGACGTGGGCGGCGGGGCCTCGATCATGGGCACCCTGTCGGGCGGCGGCAAGGAGATCATCTCCATCGGCGAGCGCTGCCTGCTGGGGGCGAACGCCGGGGTGGGTGTCTCGCTGGGCGACGACTGCGTCGTGGAGGCGGGTCTGTACGTGACGGCCGGGACGAAGGTGGCCCTGCCGGACGGGCGTACGGTCAAGGCCAGGGAGCTGTCGGGCGCCGACGGGTTGCTGTTCCGCCGCAACTCGCAGACGGGCGCCGTCGAGGTCGTTCCCCGCACGGGCCGCGGCATCGAGCTCAACACCGCTCTGCACCAGAACTGAGTGTCTTTTCACGGCAGGCACGGGAGGGCCCACCCGCCGCACGTGGCCGGGCGCCCTCCAGGGTCACGCTCCTCGTGCGACCACCGTGCCCGCCGTGACGCGCGCCTTCCGGGCCACCTCCGTGGCCCGGGGTGCGCCATGGCCGCTCACGCAGGCGGGCCGCCTCCCCGTCGGCCAGAGGGCGACCCGGGCCCCCTGGCCGCCTCGAGACGACCCGCTTCGAGGTGACGTTCCCCGGAAGCGCCGGGGGCAGGCTCTGACGGGCCGCTGCAGCGGAGCGAGGGCCCGCCGGGGCCGACGCCCGGCGCCAGCCGGGTGGGGCGGGGTCAAGAGGCGTGGGCCAGCCAGAGGTCGGGGCCGAAGACCTCGTAGTGGATGTCGCGGGGTGCCACGCCCGCCTGGATGAGCTGGCCGCGCGCGTGCCGCATGAACGGCAGCGGCCCGCACAGGTAGGCCACGGCCCCAGAGGGGATCTCCAGGCCGGCCAGGTCCATCAGGCCGGTCCGGACGGCGCCCTCGGTCCCGCCGGTGACGCCCTCCGGCGCCTCCTCGTACCAGAACACCCGCGAGCCGCCCGGCAGCGCGTCGGCCAGTGCGGCCATGTCGGCGCGCAGGGCGTGGGCGGGCTCCGAGATGTCGGCGTGCAGGAGCAGGACGCGGCGGGCGGAGCCGGCGTCGGCCAGGTGCTGGAGCATCGCGGTGATGGGCGTGCAGCCGATGCCCGCGGAGACGAGGACGAGGGGCGCGTCCTCGTCAGCGCCCTCACCGGCGTCTCCCCTCGTGCTCCCGGCGGCGAGTCCCTCCGCGCTGCCGGCGGCGGCTTCCTGGGCGGTCCCGCCGGTGACGTGAGCGGTGGTGTGGGGGGTGCCGTCATCGAGGGTCACGTCGCCGAACGGGGCCGACAGCGTCAGCTCGTCGCCCTCGCTGACCGTGGCGTGCAGCAGCGTGGACACCTCCCCCTCGGGCTGCTCGCCGCCGCGTACCCGCTTGACGGTGATGCGGCGCAGGCCGTCCTCGCCGAACCCCGACAGCGTGTACTGGCGCAGTTGCCGCACCCCGTCGGGCATCTCGACGCGGACGCTGACGTACTGGCCGGGCCGGGCGGGCGGGACGGGCCCGCCGTCGACGGGCCGCAGTGTGAAGGAGACCACGTCGGCCGTCTCCTCACGCCGTTCGACGACCCGCCACTGCCGCCAGATCTCGCCCTGACGGGCTCCTGCCTCGGCGTAGAGCCGGGCCTCGGCGGCGATGAGGGCGCCGGCCATCAGCCAGTAGACCTCGTCCCACGCGGCCGCCACCTCGGGTGTCACGGCCTCGCCCAGCACTTCGGCGATCGCGGCGAACAGGTACTTGTGCACGATGACGTACTGGTCGTCGGTGATGCCGACCGCGGCGTGCTTGTGCGCGATGCGGTTGAGCAGCTCGTCGGGCCGCTCGTCGGGACGTTCGAGCAGCATGCCGGCGAAGGCGGCGATCGAGCCGGCCAGGGCCCTGCGCTGCTCGCCGCTGCGCTGGTTGCCGCGGTTGAACAGCCCGTCGAGGAGTTCGGGCCGGTCGGCGAACATCGTCTCGTAGAACCGCGCGGTGATGGTGTCCAGCGCGGCGCCGACGACGGGAAGCGTGGCTCGGACGACGGCGGCGCTCTCCACGGACAGCATGTGTACCTCCTGCTCCAGGGCAGCCCAAGACCGACCCAAGGGAAAATTGGAATCTGAGATACATATTAAAGAGCGGTCTCGGCGGTCTCCGCACGGGGAGGGGTCATCGCCTCGGGACGGGTGAGCGACAGCAGCACGGGGCCGGTGGGCGAGGCCACGAGTGAGTCGATCGGGACCGTGTCGAGCGAGGCGTAGAAGGCCTCCTGGGCCTCGCGCAGCGCCGACCGCAGCCGGCAGGCGGCCCGCAGCGGGCACGGCGGGCTGTCGTCGCAGCCGACCACGTCGCCGCCGCCCTCCAGGCTGCGCACGATGCCGCCGACCGAGGCGTGCCGGCCGGCCTCGGTGAGCTGCAACCCGCCGCCCCGCCCCCGCCTGGCCTCCACCAGGCCGAGCTCGCCGAGGCGCGCCACCGCCTTGGCCGCGTGGGTGTAGGGCACCGCGAGCAGGTCGGCGACCGCGCGGGTGGTCGTCAGCTCGTCGCGGCCGGACACGGCCAGCCGCATGACGATGCGCAGCGAGATGTCGGTGAAGGCGGTCAGCCGCATACCCCTACGGTAGGCGGTTCCGGGCTCCGGCCGGGAGCGGTGGGAAAGGGCCGGGCGCCCCTTCGATCAGGGACCTTCGTCACTACGGCCGGAGGGTGCCGCGGTGATGGACTCCTCCGGGGCCGGCCCGGACCCCAGGCACCACCGGGCCGGCCGGAGAGGGAGGTCTTCACTTTGTCCACCGCCGAGTCGATCAGCGAACCCCTGGCCGGCGACCGCCGCCACCTGCCCGAGCCGCCCGTCCTCATCCAGGGCGGGATGGGCGTCGGGGTGTCCGGGTGGCGGCTGGCCAGGGCCGTCGCCCTGGCCGGGCAGCTCGGGGTGGTGTCCGGGACGGCGCTGGACGCCACTCTGGCGCGGCGGCTCCAACTCGGCGACCCGGACGGCCGGCTGCGCCACGCGCTGGCGAGCTTCCCGGTACCCGAGGTCACCGAGCGGATCCTGCGGCGCTACTACGTGGCGGGCGGCGCCGGCGCCGGCGCGCCGTACCGGCCCGTGCCCCGGCTGGGGCTGCGGCCGAACCCGGCCCGCGACGAGCTGACGGTGGCGGCGAACTTCGCGGAGGTGTTCCTGGCCAAGGAGGGCCACGACGGCCTGGTCGGCGTCAACTACCTGGAGAAGATCCAGCTCGCCACGCCCGCCGCGGCCTACGGGGCGATGCTGGCCGGGGTGGACTACGTCCTGGTCGGCGCCGGCATCCCGGCCGAGATCCCGCGGCTGCTCGACGACCTGGCGGCGCACCGGGCGGCGGAGCTCACGGTCGCCGTGGCGGGCGAAGACGACCCGGCCCGGCGGCACACGGTCCGTCTCGACCCGGTGGCGCTGCTCGGACGCGAGGTGCCGCCCCCGGCCCGGCCGCGGTTCCTGGCGATCGTGTCCTCGCACGTGCTGGCCGCCTACCTGGCGCGGTCGGAGGCGACCCGGCCGGACGGGTTCGTGGTGGAGTCGCCGGTGGCCGGCGGCCACAGCGCGCCGCCGCGCGGGCGGCTGCGGCTGGACGAGGAGGGCGACCCGGTGTACGGGCCGCGCGACGAGGTGGACCCGGCGCGTCTGGTGGCGCTCGGACTGCCGTTCTGGCTGGCCGGCGGGTACGGCACGCCCGGCGGGGTGGCGCGGGCACGGGCGGCGGGGGCCGCGGGCGTCCAGGTGGGTTCGGCGTTCGCGCTGTGCCGGGAGTCGGGGCTGGACGCCGGGCTGCGGGAGCGGATGCTGCGGAGCGCCCGGGCGGGCACGCTGCGGGTACGCAACGACCTGCGGGCCTCCCCCACGGGCTTCCCGTTCAAGATCGCGGACGTGCCGGGGACGATGTCCGATCCCGACGTCCACGCGGAACGGTCCCGGCTGTGCGACCTGGGCTACCTGCGCACGCCGTTCGTCAAGCCGGACGGCGCGATCGGCTACCGCTGCCCGGCCGAGCCCGTCGACACCTACGTTCGCAAGGGCCGCCCGGCAGAGGAGACCGCCGGGCGGCAGTGCCTGTGCAACGGGCTGCTCGCCGCGGTCGGGCTCGGGCAGAACCGCCCGGACGGCTACCGCGAGCCGCCGCTGCTCACGCTCGGGCAGGACACGGGGTTCCTGGACGGGCTGCCCGACGACCACGGCGCCGCCGACGTGATCGCGCGCCTGCTCGCGGAGTGACCGCCGGTGTTGCCGACGTCCCAGGTCTTCGGCGGTCCCGCGCGGATCCGGCCGAGCCCGTCGCGTTGCGGCGCAGCCAGCCGATCAGCCGGGCGCGGTCGTGCGGGCCGAGCGCGTTCCCGGCCGTGACCACCCGCAGGGCATGTCCCGTCCCGGCGGGCGTCGTCCCCGTCCCCACGTGGTCCTCGGTACTGGGAGAGTGCCGGGACAGGTCGCTCGCGGTGTAGCGGCGGGACCGGGTGGTGCCGAGCGGGCGCCGGGACCGCAGGCTGGTCGGGGACGGCGCAGCCGGCACCGGCGATCATCGTCGTGGAGGCTGCGACGACGGCGCCGTGAACGCCGCGGTCCCCTGGCGCGAAGGCGCACGTGCGGGTCCTAACCTCTGGTCGTGGCGTCGTCGTCGCCCGGGACGCCCTGCGCGTCCGGGTCGGGGTCGACGTTCACGTCGTCCTGGCAGCACTCGGCGTCGTCCTCCGACGGCTCGTCAAGGGGCGCGGTGGTCGTGGGGGTAGTGGTCGTGGGGGTGGCGGCGGGGGCCGGCGTGGGGCCGGGCGTGAGGACAGGGGTGGGGACGGGGGTGGGTGTGGCCGCCGGGGCGGGTTCGGGCGCCAGGTTCTCCGTCAGACCGATGTCGGCGCGGGGCGGAAACCCCTCCACGGGCAGGTTCTTCATCGCCTTGGTCATGAACGTGCGCCAGATGGCGGCCGGGTAGGTGGCGCCCTCGAACGCGGCGCCGAGCGGCACCTCGTACGGGCGGCTGTAGGGGTTGCGGTCAGTGTGGCGCATGCTCCTGCCGTCGGTCACCGGGCAGTTGTCGTGGACCGGCGGGACGACCTTTCCGGTCCTGGTCCGGCACTCCTGCCGGAACATGCCGACGGCGGTCGAGAGCTGCGGGGTGAAGCCGACGAACCAGGCTTCCTTGTTGTCGTTGTTGGTGCCGGTCTTGCCGGCGACGGGCCGGTCGTGGAGCGCGGCGCCGCGTCCGGTGCCCGACTTGACCACGGCCTGCAGCGCGGCGGTGGCGTCGGCGGCCGCCTCGGGCGAGATGACCTTGGTGGCGGTCCTCACCTCGGGGAACTTGAGCTTCCCGTCCCGGTTCCTGACCTCGGTGATGACGTGGTTGGGGACGTGCTTGCCCTCGTTGGCGAAGATCGAGTAGCCGCCGGCCTGTTCGACGGCGGTCACCTCGCTGGAGCCGATGGTGAGCAGATAGTTCTGCTCGTCGCGGGTGCGCTCCAGCCGCTGCCTGCTCAGCCCCGCCTTGGCGGCGATCTCGATGACCTTGTCCAGGCCGACCTTCTCCCCCATCTTGGCGTACGCGGTGTTGACGGACCCCGCCGTGGCGGCGACCACGTCGACGGCCGAGGCGGCGGAGGGGTGGTCGTTCCTGATGGGGGTGGTGCCCTCCAGCTTCAGCGGGCTCCGGGCGGGGACGTAGCTGCGCAGGCTGTAGCCCTGGTCGAGCCAGGCCGCCAGGACGTACGGCTTGAAGGCCGAGGCGGCCTGCTTGCGCGACTGGAAGGCGTCGTTCCAGGCGTCCTTGGCGTAGTCGTCGCCGCCGTAGAAGGCACGGATCCGGCCGTTGCGCGGGTCGACGACGGCCAGGCTGGCCTGGATCTCCTTCAGCAGGCTCCCGGTGTGGCGCTCCACCGCGTCCCGCGCCGCCTCCATGAGCCGCTTGTTCAAGGAGGTGTGGATCCGGTAGCCGCCCTTGTCCACGTCCTCCTTGCTGACGCCACGGCTCTTCAGCTCGTCGAGGACGACCTGGACCATGTAGCCGTTCAGGCCCCGGTAGTAGTCCTTCGTGGTGTTCTTCACCCGTCTGGGGGACTTCGGCGACCTGCCGGGCAGCGAGCCATAGGTGGCGCGGTCGAGTTCGGCCATCTCGCCGATCGCGTACGTGTAGCGGAACTCCGTCGGGCCCGTGTCGCCCGAGGCCTCGGCCCGGTCGAAGGCGTCGGGGTTCTGGATGCGGCCGGCGAGGTAGGCGCCCTGTTCGGGCGTCAGGTTCGCCACCTTCCTCCCGAAGAAGGCCTCGGCCGCCGCGCCGATGCCGTGGGCGCCCCGGCCGAAGTAGATGGTGTTGAGGTACTGCTCGAGGATCTGGTCCTTGGACAGCTCCTTGTTGAGCTTGACCGCGACGAGGATCTCCTTGAGCTTGCGCTCGACGGTGCGCTCCTGGGACAGGCCGTCGTAGTAGTTGCGGGCCATCTGCTGGGTGATGGTGGAGGCGCCCTGCACCTGCCGGCCGCTGACCGTGTTCCACACCGAGCGGAGCATGCCGGAGAACGAGATGCCGGAGTCCTCGCGGAAGGAGGCGTTCTCGGCGGCGATCACGGCGTCCTGCACGTGGCGGGGGATCTGACCGATCTTCACCGGGACGCGCTTGACGCCCAGCTTGGCCAGCACCTTCCTGTCGTCGAAGTAGATGACGCTGCCCTGGTCGTCGACGTTGTCCTGCACCTGTTCCCGGGTCGGCACGGGCATCTCGGCGTAGGCCACGGCGATCATGCCGAAGACGCCGGCCCCGATCACCGCGAAACCGGCCATGACGATCTTCCAGCTCGGCAGGAAGCGGCGCGGGCCGGGCCGGTCGCTCTCGCGGGCGGTGCGGGCGCGTGGACGCCGGGACGGTCGCACAAGTCCTCCGGTTCGACGAGGGAAGGCCCCACTGGCGAGGGCGGGTCCTCGTCCGGCTGCTGAACGGTCTCCCCCAGGCCGGACATGGCGGCCATGACAGCACAGCCGCGTACATACTGTCCAAGACTGATATGTATCGCCCGCCGATACTCGAACCGATATCAGCACACGTCAGCGCGCCCTTCCAGGGCAGAACCGGTTATACCCGGGCAAGCCAGTCGGCGTGCGTGAGGCCGCGACGAGGGTCGACGCGGTGCAGGAGAGCCTGCCCGGAGGGATGTGCGGACACCCAGGCCGCGGTCGACGTGGGCGATCTCGTCGTCGCCCACACGAGGTCGCACGGCAACGCCGCCAACCGCGCCCCGTGGCGGGGGTCGATCCTGGCGAGCAGCGGGTGCGAACCCGGCGGCAGCGGCTGCGGCGCTGCCCGGTGTCGGGGTGCTCCGAACGGGATGAGCGGTCCGTCGACGTCAAGGAACAGCAAGGGGCGGTTCGCGGAACCGGGCATCGCCGAAGGACAGCCGTGGGCGCATGCGAAGGCGCCACCAGTCGACAGGGCGGGCGCGGCCCTCCGCTCGCGCCGGCCGGGCCGTGTGCCCACGGCGGAATCCTCGCCCGGCCGTGGCTGCGGCCGGGCGGGGTGGGTCGTCAGCTGGCGTGGGAGACGGCGGAGCCGATCGTGTGGACGCGCAGGGCGTTGGTGGAGCCGGGGGTGCCGGGCGGGGAGCCGGCCACGATGACCACCTTGTCGCCCTTCTCCAGGCGGCCGAGCGACAGCAGCGACGCCTCCACCTGGCGCACCATGTCGTCGGTGTGGTGCACGAACGGCACCTGGAACGTCTCCACGCCCCACGTCAGCGAGAGCTGCCCGCGCACGTGCGGGGCGGAGGTGAAGGCCAGCAGCTGGATGGGCGAGCGGTAGCGGGCCAGGCGCCGGGCCGTCTCACCGGACATGGTGAACGCCACCAGCGCCTTGGCGCCGACGATGGCGCCCACCTCGGCGGCGGCGCGGGCGATGGCGCCGCCCGTGGTCTCCGGCATGCGCTCCAGGGTGTGGGTGGCGTACAGCGAGGCCTCCTCCGCCGCACAGGCGATGCGGTCCATCGTGGAGACGGCCTCGATGGGGTAGCTGCCCACGGAGGTCTCGCCGGACAGCATGACCGCGTCGGCGCCGTCCATGACGGCGTAGGCGACGTCGGAGGCCTCGGCGCGGGTGGGGCGGGGGGCGCTCATCATCGAGTCGAGCATCTGGGTGGCGACGATGACCGGGCGGGCCTTCTCGCGGCACAGCTCGATGATGCGCCGCTGTACGATCGGCACCTGCTCCAGCGGCAGCTCGACGCCGAGGTCGCCGCGGGCGACCATGATGCCGTCGAACGCCTCGACGATCTCGGGGAGCCGCTCGACCGCCTGCGGCTTCTCGATCTTGGCGAGCAGCGGGAGGCGGACGGCCTCCTGCTCCATGATGTTGCGGACCACGTCGGCGTCGGACGGACGGCGCACGAACGACAGGGCGATCATGTCGAACCCGGTGCGCAGCGCCCAGCGCAGGTCGGCCTCGTCCTTGTCGGTGAGCGCCGGGGCGCTGACGTTGACGCCGGGCAGGTTGAGGCCCTTGTTGTCGGAGATCATGCCGCCGATGACGACGCGGGTGGTGACGCGCTGGCCGTCGACGCGGGTGACCTCCAGCACCAGGCGGCCGTCGTCGACCAGGATGGTGTCGCCGGGACGGACGTCGCCGGGCAGGCCCTTGTAGGTGGTGGAGACCTGGTCGCGGTCGCCGGGGACGTCCTCGGTGGTGATGGTGAAGACGTCGCCGAAGCCGAGCCGCACCGGGCCCTCCTCGAACCGGCCGACGCGGATCTTGGGACCCTGCAGGTCGGCCAGCACGCCTACACCGCGGCCGAGGTCGGCCGCCACCTCCCTGACCCGGTCGTAGACCTCTTTGTGCAGGTCATGGTCACCATGGCTCAGGTTGAACCGTGCCACGTCCATGCCGGCGGAGATCAACTCACGCAGGCGTTCAGGAGAGGACGTGGCGGGGCCGAGGGTGCAGACGATTTTCGCGCGACGAGTCACGAGTCCTACCTTAATTGGTACAGACCACTTGGCGTCACCGATGACGGAGAACAGCGTGGCCACGGTCCCGTCCACGGCCGCGGTCGGCGGGCCTGCGACACCGGTCGCGACGGATGGCACCGCCCAGCCTACGACGGCACGTCACCGGTTGACGGTGGCGGCCTTCCAGGCGTCGACGATGCCGTGCCCGTAGAAGCCGTTCTTCGACTTGCCGCCCTGGCAGACGTGCTTCTCGGTCTCGCCGTAGATCTTGTAGCCGTACGCGCGGGGCCTGGGGCACGCCCTGGGCGTGGCGGTGCGGTAGAGGAGGCGTTCGACGGTGGCGGGGTCGAGCGCGACGCCGCCCTTGCCGGGCTTGCCGAAGCGGCTGACCAGGATGGCGGCCACGCCGGTGGCGTGCGGGGCGGCCATGGAGGTGCCTTCCAGGTACTGGTAGTAGGAGCAGGCGCCGTCGCGGCAGTCGCGGACGACGTCGGCCGTCTTCGGCTTGCCCGACTTGTCGAGCTTGCCGCCGCGGCGCAGCGCGTCCTCCGGCACCGCGGCCAGGATGGCGCGGGTGGCGGAGGCGTCCTTGCCGTCCAGCAGGTCGCCGCCGGGCGCCGCCAGGTCGGTCTGCTCGACGCCGTAGTCGCTGTAGAGGGCCTTGCGGCCGGACGGGCCGACGGAGGAGACGGAGATGACGCCCTTGGACTCGGCGGGGACGTTCAGGCAGGCGTTGGTCACCTTGCGGACCCGTTCCTGGCCGCGCGGGTAGCCGGGGCTGTCCCGGTCGATCGTGGGCCTGCCGAGGTCGGTGGCGCCGTTGCCGAGCGCGGAGACGAGCGTGACGCCCTTCTTGCGCGCGTAGTCGAGCGCCCGCTGCATGCCGGTGATGATGGCGCGCTGTTCGAGCTGCTGCTTCTTGCTGTCGGCCGGGTTGTTCGCGCAGTTGAACAGCCACGGGTCGACGTAGTAGCTCATGTTCACCACGTCCACGCCGATGTCGGCGGCGTAGGTGAGGGCGTCGAGGCTGGGCTTGAGGAAGAAGTACCCCGAGTCCTGCCCGGCCCTGATGTTGACGAGCTGGACGCGGGGGGCGACGCCCGCGATGCCGATGCCGTTGACGGGCGAGCCGATGGTGCTGGCGACGTGGGTGCCGTGGCCGTCGTCGTCCCGGTCGACGGGGTCCTTGCAATCGCTGACCTCGCACGGGCCGTCGAGTGTGTCGCCGTCGGGGTCCTCGGGCCGGTCGGTGACGAAGTTGCGGCTCAGCTCGCGGTTGAAGTTGGGGGCGATGTCGGGGTGCCTGCCGTCGATGCCGGTGTCGATGACGCCGACGAGGACCTTCCGGGTGCCGGGCGCCTTCTTGTTGGCGCGGTCGGCGCCGATCATGCGCATGTCCCACTGGCGGCCCGCGAGCGGCTCGCCGGCCGTCTGCTCGGAGGCGAGCGCCGTCGCGTCGGGATACGCGGCGTGCCCCGTCGTGGGGTCCGCCACACCGCCGGCCGGGCCGGCCGCACGTGCGGTCCGGTCCACAGGGCGGGCGGCCGGGTGGGCGGAGGCGAAGCCGATGCGCCGGTCGGTGGAGACGCCGACGATGGACGGGGACGCGCCGAGCGCGGTCACGAAGGCGTCTCCCCCACCCCTGGCCAGCGCGTAGCCGAGCCTGAGGTCGGTGGAGACCGTGGTGCCGCCGGCGCGCTCGATGGCGGCCAGCGCCTCGCCGCGCCCGCCGTCGGCGTAGAAGACGAGGTACTCGCCGGCCGCGGCGGCGGCGGGCACCGCGGCCGGTGGCGTTGCGAGCCCGCATGCGGCCAGTGCGGCTGCCGTGGTCAGGGCCGCCAGGCCGGACGCGACTCGCCGCATTCTTCCCCCATCCGCCGCGTTTGCGCAGATTCTGCATCTTCCCGGCAGTTTTCCAATGATGCAACTCACGCCGGGCACGGGAAGATCATCTAGGCGCCGACCGGTGGCGACGGGGTGAAGCGCACCGGCATCGACTCGTACCCGGAGACGAAGTTGGCCGGCCGGCAGGCGGGCTCCCGCGCCTCCACCGGCTCCATGTCGGGCAGGCGCGCCAGCAGCCGTTCGAGCATGGTGCGCAGTTCCAGCCGGGCCAGGCTGTTGCCCAGGCAGAAGTGGCTGCCGAAGCCGAAGGCCAGGTGGTCGTTGGGGGTGCGCGTCACGTCGAAGCGGAACGGGTCGGCGAAGACGGTCTCGTCACGGTTGGCCGACGGGTAGAGCAGCAGCACCTGCTCCCCCTCGCGCAGCCGCCGGCCGCCGAGCACGGTGTCGGCCGTGACGGTGCGGGCCATGTTCTTGATGGGCGAGACCCAGCGCAGCATCTCCTCCACCGCCACCGGGATGCCGGACGGGTCCTCGATGAGCGCGTGGCGCTGCGCGGGGTGGGTGAAGAGCTGGTACGCGCCGCCGGACAGGACGTGACGGGTGGTCTCGTCGCCGCCGATGAGGATGAGCAGCGACTCGTAGACGAGGGAGTCGTGGTCGAGGCGCTCCCCCGCGACCTCCGCGTGCACGAGCGTGCTGATGAGGTCGTCGCGGGGGCATGCGCGCCGGTCGGCGACGACCCGGCCGGCGTAGGCCGCGTACTGCTCGAACGCCTCGGCGGCCCGGACCAGCAGGTCGCTGTCGGCCTGGCCGACGAGGCCGCGCAGCATGTCGTCGGACCAGCGCATGAGCGCGTCCCTGTCCTCGGGGGCGACGCCGAGGGCGTCGCCGATGACGATCAGCGGGAGCGGCGCGGCGATGTCCCAGACGAAGTCGCACGCGCCGCGCTCGCAGACCCGGTCGAGGATCCGGTCGCACAGCCGGCGGATGCGCTCGCCCTGCGCGGCGACCCGGCGCGGTGTGAACCCTCTACTGACGAGCCTGCGCCGGAGCAGGTGGGCGGGGTCGTCCATGTCGATCATCATGGGCAGGGCGGCGGCGTCCGGCCGGATGCCGCGCGCGCTGGAGAACGCCCGGGGGTGCAGGGAGACGTGGCGGACGTCGCGGTGGGAGGCGACGCCCCACACGCGGCCGTCCCAGTAGACGGGGGCGTTCTCGCGCATCCACCGCAGCTCCGCCTGCGGGTCACGGCCCCAGAACTCCCCGCTCACCAGATCGATGGCCTTGTTGACCGGCTGCTCTGTCACGTGTCCATCGAACCAAGCAAGCGATAGCTTAACAAGCGTCGGCCGTGAAAGTTTCAGCCGCCATCGGGGCGGCGTACCCGTCCTTCCACCGGTCGGCGGCAAACGGCCGGGCCGCGAAGCCCCCATGCGGGCGGCCGCAACCACGGGGGCGTTCGTCGCCGGACCGGCGCCCTCGTACGATGCAGACATCGGGAAAACGCTTTCCCATTTCCCGTTCGCGAAAGGACGGCGAGCCCCCATGCCCTGGAACCCGACGGCACTACGGCGAGCGGCGATCGTCTGCTCCCTCGCCCTCACCGCCCTGGCGGGCGCCGGCCCGGCCCTCGCCCGGCCCGCCACCGGACAAGCCGGCACGAAGCAGGTCGCCGACCAGGCCGGCACAGGGCGGGTCGGCGCCGCCGACGCGCCGATCGGCTTCGCCTCCGTCAACGCCCTCGGCCTGAACGGCACCACCGGCGGCGCCGGCGGCCGGACCGTCACCGCGCGCGACGCCGAGGAGTTCCTGGCATACATCGACAGCCTCGAACCCCTGGTCATCCAGGTCGCGGGCACCATCGCGATCACCAGCAAGCAGGGCGTGCGGCCGAACAAGACGATCGTCGGCGTGGGCGCCTCCGGCCACATCACCGGCGGCGGCCTGGACTTCTACCGCTCCTTCAACGTGATCGTGCGCAACATCCGCTTCACCGGGGCGGAGGACGACGCCATCAACATCGGCCAGCAGTCGCACCACATCTGGATCGACCACAACACCTTCTCCGGCGCGGTGGACGGCTCGATCGACGTCGTGCGCGGTGCCGACTACGTCACCGTCTCCTGGAACCACTTCGACCACGCCGACAAGAGCATGCTGATCAGCCACTCCGACGGCGCGGCGGGCACCGACGTCGGCCGGCTCAAGGTGACCATCCACCACAACTTCTTCGACCACAGCCGCCAGCGGCACCCGCGCGTCCGGTTCGCCGAGCCGGTGCACGTCTTCAACAACTACTTCCTGGGCAACGAGCTGTACGGGGTGGCCTCGACGGAGAACGCCGGGGTCGTGGTCGAGGGCAACTACTTCGAGAACGTGCCGCACCCGCTCCACTCGGCCGGCGGCTACGCCGACAGCGGGCCGGGGCGGGCCGTCCAGCGCGGCAACGTCTTCGTCGGCTCCGGCACCCCCGAGACGGCGGGCACGGTCGTGGAGCCGCGCACGTACTACCCGTACGCGATGGAGCCCGCGCAGAGCGTCCCGGCGGCGGTGCGGGCCGGCGCGGGCGCGGGGAAGATCATCACGACGGGCGAGCCCGCCTCTGACGGCACAACCCCGGCCTGAGCGGCTGCTCCCGCACACGCCGAGCGCCCGCCCGGACCAGGTCCGGACGGGCGCCGCGTGCGTGTCGGGGCGCGCGTCAGACGAGCGGGCGCGCCGTGGGCAGGATCGGGTACGGCAGCGCCGTGTCCCCCGTCAGGTAGCGGTCCACGCCGGAGGCGGCGGCCCGCCCCTCGGCGATCGCCCACACGATGAGCGACTGGCCGCGGCCCATGTCGCCCGCCACGAAGACGCCGTCCACCTTCGACATGTACGTCTTGTCGCGCGAGACGTTGCCGCGGGCGTCGTAGAAGCCGTCGCCGCCCGTCTCGGCCAGGTCCTGGAGCAGGGCGCCCTTCTCCGGGCCGACGAAGCCCATCGACAGGGTGACCAGCTCGGCCGGGATCTCCCGCTCGGTGCCCGGGACGGGCTTGAAGCCGTTCTGCGGCCCCTCGACCTCGACCAGGCGCAGCGCGCGGACGTTGCCGGCCTCGTCGCCGACGAACTCCGTCGTCGAGACGGCGTAGACCCGGTCGCCGCCGCCGTCCGCCAGCTCCTCGTGGGCGCTCTCCATCTTGAACAGGATGGGGAACGTCGGCCACGGCTGGTTGCCCGAGCGCGACGCGGGCGGGCGCGGCATGATCTCCAGCTGGGTGACGGACGCGGCGCCCTGCCGGATCGCGGTGCCGATGCAGTCGGCGCCGGTGTCGCCGCCGCCGATCACCACCACGTGCTTGCCCTCGGCCGAGAGGGGCGAGACGGCGAGGTCGCCCTCCTGCACCTTGTTGGCCGGCGGCAGGTACTCCATCGCCTGGTGGACGCCGTTCAGCTCGCGGCCGGGGACCGGCAGGTCGCGCCACTGGGTGGCGCCGCCGGACAGCACGACCGCGTCGAACTGCTCGCGGAGCTGGGCGGCGGTGATGTCGACGCCGACGTTCACGCCGGTGCGGAACTCGGTGCCCTCGGCCCGCATCTGGGCCAGCCGGCGGTCGATGTGCCGCTTCTCCATCTTGAACTCGGGGATGCCGTAGCGCAGCAGGCCGCCGATGCGGTCGGCCCGTTCGAACACCACGACGTCGTGCCCGGCGCGGGTGAGCTGCTGGGCGGCGGCCAGCCCGGCGGGGCCGGAGCCGACCACCGCGACCCGCTTGCCCGTCTTGCGGGCGGGCGGCTGGGGGGTGACCCAGCCCTCGGCGAACGCCCGGTCGATGATCTCGACCTCGACCCGCTTGATCGCCACCGGGTCGGCGTTGATGCCGAGGACGCACGCCGCCTCGCACGGAGCCGGGCAGAGCCTGCCGGTGAACTCCGGGAAGTTGTTGGTGGCGTGCAGCCGCTCGATCGCCTCGCGCCAGTCGGTGCGGAAGACCAGGTCGTTCCACTCGGGGATGAGGTTGCCGAGCGGGCAGCCGTTGTGGCAGAACGGGATGCCGCAGTCCATGCAGCGGGCGGCCTGCTTGGTCAGCTTCTCGGGTGAGAAGTCCTGGTAGACCTCACGCCAGTCGCTGATGCGGACGTCCACCGAGCGGCGCGCCGGCAGCTCGCGGTCGTAGGCGAGAAACCCCTTGGGGTCAGCCATCGGTTACGCCTCCCTTAACCCTGAACCGCGGCCGCCATGACGGCCTCGTCGATGTCACGGCCCTCGATGCGGGCGGCCTCGGCCGCCTCCAGGACCCGCTTGTAGTCGGTGGGCATGATCTTGCCGAACCGGCCGAGCGCGGCCTGCCAGTCGGCCAGCAGTTCCTTGGCCGCCGGCGATCCGGTCTCGGCGAAGTGCTGCTCGACCGTCTCGCGCAGGAACTCGGCGTCCTGCTCGGTCAGCTCCTCGATCGCGACCATCTCCCGGTTGACCCGCTCGGCCCGCAGGTCGAGCAGGTAGGCGACGCCGCCGGACATGCCGGCCGCGAAGTTGCGCCCGGTCGGGCCGAGCACGACGACCCGGCCGCCCGTCATGTACTCGCAGCCGTGGTCGCCGACGCCCTCGACGACCGCGGTGGCGCCGGAGTTGCGCACGCAGAACCGTTCGCCGACGACGCCGCGGACGAACACCTCGCCGGAGGTCGCGCCGTACAGGGCGACGTTGCCGGCGATGATGTGCCCGTCGAGCGGCGCCTCCTCGTGCGGCCGGACGGTGATGCGGCCACCGGACAGGCCCTTGCCGAGGTAGTCGTTGGCGTCGCCGGTCAGCCGCAGCGTGAGGCCGCGCGGGATGAACGCGCCGAACGAGTTGCCGGCCGAGCCGGTGAAGGAGATGTCGATCGTGTTGTCGGGCAGGCCGGCGCCGCCGTGGCGCTTGGTCACCTGGTGGCCGAGCATGGTGCCGACCGTGCGGTTGACGTTGCGGATCGGCAGCTCCAGCGTGACCGGGGTGCCGTCCTTGAGCGCGCCCTCGGCGAGCTGGATGAGCGTGTTGTCGAGGGCGTGCCGCAGGCCGTGGTCCTGCTCGCTGACCCGGCGCAGCGGCGTGCCCTCGGGCAGCTCCGGCCGGTGCAGGATCGGCGTCAGGTCGAGGCCGCCGGCCTTCCAGTGGCCCTCGGCCGCCGTGGTGTCGAGCAGCTCGACGTGCCCGATCGCCTCGTCCAGCGAGCGGAAGCCGAGCTGGGCGAGGTACTCGCGGATCTCCTCGGCGACGAACTCGAAGAAGTTGACCACGAACTCCGGCTTGCCGCTGAAGCGCTTGCGCAGCTCGGGGTTCTGCGTGGCGACGCCCACGGGGCAGGTGTCGAGGTGGCAGACCCGCATCATGACGCAGCCGGAGACGACCAGTGGAGCGGTGGCGAAGCCGAACTCCTCGGCGCCGAGCAGTGCGGCGATGATCACGTCGCGGCCGGTCTTGAGCTGGCCGTCGACCTGCACCACGATGCGGTCGCGCAGGCCGTTGAGCAGCAGCGTCTGCTGGGTCTCGGCCAGACCGAGCTCCCAGGGGGCGCCCGCGTGCTTGAGACTGGTCAGCGGGGAGGCGCCGGTGCCGCCGTCGTGCCCGGAGATGAGCACCACGTCGGCGTGGGCCTTGGACACGCCCGCCGCGACCGTGCCGACTCCGACCTCGGCGACGAGCTTGACGTGCACGCGCGCCTGCGGGTTGGAGTTCTTCAGGTCGTGGATGAGCTGCGCCAGGTCCTCGATCGAGTAGATGTCGTGGTGCGGCGGCGGCGAGATGAGGCCGACACCGGGCGTGGAGTGCCGGGTCTTGGCGATCCACGGGTAGACCTTGTGACCGGGGAGCTGGCCGCCCTCGCCGGGCTTGGCGCCCTGCGCCATCTTGATCTGCAGGTCGTCGGCGTTGACCAGGTATTCGCTGGTGACTCCGAAGCGGCCGGAGGCCACCTGCTTGATGGAGCTGCGCCGGGCCTGGTCGTAGAGGCGCTCGGGGTCCTCGCCGCCCTCGCCGGTGTTGGACTTGCCGCCGAGCCGGTTCATCGCGATGGCGAGCGTCTCGTGCGCCTCCATCGAGATCGAGCCGTACGACATGGCGCCGGTGGAGAACCGCTTGACGATCTCGGAGACCGGCTCGACCTCCTCGATCGGCACCGGGGCCCGGTCGCTCTTGAACTTGAACAGGCCGCGCAGGGTCATGAGCCGCTCGGCCTGGGAGTCCACCATGCCGGTGTACTCCTTGAAGATCTCGTAGCGGCGGGTGCGCGTGGCGTGCTGCAGCTTGAAGACGGTCTCGGGGTTGAACAGGTGCGGCTCGCCCTCGCGCCGCCACTGGTACTCGCCGCCGACCTGGAGCCTGCGGTGCGCGTTGGGCACGCGCGGGTAGGCGTGGCGGTGCCGCTCGGCGGTCTCGCGGGCCAGCACGTCGAAGCCGACGCCGCCGAGCCGGGAGGTGGTGCCGGTGAAGCAGGTGTCGATGACCTCCTGGCTCAGGCCCAGCGCCTCGAAGATCTGCGCGCCGGTGTAGGAGGCCACCGTGGAGACGCCCATCTTGGACATGACCTTGATGACGCCCTTGCCGTACGCCTTGATCAGGTTGCGTACGGCCTTGCGCTTGTCGACCTGCAGGACACCGGTGTCGACCAGGTCCTCGACGGTCTCGATCGCGAGGTAGGGGTTGACCGCGCCGGCGCCGTAGCCGATGAGCAGCGCCATGTGGTGGCACTCGCGGGCCTCGCCCGTCTCGATGACCAGGCCGATCTTGGTGCGGGTCTTCTCCTTGATGAGGTGGTGGTGCACCGCGCCGGTGAGCAGCAGCGACGGGATCGGCGCCAGTTCCTCCGAGGAGCCGCGGTCGGACAGCACGATGATGCGCGCGCCGCCGGCGATGGCCTCGGACACCTCGGCGCGGATCTCCTCCAGGCGGTGCAGCAGCGCCTCGCCGCCGCCCGACACCTGGTAGAGACCGGAGATCACGTGGGGGTGGAAGCCGGGCAGGTCGGACTCGTCGTTGATATGGATGATCTTCGCGAGCTCGTCGTTGTCGATCACCGGGTACGGCAGGACGAGTTGCCGGCAGGAGGAGGGTCCGGGGTCGAGCAGGTTGCCCTCGGGGCCGAGCACGCTGGCCAGCGAGGTGACCAGTTCCTCGCGGATGGCGTCCAGCGGCGGGTTGGTGACCTGCGCGAACAGCTGGGAGAAGTAGTCGAACAGCAGCCGGGGCTTCTCGCTGAGCACGGCGACGGGTGTGTCGGTGCCCATGGAGCCGATCGGCTCGATGCCGGTCCTGGCCATCGGCGACAGGATGATCCGCAGCTCTTCCTCGGTGTAGCCGAAGGTCTGCTGCCGCTTGACCAGCGCCTCGTGCGTGGGGATCTCGTGCTGGCGCGCCGGCAGCTCCTCGAAGCGGACCAGGCCGGCGTGCAGCCAGTCCTCGTACGGCAGCTCGGCGGCCAGCTCGGCCTTGATCTCGTCGTCCTCGATGATCTTGCCGCGGGCGGTGTCGATGAGGAACATCCGGCCGGGCTGCAGGCGGCCCTTGCGCACCACGTCGCCGGGGGCGAAGTCGAGCACGCCGGCCTCGGAGGCGAGGACCACCAGGCCGTCGGCGGTCACCCAGAACCGGCCGGGGCGCAGGCCGTTGCGGTCGAGCACGGCACCGGCGAGGGTGCCGTCGGTGAAGGTGATCGAGGCGGGGCCGTCCCAGGCCTCCATCATCGAGGAGTGGAACTCGTAGAAGGCCCGGCGGGCCGGGTCCATCTCGGTGTGGTTCTCCCACGCCTCGGGGATCATCATGAGCACGGCGTGCGGCAGGCTCCGGCCGCCGAGGTGCAGCAGTTCCAGGACCTCGTCGAAGGAGGCGGTGTCGCTGCCGTCGGGGTCGCAGATCGGGAAGAGCCGGCTCAGCTCGCCGGGGATCAGGTCGGAGGCGAGCATCGCCTCGCGGGCGCGCATCCAGTTGCGGTTGCCCTTGACCGTGTTGATCTCGCCGTTGTGCGCGACGTAGCGGTAGGGGTGGGCGAGCGGCCAGCTCGGGAAGGTGTTGGTCGAGAAGCGCGAGTGCACCAGCGCGATGGCGGTCGCGTAGCGTTCGTCGGACAGGTCGGGGAAGAACGGCTCGACCTGCTCGGGCGTGAGCATGCCCTTGTAGACGATCGTGCGCGAGCTCAGTGAGGGGAAGTAGACCTTCGCCTCGTGCTCGGCCCGCTTGCGCAGGCAGAACGCCAGGCGGTCGAGCTCCAGCCCGGACACGGCGTCAGGTCCGGCCACGAACAACTGGGCGAAGTGCGGCATGGCGGCCCGGGCGCTGGGACCGGGCAGCTCGCGGTCGACCGGCACCTCGCGCCAGCCGAGCACGGTCAGGCCCTCCTCCGCGGCGATCTCCTCGATCCGCCGCACGGCCTCCGCGCGAGCCTGCTCGCCGACCGGCAGGTAGGCCATGCCGGCCGCGTACCGGCCGGCCTCGGGCAGGTCGAAGGGCAGGCTCGCACGCAGGAAGGCGTCGGGGATCTGCGTCAGGATCCCCGCTCCGTCACCGGTGTCCGGCTCGCTACCCTTGGCCCCCCGGTGGTCCAGGTTGAGCAGCGCCGTCAGCGCCTTCACCACGATCCCGTGCCCGCGACGTCCCGCGACGTCGGCGACCATGGCGACACCGCAGGCATCGTGCTCGTTGGCGGGGTGGTAGAGGCCCTGGGGCTCGGGGAACCCGAGGTGGGCAGCAGGCATTGAATCCCTCCCGTCGTCTTCGTCTGTTCAGAACTGCTCAACAGGCGGGGACGACGTTGGCCCTGCTGCATGTTGTGCGTAGAGATTACCGCACCTACGTGGAGTGGTGCCCGCTCTGTCCGTATTGCGAACATTCCCAGCGTCTTGACATGCGGACTTCTCCGTTTCGAACAGCGGAATCACTCCCGCCATTCCCGGCCGCGACGGCTTTTCCTCCTTCCTGGCGCGTACGCTATCTTTTGCACTGACCAGTCAGTTCAAGAGAGGGAGGGGTGCCGTGATCGTCGCCAGGGGCCTGACGGTCGAGGGGGTGTTCGCGGACGTCTCGTTCACGGCCGGGCCCGGCACGCTCACCGTCGTCGCCGGCCCGGCGGGCAGCGGGCGGACGAGCCTGCTCCTCACCCTCGCCGGCCGGATGCGACCGGCGAGGGGCACGCTGAGCGTGCACGGCCACACCCGGCCGCGCGCCATCCGCAAGGTCGCCGCGCTGGCGCTGGTCGACGGGGTGACCGACCTCGACCGGTCGCTCACGGTCCGCGAGCACCTGCGCGAACGGCGGCGGGCGCCCTACCGCGAGACGCTGCGGAAGGCCGGGCTGGACGCGGCGGAGACGACCCTCGTCAGCGAGCTGGACCGGGAACGGCAGGTGCGCCTCGGCGTCGCCCTGGCGCTGCTCGACGACCCCCGAGTGATCGTCGCCGACAACGTCGACCAGGGGCTGCCGCCGGACCGGCAGCAGGCGCTGTGGACCCTGCTGGGCGGGCTGGGCCGGACCGTGGTGGCGTCCTGCGTGCTCCGGCCCGCCCGTTACGACCGGCTGGTGGAGCTGTGATGCGAGGAATGCTGCGATCCAGGCTGACCCGGATGGCGCTGGCCGCCGTCGTGCTGCTGCCGCTGCTGTACGCGGGACTGTACCTGTGGTCGTTCTGGGACCCGCAGGGCAACCTCGACCGGGTGCCCGTCGCGCTGGTCATGGAGGACCGGCCCGCCACCCTGACCGGCACAGCGTCCGGCACCGCGTCCGGCACAGCGTCCGGCACCGGCACCCGGTCCGGCCGGACCCTGCACGCGGGCCGCGACCTCGCCGCCGAGCTGCGGGAACGCCGCGTCTTCGGCTGGCACGAGGCGACGGCGCGGCAGGCGGCCGACGGCGTGCGGGACGGCAGCTACTACCTGGCCCTGACGATCCCCGCCGACTTCAGCGCCCGCCTCGCCTCGCCCTCCGACGACCGCGCCACGCCCGCGCCCGCCCATCTCGGGCTGCGCGTGGACACCGGCCGCAGCTACATCGTCGGCAGCATCTCCGACGCGGTGTTCAACGAGGTACGGGCGGCGGCCGAGCGCACGGTCATCAACGACTACTTCGACCGGGTCTTCGTCTCCATCGGCGACATCCACGACCAGACCTCCAAGGCCGCCGACGGCGCCGGCGAGCTGCACGCCGGCACGCTGCGGGCCGGCGACGGCGTCGCCAAGCTGGCCACGGGCCTCGGCACCGCCGAGGACGGCGCGCGCAGGCTCTCGGCTGGCCTGGACACCGCCGCCTCCTCCACCGAGCGGCTGCGCGCCGGCTCCGCCAAGGTCACGGGCGGCCTCACCCAGGCCAGGAAGGGCATCGGCGAGCTGAGCGACGGCCTGACCAAGCTGCGCCGCGACGGCACGGCCGAGCTGCGCAAGGGCGCCCGGCAGGCCTCCGAGCAGGTGCACGCCCAGACCGGCGCCGTCGACCGGATCGCCGACACCTACGTCCCCGTGCTCGACGAGTGGGGACCCCGGGTCGCGCAGGCGGCGGACAGGGTCGCCGAGCAGGCCGGGCGGATCGACGACCCGCAGGCCCCCGAGCTGAGCTCCGCCGCCCGCGAGCTGGCCGACGCCGCCCGCAAGGTCTCCGCCGTGGCCCCCGAGCTGGGACCCCGGCTGGACGAGGTCCGGCGTCAGGTGAACGCGCTGGACGCCGGCCTGGCCAAGCTCGCCGACGGCGCCGACACCGTCGACGCCAAGCTCGGTCAGGCCGGCCAGGGGGCCAGGAAGCTGCACCAGGGCGCCACCAGGCTGCGCGACGGCTCCGCCCAGGTCACCGGCGGCCTCACCAGGCTCGGCGGCGGCCTGGCCGAGCTGGGCGCCGGCGCCGACCGGCTCACCTCCGGCGTCGACCGGCTGCAGAACGGCGCCGGCCGGGTCGACAAGGGCCTCACCCGGCTGGCCGAGGGCTCCAAGGACCTGGCCGACGGACTCGGCGACGGGGCCGAGCAGATCCCCGACTACAACCGCCAGGAGCGCGAGGCCCGCGCCGGCATGATGAGCGACCCCGTACGCCTGGCCAAGCAGGTCGACAACGAGGTGCCCGACTACGGCACCGGCTTCGCCCCGTTCTTCCTGCCCCTGGCACTCTGGGTCGGCGCGATGATCGCGTACATGGTGCTCAGACCGCTCAACCCGCGCCGCCTGGCGGGCACCGCGGGAGCGGTGCGGATCGCGCTGTCGGGCTGGCTGCCCGCCGTGGCGCTGGGCGCGGCGCAGGTCGTCGTGCTGGTGGCGGTGATGAGGTTCGGCCTCGGCATGCGGGCCGCGCACTGGGCCGGCGTCGCGGGGCTCCTCCTGCTGACGGCGGCGGCGTTCCTCGCGGTGGTGCAGGCGGTCAACGCGCTGCTCGGCCCGCCGGGCCGGGTCGTGGCGCTGGCGCTGCTCATGCTCCAGCTCACCTCGGCCGCCGGCACCTACCCGATCGAGACCTCGCCCGGCTTCTTCCAGACCGTCTCGCCGTGGCTGCCGATGAGCTGGGTGGTCTCGGCGCTGCGCCGGCTGATCAGCGGGGGCGATCCCACCGTCGTGTGGCAGGCTTGCGGGGTGCTGATCACGTTCCTCGTCGCCGGGCTCGCGCTCACCACCCTCGCCGTCGAGCGCGGCCGCACCTGGTCGGTCAGGCGGCTGCACCCGGAGCTGTCGCTGTGAGCCGGCAGGACACCAGGGCCAAGGTGTTCGCCGCGGCGATCGACCTCATGGCCGAGCAGGGCTACACCGCCACCACGGTCGAGGCCATCGCCGAGCGGGCCGGGGTGGCCAAGGGCACCGTGTTCTACAACTTCGGCAGCAAGGAGGCGTTGTTCGCCGCACTGCTGGAGCACTCGGTCGCCAGGCTGGCCGAGGCGCTGTCGCGGGCCGCCACCGGCGACAGCGCCCTCGCCGCGCTCGACAACGTGGTGCTCGGGCAGCTGCGCTTCTTCGACGAGCACGGGCCGCTCGCGCGGGTGCTGCTGGCCGAGATGTGGCGCACGGCCTGGCAGGAGGCGGTGGCCCAGCTGCGCGAGCACGCCCTCGGCGTCTACACCCGCGTGCTGCGCGACGCCGTGGCCGCCGGGGACATCAGGCCGGACCTCGACGTGGAGACCGCGGCCACGGCCCTGTTCGGCATGGTGCTGACCGTCGCCATCGAACGCCGGGCCCTCCACCCCGACCGCCCCCTGGAACAGGCCCACGCGACGCTGCTGGAGCTGATGCACGGCCGCCTCAGGTGAGGGCCAGGTCCAGCGCGGTCTCCACGTGGACGCGGGTGGAGTCGACCACCGGGACGGGGCTGTCCTCGGGCCCCACCAGCAGCGTGATCTCGGTGCAGCCCAGCACGATCCCCTCGGCGCCACGGTCCGCCAGCCCGGCCATGATCCGCCGGTAGGCGTCGCGGGAGGAGCTCTCGACCTGGTTGCGGGTGAGCTCCTGGTAGATCACGTCGTGGACGAGCGTGCGCTCCGGCTCGTCCGGCACCACCACCTCCACGCCGTGCCGGCGCATCCGGTCGCGGTAGAAGTCCATCTCCATCGTGAACCGGGTGCCCAGCAGCCCCACCCGGGTCAGGCCGGCGGCCACCACCCGCCGCGCGGTCGCGTCGACGATGTGCACCAACGGCACACCCAGCGCCGCCTCGACGGCGTCCGCGACCTGGTGCATCGTGTTGGTGCACAAGAGCACCAGGCCGGCGCCCGCCCGCTCCACCGTCGTGGCCGCCTCGGCGAGCACCCGTCCCGCGCCGGCCCAGTCGCCCGCCCGCTGCATCGCCTCGATCTCGGCGAAGTCGACGGTCAGCAGCACGCTCCTGGCGCAGTGGTGGCCACCCAGCCGCCGCCGCGCCTCCTCGTTCAGCAGCCTGTAGTACTCGGCGGAGGACTCCCAGCTCATGCCGCCGATCAGGCCGATCGTTCGTCTCATGCGGCAAGCCTGACCTGCCGGCCGGCTCATAGGTAGCCCTGAAGGTCTTGGCGCGGACCCAAGCAATACTTATGGCATGGCCTCCGGTCTGGACGTGCAACGGCTGCTGATCTTCCGGGAGATCGCGCGGGCCGGCTCCATCGCGAGCGCCGCCCGGTCGCTCGGCTGGACCCAGCCCGCCGTCAGCCAGCACCTGCGCCACCTCGAACGTCAGGCGGGCACCCCGCTCGTGCTGCGCCGTCCGCGCGGCGTGCAGCTCACCGAGGCAGGTCGGACGCTCCTGCGCCACGCCGAGGCCATCGCCACCCGGCTGCGCCTGGCCACGGACGAGCTCGACGCGCTGGTGCGGCTCCGTGCCGGGAGCGTGCGGCTGGCCGCCTTCCCGTCGGCGGGCGCCACCATCGTGCCCGCCGCGATGGGCCTGCTCGCGGGCCGCCACCCCGGCCTCGATGTCCGGCTCCGCGAGGCCGAACCACCGCAGGCCCTCGGCCTGCTGGCGGCGGGTGAGGTGGACCTCGCCGTGACCTTCGCCCACCCCACCTCCGCCCCACATCCCCGCGCCGGCTTCCCCTCGGGCCCGGAGCCGGTGGAGGTCGGCGCCTCGGATCTGGTGCGGGTGGTGGTCGGGGCGGATCCGCTGGTGCTCGTCCTGCCCCGCGCCCACCCGTACGCGCAGCCGGCGGACGTGCCCCTCCCCCTGAACGCGCTGGCCGGCGAGAAGTGGGTCGGCGGCTGCGACCGGTGCACGGCGAACCTGCTCGCCCTGTGCGCGGACGCCGGCTTCGTCCCTGACATCCGGCACAGCTCCGACGACTACGTCCTCACCCAGGCCCTGATCGCCCGGGGCCTGGCCGTGGGGCTGCTCCCCCGGCTCGCCCTCGACGCCTCACGCGACCCGGGCATCGCCGTCCGCCCGGTCGCCGGGCTCGGACACCGGATCCTGTACGTGTCCCACCATCGCGACGCCGACCGCGTCCCCGCCGTCCGCGGTGCCATCCAGGCCCTCCTCGACACCATGGCACCCACCCTCGACCACACCCCCACGTAGGCTCCCGGCACGCCGACCGGGCCCGTGTCAGGCGGCGCGGCGAATCGGTCAGGGTCTTGTGCTGGTCAGGGTCTTGTGCTGGGGCCGGCGCTCGGACCGGGCCTCCAGGGGGTCAGGTGGCTGCCAGGACCCGGGACTGGACGACATGGCCGAGGCCGTCGAGGGCGACGAGGGTCTTGACCGGGTCGGCGCCGGGGCCGCTCGCGCCCGCCCAGGCGACCGTGACGTAGTGGCCCAGCGCCCGCGCCGCCGCCCGGCTGCGGGACGCCTCGAACGGGACCGCCTGCCGGACGAAGCCGTCCTTGGCGAGCGCGGCCACCAGCGCGTCGGCCGCGCGCCCGTCCGGGAGGTTGAAGATGACGAACTGCCCGGCATCGCCCGACGCGCTCGTGTACGTGGCGCGCAGCGCCTGGGTGCAGCCCGTCGCGGAGGCGCCCCACAGGGCGTCGTCGCAGTCGTCGAGCTGCTCGGCCGAGGCGCGGCTGAGCGTGCCGAGGGTCCGGGTGGCGGGGGTGAAGACCTCGTCCAGCCGTAGCGGCGCCGCGTCGGCCTGCCGGGAGTCGATCAGCGCGTACAGGGCCGAGGTGGGCTCGCCGCTGAAGGCGGCAGGACGGGGTTCGCCGCGGCCGAGCCACAGCCAGGCACCGGCGGCCAGAACCGCGAGCCCGGCGACGGCCGCCAGCGGGACGGTGAGCCGGCGCGCCATCAGGACGCCGGTCCGGTGATCGTGACGACGCGCCGGTAGACGGCCTTCTCGGCGCCCCTCAGCGTGATCGCCAGGGAGACGAAGTCGTCGCGGGCGGACGGCTGGGCGCCGTCGGCCCTGCCGTACCAGACGAGCCCGACGTAGTGGCCGAGCGCGTAGCCGGCCGCCTCGGTGTGCCCGTCGGCCGGGAAGGCGGCGCCCGGCGTGGTCAGGGGCCGGGTCCAGCCGCCCCGGTAGCCGGTCTTCAGCTCCTCGACGAGCTCGGCGGCGGCCTGGGCGTCGCGCAGGTTGAGCAGGGTGTACTGGCCGACGTAACGGCCGTCTGCGGTGGTGTAGAGGCCGCGGGCGGCCTGGCTGCATTCGGCGTCGGCGACGAGCTGCAGGAGGGCCTCGCCCCACAGGGCCGCCGCGCAGTCGGCGTCGAGCTGCTTGGCGGCTACTTTCAGCCTGAACTTCTTCTCGCCCGCCAGCGTCCTGGTCGCGAAGACCTCCTTCTCGGTGAGCGGCTTGGCGTCCTTGGCCCGGTCGGCGATCGGGTCGAACAGCTTGGACGCGGCCCAGCCCTGGTAGGAGGCGGGGATCCCGGTGCCGCCGGCGCCCACGGCGGCGCTGGCCCGGCGTTCGGAGACGTAGTCGCCGCCGACCGAGAGGAGGACGGCGGCCAGCCCGCAGGCTCCGGCGACGACGCCGAGGACCGAGGCGATGATGACGAGCAGCCGCTGCTGCTCCGGTCTGAGCCCCCAGTCGGTGAGCAGGGGGAACTGCCAGTCGGAGCGTGGCGTCCTGCGTCGCTTGCGCGAGGCCGTCCGGGTGGGGGGCTGTCCGGTGCCGGTCACAGGCCCGCCGCCCCGATCAGGTTGCCGAGCGCGAACGTGAGCCCGGCCGCCAGCGCGCCGACGAGGAGCTGGCGCAGGCCGGAGTACCACCAGCTACGGGCCGTCACCGTGGAGACCAGCGCACCCGCGCCGAACAGCGCGACGCACGACACCACCGCCGACACCCACAGGTCGGCCACGCCGAGCAGGTAGGGCACGAGCGGCAGGATCGCCCCCACGGCGAACGACAGGAACGACGAGACGGCGGCCAGCCTGGGCGAGGGCAGGGCGGTGGGATCGACGCCGAACTCGGTCTGGGTGTGCACGCGCAGCGCGCGTTCGGGGTTGCTGGAGATCTGGGCGGCCACCTGGGCGGCGGTGTCGGGGGCGGCCCCCTGGTCGACGAGGGCCTGGGCCAGCTCGGCCTGCTCCTCCTCAGGGTGACGCTGCAGCTCGCGCCGCTCGATGGCGATCTCGGCCAGGGCCAGCTCGCGCTGGCTGGCCACGGAGACGTACTCGCCGCCGGCCATGGAGAACGCGCCCGCCGCCAGTCCGGCGCCGCCCGCGAGCAGGATGATCTTGGTGTCGGAGGTGCCGCCGGCGACACCGGCGATGAGCGCGAAGTTGGACACCAGCCCGTCCATCGCGCCGAACACCGACGGCCGCAGCCAGCCGCCGGTGACGTCACGGTGCTGGTGGTGCTGCTCCGCGCGCCCGCTCATCGCGCGTTCTTCTCCTCCGGCACGGCGAGCCTGTCGGTCGCCGGCGGCGCCTCGGCGTCGTCGTCACTGCCGGCAATGTCGGGGTCGTCCGCGCCGGCGGCGCCCTTCGGGCTCTCGGGGCTCTTCGGACCTTCCACGCTATCCGCACCCTCGGGGTGATCAGTGCCCGAGGAGGCGCCCGAGGAGTCGTCCGAGTCGCCGGACGAGCCCGCCGACCGGCCCACCTCGTCCTCGTCGGCCCGGTCGGCCTGGTCGGCCTGGTCGGCAGGGTGGGCCGGATCGGCCGCCTGCCCGCCGTCGCCCTGCGCCGTGGCGGGGACCACGATCTCCACGGTGTCCTTGTTGCGCGTCGCCCAGAGGTAGACCAGCGCACCGGCGAACACGACGATCGACGTCCACTGGTTGAGCCGCAGCCCGAGGAACGTCACCGCATGGTCGACGCCGCCGACCGGGTCGATCCGGAGCCCCTCGATCCAGAACCGGCCCAGCGTGTAGCCGGCGACGTAGAGGGCGAACAGCCGGCCGTGCCGCAGCGTGAACCGCTTGCCGACCAGGAGCAGCGCGAAGCCGAGCGCCACGTTCCAGATCGACTCGTACAGGAAGGTCGGGTGGTAGAGGACGCCCGGCTCCCCGCCGTGCCGCGCGTCGATCTCCAGGCCCCACGGGAGCGTGGTCGGGCCGCCGTACAGCTCCTGGTTGAACCAGTTGCCCCAGCGGCCGATGGCCTGGGCGAAGGCGATGCCGGGCGCGACCGTGTCGGCCATGGCGCCCAGCGACAGGCCGCGTCGGCGGCAGGCGAGCCACACGCCCACCCCGCCCAGGGCGACGGCCCCCCAGATGCCGAGCCCGCCCTCCCAGATGAACAGCGCCTGGTAGGGCTCCTTGATCGCACGCTCGCCGAAGTAGGTCTGCCAGTCGGTGATGACGTGGTAGAGGCGGCCACCGATCAGTCCGAAGATCACCGCGGGGACCGCGATGTCGATGATCGTGCCGCTCTGGCCGCCTCGGGCGCGCCAACGGCGCTCGCTCAGCCAGACGGCGACGATGACACCGAGGACGATGCACAGGGCGTAGGCCCGGATCGGGATGAACCCGAGATACCAGACCCCCTCGGCGGGGCTGGGAATCGAGGCAAGGGGCATGTCAGGTGAGGGTAGCGGACGCAGGGCTACTTGGCCGCCCCCGTGACCTGTTCGCGCAACTCCTGCGGCGCGAAGATGACCTGGTTGTCCATGTTGATGCCGTCAAGCTTGACGGTGGGCGTGCCCTCGATCTTCGCCTCCTTGCCGGTCTTGTCGCTGAAGGAGATCTGGGCGTTGGCGTACTTCTGGTCCCTGACGCAGCTCTCGAACTCGGGCGAGGTCACCCCCGCCTCCTTCCCCCAGGCCACCAGATCGTCGATCTTGAAGCCCTCGGCGGCCTCGCTCGGCTGGTTCTCGAAGAGCAGGTCGTGGTAGGCCGCCCACTGCTTGCCGTCGGCCACGCAGCGCGCGGCGGCGCCCGCGCGGACGGAGTTGCCGCGCGTGGGCTCCTGGCTGAAGATCGTGATCGGGTGGAAGACGACCTTGGCCTTGCCCTCGGCGGCGAGGTTTCTGAACGTCTGGCCGCTGACGGCCTCCAGTTGCTTGCACGCGGGGCACTGGAAGTCTTCGTAGATGTCGATGACGGGCTTGGTCACGCCCTGCTTGGCCATCACGACCGAACCGTCGGGATCCACGGTGATCGGGGCCAGCGCGCCGGCCGCCTCCTCCGACTGCGACTGGCTGAACGACCACAGCCAACCGGCGCCGACGGCCGCCACCGCGACCACGCCCGCGGTCACGTAGGTGACGACGCGCTTGCGCTTCTCGCGTGTCCGGTCGGCCGCCTGCTGCTCCTTGATCCGCTCGCGGGCCGTCTTCTGGCGCTCGCCCTTGCTCATGAGCCTGTCTCCTCCTCGTCGTCGTGTCGTCTGGCCGCGCCGGTCAGGCCGAGGGCCGAGTCGAGCGCGAAGCGCCCCGGCGGGAACCGCACCGCCCAGACACCCGCCAGCACGAGGCCGAAGTCGCGCACGATGTCGAGCAGATAGGTCGGCTCCTGCCCGGCCCCCAGCTCGCCGCCGCCACCGAAGCAGCCGCAGTCGATCCGCAGCCCGTTGGCCCACGCCCAGGCGATGCCGAGGACGAACGCGAGCATGAGCAGCGTCGCGACGACCCCGGCCACCCTGGTCATCAGGCCGAGCACCAGCAGCACGCCGAGCACGATCTCCAGCATCGGCAGGGCGTAGCCCACCGTCGTGGCGAGGCCCTCGGGCAGCAACTGGTACGCCTTGACCGCCACGACCGAATCCCACGGTTTGTCCACCTTCAGCCCACCGGCTGCGAGCAGCACCCCGCCCAGGACCAACCGGGCGACCGTCGTCACCCAGGGTATCGTCCAACTGGCACTGGGTGACGCAGCGAAAGCTGCCACGGCTCAACTCCTTGTCCTCGGCACCCGGACGGCACAGTATCCGCAGAACATCCGATCACGGGCCGAATAAGCGTCAGCTAAGGGGGAAATCGCCAGGCCGGAGGCCGGAAACAGGGCAGACCGGGGCAGGCGCTCAGGCGCGGGTGCGGACGCCCTGAGCCATCTCACGGGCCAGCTCCCCGATCGAGGCGCGACCGGCCTGCTCGTCGGGCGCGTCGAGCATGCGGCGGATGAACGCCGAGCCGACGATGACGCCGTCGGCGTACGCGGCCACCTCGGCCGCCTGCTTGCCGGTGCCGACGCCCAGGCCCACGCACACCGGCAGGTCGGTGTGCGCCCGGGTGCGCTTGACGAGGTCACCGGCGGCCACGTTGACGCTCTCCCGGGCGCCCGTGACGCCCATCAGGGACGCCGCGTAGACGAACCCGGTGCAGCACTCCACGACGGCCTGGATGCGCTCCTCGGTAGAGCTGGGGGCCACCAGGAAGACCGTGTCGATGCCCGCGGCGGCCGACGCCTCGCGCCAGGGACCCGCCTCCTCGGGGGTGAGGTCGGGCGTGATGGTGCCGACGCCGCCCGCGTCGGCCAGGTCGCGCGCGAAGCGGTCGGCGCCGTAGCGGTCGATCGGGTTCCAGTAGGTCATGACGAGCGTCGCCGCGCCCGTGGCCGCCACGCCCTCGACCGTGCGCATGACGTCGGCGATGCGGGTGCCGTTGGTCAGCGAGCGGTGCACCGCGTCCTGGATGGTCGGGCCGTCCATGAGCGGGTCGGAGTAGGGCAGGCCGATCTCGATCACGTCGCAGCCGGCCTCGACCAGGGCGGCGGCGGCGGCGATGGCGCCGTCCTTCGACGGGAAGCCCGCGGGGAGGTAGCCGACGAGCGCCGCGCGGTTGTCCGCCTTCGCCTTGGCGAACACCGTCTGAAGAGTTGTCATGATCGTCCGTTCTCAGTGGTCGAGGCCGCTACGCCGCCGTCGCGCTCCATGGTGCCATCGGCCGCCGTGCCGCGGCCGGCGGCGCCACCGGTGTCGCCCCCGGACCGTCACCGGCGTCGCGGCCGGTGACGGCCCCGGTGGCGTTGCCGGTGTCGTCGCCGGGGCCCGCCCGGCGCCGTACGGCGGCCGCCGCGCGTCGCGGCCGAGGCGCTAGAGGTTGAAGTACTTCATCGCCGTGCCCATGTCCTTGTCACCGCGCCCGGAGAGGTTGACCAGGATGGTCGCCTCGGGGCCGAGCTCGCGGCCCAGCTCCAGCGCGCCGGCGAGGGCGTGGGACGACTCGATGGCCGGGATGATGCCCTCGGTCCTGGCCAGCAGCGAGAACGCGGCCATCGCCTGGTCGTCGGTGACGCCGTGGTAGGTGGCGCGCCCGCTGTCCTTGAGCCAGGCGTGCTCGGGGCCCACCCCGGGGTAGTCGAGCCCGGCCGAGATCGAGTGGGACTCGATCGTCTGGCCCTCGTCGTCCTGCAGCACGTACGTGCGCGCGCCGTGCAGCACGCCGACCGAGCCGGCGGTGAGCGTGAGCGCGTGCTCACCGCTCGCCAGGCCGTGGCCGCCCGCCTCGTAGCCGTGGAGCTGGACGTTCGCGTCGTCGATGAACGCGTGGAAGATGCCGATCGCGTTGCTGCCGCCGCCGACCGCCGCGCACACGGCGTCGGGCAGCCGGCCGGTCAGCTCCAGCATCTGGCGGCGCGCCTCGACGCCGATGATCCGCGCGAAGTCGCGGACGATCTCGGGGAACGGGTGCGGCCCGGCGACGGTGCCGAACAGGTAGTGGGTGCTGTCGACGTTGGTGACCCAGTCGCGGAAGGCCTCGTTGATGGCGTCCTTGAGGGTCTTGGAGCCGTTGTGCACCGGGACCACGGTGGCGCCGAGCAGCTTCATCCTGGCGACGTTGAGCGCCTGCCGCTCGCAGTCGACGGCGCCCATGTAGATGACGCACTCCAGGCCGAGCAGGGCGGCGGCGGTGGCGGTGGCCACACCGTGCTGGCCGGCGCCGGTCTCGGCGATGACCCGCTTCTTGCCCAGCCGCTTGGTGAGCAGCGCCTGCCCGATCACGTTGTTGATCTTGTGGGCGCCGGTGTGGGTGAGGTCCTCGCGCTTGAGCACGACCCGCGCGCCGCCGGCCTGCTCGCTGAAGCGCGGCACGTCGGTCAGCGTGGTCGGCCGCCCCGCGTACGTGCGCAGCAGGTGGTCGAACTCGCGCAGGAACTGCACGTCGTTGCGGGCCTGCTCGTAGACCTTGGCGACCTCGTCGAGCGCCGGGATGAGTGCCTCGGGCACGTAGCGCCCGCCGAAGACGCCGAACTTGCCGCGCAGGTCGGGATCGTCGCCGTGGGGGCCGTTGCCCGCCAGGTCGGCGGCGGTGAGGATGGAGCCGTCGTGTGTCACTGCTGTCCCTCTGCTCCGTGGTCGGGGCGCGTCGCCGGGTGGGCGCCGGCCGTCACCAGCGCCTCCACCGCCTTGCGCGGGTCCTTGCCGGTGACCAGGCTCTCGCCCACCAGCACGGCGTCCGCGCCGCACCGGGCGTAGGCGAGCAGGTCGTGCGGCCCACGGACACCCGACTCCGCGATCTTGATGACATTGTCCGGGATCTTAGGCGCGATCTTGGCGAAGACGTCGCGGTCGACCTCGAGTGTCTTCAGGTTACGCGCGTTGACCCCGATGACGCGGGCACCGGCCGCCACGGCGCGGTCGAGCTCGTCCTCGGTGTGCACCTCGACCAGCGGGGTGAGCCCGATCGACTCGGCCCGCTCGATCAGCGACACCAGCGCCTCCTGCTCCAGGCAGACGACCATGAGCAGCGCGAGGTCGGCGCCGTGGGCCCTGGCCTCCCACAGCTGGTAGGAGGTGAGGATGAAGTCCTTGCGCAGGATCGGGATGTCGACCCGCGCGCGGACCGCGGCGAGGTCGTCGAGGCTGCCACCGAACTTGCGCCGCTCGGTCAGCACGCTGATGACGTGGGCGCCGCCCTCTTCGTAGGATGCGGCCAGCGCGGCGGGGTCGGCGATCGCGGCGAGCGCGCCCTTGGACGGGCTGGACCGCTTGACCTCGGCGATCACCGAGACCCTGTCGCCGCCGAGCGCGGCCAGCGCGTCTCGGGGGCCGGGAGCCCGCTCGGCCCGCCGCTTGAGCTCGTCGAGCGAGACGGCCTGCTGACGTGCAGCGAGGTCGGCGCGCACCCCGTCGAGGATGTCGTCGAGGACACTCGGTCCTTCGGTACGCTCACTCACGCGCTTGGGATCCCTCCGGTCGGCAGTAGGGGATGGCTGAGAGTTCGCGTCGCGTCCGCTCCCGGCCTGTCCTGCGATGGTATCGGCCCCACCGGCCTCGCCCGGCCACAGGCCCCCTGCTACGGCGCCAGAAAAGCCCCGAACGGAAGATTGCGCACCACCCAGTAGACCAGTACGACGCCGAGGAACGCCCACAACCAGGCCGGATGCGCCAGCGTGGTCCTCCTGGGCCTGCCCTGCCAGGCGCGCACCAGCCAGCGGCCCCACCAGAACACCAGGAAGGGGACCATCGCCACGGCCAGTGGGTTGAGGCCGAGCGCGGCCATCGGGTCGAGATGCGCCAGCGCGTGGATGGTGCGCAGCGTCCCGCAGCCGGGGCAGTAGAGTGGCAGGCCGATCTTACGGGTGGCCCACAGGAAGGGGCACGCCGGGTAGTGGCCGGGCTCGTTGGGGTCGACGGCGCCGACGAACGCCAGCACGGCGCCGGTGCCCGCCGCGACGCCGAGCGGCGCCAGCACCGACCGCAAACGTCCGGTGCCGCGCCGCTCGATGTTGGCGATGCCCATCAGGCCTGCCCCGTCAGTAGTAGCTCGGCGTGTTCGCCGCGATGATCACGAACAGCAGGATGTAGCCGACGATGACCACCACCCACCAGATGGCACCCGCGATCAGCGAACGCTTCCACCAGGTCTTGGCCTCCTCGGAGGCCTGCACCGCGCCCTGATAGTCGCCCATCTGCCACTTCTGGTTGACCTGCGACGACTTGACGATCGACACGATGCCCAGGGGGAGACAGCAGAACAGCGTGGTCAGGATGGCCGCGACCAGGTGGTTGTCCGGCGGGGTCTGCGGGGCGCCGTAGCCGCCCGGCTGTCCGTAGCCGCCGCCACTCGGCGGCTGCTGACCATAACCGCCGCCACTCGGCGGCTGCTGGCCGTAACCACCCTGGCCGTAGCCGCCGCCACTCGGGGGCTGCTGGCCGTAACCGCCGCCGCCACTCGGGGGCTGCTGACCGTAACCACCACCGCTCGGCGGCTGCTGACCGTAACCGCCGCCGGGCGGCTGGGCGCCGTAACCTCCGTCACCCTGGTTTCCGTAGCTCATGCTCGTTGACTCCTCATGTCCTCATTGTCTGGCGAGTTGCGCGCGGCAGCCTAGCGACAAACCTTTGGCGACATGGACGAACATCCAATCTAAGGACATTTCGTGATCGGACTGCAACGGTCTGCATACTCGGCGGTGGCGCGTCAGTACGTCGGCGTCGTCGCGGCGGCGGTGAGGCCGAACAGAGCGAGCCACATGCCACCGAAGATCACCCAGAGGACCAGCCACAACACGATCGTGATGTAGGAGGTGACCAGGCCGCCCATCGCCATGCCGTGGCCCTCCTCGCCCGTCTTCTTGATCCGGTTGAGCGCGATGTGGCCGACGATGGCGCCGGGGATGCTCGTGAGACCGCAGAAGACCAGCCCGACGATGCCCAGGACCAGCGACGTCACCGCCATGCCGTTGGTCGTCCTCGGGGGTTGCGGCTGTCCGTATCCGGCATAGCCCTGCTGCCCGTAACCCGGCCCGTAGTCGGGGTTCGGCTGGCTGTATCCGCCGGACCCGTAGCCCTGCTGGCCGTAGCCCTGCTGGCCGTAACCCTGCGGCTGCTGCTGCCCGTAGCCACCGCTGGCCGGCTGACCGCCGTAGCCGCCGCCGCTGGGCGGCTGCTGGCCGTAGCCGCCGCCGCTCGGCGGCTGCTGACCGTAGCCACCCTGGCCGTAGCCGCCCTGGCCGTAGCCACCGCCGCTCGGCGGTTGCTGACCGTAACCGCCGCCGGGCGGCTGCGCGCCGTAGCCCCCGCTGCCGCCCTGGTCCCCGTACGTCATGCCTTCGGCTCCTCCGTGGTCTGGCGTGTGACGTGGCCAGCTTATTGATCTGACGCCCGGCCGGTCCGGGTTCGTGACAGACCGTCGGCCTTTCGTGACCTCCGGGGCGGGCGGTCAGGAGGTCGGGTCGTCCCCCCGGTCGAGGGCGTCCCACAGCGCGCGGTCGCCGGCGTCCGGGGAGGGCCGCCGCGCGGGGTCGCGCTCGTAGCGGTCGGACATGCCCGCCCACCGGCCGCCGCGCACGACCGCGACCACCCCGCCGGCGGCCGTCAGGGCCGCGCCGAGCCCGGACAGGGCCGGCCACAGCGCCACGGTGTCCCACTGCAGGGCGTCGGCCGCCTGGAGCACGTTGTGCTCGCGCAGCCAGCCCAGCACCGTCTGGCCGCCGGCCGCCAGCCAGGTGGCGAACCCCGCCACGAAGCCGCACAACGCCACCAGCGCGCCGATCACCCGCCGGGCGACGCCCTTGGCGGCCAGCGCCGCCACCACGCCGGCCAGCCCGGCGAGCGCCACCGGGACCAGGGCGGGGC
This sequence comes from Nonomuraea muscovyensis, assembly GCF_014207745.1. NCBI lineage: Bacteria > Bacillati > Actinomycetota > Actinomycetes > Streptosporangiales > Streptosporangiaceae > Nonomuraea > Nonomuraea muscovyensis. Next base: position 453,921 of record NZ_JACHJB010000001.1, read on the forward strand.
CGAGGTCTCCCCCGGTGGGCGTGGCCGGCGCGCCACCGTGCGCTCCCGCTCCGCGCACGCCGGACACCCAGGGCCGGGTCGTCGCGAACAACACGAGGACGCACCCGAGCGCGGTGACCAGGACCCACGCGCCGAGCTCCCGCCCGCTCCCGGACCGCCGCCGCTGCCCGGCACGCTCAGCCGCGCCCCCGCCGGGCCCCGCCGCTCCCGGAGCGGGGACGCCCGCAGGAGGGGCGGTGGGCCTGTCGGGCGGGGTCATGGCGCGACCGACACCTCCAGCGGGGCGGCGTCGAAGCAGGTGCGGTCACCGGTGTGGCAGGCAGCGCCCACCTGGTCGACCTTGAGCAGCACCGTGTCGCCGTCGCAGTCGAGCGCGACGGCCCGGACGTGCTGCACATGACCGGACGTGTCGCCCTTGACCCAGTATTCGCCCCGGCTGCGCGACCAGTAGGTCGCCCGGCCGGTGGTGAGGGTGCGATGCAGGGCCTCGTCGTCCATCCAGGCGAGCATGAGGACCTCGCCCGTGTCGTGTTGCTGGACGATCGCGGGCACCAGCCCGTCGCCGTTGCGCTTCAGCCGCGAGGCGATCTTGGAATCCAGGGGCATGCCGCCATTCAACCAGCCTCACCGGCCGCCTCCCACACCGGACGCCGCCGGTCGCCTCGAGCCGCGGCGGATCAGGCGAGCGCCTGGGAGAGCGTGTCGTAGATCGGGAACAGCGGCGCCAGATTGGTCCTGCGCAGCCGCCTGAGCACCTGCCCGTCGGGGGCGACGAGGGCCATGGTGCCCTCCCGCTCGCTCAGCTCGGCCCGCAGCCGCACCAGCACGCCGAGCCCCGTCGTGTCGATGAACCTCAGGTCGCTCAGGTCGACGACGAGCCGGGAGCCGCGCGTCGCCGCGGCCTCGCCCAGGCACCGGCGCACCTTGGCCGCGTTGTCGGCGTCGACCTCGCCCGCGATGCTGACGACGACCATCTCCCCGTGCCTGCGTCGCGTCATCTCCAGCACGTCCACGCCCGCTCCTCACGGCCCGCCCCGTCATGGCCCGCGTCGGCCCCGACCGAAAAGGTACACCGGCCGGACCGATGTCACCGTGAGTTTTGCAGAGAACGCGTTACGTGACGGCGTCCCGCAGAGTACCTTCTACGCGACAGACGGCGTGGAGGGTCCATGGAGGGTCATCGTGGTTCACATCGCCGGGCCGCTGCTCGATCCGGATCTGGGCGATCACGTCTGCCTGCCGTTCCGTGGCGACGACGAGCGGATGGCCGCCGCCCGCGCGTTCACGCTGAACGGGCTGCGCCGCCGGGCCAAGGTCCTGATCGTCACGCACACCGACACGCCGGAGGCGACGCGGGGGTGGCTGGCACCGCTGGTGCCGGGGTTCGCGGCGGCGGAGGCGGCGGGGCGGGTCACGATCATGGCGAGCGCCGACACGCACCTCAGCGGCGGGCGGCTCGACGCGGCCCGGGTGCTGAGGTCGCTGTGCGCGGCGGGCGAGGAGGCCCGCCAGGAAGGGCACCACGGGGTCTACGCGCTGGTGGACGCGGCGTGGGGGGCGCACGACGCGGCGGCCCACACCGCGTTCGAGGCGGCCGCGAACACCCTGTTCGGCGAGCGGTGGCTGGCCGCGGTCTGCCAGTACGACCGGGGCCGCTTCTCCCGTGAGGCGCTGGAGCGGGCGGCCGCCGTCCACCCGATCACGCCGGAGCAGGCGCCGCTGCGGTTCGCCACCACGTGCGCGCCGCCCGGGCTGCGGCTGTCGGGCGCCATCGACCTGACCAACCGGCAGGCGTTCGCCTCGGTGCTGGCGCCGCTGGAGCAGGAGGGCGCCGAGGTCGTCATCGACGCGCGGGGGCTCGGGTTCATCGACGCCGGGTCGGCCGCGCTGCTCACGGCGACCGCCGTGGCCCGCAGGGAGCGACGCACCATCGTGGTCTGCGACGACGCGGTCGCCCGGGTGCTGCGCCTGGTGCGGGCGGACGAGTGGCTGACCGTCCACCGGGCCGGCGATGTGTAGGCGGGCGCTCGTCGCCGACTTCGCGCGGGGCCGCATCACCGTCCTGCGCAGGGCCGTCACGACGTACGCGGCGGGCATGGGGCTGACCGGGCGGAGGCTGGAGGACTTCGTGCTGGCCGTCAACGAGATCACCACGAACGCGGTGCTGCACGGTGGCGGCCGGGGGCGGCTGCGGCTGTGGGCGCGCGACGGCCGGCTGTGGTGCGAGGTCACCGACGAGGGGCCGGGGCTGCCGCCGGGGTGGATGGGGTCGGCGCGGACGCCGTCGCGGTACGACCCGGGCGGCAGGGGGCTGTGGCTGACCCGCATGCTGTGCGACCACGTGACGATCGTCTCGACGCCCGGCGGCACCAGCGTGACGTTCTCGGCCGGCACGCGCTGAGAGCCCCGGCGGCCGGGAGCGGGCGGCCGGGCGGCCGGAAGGCGTGCCGGGGGCGGCGTCAGGAGCGGGCGGCCGACACCCAGGAGGCGTGCAGGTCGGCGTAGACGCCCGGCTGCCGCACGAGCTCCGCGTGCGGCCCGCGCTGGACGAGCCGTCCGCCGTCGAACACCAGCACCTCGTCGGAGTTCTCCGCCGTGGACAGCCGGTGGGCGATGGAGACGGCGGTGCGTCCGCGCGTGACGCCCTCCAGGGCCCGCGCGAGCCGGACCTCCGTGGCCGGGTCGACGGCGGAGGTCGCCTCGTCGAGCAGCAGCAGGTCCGGGTCGGCCAGGTAGGCGCGGGCCAGCGCGACGAGCTGCCGCTCCCCCGCCGACAGCGACTCGCCGCGCTGCCCCACCGGCGTGTCGAGCCCGGCGGGCAGGCCCTCCACCCAGTCGGCCAGGCCCAGCTCGGTCATCGCGAGCGCGATCTCCTCGCGGGTGGCGGCCGGCCGGCCGTACCGGATGTTCTCCTCCAGCGTGCCGTCGAACAGGAAGCCGTCCTGCGGCACCATCACGATGCGTTCGCGCAGCGAGGAGAAGCGCACCTGGCGCAGGTCGTGCCCGTCGACGGTGACCCGGCCCGAGGCGGGGTCCATGAGCCGGGTGAGCAGCTTGGCGAACGTCGTCTTGCCGGACCCGGTCTCCCCCACGATCGCGACGCGCGAGCGCGGCGGGATCTCCAGGGACACCTCGCGCAGCACGGGCGCGCCGCCAGGGTAGGCGAAGTGGACGTTCTCGAACGCCACGGAGATCGGGCCGCGTGGCAGCTCCACACCGTCGGGGCCGGGGTCGGCCACGTCGGGCGGGGTGTCGAGGACGCCGAGGATGCGCCGCCAGCCGGCGACGGCGTTCTGGGCCTCGTTCAGCACCTCGGTGGCGGTCTGCAGCGGCGAGACGAACAGCGTGACGAGGAAGAGGAACGCCACGAGGCGGCCTTCGCTGATGTCGCCCGACAGGCCCAGCCGCACGCCCAGCAGCACGATGCCGGAGATGGCGACCGCGGCCACGATCTCGGTGAGCGGGAAGACGAACCCCACGATGGTCTGCGCCCGGACCTGGGCCGCCTTGTTGGCGTCCACGGCGGCGTCGACGCGCTCGGCGGTGCGCCGCTCGGAGGCGTACGCCCGGATGACGGTCGCGCCCACGACCGACTCGCTGACGGCCGACAGCATGTCGCCGGTGCGCTCGCGCACCCGCGTGTAGGCCCGCGACAGCCAGCGCTGGAAGCGCGGCAGCGCGACCATGAGCGGCAGGAAGCACGCCCACACCAGCAGCGTGAGCTGCCAGGAGTAGACGAGCATGAGAACGCTGGCCACGAGGAGCTGGCCGGCGGCCACGATGATCATCAGCCCGCCCCACTGCATGAACGTGCTGATCTGGTCGACGTCGTTGGTGACGCGCGAGACCAGGGCGCCGCGCCGTTCGGTGTTCTGGGTGAGCACCGACAGGTCGTGCACGTGGCGGAAGCCGCGCACGCGCAGCGAGGCGAGGGACGACTCGGTCGCCTTGTAGAGGCGGACGTTCATGACGTAGCCGGCGATCGCCGTCAGCACCACCGCAGCCGCGCACACCAGGACGGCCGTGGTGATGTACGAGACGTCGGCGCCGCCGCCCCCCAGACCGGTGTCGATGGTCTGCTGCACCGCGATCGGCACGATGATCTTTCCGGTCGTGGCGACGACGGCCAGCGCGAGCGTGCCGGCGAGACCCTTGCGGAACTCCGGCGTGAGCGACAGGCCGTGCCGGACGGTGGCCAGGGCCGACCGTTCGGCGTTGCGGCCGATGCCGCCCGAGATGACGCTCACGCGCTGACCCCTTCTTCCTCTTCGGCGTCTTGTTCCGCTTCGGCGGCGAGGGCGGCCCGCTCGGCCTCCTCGCGCTCGTAGGCGGTGACCAGGTTGCGGTAGCCGGGGCAGCGCTCCAGCAGCTCCGCGTGCGTGCCGTGGTCCTCGATCCGGCCGCGTTCGAGGTAGACGACCTCGTCGGCGAGGGCGATCGTGGCCAGCCGGTAGGCGACGACCACCACGGTCGACGCCTGGGCCGCGTCGCGCAGGCCGTGCAGGATCCTGGCCTCGACCTGCGGGTCCACGCTGGAGGTGGCGTCGTCGAGAACGAGCAGGCGCGGCCGGCGCACGACCGCGCGGGCCAGCGCGAGGCGCTGGCGCTGACCGCCCGACAGGGTCGCGCCGCGCTCGCCGACACGGGTGGCGAGGCCGTCGGGGAGCCTCGCGACGAACCCGTCGGCCTGCGCGAGCCGCAGCGCCGCCCACACGTCCTCGTCGCCCGTCTCCAGGCCGAGCGCGATGTTGCCGCGCACGGTGTCGTCGAACAGGAACGTCTGCTGTGGCACCAGCGCGACCGACTCGGCCACGCCGCCGTACGGGAGCTCGCGCAGGTCCACCCCGTCGAGGAGGACCCGGCCGGAGTCGGGGTCGACGAGCCGGGCGAGGAGCTGAACGAGCGTGGACTTGCCGGAGCCGGTCGGCCCGACCAGGGCGACCGTGCGGCCCGCCGGCACGTCGAAGCCCACCTCGTGCAGCACGTCGCCGGAGCCGTAGGAGTAGGACACGCCCTCCACCTCGAGCCGGGCGGGCGCGGTGGTGTCGGGGACGCGGGTCCCGCCGTACTCCATGGAGCCCTCGGCCTCCAGCACTGCGCGTACCCGCTCCCAGCCCACGACGCTGCGCGGAAGTTCGGCCAGCACCCAGCCGAGCGCCCGGATGGGGAAGGCGAGCAGCGTGAACAGGTAGGCCACCTGCACCAGCTCGCCGGCGTCGATGGAGCCGGACGTCAGGCGCACCGAGCCGACGGCCAGCACGGCGAGAACGCCGAGGGTGGGCAGCGCCTCCAGCATCGGGTCGAACAGGCCGCGCACCCGGCCGACGGCGATGTTGGCGTCACGCAGCTCGTGGGCGCGGCGCTGGAACCGCTCGGCCTCCAGCGCCTCGCGGCCGAGGGTCTTGACGACGAGCGCGCCGTCGAAGCTCTCGTGCGCGATCTCGCTGACCTCGGCCCGCAACTGCTGGGCGCGGGTGGCGAGCGGGCTGAGCCTGCGCTGGTAGACCAGGTTGAGCACGGCGATGGCCGGGAAGATCAGGAATCCGACCAGGGCCAGCACGGGGTCGGTGACGAGCATCGCGACGGCCGCAGTCACCAGCATGACGACCACGCCGACAGCCATCGGCAGGGGCGCGAGCGGCGCCCAGGCGGCCTCGGCGTCGGAGCTGGCGTTGGACAGCAGTTGCCCGGTCGGGTGGCGGTGGTGCCAGGCGAGCGGGAGCCGGAGGTACTGCTTGGTGACGTCACGCCGCGAACGGGCCTGCATGCGATATTGCATGAGACCGGCGAGGATGCGCCGCCCGGCGACGCCGACGGCCTTCAGCAGCGCGGCACCCACGATGAACAGGACGGCCGTCCGCAGCGCGCCCGCGCTGACGTCGCCCTGGCGGAAGGCGGGCAGCACGACGTTCTCGGTGGCCCAGCCGATGGCCCATGCCGATCCGACGGTCATGCCGCCGTAGACCGCGCTGGCCAGGACGGCCGACGTGAACACCGCCTTCTCCGCGCGAATGGCGACTCCGAGAACGCGGAGCCCCTGACGCATGACGGCCGAGGTGACCTTGCTCGCCACTCGCTGGACGTCCTTCCCTAGCGGATGAATTACTCCTATGAGCCAATCACGGTCGATCATCACGTTATTCCCCTGGGTAGGGTGGTGGACGTGACTCACGCTCGTGGCGAACGATCCGCCCTCTGTGATCTGTTCGACCGGCTCGGCCCCGACGCCCCGACCCTGTGCGCGGGGTGGACGACGTACGACCTGGCCGCCCACCTGGTGTTGCGTGAGCGCCGGCCCGACGCGCTGCCGGGCATCGCGCTCAGGCCGCTGGCCCGGCACACCACCTCGGTGCAGGAGGGGCTGAAGGCCCGCCACCCGTATCCCGAACTGGTCGGCCTCGTCCGCAAGCCGGGCGGGGTGTACGGGCTGCTGCCGTTCCTGGACGAGGCGGTCAACACGCTGGAGCTGTTCGTGCACCACGAGGACGTGCGCCGCGCGCAGCCCTCCTGGGAGCCGCGCGAGCTGCTGGAGGACTTCGAACGGCTCATGTGGAAGCGGGTGTCGGCCGGGGGGCGGCTGATGCTGCGGCGGTCGCCGGTGGGCGTGGTGCTGCACCGGCTGGGCGGCGGCGTGGCGCTCGGCGGGCCGCAGATCGGGCCGAAGGTGGAGGTCACCGGGAAGGCGGGCGAGCTGCTGCTGTTCTGCTTCGGGCGGCAGTCGCACGCCAGGGTGGAGCTGAGGGGCGACCCTGACGCGATCGAGCGTCTCAGAGGCGCCCGGCTGGGCCTCTGACCGGCCCGCCGGCCCGGCCGTGATCGGACGGCGCGGGACGCGGGCGCGGCAGGCGGGGCAGGACGGTCAACCGGACCAGGTCCCCGCGCTCGGGAACGGCCCACACGGGGCCGGTCCGCTGGGGGACGACCCGCTCGGCGACTGCCCGCTCGGCGACGGTCCGTGGATGCGTTGGGCGACGTGCGCCTGGGCCAGCCTGCGCAGCGAGGTGATGATCGTGTCGCCGAGCTGGGTGCCGAGCACCACGATCTCCAGCACCCGTTCGCGGTCGCGCAGCTCGCCGACGATCCGCAGGTCGGCCTCGGCGATCTGTTCGGCCGCCACGGCGTAGTCGTCCAGTACGTCCAGCATGTCCTCGCGGCCCAGCTCCGTTAGGCTCGTCACCAGCCCGATCATGGTCTGCCGCGACGGATGCCGTTCGAGGTCGTGCCACCCGTGGCGGGCCATGAAGTCGTCGATGATCCGCTCGGCCCTGTCCCTGCCGGGACCCGGTGGCGGGTCGTGCCGCGCGGTGACCGTGAGCTGGGCGGCCCCCAGCAGGTCGCCGCCGCTGACATCCGGGTCGTCCAGGTGCCGGACCAGGTCGCGGATGACGGCGATGCTGAGGCCGCCGTACGCGACGAGCGCGCGGACGAGCCTGAGCCTGCGGACGTGTGCCTGACTGTATTCGGCCTGGTTGCGGCCTATGGGCCGGCCGGGAGGCAGCAGCCCCTCCCGCAGGTAGTACTTGATCGTCGGGACCGGGACGCCCGTCTCCCTCGTCAGGTCCGCCATCCGCACGTTCTCGTCTCCTCCTCTTGTGGACAGTGGAGAGTTTAGCTATAGATAGTGAGAAGTGACACTATCCACTATCCGATCCGGAGGGACCCGTGCTTCGCTGGCACCGACCGTTAATGCTCGCGACGGGGATCATGACGCTCCTCGCAATGGCGCTGATCGTCACGTTCGCCGTGGACCAGCGCACCCTCGACGGCATGCCCCTGTGGGCCAAGCCGCTGAAGTTCGCGATCTCCGTCGCCGTCTACTCCTTCACCTGGGCCTGGCTGCTCTCCCTGCAACGCGAGGAGCGCCGCTGGGGCCGGTGGGCCGGCACCGTCCTCGCGGTCGCGGGGGTGACCGAGGTCGCCGTCATCGTCTTCCAGGCGGCGCGCGGGCACCGCAGCCACTTCAACGCCTCCAGCCCGCTGGACGCCGCCCTCTTCGGCGCGATGGGCCTGATGATCATGGCTCTCATGCTGGCGAACCTCGTCGCCGCGGTCGCCGTGCTGCTCGACCGCCAGGCCGACCGGCCCACCACCTGGGGCGTGCGGATCGGCCTGGTCATCTCCTCGCTCGGCCTCGCCAGCGGCGGCCTCATGCTCGGGCCTCGCCCCGGCCAGAGCGTCGCCGGCGGCGTCATCGGCGCCCACACCGTGGGCCTGCCCGACGGCGGCCCGGGTCTGCCCCTGCTGGGCTGGAGCACCGCCGGCGGCGACCTGCGGGTGGGGCACTTCGTCGGCATGCACGCCTTGCAGCTGCTCCCCCTGCTGCCGCTCGCCCTCACGGCCCTGTCCCGCCGCCTGCCCGTCCTCGCCCCCGAGTCCGTACGGCTGGGCCTGACCCTCACGGCGGGCGGCATGTACGCGGGCGTGTTCGCGCTGACCGTCTGGCAGGCCCTGCGCGGCCAGCCGCTGATCCACCCCGACGGCGTCACCCTCGCCGCCGCCGGCGCCCTCCTCCTGGCCGGGCTCGCCGGAGCGGCACTCGCCCTCCGCGGCGGCTCGCCGGCCCCTGGCGCACCGGCCGGCGACGCGCCGAGCACGTACGCGACAGGCGCGGACGCGGGCACGGGCATGACGGGCGCAGGCATGACGGGCGTGGGAGTGTCGGGGGTCAACGGGCCGGGTGCGACCGTGGGGGCCGCGCGATGAGCACCGAGACCCTGTTCGACCTGAGCTTCTACCTCGCCGCCCCGTTCTGGGCGCTGATGATCCTCACCCCCACCCGGTCCGTCACCCGCAGGGTGGCCGCCTCCCCGCTCATCGTGCTGCCCACCCTGGCCGTCAACCTCGTCCTGCTGGTCCCGTTGATCGCCGACTTCTGGCCGGTGGTCACCAGACCCTCCCTGGCCGGACTCCAGACGCTGGTCGCGAGCCCGGCGGCGCTGGCCGCGTTCTGGGCGCAGATCATCGCCTGGGACCTGTTCCTCGGCCGGTGGATGTACCTCGACAGCAGGCGGCGCGGCGTCCACCCCCTGCTCATGGCCCCGATCATGGTGCTGACGATCCTGCTCTCGCCAATCGGGCTGCCGATCTACCTCCTCGCCCGCCTGCCATACCCGGAGAAACCGGGCGCGTCTCCCGAGTCAAGCGCGGTTCAAGCCCGTACCATGGCATAGAAAAGACGCCCCCCGGTTAGGATCAAGAACATCTTCATAGAAGATGCCAGTGATCGCCCAGATCCGGGTATATACGGCTGGGAATGGACTGCAGGAGGCCCCCATGCAGGTCAAGAAGGTAGCCACGTACGTGCTCGTGGCCTTCGTGATCTTCTACCTGTTCACCCGGCCGGCCCAGGCCGCCGCAGCGGTCAACGGCGTGTTCGACGGCATCATCCAAGGAGCCAACCAACTTTCCGTCTTCTTCACCAACGTACTGACCTGACATCACCCGCTTCCTGCGTTGAGCGCTTCCCCGAGGTCGCGGATCGTGTTACGCAGGCAGGATGACCGATCGTCAGAGTGTCACCCGGCCACACCAGCCTGACCCCCACGTCCGGCGCATCCTGGAACGGGCCGAGCTCGAAGGCGTCGAGCTCATCCGCTTCCTCTACGCCGACCACGGGGGCGTGATCCGCGGCAAGGCGGTATCCCGGTCCAGGCTGGCCGAACGCCTCACCACGGGCATCGGGCACACGGTGGCCATGATGGCGATGAACATGCTCGACCAGCTCCAACCGGTCGAGCACCTGGGTCCGGTGGGCGAGGTTCGCATCGTCCCCGACCCCACGACCTACATCCCGCTCCCCCACGCACCGGGAGCCGCGGCGATGCTGTCCGATCTGCGGCGGCTCGACGGCTCCCCCTGGGACGCCTGTCCGCGCACCTTCCTCAAGGACGCCGTCGCCGCACTCGCGGCCGAGGGCTACACGATGGTGGCGGCGTTCGAGCCGGAGTTCACGCTCGGACGGCGTCTGCCCGACCACGCGGGCGGCCCGGACCGGCTGGTGCCGCTCGACGACACCCTCTGCTACGCCGGCACCGGGTTCGACACCGCCCACGACTACACGATCGCCCTCGTCAAGGCCCTGGAGAGCCAAGGACTGCGGGTCGAGCACTACCACCCCGAGCTGGGCCATGGCCAGCAGGAGCTGTCGATACGCCACGCGCCCGCGCTGCGTGCCGCCGACAACCACGTCCTCTACCGCGAGACCGTGCGCGGCGTGGCCATGCGCATGGCGCTGTGGGCCACGCTGGCCCCCAAGCCGCTGGCCGACCAGGCGGGCAACGGCACCCACCTGCACATGTCGCTGTGGGACGAGACGGGCAACATCTTCGCCCGCGACGGCGGGGTGCTGGAGAGCTTCGTCGCCGGGCTGCTCGCCCACCTGCCCGCGCTGACCGCCATCACCTGCGGCAGCGTCAACGGCTTCCGGCGGCTCGCCCCCCGTTCCTGGGCCGGCGCGTACGCCGTGCACGGCCTCGACAACCGGGAGGCGGCCGTGCGCATCTGCTCACCGCTGGGCGAGACCGGCGAACCGAACGTGGAGCTCAAACCCTCCGACTCCACGGCCAACCCCTACCTCGCGCTCGGCGCGGTCATCCACGCCGGCCTCGACGGCATCCGCCGCCGGCTGGAGCCGGGCGAGGCCGTCGACGTCGACCCCGACACCCGGCCCGGCCGCTACCCGAAGCTGCCGGCCACGCTGGACGAGGCGCTCGACGCGCTGGAGGCCGACGAGCTGCTCATGGAGGCGCTGGGCCCGCTGCGGCGTGCCGCCTACCTGGCCGTCAAGCGGTCAGAGGCGGCGGCGTTCGCCGGCATGGACGCCAGGTACGAGCTCTTCCACCACCTGCGCGTCTTCTGACACGGGTCGCCCGGAAGCCCGCCGTACGGGGCGCACGGAGATCCGCCGGACGCTCCGTCAGCGGACCGGGTAGCCCGCCTGCCGGAGGGTCTCCTTGACATCGGCGATCTTCAGGGTGCCGAAGTGGAACACCGACGCGGCCAGCACCGCGTCGGCGCCCGCCGCCACCGCCGGCGGGAAGTCCTCCAGCCGGCCCGCGCCGCCACTGGCGATCACCGGCACCCGCACCGCCGCCCGGACCGCGCGCACCATCTCCAGGTCGTAACCCTCGCGCGTGCCGTCGCCGTCCATCGAGTTGAGCAGGATCTCCCCGACGCCCAGCTCCTCGCCGCGCGCCGCCCACTCCACCGCGTCGATGCCCGTGCCGCGCCGCCCGCCGTGGGTCGTCACCTCGAAGCCGCTCGGCGTGCCCGGCGCCCGGCGCGCGTCCAGCGACAGCACCACGCACTGCGCGCCGAACCGCTGCGACGCCTCGGTCAGCAGCTCCGGCCGGGCGATGGCCGCCGTGTTGAGCGACACCTTGTCGGCGCCCGCCCGCAGCAGCCGGTCGACGTCCTCGACCGAGCGGATGCCGCCGCCCACGGTCAGCGGGATGAACACCTGCTCGGCCGTGCGCCGCACCACGTCGAGCATGGTCTCGCGCTCGCCCGAGGAGGCGGTGATGTCGAGGAAGGTCAGCTCGTCGGCCCCTTCCGCGTCGTAGCGCCTGGCCAGCTCGACGGGGTCGCCCGCGTCGCGCAGGTTGGCGAAGTTGACGCCCTTGACCACACGGCCCGCGTCCACGTCCAGACAGGGGATCACCCTGACGGCTACCGTCATGCCCGTAGTGCCTCGATTTCGATCTCGACCAGCATTCTCGGGTCGACCAGCCCGGCCACCCGTACGCCCGTGCACGCCGGCCGGACGTGCCCGAACACCTCCGCGATGGCCTGCCCCACCGGGTCGAAATGGCGCTGGTCCACCACGTAGTAGCGCACCATGACCACGTCCTCCCGCGTCAGCCCGCCCAGTTCGACGGCCTCGACGGCGATGCCCATCGCGGTCACGCTCTGCAGGTAGGGGTCTCCGACGTGGCGGACCTCGCCGTCGACCGTGGCGGTGCAGCCCGACACGATGACCCGGTCGCCCACGACGACCGCGCGGGCATAGCCGTAGCGTTCCTCCCAGATGCCGCCGGAAAACACCCGCGAACCGGTGATTCCCAAGCTCATCCCGCCCACCACGGCCCCTCCTACGATCGACCGCGCACTGCGGCCAGTGCGCTCTCGAGCGTGAACGCCTGGGCGTAGAGGGCCTTGCCGACGATGGCGCCCTCCACGCCGAGCGGCACCAGCGACGCCAGGGCCACGAGGTCGTCGAGCGAGGAGACGCCGCCGCTGGCGACGACCGGGCTGTCGGTCCGGGCGCACACCTGCTTGAGCAGGTCGAGGTTGGGTCCGCGGAGCGTGCCGTCCTTGGTGACGTCGGTGACCACGTAGCGGGGGCAGCCGTCGGCCTCCAGCCGGTCGAGCACCTCCCACAGGTCGCCGCCCTCCTCGGTCCAGCCGCGCGCCGCGAGCGTGGTGCCGCGCACGTCCAGACCGACCGCGATCCTGTCGCCGTGCTCGGCGATGATCTTGCGGCACCACTCGGGGTTCTCCAGCGCGGCCGTGCCGATGTTCACCCGGCGGCAACCGGTCGCCAGCGCCGCGGCCAGCGACTCGTCGTCGCGGATGCCGCCCGACAGCTCCACGTTCACGTCGAGCCGGCCGATCACACCGGTGATCAGCTCCCGGTTGGAGCCGCGGCCGAAGGCCGCGTCGAGGTCGACCAGATGGATCCACTCCGCGCCCGCCTCCTGCCAGGCCAGCGCCGCGGCCAGCGGCTCACCGTAGCCGGTCTCGGTGCCGGCCTCACCCTGGACCAGCCGGACGGCCTGGCCGTCGGCCACGTCAACAGCGGGGAGCAGTACGAGAGACATCAGATCCTCCGGTCGAAGGCAAGAGTCACGACAACAGGTATCAGCAGCAGGGACAGCACGACCGCGCCGAAGCTCACCAGCGCAGAGCCCCACAGCAGCCACACCAGCACCTGGACGAGCACGAAGCCCAGCGCCACCACGGCGTTCTGGGCGCGCCGGCGCCGGGCCAGCAGGCCGCCCTGCCGCGCGACGCGCACCGGGCGCGGCACCAGCCGGGCGAGCAGCGCGCGGCGCCGGGCCGTGCGCGCCTGGCGGCGCTCGTTGAGCCGGATCGCGCGCTGCCGCTCCGCCTCACGTACGGCCCGGCGGCGCGCCCGCTCCTTGCTCACGGCACCCCACCGGACGCCCGGGCCCGGCGGCCCTGCGTGGTCCCGCCGGGCGAGCCGGCGCGGCCGCTCACAGGATGCCGAGCCAGTTCTGCAACAGCGCGGCCCCCGCGTCGCCGGACTTCTCCGGGTGGAACTGGGTGGCCATGAGCGGGCCGTTCTCGGCGGCGGCCACGAACGGCACGCCGTGCTCGGCCCAGGTGACCAGCGGCTCGGCGAAACCGTCACCGGGCCGCAGCTCCCACTCGCGCACCCCGTAGGAGTGCACGAAGTAGAAGCGCGTCTCGGCGTCGAGCCCGTCGAACAGCACGCTGCCCGCCGGCGCCTTGACGGTGTTCCAGCCCATGTGCGGCAGCACCGGCGCCTCCAGCCGCTCGACCGTGCCGGGCCACTCGCCGCAGCCCTCGGTCTCGACCCCGTGCTCCACGCCCCGCGCGAACAGGATCTGCATGCCGACGCAGATGCCCAGCACCGGCCGGCCGCCGGCCAGGCGCCGCCCGACGGCGCGCTCGCCGCGCACCCGGCGCAGGCCCGCCATGCAGGCCGCGAACGCGCCGACGCCGGGCACCACGAGCCCGTCGGCCGCCATGGCCGCGTCGAGGTCGGACGTGACGGTCACGTCGGCGCCCACCCGGGCCAGGGCACGCTCCGCCGATCGGAGGTTGCCCGACCCGTAGTCGAGCACGACGACCTTCTTCACCACCACATCACCCCCGCTGTGATCGCCATCGCCGCGCCGACCGCGCAGACGACGGCGCCGATCTTGAGCCCCTGCTTGGCGAGCGAGATCACGCCGCCGATCAGGAAGAGCCCGACGAACACCATCGCGACCGCGATCATGTTCTCGGTCATAGAACGCCCTTGGTGCTGGGCACCCCCGTGGCCCGCGGGTCGAGCTCGGACGCCTCGCGCAACGCCCTGGCCAGCGCCTTGAACTGGGCCTCGACGATGTGATGGGCGTTGCGCCCGTAGGGCACGTGGACGTGCAGGCAGATCGCCGCCTGCGCGACGAGCGACTCGAGGATGTGCCGGGTCATCGTCGTGTCGTACTCGGGGCCGATCATCGGCGCCATGCCCTCGGGCTCGCTGTGCACGAGGTAGGGCCGGCCCGACAGGTCGACGGTGACCTGGGCGAGGGACTCGTCCAGCGGGCATGACGCACTACCGAAGCGCCTGATGCCCGACTTGTCGCCCAACGCCTGGCGGAAGGCCGCTCCCAGCGCGAGCGAGGTGTCCTCGATCGTGTGGTGGGAGTCGATGTGCAGGTCGCCCTCCGTCTTGACGGTCAGGTCGAACAGCCCGTGCTTGCCGAGCTGGGCCAGCATGTGGTCGAAGAAGCCGACCCCGGTCGACACGTCCACCCGGCCCGTGCCGTCGAGACCCACCTCGACCAGGACCGACGTCTCCTTCGTCGTACGCTCGACGCGGCCTACGCGACTCACAGAACTCCCTCCAGCGCGGCACGGAACGCCGCCATTTCCTCGCCGGTGCCGATCGACACCCGCAGCCACTCCGGCGGCCCCACTTCACGGACCAGCACGCCTCTCGCCAGCAGACCCTCCCAGACCTGCCGCCGCTCGGGAAACTTCCCGAAGAGTACGAAATTCGCGTCGGAGTCGGCGACCGTCAGACCCTTGCCCCGCAGCCAGGACACAGTGTCGTCACGCTCGCGGCGCAGCGCGTCGACCGTGCCCAGCAACTCCGCGCGATGCCGCAGCGCCACCCGCGCCGCCGCCTGCGTGAGCGTCGACAGATGGTACGGCAGCCGCACCAGCAGCAACGCCTGCACCACGGCCGGATGCGCGGCGAGGTAGCCCAGCCGGGTGCCGGCCATGGCGAACGCCTTGGACATGGTGCGCGTGACGATCAGCCGCGGATGAGCGGGCAACAGGCTGAGCGCCGACGGCGTGCCCTCCCGGGCGAACTCGGCGTAGGCCTCGTCGACCACCACCATGCCCCTGGCCGCCTCCAGCACCCGGGCGATGGTCTCCAGCGGCAACGCGGTGCCGGTCGGGTTGTTGGGCGAGGTCAGGAAGACGATGTCGGGCCGGTGCTCCGCCACCGCCGCCGCGGCCTTGTCCGCGTCGAGGGAGAAGTCGTCCTCGCGCACCCCGCCGATCCACTCGGTGCTGGTGCCGGTGGTGATGATCGGGTGCATGGAGTAGGACGGCTCGAACCCCAGCGCCGTGCGCCCGTGGCCGCCGAAGGCCTGCAGGATCTGCTGGAGGATCTCGTTGGAGCCGTTGGCCGCCCAGACCTGGTCGGGCGCCAGCCCGTGACCGAGATAGCCGGCCAGGTCGGCGCGCAGCGCCTCGGCGTCGCGGTCGGGGTAGCGGTTGAGCCCGGCCGTGGCCCGGCGCACCTCCTCGGCCAGGTCGTCGACCAGGGCCTTGGACGGAGCGTACGGGTTCTCGTTCGTGTTGAGCCGGACCGGGACGTCGATCTGAGGCGCGCCGTACGGCGTCTTGCCTCGCAGATCGTCGCGGATCGGCAGATCGTCCAGGTTCACGAGGACGGACTCCCCCAACGGGTCGGCGCGATCATGAGGGGATCCGCCAGTCGAAGCGGGCACGGACGGCGGCGCCGTGCGCGGGCAGGTCTTCGGCGTCGGCGAGCACCGACACGTGCGCGGCGGCGCCGGCCAGCGCCTCACGGGTGTAGTCGACCACGTGGATGCCGCGCAGGAACGACTGCACCGACAACCCGCTGGAGTGACAGGCGCAGCCGCCCGTGGGCAGCACATGGTTGGACCCGGCGAGGTAGTCGCCCAGCGAGACCGGCGCGTACGGGCCGACGAAGATCGCCCCGGCGTTGCGGATCCGGCCGGCCACCTCCGCGGCGCCCGCCGTCATGATCTCCAGGTGCTCGGCGGCGTAGGCGTTGACCACCTCGACCCCGGCGTCGAGGTCGTCGACCAGCACGATGCCCGACTGCCGGCTGGCCAGCGCCTCGGTGATGCGGGCGGTGTGCTTGGTGGCCTCCACCTGGCCCGGCAGCTCCTTGGCGACCGCCTCGGCCAGGTCCACGCTGTCGGTGACCAGCACGGCGGCGGCGATCACGTCGTGCTCGGCCTGGCTGATCAGGTCGGCGGCCACGTGCACGGGGTCGGCCGTGTCGTCGGCCAGGATCGCGATCTCGGTGGGGCCCGCCTCGGAGTCGATGCCGATCCGGCCCTTGAGCAGCCGCTTGGCCGCGGCCACCCAGATGTTGCCGGGGCCGGTGACCATGGTGGCGGCGGGGCACTCCTCGGTGCCGTAGGCGAACATGGCCACGGCCTGCGCCCCGCCCACCGAGTAGACCTCGTCGACGCCCAGCAGCGCGCAGGCGGCCAGGATCGTCGGGTGCGGCAGCCCGCCGAACTCCTTCTGCGCGGGGCTCGTCACGGCGAGCGACGGCACCCCGGCCTCCTGGGCGGGGACGACGTTCATGACCACGCTGGAGGGGTAGACGGCCCGGCCGCCCGGCACGTAGAGCCCGACGCGCTCGACCGGCACCCACCGCTCGGTGACCGTGCCGCCGGGCACGACCTGGGTCGTCACCTCGGCACGGCGCTGGTCGCGGTGCACCAGCCGGGCGCGGCGGATCGACTCCTCCAGCGCCGCGCGCACCTCGGGCCGCAGCTCGGCCAGCGCCCGCTCCAGAGCCTCCACGGGCACCCTGGCCTGCTCGATCTCGACCCCGTCAAATCTGGCGGTCAGCTCCCGCACGGCGACCGCCCCGCGATGGCGCACCTCGTCGCAGATCGGCCGCACCTTCTCCAGGGCGGCCTCGACGTCGAGCTCGGCGCGGGGCAGCACGTCGCGCAGGTCGCCCGGCAGGGACCCGCGCAAGTCAATACGGGAAATCACCCTCCCTAGTCTACGGAGTCCAGCACGTGAGTCCCGTTTCGTCCATCATCCGGACATGCGCGCGTCGCCGATAGCATGGCGCCGTGATCGACCAGAAGGACATGTCGCACCTGCGCCGCTGCGTGGAGCTGGCCGCCCGTGCCCTCACCGTGGGCGACGAGCCCTTCGGCTCGGTGCTCGTGGCCGCCGACGGCGCCGTGCTGTTCGAGGACCACAACCACGTGGCGTCCGGCGACCACACCCGGCACCCGGAGTTCGAGCTGGCCCGCTGGTCCGCGGCCCATCTGACACCCGAGGAGCGGGCCGCCGCGACCGTCTACACCTCCGGCGAGCACTGCCCCATGTGCGCGGCGGCGCACGGCTGGGTCGGGCTGGGCCGCATCGTCTACGTCAGCTCGTCGCAGCAGCTCGCCACCTGGCTGGCGGAGCTGGGCGTGCCCGCCCCGCCCGTGCGGACGCTGCCGATCAACGACGTGGTGCCGGGTGTCGTGGTGGAGGGACCCGTCCCGGGGCTGGACGACGAGGTGCGGGAGCTGCACCGCCGCTTCCACGGGCGCGACTGAGCGGGCGCCTTTACAATGTAGATTTCTTGAGTACGCGGAGGAGCGAACACGTGGGCAAGCCGAAGGCGCACGGGGGCACCCCGGCCACGGTGGCACTGACCAGGGCCAAGGCCGAGTTCACCCTCCACCCCTACGACCACGACCCCGCCGCGCAGGCCTACGGCGAGGAGGCCGCCGACGCGCTCGGCGTGCCGTACGAGCGGATCTTCAAGACGCTGGTGGCCGAGGCGGAGAGCGGGCTCGCGGTGGCCGTCGTCCCGGTCGCGGCCAAGCTCGACCTCAAGGCGCTGGCGGCGGCCCTCGGCGGCAAGCGCGCCGCGATGGCCGACGCGGCGAAGGTGGAGCGGGTCACGGGCTACGTGGTCGGCGGCATCAGCCCGCTGGGCCAGCGCAGGCAACTGCCGACCGTGGTCGACTCCTCGGCGCTCGACTTCGAGACGATCTACTTCTCGGCCGGCAGGCGCGGCCTGCAGGTCGAGACGGCCCCGGCCACCCTCGTCAGCCTCACCCGCGCCACCACCGCCGCGATCGCCAGGCGCTAGCCACGGAGCGGGGCTCCCGTCCGCCCAGGTCAGCCGGGAGAGCGGTCCGCCGGCGGGCCCGGGAGGACGTGGGTGCCGTGGCCGGCGGCCGGGTGGCGGCGGCGCGGCCAGATGTAGCGGGGCCGGTCCCCGCGCGGCCGGTCCCAGCGGGGCCGGTTCCAGCGGCGCTCCCAGCCGGGGTCCCAGCCGAGCCGTTCCCGGAGGCGGCGCCACAGGGCGCGGCGGGCCTCGGCGGCCTCCTTCTCCTTCAGGCCCGGCGTGTGGCCACCACCGAAGCGGGACATGTCCGGACCCGGGAACCCGCGTGACGGGGTGTCGCGCAGCGCCGAGCTCATCGACTGCACCCAGATCGGCCCCGGCAGCGACGCCCCCTGAACCGAGCCGTAGTAGTTCCCGCCGATGGTCACCCCGCGCAGCGGGTGGCGGTAGGAGCCGCGGATGTCGCCGACGCTGACCGCGGCGGCCAGGTCGGGCGTGTAGCCGGCGAACCAGGCCGAGGTGTAGCCGTTGTTCGTGCCGGTCTTGCCCGCCGCCGGCCGGCCGATGCCCTGCCCGCGCATGGTGCCCTTGTCGAACACGCCCTCCAGGACGTGGTTGACGGCGTCGGCCACGCCCCGGTCCAGCACCTGGCGGCAGGCGGGCGGCACGTGGGTGCGCCGTCCGTCCCCGGAGACGATCTCCACGATGGCCTGCGGGCGGCAGTACCGGCCGCGGCCGGCGAACGTCGCGAACGCCGACGCGACCGTCACCGGGTCCATCTCGTTGACGCCCAGCGTGAACGTGGGCACCTCGCGCAGCGGCTTGCCGTCGGCCCGCGCGACGCCGAGGGCCTTGGCGGTCCTGACCACGTTGCACAGGCCGACCTTGCGCTCCAGCAGCATGAAGAAGACGTTCACCGACTTCCAGGTGCCGGTCTCGATGCTGTGCGGGCCGCCCTCGCCCTCGCCGCCGGCGTTCTGCACGCGGACGTTCGGAGAGTTGACGGGCCTGCCCCGGCAGTCGCGGTAGCCCTGCGCGGGCACCATCGAGCCGGGCGTCATGAAGCCCTGGCCGAACCGCCAGCCCTGCTTGAGCGCCGTGGCCAGGGTGAACACCTTGAACGTCGAGCCGGCCTGCATCCCCATCCCGCCGCCGTGGGCCGTGTCGGCCACCAGGTTGTAGGTGGTGCGGGCGCCGTTCTTGCGGTCGCCGGGGTTGCGGCCGAACTTCTTGCTGGCCGCCATCGCCCTGATCCTGCCGGTGCGCGGCTCGACCATCGCCTCGGCGGCCACCTCGGTGTCCTCGGGGTCCACGCGGGCGCGGATGGCCTTCTCGGCCGCCTCCTGCGCCACCGGGTCGAGGCCGGTGCGGATCGTCAGCCCGCCCCGCGCCAGCCTGGCCCGCCGCTCGCGGGCGGTGTTGCCGAACGCCACGTTGGTGAGCAGCTCGCGCTGGACGTACAGGCAGAAGTACGGGTAGTCGCTCTGCGCGCAGCCGCCGGGCTCCGGCCGGAGCCTGAGGCCCAGGGGGGCGCGCTTGGCCGCCTCGGCCTGCGCCGGGGTGAGGTTCCCCAGCTCGGCCATCCGGTCGAGGACGAGGTCGCGGCGTTCCTTCAGCCGCGCCTGCCGCGCCGGGCCGAGCGAGGGGTCGGTCGAGTACGGCATGCGCACCGCCCCGGCGAGGGCGGCCGCCTGGGTGAGGGTCAGGTTCGCGGCCGTGGTGGAGAAGAAGCGCCGGGCGGCCGCCTCGACGCCGTGCGCGCCGGCGCCGAAGTAGGCGATGTTCAGGTACTTCTCCAGGATCTGGTCCTTGGTGTACTTCTTCTCCAGGGCCAGCGCCAGCCGCAGCTCGGTGATCTTGCGGGCGAGGTTGAGCGCCCGGGCCCGCTCGCGTTCCTCGTCGGTGCCGGCGCCCTCCACCAGGATGTTCTTCACCAGCTGCTGGGTGAGCGACGAGCCGCCCTGCTTGATGCCGCCCGCCTGGGTGTTGGTGAGCAGCGCCCGCAGGGTGCCCCGGACGTCGAGGCCGCCGTGCTCGTAGAAGCGGGCGTCCTCGACGGCCAGGATGGCCTGCCGCATGACGGGCGCCACCTCGGCCAGCCGCACCTGCGTCCGGTTGGCCTCGTAGAACTGCGCGAAGGGCCTGCCGTTGCGGTCCAGCAGCCTGGTGACCTCCGACAGCGGCTCCTCACGCGGCGCGGGCGGCAGGTCGAGGAACGTGGCCGCCACGTCCTTGGCGGCGAGCCCGGCGCCGGTGACGGCGGGCGCGACCAGTGCCGCTGCCAGCACTCCCCCGAGCGCCGCGGCCGTGCCGAGACCACCGATGCATCTGAGCACACTCACTCAGGTGATCTGCGACCGGCGGGCCCCCGGGAAACGCCCTGTGCCGACTCCTTTACCGTTCGCCCCGGATGTCAAGACCGATCTCTGCGGATGTCCAGACCCAGCGAGGCGAACTGCTCGAACGGCCGGTGGTAGCCGCGCTCGATGTGGTGCACGCCGCGCAGCGTGGAGACCCCGTCGGCGACGGCGGCGGCCAGCACGGCGGAGAACCCGGCCCTGATGTCGGGCAGCGTCACGTCGGCGCCCTTGAGCTTCGACACGCCGCGCACCACGGCCGAGTGCCGGGCGTTCGTGTCGTGGTAGCGGCAGGCGGGCCCGCCCAGGCACTGGTCGAACACCTCGATCTCGCAGCCCATCCGCTGCAGCGCGGGCACGTACACCAGGCGGTTCTCGAAGACCGTCTCGTGCAGCACCGACATGCCCTGGCTCTGGGTGAACAGCACCATGAGCGGCGTCTGCCAGTCGGTCATGAACCCCGGATGGGTGTCGGTCTGCACGGCGGCCGACCGCAGCCCCTCGGGCGGGGCGGTGGCGCACAGGTACTCGTCGTTGATCTCGAACCGGGCGCCCATCCGGGCCAGCGTGGTGATCGCGGTGACCAGCCGGTCCTGCGGGCAGCCGTGCACGCGCACCTCGCCGCCGGTGATCAGCCCGGCGGCCAGGTAGGAGAACGCCTCGATGCGGTCGCCGGCCAGCCAGGTGGAGGCGCCGTGCAGCCGGTCGACGCCCTCGATGACGATCCTGCGGTCGGGCGACAGCTCGATCCTGGCCCCCATGCGCTGCAGGAACAGCGCCAGCTCGACCACCTCGGGCTCCATCGCCGCGTTCTTCACCACGGTCTTGCCCTCGGCCAGCACCGCCGACATGAGGATCGTCTCGGTCGCGCCGACGCTCGGGTAGGGCAGCTCCAACCGGGTGCCGTTGAGCCGCTTGGCCTTGGCGTAGATGCCGGTCTCGCCCACCTCCACCTCGGCGCCCATCGCGCGCAGCGCCTCCACGTGGAAGTTCACCGGCCGCCGCCCGATCGGGTCGCCGCCGACGAGCGGCACGAACGCCTCGCCCGCCAGGTGCAGCAGCGGGCCGAGCATGAGGATGGGGATGCGGTTCAGGCCGGTGAACGCGTCGGGCACCCGGGGCCGGATCTCCGGGCCGGGCCCGAGGCGGATCTCCGTCCTGCTGATCTCCACGTTGATGCCGAGCGCCTCCAGCATCGCCGCGGTGATGCCCACCTCGCCCACCTCCGGGGCGTTGTGGATGGTGCTCTCGCCGCTGCCGAGCATGGCGGCGACCATGTGCTTGGACACGCCGTTCTTCGAACCGCGGACCACCACGTCCCCGCGCAGCGGACCGGACGGTTCGATCAGCCAGACCTCTTCATGATTCACGAAGTGAGCCTAACCGGGAGATAGCATCGAGCTGATCCGGACGGCGAGATGAGGGGGAGTCACGTGGCGCGGCACGTGCGGGCTTTCGCGGTGACCGTCCTGATCCTCACCGCTTCGGCGGTCCTCGCCGGGCTCGCCTGGTCGTGGGTGTCGCCGCGCGCGCCGTACCAGGTCACGGGGCGGGGACAGGTGCTGGCCGACCCGGGCACGCAGGCGCTGATCGCCGCCGACGGCTGGTTCGCGGTGATCACCGGCGGGCTGGGGCTGGCCTGCGGGGCGCTGGGCTGGTTCCTCGGGCGGCGCCACCAGATCGCCGTCCTGCTGGGGCTGGGCGCGGGCGGGGTGCTGGGGGCGTTCGTGACGTACTGGGTGGGCTCGGCGTTCACGCTGGGCGTGGTCACGGTCGAGGCCGCCGCCTCGCCCGGGGCGACGGTGGTGCCCGGCACGCTGCTGCTGACCGCCAAGGGCGTGCTGGTGTCGTGGGCGCTGTGCGCGGTGGCGTTCTTCGGGCTGCTGGAGGCCATGCACGGCTACCGCGAGTCGCCGCTGCGCAAGCCCTACGGGGTCGGCTAGAGCGGCGGGCGGCGGGTGCCGTAGCCGGTGGCCTGCTCGAACGCGCGGGCGGCGCGCAGCACCCTGGCGTCGGCGAACGGCCGTGCGACGATCTGCACGCCGACCGGCAGCCCCTCCGGGGTGAACCCCGCCGGCACGGACGCGGCGGGCGCGTGCAGCACGCTGATCCAGTACGCCGAGCGCATCCAGGCCAGGTAGTCGGGCAGCTCGACGCCGTTGATCTCGCTGACGTACGGGTGCTCGACGGGGAACGGCGGCACCTGGCTGACCGGCGCGATCAGCACGTCGTAGCCGTCGAAGAAGTCGGCCATCCGCTGGTAAAGGCCGCTGCGCAGCCGCTCGGCGCGCGCCAGGTCGGCACCGGTGACCTGGCGGCCCTGCTCGACGTTCCAGGCGGTGTTGGGGCCGAGCCCCCGCAGGTCGCCGAACGACAGGGCGTAGTGCCAGGCTCGGTAGACGCGGAAGGCCTCCTCGGCGTCGGACAGGTCCAGGTCCACCTGCTCGACATGGGCGCCGAGCCGCTCGAACACGCCGGGCGCCGTCGCCGTGACCGCCGCCGTCGCCTGATCCACCGGCAGCCCGCCGAGGTCGGGGCTCCAGGCCACGCGCAGCCCCGCCACCCCCTCCTCCGGGTCGGCGGCGAAGCGCTCCGTGATCGAGTACGGCGAGCGCGGGTCGAACCCCGAGATGACCGACATCATCAGCGTGACGTCCTCGACCGTCCGCGCCATCGGCCCGAGCACGGACAGCGTGTACCAGGCGGACGTCTCGGACGGGGCCGGCACCCGGCCGGGGGTGGGCCGCAGGCCGACCACGTTGCAGAACGACGCCGGGTTGCGCAGCGAGCCGCCCATGTCGGAGCCGTCGGCCAGCGGCACCATCCCGCTGGCCAGCGCCGCCGCCGCGCCGCCGCTGCTGCCGCCCGCCGAGCGGGACAGGTCGTAGGGGTTGCGGGTGGCGCCGAACACCTCGTTGACGGTGTGCGACCCGGTGCCGAACTCGGGGGTGTTGGTCTTGCCCAGGCTGATCGCCCCGGCGGCCTTGAGCCGCCGCACGATGGGCGCGTCCGTGCCGGGGACGTGTTCGGCGAACAGCGGCGAGCCGTACGTGGTGCGCAGGCCGGCGGTGTCCACGAGGTCCTTGTGCGCGACCGGCACCCCGTGCAGCGGTCCGGCCGGCTCGGCGGCGTCGGCGGCCTTGGCGGCGTCGAGCGCCTGCTCGGCGGCGAGCGTCACGATGGCGTTGACCCGCGGGTTGACCTGCTCGATCCGGTCGAGGCAGGCCCGCAGCAGCTCGACGGCGCTCACCTGCCGGGTCCGGACCAGGCGGGCCATCTCGGTGGCGGTCAGGTAGTGCAGTGCGGTCACGCTCCGATCCTCCCCCGGGTGCCGGTGACGGGCGACGGCGAGGGTTGCCATGCGCGCCCGGTGGCGCTGGTCAGGCCGGGCCCTTCCGCCCGCCGCTCCCGGCGTGCGCGGTCAGTCGCGCCCACGCGTGCCGTCCAGGAAGTCCGCGCAGCGGGCCAGCAGGGCGACCAGCGTCTCCCGCTCCTCGCCGGTGAACTCGGCGGCCAGGCCCCGTTCGACCCTGACGGCCGCGTCGTCCGCGGCGGCCAGCACCTGCTCGCCCTTCTCGGTCAGCCGCGTCTGCAGGATGTTCTTGTGCCACTCGTGAGGGGTGCGCGTGATGAGGCCCTGCTCCTGGAGGTTCTTCAGCACCGTGGTCATCGTGGGCGGGGTCACCCCGCACGCCCTGGCCAGCGCGGCGGCCGAGATGCCGGGGTTGTCGGCGAGGTGGAGCAGCGCGGCGTACTGGGGAACGGTCACGCCGGCCGGCCTGAGCGCGGCGTGCTTGGCCGCGTCGAGCGACTGCACCGTGCGCTTGAGGTGGGCACCCAGGCGTTCGGAGATGGGCATGGACGTCACTTCTGCATGGTAGCGGCCACGGGTGCGAAGACTTGCATTAGTGTTCTAACTATTATTAGTGTGCACACTAATAATCCCTCCATCCATCCGGAGATCTGATGCCCTCCATCCCCTTGTCCCTCGGCGTCACGGGAGCGGTCCTCGCCGCGACACTGTCCGCCCCGCCCGCGCTCGCGGCTCCAGCGGCCACACGGCCCGCCACCCTTGCCGCACATGCCGCCCGCACACCTGCCGCCACCGCACGCGTCACCACCGCGTACGCGCTGCCCGGCGAGCGCGTCTACCCGGAAGGGGTCACCGCCGACCCGCGGACCGGCGCCCTCTACGCGGGCTCCTTCACCGACGGCACGATCTACAAGACCACGCCCGGCAGGCGGATCGCCGAGGTGTTCCTGCCGGCGGGGGCCGACGGACGCGACACCGCCAACGGCCTTGAGACCGACCGGGCCGGGCGGCTCTGGGTGACCGACTCCACCAGCGGAGTCCAGGTGTACGACATGCGGACCCGCGCCCGCCTCGCCGGATTCACGGTGCCCGGCGAGGAGTCCCGCTTCGTCAACGACGTGGCCATCACGCCGGACGGCACCGCCTACCTCACCGACAGCGTGCGCGCCGTGGTCTATCGCGTGACGCCCCGCCAGCTCGCCGAGGCACGCGGCGGGACGGCGACGCTCACCCCGTACGCCGACCTCCGCGACGCCCTCGACCCGCACGCCCCCGACGGGTACACGATCAACGGGATCGCGGCCGACCCGGCGGGACGGTTCCTGCTCGTCGTGGACATGACCGGGGGCGACCTCTTCCGTCTCGATCCGGCCACCGGCGCGGTCCGCAGGGTCACGCTGCGCGGCGGTGACCTCCGGCACGCCGACGGGCTCGAACTGCGAGACGGCACCCTGTGGGCGGTGCACAACACCGTCAACACCATCAGCCGGTGGCGGGTAGCGGGAGACGGCGCCTCGGCACGCCTCGAACGCCGGCTGACCGACGAGGCGCTGCAACTGCCCACCACGCTGGTGCGCCACCGGGGGACGCTCTACGTGACACGCTCGCAGTTCGACAAGGGCGGGCCGCTGGGGCCGGGCACTCCGCGCCTGCCCTTCAGCATCGCCGCGGTCCGGGGGATCTGACGCGGGGGCGGATCATCGCGATCCCGTCTCCAGGATCGCGCCGTCGCGTGGGCGGCCCGGTCCGGGGGCGGGCTCGCGGGCTCTTCCGCGCGTCAGGGGGCGGGGCGAGCAGGACAGCCCCGGCCCGCGTAACCCCCGGGGCAGGACAGCCCCGGCCGGGGCGAGCGTCCGGCCGGGGCGAGCGGTCCGGTGTCAGCCGCCGAGGCAGGCCGGGCCGAGCAGCTCCTTGAGGTCGCCCATGAGGGCCGGCGACTGCGTCACGCGGAGCCGGTCCTCGACCCGCATGACCGTCGTCCTGGGCCCGTTGTGCACCTGCAGGTGCACCTCCGAGGTGCCCGGGTGGGTGGTGAGGATCTCCTTGAGCCGGCCGACCACCGGCGGCGTGCACCGGTTGAGCGGCAGGCTGACCAGCAGCGGGCCGCCCGCCTCCTGGGTCAGGTCGGGCGCCGCCACCTCCATGGCGATGATCTTGGCGACGTCCTCCCGCTTGTCGATGCGCCCCTTGACGAAGACGATCGCGTCCTCGGCCAGGATCGTCGAGCAGAGCTGGTAGGCGGACGGGAAGACCATCACCTCGATCGCGCCTTCGAGGTCCTCCAACTGGGTCAGCACCCAGGTGTCACCCTTTTTGGTGATCTTGCGCTGCACGCCGCTGAGGATGCCGCCCACGGTGACGATCTGCCCGTCGGGGCGGCTGTCGTCCTGCAGGGCGGCGATCGTGCAGTCGGCGCCCGAGGCGAGGATGTGCTCCACGCCGAACAGCGGGTGGTCGGAGACGTAGAGGCCGAGCATCTCCCGCTCGAACTGCAGCAGGGTGTTCTTGTCCCACTCGCCCACCGGGATCTGCACGTCGAAGGTCTGGTCCTCGCCGCCGTCGACCGCGCCGAACAGCGAGTCCTGGCCGATGGCCTCGTTCTTCTTGATGTCGATGATCGCGTCGACGGCCTGCTCGTGCACCATGACCAGGCCCTTGCGCACGTGGCCCAGGGAGTCGAACGCGCCGGCCTTGATCAGCGACTCGATCACCCGCTTGTTGCAGACGATCGCCGGCACCTTGCGCAGGAAGTCCTTGAAGTCGGCGAAGCGGCCCTTCTCCTTGCGGGCCGCGATGATGCCGTCGACGACGTTGCCGCCGACGTTGCGGACCGCCGACAGGCCGAAGCGGATGTCGGTGCCGCGCGGCGTGAAGTCGAAGTCGGAGTCGTTGACGTCCGGCGGGTAGACCTTGATGCCCATGCGCCGGCACTCGTTGAGGTAGAGGGCCGACTTGTCCTTGTCGTCCTTGACGCTGGTCAGCAGGGCCGCCATGTAGGCGGCCGGGTGGTTGGCCTTGAGGTAGGCGGTCCAGTAGGCGACGAGGCCGTAGCCGGCGGTGTGCGCCTTGTTGAAGGCGTAGTCGGAGAACGGCAGCAGGATGTCCCACAGGGCCTTGATGGCAGCGGCCGAGAAGCCGTTGTCCTTCATGCCCTTCTCGAAGAACTCGTACTGCTTGTCCAGCTCGGACTTCTTCTTCTTGCCCATGGCGCGGCGCAGCAGGTCGGCGCCGCCGAGCGAGTAGCCGGCGACCTTCTGCGCGATGGCCATGACCTGCTCCTGATAGACGATCAGGCCGTGGGTCGTGTCGAGGATCTCCCTGAGCGGCTCCTCGAGCTCGGGATGGATCGGGATGATCTCCTGCTGCCCGTTCTTGCGCAGCGCGTAGTTGGTGTGCGAGTTGGCGCCCATCGGGCCGGGCCGGTAGAGGGCGAGGGCCGCGGAGATGTCCTCGAAGTTGTCGGGCCGCATCAGCCGCATGAGCGAACGCATGCCGCCGCCGTCGAGCTGGAAGATGCCGAGCGTGTCGCCGCGCGCCAGCAGCTCGTAGGTCTTGGCGTCGTCGAGCGGCAGGTCGAGCAGCTCGATCATCTCGCCGGTGGTGGCCTCGATGGCCTTGAGGCAGTCGTCGATGATCGTGAGGTTGCGCAGGCCCAGGAAGTCCATCTTCAGCAGGCCGAGCGTCTCGCAGGTCGGGTAGTCGAACTGCGTGATGATCGCGCCGTCGGAGTCGCGGCGCATGATCGGGATGTAGTCGGTCAGCACCTCCGCCGACATGATCACACCGGCGGCGTGCACGCCGGTCTGCCGGATCAGGCCCTCCAGGCCGCGGCCGAGGTCGATCGTCGACTTGACGTCGACGTCCTCGTCGTAGAGCTTGCGCAGCTCGCCCGCCTCGTTGTAGCGCGGGTGGTCCTTGTCGAAGATGCCGGACAGCGGGATGTCCTTGCCCATGACGGCGGGCGGGAACGCCTTGGACACCCGGTCGCCGAGCGCGTAGGGATAGCCGAGGACGCGGCCGGCGTCCTTGATGGCGGCCTTCGCCTTGATGGTGCCGAACGTGGCGATCATGGCGACCTTGTCGGCGCCCCACTTCTCGGTCACGTAGCGGATCACGTCGGCGCGCCGGCGCTCGTCGAAGTCGATGTCGACGTCGGGCATGGAGACGCGCTCGGGGTTGAGGAAGCGCTCGAAGATCAGGCCGTGCGGGATGGGGTCGAGGTCGGTGATGCCCAGGGCGTAGGCCACCAGCGAGCCGGCCGCCGAGCCACGTCCGGGGCCGACGCGGATGCCGTTGTTCTTGGCCCACATGATGAAGTCGGCGACCACGAGGAAGTAGCTCGGGAACCCCATCTGGATGATGACGCCGAGCTCCTTCTCGACCCAGGCCCGGTGCTCGTCGTCCACGCCGTCGGGGAAACGGCGCTCCATGCCCTTCCAGACCTCCTGGCGGAAGAACTGCTCCTCCGTCAGGTCCTCGGGGACGGGGAAGGTGGGCATGAGGTTCTTGAACTCGAAGAACCCGGCCGGGTCGACCTTCTCCGCCACCAGCAGCGTGTTGCGGCAGCCCTCGGCCCACAGGTCGGAGGAGTCGACGGCGCGCATCTCGTCGGCGGTCTTGATGTAGTAGCCGGAGCCGTCGAACCGGAACCGGTCGGGGTCGGACAGCTGCTTGCCCGTCTGGATGCACAGCAGGGCGTCGTGGGAGGCGGCGTCGGACTCGTAGGTGTAGTGGGAGTCGTTGGTGACCAGCGGCGGGATGGCCAGGTCCTTGCTGATCCTGGTCAGCCCGTCGCGGACGCGGCGCTCGATGTCGAGCCCGTGGTCCATGATCTCGAGGAAGTAGTTGTCCTTGCCGAAGATCTCCTGGTAGCGCGCCGCCGCCTGCAGCGCCTGGTCGTACTGGCCGAGCCGCAGCCGCGTCTGCACCTCGCCCGACGGGCAGCCGGTGGTGGCCATCAGGCCCTCGGAGTGCTCGGCGAGGATCTCGGCGTCCATCCGCGCCCACTTGCGCACGAACCCCTCGGTGTAGGCGCGCGAGCTGAGCTTCATCAGGTTGTGCAGGCCCGCCTTGTTGCGCGCCCAGATCGTCATGTGGGTGTAGTAGCCGCCCGCCGAGACGTCGTCCTTCTTCTGGTGCGGCTCGCCCCACAGCACCGGCTTCTTGTTGTGCCGCAGCTCGGGCGCGACGTACGCCTCGATGCCGATGACCGGCTTGACGCCCGCGGCGGTCGCCTGCTTGTAGAAGTCGTAGGCGCCGTGCATGTTGCCGTGGTCGGTGATGGCGATCGCGGGCATGCCCAGCTCGCCGACCTGTTTGAACATCTGCTTGAGCCGTGCGGCCCCGTCGAGCATGGAGTATTCGGTGTGCACGTGCAGATGGACGAACGAGTCGCTGGACGACATGGAGCGGCGCCTCCGGGTCTGCGGGCCTGCGGGCCGGCCCGCGGTGCGGCCGGCCGATGGTGTGCTCCGACTCTAGTGCTCCGCACCGACAACCCGCGTCCGTACGAGGGGCGGCGCGTCACACGTCCACGACCTCCTGACACCCTGTCGGATCACCGGGGTGCCAGGGGCGCGCCGAGGCGCGTCTACCGGCCCGCGCGGCGTTCCTCCGCCAGGTGCAGGCCCGCCTCGATGACCGCGTTCATGACGGCGGCCAGCCGCTCCTCCCCCAGCTCGGGCGCGCGCCGGGCCATCCGCGCCACGAGCGCCCGCTCCCGTGCCGCGTCGCGCCCGGCGAATCCGCCGACGGGCTTGAGCGTCTGCACGATGCCGGCCAGCGCGGCCCGCCGCTCCAGCAGCGTGGCCAGGGCGGCGTCCACCCGGTCGATCGCCTCGCGGCACTCCCCCAGCGTGCCGGGCGTCTCCGGCCGCAGCAGCGCCCCCACGAGCGTCACCGCCTCCTCGGCGGCCCGCCGCCCGCCGTCCCTCCCGCCTGCCACACCACCGCACTCGACACCGCCGTCAACACCACGCTCGACGCCGTCCACACCACCGTCCATGCCGCCGTCCACGCCGCCGTCCATGCCGCCGACCGCGCCGCCGTGCGACCTCCCGGAGGGGACGCCGTCCGGCCCCGCGCCGCAGTGGTCCGCCACGATCAGGCCGTCGGCCCCGGCCGCCACCGCCGCGGCGGACAGCCCCGGGTCGGCGCGCACGTCGGCCACCACCGGACGGCCGGACGCCGCCCGCGCGGCCCGCAGCAGGCCGAGGTCGAGCCGCCCGCCCTCGCACAGGATCACCTGCTCGTCCGCCTCGGCCGCACAGTAGCCGGCCAGCGTGAGCCACTCCTCCAGCGACGCCGACGGGCGGCGCTCCACCACCACGGGCAGCCCCAGCCCGGCGGCGGCGCGCACCAGGGGGATGTCGCGGGTCCAGGCGGCGCCGACCACCACGCCGTCGGCCCGCTCCGCGATCAGCGGCAGGTCGCCGGCACCGGAGGGCTCCACCAGCCTCGCCCGTCCGGGCAGGGTCGCGGCCGCGTCGCCGCGGCGCTCGCGCAGGCTCACCCGGCCGCCGATCACCACGGCCGGTCCCGCGCCGACGGGCGTCCCGCCCAGGGTGACCACGCGGCGTTCCAAGGTCGATGACATCTCGGCTCCTCAGTAGGGCCGGCCCTTCGGGGAGCCGGCGGAAAACCAAAAAGGCAGAGACGGGCGTCTCTGCCTTTGCCGACTCCAGGTGGTCGCTACCCGACGACCGGCCCTCCCGGAGCCGGCTCGGTAAACGTGTAGCGACAGGTCATGTCAGAAACTCTACACCTGCCTTCCACCTGCTGGACGCCCTTCTCATATGACGGACTGTCCTTCGCGCGAGTCGCCGATGATCCCTCGCTATGGGAGTATTTCTTGGCCTAGAGGGAGGGTTTGAGGCCGTTGATGTCGGATCGCAAGCGGGACGGACGCCGCATCGCCGGCCGCTACCAGCTGCTGGAACCCATTGGCAAGGGTGGCATGGGCATCGTCTGGCGCGCCCATGACGAGCTGCTGGATCGCACGGTGGCGGTCAAGGAAGTCCGTTATGCCGCCGCTCTGGGTGACGAGGTGCAGCTGCTCAACCGGCGCACGATGCGCGAGGCGAGGGCCGCGGCCAGGTTCGAGCATCCCAACGTGATCGTCGTGCACGACGTGATCGAGGAGGACGACCGCCCCTGGATCGTGATGCAGCTCGTCCAGTCGCGCTCGCTGGGCGCGGTCATCAAGCAGGACGGGCCGCTGAAGCCCAAGCGGGTGGCCGAGATCGGCCTGGCGGTGCTCGACGCCCTGCACCGCGCGCACGAGTCGGGGGTGCTGCACCGCGACGTCAAGCCCGAGAACGTGCTGCTGGCCGACGACGGCCGGGTGGTGCTGACCGACTTCGGCATCGCCACGCTGGAGACCGAGACCCAGCTCACCGTGACGGGCCTGGCGGGCACTCCGGCGTTCATCGCGCCCGAGCGGCTCAAGGGGCTGCCCGCGCGGCGCGAGTCGGACCTGTGGTCGCTGGGCGCCACCCTCTACACCTCCGTGGAGGGCCGCTCGCCGCACGAGCGCGGCATGGCGCTGGCCACCATGCACGCGGTGCTGACCGACCCGCCGGACCCCGCGCCCAACGCGGGGCCGCTGGCCGAGGTGATCGACCTGCTGCTGGCCAAGGAGCCGGTGCAGCGTCCCTCGTACGAGGAGACCGAGCGGCTGCTGCGCGAGGCCATCGCCGCCTCCACCCCCCGGCAGGTGAGCAGGCCGTCTCCGCGGGCCACCGCGGTGATGCCCGCCCAGCGGCCGGGCGTCGAGCGGGCCCCGGTGGAGGACGACACCCCGACGGACCCCGACCTCGTGGCGCCCGGGGCGGCCGGTCCGCCCGCCTCGCAGCCCGCGCCCAAACCGGCGGCCAGGCCGTCGCGGCCCATCTCCGCGCGTCCCCTCTCCGCGCGGCCCGGTTCGGCCCGGTCCGATTCCGGGCGACCCGAGCCCGCGCGGTCCGAGTCCGCACGGTCCGCCTCCCAACGGCCCGACCCCGCGTGGCCCGAGCCCGCGCGGGCCGAGCCCGCACGATCCGCGTCGGCGGCGGAGCCGGCCGGCCCGTGGGCTCCCGAGCCCGCCCACGAGCTGCCCGAGACCGGCGCACGGCTCAGCCCGGCGACCGCGGACCCCGACGATCTCCTCCCACCGACCGCCCGATCGTCCCGGTCGGACCTGCGCGGCCGGCCCTGGCCGGTCGTCGCGGCGGCCGGCGCGGTCGTGCTGGTCGCGGCGATCGGCGGCTACCTGGGGCTCAACTCCGCCCCCGACCGCTCGTCCGGCTCCGAGCGCACCGGCGCCGTCACCACGCCGGCCACATCCGGGTCCGAGCCGTCCGACGGCGCCACGGGGTCGCCGACGGCCGAGCCGAGCCCGAGCGCGAGCCCCACCGGGTCGCCGAGCCCGAGCGCGTCACCCAGCGAGCCGGCGGACGCGCTGCCCGAGGGCTGGAAGATGTACAAGGACAAGAAGATGGGCTTCTCGGTCGGCCTGCCGAAGGGCTGGGACGTGCACACCCGCAGCGGCCGCCAGGTCACCTTCCGCGGCCCGGGGGCGGGCCCCAAGTCCTACCTGCTGATCGAGGAGGCCGCGGACCCGGGTTCCGACCCGTACAAGGACTGGATCAAGCAGGAGCCGACACTCAAGCACAACTTCGGCGGCTACAAGAAGTTGTCCATCAAGAAGGTCGACTACCAGAAGGCCGCCGCCGACTGGGACTTCACCTGGAACGCCGACTCGGGTCCGTCGCGGGTGCGCAACCGGGGCTTCGTCACCGAGAACGGCCGCGGCTACGCCATCTACTGGCACACCCTCAACAGCCGCTGGAAGAAGGACCTGCACTTCTTCGAGGGCTTCTGCGCGACCTTCAAACCCCGCAAGTAGGCTTCCCGACGTGGAAAGGCAGGTCGGCAACCGCTACCGCCTCGTCGAGCCGATCGGCGAGGGCGGCATGGGCGTGGTCTGGCGCGCCTACGACGAGCTGCTCGACCGCACGGTGGCGATCAAGGAGGTCCGCTACACCGGGATCGGCGACGACCAGCGGGCCCAGCTCAACCGCCGCACCATCAGGGAGGCCAGGGCCGCGGGCCGGCTCGACCATCCCTCGGTGGTCGTCGTGCACGACGTCGTCGAGGAGGACGGCCGCCCGTGGATCGTGATGCAACTCGTCCGGTC
Source organism: Nonomuraea muscovyensis (assembly GCF_014207745.1). Taxonomy (NCBI): domain Bacteria; kingdom Bacillati; phylum Actinomycetota; class Actinomycetes; order Streptosporangiales; family Streptosporangiaceae; genus Nonomuraea; species Nonomuraea muscovyensis. The sequence continues at coordinate 486,842 of NZ_JACHJB010000001.1, forward strand.
GCGCTCGCTGGGCCAGGTGATCCGCGAACACGGGCCGCTTCCGGTCGGGCAGGTCGCGGCGATCGGCTGGCAGGTGCTCGACGCACTGCGCGCCGCGCACGCCACCGGCGTGCTGCACCGTGACGTCAAGCCCGAGAACGTGCTGCTGGCCGACGACGGCCGGGTGGTGCTGACCGACTTCGGCATCGCCTCGCTGGAGGCGGAGGCGGGGCTGACCGCCACCGGCGGCCTGGTGGGCACGCCCGCCTACATGTCGCCCGAGCGGCTGCACGGCGATCCGGCCCGGCCCGAGTCCGACCTGTGGGCGCTGGGCGCGACGCTGTACGCGGCGGTGGAGGGCGCGCCGCCGTACAAGCGCGACTCGTGGGCGGCGACAGTCGCGGCGGTGCTGCGCGACGAGCCCGAGCCGCCCCGGCGGGCGGGCCCGCTGGCGCCGGTCGTCATGGGGCTCCTCCACCGCGACCCGGCCGCCCGGCTGCCCGCCGCCGAGGCCGCGGGCCTGCTGCGCGCCGCCGCGGGCCACGCCCTCGCTCCGGGGGCCGGGCCCGTGCCCGGTTTCCCCGCGTACCCGCCACCGGCTCCCCACCCCGCGGCTCCCGGTATCCATGCCGTTCCCGGTGTCCATGCCGCTCCCGGTGTCCATGCTCCCGGTGTCCAGGCCGCCCCCGACCACGCCGGTCGCACCGCCCCCGACCACGGCGGCCGCACCGCTCCAGGCCACGACGGCCGCACCGTCCAGGGCCGCGGCGGCCGGCCGGTTCCCGGTCCCCCGGCGGAGTCCGGCGCCGGTCACCCGGCACCGCCCGGGGGCGGGAGGCGGTGGCCCACCGCCGTGGTGCGGGTGGCCGCCGCCGTGGCCGCGGCGGCCGCGCTCGGTGTGGGCGCCGTGCTGCTGGCCGACCGTACGGACTCCCCGGCGAGCAGCGCCTCCACCGCCGACCGGCCGGGCGCGGCGACCCCCGCCGCGTCGAACGGCACCCGGCCGATCACCACGGACAACGCCACACCCGACACCACCTCCGGCGCCACACCGGGCGCCACGCCACGGTCCACGCCGTCCGCCACGAGGCGGGTCGTCCCGCCCGCCGGGTGGCGCTCCTACACCAGCGCGGCCGGACGCTTCTCGGTCGCGATCCCCCGCGGCTGGCAGGCCGTCCAGAGCGACACGCGGGCCAGCGTGACCGTCCGGGCCCCCGGCTCCCCCAGCAGGCTGATCATCGAGTGGACCGTCGCCGAGCGCCCCTGGACCGATCCTGCGCGACACTGGGCCGACCTGGAGAAGGAGATCCTGGCCAAGGGCGAGTTCACCGGCTACCGGCGCCTGTCCATCGAGCCCACCACCTACCTGGGCCGTCCCGCGGCCGACTGGGAGTTCACCCGCGCGGCCAACGGCACCGTGATCCACGTGGTCAACCGCGGCTTCCGCACCGCCGCCGGCCGCCCGTACGCGATCTACTGGGAGACCACCGAGGCCCGCTGGCCGCGCGAGCGCCGCTTCTTCGAGACGTTCGCCAAGACCTTCACCCCCCGTTGAGGTGAGCGGCGCGTGAAGGAGCAGGCGAGGTTCTGGCGGCATCCGGCGGTGCCGGGCGTCGACCTGCTCAAGGCCCGCTACGTCACCCACCGCTTCACCCGGCACGCCCACGCGGAGTTCGCGATCGGGCTGATCCTCGACGGCGTCGAGGAGTTCGATCACGGCGGCTCGCTGCGCCGGGCCGGCGCGGGCGAGATCGTGCTGGTCAACCCGGAGGTCGCGCACACCGGCCACCCCGGCACACCCGGCGGCTGGGCCTACCGGATGCTCTACCCGTCGCTGGAGTCGATGGCCGAGATCGCCGCCGACCTGGGCCGGCCGCGCGGGACCCCCTGCTTCCCCGAGCAGGTGGTGGGCGACCCGGCACTCGCCGCGCTGCTGAGCCGGGCGCACCGGGCGGCCGAGCTGGGTGACGACCTGGCGGCCTCGACGCTGACGCGCACGCTGTTCGGCCGGCTGCTGGCCCGCCACGGCGCGCCGCGCCCCCTGGCCGATCCCGTGGCCGATCCCGTGGGCGCTCCCGGGGCGGAGCTCGCGTCGGCGGGGCGGCGGGCCGTCCAGGAGGCGATCGAGCTGCTCGGCGAGAGCCTGCTCGACCCGCCGACGCTCGACCGGCTGGCGCAGAGCGTGCGGGCCAGGCCGTTCCCGCTGCTGCGGGCGTTCAAGGCCGAGACGGGGCTGCCGCCGCACGCCTACCTCATCTCGCTGCGGGTACGGCGGGCGCGCCGGCTCCTGGCGTCGGGCAGGACGCCCGCGGAGGTGGCGGCCGAGGTGGGCTTCACCGACCAGGCCCACCTGACCCGGCATTTCAAACGGATCGTGGGCGTGCCGCCCGCGGCGTACCAGCGAGCCGCAGGAACGTACAAGACCTGACATCTGCCCAGGTCATAGCCTCAGGTGGTATGGAAGAGACATCGCACCGTGCCGCCGCCATACGGGACGGGCTCGGCGTGGGCGTGGCCGTGGGGCTGGCCGGGCTCGCCTTCGGGGCCGCGGCCGTCACCGCGGGGATGAGCATCGCCCAGGCCTGCGTCCTGAGCCTGCTGGCGTTCACCGGGGCCTCGCAGTTCGCGCTGGCCGGAGCCGTGGGGGCGGGCGGCGACCTGGCCGCGTCCGCCGCCGGCGCGCTGCTGCTCGGCGGCCGCAACACCCTGTACGGCCTGCGCCTGGCCGGGCTGCTGCAGGCCCAAGGGCCACGCAAGCTGCTCGTCGCCCAGGGCGTGATCGACGAGACCACCGCGGTCGCGCTGGCCCAGCCCAGCCCGGCGGCGGCGCGGGCCGGGTTCACCGCCACGTTCGCCGCCGTGTACGTCACCTGGAACCTCACCACCCTGGGCGGCGCCGTCGGCACGTCCTTCCTGGGCGACCCGCGCATGCTGGGGCTCGACGTGGTCGGACCGGCCACGTTCCTGGCGCTGCTGTGGCCCCGGCTGGTGCGCAGTGCCGAGCTGAGGTGGCTGGCGGCGGGCGGCGCGGCGATCGCGCTGACCGCAACGCCGTTCCTGCCGCCGGGCGTGCCCGTGCTGCTGTCGGCGGTGGCCGTGCTGGTGGTGATGGTGCGATGACGCTGTGGTGGGCGATCGCCGTGGTCTGTGTGGGCTGCTACGCGTTCAAGCTGGCCGGGCTGGCGGCTCCGCGCTGGGTCCTGGAGCATCCGGTGGTGAGCCGGTTCGCCGAGCTGGTGCCGGTCGCGCTGCTCGCGGCGCTGGTGGCGGTGCAGATGTTCAGCGAGCAGGGCCGGCTCCATTTCGACCCGGCCCGTACGGCCGGCCTGGCCGCGGCGGTGGTCGCCCTGCTGCTCCGCGCCCCTTTTTTGGTGGTCCTGGCCATTGCCGCCGTTATTACTGCGCTTGTCCGGGTCTTTAGCGGGTAGTCGCCCCGCATGTCCGAATCAGCGGGGATGGTCGGTGGACGATACCGGCTGCTCAGGACCATTGGCCAGGGCGGCATGGGAACGGTGTGGCAGGCGCACGACGAGGTGCTGGGCCGCGACGTCGCGGTGAAGGAGGTGCACCCGCCGCCGGACCTGACCGGCGCGGAGCGTGAGGTGTTCAGCGTGCGCACCTTCCGCGAGGCGAGGGCGGCCGGGCGGGTGGCGCACCCGGGCGTCGCCACGGTCTACGACGTGCTGGAGGAACACGGTCACCCGTGGATCGTCATGCAGTTCGTCCGTTCGCGCACCCTGGGCGAGTTCGTGCGCGAGGAGGGGCCGCTGCCGCCCGCCAGGGCTGCGGCCGTGGGGCTGCAACTGCTGGAGGCGCTGCGCGCGGCGCACGCCGCGGGCGTTCTGCACCGCGACGTCAAGCCCGACAACGTGCTGCTGACCGACGACGGCAGGGCGGTGCTGACCGACTTCGGCATCGCCACCACCGAGGACGAGACTCCGGTCACCCGGACGGGCATCCTGCTCGGCACGCCCGCGTTCATCTCCCCCGAACGGGCCGCCGGCGCCCAGGCGAGCCCCGCCTCGGACCTGTGGTCGGTCGGGGTGACGCTGTACGTCGCCGTCGAGGGCCACTCGCCGTTCCAGCGCCCGCACGCCCTGGCCACGCTCGGCGCGGTCATGCACGACGAGCCAGCGCCGCTGGCCCGAGCGGGCGTGCTGGGGCCGGTCCTGCTGGGGTTGCTGCGCAAGAACCCCGCCGAGCGGATGACCCTGGACGAGGCGCGGCTGCGGCTGCACGCCGTCGTCTCGGGCAGCGCCCCGGAGCCGACGGCGCCGGTGGCCGTCCCGCCGATCCCGCGGCAGGCGCCGTCCGTCACCGCCACGCCCACCGCCACGCCCACCGAGCCGCCGAAGCCGCCCGCCGGGCAGCACGCGCGGCCGCCCGCCCCGCGTCGCGGGGCCCCGCTGGCCGCCCTGGCGGCCGGGGTGATCGCCGTCGGGCTGGCCGCGGGCGGCCTCGCCTGGTGGGCGCAGCGGGGCGAGGACGACCGGCCGCCGGCGACCGTACCGGCCGTCGTCAGCTCCGGCGGCCCGAAGGCGTCCACCGAGGACTCGCGGACCCCTTCGGGGACGCGCCCCACCGAACCCGCCGTCGTTCCCGACGAGCCACGCGCGGGGCGGGGCACCCCGCCCTCGGGCGGAACCCGGCAGCCCGCCCGTGACCGTTCGGGCGAGCCCACCCGCGAGCCCACCCGGGAGCCGACGGGACAACCCACGCGGGAGCCCACAGCGAAACCCACCGCGAAGCCCACCGGGAAGCCCACGAAGGAGCCGGCCAAGGAGCCCTCCTCGCGCGCCCCCGGCCAGGTCGATCCGGCCGGCGACGGCGAAAGCGACGGTAGGCAGGCGCAGGACGACAACGGCACGAAGCCGAAGCAGGTCGCCGCGAAGGGCCCCAAGAGCGGCAGGAAGTCCTGAGGGCGGCGGGTCAGGACTCGGCGCGCACCAGGTCGAGGGCCTTCTGCAGATCCTCGGGGTAGTCGGTGCCGAACGACACCCACTCCCCCGTGCTCGGGTGCTCGAACGCGAGCGACACGGCGTGCAACCACTGACGGCCGACGCCCAGCCGGGCCGCGATCGTCGGGTCGGCGCCGTACATGAGGTCGCCCACGCAGGGGTGGCGTAGCGCCGACATGTGCACGCGGATCTGGTGGGTGCGCCCGGTCTCCAGCTTGATGTCGAGCAGCGACGCCGCGCGGAAAGCCTCGATCGTGTCGTAGTGGGTGACCGACGGCTTGCCGCCCGCCACGACCGCGAAGCGGCCGTCGCCCGACGGGTGCCGGTCGATGGGCGCGTCGACCGTGCCCCGGAACGGGTCGGGATGCCCCTGCACCAGCGCGTGGTAGCGCTTGTCGACCGTGCGCTCCTTGAAGGCGCGCTTGAGCCAGGAGTAGGCGTGCTCGCTCTTGGCCACCACCATCACGCCGGTCGTGTTGGCGTCGAGCCGGTGCACGATGCCCTGGCGTTCGGCCGCGCCGCTGGTGGCGATGGTGTGGCCGGCGCCGAGCAGGCCGCCGAGGACGGTGGGCCCGGTCCAGCCGACGGTCGGGTGGGCCGCCACGCCGATGGGCTTGTCGACCACGACGATGTCGTCGTCCTCGTGGACGACGCGCATGCCGGGCACCGGCTCGGCGACCGGCACGGGGGCGCTGACCGGGGGCGGGAGCGTCACGTCGAGCCAGGCTCCGGCGTGCACCCGGTCGGACTTGGCGGGCGACCGGCCGTCGACCAGCACCTCGCCGGCCGCGATCAGCTCGGCCGCCCGGGTGCGGGAGAAGCCGAACAGCCGGGACAGGGCGGCGTCGAGGCGCTCGCCTTCGAGCCCGTCGGGCACGGGCAGGCTCCGCTGCTCGCTCATGCCTTGCCCTCCTTCGTGCCGTCGATCTGGTAGCCCCGCCAGGCCAGGATCACCGCGAGGATCCCGCCGCAGACGATCGCCGAGTCGGCGATGTTGAAGATGGGGAAGTAGTCGATCACGGGGAAGTGACCGGGCAGGACCTCGATGAAGTCGACCACGTGCCCCTGGAACTGCGTGCTCCTGCCGAATCCCGAAGGATGGCGCAGCAACCGGTCGGTCAGGTTGCCGAACGCGCCGCCCAGGAGCATGCCCAGGGTGATGGCCCACGGCCGGCTCCGCAGGCTGCGCGCCGTGCGCAGGATGGCGATCACCACGCCGGCCGCGATGAAGGTGAAGACGATCGTCATCCCGGTGCCGATGCTGAACGCGGCGCCGGAGTTGAAGATCAGCCTGAACTGCAGGACGTCCGGAACGACCACCAGAGGACCCTGGCGGTTCTCCAGAGTCGCCAGCGCCCACGTCTTGGTGAGCAGGTCGCTCACGTAGATGACCGCCGCCAGCACGCCGAGGACGACGAACAGGCGGCGGTCACGCGGCGGCGCGGCCTTCGGCGCTACCGGCGTTCCTCCTTCTGCTTGCAGGTCACGCACAGCGTCGCCCTCGGGAACGCCTGAAGGCGTTCCTTGCCGATCGGCTTGTGGCACGATTCGCACACTCCATAGGTCCCTGCGTCGATCCTGGCGATCGCACGTTCGTTCTGCGCGAGCAGGTCGCGCGCATTCAGGGTAAGGGCGATCTCGCGTTCGCGCTCGTACGTCTTCGCGCCGGCATCCGCCTGGTCGTCGCCCGCCCCCTGGGTGACGTCCCCCGAGGCGATCTCCATCTCGTGCCGCAGGATGTCGGCGTTCAGCTCGTCGGCCTCCTGCTGCAGCACGCCGCGTACCTCGGCCAGTTCCTCGTCCGACCACATCGTGGGTGTAGCGGTCTGCGTGACTGCCGTCATGGCTGCCTCCTGGTGACAAGGCCGCTGATCAAGGCCTGAATGGTGCGGGCAGCTTAGGTGCCCCCCTAACAGAGCGGCAAACGACCCACCGGCCGATTTACCTCTCCGGTACTATCCCGCCGCGCTGGTTCAACTCCTCCCGAGTCCAAGTCCATTCCCCAACTTTGTCGCCGTTTGCGAGTTGCCGACCGGAGCCAGGGCTCTCACCAGCAAAACCTGGAAGCCTTACGTCCCGCTCTGCGTTAAGGTGTGAAGCACTGCAAGGCGTCGATGGGGCCCTCACTGTGAGGGATATCACCCCGGAGCCGCCGGAAGAACGGCTCCGCGCGGAGCTCACTAGACCCGGCAGCAGGCCCGAACGAAGTGGGTCTCGGTCGCCCGAGGCCAAGAAGGGTGGTACCGCGGGGCCGCGTCAGGCTTCGTCCCTTCACGCCGATCTGTCGCCCAGTGACCGCGTGGAGGCTCGCCCGAGATGACGTCCCCTACTTTCCGCTCTCTTCCCGCGCAGGTCGACCTGCCCGCGCTCGAGCGCGAGGTCCTCGCCCGGTGGCGGGACGGGAAGGTCTTCGAGCGCTCCGTCGAGCAGAACGACGGCAACCCCGCCTGGGTGTTCTACGAGGGCCCGCCCACCGCCAACGGCCTGCCCGGCGTGCACCACGTCGAGGCCCGCGTCTTCAAGGACCTCTTCCCCCGCTACAAGTCGATGCAGGGTTTCAGCGTGCCGCGCAAGGCCGGCTGGGACTGTCACGGCCTGCCGGTCGAGGTCGGCGTCGAGAAGGAGCTCGGCCTGTCCGGCAAGAAGGACATCGAGGCGTACGGCATCGCCGAGTTCAACGCCAAGTGCCGCGACTCGGTGCTGCGGCACGTCGACGCGTTCGAGCAGATGACCGAGCGGATGGGCTACTGGATCGACCTGTCCACCGCCTACCGCACCATGGACCCGTCCTACGTCGAGTCGGTGTGGTGGTCGCTGAAGGTCATCTTCGACAAGGGCCTGCTGTTCCGTGACTTCCGCATCACGCCCTACTGCCCGCGCTGCGGCACCGGCCTGTCCGACCACGAGCTGGGCCAGCCGGGCGGCTACGAGACCGTCTCCAGCCCGTCGGTCTACGTCCGCATGCCCGCCACCTCCGGGCGGCTGGCCGAGCTGGGCGCGTCCCTGCTGATCTGGACGACGACGCCGTGGACGCTGGTGTCCAACACCGCGGTGGCCGTGCACCCCGACGTGACGTACGTGGCGGCGCGCACCGCCGACGGCGAGGTGCTGGTGGTGGCCGAGCCGCTGCTGCACGTGCTGGGCGAGGGCGCCACCGTGGCGGCCCGCTTCACCGGGCGGGAGCTGGAGCACACCACCTACACCCGGCCGTTCGAGCTGGTCGACATCCCCGACGCCCACCACGTGGTGCTCGGCGACTACGTGACGGTCGAGGACGGCACCGGCCTGGTGCACCAGGCTCCGGCGTTCGGCGCCGACGACCTGACCGTGATCAAGAAGTACGGCCTGCCGGTCGTCAACCCGATCGGCCCCGACGGGCGTTTCCACGACGACGTGCCCCTGGTCGGCGGCATGTTCTTCAAGGACGCCGACGAGCCGCTGACCGAGGCCCTGCGGGCCCGCGGGCTGCTGTTCCGCGGCGGCCACTTCGAGCACAGCTACCCGCACTGCTGGCGCTGCCACACGCCGCTGCTCTACTACGCGCTGCCGTCCTGGTACATCCGCACCACCGCGGTCAAGGACGCGATGCTGGAGGAGAACGCCAAGACCAACTGGTACCCCGAGACGATCAAGTGGGGCCGGTTCGGCGAGTGGCTGCGTAACAACGTCGACTGGTCGCTGTCACGCTCGCGCTACTGGGGCACGCCGCTGCCGCTGTGGGTGTGCTCGGCCGACGAGAGCCACGTGACGTGCGTCGGCTCGATGGAGGAGCTGGGCCGGCTCGCCGGCCGCGACGTGTCGGCGCTCGACCCGCACCGCCCGTACGTGGACGACGTCACCTTCGGCTGCCCGGAGTGCGGCGAGACGGCCGTGCGGGTGCCCGACGTGATCGACGCCTGGTACGACTCGGGGTCCATGCCGTTCGCCCAGTGGGGCGCGCGCGGCAGGCCCGAGGGCGTCTACCCGGCCCAGTTCATCTGCGAGGCGACCGACCAGACGCGCGGCTGGTTCTACTCGCTGATGGCGGTCGGCACCCTGGTGTTCGGCCAGTCGTCCTACGAGAACGTGCTCTGCCTCGGCCTCATCCTGGCCGAGGACGGCCGCAAGATGAGCAAGCATCTCGGCAACGTGCTGGAGCCCATCCCCCTGATGGACCAGCACGGCGCCGACGCGCTGCGCTGGTTCATGGCCTGCTCCGGCTCGCCGTGGGCGGCCCGCCGCGTGGGACACCACGCGCTGGAGGAGATCGTCCGCAAGGTCCTGCTGACCTACTGGAACACCGCGTCGTTCTTCACCCTCTACGCGGGCGCCGAGTCGTGGTCGCCGGCGATGCTGGCCGACGCGCCGCCCGCGGCCGAGCGCCCGCTGCTCGACCGGTGGGCGCTGGCCGAGCTGCACCGCACGGTCGCCGAGGTCACCGCGTCGCTGGACGAGTACGACACACAGCGGGCCGGCCGCAGGCTCGCCGAGTTCCTCGACGACCTGTCCAACTGGTATGTACGCCGCTCCCGCCGCCGCTTCTGGCAGGGGTCGCGCGAGGCGTTCGCCACGCTGTACGAGTGCCTGGAGACGGTGACCCGGCTGATGGCGCCGATCGCGCCGTTCGTCACCGACTACCTGTGGGACGTGCTGCGCTCCCCCGAGGCGCCGCCGTCGGTGCACCTGACGTCGTGGCCGGCGACCCGCGAGGACCTGCTCGACCCGGCGCTGTCGGAGCAGATGGCGCTGGTCCGCCGCCTGGTGGAGCTGGGCCGCTCGGCCCGCGCCTCGTCCGGCGTCAAGACGCGTCAGCCGCTGCGCCGGGCGCTCGTCGGCGCCCACGGCTGGCCGTCGCTGCCGGCGGAGCTGCGCGACCTCATCGCCGACGAGCTGAACGTGCAGGCCCTGGAGGACATGTCGGGCTTCAGCGCCGACCTGGTGTCCTACACGGTCAAGCCGAACTTCCGGGCGCTCGGCAAGCGGTTCGGCTCGCAGACGAAGCTCGTGGCCGCCGCCGTGGCCGCCGCCGACCCGGCCTCACTGGCCCCGACTCTGCGCTCCGGCGGCACGGTGACGGTCGAGGCGGGCGACCTCGGGCCGGTCTCCCTCGGCTCCGACGACGTGATCGTCACCGAGCACCCCCGTTCCGGCTGGGCGGTGGAGACGGGCGCCGTCGACACGGGCACCGGCGAGACGGTCGCGCTCGACCTGGAGCTGACCGACGAGCTGCGCCGCGCGGGGCTGCTGCGCGAGGTCATCCGCCTGGTGCAGGAGGCCCGCAAGGCCACCGGCCTGTCAATCACGGACCGGATCGACCTGTGGTGGACCACCACCAACGCCGACCTGGCGCAGGCGCTGGCCTCGGACGGCGCGCCGGTGGCGGAGGAGGTGCTGGCCGCGTCCGTCACGCAGGGTGCCCGGCCGGACCTGCCCGAGCACACGGACGCGGACCTGGGCCTGACCTTCCAGCTCCGCCGCGCCTGACCATCCGGGGCGGGACGTCTCACGACGCCCGCCCCGATCAGCCTCAGGAACGCCCCCAGGGGCGCGGCTCTCCTCAGACGCCTGGCCCCTTCTTCGGGGCCAGGCGATCTTGATGCCCGGTGGCCGGGGTGGGCCTTGCTAGGCGATGGACTCGTGGTCGTGCTGGCAGACCGAGCAGCTGGTCAGGCCCGCGTCCTCGGCCTGGGCGAGCGTCATGGTCTCGACCCCGCCATCACCGGCGCCCTGGATGAGCGGGCAGTCGGTGCTGTGGTAGCGCCGGGTGCCCACGATGACCTTGACGGTGTGGCGCCGCTCCTTGCCGACGGCGTCACCCTTCGGGCGGGCCTTCTCATCCTTCGCGGCGGCCTGGCCCTTGCCCGCCGCCGGGGTCCTGCCCGCCTCCTTGGACGGCGCCTTCCCATCGTCGGACTCCGGAGACGGGCCGCCACCGGTCGCACCACCGGGCAGCGGTCCCCGGGGCTTGGCCACCGACTCGGACGCCGACGCGGGCCGCTCCGGCACCACACGCCCGCTCGCGGGCCGCTCGCCCTTCGCTTCCCCGCCCGCTCCCTGCTCCCGGGACACGGACCCGGGCCGCGCTCCGGCCGGCCGAGGCGCGGCGGAGCCAGGCTTCCCTTCGGACGCCGAAGGCACGGCAGCCGAACCGGCCTTCCCCCCGGACGGCCGAGGCGAGGTGTCCGAACCAGGCTTCCCTTCGGACGCCGGAGGCGAGGCAGCCGAACCGGACTTCCCCCCGGACGGCCGAGGCGAGGCAGCCGAACCGGACTTCCCCTCGGCGGGGCGGGTGGGCTTGGACGAGGGCTCGATCGGCTCGCCCGACGCGGACACGGCCCGCTGGGGCCGGGTCGCCGGACCCGAGTCGTCGGCATCCTCCCCGCCGGCCCGGGACGCACCGGCTTCGGCCCGGGACGCACCTGGTGCAGGACGGGACGTGCCCGCTTCAGGGCGGGACGTGCCCTGTTCGGGGCGGGAGGGGCCGGGGCGTCCGGACGCCTTACCCGCCTCAGCCTCGGGACGCTTGCCGGAGGGCCTCCCGGTCGTGGCCGCGGCGGGAGGCGTGATGTTCAGGACCGTCTCGTTCTCGTCCTCGGCGGACGGGCTGGAGGGGCGCTTGCCGGCGCCCTCGGGACGCTTGCCGGTGCCGGTCGCCGGCCGCTTGGCCGAGCCGGGCTCGCCGGGCCTGGTGCCGCCGGCGGACGGTGGGGAGATCTTGGGGTCAGTCTCGTCCTCGCCGGCCGTGGAACCGGAAGAGGCCGGGGATGAGGAAGGGGTGCGCTCGGCCGGGCCGCCGGAAGGGGCGTCGAGGGACGCGGGACGGTCGAACCAGCTCGCGGCACCGTCCTTCTCCTCGGAGGTGGCGGGGGTGGGCCCCGAGCCGGAGGCCGGGGAACCGGGCTTCGGGCGCGCGGCGGTCTGCTTGCCCGCACCGGTGGAGGCCGGGGGGCGCAGGTCGCGCGTGGGCTCGGCGGGCTCGGCGAGGCTCGCGGCCTTGGAGGCCCCGGAGGCCGGGGAGCCCGAGGCGGCGGCTGCGTCCCTGGCGGAGCCGGTGCCGGAAACGGCCGAATCCTTGGCGGAGCCGGTGCCGGTGGCCGCGGCGCCTGAGTGCTCAGCGCCGGCGGCGGGCTCGGGGTCGGCGGCAGGGGGCAGTTGCCGTCCGCCGAGCGCGGCATCGGGCAGGCACGCCGTGCAGGGCGTGAAGCCCTCCTCGCGTGCCTCCTCGTAGGTCAGCTCCTCGTGATCCCGGCCGATCAGCTGGCGGCATCCCGGGACGTGGTAGCGCTTGCGCCCGGGGATCACCAGGACGATCGCGTCCGGGGCGATCCCCCTTGCCGGGGGACGGCGCGGGGCGGTCGCGGGCACGGTCACCGTCTGCTGCAAGGTGCGCGGACGCTGGGACGGCGGCGCTCCCACCGGGCCGGTCTGACCGGGCGGCCGGCTCTGTGGGCCGGTCGGGGCGTGCGGGCCGGATCGGCCCGTCGGGCCGGCCTGAGCGTGCGGGACGCCGGGTGGCACGAGCCCGGCCGGTGGGGTGGCCGGCCCTGCCGCCTGCCCACCACCGGGGAACAGCTCGTGACGCCGCAGGAACGCCCCGATCACCAGGAACAGCGCCGACAGCACACTGACCACGATGGACCACATGATCAGGTATGCCTTGGCCAGTACGAAGCCCGCGATCAGCAGAATGACCGCCGCGAGCACCAGACCAGCACTGATTAGGATCACAGAGGGCTCTTTCGAGTGACGGGTCCTGTTGACCCGCTACTTTACCGGCGGTCGTTGTGAGGACCGTCACCGCCGGGGAAAACGCCCTGGGGGGCCTCGCCGCCGAAGGGGTTGGGACCGCCGGGCAGAGGCGGCTGCCCGCCCTGGGGAACGGCGTGCGACATGGCCGGAGCGGAGGGACCACCCGACATCACCGGGAAGGCACCGCTGCCCTCGGCGGAGACGTTGAGCTCGGCGAGCTGGTTCTCCAGGTAGAGCTTGAGCCGGCTGCGGTATTCGCGCTCGAAGCTGCGCAGCTCCTCGACCTTGCGCTCGAGCTCGTCACGCGTCTGCACGAGGGAGCCCATGGCCTGGCGGTGGCGCTCCTGCGCGTCGCGCTCGAGCGTCTCGGCGCGGGCACGGGCGTCGCCGATGACCTGCTCGGCCTGACGGCGAGCCTTGGTCAGGATCTCGTCGGCCTCGCGGCGGGCGCGGGTGACGGTCTCGTCGGCCTCACGTCGGGCGTCGGCGATGGCCTGGTCGGCCGTCTGCTGGGCCAGGGCGAGCACGCGAGCCGCGGTGTCCATGTTGTCCTCGGCGGGCGGCATGTTCATCGCCACGGGGACCGGCTGCTGCTGCTGCGGCGGCTCGGGCGCCTTCATCGGCTCCGGCTGCGGCGGCATCATCATCTCGGGCTTGGGCTGCTCCTGCACCGGGGCGGAGGCCATGGGCATGTTCATGCCGCCCGGCACCTTCCCACGCAGGCACTCGGCCAGCTTGGCCCGCAGCTCCTCGTTCTCCTGGATCAGGCGGTCAAGCTCGGCTTCGACCTCGTCGAGGAACGCATCGACCTCTTCCTCGTCGTAGCCCGGGCGCAACCGGGTGGTACTGAACTGCTTGTTCCGCACGTCAGCGGGCGTCAGCGGCATCTTTTGGTCTCCTTGGCGCGCGTGGAGTCTGTCCGGAGGGACTGTGGACCCGAATCACTTCAGCGCGGACACGAGTTGGCTCTCGACCGGTGCCCCGCGGCCCCCGTCACCGTCCCAGCCATCCAACGATCTGGATGAGGAGGAGGACGATGATGAAGAGGACAGTGAAGCTTAGGTCAAAGGCCACCGTACCCAACCGGAGCGGAGGAATGAAACGGCGGAGGAACTTCAGGGGTGGGTCTGTTGCGGTGTAGGTGGCCTCCGCCAGCACCAGCACGACCCCGGAGGGATGCCACTGCCGGGCGAACGCCTGCACCGTCTCGAAGATCATCCTGCCGATGAGCAACACCAGATAGAGCGACAGGACTACGACCAAGATCTGACTTACGATCCCCACGGTCTGGCCGCGCCTCCACTTCCGGTGTGCCCTCCGGGCCTCGGTGAGACCTGGTTGGGTTCGATAGACATACAGAGACTCTAACTCTGGTTGAAGAACCCGCGTTCCGCGATTCGGGCCTTGTCCTCGGCGGTCACCTCGACATTGGCTGGGGACAACAGGAATACCTTGTTGGTAACACGTTCGATGCTGCCGTGTAGGCCAAAGACCAGACCTGCCGCGAAATCCACAAGGCGCTTGGCGTCGCTGTCAACCATCTCGGTCAGGTTCATGATGACCGGGGTGCCGTCGCGGAAGTGCTCGCCGATCGTGCGGGCCTCGTTGTAGGTGCGGGGGTGCAGCGTGGTGATGCGGGCCAGATCGGTCGTGCGGCGCTCCAGGACCGTCGTGGTGGGCCTGGGGGCGGGCACGCCCACCTCGGCCTCCTCCTCGCGCTCCTGGACGGCCACGGGACGCTCCTCGCCGGTGCGCGCCGGCTCGTCCTCGTAGGCGTAGTCGTCGGGGTAGGTCTCGTACCTCTCGTAGCGGTCGTCCTCCACGAGACCGAGGTAGACCGCCATCTTGCGCATCGCGCCGGCCATCGCTACGTCGTCCTCCCGCTCATGGTCGCACTCGCTCGGGCCTGTCGCGAGGGCCCGAGGCGGCAGCCGCACCCCCCTTTGAAGCTCACCGCTGATCGACCTCTACCGTTAGTGCGGGCCTGAAGGCCCACTTGAGGGGACATTACCTGACGAAGAGCTTGCGGCGGCCGAGCAACGCCGTACCGACCCGCACGTGTGTCGCGCCGTGCGCGATGGCCTCGGCCAGATCGTCGCTCATCCCCGCCGAGATCATCGTGGCGCGCGGGTGGCGCTCCCGCACGGCCAGGGACACCTCGCGCAGCCGCGCGAACGCCTTGCCCGGGTCCTCCCCCAGCGGGGCGACGGCCATGACGCCGCCCAGCCAGACGTTGCCGAGCGCGGCGATCTCGTCGGCGAGCGCCGGCACGTCGGCCGGCGCGGCGCCGCCCCTGCCGGGGTCGTCGTCCAGCGCGACCTGCACCAGGCAGCCGACCTCGCGGCCGAGCCGCCCGGCCTCCCTGCTGATCGCGGCAGCCAGCCTGAGCCGGTCCACCGAGTGGACCACGTCGGCGTAGCCGGCCACGGAGCGCGCCTTGTTGGTCTGCAACTGGCCGACGAAGTGCCAGGTGAGAGGGAGTCCGGCGAGCTCGCGCGCCTTGACGGCGGCCTCCTGGTCGCGGTTCTCGCCGACGTCGCGCACGCCCAGCTCGGACAGCAACCGCACGTCCTCGGCGGGGCGGGTCTTGGTGACGGCGATCAGCGTGACCTCGCCGCGGTCACGGCCGGCCGCCCGGCACGCCTCCGCGATCCGTCCCTCGACCTCGGCCAGCCCGGCCGCGATCTCATCCCGCCTCATCGCGCCTGTCCCCTCTCGTCCGCGCTGCCCTCATTCTGCCGCTCCTCGCCGGGCAGGGCACGCCCGGCCGCTCACCCGGGAACGTGCCACGACCGCCCGGCCGCGGTCCGCGGGAGCCCGAGTTGACACGTCCGGTCCGCCGCGGTCCGCAGGAGCCCGAGTTGACACATCCGGCCCGCCCCGGTCCGCGGGGAAGCCGGACGCCGTACGGCCACCTGGCCGCGGTCCCCAGGGAGCCGGACGCGGTACTCGCGGTCCGGCGGGCCATGGGAACCCGCGGGCCTCGCGGATCCGGCCTGACCACTTGCCCGGCACCCCGCGGGGCCCGTTGCGGCGAACGGGTCAGGCCGGGCGGCGCCGCGGTCCTGCCGTCGTGGAGTGGTGGTGTCGCGGTGTGACGGCCCTCGGCGGGTCCGTCGATGTGACCATCCTCACCCGGCGACCGGCCGGTCACGGTCCGGCCGCCGACGCCCCGCCCCACACACGGCGACGCCGCTCCGCCGTGCCCGGACGGAGCGGCGAGGGGCGGGACGGTCACTTGAGGAAGTCGGGGACGTCCAGCTCCTCCTCCTGCTCCTCGAAGACCACCGGGCGACGCTTGGTGGGCTCCGACATGCGGGAGGTGATGGGCGTGGGCGGGTTGGTCGGCTCGGGCGTCGGCCGGGGGATCGAGACGGGGCTCGGCGGCTCCTCGGCGACCGGCTCGGGGGCCGGGGCGGGCTCCGGGACGCTCTCGACGGGCCGCACCGGCTCGGGCCGGAACTCCGTGCGCGACTCCACCTGCGGCTCGGGGCGGGGCTCGGGAAGCGGCTCGGACCGGAACTCGGGCCGGGCCTCCGGACGCGACTCGGGCCTGAAGTCGGCGCGCGGCGCCGCCTCGGCCTTCACCGTCGGCTGGGCCACGCTGGGCCGCGAGGGCGAGGAGACCGGCGAGGCGGCGGGCCGGCTCTGCGGGCGCGGCATCTGCTTCTCCACCGGCGGCATGTCGTCGAAGCCCGCGGCGATGACGGTGACCCGCACCTCGTCGCCGAGCGCGTCGTCGATGACCGTGCCGAAGATGATGTTGGCGTCGGGCGCCGCGGCCATGGAGACGAGCTGGGCCGCCTCGTTGATCTCGAACAGGCCGAGGTCTGAGCCGCCCGCGATCGACAGCAGCACGCCGTGGGCGCCGTCGATGCTGGCCTCCAGCAGCGGGCTGGAGACGGCCATCTCGGCCGCCGCGACGGAGCGGTCGTCGCCCCGGGCGTGGCCGATGCCCATGAGGGCCGAGCCGGCGCCGGACATGACGGACTTGACGTCGGCGAAGTCGAGGTTGATCAGGCCGGGCGTGGTGATGAGGTCGGTGATGCCCTGCACACCGGACAGCAGCACCTGGTCGGCCGCCTTGAACGCGTCGAGCACGCTCACCTGCCGGTCGGAGATCGACAGCAGCCGGTCGTTGGGGATCACGATGAGGGTGTCGACCTCGTCGCGCAGCGTCTCGATGCCCGCCTCGGCCTGCATGGCCCGGCGGCGGCCCTCGAAGCTGAAGGGCCGGGTGACGACGCCTATGGTCAGGGCGCCCAGGGAACGTGCGATGTTGGCCACGACGGGCGCGCCACCGGTGCCGGTGCCGCCGCCCTCGCCGGCCGTGACGAAGACCATGTCGGCCCCCTTGAGG
This sequence comes from Nonomuraea muscovyensis, assembly GCF_014207745.1. NCBI lineage: Bacteria > Bacillati > Actinomycetota > Actinomycetes > Streptosporangiales > Streptosporangiaceae > Nonomuraea > Nonomuraea muscovyensis. Next base: position 503,867 of record NZ_JACHJB010000001.1, read on the forward strand.
ACCTCCTCGATCTCCTCGCGGTGGTCTTCGGCCGCCTTGCGCCCCACATCGGGGTTGGCGCCAGCGCCCAGTCCGCGCGTGAGCTCTCGGCCCACGTCGAGTTTGACGTCGGCGTCACTCATCAGCAGCGCCTGGGCGTCGGTGTTTATCGCGATGAACTCGACGCCCTTGAGTCCCTCCTCGATCATCCGGTTGACGGCGTTGACTCCGCCGCCGCCGATGCCGACGACCTTGATGACCGCGAGGTAGTTCTGCGGTGCTGCCACGACGAGGGGCCTTTCCGCTCGTGTACTTGCCATTTCGGTGCGGATCTCTCCGCGTTTCTCACTTCGAGTAACTCTCAACCTCAAGTTGAGATTCAGATTTATGTCAACCTGAGGATTGATACGGACAGTAGGAGTTACGCTCCGGGCGGGTCAACTAACCGCGCCGCAAGCACGTCCGGCGTGTCGCGGGCTGTCCGTTTCGCTCTGTGGTCACGCCTGGTCGGGGCACTCCTCGGCCGTACGCCCTCGTACAGGCTCTCACGCCGCGGCCCCCACCACGCACAGGCGCGCGAGACCGTGGCGCCCGGACCACGATCGCCCCTTGCGCGCCCCGAACCCCTTGCCGGCCGCCGGGTGCGCCGGGCTCAGCGCAGGGTCACCACGTCCGGGGAACTGACGTCGTAGACCTCGGCCTTGCGCCGCAGCAACCGCGTGAGGATGCGGCCCTTCTCCTCGCCCCGGTCGGTGCCGCCCCAGACGACGCTGCGGCCGTCGGAGAGCGTGAGCGACACGCCCTCGGCGGTGGTGGCCCGCACCTGCCGGATCCGGCCGACCAGCGCGTCGGGGAGGTTCTGGATCACCTGGAGCGCGGCCATGGTCGCCGGCTCGCCGGCGGCGGGCCGGTCCACGACGAGGACGGGCAGCAGCGGCGGCACCGTGTCCTTGATCTCGATGACCACGCCCTGCTTGTCGACGACCGCCGCCTTGCCGCTCACCTGGAGGGCGGCGACGGGCTCGCGCTCGACCACCTCGATCTTGAGCGTGCCCGGCCACACCCGCTCGGCCTTGGCCGTGGCGAGGCGGCGGATGCCCAGCACCCGCGACTCGACGGCGGCCAGGTCCACCGTGGCGAGCGGGTGCAGCGCGGGCACCCCCGCCTGCTGCCTGATGTTACCGGTGGGAACTGTGAGATTTCCCACGATCTCGATCGAACGGACACCGAGCACGGGCGAGAAGAACACCAGCCACGCGGCGGTGCCGACCACACCGGCGGTGAGCAGCACCAGCAGTGCCGTGCGCGCCTTCATCACTCCCCCGGGGTCGTCGCGGCGGCGCCGCCGGGGCGCCGGACATGATCGTGCCACCGACCCTACGCCGCCTCCACCCTCCACCGCCCGCGCCGCGCGCGGGCGGGTCGGGGTGGTCGCGCCGGTGCGGCACTTCGAGCCCTCGGCCCGTGGAACCGGTCGGGCCGGTCAGTGGGCGGAGAGTTCGGCCAGGATCTGCGAGCCCAGCTCGGTGACGTCGCCGGCGCCCATGGTGAGCACGATGTCGCCCGGCCGCGCCCGCGCGGCCGCCAGCGCCGGCACCGCGGCGCGGTCGGGCGCGTACGCCACCCGCTCGGCCGGCAGCGGCACCCGCTCGGCGACCATCGCGCCGGACACCCCCGGCTCCGGGTCCTCACGGGCGCCGTAGACGTCGAGTACGACGGCCTCGTCGGCCAGCCCGAGCGCCGCGCCGAACTCGTCGGCGAAGAACCTGGTGCGCGAGTAGAGGTGAGGCTGGAAGATCGCGATGACCCGGCCGGTGCCGGAGAAGGAGGCCACCACGTCGCGCGCGGCCCGCAGGTCGGCGGCCAGCTCGGTGGGGTGGTGGGCGTAGCTGTCGAAGACGGCGACCCCGCCGGCCTCGCCCTTGGCCTCGAAGCGCCGCTTGGCCCCCGTGAAGGCCGCCAGACCGTCCCTGATCTCCTCGAAGGGCAGCCCCAGCTCGTCGGCCACGGCGATCACCGCGGTGGCGTTGAGGGCGTTGTGAGCCCCGGGAACGGCCAGCCTGACGTCGCCGCGGCCCTCGACGGTGAACGTGGTGCCGAAGCCGTCGGGCCGCACGTCGGTGACCCGGACCTCGCCCGCGGCGCCGTAGGTGCGCACCCGGATGCCGCGCGAGCGCGCGATCTCGGCCAGTTCGACGGCGCCGGGGTCGTCTGCGCAGGCGATGAGCACCGACCCGACGCGGTCGGCGAAGCGGGCGAAGGTGTCGTGGACGGCCCGCGGGTCGCCGTAGTTGTCGAGGTGGTCGGCCTCGACGTTGGTGACCACGGCGATGTCGGGCGCGAGCATGAGGAACGACCCGTCGCTCTCGTCGGCCTCGGCCACGAAGACCTGGCCGGAGCCCTCGTCGGCACCGAGCCCGGTGGTGACGAGCTGGCCGCCCACGCAGTAGGACGGGTCGGCGCCGCACTTCTGCAGCGCCACGGTCAGCATGGAGGTGGTCGTGGTCTTGCCGTGGGTGCCGGCGATGGCGACGGCGGTGCGGCCGGCCATCACGGAGGCGAGGGCGGCGGCGCGCGGGATGACCCGCAGCCCCTGCCTGAGCGCCTCGCCCAGCTCGGGGTTGGAGTCGCGGATCGCGGTGGAGACGACCACGGTGTCGGCGTTCTTGACGTGGGAGGCGGCGTGGCCGATGTGCACGGTCGCGCCCAGCCGGCGCAACTCGTTGAGCAGGTCGCTGCCGCGGGCGTCGCTGCCGGAGACGCGTACGCCCCGCTTGAGCAGGATGCGCGCGATGCCCGACATGCCGGCGCCGCCGATGCCGATGAAGTGCACCCGCCCCAGGTCCTCGGCGGAGACGGGATCGACCAGCTTGACCAGACTCATCGGGCTATCTCCAAGACTTTCCTTGCCAGCATGATATCGGCGTCCTTGCGCCCCAGCCGGGAGGCGGCCTCGGACATGACGGCGACCCGCTCGGGGTCGCGCAGGATGGGCAGCACGTTACGGATGATCCAATCGGGTGACAGCTCGGCGTCGTCGCCCACCAGGCCGCCGCCGCCCGCGACGATGCGCTCGGCGTTGATCCGCTGCTCGCCGTTGCCGTGCGGCAGCGGCACGTACGCGCCGGGCAGGCCGACGGCGGTCATCTCGGCGCAGGTGAGCGCGCCGCTGCGGCACAGCGCCAGGTCGGCCGCCGCGTAGGCGAGGTCCATGCGGTCGACGTACGGCAGCAGGACGTACTGGGGATCGCCGGGTGGCGGCTCCCGCTCGGCGGAGTTGCCCGGCCCGAGCACGTGCAGCACCTGGACGCCTGCCGCGCGCAGCGCGGGCGCGGCGGCCAGGGCGGCCTGGTTGATCGACCGGGCGCCGCGAGAGCCGCCGAAGACGAGCAGGGTCGGCCGGTCGTTCTCCAGCCCGAACCAGGAACGGGCCTTGTCGCCGGTGGACAGCCGGTCGAGGGTGACGATCTCGCGGCGCAGCGGGGTGCCGATGTAGTCGCCCCTGAACGCCGCGTCGGGGAAACCGGCGAAGACGTGGTCGGTGAGCTTGGCGCCGAGCCGGTTGGCCAGGCCCGGGCGCGGGTTGGCCTCGTGGACGACGATCGGCAGGCCGCGGCGCTTGGCCGCGAGGTAGGCGGGGGTCGCCACGTAGCCGCCGAACCCGACCAGGACGTCGGCGCGGACCCGGTCGAGGACGGCGGCCACGGCGTTGACCGCCACGGCGAGCCGGCCGGGCATGGTCAGCAGCTGCGGGGTGAGGGCTCGGGGCAGCGGCACGGCCGGCACCAATTCCAGGTCGTAGCCTCTGGCCGGGACGAGACCGGTCTCCAGCCCGCGCTCGGTGCCGACGCAGGTGATGCCGATGCTCGGGTCGAGATGGCGCAGCGCGTCGGCAAGGGCGAGCGCCGGCTCGATGTGGCCGGCCGTCCCTCCCCCGGCGAGGACCACCCTCATGTCCACTCCCTAACGTCTCGCTCTGCCTCTGGTCATTCCTCCCAGGCCAAGCCAGCTTAGGGCCCGTAGGGCCGGCCCGGGGCCGCGTGCGGCCAGAGCTTCGCGTGCACCCGGCTCCCTCTTGGCGAAGGACAGGAGCATCCCGAGCGCCGCCAGGGTCGGCAGCAGCGCCGAGCCGCCGTACGACACCAGGGGCAGCGGGATGCCGGTGATCGGCAGGACGCCGAGCACGGCGCCCATGTTGACGACGGCCTGTCCGGCGATCCAGGCGACCACGGCGGCGGCGGCCAGGCGGACGAACGGGTCGTTGACCCGCGTGGCGACGCGCAACCCCGCGTAACCGAGCAGCCCGAACAGCGCCACCACGACCAGGGTGCCCATGAGGCCCAGTTCCTCGCCGAGGATGGCGAAGATGAAGTCGCTCTCGCCGTGCGGCAGCCAGTTCCACTTGGCCCGGCTGCTGCCCAGGCCGAGGCCGAACCAGCCGCCGGAGCCCATCGCGATCTGGCCCTGCACGGCCTGGTAGCCGGCGCCCTGCGCGTCGGCCCACGGGTCGAGCAGCGCGCCGACGCGGGCCATGCGGTACGGCTCGACCCTGATCATGATGACGGCGGCGAGCACGGCGAGCGCCAGGATACCGCCGAACAGCCGGATCGGCGCGCCCACCACCCACAGCAGCGCCAGGAAGATCATGAAGAGCACGAGAGTGGTGCCGAGGTCGCGGCCGAGCATGACCATGACGGCCAGGATCGCCGTGCCGGGCATGAGCGGGATGAGCATGTGGCGCCACTCGATGCGGCCCTGGCGCGCCCGCCGCGCGAGCAGGTCGGCCCCCCACAGGGCGAGGCCGAGTTTGGCGGGCTCCGACGGCTGGATCGTCAGCCCGCCCGGCAGGTAGATCCACCGCTGGGCGCCCAGCTCGGAGGAGCCGATGAACAGCACCATGACCAGCGCGATGATCGACAGCGCCATCAGCGGGTAGCCGGCCCAGCGGAAGAACTTGTGCGGCAGCCGCGCGCAGGCCCACATGACCAGCACGCCGACCGCGGCCGACAGCGACTGCTTGATGAACCACGAGTAGGGGCTGCCGGTCTTCTGCATCGACTCGATGCTGGAGGCGGACAGCACCATCATCAGCCCGAGGGCCAGCAGCAGCCCGCTGCACCCGAGGATCAGGTAGTAGGTGGTGAGCGGCTTGGCGAGGAGCTCCTTGAGCGTGCCGAGCTGCTCGCGGGCCCAGCCGGTGGGGCCCTCGACGGGGCCGCGGCGCGGGGTGTCCTCGGCGGTCGCGCCCCCGGCGCTGCTCACGGGGCCGCCTTCAGCTCGCGGACGGCTCGGGCGAACGCCTCCCCCCGGGCCGGGTAGCCGGCGAACATGTCGAGCGACGCGCTCGCCGGGGAGAGCAGCACGGTGTCCCCCGGCGAGGCCAGGCGGGCGGCTTCGGAGACGACTCGGTTCATCACTCCAGTGTCTTGGCCGGAGATGTCGACGACGGGGACATTCGGGGCGTGTCGCGCGAGTGCTTCGGCGATCGCGGCGCGGTCCGCGCCGAGGAGCACCGCGCCGCGCAGCCTGGGGGCGGCCCGGCGCACCAGGTCGTCCACGTCGGCGCCCTTGAGCTGGCCCCCGGCGATCCACACGATCGAGCGGTAGGCCGACAGCGCGGCGGCGGCCGCGTGCGGGTTGGTGGCCTTGGAGTCGTCGACGTAGTCGACCTCGCCGATCCGCTCGACGTGGGCCAGGCGGTGCGGGTCGGGTGTGAAGTCGCGCAGCCCCTGCCGTACGGCGGAGGCGGGCACGCCCAGGGAGCGGGCGAGCGCGGCGGCGGCCAGGGCGTTGGCCACGTTGTGGGGCGCGAGGGGGCGCACGTCGGCCAGGGTCGCCAGCTCCTCGGCCGCCTCGACGGGGTCGGCGACGAACGCCCGGTCGACGAGGAGGTCCTCGACCACGCCGAGCTGGCCGGGCCGGGGGACGCCGAGCGTGAAGCCGACGGCTCCGGCGTAGGGCTCGGCCAGGCGGGTGGCCTCAGGGTCGTCGGCGTTGTGCACGACGGTGCCGGCGCGTTCGTAGATGCGGCCCTTGGCCTCGGCGTAGGCCTCCATGGAGCCGTGCCAGTCGAGGTGGTCGGGCGCCACGTTGAGTATCGCCGCGGCGTGCGGGGCCAGGCTGCTCGACCAGTGGAGCTGGAAGCTCGACAGCTCGACGGCGAGCACGTCGTAGGGCTCCGTCACCGCCTGGATGACCGGGACGCCCACGTTGCCCACGGCGAGCGCCTCGCGGCCGGCGGCCCGCAGGATGGCGGTGAGCATGCGCACGGCCGTGGTCTTGCCGTTGGTGCCGGTCAGGGCCAGCCAGGGGGCGGCGTGGGCGGGCCGCAGCCGCCAGGCCAGCTCCACCTCGCCGACCACCTCGACGCCCGCGGCGAGGGCGTCGGCGATGAGCGGGTGGTGCGGCGCCCAGCCGGTGGTGACGAGGCGGGTGACGCCCTCGGGCAGCTCCATCGGCCCGAAACGCACCTCGACGTCCTGGCGGGCCAGCTCGGCGGCGGCCTCGCGCTGCCGGTCGCCCTCGACGGCCTCCACCACCACGACGCGCTCGCCACGCCCGGCGAGCGCCCGCGCCACGGCGGTGCCGGACACGCCGAGCCCGGCGACGCAGGTGCGGCCCGGCGAGGTCATCTCGGCATCCACTCGACGTAGAACAGCCCGAGCCCGAGCGCGGAGCAGAGCATCGCGATCAGCCAGAAGCGGACCACGATCGTGGTCTCGGCCCAGCCCTTGAGCTCGAAGTGGTGCTGCAGCGGCGCCATCCGGAAGACCCGTTTGCCGGTCATCTTGAAGAAGCCGACCTGGATGATGACCGACAGCGTGATGATCACGCAGAGGCCGGCCAGAATGATCAGCAGGAGCTGGGTGCGGGTGGCGATGGCCAGGCCCGCCAGCACGCCGCCGAGGGCCAGCGAGCCGGTGTCGCCCATGAAGATCCGGGCGGGCGGGGCGTTCCACCACAGGAACCCGATCAGGGCTCCGAGCACGGCCGCTGCCACCACGGCGAGGTCGAGCGGGTCGCGCACCCAGTAGCAGTTGGGGCCGAGCTGGTCGATGCAGTTGTTGCGCAGCTGCCAGTTGCCGATCAGCACGTACGCGGCGAGCACGACGCCGGTGGCGCCGCTGGCCAGGCCGTCGAGGCCGTCGGTGAGGTTCACGGCGTTGGAGAAGCCGACGATCATGATCAGGACCCAGATGGTGAACCCGATGAGGCCGATCGACGGCCCGAAGTCGCGCAGGAAGGACAGTCTGGGCTCGGCGGGGGTGATGCCGTAGACGTTGGCATGCTGGGTGACCATCACGGCGAAGACCGCGCCGACGACGAGCTGGCCGAGCGCCTTGGCGCCGCTGCGCAGGCCGAGGCTGCGCTGCTTGTAGATCTTGATGAAGTCGTCGAGGAAGCCGACCGCGCCGAGCCCGGTCATCAGGAACAGCACGAGCAGCCCGGAGACGGTCGGTGGGGTGAGCGTGGCCGCGCGGGAGCCGCCGTAGGCGAGCAGGGAGGCCAGCACGATGACGGTGCCGCCCATGGTGGGGGTGCCGCGCTTGTCGTAGTGGCCGGACGGGCCCTCCTCGCGGATCTCCTGGCCGTAGCCCCGCCGGGAGAACAGCCGGATGGCCAGGGGCGTGCCGAGCATCGACAGGATGAGCCCCACCGCGCCGGCGATGATGATGTCGGTCACTGGGGGGCACCCCCGAGCAGCAGCTCGGCCGTTCTCTCGAGACCCATCGCCCGCGGGCCCTTGACGAGCACGACGTCGCCGGGCCGGAGCCAGGCGCCGATCTGGGCCGCGGCGGCCTGCGCGTCGGGGACGTGGACGATCGGGAGTGCCTCACCGTTCCCGGGCGACAAATCGGAAATGTCCGGCGAGATGGCGGGCGGAGCCCCGGTGGCCGCGGCGGCCCCCTCCAGGACCGGGCCCGCGTCGGGACCGGCGACGACGAGACCGGCCAGGCCCGAGCCGCCCGCCAGGCGGCCCAGCTCCTCGTTGAGCGCCGCGCCGTCCTCGCCCAGCTCGCGCAGGGCGGCGATGACGGCGAAGCGCCGCCGTCCCTTGCCGAGCGCCCCCAGCGCCTCGAACGCGGCCCGCATCGAGTCGGGGTTGGCGTTGTAGGCGTCGTTGACGACCGTGACGCCGTCGGGCCGGTCGGTCACCTCCATGCGCCACCGGCTGCGCGGGGTGGCCTCCGACAGCTCCTCGGCGATGGTGGCGACGGGCAGGCCCAGCTCGTAGGCGGCGGCCGCGGCGGCCAGGGAGTTGGCGACGGCCGGGGCGCCGTACAGCTTCAGCTTGACCGGGGCGGCGCCGGAGGGGGTGTACAGCGTGAAGGAGGCGCGTCCGCGCTCGTCCACGGTCACGCCCTCGGCGCGGATGGCGGCGTCCTCGCCGAGCCCGTACAGGGTGACGCGGGCGGCGGTGCGCGAGGCCATCGCCCGCACGAGCGGGTCGTCGGCGTTGAGCACGGCGACCCCGTCGGCGGGCAGCGACTCGACCAGCTCGCCCTTGGCCCGCGCGATGGCCTCCTTGCCGCCGAACACGCCGAGGTGGGCGGTGCCGACGTTGAGGACGACGCCGATGCGCGGCGGCGCGATGCGGGTCAGCGCCTCGATGTGGCCGATGTTGCGCGCGCTGAGCTCCAGCACCATGAAACGGGTGTCGAGGTCGGCCCTGAGCACGGTCAGCGGGTGGCCGATCTCGTTGTTGAACGAGCCGACCGGCGCGATGGTCGGGCCGATGCGCGCCGTGATCCTGGCCAGCAGGTCCTTGGTGGTGGTCTTGCCGGCCGATCCGGTCACGCCGATCACGGTGGCGTCCGGCAGCGCGGCGGCCTGCACCGTGGCCAGGCCGGCGAGCGCGGCGGCCGCGTCGGGCACGATCACCGCGGGCGCCTCGACCGGCCGGCTCGCCAGCACCGCGACGGCTCCGGCCCGGATCGCCTGGGCGGCGTAGTCGTGGCCGTCCACCCGCGCGCCCTTGAAGGCGACGAACAGGGATCCCGGCCGGACGTCGCGCGAGTCGATCACGACGGGACCGCGGACCACCGCCCGGGGGTCGGCCATGCCTGACAGGGCGCCCGAGGTGATCTCGGCGATCCTGGCCAGAGGCAACGGGATCATGCGTGCTTCCTGCTTTCCTTGCGTGCGGCGATCGCCTCGGCGACGACCTCACGGTCGTCGAAGGGGATCACTTCGCCTGAGATGTACTGGCCCTGCTCGTGGCCCTTGCCTGCCACGACCACCACGTCGCCGCGCTCGGCCCGGCCGATCGCCAGGTCGATCGCGGCCGCGCGGTCAGGCTCAATGATCACATGAGCGCGGTCGTGCTGCGGAACGCGGAGCGCTCCCTCCATCATCGCGGCCAGGATGGACAGCGGGTCCTCGGAGCGTGGATTGTCGCTGGTGAAAATCGCCACATCGGCCAGCCGCGCCGCGGCCTCGCCCATCAGCGGGCGTTTGCCGGTGTCGCGGTCGCCGCCGCAGCCCAGCACGACGGTGAGGCTCCCCGCTGTCACCTCGCGCAGTGAGCGCAGCACCGACTCGACCGCGCCCGGCTTGTGGGAGTAGTCGACGACGGCCTGGAAGTCCTCGCCGGGCCCGGTCACCCGCTCCATCCGGCCGGGCACGCCGGTCAGGGAGGCGATGCCGTGGACGGCCGTCTGCAGCGTCACCCCGGCCTCGACCAGCGTGACGACCGCGCCGAGCGCGTTGGCGACGTTGAACGGGCCGGGCAGCGCGATCTGCGCGTCGGCCTCGACCCCGCCGGGGCCGACCACGCGGAAGGTGCTGCCGTCGGCGCCCAGCCGGGTGTCGAGCGCCCGCCAGTCGGCCGCCGGATCGCCCAGCGCGGAGAAGGTGGTCATCGGCACCTTGGCCCGCGACAGCAGCTCGCGGCCGTACGGGTCGTCGAAGTTGGTCACGCCCACGCGGCTCATCTCCGGCTGGAACAGCCGCGCCTTGGTCGCGAAGTAGTCGTCGAGGTCCTTGTGGAAGTCGAGGTGGTCCTGCGACAGGTTGGTGAACAGGGCCACGTCGTAGAAGACGCCATCGACCCGGCCGAGCGCCAGGGCGTGGCTGGAGACCTCCATGGCGGCGGCGGTCACGCCGCGCTCGCGCATGAGAGCGAACAGGCCGTGCAGGTCCGACGCCTCGGGCGTCGTCAGCCGGGCCGGGAAGCGGTCGTCGCCCACGCGGATCTCGACGCCGCCGACCACGCCCGCCGTGTGCCCGGCCGCGCGCAGGCCCGCCTCCAGCAGGAACGTGGTGGTCGACTTGCCGCTGGTGCCGGTGACACCGAGCACCTGGACGTCGTGCGCCGGCTGGCCGTACACCCAGGAGGCGACCTGCCCGAGGAGGGCGCGCGGGTCGGGCACGACCAGCACCGGCAGCCCGGTCGCGGCCGCCTCCTCGCGGCCGGCGGGGTCGGTGAGCACGGCGACGGCGCCGCGCGACAGCGCCTCGCGCGCGAAGCTCGCGCCGTGCACCTGCTGGCCGCGCACGGCCACGTAGAGGTCTCCGCGCGTGACCTGGCGGGAGTCGATGGTGACGCCGGTCAGCGCGGCGTGGGGCGACCTGGCCGAGCCCGGCTCGGCGTCGAGCATGGTCGCGAGCCCCGTCAGCGGACGGGGCGGGGTGGTCGTGGGACGCATGGACGGGGGACGCACGGCGGCAGCGTACCTTTCCCTGTCACTGTCCCGCGCGTGTCCGCGCTGGAAGCGCGGCCGAACCGGTCGGCGGGATCTTCTCGCTCTTGATGGCGAACGTCATCACATCCTTGAACACGGGCGCGGCGACCTGCCCGCCGAAATGACCGTTCTTCGGGTTCTGCAGCACCGACAGCACCACCAGCCGGGGCGCGTCGGCGGGGCTGAAGCCCGCGAAGGAGGCCGTGTAGCCGTCGTAGCGGCCTAGTTGCTGATCGTAGCGGTCGGCTGTGCCGGTCTTGCCCGCGACCCGGTAACCCGGGATGGCGGCCAGCTCGCCGGTGCCCTGGGCGCTCACCGCGGCCTCGAGCATGGTCGTGATCTCCTTGGCGGTCTTCTCGCTCACCACCCTGGTCTGCTTACCGGGAGGCGCGGCGACGAACCTGCCGCTCGGGTCGGTGGTGCCGGCCACGATCTGGGGCTCCACCTTGACGCCGCCGTTGGCGATGGTCTGGTAGACGCTGGCCATCTGCAACGCGGTCACCGACACGCCCTGGCCGTAGGCGACCGTGCAGCTCTGGCTGCCCGACCAGTTCTTGTGATCGGGCAGCAGGCCCGCGCCGGCGCCGGGCACGCCGCCGCCCGGCCGGCTGCCGAAGCCGAACGCCCTGAGCATGTCGTAGAGGCGCTGGTCGCCGATCTTGCGGGCGGCCATGATGGTGGCGACGTTGCTGGACTGGGCCATCGCCTCCTGGAACGTCATGGCCTGAGCCGGATGCGCGTGCGCGTCGCGCAGCACCCGGTCGGCGCACTTGATGTTGTCCTTGACCTGGAAGACCGTGCCGGGCGTGACCGCGCCCGCCTCCAGGGCCGCCGCCGCGGTGATCACCTTGTTGGTGCTCCCGGGCTCGAACACGTCGGAGGCGGCCCGGTTGACGTACAGGCTGGGGGACGACTGGCGCCAGTTGTCCAGGTCCAGCTCGGGGGCGTTGGCCATGGCGAGGATCTGGGCGGTGCGGACGTCCATGACGATGACGGTGCCGCTGCTCGCGCCCGACTTGTCGACCTGCTCGGCGAGGGTGCGCTGGGCGGCCCACTGGATGTCGCGGTCGATGGTCAGCCGCACGTCGCGGCCGTCGACGGGGGCCGTGCGCTGGCTGCTGGTCATGGGGATGCGCTGCCCGTCGCGGCCGGTCTCGGCACGCAGCTCGCCGTCGCGGCCGGCCAGCAGGGAGTTCTTGGCGGCCTCGATGCCGCCGAGGCCCTTGCCCTCGTCGCCGACGAACCCGACGAGGCTGCCGGCCAGGTCGCCCGCCGGGTAGAGACGCCGGTAGGTCCTCTTCTCGGTCAGCGCGGGCACGCCGGCCTTCAGCAGGCGGCCGGCCACGACCGGGTCCACGTCCCGGGCCAGGAGCTGGTAGCGGGTGTCGACCCTGGCGAGCTTGGCGGTCATCTCCGCCTCGGACTTGCCGAGGTGCCTGGCCAGGATCGCCGCGACCTTGGGGCGGACGTCCGCGGGCACCTTGCTGGGGTCGACGGCGATCTCGCGCGCCTCGACGGTCACGGCCAGGTCGTGGCCGCCGGCGTCGGTGATCGTGCCGCGCTTGGCCGGGATGACCTCCTTCTGCAGGCGCTGCCCCGCGGCGGCCGCCTCGTAGACCTTGGAATCGAGGCCCTGCATCTGGATGAGCCGCCCGGCGAAGATCGACAGGATGAAGGTCATGCCGATCAGGCCGATGTTGATGCGCCGACGGGGGTTGCCGAGGCGCAGCACGAGCGGCGGCTTGGGCGGGCGCGGGGGCGCCGGGGGCCTGCGGGGCGGCCGGAGGCCGTCGCCGCCGCGCCCCGGCCGACGCTCGTCGCCGCCCGCCCACGCGCGCCAGGCGTTCCAGCCGCGGCGGGCACCGTCCTGCGCCCGCCTCTCCCGGCCGAGGGGGTCGTCGGAGCGGGCCCGCCCGGCGCGGGCGTCGTCCGATCGGGCCCGCCCGTCGCCGGCCCGTCCGTCGCCGGGCCTGGTGCGCGTGCCGCGGGACCGCCCGGCCTCGTCGTCCGGCCGCGCGCGGCCGTCACGGGGCCGGCCCGAGGCGCCTTCCGACCGCAGGCGGCTGTCACGGGACCGGCCCGAAGCACCGTCGCGGGCGCCGTCCGCGCGCTCCGGCGCGTCGTCGGGGTGCGTGGCGCGGGTGCGGGATCGTGCCTCGCCCTGGCGGGCGCGGGCGCGCGGGCCGTCGGCGTCCTCGCGCAGGGCACGCTCGCGCCCGCGGTCGTGCCCGTCCTCGCGGCCTCGTCCGTCCCGGCCTGCACGACCGCGGGAGCCGTCGCCGCTCTCCTGCCGGGAGCGCCCGCGCGGCCCGGCGTCGTCGATCCTGGGCAGCCCGCGCGGGCCGCCGTCGTCGCCCTGCCGGGAACGCCCGTCCCTGGTGCGGCCCGGGGCGTCGTCCTGCCTGACCCGGCCACGGGCGCGCTCGTCGCGCGTCTGCGGGGTGCGCGCCCCCGGCCGGCCCGCCTCGCCGCCCCTGCGGGCGCCCTCGGGGCCGTCCTGGCGCGGGCGCCCGCCGGAGGAACCCTGCGCGTCGTCGTCTCCCGAGCGGGGCCGCCGCCCGGACGCACCTGGCGGCTCGTCGCCGGCGCCGGGCCGCCGGCCGCCGGCCGCGCGTGGCTCGTCGTCCTCGTCCGGGCTCCGGCGCCCGCCCTGGGACGGCCGGAGGCGCTGGGCGTCGGCCGCGGGGCCGCTGCCGAAGGGCAGGTCGAACGGGTCGGGCTGTTTCCTCGGATTGCGGGGGTCGCGCCGCTCCTCGGACGGCGGCCGGCCCGTGCCCTCCGAGCGTGCCGAACCGCCCTGCCGCCCGGGACCGCCCGGCCGACGACGAACGGCGCCGGCCCCTCCTTGAGAGCCGGCGCCGCCAGCGCCGCGGCCGGGCCCCGGGCCCCTGCCGCCTGTCTCCCTCACCGCGTCCGGCCCACCGAACCGGACTCCGTGCCGGACTCCGTGGTCGCGGCCGTGCCGGTCTCTGTGCCGGACTCGGTGCCGCCCGACGTGCCGGACTCGGTGCCGGATTCCGCGCGGGGCTCGGCGGCCGAGCCGGGCAGCGGCGCGTCGTCGTTCAGGGGCAACGGGTTGATGCCCGTGTCACGGGTCAGGCCCTGCTGCTCGGCCTGCGTGGCGATGGCGTCGGGCTGCGTGGCCCGCTCGTTCTCCTGGCGCAGGTACTCGTTGTGCCGGTGCGCGTTGGCGATGTCCTCGCGCAGCTCGCCCGCGGTGATCGAGTCGCGCGCGAGCACGGTGTTGAGCAGCAGCAGGCTCATCAGGCCGCCGCACAGCAGGCCGACGACGAGCAGCACGAACGGCGCCCGCTGACGCCGCCGCGCGGGACGGCGCTGGGCCGCCGGACGGGTGGCGCGCACCCGCGCGGCACCGGTCCCGCCGCGGGCGGCGGTGTCGGCGGCCGGTCGCGGCGGCGGCACGGGACGCGACCCGGCGCCCGTTCCGGGCCCCTGCGCGGGACGCGTGTCCGGCTTCTGGGCCGGACGCGTGCCGGAACCCGACGCGGGACGCGTGCCGGAAGGGGTGCGCCTGCCCGACGCCGCGGGCGTGCCCGACTCCGGTGCTGTCCGCGAACCGGATGCGGAACGCGTGCCGGACGCGGTGCGCGTGCCGGACGCGGTGCGCGAGCCGGAGACCGAGGTGGGGCGCGTGCCCGGCGCGGGGCGGGCGCCGGCCTCAGGGGCGGGACGCGCGGTGGACTCCGGGGCGGGGCCGGTGACCGGGTTGGGCGTGGCCTGGTGCGGCGCGGCGGGCCGGCGCCGGCCGGTCCGGGGCGTGGCCGCGGGGCCGGGCTTGGTCCCGCCGCCGCCGGGCCCGGGCTTGAGACCGGTCTTGGGCAGGCCGCCGCGGGCGGGCGTGTCCCGCCCGGTCTCCTGCTCAGTCGTGGTGGTCAACACGGATCCTCTCTGCCGCCCGTAGCCGGGCCGAGGCGGCCCGCGGGTTACGGGCCACCTCCTCTTCGCTCGGGAGCTCGGCTCCCCTCGTCAGCAGGCGGAACCGCGGCTGGTGAGCCGGCAGCGGGACGGGCAGCCCGGGCGGGCTGGTGTCCTTGGTTCGCGCCGTGAGGACCTGCTTGGTCAGCCGGTCCTCGAGGGAGTGGTAGGAAAGCACGACGACTCGCCCACCGAGCGCGAGCGCGTCGAGGGCCGCGGGAAGCGCCGCCTCCAGGGCGGCGAGCTCCGCGTTCACCTCGATGCGCAGCGCCTGGAAAGTCCTCTTGGCGGGGTTGCCCCCGGTGCGCCGGGTCGCGGCCGGGATCGCGTCACGAACGATCTCCGCGAGCCGCTTAGTCGACGTTATGGCCTCCTTGGCCCGTTCCCTGACAATGAAGCCCGCGACACGCGGTGCGAACCGTTCCTCCCCGTAATCGCGGAGGATGCGCGTTAGGTCCCCTGCGGAGTAGGTATTGACGACCTTTTCCGCGGTCAGCTCCTGGCTGGTGTCCATCCGCATGTCGAGGGGGGCGTCGTAGGAGTAGGCGAAGCCGCGCCCGGCCTCGTCGAGCTGCGGCGAGGACACGCCCAGGTCGAACAGAGCGCCGTCGATCGCCGGACGGCCCGCCTCGGCGAGCACGTCGGCCAGCCGGTCGGAGGTGGCGTGCACCAGGGTGGTCCGGCCGGCGTAGGGCGCGAGCCTGCGCGTGGAGAACTCGATCGCGAACGGGTCGCGGTCGATGCCGATGAGATGAAGTGACGGGTGGGCCGCGAGCAGGGCCTCCGAGTGGCCACCGAGGCCGAGGTTGGCGTCGACGACGACCGGGCTCGCGCCCGTCAGTGCCGGGGCCAGCAGTTCCAGTACGCGGTCGAGCATGACCGGAACGTGACCGCCCGTGCCTGTGGTGTCGTGCATCTCCAACCCCCCCTCTCGCGTCCTTGCTCGCGGATGACGCGTCCGGCGATCGATCGGACCTTCCTGGGTCCCCACCCGGCGCCGCCCGGCCAGGTCCCCATCCGCACCCTCTTCGTGAACGCCCTCCATCTGACACCGGGGAAGGTGCATCAGCCGGCGGGCAGTGGTTGCGGGTGGAGACCTCGCCGAACGACTTATCCGACGGATCGACCGTGGCTACTACAAGATCCCTGGCAGCACCTCCTCCGACAGATCGGCGAACGCCTGCTCCTGCGCTTGGAGATAGGTGTCCCAGGCCTGTGCGTCCCAGATCTCCAGCCGGGTGTTGGCCCCGATGACCACGCAGTCACGCTGCAGGCCGGCGTACTGGCGCAGGCTCTGCGGGATCGTGATGCGTCCCTGTTTGTCGGGAGTCTCGTCGGACGCGCTGGCGAAGAAGACGCGGCTGTAGTCACGCACCGCCTTGGCGGTGACCGGGGCGGTGCTGAGAGCCTCGGTAATGCGCTGGAACTCCTCCACGGGAAAGACGTAGAGGCATCGCTCCTGGCCTTTGGTGATCACAAGACCCTCCGCCAGCTCCTCACGGTACTTAGCCGGCAGGAACAGCCGTCCCTTGTCGTCGAGGCGCGGCTGATGGGTGCCGAGGAACATCGGCCCCACCTCCCGTGCCTAGCGAAGCGCCCAGCGCTGACGCACCGTGCCCTCCACTGCGCACCACCATACTCCACTTCTCCCCACCGTCAACTAATTCAACAGCATGTCGCCGCCTGTTCGGCGAACGTTTTCGCAGGTCAGAGCGGTGGAGCGGAGAGGGGGGCGCGGAGGGGCACGCGGGCGGTCACGGGCGTGTCGAGGATCGCGGAGGCCGCCGGATCCGGCGGCGGGCGGCGCGGGTGGAGGAAGGTGGAGCGGACGAAGCGGGGTGTGTGACCGCATCGGCACGCGTACGCCACAAGAACCGGACACTGACCAGATTCTGTGGGAAATCCTCAAAAGTCGCCCAAGAACCCGCAGCGTCGTAGGGTCGTACAGACAATGGAAAAGGAAAGGCATGGCTCCCGCAATGGCACCCACGCCGCCGGGACACCCGTAGCACTTCTCTCATGGAGGCCTGGTGGCAGTTACCCATGACGTCCCTCACCGGCTCGACGAGCTGGTCTCCACCGCACACCGGATCCGCGAGGCGGTCGAGTCTGTGGTCGAGGGCAAGAGCGACGCCGTGCGTCTCACCCTCACCGTATTGCTCGCCGAGGGCCACCTGTTGATCGAGGACGTACCCGGGGTCGGCAAGACCATGCTCGCCAAGGCGCTCGCACGGTCCATCGACTGCCCGGTCCGCAGGGTGCAGTTCACGCCCGACCTGCTGCCCAGCGACATCACCGGGGTCAGCGCCTACAACCAGCAGACGCGGGAGTTCGAGTTCAAGCCCGGGCCGGTGTTCGCGAACATCGTGGTGGGCGACGAGATCAACCGTGCCTCCCCCAAGACCCAGTCGGCGCTGCTGGAGTGCATGGAGGAGCACCAGGTCACCGTCGACGGCGTGACGTACCAGCTCGACATGCCCTTCATGGTCATCGCCACCCAGAACCCCATCGAGATGGAGGGCACCTACCCCCTCCCCGAGGCGCAGCGCGACCGCTTCACCGCGCGCGTCGCGATGGGCTACCCGGAGCCGTCCGCCGAACTGGAGATGCTGGACGTCCACGGCGGCGCCTCCCCCCTGGACAAGCTGCAGCCGGTGGCGACGACCGCAGAGGTGCGCGCGCTCATCGAGGCGGTACGCGGCGTCTACGTCGCGCAGCCGGTCAAGAAGTACGCCATCGACCTGGTGGTCGCCACCCGCCACTCCCCCGACCTGCGGCTGGGCGCCTCCCCGCGCTCGACGCTGCAACTCGTCCGCGCGGCCAGGGCGCACGCGGCGCTGTCCGGGCGCGACTACGTCATCCCCGACGACCTGCAGGACCTGGCGGTGCCCGTGCTCGCCCACCGGCTGCTGCCGAGCGTCGAGGCGCAGGGGCAGCGCCGCCTGCCCGAGCAGGTGGTGACCGACCTGCTCAGGCGCGTGCCCGTCCCGGAGACGCGGGCGTCGTGAGGGACGGGCTTCGGGCGCTCACCTCCCGGGGCAGGTCGTTCCTGGCCTCCGGGATCGCGGCGCTGCTGATGGCGCTGCTGCTGGGAGAGAACGACCTGTTCAGGATCGGCGTGCTCGTGACGGCGCTGCCGCTGCTGGCGGCGATGGTCGTGGCGCGCACCCGCTACCGGCTGAGCTGCGCCCGTCGGCTCGACCCGGCCAGGAGCGAGGTGGGCGGGGAGGCCACCGTGACCCTGCGCCTGGAGAACGTCACCCGGCTGCCGACCGGTCTGCTGCTCATCGAGGACACCGTGCCGTACGCGCTGGGCGTGCGACCCCGGTTCGTGCTGGACCGGGTGGAGCCTCGGGGCATCCGCGAGATCGACTACCGGGTCCGCTCCGACCTGCGGGGCCGCTTCACGATCGGCCCGCTGTCGGTGCGCATCGCCGACCCGTTCGGGCTGGTGGAGCTGACCCGGTCGTTCACGATCAGCGACACCCTCGTGGTGACGCCGCAGGTGGTGGCGCTGCCCCACGTACGGCTGTCGGGTGAGTGGACGGGCGGCGGCGACAGCCGCACCCGCAGCGTGGCCGCGGCGGGCGACGACGACGTGGCGCCGCGCGAGTACCGGCAGGGCGACGACCTGCGCCGGGTGCACTGGCGCTCGACCGCCCGGCGCGGCGAGCTGATGGTGCGGCGCGAGGAGCAGCAGTGGCAGAGCCGCGGCGCTCTGCTGCTGGACACCCGCCGGCACGCGCACCGGGGCGAGGGCCCGCGCTCGTCGTTCGAGGTGGGCGTCTCGGCGGCGGCGTCGATCGGCGTGCATCTCTCGCGCGAGGGGCTCGGCCTGCGCCTGGTCACCGACCAGGGCTCCGAGCACCTGACGGACACGGGGGCGAGCCACTCGCTGCTCGACACGCTGTCCGTCATCCGTCACAGCCCCGCCCGCTCGCTGGAGATCGGCGTCGCGGCGCTGCGTCAGGGCGGCGGCGACGGCCTCGTCGTGGCGGTCCTCGGGGCGCTCGACCCGGAGGAGGCCAGGGAACTGGCCCGGGTGCGGCACACCGGCATCACCGGGGTGGCCGTGCTGCTCGACGTGGAGACGTGGGACGGCGCCGAGCCCGGCGCGTCGGACGACTACCGGGCGGTGCAGGGCGTGCTCGCCGGCTATGGCTGGCGCATCGTGCGTCTGCCCGCCGGCACGTCCATCGCCTCGGTGTGGCAGGACGCCGCCAACCGCGGCAGGTACGCACTCGGCCAGGGAGGGGCGGCATGAGACTGTCCGTCGCCGCCGCGGCGGCCACGATGTCCGCGGCCATCCTGCTCTACGCGCTCTTCGACGCGGCCTCGTGGTTCTGGGGGTCGGCGGGGGCGGTGCTCGCGGTGCTGGCGGCGAGCCTGCTGTCCGGCCGTCTGTCGCTGCCCGCCTGGGCGGCGCCGCCGGTCGCGCTGGTCGCCCTGTGGGTCTACCTGACCGCCTCGTACGCCTCGCAGGAGGCGTGGGCGTACGTCGTGCCGACCAAGGGGTCGGTGGTGGAGCTGGCGCGGCTGGTGGCGGCGGCCTGGACCGACATCCAGCGGTTCGCCGCCCCGGTGCCGGCCAACGAGGGCATCTCGCTGCTGACCGCGGGCGGTGTGGGGCTCATCGCGGTCCTGGTGGACCTGTTCGCCGTGCGGCTGCGGCGGGCGGCGCTGGCCGGGCTGCCGATGCTGGCGCTGGCCACGGTGCCGGCCACGATCCTGGCCGAGCCGATCAGCTGGCCGGCGTTCATCATCGCCGCGCTCGGCTTCACCGGCCTGCTGGTCGCCGACGGCCGCGAGCGGCTGGGCCACTGGGGCCGGGCCGTGCTGGTGCGCCGGACCCGGATGGCCGCCACCCCCGACCGGCCGGGCGGCTCGCGCCCGGCGATGGACACCCGGGGGCTGCGCCTGTCGGGCAAGCGCATCGGGTTCGCCGCGATCGCGCTGGCCGTGCTGCTGCCGGCCGCGCTGCCCGCGATGGAGCCGGTGTCGTTCTTCACGTTCGGCGTGGGCGGCCGGGGGTCGGGCACGGGCAACTCGATCAGCATCCCCAACCCGATCGCCAACCTGAAGGGCCAGCTGGAGCTGCCCGAGCGGCGGACCGTGCTGACCTACACCAACAGCGACGACCAGCCGCGCTACCTGCGGATCTACGCGCTCGACACGTTCGACGGCGAGCAGTTCGGCATGACCGAGCCGAAGGGCTCGCCGGACAACCGCACCGACAACGGCCCGCTGCCGCAGCCTCCGGGGCTGGGCGGCGAGGTCAAGGTCGGCAACGTGGTGACCAACATCCAGATCAGCGAGGAGATCGCCAAGCTGTCGTTCCTGCCGTTGCCGTACCCGCCGCGGCAGGTCCGCGTCGACGGCGACTGGCGCGCGGACGTGGACACGCTGATGGTCTTCTCCACCCGTGACGAGGCCGCCGGGCTGGAGTACGAGGTCGCCACGAGCGAGCCCGCCGCCACCGGCGAGCTGCTGGAGTCGCTGCCGCAGAGCAGGAGCGGGGCAGACCCGCGCTTCCTCAGGCTGCCCGACGACCTGCCCCCGGAGATCGAGGAGCTGGCCTCCCGGATCACGGCCGACGCGGACACCACCTACGACGCGGCGGTGAAGCTGCAGGAGTTCTTCACCAAGACCGGCAACTTCACCTACAGCCTCAAGACGCAGGGCCACGGCAACAACGCGCTGAAGGACTTCCTGCTGCGCAGCCGGGCGGGTTACTGCGAGCAGTTCGCGGCGTCGATGGCGGTGCTGGCCAGGATCGCGGGCATCCCGTCGCGGGTGGTGATCGGCTACACGGGCGGCACGAAGATCGCCGACCGGTGGATGGTGGGGACGAACGACTCCCACTCCTGGCCCGAGCTGTACTTCGAGGGCGTGGGCTGGCTGCCGTTCGAGCCGACCCCGGCCGGTTCGCTGGGCCAGGGCAGCGCCCGCGTCCCGGCGTACACGGTGCCGCCGCTCGACCCGGTCGAGGGCGA
The DNA here is from genome assembly GCF_014207745.1 of Nonomuraea muscovyensis. Taxonomy (NCBI): domain Bacteria; kingdom Bacillati; phylum Actinomycetota; class Actinomycetes; order Streptosporangiales; family Streptosporangiaceae; genus Nonomuraea; species Nonomuraea muscovyensis. The sequence continues at coordinate 524,460 of NZ_JACHJB010000001.1, forward strand.
CTCCTCGACCCCGACGCCGGGGGCGACCAGCAACTCCGCCGACGAGCCGGTGGATCCGCAGGCCCGGGTCAACCCGCGCGAGCTGGACCGCGAGGCGAGCCTGGCGACCGGCGGGCTGCCGCCGGACGACTCGATGCCGGCGGCCGGCAAGGTCGGCATCGGGGCCGGCGTGCTCCTGCTGCTTCTGCTCGTGCCGGCCGGGCTGCGGCTGGCGACCCGGGGCCGGCGGGTCCGGGCCCTCGGCAGGGAGTCCGGTCAGACGTCCGCCCGGGCCGGTGGCGGCACGTCCCGGCCGCCCGTGGGCGCCGCGTGGGCGGAGCTGGACGACGTGCTGGTCGACTACGGGATGGCCCGTCACACCAGCGAGACGCCGCGGGCGCTGGCACGGCGGCTGGCCCAGCAGTACGAGCTGGGCCCCGAGGCGGCGACGGCCCTGGCGAAGATCGCCTCGGCGGTGGAGCGGTCGCTGTTCGCGCGGGATCCGGGCGAGATCGGGCCGATGCGCAAGGACCTGCGCACGGTGCGGCAGGCTCTGGCGGCGACGGTGTCGCGCGGGAGGCGGGTGCGGGCGGTGCTGCTGCCCGCGTCGACGTTGCGCAGGATACGGCTCGTGGGTGAGCGGCTGCTGGACGGTTTCGACCGGCTGGAGAACCTGCGGCTGCGCCGGACGGCGGCCCCGAAAGGATCGTGAGGCGCCGAACGCCATCGTGCGGCCGTCCCCGTCGGGGGCGGCCGCACGGTCGTTCGTCAGGTGCCGTCGGTTCCGGTGGGTGCCGCCGCGTCGCAGGGGCGGCGTCTGGGGCGGCCGGCAAGGCGCCGGCGGAGGCGGGCGTCGGGGTGGATCAAAGGGCGATCAGATCGGCCTGCCGTCGGGGCGGGACTCGTCCGGGCAGCTCGGCCGTCCGAATGGCCGGGCCGGCGCCCGGGTGGGGCGACCGGCTGAGCCGGGCGGCCGGTCGGGCCCGGGTGGCCGGCGTCCGAGGAAGCCGGCCGGGCCGTCCGGAGTGGTGTGGTCAGCGCTCGTCGTGCCGACGGCGCCAGCGCTCTTCCATCCGCTCCATGAAGCTGCCGCGCTGACGGCGTACCTGCTTGCCCGCAGGGGGCGCCCCGGGGGCCGGGGACGAGTCACCGAACCCGTTCATACGTTTCCAGCTGGACAGGCCCCACAGACACGCGGCGAGCATGACCACGAAACCGCCGACGCCGAGCGGAATCAGGTTGATCACCACGCCGACCATCAGCAGGACGACGCCGAGAGCAAAGCCGATGGAGGCCTTGATCAGGCGACGCTTGTAATGGCTGCGTGGGTCACTGATCCTTACGGTGTTGGCCCACTTCGGGTCCTCGGCGTAGAGGGCCTGCTCGATCTGGTCGAGCAAGCGCTGCTCGTGCTCAGAGAGCGGCACGGCGCCTCCCAAGGACAGCCCCAGGACGGGGAAGACGGCAACGGACGACACGGGGTGTCCGAACCTCGCGGTCGGTTATCCCCAGAATACGAGGCTGTAGACGTAGGCGAAAGCAAACGTCCAACGCAGACCAAACCGGAGGTGACGTCATGGCTCCATTGTGGGGCATCACCGCACCACTCCCCCCAAGTCGCGACATCCGCGTCATGCCTCCATTTCATCAAGTCTGCCGCGTACAAGCGACGCCGGGAGCACCGCATCGGGCCCGAATCTCCGGATGGCCTTGTCCATGGCGCGTTCGGCCTCCCGCCATCCCGTCTCGCGCTCACCGAGAGCGAGCTGATGTGACGCCGAGTCGGCGGCACGCAGGTTTTCCATCCTGACGCCGACGAGGCGCAACCGCACCCGCTCCAGCCCGGCCGCCTCGAACAGCCCGCAGGCGGTGGCGTAGATCTCCTGGGCGACGTCGGTCGGCTCCTTGAGGGTGCGCGACCTGGTGATGGTGGAGAAGTCGGCACGGCGGAGCTTCACACTCACCGTCCTGCCCACGTGGCCGCCTTTACGCAGCCTGGCGGCCACCTTTTCCGACAGGCGCAGCAACTCGCGCCTGATCACCTCGGGGTCGTCGACGTCGACGGCGAACGTCTCCTCGTTGCCGATGCTCTTGTCGGGGGCGTGGGCGGTCACCGGCCGCTCGTCGCGCCCCCAGGCCAGCGCGGCCAGGTGGGTGCCCACGGCCTGCCCCAGCTCGCGCTGGAGGGTCGCGGGCGGGACCCTGGCCAGGTCGCCCACGGTGCGGATGCCGAGGCGCACCAGGGCCTGCTCGGTGCGCTCGCCGACGCCCCACAGCGCCGAGACGGGCAGCGGGTGCAGGAAGGCCACGACCTCGTCGGCGGGCACCACCAGCAGGCCGTCGGGCTTGCACTGCTTGGAGGCGAGCTTTGCCACGAATTTGCTGCTCGCCACCCCCACCGAACAGGTGATGCCGAAGCGATCGAGCACCTGCGCCCTGATCAGCGCGGCGATCGCGCCGGCCGGGCCGAGCCGGCGCCGGGCGCCGCCCACGTCGAGGAACGCCTCGTCGGAGGCGATCGGCTCGACCAGCGGCGTGATCGCGTGGAAGATCTCCATCACGCCCCGGGAGACCTCGGCGTACTTGCCGTGGCTGGGCGGGATGACGGCCGCCTGCGGGCACAGCCGGCGCGCCCGGGACATGGGCATCGCCGAGTGCACACCGTAGGCCCTGGCCTCGTAGGTGGCGCTGAGCACCACGCCGCGCCCCGCCGGCGAGCCCACGATCATCGGCCGGCCCCTCAGCTCCGGCCGGTCGAGCAGCTCGACGCTGGCGAAGAAGGCGTCCATGTCGACGTGGAGGATCGGGCAGCCGCTGTCATCGACCCCGGTCCGCGGAGCGGGGCCGATGCCTGTGATCTGCTTGCGGGACACGTCGTCGATTCTATCCGAACACGCGTTCTATGGCAGGAGTCAGTCTCGGTGGCCGAAGACGTGCAGCTGGGTCGCGACGTCGCGCAGCACCGGGTGGGCGGCGGCGGCCTTCTCCAGCGCCACCAGCGCCTCGGCCGCGCCGGGCTCGCCGTCGACCAGCCGGCTGGGCACCAGGTCGGCGAAGACCCGCACGCCGTGGACGGCGCCCACCGCGAAGCCGGTCGCCCCCAGCAGCTCGGCGAGGGTCTCGGCGGTGTAGCGGCGCGGGGTGGGGTCGCGGTCGCCCCAGGTGCCCCTGGGGTCGGTCAGGGCGGTCCTGGCCTCGTCGAAGTGGCCGGCGAGCGCGCGGTGGATGGCGCTGGCGACGGGGTTGGCGGCGAGCACGCTCACCGCGCCGCCCCGGCGCAGCAGCCCGGCGACGGCGGTCATCGCGCTGATCGGGTCCTCGACGTACTCCAGCACGCTGTGGCAGAGCACCAGGTCGGCGCTGTCGCCGTCGAGCAGCTCGGCGAGGTCGGCGGCGTCGCCCTGCAGCGCGCGCACGCTCACGCCCTTCTCCTTGGCGCGGCGCTCCAGCGCGGCCAGCGAGTCGGGGCTCGGGTCGACCACGGTGACGGTGTGGCCCCGCTCGGCCAGCGGCACGGCGAACCCTCCGGTGCCGCCGCCGGCGTCGACGATGTCGAGCCGGTCACGCCCGGTGGCCGCGGCCAGCTCGGTCAGCTGGGCCAGCAGCGCGTCCCAGACGACGGCGGTCCGCACCGCCGGGGTCCTCGTGACGCCTTCAGCACGCAACGTGGGCTCGCCTCCTTCTTGCTCCTCGAACGCGCCCCAGCCTACGCCGTCGGGGCCTCCCCCACGTCTGCCGAGGGGTGCCCGCGCCCCGGTTGCCGCGCGGGCCGCCGGCGGGCGAGGATGAGGAGGTGATCATCGAGGCCGACGTCCGGCGGGCCGGCGGCGCACCAGCGGGGGCACCAGGTGGGCGACCGTCGCCGACAGCGCCGCGCGCCGTCCGGCACCGCCTCGCCGTCCGGCTCGGAACAGCCGACGGGCGACCAGCAGCTCCAGCGTGAGCACGGTGGCCGCCGCCGCCTCGGCCGCCACCGGCATCGGGGCAGGCAGCGGCACGCCGGCAGCGAGCACGACGAGGAGCAGGAGTTCGAGGGGTGGCACGACGGAGAGGACGGCACGGGCCGTCCTGAGCGGCACGGTGTCTCCCTGGGGGCCGAAGTGGTGACGGTCCCCCTGAGACACGTTGACGTCGCGTCAAGGTCAAGCGAGTGGCTGCCGCCGCCCGCGCCCGTTCAGAGCGTCAGGCTGGGCTTGAGCTGCTTGAAGCGGGCCAGCAGCCCGTTGACGAACTGCGGCGACTCGTCCGTGGACAGCTCGCCGGCCAGGTGCACCCACTCGCTGATGACGACGCCCTCGGGCACGTCGGGCATCCACAGCAGCTCGTAGGTGCCGCCGCGCAGGAGGTTGCGGTCGACGGCCGGCATGCGGTCGAGACTCCAGCCCTCGGAGTAGGTGGTGATCAGCTCGTCGATGCGGGCCTGGTGCCGGGCGACGCCCTCGACGAGGGCCGAGGTGTATTCGTTGACCGGCGGCTCCTTGCGCTCGACGCGCTCGGCGAGGATCCGCAACGGATCCTCGCCGCGGAGCTCGGACTCGAAGAGGATGTCGAGCGCGCGCCTGCGTGCTTTGCCCCGGGCCGACACCTCAGGCCCGGCCGAGGTACTCGCCGCTGCGCGTGTCGACCTTGACCCGCTCACCGGTCGTGATGAACAGCGGCACCTTGATCTCGGCGCCGGTCTCCAGCGTGGCGGGCTTGGTGCCACCGGTGGAGCGGTCGCCCTGCAGGCCCGGCTCGGTGGTCGCGATGGTCAGCTCGACGGCCGCCGGCAGGTCGACGTAGAGCGCCGCGCCCTCGTTGAAGGCGATGGTGGCCAGAGTGTTCTCCAGCATGTAGTTGGCGGCGTCGCCCACGGTGGCGGCGGGCACGTTGACCATGTCGTAGGTCTCGGTGTCCATGAAGACGAAGTCGTCGCCGTCACGGTAGGAATACTGCATCTCGCGCTTGTCGACGTTGGCCACGTCGACCTTCACGCCGGCGTTGAAGGTCTTGTCGACGACTTTGCCGGACAGCACGTTCTTGAGCTTGGTGCGGACGAACGCGCCGCCCTTGCCCGGCTTGACGTGCTGGAACTCCACAACGGCCCACAGCTCACCGCCGTCGAGCCTCAGCACTATGCCGTTCTTGAGGTCGTTGGTCGTCGCCACTCGATACTCTCCCGCGTGCGGCCGCTCTAAAGGACGAGCAGCTCCTTGGTCGTCTTCGTGAGGAGTTCCGGCCCGCCCTCACGTGTCACGAGGGTGTCCTCGATGCGAACCCCGCCCTGCCCGGGAAGATAGACCCCCGGCTCGACGGTGATCGGAACTCGATCCTCTAGTTTACCGGTCCGCGAAGGGCCCAGGAACGGGTCTTCGTGGATCTCCAGGCCGACGCCGTGTCCGAGGCCGTGCCGGAAGTGGTCGCCGTGCCCGGCGGCCTCGATGACGGAGCGCGCGGCGGCGTCCACCTCCTTGGCCTCGGCGCCCGGCGCGAGCGCCTCCCGGCCCGCGCGCTGGGCCGTGGCGACGAGGTCGTAGATCTCCCGCTGCCAGGCCGCGGGCTCGCCCAGGCTGACGGTGCGGGTCATGTCGGAGTGGTAGCCCCGATGGCGGGCGCCGAAGTCGAGGGTGACCAGGTCACCGGCGCGCAACGGCCTGGCGGTGGGCGCGTGGTGCGGGACTGCGCCGTTCTCCCCCGCCGCGACGATGCTGTCGAACGCGGGCCCGTCGGCGCCCAGCTCGGCCATGCGCGACTCCAGGAGGCGGGCGACGTCGCGTTCGGTCGCGCCGGGCCTGATGCCGCCCCGGCCGACCAGATCGGCGAACGCCTGGTCGGCGATCGCGCAGGCGGTGCGGAGGTGCTCCAGCTCCTCGTCGTCCTTCACCTCACGCAGCCGTTCCACCAGCGGGGGCAGCGGCACCAGCCCCTGTCCCAGCCGCTGGAACGTCGCCACGGTCATGTGCGCGGCCTCGATGCCGGCACCGGGGACGGCGAGCCGGGCGGCCACGTCGGACGCCTCGACGGCCTCCAGGCCGAGGGCACGCGTCTTGTCGATGTAGCGGTTGTCGGTGGCCAGCAGCGCCGAGCCGTCGGCCCTGACCAGGACGGCCGCGTTGGAGCTGTCCAGGCCGGTGAGGTAGCGCACGTTGACGCGGGAGGTGACGAGCAGGGCCTCGACGTGGTGGGCGGCCAGCAGCGCCGCCAGCCGGGCCCGCCGCTCGGGGAGGATGGTCATGGCGCCAATGTACGCGCCCGCCCACCGGGCCGGGCGGCGGCCGGACCGGACGGCGGAGCTACAGGCGCCAGTCCCGCATGAAGTCGGCCAGCGGGCCGGTGGTGGGCACCTCGCCCCTCCGCTGCCCCTTCTCCAGGTCGCGCAGGACGTCGCGGATCTGGTCGCGACCCGCGTCCTCCTTGCCCTCCAGGAACTTGCGCGCGGCTTTCCTGATCTTGTCGTGGGCCTTGGCCGCCGTCCTCGGCTCGATCTGGCCCATGCCCTCGGCGGCCGTCACGTTCTCGTCGAACACGCGCAGCCATGTCGCCCACCCGCCACGCGGGACGGAGTCGCTGAGCGTGGCCTTGGGCGGGGGCACGGTGGTCTCGACCAGGCGGGTGGGCGAGGGCGAGGGCGACGGTGAGGGCTCGGCGGGGGGCGCCGTCGTGGTGGCCGGGGAGGGCGTGGGCGCGGCGACCGGCTCGTCGCGCGACCCGCCCCACAGCACCAGGCCGACGGTCACGGCCGCGATCACCACCAGGGCGGCGCCCAGTTGCAGGAACAGCCGCCGGTTCGAGGCGGCCTTGGGGTCGTCCGGTGGGAGGTCGAAGACGGCGGTGTCGCCGGCCCGCGGATGCGCTTGCGGCGGGCCGGCCTGCTGGAACCTCGCACCCGTCACGGGAACGGCCGCCACCGGGCCCTGGGGGGCCGTGGCAGCGCCCCCTGCAGCGCCCCCTGAAGCGCCCCCGGGGACCGGGCCGGGAGCCGGCCGGGGCCGGGCGATGGCGGCCAGGGTGCGGCGTACCGACTCCCCGCTGGAGGGGCGGGCGGCGGGGTCCTTGGCGAGCAGGGTGAGCACCAGCCTGTCCAGCTCGGCGGGGACCTCCGGACGGTGCCTGCTGGGCGGCGCGGGCTCGGCGGTCCGGTGCCCCTCGGCGATCTCCTCGGGGGTTCCCTGGAACGGCGGCCGCCCGCACAGCAGTTCGTAGCAGACGCACCCGAGCGCGTACATGTCGGCGGGGGCCTCGGCGGCGCGCCCGGCCAGCCGTTCGGGGGCGGTGTAGGCGATGCGGCCGGGCGACGGCGGCCGGCCGGCCGGGCCGAATCCCACGACCTTCAGCACGCCGCTGGCCGCCCGCCGGAAGCTGCCGGGCTCCACCTCGCCGTGCGCGACCCCGGCCCGGTGGGCCGCGTCGAGCCCTGCGGCGGCCTGTCCCACCAGGTCGCACGCCTCCACGATCGACAGCGGGCCGCGGGCCGCCTCCTCCTCCAGGCTCTCCCCGGTGAGGAACTCGGTCACCAGGTACGGCGTGCCGTCCTGGTCGCCCACGTCGAGCACCATGGCGACGTTCGGGTGGATGACCCGGGCCACGGCCTGGGCGTGCCGTTCCAGCACGTCGCGGGCGGCGCCGGCCCCGAGCACCCGCACGGCCACGGTCCAGTCGGCCCGCGTGTCGTAGCCCCGCCACACTTCTCCCATCGGCCCGCTGCCGATGCGCTCATCGAGCCGGTAGCGGCCAGCGATCATGGACGGCGCTTGGTCCGACATATCTCCGCCAATAACTCCAGAAACGGCATTTCGATCAACCATAGGGCCCAGGACCACCCGGCATGCCCACATCGGCCGCCCGGCATGGCCGAACACACGTGAGGACGGGGGCGCCGGGCGCTCCCCGTCCTCACCGGTGGCGGGCCGTCAGGCCGTCGCGGGCTCCGGCGCCCGCGGCGTCGCGGCCCGCGCACCGTCCAGCGGGCGCGGCGGCGCGTTGAAGGTCGCCACGTCCAGGCGGCCCTCCGAGCGGGCCACCAGCACGGGGACGACCATCTGCCCCGCCACGTTCGTCGCGGTCCTGATCATGTCGAGGATCGGGTCGATGGCCAGCAGCAGGCCGACGCCCTCCAGCGGCAGCCCGAGCGTGCTCAGGGTCAGCGTGAGCATGACGGTCGCGCCCGTCAGCCCGGCGGTGGCGGCGGAGCCGACGACCGAGACGAAGGCGATGAGCAGGTAGTCGCCCACCCCGAGCGGCACCCCGAAGACCTGCGCGACGAAGATCGCGGCCAGGGCCGGGTAGACCGACGCGCAGCCGTCCATCTTGGTGGTGGCGCCGAACGGCACGGCGAAGGAGGCGTAGTCGCGGTCCACGCCGTTGCGCTCGACCGTGACCCGCTGCGTCAGCGGCAGCGTGCCGACCGACGACCGGGAGACGAACGCCAGCTCGATCGCCGGCCAGGCGTTGCGGTAGAAGGTGACCGGGTTGACCTTGCCCCAGAACGCGAGCAGCGCCGGGTAGACCGCCAGCAGCACGACGAAGCAGCCGGCGTAGACGGCGACGCTGAACTTGGCGAGCGGCGCCAGCAGGTCCCAGCCGTAGGTGGACACGGCCTTGCCGATGAGACCGGCGGTGCCGATGGGCGCGAGGCGGATGACCCACCACAGCGCCTTCTGCACCAGCTCCAGCACGGAACGGGCGAGGTCGAGGAACGGCCGGGCCGGCTCGCCCACCGCGAGGGCCGCGGCGCCGAGCACCGCGCCGAGGAAGACGATCTGCAGGACGTTGACCTCGGTGAAGGCCGTCACGACGTTGGTCGGCAGGATGCCGGTGACGAAGTCGAGCCAGGTTCCGGCACCCTCGGTGTCGACGGCCTTGGCCGCGCCGGTGTCGATCGTGACGCCGCGGCCGGGGTCGACGAGGAGGCCGATGCCGATGGCGATGGCCACCGCGAGGGCGGCGGTGCCGAGGAACCACAGCAGCGTCTTGGTGGCCAGCCGGGCGGCGCCGCTGACGTTGCTCAGGTTGGCCACGCTGACCAGCACGGCGGTGAAGACGAGCGGCGGCACGGCGAGCTTGAGGAGCTGGACGAAGATCTGGCCGACCCGGGTCAGGGTCTCGGTGAGCCAGGCCACGTCCCAGATCCGGGCGGCGAATCCGAGGGCCACGCCGGCGGCGAGGCCCAGCAGCAACTGCAGGGAGAAACTGAATCTCTTCACGGGAGAGAGAACCTTCGTGAGGTACGGCACGACTCGGCGTGCGGTGACGGGGAGGGCGATCGGGCGCGTCAGCGCGCGATCAGCGACAGAGGGACCCCAGCACGCGGCACAGGTCGATGTGCAGCCGCTCCACGAGCCGCACGATGATCACCGAAAACCTCACGAGTGTGTGCAACATCCCGTGCGGACCGTTGTATTCCCGTATCGGGCGATCGTTCCTCCGGGCCCAGGAGGGCTCCTGAGGTCAGGACGCGATGTCCTTGATCAGCTCGATGAGCCTGATCCGCTCCTCGTGCGTCCTGCCGAGCGGGGCGACGTTCAGGGTCGTCACGCCCGACTCCTTCATGGCCCGCACCCGGTCTCGCACGAAGCCCTCGCTGCCGATGAGCGACATCTTCTCCAGCAGCTCGTACGGCACCAGCGCCGCCGCCTCGTCCTTCTTGCCGTCGAGGTAGAGCTCCTGGATCCGCTCGGCCTCCTTCTCGTAGCCGTAGCGGCGGGCGAGGTCGTTGTAGAAGTTCTTGCCCTTGGCGCCCATGCCGCCGATGTAGAGCGCCGCGATGGGGCGGCCCAGCTCCAGCAGGCCGGCCACGTCGTCGCCGACGGCGAGCGAGGCCTGCGCGATGACGTCCAGCCCGCCCAGCTCGGGATCGCGCCTGGCCTTGCCGGCGGCCAGCGAGGCGCCCCACACGTCGGCGGCCTTCTCGGGCATGTAGAAGATCGGCTCCCAGCCCTCGGCCAGCTCGGCGGCCAACTCGACGTTCTTCGGCCCGATGGCGGCCACCACGATCGGGATGCGCGGCCGTACCGGGTGGTTGATGAGCTTGAGCGGCTTGCCGAGGCCGGTGCCCTGGTCTGCGGGCAGCGGCAGCGTGTAGTGCCTGCCCTGGTGCTCCACCTTCTCGCGCCGCCACACCTTGCGGCAGATCTCGATGACCTCCCGCGTCCGGCCCAGCGGAGCGGTGTACGGCACGCCGTGGAAGCCCTCGATCACCTGCGGGCCGGAGGCGCCCAGCCCGAGTGTGAAGCGGCCGTCGGAGACGTAGTCCATGCCCGCGGCGGTCATCGCGAGCAGGGTCGGCGTGCGCGAGTAGATCGGCAGGATGCCGGAGGCGATCTCCAGCCGCTCGGTCCTGGCCGCGATGTAGCCCATCTGGCTGACGGCGTCGAAGCTGTAGGCCTCGGCCACGAAGACGATGTCCAGCCCGGCCCTCTCGTAGTCGGCGAGCTCGGCGACCGTCTCCTTGAAGCCGCCCGAGTAGTTGAGTGCCATACCGATGCGCATGCCGGGCTCCCGAGACCGCGTAGTGAAACCGAATGTTATTCCGTTCGTGGGCGGCTCCAGGTTAGCGCGTCGGTGGACGGACCCGCGACCGGCTAGCCTTTGGGGATGCTGAGGGGGAGCGTGATCGTCTTGTCCGCGGTGGTGGCCGCGGTCCTGGCCGGGCACCGGCTGATCCCCGCGTTAGGCGGCTTCACGCCGGTGCTGGAGAGCCTGCTGCCGTGGCTGGGGGTCGCGGTGCCGTTCCTGCTGGCGCTGGCGGCGCTGGCCCGCTCGCGCTCCGCCGCGGTGGCGGCGCTGGTGCCCGGGCTGGTGTGGGCCGCCATGTTCGGCTCGGCAGCGCTGGCCGAGCCGCCCGGCGGGAGCAGCGACCTGTCGGTCGGCACGGTGAACGTCGGCGTCACCAACGACGCCTCGGGCGAGGCGGTGCGCGTCGTGGCCGAGGACCTCGACCTGCTGGCGGCGCAGGAGCTCACGCCGGGTGGCCCGGCGGCCAAGCAGCTCAACAAGATGTTCAAGCACCGCTACACGGTGAGCACGGTCGGCCTGTGGAGCCGCCACCCCATCCGCGACCCACGGCCGGTCGACGTGGGCCTCGGCTGGCCCCGGGCCCTGCGGGCGGTGGTGGCCACGCCGGAGGGCGACGTCACCGTGTACGTGATGCACCTGGCCTCGGCCCGTCCCGGTCACACCGCCTCCCGCGACGACTCCTTCGCCCACGCGCGCAGGCTCGTCGACGGCGACCGCAGCCGGCGCATCCTGCTGCTCGGCGACCTCAACACCGCCACCACCGACCGGGTCATGGACGGCCTGATCCCGCCGCTGGCCGACGCCCAGCGGGAGGCCGGTGACGGGTTCGGGTTCACCTGGCCGTCGTCGTTCCCGATCACCCGGCCGGACCACATCCTGTACAAGGGGATGACGGCGACCGAGGCGCGGGTGGCACCGGCGACGGGCAGCGATCACCGCGCCGCCGTCGCCTCGTTCCGCCTGTAGTCCTCACTCGCGGTTGCCTGTAGTCATCGCCGCGGTGTCCTCACGACGGCCGCGCGACGGCGCCGTGCCTCAACCGGCCCCGCGGGCGCCCGCCTCGGAGCCGGAGCCCGGGTGCGCCGCGTCGTCGCCCCGCGGGCCGGTCCCGGCCGCCGCCGCGGAGTGGCCGCCCGGGGCGAGCAGCGCCAGGTCTTCGGGCGTGTCGATGTCGGCCGGGTCGCCGAGCCCGTCGCACGGCACCTCGGTCACCAGCTCGGGACGCGCCCGCATGAACGCGCGGGCCCCCACGTCGCCCACCGCCAGCTCGGCCACCTCGGCGAAGTCGCGGCGCGACACCAGGACGGGGTTGCGGCGCCGCCCGCCGTACGTGGCGACGGCCAGCCGCGCCCGCGAGGCGATCAGCTCGCGCACCGCCTCGGGCCGGACGAACGGCTGGTCCACCAGGGCGATCACCACCGCCTCGGCCTCCGGCGGCAGCGCCGCCAGACCCACCCGCAGGGACGAGCCCATCCCCGACGCCCAGCCGGGGTTGCGCACCGCGACCGCTCCGCGCACCTGCACGGTGGCCGCGCCCAACACGACCACCACGGGATGGCAGCCGCCCTCCTCCAGCAGCCGCACCCCCCGTTCGACCAGCCGCTCGCCCTCGTACTCGATCAGCGCCTTCGGCGTGCCCAGCCTGGCCCCCTGCCCCGCCGCCAGCAGCAGCCCAGCCACCCGTGATCCCTTCATCGCCGGCCGCTACCCGTCGTGGTGGATGCGTCCGCTGGTCCGCGTCAGCGGCTGCCCGGAGCCGCCCCAGCGGAGCTGGATCAGCTCGGCGGCGATGGACACCGCGGTCTCCTCCGGCGTGCGGGCGCCCAGGTCGAGGCCGATCGGCGAGCGCAGCCGGGCCAGCTCCCCCTCCGACAGGCCGGCCTCGCGCAGCCGGGCCAGCCGGTCGTCGTGGGTGCGGCGCGAACCCATCGCGCCCACGTAGCCGGCGCCGGTGCGCAGCGCCACCTCCAGCAGCGGCACGTCGAACTTCGGATCGTGGGTCAGCACGCAGATCACCGTGCGCTCGTCCACCGGCACCGACGACAGGTAGTCGTGCGGCCACCTGACCACGACCTCGTCGGCGTCCGGGAAGCGCTTGGCGGTGGCGAAGACGGGCCGGGCGTCGCACACGGTCACGTGGTAGCCGAGGAACTTGCCCAGCCGCGCCACCGCGGCGGCGAAGTCGATCGCGCCGAACACCAGCATGCGCGGCGGCGGCGCGAAGGAGTGGACGAACACCGCCAGGTCGTCCAGCCGCCGCTCCCCCTCGGGGCCGTAGCGCCTGATGCCGGTCACGCCCTGCGCCAGCATGCCGCGGGCGTCGTCGTCCACCGCCTCGTCGAGACGGTCCGGGCCGAGCGTGCCCGACGACCGGCCGGTCCAGATGACCCGGCGGGCGCCCACCCGGCCGGGCCCGGAGACGATCGTGGCCACGGCGACGGGCTCGTGCTCCTCGACGGAACGGGCGATGTCGCCGAGCTCCGGGAACGTCTCGGCGGAGACCGGTTCGACGAGGATGTCGATGATGCCGCCGCAGGTCAGGCCCACGGCGAACGCGTCGTCGTCCGTCACGCCGTACCTCTGCAGGACGGGCGTGCCGGTCACCGTGGCCACCTCCGTGGCCAGCTCGAACACCGCGCCCTCGACGCAGCCGCCGGACACGCTGCCGGCCACCTCGCCGCCGTGCACCGCCATCGACGCGCCCGGGGGCCGGGGCGCGCTGCTGAACGTGCTCACCACCGTCGCCAGGCCGAACCTGTCCCCCGACCTCCACCAGCGCACGATCTCCGGCAGCACGTCACGCATGGGCGAGCCTTTCGCTGAGCTCCTGGTAGGCGGCCAGGCTGTGCCCGGCCACCAGGTCGTCGAGATGGGGCAGGGCGGCCCGCATGCCGCCGGTCAGCGGCTGGTAATCCGCGTAGCCCTTGTGGGGGTTGACCCAGATGACCCGGTACGCCTGCCGGGCCAGCCGGGCGAGCTGGGCGCCGAGCAGGCTCGGGTCGCCGCGTTCCCACCCGTCGGAGGCGATCACCACGACGGCGCCGCGCGCGCTGTGCCTGATCAGGAACTCGCGCAGCTCCTCGCCGAGCCTGGTGCCCCCGCTCCAGTCGGGGATGGCCCGCGACACCGCCTCCAGCGCGGTGCCGGGGTCGCGGTGGCGCAGCTCGCGGGTGATCGAGGTGAGCCGGGTGCCGATCGAGTAGACGCGGGTGGCGCGCGGCTCGGTCCTGACGAGCGCGTGGGCGAACCTCAGCAGCGTCTCGGCGTACGGCGCCATCGAGCCGCTGACGTCGACGAACAGCACGACCGGGCGCGGTTTCGTGGTGTGGGCCCGGCGCCGCAGCCGGGCCACCTCGCCCTTCCTGAGCGCCTCGCGGATGGTGCGCCGCTGGTCGAGCCCGCCCCTGGCCGCGGGTGCGAAGCGCCGGGAGCGCCGCTGCGCCCGCCTGCCCCTGAGCATGGCCAACAGGCGGTGCACCTCGTCCCGCTCGGCCGCGGTCAGCCGGGCCACGTCGCGGTGCCTGAGCAGCTCGGCGCGGCTGGCGGTGGCGGGCGCCGCCTCGCCTTCCTCACCGCCGTCGCCGCCGTCCTCCGGGGTGGCGGTGTGCCGGGTGACGGCCGACGCGCCGGATCGCGGAGCGGCGACGGCTCTGCGCCCGCCGAAGTAGGCGGCGAAGCACCGGTCGTAGCGGGGCAGGTCGTCGGGCGTGGCGCACAGCGTGAGCCGGCCCGCCCAGTAGACCTCGCGCGGGTCGGTCACGTCGAGGTGGTCGAGGGCCCGGAGGAGGTTGGCGGTGCGCTCGTGGTCGGCCCCGACGCCCGCGGCCCGCAGCGTCCTGGCGAAACCGGTGACGGTGGCGGCCAGCTCATCCATCGCGCAGCAGCCCCTTGGCCAGCACGTTCTCGACGTCCTCCCGGTACTTCAGCGCGGCGCCCAGGGTGAGCGCGGCCCGGTCGGGGTCCAGCTCGCGCACGCCGAGCGTGAGCAGCGCCTGTGTCCAGTCGAGCGTCTCGGCCACGCCGGGTGGCTTGACCAGATCGGCCTGCCGCAGCCGCTCGGCGGCTCTGGCCACCTGGGCGGCCAGCGTCTCGGTGCACGCGGGCAGGCGGCGCAGCAGGATCGCCACCTCGCGGTCGAAGCTCGGGTGCTCCAGCCAGTGGTAGAGGCAGCGGCGCTTGAGCGCGTCGTGCACCTCGCGCGTGCGGTTGGAGGTCACCACGACCACCGGCGGCGTCTCGGCCCTGATGGTGCCGAGCTCCGGGATGGAGATGGTGAAGTCGGACAGCACCTCCAGCAGGAACGCCTCGAACTCGTCGTCGGCCCGGTCGATCTCGTCCACGAGCAGCACGCTCGGCTGCGTCTCCAGGGCTTTGAGCAGCGGCCGGGCGATGAGGAACCGCCGGTCGTAGATCTCGCCCTCCAGCCGCCCCACGTCGGTGACCCCGGCCGCCTCGGCCGCCTTGAGATGCAGGAGCTGCCGGGCGAAGTCCCAGTCGTAGAGCGCCTGCGCAGCGTCCAGCCCCTCGTAGCACTGCAGCCGGATCAGCGGCGCGTCCAGCAGCGCGGCCAGCGTCTTGGCCAGCTCGGTCTTGCCGACGCCCGCCTCCCCTTCGAGGAACAGCGGCCGCCCCATCCGCAACGCCAGGAACGCGGCCGTGGCCAGCCCCTCGTCGGCCAGGTAGGCATGCCGGTCGAGGAGTTCGACCAGCTTCTGCGGCGATTCGACCAGCACGCCTTCAGGCTACGCGCCCTCCGCTCCGGGCGAAATCAAGGTCCACACCCCATTACGGACGGTAGTCTTTCGATCGCACACCGAAAGGAAGGTTCATGCCCCCCAGCCTTCAACACGAGATGCCCCTGGAGATGATCTCCCGCAGACCGGCGTTCGCGCTGGAACTGCTGGCATGGGGCCTGCGTGCCGACGCGGACGGCTACCACGACCCGCGCCACGAGTCCGTGGAGCTCAACGAACGACTGCCCGCCGAGTACATGGCCGACGCGGTCATCTCCATCAAGGGACCGGACGGCCGCAAGCGCTACGTGATCGTGGAGATCCAGCGCCAGTACGACAAGCGCAAGGTCTGGTCCTGGGCCGCCTACGTCGGCGGCCTCATGGGGCGCTACCAGTGCGCCGTCATGCTGGTCACCGTCTGCACCAACAGGGCCACCGCCGACCGCTACCGGCGCCCCATCGCGCCCCCGGACAACTGCCTGATCCTGTGTCCGGTGGTCGTCGGGCCCGACGAGTTGCCGATCTTGCGCGAGCGCGAGGACGTCCTCAGCTCTCCGGAGATCGCCACACTGAGCGCCATCGCCCATCAGGACGACTTCGACACCGTCGTCTCGGTGGCTACCGCACTGGCCACTTTCGACGATGACCGAAGCCTCGTTTACTACGATTACCTGCGCGGCCAGCTCTCCGAAGAGCTCCGCGCCAAGCTGGAGGACATCATGATCGAGACAGCTCCCCGCCTGCCGGACCGTTTCACCCTCCCCATCGAGCAGGAGGCTGAGGCCCGGGGGGAGGCCCGAGGAGAGGCCCGAGGTGAGACCCGGGGGGAGGCCAAGGCGCTGCTCACCCTCCTGGCGGCGCGAAATCTGACACTCACCCCGGACCTGAGGGAGACCGTCGAGTCCTGCACGGACGAGGAGGTGCTCCTGCGCTGGACGACCAGGGCGGCCACGGCGTCGAGCGCCCAAGAGGTGTTCGGCGAGGGTTAGGGGCCCGTCCCAGAAGTCGATCAGCGGCTTGGCTCTCGGTCGCGCCGGTTTTGTCGTACCCGCCTGGCATGATCGCCTGCTGTCGAGGGCAACCTGGCCCGACCTGATGGGGAGTTGCAGGCAATGAGCAGTGATGATGTCCGGGAGCGTGCTGCCCGACCGGAGGATCTCGGCCGGTTCATCCTGGAGCGGCTCAACGCGGGCGACGTCGAAGGGCTGGTGGCGCTGTACGAACCGGACGCGATACTGGCATTGCCGAACGGCCAGGTCGCCACGGGCAGTGAGGAGATCCGCCAAGCGTACGCACACATAGTCGCTGACAGACCCACTTTCGCGCCTGGACAGCAGCAGCCCACGCTGCAGAACGGCGATCTGGCGCTCACGTCGGCGCGCTTGGTCGATGGCGGTGCCACCGTCGAGGTGGCTCGCCGTCAGGCCGACGGCACCTGGTTGTGGGTCATCGACCAGCCCAGCCTTCTGGGGTAGCCACGCCACGGCGCACCGGTCCGGTGATCCGCTTCTGCAGCAGACCCTCCAGCTCCGAGGGATAGAGTCTGCGCCGCCGAATGAGCGTGCGGGGCACACGCGGTCGGCGGCGCACCTCGCTCCCATGGAAAGACGCCACCTGTGCCTCGGCTGATGGTTCGGGGACGGAATTCCGGCGAGCTACCGGGCACGGACGGCCCCCTCCTCTTCGGTCACTGTTGATGCTCGCCAAGCCCGGTCGAGCGGCGATGGGCGTCAAAACACCGACCAGCCGGTGCTCGTGGTGAATGCGTCCAGCGCGGCGATCCCGGCCACCGAATTCCCGCTGTCATCCAGGCCCGGTCCCCACACCGCCAGCGCGCACCGGTTCGGCACCACGGCCAGGATCGCCCCTCCAACCCCGCTCTTGGCCGGGAGTCCGACCCGGTAGGCGACCTCTCCCGCGCTGTCGTAGGTGCCGCAGGTCAGCAGGGCGGCATTCAGCCGCTTGGCGTCGCTGCGGGACAGCAACCGAGACCCATCACTGGCCACCCCGTGCCGCACCAGGAACAAACCGGCCTGCGCCAACTCTGCACAGGTCATCATGATCGAGCACTGCCACTGGTAGTGCTCGAGGACTGCCTCGACCGTGTTCTCCAGGTTGCCGTAGTCAGCGATCAAGTGGGCCAGCGCGGCGTTGCGGTGTCCGTGCTCGGCCTCCGAGGCGGCGACCGCCGGGGCGAAGTCCACAGACTTGCTGGCGGTCTCAGCTTGAAGGAAACCCAGGACCGCGCCTCTGGCATCCCCCGTCAGGGTGAGCAGCCGGTCGGTCACCACCAGGGCGCCGGCGTTCACGAACGGATTGCGCGGAATCCCGCGATCGTGCTCAAGCTGGAGCAGCGAGTTGAACGGATCACCGGACGGCTCGCGGCCGACCCGGCGCCAAATCCGCTCCCCCTCCCGTTCCAGCACCAAGGCCAGGCTGAACACCTTCGACACGCTCTGGATGGACATTGGCGTCTGCCAGTCACCGACTCCGTAGAGCCCTCCCTCGGCGGTGGCCACCGCCATGCCGAACAGGCCCGGATCAACCTCGGCCAAGGCCGGAATATAGTCGGCCACCCGTCCAGCGCCGATGCTGGGGGCGATCTCGGCCACGATCCGGTGCAGCAGTCGCTCGTAGTTCACTGGACCATTCTGGCCTGAGCCTGCCAACCACCTGGCGGCCAACTCCCGCTCTCGCTGCGGGGCGAACTGGCCGCCGAACAGCGGAGCCTCAGCGGTGGACCCGGCCGCTCCAGCCGAGGGCGGTCGTCGCCCGGCCAGCGCCCGGTGGGTCTTGCGAACGCCGTGTGCGCCGGCGATTGGGAGGGTTTGCCGCTATCCCACAGCAGCGCCCGCACACTCTTCGGACCCCCCCTTGACAGCTCTGCCGTGCGCGTTCGACAATCCCCGGGTGAACCTGTCAGACAGGCAGACAGCTGATGGTATGCCCAGGCGGGTCAGCGCGATGGAAGCGGTGCTGACCTACCTACGCGGCGCTATCGAGCGAGGTGAGTATGCGATAGGGGAGAAGCTGCCCTCGGAGGCGGAGCTCTGCCGCCGCCTGGAGGTGAGCAGGCCCGTGCTCCGTGAGGCCCTGCGCGCTCTTCAGACGATGGGGCTCACGGTCTCTCGCACCGGCAAAGGCACTTTTGTCGTCTCCAACGGCCCGGTGGAAGACCCGACCTTCGGCGACTACTCCGCGAGCGACCTCCTCGAGGTGCGCC
Source organism: Nonomuraea muscovyensis (assembly GCF_014207745.1). Taxonomy (NCBI): domain Bacteria; kingdom Bacillati; phylum Actinomycetota; class Actinomycetes; order Streptosporangiales; family Streptosporangiaceae; genus Nonomuraea; species Nonomuraea muscovyensis. The sequence continues at coordinate 542,889 of NZ_JACHJB010000001.1, forward strand.
GTCATGTGGAGATCCCGGTGGCCGGCTACGCGGCCCTGCGCCGGACTCCCGAGGATCTCGACCAACTCTCCCACCTGCTGGAGCGGATGGAACAGGAGAGCGACACCACCGCGTGGGTGGCAATGGACACCCTCTTCCATCTCACCATCGCCCAAGCGGCCCAGAACCCGGTCTTCCGGAGGGTCATCGAGGAGATCCGCGATGCACTGGCCCGCCAGTCGGCGTTCCTCAACGAACTCGGCGGACGGCGCGAGCAGTCAAACAGGGAGCATCGCGCGATCGTCGAGGCCCTCATCGACCAATCCGATCACGATGCCATGGAAGCGATAGAGGACCATCTCAAACGAGTCGAGACGACCCTGACCTCCATCGTGCGGCCCCACCGCACGGATCCCCCCATGGAAGGCAGAAACCAGAGGTGAGCCGATCCCTCCAGACAGAACAGAGACAGCAGCAATCCGAGATCGTCACGCTTGCCTTCCCGGCCTCAATGCTGGTCCCGATGTGGGCCGATGAGGGAGCCGGACGCATCCCGGTCATGACACTCCCCGCTATCGCGGCGGCGCTCGTTGCCGGCTGGTTCCTGATGCGCCGCCGGGTCAGCGTCGTACGAGACGTCGCGGAATCCAAGCGCGCCGAGGGCGAGAACTGAGCATGAGTCGCACCACCAGGGCGGGCGGCAGCATGGGCCCTCCTCTGGGAGGCCCGCCCACCATTCGCGAACCGGCCCACGTCCCGCTCGCCCACGTGGTGCGCGAAGGCGTGATCGAGAGCGTCCACCACGGCTCGGTCGTGGTGCTGGCCGCGGATGGCGGTGTGGAATTCCAGGCAGGCGATATCGAGGCCGCGTTCTATCCCCGCTCGGCGCTCAAGCCCGTCCAGGCGGTCGGCCTGCTGCGCGCCGGCCTGCCGCTGGACGGCGAACTGCTCGCCCTGGCCGCGGCCAGCCACTCGGGACAGGAAAGGCATCTCACCGCGGCGCGGCGCATCCTGCACGCCGCCGGGCTGACAGAGGCGGACCTGCGCAACATCCCCGACTTGCCCTACGACCCAGCGGTACGCGAAGCGTGGATCCGCCGCGGCCTCGGACCCACCCGGCTCGTCCAGAACTGCTCGGGCAAGCACGCCGCCATGCTGATGACGGCCCAGATCCGAAACTGGCCACTCACGAGTTACCTCGACCCGGAGCACCCGCTGCAGCGGACGGTCGCCGCGACCGTGGAGGATCTCACCGGACAGGGAGTCGCCCGGGTTGCGGTCGATGGATGCGGCGCACCACTGTTGTCCGTGTCCCTGCTCGGGCTCACCCGGGCCGTAGCGCGGTTGACGACGGCCGCGCCGGACACCCACGAGGGCCGGGTCGCGCACGCCATGCGCGAGCACCCGGAGATGGCCTCCGGCACGAGGCGGGACGTCGCCCGGCTGATGCGCGCGGTGCCGGGTCTGCTCGCCAAGGACGGATTCGAAGGCGTTCAGGTAGCGGCGCTGCCGGATGGGCGGGCAGTCGGCGTGAAGGTGGCCGACGGCGCCGACCGCGCCCGGATGCCCGTGGCAGCGGCGGCCCTCGCCCGGTGCGGGGTCGACCCCGAGATCCTCGCCGGATTCGCCAGTACGCCGGTGATGGGCGGTAGCTCCGCTGTCGGAAGCCTACGGGCCGTCGGCGCGCTCGCCCCCAACTCTCCCGTTGTCACGTGAAGGAGCACCTGCGCCCATGACTGCCGGCCACCACCGCGAACACGACCTGCTCGGCTACCGGGACGTACCCACCAGCGCGTACTGGGGCGTGCACACTCTGCGCGCCGCGGAGAACTTCCCGATCACCGGCACGGCGATATCCGCCTACCCGCACCTGATCAACGCGCTCGCCGCGGTGAAGGAAGCCGCGGCTCGCGCCAACGAAGGGCTCGGTCTGCTCGCCACTGACAAGGCCTCGGCCATCGCCATCGCCTGCCAGGAGATCCGAGGGTCAACCCGGTCATCCCCGAAGTCGTCAACCAGGTCGCCTTCGAGGTCATCGGTAACGACATCACCATCACCAAGGCCGCCGAGGCAGGACAGCTGCAGCTCAACGCCTTCGAACCGATCATCCTGCACTCCCTCGCGAAGAGCATCACTTCACCTGCGGGCCGCCTGCCTCACCCCCGCCGGACGCTGCGTGTCCGGCATAACGGCCAATACCGAGACTCTGCGCGCGACGGTGGAGAACTCCATCGGGCTCGTCACCGCCCTCAACCCGCACAACGGCTACACCGCCGCCACCGCCATCGCCATCGCCATCGCCAAGGAAGCACTCTCCACCGGCCGCGGCGTCGCCGAACTCGTCCTGGAAAAGGGCCTTCTTCCGGCCGACCGGCTGGCTGCGCTGTCGCGCCCGGAGGAGGTGGTCGGCGCAGGGGCCAGGAGCGGGCCCGAGTAGCGGCCGGCCTGGTCTTCTGGGTGTACAGCGCCGTCGCGACCGTGAGTTGTGCGCCGACGGGTCTGGGTCCGGGTGGATGTGCGCGGCGACGTGCCGCCAGGCCTCGGCGAGCGCCGTAGGCCTCCCACCCAGCAGCCAGGTCACGGAAGACGCTGGTGGGCGCGCGGCTCGCTTTATCTCACGACTGCTGTTCCCCACGACTCTGGAGGTTGCATGTCCCTGCTCAATTTGCGTGATGTCACCATGCGGTTCCGCGGGCAAAAGGTGGTCGATCGGGTCAGCCTCACCCTCGAGGAAGGCGAGCGATGCGCGCTCGTCGGCCCTCCGGGTTCCGGCAAGTCGACGCTGCTCGCGTTGATCTCCGGCGCGCTCACGCCGACGCTCGGCACCGTGGAGTTCGACGGTGAGGCCATCACCGGGCTACCGGAGGCGCGCAGGACCATGCTTGGTATCGTCAGAGTCCTTCAGCACAGCACCCCGTTCGTGGGGCTGACCTGCTGTGACAATGTTGAGCTCGCGGTGCGCACGCGACGCGGCGGAGGGTCGAGCGGCTGGCTTCCCGCGCGCACGCGCATAGAGATCGCAGGAGAAGCGGGCGCATGTCTGGAGCGGGTGGATCTGGCCCCGCTGGCGGAGGAGCCGACCAGCGCACTCTCCTTGGGCGAGGAGCGCAGGCTGGCGCTGGCGATGGCATTGGCCGCCCGTCCTCGTCTGCTGCTGCTGGACGCGTTCACGGCAGGGCTCACTGCCGCTGAGGGAGCCGGTCTTGCCAGGATGATCCGTGGTCTGCCGAACTCCATCGCGGTACTCCTCGTCGAGCGCGACCCCGAGAGGCTACTGCCGGTAGCCTCTCGCATGACCGTCCTGACCGCCGGCGTGGTGACCAACCTGGCGAGCAAGACGTCCCTGGCCGCGCCCGGCCCTGCCCTGCCTCAGGGAACGTGCATCCGCCGCTATCCCGTCGAGACGCGCGACCTCATCAAGGCCGACCTGATCCAGCCGGGTGCGACGCTGACCGCCCGCCGCTGCGGCAAGACGTTCTCAGCCACGGTCAAGGAGGACGGGTGCATCGAGGTCGCGTCCGGTGAGACGTTCACCGCGCCATCGACCGCCGGGGGGTTCGTGTTGGGCGGGCAAGTGGTTAACGGGTGGGAGTTCTGGAAGGTGGAGACCCCTACGGGCCCTGTGGCGCTCAAAGACATCAGGGACCTGGCGCTCGCCAGCGGGTTCGCCAGGAAGACACGCCCCCAGCGGACCGGAGAGGATCATTGAGGTGGGGTGTGGGCGCGTTCGCCTTTCTCGTTGCGGACGCGGGCGTGATCACAGCGCCGGGCGGCCAGCACATCAGGGGTGCCGGCGTGGGCGTTGCGGTAGATGGCAGGCAACCGCTCCTAGTCCTCGCGGGCCTCGCCGCGTTCGTGGATGAGGGCGGCGAGCTCGGCCGTGGCGCGGCGGGCGAGGGCCTTCTCGGAGCCCTGGATGCCCATCGCGCCGATCGTGCGGCCGTCGGAGAAGTCGATCCGGGGCCACGGGTCGCCGACGAGGAAGGTGACGTCCAGCACCTCCGGCCAGGTGTAGTGGTGGGTGCGGACCGCGTTGACGAGGGTGACGCCCTCCTCGTCGGCCTCCACCCGCACCCGGCCCAGCAGGTGCAGGACGAAGGCGACGAGGCAGCCGAAGGCCACGATGGCGATCCGGTCGGGCAGCATGAACGGCTCCGCGATGAAGATCGCCATTATGACCGACCCGAGCACGATGAGCACGGCGAAGCCGTACGCGATGATTCTTCCCCGGCGCGGACGCCAGGTGACGGGCAACGGAGGGGCAGGCACGTGCTCAGGCATGATCGGCAATTTATCGCAGGTCAGCGGAGGTCTCTCAACAGGAGTGCGGTCTCCAGGGCGGCGATCGCCGACTCGTAGCCCTTGTCCTCCTTGCTGCCCGGCAGTCCGGAGCGGTCCAGTGCCTGGTCGAGGGTCTCGCAGGTGAGCACCCCGTTGCCGACCGGGGTCGACTCGTCGAGCGAGATCCGGGTGAGCCCGGCGGTGACCGAGTCGCAGACGTAGTCGAAGTGCGCCGTCTCGCCGCGGACGACCGCGCCGAGGGCGACGACCGCGTCGCAGCGGCGGGCCAGCGCCTGGGCGACCACCGGGATCTCCAGCGAGCCCGGCACCCGCACGACGGTGGCCGTGGCGCCGCTGTCGTCACACGCCTGCAGGGCGCGCGCCACCAACTGGTCAGTGATCTTGGGGTGCCAGCTCGCCGCGACGACGCCGACCGTCAGGCCGGCCGCGTCCGGCACCAGCTGTGCCGCGGGACGTCCCTCCGCGCTCATGAGGCCTCCGAGATGTCGTGGCCGAGCCGGTCGCGCTTGGCCTTGAGGTAACGCTCGTTGTGGGGGTTCATGGCGACGGGCATGGGCTCGCGGCCGAGGACCTTGATGCCGTAGCCGTCCATGCCCCTCAGCTTGGCCGGGTTGTTGGTGAGCAGCCGCACCGACTTGACGCCGAGGTCGGCCAGGATCTGCCCGGCGTTGGAGAACTCCCGCGCGTCGACGGGCAGTCCGAGCTCCAGGTTGGCCTCGACGGTGTCGCTGCCGCTGTCCTGCAGGCTGTACGCCCTCAGCTTGGCCAGCAGGCCGATGCCGCGTCCCTCGTGGCCGCGCAGGTAGACGACCACGCCGCGGCCCTCCTCGGCGATCGCGGCCATCGCGTGGTCGAGCTGGGGGCCGCAGTCGCAGCGCAGCGAGCCGAACACGTCGCCGGTCAGGCACTCGGAGTGGGCGCGGACGAGGACGTTCTCGCCGCCGGTGAGGTCGCCGTAGACGAGGGCGACGTGCTCGCCGCCGTCGAGCGCGCTGGCGTAGCCGTAGGCCCGCCAGGTGCCGTACACGGTGGGCACGTTCGTCTCGGCGACCCGGGTGACCATGCTCTCGGTACGGCGGCGGTGCTCGACGAGCTGCTCGATGGAGATGAGCGCCAGGTCGTGCTCGTCGGCGAAGGCCCGCAGCTCCGGGAGCCGGGCCATGGTCCCGTCGTCGTTGACGACCTCGGCCAGCACACCGGCGGGCGACAGGCCGGCGAGCCGCGCCAGGTCGACGGCCGCCTCGGTGTGACCGCGCCGGGCCAGCACGCCGCCGTCGTGGTAGCGCAGCGGGAAGATGTGGCCGGGCCGTACCAGCTCGTTCGGCTCGGTGGCGGAGTCGGCGAGCGCGCGGATCGTCCGGGCACGGTCGGCGGCCGAGATGCCCGTGGTGACGCCGTCGCGGGCGTCCACGCTGATCGTGTACGCCGTGCGCATGCGCTCCTTGTTCTCGAAGACCATGAGCGGCAGGCCCAGCCGGTCGAGCTCCTCGCCCACCATGGGCACGCAGATGACGCCGCTGGTGTGCCTGATGGTGAACGTCAGCAGCTCGGGAGTGGCCCTGGAGGCGGCGAAGATGATGTCGCCCTCGTTCTCGCGGTCGGCGTCGTCGACCACCACCACGGGCCGGCCGGCGCGGATGTCGGCGATGGCCCGCTCGACCGCGTCGAACCTGATCTCGGTCACGACGCCACCGCCAGCGAGCCGGGCACGTCCTGCCGGGAACGGTACTCCTTGAGCCACTTGACGAACCCGACGACGACGAGCACGAAGAACACGCCGTACACGGCGCCCGACACGACCAGCCCCGAGCTGAACGCCAGCGGCACGCCGACGAGGTCGACGGCCACCCAGACGACCCAGAAGTCGACCAGCGCCCGGCCCTGGGCCCAGGTGGCGGCGGCGCTGCCGACGAAGATGTAGGCATCGGCCGCCACCAGGAAGGCGCCCTTGGGCAGCGGCACCTCCGCGCCCCACGACCACTTCGTGACGTAGAACAGCAGGCCGACCAGAACCGTCCCGGCCAGCATGGCGCCGACCAGCGCGGCCCGCTCCCACGACTGCGCGGGCCGCACGGCGAGCCGGGCGCCGCCCTCGGTGCCGCGTCGCCAGGCCCACCAGCCGTAGACCGCGAGCACGCCGAACATGACCTGCTTGAGCGCGTTGCCGGTGAGACCGGCGTTGACGGAGGCGACGAACAGCAGCACCGAACCGGTGAACTGCACCGGCCAGGTCCAGATGGACCTGCGCATCGCCAGCAGGACGGTGGACAGGGCGGCGATGTTGCCGATCAGGTCCGTCCAGAGCACGTGGGTGCCGAACACGTTGAATCCGGCATCGGCCCAGTTCACTGCCTGACCACCAACCTCTCGACATACTTCGCGATCACGTCGACCTCGATGTTGACGACGTCGCCGACCTGGCGCCCGCCCATCGTGGTCAGCTGCAGCGTGGTGGGGATGAGGCTCACGCCGAAGCTGTCGTCGTCAACCGTCGTGACCGTCAAACTGATTCCGTCGATCGCGATCGAGCCCTTCTCGGCCACGTACCGGGCGAGGGCGGGCGGCAGCGAGAAGCGCAGGTCGTCCCAGCGTTCGCCGCTCTCGCGCGACAGCACCACGGCGGTGCCGTCGACGTGCCCCTGCACGATGTGGCCGCCGAGCCGCTGGTCGGCGCGTACGGCCCGCTCCAGGTTCACCGGCGAGCCCGCCTGGAGCGCGCCGAGAGAGCTGCGGTCGAGCGACTCCCTGATCACGTCCACCGTGAACACGTCGCCGTCGACGTCCACGACGGTCAGGCAGACGCCGTTGACGGCGATGGAGTCTCCGTGGGCGGCGTCCGAGGTGACGAGCGGGCCGCGCACGGACATCCGCGCGGAGTCTCCGGCCGGCTCGATCGCGACGACCTGGCCTTTTTCCTCGATGATTCCGGTGAACATCACACTTCCTCGCTGGGGTGGGGCGGGTTGGAGGGGGACGGGCCGGGGCGGGACGGGCCGCGGGCCGGCAGGGGGCGGGCGGTCAGGCGCAGGTCCGGGCCGACCAGGCGGACGTCGTCGAAGGCGAGCCGGTGGGCACCGGCGATGGTGGCGACGCCGGCCTCGCCGAGCGCGGCGGCGCCGGAGCCGAGGAGCGCGGGGGCCACGTAGGCGACGACCCGGTCGATGAGACCCTGCGCCAGGAACGAGCCGGCCAGGGTCGGGCCGCCTTCGAGGAACACGCTGACGACGTCGCGGCGGGCCAGCTCGCCCAGCAGGACGCACAGGTCCAGGCCGCCACGGGGGTCGCGGGGGACGCGCAGCAGCTCCACCCCGGGACGGCCCGCGATGCCGGCGGCCCCGGAGTCGGCGGGCCCGGAGTCGGCGGCGACCGCGATCAGGGTCGGGGCCTCGCCGTCCAGGACCCTGGCGGTGGGCGGCGTCCTGGCACCGGAGTCCACCACGACCCGCAGCACGGCAGCCGGAGCGGCGGCCGGGCGGGCGCCCGGCTCCGTGGCGGGCACGGCGGAGAGCACTGGGGCGGGCTCGGCGAAGGGCACTGGGGCGGGCTCGGTGGCGGGCTCGGTGGCGGGCACAGCGGCGGGCACAGCGGCGGGCTCGGCGGAGGGGTGGGCGGCCGGGGCGGGGCGGGCGGTGAGGCGGGGGTCGTCGGCCAGGACGGTCCCGATGCCCGCCATCACGGCGTCGGCTCGGGCCCGCAGCCGGTGCACGTCGGCGCGGGCCTCGGGCGAGGTGATCCACTGGCTGGTGCCGTCGGCGGCGGCCGACCGGCCGTCCAGGGTGGCGGCGAACTTCCAGGTCACGTGCGGCCTGCCGAGCCGGGCGAAGGTGAGCCATTCGGCGTTGACGCGCTCGGCCTCGGCGGCGAGGACGCCCGTCTCCACGGCGACCCCGTGCGCGCGCAACCGCTCGGCGCCCCCTGCGGCCTCGGGGTTCGGGTCGGGCACGGCGATCACCACGCGGGCGACGCCGGCGTCTAGCAGCGCCAGGCTGCAGGGGCCGGTGCGTCCGGTGTGGTCGCACGGCTCCAGCGTCACGTAGGCGGTGCCGCCGCGCGCCCGCTCTCCGGCCTGCCGCAGCGCGGCGACCTCGGCGTGCGGGCCTCCGGCGTAGGCGTGGAAGCCCTCCCCGGCCACCCGCCCGGCCGCGTCGAGCACGACGCAGCCCACGACGGGGTTGGGGCTGGTGGTGCCCTGCCCGAGCGCGGCCAGCTCGACGGCCCGCGCCATGTACGCGGCATCCCTCTCACCCGCGCCAACGCCACCCACGGACGTCACGGACCGCACGTCGGCCGTCTTGCGCGTCTCGGGTGTCTCGGGCTGGGCGCGCGTCGCGGGCGCGGTGCCGGCCGGCTGTCCTGCGGCGGGTGTCTCCACCCCGGGCCTCCTCGTCGCCATCGGCTTCGAGCGATGACGGGCCCCGGGGATGGTACGACGCGCGCGTACGCGTCACAGAGGCGCCCGGCCGACGCCGGACACCCGCGCGCTTCCTCCCATCCGGACTTTCACCGTCGGTCCCGGAATTTCACCGGATCAACCGGCCGATGGCATCGGCCGGGTCGCGGACTGTCACCGCCGGTTCGGAATTTCACCGACCCCGGAGCACGCTAGCTCTGTTCGCCTACCAGTCTGCCATGTCCGTAAAGGCACATGCCAGCGACCCCCACCATGGCACCCAAGCGGCCGCTTGGTCAAATGGTCAGGCGGCGGTGATGCGGCGGGCCTCACGGGCCGCCGGCGAATAGCGGACCTGGGCCGGGACCAGCCCGATGCCGGTGTGCAGCGCCCGCAGGGTCGCGGTCGCCCACAGGTCGCCGACCGGGGTGGCGGGCAGCCCGTACAGCCGTCTGGCCCAGCGCGGCAGCGTGGCGAACGCGAGCAGCGTGATCGCCGGCACCGCCGGCTTGAGCGGCGTCAGGATCAGCGGCAGCGGCGCGTTCAGCGACTGGCGCAGCGGATGGGCCGCCTCGGGGACGAAGCGCAGGACGGGCCGCTGGGCCTCGATGTAGTCGCGCATCTCCCCCACCGTGCCGGGAACCCCGGCCGGGTCGAGGCCGACCACCTCCGCGGCGCGCCGTTGCTCGGCGACGAACGTGTCGGCCTCGGCGTCGGTCAGCCGGACGCCGCTGCGGCGGGCGACCGACAGGTAGGAGTCGACCTCGCCGATGTGCACCCACAGCAGCGCGTCGGGCTCGTCGAGGCGGAAGTCCTCGCCGGTGTCGGGGTCATGGGCGGTCAGCGTGGCGTGGATCTTGCGGACGCGGCGGCCGGCGCGCTCCACCTCGGCTTGGGTGCCGTAGGTCCGGACGCGGACGAACTCGGTGGTCCGCACGAACCGCGACCACGCCTCGCCGGAGTCCATCAGGGCGGAGTTCTGCAGCACACCGCGCATGGCCCGGGGGTGCAGGCCCTGCATGAGAAGCGCACGCAGGCCACCGACCAGGAGGATCGGCTCTCCCATGACGCGCCAGGTCACCGAGCCGGGGCCGAAGATCCCGTGGTCCGTCATAAGTACCTGATTACCCATCCGGGGCGGGGTTCATGTCCAGGTGCCCCCACCCGGTCAGCGCGCCGGCATGCGGCGCACCATGACGCCGACCAGCTCGTCACCCCGGACGAATCCGAAGTCACGGGAGTCCCAGCTGGATGCGGAGTTGTCGCCCCGCACGACCAGCGCGCCTCGGGGCACCACCCGGTCGGGCACGTCGCGCAGCGCCGGGAAGTCCTGCCTGGGCACGGGGTCGCCGGGCACGGCGACCGCCCGCTTGACGAGCAGGCGCCAGCCGGGATGGTCCGGCTTCTCCGGCACCTCCCCCTCACGGCCCGGTTCGACCTCCGGCGGGAGCCCGTCCTGCGCCGGAGGATCCGTGATCTTGACGACCACGATCTGGCCGGCGCGGACCCGGCCGGTCCTGCGGACGAGAAGCCTGTCCCCGGGCCGCAGCGCGGGCTGCATGCTCGGGCCGTCCACCGTGGCGACCAGGTAGCTTCGACGGACCCACCACAGCGAGAGCGCCGCGGCCAGCACACCGCCCGCCGGCACGAGCCACACGCGCCTCTTCACCGCGCCTCCTGGTACCCGGCGGCCTGGAGCCGGAACAGGCGGGCGTAGTGACCGTCGGCGGCCAGCAGCGCCTCGTGCGGGCCCGACTCGGCGATCCGCCCCTCGTGCAGCACGGCCACGAGGTCGGCCTCCCGCACGGCGCTGAGCCGGTGCGAGATCAACAGGCTGGTACGGCCCGCCCGGTATTCCCTGATCCTGGTGTGCACCTCGTGCTCCGCCTCCGGGTCCAGACCGGAGCTGGGCTCGTCGAGGATCATCAGATCCCTGCCGTCGCGCACCAGCGCCCTGGCCAGCGCGAGGCGCTGCCACTGCCCGCCGGACAGGACCACGCCGGTCTCCGGGTCGCCCTTGTCCGCCTCGGAGAAGAACATGCGGGTGAGCAGCGTGCCGTAGCCGCGCGGCAGCCCGGCGAGGGTGTCGTGCACGCCCGCCCGGACAGCCGCCTGTGTGATCCTGGCGGAGTCGTCCAGGGCGGACAGGTCGCCGAGCCCGATGTTCTCGGTGGCGGTCATGTCGAAGTTCATGTGGTCCTGGAACACCGCGCTGATCCGCTCGCGCAGGGCCGCCGGGGGGATGTCGCGCAGGTCCACGCCGTCCCACAGGATCCGGCCCCGGGTCGGGTCGTACATCCGGCACAGCAGCTTGATCAGGGTGCTCTTGCCGGCGCCGTTCAGGCCCACGAGGGCGACCGATCGGCCGTGCCGGATCGTCAGGTCGACCCCGCGCAGGACCCATGGGTGGTCGTCGCTGTAGCGGAACCAGACATCGCGCAGCTCGATGCCCCGGCGCAGCGCCGGAGCCTCGCCCCCCTCGACCGCGGGCAGGTCGGGAGCTGTCCGGATCACGGCGACGTAGTGCGAGAAGACGAGCAGTCGCTGGTGGGCCGACGCCGCGGAGGAGACCAGCGTGTCGAGTGCCGCCTGCACCCCGCCGACGGCGGCCACGAACATGGCGACGTCGCCGACGCTGAGCGAGCCCGCCCGGGCTCCCGTGATCGCCCACCAGAGCCCGGCTCCGGCCACGGCCGCGCTCAACACGGTCAGGCCGCCGTGGGTCGCCAGCTCCCGCCGGTCCAGCCGCTTCTCGGCGGCGTCGGCCTGGTGCCGCTCGGCCATCATCCGGACGCGCAGGAACGCGCCGATGCCGAACAGCCGGATCTCCGTGGCGGCCTGGACGCCGGTGAGGAGCCTGCTGTAGAAGAACTCCCGGCGGTGGATCGGCTCGGTCTCCCACTGCACGGCGGCCCGCCGGCGCGACAGCAGGAGTTGGGCGACGAGCGCCGGGACGGCGGCCAGGAGCACCAGCGTGGTCATCGCGGGGCTGAGGATCAGCAGCGAGCCGACGAAGCCCAGAAGCGACAGCGATCCCTGCAGCGTGCCGCAGACCGCGTTGACCAGGTCCCCGGTGGTGCCCGCTCCCTCCTGCGCCAGACGCAGCCGGTCCAGGTACACCGGGTCCTCGAAGCGCCGCAGCCCGACCTGTCCCTCGGCCGCCGCGAACAGCCGGTCGGTGGCGTCGGCCCGCGCCAGGCGGGCGGTCTGGGCGCGCAGGTAGCGGCCGATGCCCGGGAGCCCGGCGGCGGCCAGGCCGGCGGCGGCCAGACCCAGGGCGAGTCCCGCCACCTCACCGTGGGGAGTCGCCAGCCGGTCGAGGACCGTCTTGGTGAGCCAGGCGGTGGCGATCGGCGCCGCCGCCTCGGCAAGGGTGAGGAAGACGTAGGCGACCAGCCCTCCCGGGGCTGACCGCCAGGTCAGTGACATGGCCTCCGCGGCGGCTGCGGCCAGTTCCCGCGTCCCGGTCCGCCGGGCGGGCCCGGGAATGGCGCTCATGCCCGCGGTGCGGCGGCGAAGACGTCCTCCATGCGGCCACCGGCGGCGACGACACGGCGGTCGTCGCCGAGCAGGTAGACCGCGGGGGTCCAGGTGTTCTGGAAGGCGCCGGCCACCGGGCCGTCGTAGTCCTCCACGACCACCCGGGCCACCGGCGCCAGCGCCTCGACGGCCTGCGGGTCGTCGCCGGCGACCACCGCCAGCGCGCTCTCCCGGCCGAGGACGCGGGCGTGCTCGGCGAAGCGGGGAAGCAGCTTGTGGCAGGGTTCGCAGCCGGCGGAGAAGAAGCCGACCAGGCCGGTGACCGATTCATGGGACACCGTCTCGCCGTCGAGCGTCACGGCGGTGAACTCGCCGGTGGACGAGCCTGGCCGCAGGGCGAGGGGAGGTCCGGAGTGCCCGGCGCCCGCAGCCCCCTCCACCTGGCGAAGCCGGCGGATGAGGCCGAGGGTGAGCAGGAGGTTGAACCCGCTCAGCAGCGCGACGAGCACGACGGCGGCGGTCAGGTAGGGCATCAGGAGTTCCTCGCGAAGAGATCGACGATGTCGTCGTAGGAGGCGATCAGAATCGCCCCGATCAGTGCCGCGCCGGCCGCCACGACCGTTCCGCCGGTCGCACCCTGGCCGCCCGGCAGCAGGAGGGCCAGCACCGTGGCGAGGCCGAGCAGGCCGTTGCGGACCAGATGGCGGGCGCCGAGCGGAGCGGCGGACACGCCGAAGCAGCGGCAGGGAGCCTTGCGTCCCCGGGCCAGCGCCACGGCGATCGCCGCGGTGAACGCCGCCAGCAGAGTGAGGGCGACCCCGAGGCCGTACGGCATGGCGGCCGGCACGGCGACGAGGACCGGCACCAGCACCTCCAGTGCGACCACCGCGGCCGCGAGCGGGCGGACGAGGGCGTGGCCTACCGGAACGAGTTCGGGCAGCGAGCGCGCGAAGCCGCCGAAGTCCCGCAGCTTCGACACCGCCGTGAACGCGAAGACCAGGCCGACCAGGCAGGCGCAACCGATCCGCACGTGCTCCATCCACGCTCCTCCCCCGCCGTGCGGGCGGCGGCTGCCCGCCGCCCGCGTGAAGCTATTTCAAGCGTGTCAGCAGGTGCCGACCCTGACCGTGGTGCAGCCCTCGTTCAGGCAGCACTGGCGCAGGTACTTGACCCCGCCGGAGCAGTAGTAGTAGTTGCTGCAGCCCGCCTCCACGGTCGCCTTGTGGGCGACCCGTGCCAGCAAGCGATCAACGAGACCGATCATGGTGTCTCCTCTCCGGCCTCTCGGCCGAGTTGATGGCGATCATGATGATCCGGCCCCCCGAATTACGGCGCAACGGTCAAGCTAAACTCGCGAAAATCTGGTGATCCGCCCTGGTTTCCCCCTTTTCGGACAGTGGGTATTACAGGCAGCAAAGATCCAAAATAGGGCACCAAAAGGCCCGGCCCGTCCGGATGCCCGTCTGGGCTCGTTCCGGACGCACCGGGCGATGGAGCGTTCCATCAGGACCGGAGGACAGCCGCCCTGTCCTCCGGCGCAGGAGCTCAGCCGGTGGCGGCGGCGGCCTGGGCGCGCAGGGCGTCCACGGCCGCGGCGGGGTCGTCGGCGCCGTAGACGGCGCTGCCCGCCACGAACACGTCGGCCCCCGCCTCGGCGCAGCGCTCGATGGTGGTGGTGTCGACGCCGCCGTCCACCTGGATCCAGACCTGGCCGCCGTGCCGCCGGACGAGCGAACGGGCGGTGCGGATCTTGGGCAGCACCATGTCGAGGAACTTCTGCCCGCCGAACCCCGGCTCGACCGTCATGAGCAACAGCATGTCGACCTCGCCGAGCAGCCCCTCGTACGGCTCGACGGCCGTGCCGGGGTTGAGCGCCAGCGCGGCGCGGGCGCCGAGGGAGCGGATCTGGCGCAGCGTGCGCACCGGCGCACGGGTCGCCTCGGCGTGGATGGTGACGCTGCCCGCTCCCGCCTCGGCGTAGGCGGGCGCCCAGCGGTCGGGGTCGGCGATCATGAGGTGGCAGTCGAGCGGCAGCGACGTGGCCTTGTGCAGGGACTCGACCACGGGCAGCCCGAGTGTGAGGTTGGGCACGAAGTGGTAGTCCATGACGTCGACGTGCAGCCAGTCGGCGTTGGGCACCGCGGCGGCCTCGTCGGCGAGCCGCGCGAAGTCGGCGGAGAGGATGCTGGGCGAGATCTGTACGGCCATGATGAGCCGAGTCTAGTCAGCCACGTGATCCGTCACACCAGGGCCGTCGTCCCGGACGGAACGTCAAGCCAGGCACGACCTCAGGGATGATCACGATGCGGGTTGGGAGCGGGCGACGGCTCGGGTGAGGGCGGCGACGTGCTCAGCGAGCGCCGCGACCAGGGCGGGCGGACTTCTCACGGTAAAAGGCCAGGGCAGGCCGGTGAGGATGCGCGCCATGGCGGGCAGGTCTTCTGCTCCGCCGACCATGAGCACACCGCCGCCGGGGCAGGGATACAGGTCGCCGAAGGTGACCGGCAGGTGGTCGCGGGCGATCTCCAGATCGGCGTCGAGCCATACCTCGGTGCGGTGGGTCCAGGCACCGAGCGTCAAGGCGTGCAGGACGTGGGTGACGGGGTCGAAACCCTCGGGCGGGGTGAATGTCCCGGGCACTTCGGCGGCGTCGCCGATCCTGTCCAGGCGGTACATGCGGATGGCGGCGCGGAGATGGTCGTGTCCGACCAGGTACCAGCGGCGTGCGTGCACGACGAGCCCGTACGGGTCCACCTCGCGTGCGCCACGGGTGTGCTCGATCCGGACGGTGTGCCGCGCGTGGACGGCCGCGGCCAGCGTCAGCGCCAGGTGTGGTTCGGGGGTCAGCGGGCCTGCCGTCGCCGAGGTGGCGGCGATCAACGCGGTGACGCGCCGGCGCAGCGGCGCGGGCAGGACGCGGTTGAGTTTGACCAGCGCCCGGTCGGAGGGGCCGGGCTCTCCCACCTGTTCGTGCTGCTTGCCGGTGGCCAGCGCGGCCGCGACGGCGACCGCTTCGTCGTCGGCGAACATCAGGGGCGGCAGGCGCACGCCGCGGGCCAGCCGGTAGCCGCCGTAGCGTCCGCGGACGGACTCGACGGGGATGTCCATGTCGCGCAGGGCGATGATGTAGCGGCGGACGGCGCGGGCGTCGACGTCCAGGCGCCGGGCCAGTTCGTCGGCGGGCACCAGGCCGCGGTCTTGCAGGATCTCCAGCAGTGCCAGGACACGGGTCGCGGGACGGGACACGGTCGCGATCCTAATGAGGGCAGAAAGCGTCCACAATCCTCCCTAGCCTTGCGCCGGTAGGAGATCGATCGAAGGGAGTCGACCCGGTGTCGACCATCGTTCTAGTCGGCGGTTCGTTCCTCGGCGCATGGGCCTGGGAGCGCGTCACGCCGCTGCTGACCGCGTACGGCCAGCAGGTGCATCCGCTGACGCTCACCGGTTTCGGCGACCGCGCGCATCTGGGCTCGGCGGACACGACGCTCACCACGCATGCCCGGGACATCACGGCCGCGATCGAGTACGCCGGACTGCGCGAGGTGGTGCTCGTGGCGCACTCCTACGGCGGAGCCCCGGCCACGATCGCCGCCACCACGATTCCTGGACGGATCGCCCGCGTGGTCTACCTCGCCGCGCTCCTGCCCGAGCCGGGCAAGAGCCTGTTCGACCTCACTCCAGCGCCCGTCGTCGAGGCGATCATGGAAACCGTCCGGGACGGGCGGATCCCGGTGATGAGCGACGAGATCATCGACGCCGGCTTCGGCGAGCACGGGCTCACCCCCAAGGACCGGGCTTGGCTGCGGGCGCGTGGCGTCGGCCAGCCGATCGGCACCTACCGGGATCCGGCACCGGCCGATCTCGGCGCGGCGCAGAGGCTGCCCCGCACCTACATCGCCTGCGCGGCCGACCCGGGCGGCCCGCCGCGCCTGCCGGACCTCGACGTGATCACGCTGGATGCCGGACACTGGCCGATGATCACCGAACCGGAGTCGCTGGCCCGGCTGCTGGACGAGGTGGCCCGGTCATGATGCGGCCGTACCGCGTGGAGATCCCGCAAGAGAGCCTGGACGACCTTGCCGCCCGCCTGGCCGCGACCCGCTTCACCCACCCGCTGCCCGGCCACGGGCTCGGCGTGCCCGTCGACCGCGTCCGGCACCTGGTCGAGTACTGGCGCGACGGCTACGACTGGCGCGCCTGGGAACGGCGGATCAATGCCCATCCGCAGTTCATCACCAAAGTCGACGGGCTCGACGTGCACTTCCTGCACATCCGTTGCGCCCGGCCGGACGCCCTGCCGCTCATCCTCACCCACGGCTGGCCCATGTCGGTAGCAGAGTACCTGCCACTGATCGAGCGGCTGAGCGACGCCTTCCATCTCGTCATCCCCTCGGTGCCCGGCTTCGGGTTCTCCGGCCCACCGCGAGAGCCGGGCTGGAACCGCCGCCGCGTCGCCGCGGCGTGGGCAGAGCTGATGCGCCGGCTCGGCTACGAGCGTTACGGCGCTCACGGCAACGACGTCGGCTCCCTGATCTCCATCGAGCTCGGACGCCTGGATCCGCACCGCGTCGTCGGGGTGCACGTCACCCAGATCTTCTCGCTGCCCTCCGGCGATCCGGCGGAGCGCGCCACACTGGGACCGGACGACCTGGCGAAACTGGCCGCCCTGGAAGCCTTCATGGCCAACCGGGGCGCCTACCTCACCCTCCACTCCACCCAGCCGCAGACCCTCGCGCACGCGCTCGCCGACTCCCCTGCCGGCCAACTGGCCTGGAACCTGCAGCTCTTCAGCGAAGCGGTGAGCGACGACTACATCATCACCAACGCCGCCATCCACTGGTTGACCGACACCGCCGGCAGCTCCGCCCTGATCGGCTATCACGGCAACCGGCCGCCCGCCGGACCGTCGACGGTCCCCCTGGGCCTGGCCCGCTTCGCAGACGACTTCTTCCCTTCCATCCGTCCACTCGCCGAACGCGACCACAGCGCCATCATGCACTGGAACACCTACGACAAAGGCGGACACCATGCCGCGCAGGAGGAGCCGCAGCTCCTCGCCGACGACATCCGCGCGTTCTTCGCCGGCCGCCGATGACCTCACCGGGAAGCGCGGACGACCACGGCACCGTGGCCCACGACAAGACCTGAGGCACTTCGCGGCCTTTCCGCCAGGTCAGGCGCGTACGGTGGCGGTGGAGAGCTCCGGACGCACCGCGAGCGCCCCCGGTCGCCTGTACGTCCCTACGCGCGCTTGCGCAGCAGGGCCAGGAACATCGCGTCGGTGCCGTGGCGGTGCGGCCAGAACTGCGCGTAGGGGCCGTCGCCCAGCCCGTCGACCTCGGGCAGGTAGTGGCGGGCGTCGAGCGGGTCCACGTCGCCCCGCGCGGCCGTCACGTCCCCCACCACGACCCTGGTCTCGGCCAGGTGCGGCGAGCACGTCACGTACGCGACGACGCCGCCGGGGCGCACGGCGTCGAGGGCCGCGTCGAGCAGGTGGCGCTGCAGGCGGCCCAGCTCGGCGACGCCGCCCGGATCGCGCCGCCAGCGCGCCTCCGGCCGGCGGCGCAGCGCGCCGAGGCCGGTGCAGGGGGCGTCGAGCATGACCCGGTCGAACGTGCCCGGCCGCCACGCCGGCGCCGTGCCGTCGGCCGTGATCACGGCGGCGTCCGTCGTGGTCTGCCGGACCAGCCGGGCCCGGTGGTGCTGCACGTCGGACGCCACCAGCCGGGCCCCGCCCCGGAACGGCTCCGGCCGCTCCCCCGCGTCGCCGGGCCCGGCGGGCGCGGCAGGACCGGCGCCGGCGGCTCCGGGCTCCTGCCGGGTCTGGAGGGCGGCGAGGTCGCCGTGGACGGCGATGGCATCGAGGAGTCCGGCCTTGCCGCCCGGTCCGGCGCACATGTCGAGCCACAGCTCGTCGCGCCCGTCCAGCGGCACGCGGGTCAGGGCGAGCGCCACGAGCTGGCTGGCCTCGTCCTGGACGGCGGCGCGGGTCTCGGCGACCGCGGGGATGCGGCCGGGGTCGCCCTCCGGCAGGTAGGCGGCGTACGGGGAGAACCGGCCCGACTCGGCGCCGGCGTCGGCCAGCTCCGCCACCGAGGCGCGGCCCGGCCGGGCCACCAGCGTGACGAGAGGGCGTTCGTTGTCGGCGGCGAGCAGCTCGGCGGTCTCCTCCATGCCGCCGCCGAGGGCGTCGCGGAAGGCGCTGACGATCCAGCGGGGATGGCTGTGGGCGACCGCCAGGTGGCCCGACAGGTCGTCGGCGGGGTCGGGGGCCACGATGGGGATCCACTCGTCGAGCGTCCTGGAGGCGATCTTGCGCAGGACCGCGTTGACGAACTTGGCGGCGCCCGCGCCGATCCGCAGGCGCACCAGGTCGACGGTGGTGCCGACGGCGGCGTGCGGCGGCACGCGCATCCTGAGCAGCTGGTGGGCGCCCAGGCGCAGCGCGTCGAGCACGTCGGGGTCGGGCCGGCGGTCGCTGCACAGCTCGATGACGGCGTCGTAGGTGCCGAGCCCGCGCAGGGTGCCGTAGGCCAGCTCGGTCGCCAGCGCCGCGTCGCGCCCCTTGAGGCCGCGTTCGCGCAGCAGCCGGGGGGCGAGCAGGTTGGCGTACGCGTCGCGCTCGTCGACGGCCCGCATGATGTCGAAGGCGGCGTTGCGTGCCTGGTCGCGCGCCGGTCTGCGGGGCCTGCCCGGCTGCCCGCCGCCGCGGCCCGCGGGCCCCCGGCCTCCCCGTGTCTTCATCGTCTCCGGCTCTCGCTCGTGTTCTCGTTCGCGCCGCCCCGTCGGAAGCCGCGCTCGTCCATCCCGGCCCTGCCGGGGTCGCCCTGCCCGTACAACCCTGCCCGCACACCCGGGCCGCGCTCGGCCGGGTCACCGCCGCCCGGCGTCCGGCCGGCGGGCCGGCCCGGGCCCGGGGTGGTCAGGCGAACCGGTCGTCGCCGCCGACCCGCGCGCCGCGGGCCCAGTCGCCCGCGGTCATCAGTCTCTTGCCCTGCGGCTGGACCTCGCCCAGCTCGACGGGGTGGGTGGCCGTGCCGACCAGGACGGTGTCCTTGCCCGCGGCGATCGCCCCGGGCGGGAGCGGCTCGGCGGACGGCACGGGGCGGACCGGGCCCAGCTTGACCCGCTGCCCGCGGAAGGTGCTCCACGCGCCGGGACCGGGGGTGCAGGCGCGCACCAGCCGGTCGACGCGCATGGCGGGCGCCGACCAGTCGACCTGCGCGTCGGCCACGTTGACCTTGGGGGCGACGCTCACCCCGTCGAGGGGCTGCGGGCGGGCCTCCAGGGTGCCGTCCGCGACGCCGTCGAGGGTGGCGGCCAGCAGCTCGGCGCCGGAGACGGCGAGCCGGTCGAGGAGGGTGCCGCTGGTGTCGTCGGGCCGGATCGGCTCGGTGACCACGCCGTAGACGGGCCCGGCGTCGAGCTCCTTGACGATCTGGAACGTCGAGGCGCCGGTGATCTCGTCACCGTGCAGGATCGCGTGCTGGACCGGGGCGGCTCCGCGCCAGGCGGGCAGGATCGAGAAGTGGAGGTTGATCCAGCCGAGCCGGGGCACGTCGAGCGTGGCCTGCGGCAGCAGCGCCCCGTAGGCGACCACGGGGCAGCAGTCGGGCGCCAGCTCCGCCAGCCGGTCGAGGAACTCGGGAGCGCCGGCCTTCTCCGGGCGCAGCACCTCGATCCCCGCCTCCTCCGCCAGCTCGGCCACCGGCGAGGGGTGGACCTTGCGGCCGCGGCCGGACTGGGCGTCGGGCCGGGTGACGACCGCGACGACCTCGTGCCGGGGGGAGTCGATCAGGGTGCGCAGGGACGGCAGCGCCGTCTCGGGTGTGCCCGCGAAGACCAGGCGCATCGTCACAGCGCCTTTCCGCCGGTGGCGTGCGGCGAGAACCGCACCGTGGGGGCCGACAGGCCGCTCCACTCCGCCTCGCGGATCGCCTTCATGGCGAGCTTGCGCTGCTTGGGGTCCATCCGGTCGATGAACAGGATGCCGTCGAGGTGGTCGGTCTCGTGCTGGAAGCACCGGGCCATCAGGTCGGTGCCCTCGAGGACGACGGGCTCGCCGTGCATGGTGAAGCCCTTGGCGACGGCGCGGATGGCCCGCGGCGTCGGGAACGACAGGCCGGGGAAGGACAGGCAGCCCTCCTCGCCCTCCTCGTCGAGCTCGGCCGACAGGTCGAGGTCGGGGTTGATCAGGTGGCCGAGCTGGTCGTCCACGTAGTAGGTGAACACCCGCAGCCCGACTCCGATCTGCGGGGCGGCCAGGCCGGCCCCCGGCGCGTCGATCATCGTGTCGGTGAGGTCTTTGACCAGCTTGCGGAGCTCCTTGTCGAAGTCGACGACCGGTGCCGCCGGGGTGGTCAGCACCGGGTCTCCGAACAGCCGGATCGACTGGATCGCCAAAGGGTCACTCCGTTTCGTCGGTGGGTCAGCCCAGTTTAGTGTGCGCGAGGGAGCGCGCCTTCATCGCGGCTTTACGGGCTGCCTTGACGACGGCCGGATCGTCGTGGGCGGTGGCGAGCATGTCGAGGACGGCGATCGTGTCGGGGTGGCCGACGGCCGGCATGTCGTCGATGAGCCGGATCAGGTCCTCGCCGGGCTCCGGGGTGTCGAGCCGCCCGGCCGCCTGCCCCGACAGGTGCATGAGGGCGGCGAGCGAGTCGACCGCGAGCCAGGTGTGGTCCTCGGCGCTGAGCGCGGGGGCGTCGAGGTCGCGGATGTGCAGCCAGGACGCGGCGTAGCGGCGGGTCAGCGGCAGGCCGAGCGCCTCGCGCAACGGCGCCTCGGCCTCGGGGCCGAGCTCCTCGAGGATGGCGCCGACCGCTCCCCGCTGGCCGGCGGTGCCGTCGGCGGCGATCCGGACGAGGTCGCGGGCGGCCTGCTCGGGCGGGCGGCGTTCGAGCCAGCCCGCGACGGCGCTCTGACTGGCCGTGCCCTTCACCAGGGCCTCGACCAGCTCGGCGGCCGACAGGTCGGCGAAGACCTCGACCTCGGCGGTGGTGGGCGCGTCGTGGCCCTCGCGCAGCAGGTCACGGCGGATGGCCCACACGCCGAGCGGGGTGAGCGCGGTGCGGCCGGAGCCGGTCTGCTCGACCAGCCCGCAGTAGCCGAGCAGGGACAGCGCCTCCAGCAGCTCGGCGGGCAGCGAGGCGGCGAGCCGGCGCATCGGGACGGCGCCGGGCTCGCAGGCGACCTCGTGGGACTGCAGGATGCCGCGGGCGAGGTTGGCGACGGCGACGCCGGAGCGCACGGAGTAGACGGTGGCGAGCATCTCGGCGAGGTGCTCGTCGACCACGGCGGAGCCGGTCAGCCCCTCGTCGGCCCGGTCGAGCACGTCCATGACGACGCCGTCCCAGAACTCCAGGGTGGCCTCGGCCGTGAGCCGCAGCGACAGCGGGCCGCGCGACGCCTGGCCGCGCATGATCCGGAGCAGGCCGGTGTTGACGGCGACGATCCACACCAGGCGCAGCCGCGCGGGGTCGAGGCCGAGCTCCGCGGCCGCCGCGGCCGCGTCGGGCTCGGTGAGCAGCCCCTCGGGTGTCACGGCGCGGCTGCCGGTCCAGCTCGTCAGCCGGATGGCGTCGGCGACCAGCGGCACGGTGGGGACCTGCGCGGCCAGCTCGGCGTCCGGCGCGAGCAGGACCGGAGGGAACGTCAGCGCCTCATGGTCGGCGCGCGTCTCCTGCGGCGGCCGGGCGGGCACCACGGCCTGCTCATCGATCAGCTTGCGCAGCTCGGCGAGGTCGTAGACGTTGTTGGCCACCCACGAAACTTACTGCACACCGGTCACAGGGGCGTACTCATCTGATGGCCCGGGAGCGGGCTTTGAAGGCGGCCTTGCGCGCGGCCTTGGCGACGGTGGCGTCGGCGAGGGAGCGTCCCAGCAGCTCCAGGACCTCGACCACGTCGGGGTGGTCGACCTGCCACATCTCCTCGATGAGATGGGCGGGCGGTCCGGAGGCCGCCATGTTCTCCGAGAAGACGTCGGGATCCTCCTCGGCGGCCGGCAGGGCGAGCGCCAGCATGTCGACGCTGACCCAGAGCAACTCCTCCTGGGTGAGCGAGGGGGCAGGCAGCCCGCGGGCCGCCAGCCAGTGGATGGCGTGCGGCCGCAGCTCGGGCTCGTCGAGGCCGCCGCGCACCGCGGTCTCGGCCTCGACGCCGAGTTGGTCGACGATGGTGACCGCGATGCCGCGGGCCACGGCGGGCGCGCCCGAGGCGGCGCCGAGCAGCTCGGCGGCGGCCTCGGCCGGGCTACGGCGGCCGAGCCAGCGGGCGATGTCGTCCTCGGCCACCTCGGCCGGCACGCCGTCGAGCAGCCCCTCGATGAGGCCGGTGGCGTCGGCCTCGGCCAGGTCCGGGGCCTGGGGGGCGTCGATGCCGAGGGTGAGGTAGTGCTCGCGCAGCGCCCACACGGCGAGCGGGGTGAGCCCGGCGTCGTCGCCGGTCACCTCGACCAGGCCGCACCAGGCGAGCCGGTCGAGCGTGGCGGTGACGTCGGTCTCGCCGCCGTCGGCGGCCTCCTCCAGGTATTCGCCGACCACGGCGATGGGCACGCGGGTGCGGACCCGGTAGAGCATGTCGAACAGGTCGTACAGCTCGTGGTCGGTGTCGGCGCTGCCGGTGACCGCGCCGCCGGTGTCGTGCTCGACGAGATGGGCCACGATCCGGGCCCACTGGCGCAGCGTCCCGCCGGGCTCGTCCGGCCCGCCATGCCCGTCCGGCCCGCCCTGCTCGTCCGGCGGCTCGGCGTCGAGGAGCCGGCGCAGGTCGGCGACCAGGTCGTAGTGCGGGCCCGGTCCGCGCAGCTCGGCCCAGAGCGGGACGTCCGCGAGGCCGGCCAGCAACTCCTCGGGCGAGGCGGTGCGTACGGCGGGCAGCGGCGAGCAGCCGGGGCACTCGCAGGGTGCCTCCCCCAGATCGGGCACCTCGCCGGACGGGATCGTGATCGACTGCTCCAGCGACTCCGGCCCGATCGAGCTGAACAGGCTCTTGGCCATGCCGAAGTTGGCCTCGTCGGCGAGCGCCTCCGGCAGCCGCGGCTCGATGTCGGCGATCCGCTCGCGCATGGCGGCCGCGGTGCGGCCGCAGACCTGGCCTGTGTCCTCCAGGTGGTCGACCAGCGTACGCGCGGCGGCCACGGTCTGCGGGGCGCTCTCGGGCGGGGCGATGACCTTGCGGGGATAGATGGACAGCAACAGTTCGTCGAAGGTCTCGGGAGTGAAGTCGCCCGGTTCGTCGACGTTCAGGTAGTCGCTGGCGTAGTCGCAGAGCAGCCGGACCTCGTCCGCGTCCACCTCGACGCCCCGCGCCCGGCCCCAAGCACGCAGGTCGTCGATGGCCTGGTTCACCCATTCGATCGACACAGAGGCACGCTAACGGCTGGCTTACAGATGAGCGAATCGGGGATCTCGGCTAGATCAGGTCGAGAGGGTCAACACTCACCTTCACCACATCGGGTGCCTTGCGCGCCGTGCGGACGCCGACGGCGCCCTTGAGCGCCGCCGCCAGGGCCGCTCCCTCGGCGCGGGGGACGCGGATCATGGCGCGTTCCTGCCCGCCGTCGTCGACCGGCACGGGCCCGAGCACCTGGGCGGCGGCCGGCAGCCGCGCCTCGTCGAGCATCTGCCGGACCGCGGCGGGCAGGCCGGTGAGCGTCGCCATCCGCACGGCGGGCGGGAAGCCCAGCTCGGCGCGGTCGGCCAGCTCGCGTTCGGCGTAGGTGACCGGGTCCCAGCGCAGCAGGGCCTGTACGGCGGGCACCGCGGCGTCGGCGAGCACGACCAGCTCGGCGGCGGGCCGCAGCAGGGCCGCGGCGTTCATCCAGCGGCGCAGCGCCTCCTCGGCCGCCCGCAGGTCGGCCCGGCCGAGCAGGGCCCACCCGTCGAGCAGCACGGCCGCCGCGTACCCGCCCTCGGCCACCGGCTCGGCTCCCGGCGTGGCCACGACCAGCGCCCGGGTGGCGGGCACGGTGGCGAGCACGCCGTCACGGCCGGAGGTGCGCACCGGGACGGACGGGAAGGCGCGGCCCAGTTCCTCGGCGGTGCGGCGGGCGCCGACGACCACGGCACGCAGCCTGGGACTGCCGCACCGCGCGCAGCGCCAGCCGGGATCCACCCGGCCGCACCAGCGGCAGTAGGGGGCCGCGTGCCCGGCCCGCAGCGCGAGCGGTCCGTGGCAGCTTCCCGGCGGCCCGGCCCCCTCCGTCCCACCGGGTGCCGGGACGGCCGCCTCCGGCACGACGAGGCCTTCCCGGGGGCTTCCGCTCCTGGGCGGCGTCTCGGGCGCGAGCAGACCCTCCTGAGGGCTTCTCCTCCCCGAGAAGGGAAGCGCCTCGGGCACGGCGAGCCGGCCGGACCCGCCGGCCGTGTCCGGCCCGTTGCCGGCGCCCGGCCCGGCGTACCGGCCGCCGGACCCGACCGCGGCGCCCGGCCCGTCGCCCCCGCCGTCCGCCGTGCCACGGGCACCGGACGCGTCCCCCGCACCGGGCACCGTACCTTGAGCGCCGCGCGCACTCCCCGGACCGGCCGACGGCCCTTGAGCGCCGCGCGTGCTCGCCGGGACGAGGGCGGCACCACGGGCGTCTTGCGCCTTCCCCCCGCCGGGTGTTGTGCCCTGCGGGTCTTCGGACCCGTGGCCGGGGTACGGGACCCCGGAGCGGGTGGGCGGGAGCGCGCACCTGGCCGGTGCGCGGCAGTGCTGGCAGGCCACGGCGGGCAGATAGCCGCGCCGGGGCACCTGGACGAGCACCGGGCCGGTCTCCAGCCCCTGGCGCAGGGCCCGCCAGGCCACGCTGGGCAGCCGCGCCGCCCTGGCCGCCTGGTCCTTGGCCAGCTCGGCGTCCTCTCCGGCGGGCCGCACGCGCGGCGCCCGGCTCCTGATCGTCTGCCGGGCGGCGACGATGGGCCGCGCCCAGCGGGTGGCGATGAGCTGGGTGGCCTCGGCGGTGCGCGTGTAGCCGCCGACGAGCACGGCCGCCCCGGACCGGTGCGCACGCAGCGCCAGCACCTCGCGGGCGTGCGGGTAGGGCGCGAGGCGTTCGGCGTGCAGGTCGTCGCCGTCGTCCCAGATCGCCACCAGCCCGAGGTCCGCCACCGGCGCGAACATCGCGGCCCGGGTCCCGACGACCGCCTTCACCTGGCCGCGCAGCAGACGTAGCCACCGGCGGTAGCGTTCGGCGGGGCCGAGGTCGGCGGTGAGCGCCACGTGGGCGCCCGGGCCGAGCACCCGGGTCAGCGCGGCGTCGGCCAGCGCCACGTCCTTGCCGTCGGGGACCACGACGACCGCTCCCCTGCCGCCCTCCAGGGTCGCCCGCACCGCCTCGGCCACCGGCCCGGGCCACCCTCCGGCACCGGGCAACGCCTGCCAGACGGCGCGGGGCGCCCTGCCGTTACGCAGCGCGTCCAGGAAGGAGGCCCCCATCGGGTACGCACCCCACTCCCCCGCGTCAGGCGGACCGCCGGCGGGAGCCGGACCGCCGGGGCCTGCCGCGCCGTCCTCGGCCGTGGTGTGGCCGCCTCCCCGGCCGGCCACCCCGGGATCGGCCCCCTCACCCTCGGCCGCGGCCTCCCTGGCCACCCCCTCGTCGGCCGGACCGGTTCCCGGATGACCGGGCGCCGTCGCAGTGTGCGCCGTCACAGTGTGCGCCGTCACAGTGTGCGCCGCCGCGGTGGGCGCCGCCGCGGTGGGCGCCGCCGCGGCCTCGCCGGGATGATCCGTGGGGGTGGCCGCCGGCGTCTCCGCCTCGGCCTTGGCGTGGCGCGGGGGCACGGCCAGGCGCAGCACGTCGGCGAGCGTGCCGGCGTAGCGGTCGGCGACCGCCCTGGCCAGCCCGGCGATCTCGGGCGTCAGCACCCGTTCGGGCGAGGTCACCCGCTCCAGAGTCGCGAGCCTGCCGGGATGGTCGCTCTGCTCGACGCGCTCCAGGAGGAACCCGTCGACCAGCTTGCCCGCGAAGCGCACCCGCACCCGCACTCCCGGCTGGGCGCTCTCGTGCATCGAGGCGGGCACCAGGTAGTCGAACGGCCGGTCGAGATGGGGCAGGGGGTTGTCCACCGCCACCCGGGCCACCGGCAGCGCCGGCGCAGGCTCCGGGGCCCCCTTGAACGGCGCCGCCGCGGGCCGCACGGCGTCGAGCGGCAGGAGGGCGTCGTCGGGGTGGGTCACGCCCTAGGTCTACCAGAAGCCGTCACCACGCCATGCCCGCGCACCGGCGTTCGCCGAGGTGGCGACCACAGGTCCCGCCACCGGCGCCGCTTTGAATCATGCGACCGCGCAGCCGTATCCTTGGCTCGCCTCGCCTCGCCTCGGGCCGACCGCCCGGCGGCCGGAGCCGTCCCCCTCGAACAGGACCCCCATGCCGCGCATCAGCACCTCCATCGACATCCAGGCCGCGCCCGAGCGGGTCTGGGCCGTGCTCACCGACTTCGGCGCCTACTCCGGGTGGAATCCGTTCATCAGGGAGGGCTCGGGGCAGGCCATCGTGGGCAGCACGCTCACGCTGCGCATGTTCCCCAAGAACGGCAAGCCGATGACCTTCCGGCCGACGGTGCTCACCGCGGAGCCGGGCCGTTCGCTGCGCTGGAAGGGCAGGCTCATCGTGCCGGGCGTGTTCGACGGCATCCACGAGTTCGAGCTGACGCCGGCGGGCACGGGCACCCGTCTCGTGCAGAGCGAGGACTTCTCCGGCATCCTCGTTCCGTTCCTCGGCAAGATGATCAAGGACACCGAGGACGACTTCAGGGCCCTGAACGAGGCGCTCAAGAAGCACCTGGAGAGCTGAGCGCCCGGACGCGCGGATGCCGCAGCCCCGGACGGGGTGCGGCATCCTGCGGCGACAGGCTCAGAGACCGGCGGCGGTACGCAGCGCCTCGGCACGGTCGGTCGACTCCCAGGAGAAGCCCTCGCGGCCGAAGTGACCGTAGGCGGCCGTCTCGGAGTAGATCGGGCGCAGCAGGTCGAGATCGCGGATGATCGCGGCCGGGCGCAGGTCGAACACCTGCAGCACCGCGTCCTGGATCTTCTCCACCGGCATCCGCTCGGTGCCGAAGCACTCGACGAACAGGCCGACCGGCTGGGCCTTGCCGATGGCGTAGGCGACCTGGACCTCACAGCGATCGGCCAGCCCGGCGGCCACGACGTTCTTGGCGACCCAGCGCATGGCGTAGGCGGCCGAACGGTCGACCTTGGACGGGTCCTTGCCGGAGAAGGCGCCGCCACCGTGGCGGGCCATGCCGCCGTAGGTGTCGATGATGATCTTACGGCCGGTGAGGCCGGCGTCGCCCATGGGACCGCCGATCTCGAAGCGGCCGGTCGGGTTGACCAGCAGCCGGTAGCCCTCGATGTCGAGGTCGAGGCCCGCGAGCACCGGGTCGACCACGTGCTCCTTGATGTCGGGCGTCAGCATCTCGCGCAGGTCGATCTCGGCGGCGTGCTGGGTGGAGACCACCACGGTGTCGAGGCGGACGGGCTTGTCGCCGTCGTACTCGATCGTGACCTGCGTCTTGCCGTCGGGACGGAGGTAGGGCACCGTGCCGGACTTGCGGACGTCCGCCAGGCGCTGCGCCAGACGGTGGGCCAGCATGATCGGCAGCGGCATCAGCTCGGGCGTGTCACGGCAGGCGTAGCCGAACATCAGGCCCTGGTCGCCGGCGCCCTGCCGGTCGAGCTCGTCGGCGTCGCCACCGACGCGGTGCTCGTAGGCGTCGTCCACGCCCTGCGCGATGTCGGGCGACTGCGCGCCGATGGACACCGAGACGCCACAGGAGGCGCCGTCGAAGCCCTTGTGGGAGGCGTCGTAGCCGATCTCCAGGATCTTCTCGCGGATGACGCCCGGAATGTCGACGTAGGTCTCGGTGGTCACCTCGCCTGCGACGTGAACCTGGCCGGTAGTGATCAGCGTCTCGACGGCGACCCGGCTCTTGGGGTCGTCCTTGAGCATGGTGTCGAGAATCGCGTCACTGATCTGGTCGGCGATCTTGTCCGGGTGGCCCTCGGTGACCGACTCGGAGGTGAACAGGCGACGTGACAACTCAGTGGCTCCTCATGCAGCGGCTGCTGACGGATGTGCGGCTCCGGCTGGTGGTCAGGCCAGGGCCTCGCCGAAGTCTAGCCCTACCCGGCGGTCCATCGCGAAACCGCCACACCCTACGGACATTGTGGGTCTCACAGGTGGGGCAGGGGATCCGGGGGAAGCGTCTCGGGCGCGAAGACCTCCGCGTCGGCCGCCGCGACCACGGCGGCGTACTCCTCGTCGAACTCCAGCGCCATCGAGCCGAGCTCGATGATCGGCCCGGGGCCCCTGATGATCGGGCCGAGCCTGGTCTGGCGCGGGAAGCTCGCGTGGACCGACACGGGTCTGTCGCTGCGCAGCACCCTGGTGGCCAGCACCGAGATGCCGCCACCGGTCACCACGACGAGGAAGCCGGCCCCTCGGGGCGGGCCGGCCGAGACGGCGGGGAAGACGTAGCGGATCTCCTCCCGCGTGCCCAGCAACGTCCTGCAGCGATCCCTGACAGCGGAACTCACCGGCATTGGTCCCCCTTCGTGCCCAGTATCCGCAGGCATCCGGGGGGCTGCAACAGCCGGCGACGCCGGTGTTCGCGGCGAGGGGCGGCGGGAGGTGACCGGTCAGGCGAGGCGGGCGGCGACGAGGTCCCAGACGGCGTCGGCGACGTCCTCCTTGGGACCGCGCGGCACCTCGACCGGCTCGCCGCCGGCGACGAGGACGGTGGCGGCGTTGTCGGCGGTGCCGAACGCCAGGCCGGGGCCCACCTGATTGACGACGAGCAGGTCGCAGCCCTTGCGGGCGAGCTTGGCCTGGCCGTTGGCGAGCACGTCGTCGGTCTCGGCCGCGAACCCGACGATCACCTGCGACGGGGTGCTGCGGCGCGCGCCCAGCTCGGCCAGGATGTCGGGGTTGGTCACCAGGTGGATGGGCTCGGGCCCGCCGGCGTCCGACTTCTTGATCTTGGAGTCGGAACGGGTGGCGGGCCGGAAGTCGGCGACTGCCGCGGCCATCACGACCACGTCGGCGCCGCCCGAGGCGGTGAGCACGGCTTCGCGCAGCTCGGCCGTGGACTCCACGCGGACGACCGTGGCCCCGGCGGGGTCGGGCAGCGCGACGTTGGCGGCGACCAGGGTCACTTCGGCGCCGCGGGCGGCGGCGGTGCGGGCCAGCGCGTAGCCCTGCAGGCCGGAGGAGCGGTTGCCGATGTAGCGGACCGGGTCGATGGCCTCGCGGGTGCCGCCGGCGGAGATGACCACCTTGCGCCCGGCCAGGTCGCGCGGGCGGCCGCTCAGCACGCGCAGGCAGACCTGGAAGATCTCGGCGGGGTCGGGCAGCCGGCCCGGACCGGTGTCGGCGCCGGTGAGCCGCCCGACGGCGGGGTCGAGCACGATGGAGCCGCGTTCGCGCAGCGTCGCGACGTTGGCCCGGGTCGCGGCGTGCTGCCACATCTCGGTGTGCATCGCGGGAGCGAACACCACGGGGCACCGGGCGGTCAGCAGCGTGTTGGTCAGCAGGTCTCCGGCCAGGCCGTGGGCGGCCTTGGCCAGCACGTCGGCGGTGGCGGGCGCGACCACGACGAGATCGGCGCCCTGGCCGATGCGCACGTGGGGCACCTCGTGCACGTCGTCCCACACGTCGGTCGTCACCGGACGGCCCGACAGGGCGGCCCAGGTGGGCTCGCCCACGAACCGCAGGGCGTCGCGGGTCGGCACGACCCGCACCTCGTGCCCGGACTCGGTGAACAGGCGCAGCAGCTCGCACGCCTTGTAGGCCGCGATGCCCCCGCTGACGCCAAGGACGACCTTCATCGAAGGGGTCAGACCGCGCCTTCGATGGGCTCGGCGTTGAGCAGACCTTCGGAGACCTCGCGCAGCGCGATGGACAGCGGCTTCTCCTGGGCATGCGTCTCGACCAGCGGCCCGACGTACTCCAGCAGGCCCTCGCCGAGCTGGGAGTAGTAGGCGTTGATCTGGCGGGCACGCTTGGCGCCCATGATCACCAGGGAGTACTTGCTGTCGACGATGTCGAGCAGCGCGTCGATCGGCGGGTTGGTGATGCCCTCCGCGACCGGGGCAATGCCTGCCACGATTGTCAGACCTCTCGGTTGGTGGTTGTCGTGACCCCCAGAGGGTCAGTCATCAAGGCTATCAGCCGATGGCACACGTCTTGGACGTTCGTGTTGACCAGGGTGAGGTCGAACTCTTTCTCGGCCGCCATCTCGATCCGCCCCGCGTCCAGGCGGCGGGCGATGACGTCCTCGGGCTCGGTGCCGCGGCCACGCAGCCGCTTCTCCAGCTCCTCCCACGAGGGCGGGGCGAGGAACACCAGCAGCGCCTCGGGCATGCTGCGCCGCACCTGCCTGGCGCCTTCGAGGTCGATCTCCAGCAGGGTGGGCACGCCCGCTTCGAGCTTCTCCATGACGGCGCGGCGCGGAGTGCCGTATCTGTTGCCGGCGAACTCCGCCCACTCGAGCAGCTCACCGGCCGCCACGAGCCGGTCGAACTCCTCGCCGTCGACGAAGAAGTAGTGGACCCCGTTCGTCTCGCCGGGCCGGGGTCGCCTGGTGGTCACCGAGACCGACAGCCACACCTCGGGGTGCGCCCGCCGGATCTCGGCGACGACCGTGGACTTGCCGACGCCCGACGGTCCCGACAGGACCGTCAGGCGCCTGCCCTCGGAGGGGAGGAAGTCGCCGACCTTCGTCCCGGCACGGACCGTCTCATGAACCCTTGCACCGCCGGACCGGGACCTGTCGGTCACTTCCTACCCCCCTGCTGAACCCGCGCTTCGTGTGGCTACGAGATTAGCTCTCGTTGCCACCGAACTCGCGCTCGAGGGAGGCCCTCTGGTTCGCGCCGAGGCCCCGCACGCGGCGGGACTCGGCGATGGCGAGCCGTTCCATCAACTGCTTGGCGCGGACCTTGCCCACGCCGGGGAGCGACTCCAGCAGAGCCGACACCTTCATCTTGCCGATGACGTCGTCGGTCTGCCCATCCTTGAGCACCTCAGCCAGAGAAACCGCGCCATGCTTGAGCCGGTTCTTGACCTCGGCACGCTCTTTACGGGCCTTTGCAGCCTTCTCCAGGGCTGCGGCGCGCTGCTCAGGGGTCAGGGGAGGAAGAGCCACGCCGGGTCACCTCGAATTTCTGTCGATGTACTCGGACGGGAAGGGAAACTAGCTGGTCATCGCCCCCTAAGCAACGTCAAAGGCGGTTTCTCCCGCTACAAAATCAACTTCATCACTTTCTGTGAAGGTAAAACTACGGTCAGGTGACCGAATCGCCCTCACTTCCCCGTTCCGGGCCGGGTGAACGGAGGTCCGGGCGAATGGGACGATGATCACATTCCCGCCGATCACTCCCGTCCGAAACCCCGCTCCCACCTGCGTCCCAAACCTTGTGGCATCATGATCGAAGTCGCGTCCGGGCGGCGGCTGTGCCATGATTTGATCTTGTACGCGGGGCGTCCCGGCGTGCTGTCCGCGATCTTGTCGTCGGACCGCCGCGCGCGGGCGGCGGAGACCTTGGGCGGGGGTCCGGCCGTCGTCCGTCCGGGCGTGCCGCGGCTCGGTGTGGGGTGAGCGCGGCGGGCCCGGCCCGCGCACCGGCCCCGCCCCTTCGCGAACGTCACGGGGGTACGGGCGCTGACAGCACGGAGGCGGGCTTCACACCGGCCCGGCGTGAGCGATCACAAGGCCGTGCTCGGGCCGTGGCCGGTCCACCCCGTCCACCGACGGCGGGTGGCGACGCCGACGCCCGCGGGGACGTCCAGAGAGCCAGGCCCACAGGACAGCCCGAAGCAGCGTCGGCGCTCATGGAGGACCTGGTGGCCGTCCTCGGACGGGTGGCCGACCCCGCACGGGCGACCTACCCCGGACGGGGTGGTCGGGTCAGGACGAGCGACCGGCCCCGCACGGGTGGCCGACCCCGCACGGGCGACCGACTCCGGACGGGGTGGTCGGGTCAGGACGGGTGGCCGACCCCGCACGGGCGACCGACTCCGCACGGGGTGGTCGGGTCAGGACGTGGTGCGGCGGAGGGCGGCGGCGATCGAGGCGGCCGCCGCGCCCGGGTCCGGGGCGCCGGTGATGGGCCTGCCGATGACCAGCAGGTCGGCGCCGTCCGCGAGCGCCTGCTCCGGCGTGGCCACGCGCGCCTGGTCCTGCGTGTCGGCCCCCGCCGGCCGGACCCCCGGCGTGATGAGCGTGATGTCCGGCCCCACCTCGGCGCGGACCGCCGCGACCTCGTGGGGGCTGCAGACGAGCGCCGTGGCCCCCGCCTCCACCGACATGGCGGCCAGCCGGCGCACGGCGTCGGCGGCGGGCCCCTGGAGGCCGATGCGGCCGAGATCGGCCTCCGTGAGCGACGTCAGGACCGTGACCGAGGCGATCTGCGTGTGCGGCGCCGCCTCCACCGCCGCCCTGATCATCTTCGGCCCTCCGGTGGCGTGCACGGTGAGGATGGCGGGCCGGAGCCGGGCGACGGCCCTGGCGGCGCCCGCGACGGTGTTGGGGATGTCGTGCAGCTTCAGGTCGAGGAAGACGCGCACGCCGCTGGCCCCCCGTACGGAGGCGATCACGTCGGGGCCGTAGCGCAGGTAGAGCTCCAGGCCCACCTTGACCGTGCTGACATGCGGGGTCACCAGCCCGGCCCACCGGGCAGCGGTCTCCAGGTCGGGTGCGTCGAGGGCGACGGCGATGGGTGCGGGCGTCACGGGGAGCTCTCCTCGGAGTCGACGAGCAGGTGCCGGGGGGCGCTCCCCGGCGGGCGGTGGGCCAGGCCGACGGCGTCGGCCAGCCGCTGGAAGCCGCGCGTCTGCAGCAGG
Organism: Nonomuraea muscovyensis; assembly: GCF_014207745.1. Lineage (NCBI taxonomy): Bacteria > Bacillati > Actinomycetota > Actinomycetes > Streptosporangiales > Streptosporangiaceae > Nonomuraea > Nonomuraea muscovyensis. Next base: position 575,873 of record NZ_JACHJB010000001.1, read on the forward strand.
TCCTCGAGCTCGCGCTCGATGCGCAGGCACGCGTACGGGTCGTGGAACAGCGCCGTCCCGACCCCGACCGCGCAGGCGCCGGCCAGGATGAGCTGGAAGGCGTCCGCGCCGGTCATGACGCCGCCGACGCCGATCAGCGGCACCCCGGGCAGCGCGGCGTGCACCTGCCACACGCACCGTACGGCGATGGGCAGGACGGCGGGCCCGGACAGCCCACCGGTCACGGCGGCGAGCGAGGGCCGCAGCGCCTCGGTGTCGATGGCCATGCCGAGCGGATTGTTGATCATGGACAGGGCGTCGGCCCCGGCGTCCACGCAGGCGCGGGCCACGGCGACGATGTCGGCCACGTCGGGGGCGAGCTTGGCGACGACCGGCACGTCGTAGCGCATGATGGACCGCACCGAGGCGATCACCTCGGCGGCGGCGCTGCCCTCGCGGGCGAAGACCCGGCCCCGGTCCTCGATGTTCGGGCAGGACAGGTTGACCTCCAGCGCGGTCACGCCGGGGGCGTCGGCGAGCCTGCGGGCCAGCTCGGAGTATTCGGCGACCGTGCCGCCGCCGATGGAGACGATGGTCCTGATGCCGCGCTGGGCCAGCCAGGGCAGCTCGCGTTCGAGGAAGGCGTCGATGCCGGGGCCCTGCAGGCCGACGGCGTTGAGCATGCCGGAGGGGGTCTCGGCCATGCGCGGCGTGGGGCGGCCGGCGCGCGGGGCCATGGTGATGGACCGGGTGGCCAGCGCGCCCAGCCGGTGCAGGTCGAAGAACTGGGCGAGCTCGCGCCCGGACGCGGCGCAGCCGGCGGCCGTGGTGATGGGGTTGGCGAGCTCCACGTGTGCGAGGAACGTCCGCATGTCCACCGCCATGTCACGCCACCGCCGCACACGCCGCGGCGCCGTACGGGACCGGGGAGGCGGGGGTGCGGGTGGTGCGCGTCACGGACGGCCGGTACGGCTCAGCCCGCATGGCGAGCACCGCCCCCGGGCGCGCCGAGGGCGTCGAACGGGATGGTCCCGACGTCCTCGAACCGCACCCGCTCCCCCCGGAACACCGGCCCCTCGGCGCAGGCGCGCACCATCCTGGTCGCCCCGTCGTCGCCGATGACCGGGATGACGCACGTCATGCACACCCCGATCCCGCAGGCCATCGACTCCTCCACCGCCACCTGCACCGGGATGTCGAACTCGATCGCCACGGCGGTGACCGCCCGCAGCGTCTCCATCGGCCCGCAGGCGTAGACGGCGTCGGCCCGGGTGTCCGCGATCACCGACGGCAGCGCGTCGGCGACCTTGCCGCGCAGGCCGAGCGAGCCGTCCTCGGTGGTGAGCGTGGTGGTCTCGGCCATCCGGCGGGCCCGCATCGCCCCGAACACCCGGTCGGCGCTGGCGCCGCCCAGCAGGAAGTCCACCCGGCAGCCGCGTTCCATGAGCGCGTCGGCCACCGGGAACAGCACGGCCGAGCCGTACTCGGCGCCGACGAGCACGCAGTGCACGGGGTCGCGCGGCAGCGGGAACGGCCGCCCCAGCGGCCCGACCAGGTCGAGCGTGTCGCGGGCGCGGCGCTCGGCCAGCCAGGCGGTGCCGGGGCCGCGCACGGTGAAGACGAGCTCCACCGTGCCGCCGTAGTCGGGCTTGACGTCGTGGACGGTGAGTGCGCGCCGGGTGATCATCGACGTGTGCGCTCCCCCGACCGCGACCGACACGAAGTGGCCGGGACGGTAGCGCTCGGCGATGCCGGGCGCCACCACGGTCAGCGCATGGTAGGCGTCGACCCGGCGCGTCGTCAGCACCGTGCCCGTCACCTGCACCGGTGTGCCGGCCAGTCTCCTTCACCTCCCGCGGGAGCTATCCCCGAAGCGCCCGTGCGTGCTCCTGGAGAGACCGTACGCCGACGTCGCCTCGCATGATGGCCTGGATGCCCGCGGCGGCCGCGGCGAGTCCTGAGACCGTGGTGATGCACGGGACGCCGCGCAGCACCGCGGCGGTGCGGATCTCGTAGCCGTCGAGCCGGGGGCCCGACTGGCCGGGGCTGCCGAACGGCGTGTTGACGATCAGGTCGATCTCGCCGTCCAGGATGCACTGCACGACCGTCGGCTCACCTCCGGGTCCGGGTCCCTCGCTGTGCTTGCGCACGATCTTGGCATGGACGCCGTTGCGGCGCAGCACCTCGGCCGTGCCCTCGGTGGCCAGGATCTCGAAGCCGAGGTCGGCCAGCGCCCGCACCGGGAAGATCATGGCCCGCTTGTCGCGGTTGGCCACCGACACGAACGCCCGGCCCTTGGTGGGCAGCTCGCCGTAGGCGCCGGCCTGCGACTTGGCGAAGGCGATGCCGAAGAACTCGTCGATGCCCATGACCTCGCCGGTCGAGCGCATCTCGGGCCCGAGCACGATGTCGACGCCGCGGAACCGGTTGAACGGCAGCACCGCCTCCTTCACCGCGATCGACGCCTCCAGCGGCAGCGTGCCGCCGTCGCCGGTGGCGGGCAGCATGCCCTCCTCGCGCAGCGAGGCGATCGACGCGCCGAGCATCACGCGGGCAGCCGCCTTGGCGAGCGGCACCGCCGTCGCCTTGGACACGAACGGCACGGTACGGCTGGCGCGGGGGTTGGCCTCCAGGACGTACAGGACGCCGGCCGACATCGCGTACTGGACGTTGAGCAGCCCGCGCACGCCGACGCCGCGGGCGATGTCCTCGGTGGCGGCGCGGATGCGCTTGATGTCGTGACCGCCGAGCGTGATGGGCGGCAGCGCGCACGCCGAGTCGCCGGAGTGGATGCCGGCCTCCTCGATGTGCTCCATGACGCCGCCCAGGTAGAGCTCGGTGCCGTCGTAGAGCGCGTCGACGTCGATCTCGATGGCCTCGTCGAGGAACTTGTCGACCAGGACCGGGTGGCCGCCCTCCTGGCCCGCCATGTAGCGGGCGAGGGTCTCGTCGTCGTAGACGATCGCCATGCCGGCGCCGCCCAGCACGTAGGAGGGGCGCACGAGCACCGGGTAGCCGATGTCCTGGGCGACGGCCAGCGCCTCGGCGACGGTGGTGGCGGTGCCGTGGCGTGGAGCGGGCAGCCCGGCCTCGGCCAGCACCCGGCCGAACGCGCCGCGCTCCTCGGCGAGGTGGATCGACTCGGGCGAGGTGCCGACGACGGGCACGCCCGCGTCCTTGAGCGCCTGCGCCAGGCCGAGCGGCGTCTGCCCGCCGAGCTGCACGATGACGCCCGCGACGGGGCCGGTCTGCTGCTCGGCGTGCACGACCTCCAGGACGTCCTCCAGGGTGAGCGGCTCGAAGTAGAGCCGGTCGGAGGTGTCGTAGTCGGTCGAGACGGTCTCGGGGTTGCAGTTGACCATGACGGTCTCGAACCCGGCCCGCGACAGCTCGAAGGAGGCGTGCACGCAGGCGTAGTCGAACTCGATGCCCTGGCCGATGCGGTTGGGCCCGGAGCCGAGGATGATGACCTTGGGCCGCTCCCCGAGGGGGACCTCGGTCTCCTCGTCGTAGGTGGAGTAGAGGTAGGGCGTCTTGGCGGCGAACTCGGCGGCGCAGGTGTCGACCGTGTTGTAGACGGGCCGCACGCCGAGCGCGTGGCGCAGGTCACGCACGCGGGCCTCGTCGAGGCCGCGGATCTCGGCGATCTGCGCGTCGCTGAAGCCGTGCCGCTTGGCCCGCTCCAGCACGGCCTGGGTGAGCTCGGCGGCCTCGCCGAGGGCGCCGGCCTCCTCGTGCAGGAGGAAGAGCTGGTCGAGGAACCACGGGTCGATGCTGGTCGCCTCGAACAGTTCCTCGGCGGTGGCGCCCGCCCGGATGGCCTGCTGCATGGTGCGCAGCCGCCCGTCGTGCGGGGTGCGGCAGGCGGCGAGCAACTCGTCCTTGGCGAGCTCCTCGCCGGGCGCCCAGGAGAACGACGAGTCTGACTTCTCCAGCGACCGCAGCGCCTTCTGCAGCGCCTCGGGGAAGGACCGGCCGATGGCCATCGCCTCGCCGACCGACTTCATGTGGGTGGTGAGCGTGCGGTCGGCGCCGCGGAACTTCTCGAAGGCGAAGCGCGGCACCTTGACGACGATGTAGTCGAGGGTCGGCTCGAAGGAGGCCGGGGTCTCCTTGGTGATGTCGTTGGGGATCTCGTCGAGGGTGTAGCCGACGGCCAGTTTGGCGGCGATCTTGGCGATCGGGAAGCCGGTGGCCTTCGACGCCAGGGCCGACGAGCGCGACACCCGCGGGTTCATCTCGATGACGATCATGCGGCCGGTGCGCGGGTCGACGGCGAACTGGATGTTGCAGCCGCCGGTGTCGACGCCGACCTCGCGGATGACCGCGATGGCCACGTCGCGCATGTTCTGGTATTCGCGGTCGGTCAGCGTGAGCGCGGGGGCCACGGTGACGCTGTCGCCGGTGTGCACGCCCATCGGGTCGATGTTCTCGATGGAGCAGACGATGACGACGTTGTCGGCCTTGTCGCGCATGACCTCCAGTTCGTACTCCTTCCAGCCGAGGATCGACTCCTCCAGGAGCACCTCGGTGGTCGGGGAGGCGTCGAGCCCGGCCCCGGCGATGCGCCGCAGGCCCTCCTCGTCGTAGGCGAACCCGGAGCCGACGCCGCCCATGGTGAACGACGGCCGCACGACCAGCGGGTAGCCGAGCTCGCCCGCGGCGGCCAGGACCTCGTCCATGGAGTGGCAGATGACCGAACGGGCCGACTCGGCGTTGAGACCGTGCTCGCGGGCGACCTTGGCGACGATCTCCTTGAAGCGCTCGCGGTTCTCGCCCGCCTGGATGGCGTCGAAGTCGGCGCCGATCAGCTCGACCTCGTAGCGGTCGAGGACGCCCGACTCGTGCAGGGCGACCGCGGTGTTGAGCGCGGTCTGCCCGCCCAGGGTGGGCAGCAGCGCGTCGGGCCGCTCCTTGGCGATGATCTTCTCGACGTACTCGGAGGTGATGGGCTCGACGTAGGTGGCGTCGGCGAACTCGGGGTCCGTCATGATCGTCGCCGGGTTGCTGTTGACGAGGATCACGCGGAATCCCTCGGCGCGCAGCACGCGGCAGGCCTGGGTGCCGGAGTAGTCGAACTCGCACGCCTGCCCGATCACGATCGGCCCGGAGCCGATCACCAGGACCGACCTGATGTCCTCACGCTTGGGCACGGCTCATGACCTCACAGAACTCGTCGAAAAGGTAGGCGGCGTCGTGCGGCCCGGCCGCGGCCTCGGGGTGGTATTGGACGCTGAACGCCCGCCCGTCGAGCAGCCGCAGGCCCTCCACGCAGCGGTCGTTGAGGTTGACGTGGCTGACCTCGGCCGGGCCGAACGGGGTGTCGAACGGCCCGTCGAGCGGCGCCTCGACGGCGAACCCGTGGTTGTGGGCGGAGATCTCGACCTTGCCGGTGCGCACGTCCTGGACGGGCTGGTTGACCCCGCGGTGGCCGTAGCGCAGCTTGTAGGTCGACAGGCCGAGGGCGCGGCCGAAGAGCTGGTTGCCGAAGCAGATGCCGAAGAACGGCACCTTCGCCTCCAGGACACTCCGCAGCGCCGAGACGTCGGCGGTGGCCGGGTCGCCGGGCCCGTTGGAGAAGAACACGCCGTCCGGCCGGACCGCCATGATCTGTTCGTACGTGGCGGTGGCGGGCAGCACGTGCACCTCGCAGCCGCGCTCGGCCATGCGGTGCGGGGTCATGCCCTTGATGCCGAGGTCGACGGCCGCGACCGTGAAGCGCCTGGCGCCGATGGCGGGCACGACGTACGGCTCGGTGGTGGCGACCTCGGCGGCCAGGTCGGCGCCGGCCATCGCGGGCGCCTGGCGGACGCGCTCGACGAGGGCCTCCACCGGCTCGGCGGGCGCGCTGAAGATGCCGGCGCGCATGGCGCCGCGCTCGCGCAGGTGGCGGGTCAGGGCGCGGGTGCCGGGCATGGCGATGCCGACGACGCCCTGCTCCTTGAGGTAGTCGTCGAGCGAGCGGTCGGCCCGCCAGTTGGAGACGATCCGGGACGGCTCACGCACGACGTAGCCGGCGACCCAGACACGGCCGGACTCGGGGTCCTCGTCGTTGACGCCGGTGTTGCCGATGTGCGGGGCGGTCATGGCGACGATCTGGCGGTGGTAGGACGGGTCGGTGAGGGTCTCCTGGTAGCCGGTCATGCCGGTGTTGAAGACCATCTCGCCGAACGTCTCGCCCGCGGCGCCGTACGGGGTGCCGCGGAACACCCGCCCGTCTTCGAGCACGAGCAGCGCGTCGGTCACGTGAGCTTCCCTTCGAGAACGGTGGCCCTGCCGCGCAGGAAGGTCGCGACCACCCGGCCGGGCAGCGTCATGCCCTCGTACGGGGTGTTGCGGCTCTTGGAGGCGAAGGCGGCGGGGTCGACCGGCGTGCGGCCGGAGGGGTCGTAGAGGGTGAGGTTGGCCGGGGCGCCCACCGCGATGGGCTGCCCGTGCCCGGGCAGGCGGCCGATGCTCGCCGGGGCGGCGGACATGCGGTCGGCGACGCCCGCCCAGTCGAGCAGGCCGGTGTCGACCATGGCCTCCTGGACCACGCTGAGCGCGGTCTCCAGGCCGACCATGCCCATGGCCGCGGCCGACCACTCGGTCTCCTTGTCCTCGACCGGGTGGGGGGCGTGGTCGGTGGCGACGATGTCGATCGTGCCGTCGGCCAGCGCGGCGCGCAGCGCCTCGACGTCGGCGCGGGTGCGCAGCGGCGGGTTGACCTTGTAGATGGGGTTGTAGGCGCCGACCGGGGAGTCGGCGACCAGCTCGTCGGTCAGCAGCAGGTGGTGCGGGGTGACCTCGGCCGTGACGTTCCAGCCCTTGGACTTGGCCCAGCGGATGATCTCGACGGAGCCGGCGGTGGAGACGTGGCAGACGTGCAGCCGGGAGCCGACGTGCGCGGCGAGCAGGCAGTCGCGGGCGATGATCGCCTCCTCGGCGACCGCGGGCCAGCCGGTCAGGCCGAGCCGGCCGGAGACGACGCCCTCGTTCATCTGGGCGCCTTCGGTGAGTCTGGGCTCCTGGGCGTGCTGGGCGACGACGCCGTCGAACGCCTTGACGTACTCCAGGGCGCGGCGCATGAGCACGGCGTCGCTGACGCACTTGCCGTCGTCGGAGAAGACCCGGACCCGGGCGGCGGAGTCGGCCATCGCGCCGAGCTCGGCGAGCTGCCGGCCCTCCAGGCCGACGGTGACGGCGCCGACCGGCTGCACGTCGCAGTGGCCGTACTCGCGGCCGAGCCGCCACACCTGCTCGACCACCCCGGCGGTGTCGGCGACGGGCGAGGTGTTGGCCATGGCGTGCACGGCGGTGTAGCCGCCGCGGGCGGCCGACTGGGTGCCGGTCTGCACGGTCTCGGCGTCCTCGCGGCCGGGCTCGCGCAGGTGGGTGTGCAGGTCGACCAGGCCGGGCAGGGCGACGGCGCCGCCGCCGTCGACCACGTCGCCGGCGCCGCCGGTGTCGCTGCCGGCCAGGCCGGGCGCGATCTCGGCGATGAGGCCGTCCTGGACGCGGATGTCCACCGGTTCGCCGCCGAGAACCCGCACGTTCTTGATGATCATCGAGCCTCCTTCGTCGGCACGACGATCATGATGATGCTGTGCCCATTGGTGCGTTGGCTGCGCTCACTCACGCTACGGTCTCTCCCCCGAGCAGCAGGTACAGGACGGCCATGCGGATGGTCACGCCGTTGGCCACCTGCTCGACGATGGTCGAGCGGGGCGAGTCGGCCACCTCGGCGGCGATCTCCATGCCGCGGTTCATCGGGCCGGGGTGCATGACGATGGCGTCGTCGGGCATCTTGGCGAAGCGGTCGCGGTCGAGGCCGTAGCGGCGGGAGTATTCGCGCTCGCTCGGGAAGTAGGCGGCGTTCATCCGCTCCTTCTGCACCCGCAGCATCATCACCGCGTCGGACTTGGGCAGCACCGCGTCGAGGTCGTAGGACACCTCGCACGGCCAGGTGCCGACGGCGACGGGCAGCAGCGTGGGCGGGGCCACCAGGGTGACCTCGGCGCCGAGCGTGGCGAGCAGCAGCACGTTGGAGCGGGCCACCCGGCTGTGCAGCACGTCGCCGACGATCGTGATGCGGCGGCCGTCGAGGGCGCCCAGCCTGCGGCGCATGGAGAAGGCGTCGAGCAGGGCCTGCGTGGGGTGCTCGTGGGTGCCGTCGCCGGCGTTGACGACGCTGCCGCGCACCCAGGTGGCCAGGCGGTGCGGCGCGCCGGAGGCGCCGTGGCGGATGACGACCGCGTCGGCGCCCATGGCCTCCAGGGTCAGCGCGGTGTCCTTGAGCGACTCGCCCTTGGAGACGCTGGAGCCCTTGGCCGAGAAGTTGATCACGTCGGCGGACAGCCGCTTGGCCGCCGCCTCGAAGGAGATGCGGGTGCGGGTGGAGTCCTCGAAGAAGAGGTTGACCACCGTGCGGCCGCGCAGCGTGGGAAGTTTCTTGATGGACCGTTCCGAGACCCTGGCCAGCTCCTCGGCGGTGTCGAGGATGAGCAGGGCGTCGTCCCTGGCGAGGTCGCCGGCGGAGATGAGGTGACGGTTCACTTGGCGGCCTCCTTGACGAGCAGCACGGCCTCGCGTCCGTCGGTCTCCTGGAGGTAGACCTTGACCTTCTCGCTCTTGGCGGTGGGGAGGTTCTTGCCCACGTAGTCGGCGCGGATGGGCAGCTCGCGGTGGCCGCGGTCGACCAGGGTGGCGAGCTGCACGGCCGTGGGACGGCCGAGGTCGTTGAGCGCGTCGAGCGCGGCACGGACGGTGCGGCCGGAGTAGAGGACGTCGTCGACGAGGACGACGATCTTGCCGTCGACGCCGTCGGCCGGCAGCTCCGTGCGGCCGAGCGGACGGGCGGGCTTGAGCCGCAGGTCGTCGCGGTACATCGTGATGTCGATCGAGCCGACGGGGATCTTGACGCCCTCGAACTGCTCGATGCGCTCGCCGAGCCGGCGGGCCAGTGTGGCGCCGCGGGTGGGGATGCCGAGCAGGACGACCTCGTCGGCGCCCTTGGTGCGTTCGAGGATCTCGTGGGCGATGCGCGTCAGCGCCCGATGGATGTCCGGGCCCTCGAGAACGGCCCTGGATTCGGACATGGGGAGTCACCACCTTTCCCGCCTCACGGGACGGGGCTTAAAGGGTGTTGGTCGGCCCCCACAGTACCAGGGGCCACCAGCCACGATGGGAGGGGCCGCGGGTACGGGGCGATCGGGCCCCTGACTTGGCAAAAAGCGGATGAAAAGGTATAAAACATCCTCAAAGTATCCCTGTGGAAGGTTTAGCGCCATGACGCTGTCCGCACGTCAGCGACTGGTCCTCAAGGACATCACCCGCCAGATCCAGGCCGAGGACCCCGATCTGGTCAGGAACCTGTCGCGGCTCGGCACCGGCCCGGTGACCGCCGAGCGCATCGCCCCGGTCGCCCCCGTGCGCTCCCGCCGCGCCGCGCACCGCCCCGCCGGGCACGGCGGGGACCGCAAGATCGAGTACGGCAAGACCATCGGCCTCGTCGCGGCCGGCCTGGCGGTGCTCGCCGTGGCCATGCTCTTCGCCCCCGAACCCCGCGACGGATAGAGCACGAACAAGGGCGTCACCGCCCAGACGTGACGGTCGGGTCCGGGAGGGGATATAGCACCAATGACCTTCCACGTCGATTCGGAGGTAGGCCGGCTCCACCAGGTGCTCCTGCACCGGCCGGACCTCGCGCTCAAGCGGCTCACCCCCACCAACAAGGACGAGTTCCTCTTCGACGACGTGCTGTGGGTGCAGCGCGCCGTGGAGGAGCACGAAGAGTTCCAGCAGGTGCTGCGCGAGCGCGGCGTCACCGTCCACATCCTCGGCGACCTGCTGCGGGAGACCGTCGAGATCCCCGAGGCACGCAAGCACATCCTCGACGCGATCGTGGACGAGCGGTTCCTTGGCCCGCTGGCCGTCGACGACATCCGCAACACGCTCGACGCCCTCGACTCGGCGTCCCTGCAGACCTACCTGACCGGCGGCATCACCAGGCGCGAGCTGGTCGAGCTGGGCTGCGCGCCGAAGTCGGTGGCCTTCCACGCCCTGCACGACGACGGCTTCGTGCTGCCGCCGCTGCCCAACCACCTGTTCACGCGCGACCCGTCGTGCTGGATCTACGACGGCGTCTCGGTCAACGCCATGCGCAAGAAGGCCCGCATGCGCGAGACGGTGAACATGGAGGCCGTCTACCAGTTCCACCCGACCTTCGCCGAGGGCTTCGACCGGCCGCAGAAGGACGGCTACCACGTCTGGCTGCCCGGCCACACGATCGCGCCCGCCACGCTGGAGGGCGGCGACGTGCTCGTCATCGGCCGCGGCGCGGTGCTCGTCGGGATGAGCGAGCGCACCCAGCCGCAGGCGGTGGAGATGCTGGCCCAGCACCTGTTCCAGTCGGGCTCGGTGCGGCGGATCGTGGCCCTGGACATGCCGAAGGCGCGCGCCTTCATGCACCTCGACACCGTCATGACCATGGTCGACGTGGGCGTGTTCACCAAGTACGCCGGGCTCGGCATGCTGCCCTCGTACACGATCGAGCCGGGCGACACCGAGAAGGAGCTCAGGGTCAGCGACCACCCGCCCGAGGACATGCACCGGGCCATCGCCCGGGCGCTGGACCTGGACGACATCAAGGTCCTGACGCCCACCCAGGACGTCTACGCGGCCGAACGCGAGCAGTGGGACGACGGCTGCAACGCGCTGGCCGTCGAGCCGGGCGTGGTGATCGCCTACGAGCGCAACACCACCACCAACAACTTCCTGCGCGCCAACGGCGTCGAGGTGATCACGATCCGCGGCAGCGAGCTCGGCAGGGGACGCGGCGGGCCCCGGTGCATGAGCTGCCCGCTCGAGCGCGACGGCATCTGACGCCGTGCGCGTCATCGTCGCGCTCGGCGGCAACGCCGTGCTCCGGCGCGAGCAGCAGCCGGACGCCGAACCGCAGATCGCCAACGTCGCCGCCTCGGTCAAGCAGCTGGCCAGGCTGGCCGAACGGCACGAGCTGATCATCACGCACGGGAACGGCCCGCAGATCGGCCTGCTCGCCCTGCAGAGCGCCGCCGACCCCCGTCTGAGCCGGCCGTACCCGCTCGACACGCTGGGCGCGCAGACCCAGGGCATGATCGGCTACTGGATGCAGCAGGCCCTGCAGAACGCCCTGCCCGGCAGGCAGGTGATCGCCATGGTCACCCAGACGCTCGTGTCCGCCGTCGATCCGGCCTTCGACGACCCGACCAAGTTCGTCGGCCAGGTCTACGACCGCGAGGAGGCCGAGAAGCTGGCCGGCGAGTACGGCTGGACGATCCGGCCCGACGGCGACCACTGGCGGCGCGTCGTCCCCTCCCCCGTGCCGCGGCGCGTGGTGGAGACCCGGCTGATCCGCCGGCTGCTGCGCGACCGGGTCGTGGTCGTCTGCGCGGGCGGCGGCGGCGTCCCCGTCATCCGCGACGAGCACGGCCGCCTGTCCGGCGTCGAGGCGGTGGTCGACAAGGATCTGACCGCGTCGGTGCTGGCCGAGGCGCTGGAGTGCGACGCGTTCCTCATCCTCACCGACGTGCCGCGGGTCATGCGCGACTTCGGCACGCCCCGGCAGGGCGAGATCGCCCACACCACGCCGCACGAGCTGCGCGCCCTCGACTTCCCGGCCGGGTCCATGGGGCCGAAGGTCGACGCGGTGTGCCGGTTCGTCGAGACGACCGGCGACATGGCGGCCATCGGCCGGCTGGACCAGGCCGAACACATCCTGGAGGGCTCCGCCGGCACCATCGTCACCCCCAACGCCCGCTGGCCCCTCACGAGCACGCTGTAGCACCCGCTGCCCATCTGGGAGGTCCTCGTGTCACTGGCTCAACGGCTTATGCGGACCAAGCCGGCCGACCTGATCGTGGCCGAGGGCGGCCGGGGCGAAGGCGGGGAGCTGCGCCGCACGATGTCGCTGTGGCAGCTCACGTTGTTCAGCGTCGGCGCCACGCTCGGCACCGGCATCTTCGTCATCCTCGGCCAGGCGGTGCCCAAGGCGGGGCCCGCGGTGATCGTGGCGTTCCTGCTGGCCGCCGTCACCGCGCTGTTCTCCGCGCTGTCGTACGCCGAACTGGCCGGGACGATCCCGGTGTCCGGCTCCTCCTACTCCTACGCCTACGCGACGCTCGGCGAGCTGGTCGCCTGGGTCGCCGGCTGGTGTCTCATGCTGGAGTACGCCGTGTCGGTCGCCGCGGTGGCCGTCGGCTGGGGCCAGTACCTCAACTCGTTCCTGCGGAGCCTGTTCGGCTGGGAGCTGCCCGCGGCGATCATCGGCTCGCCCGGCCAGGACGGCGGCGTGGTCAACCTCATGGCGATCCTCATCGTCGTGCTGGCCACCTGGCTGCTGCTGCGCGGCGCCTCGGAGAGCGCCACGGCCAACGTCGTGTTCGTGCTCATCAAGGTGGTGGTGCTGCTGTTCTTCTGCGTGGTGGCCTTCACGGCCCTGCGGGCCGGGAACTTCACGCCGTTCGCGCCGATGGGCGTCGCCGGCATCACCGCGGCGGCCTCCCAGGTGTTCTTCTCCTACATCGGCTTCGACGCCGCCTCCACCGCCGGCGAGGAGGCGAAGAACCCCAAGCGGGACCTGCCGCTGGCGATCATGCTGTCGCTGGCGATCGTGACCGTCCTGTACGTGCTCGTCGCGATGGCGGCCGTCGGCGCGATGCCGTGGAGCGACTTCGACCCGGAGAGCACCGAGGCCGGCCTCGCGCAGATCGCCGACCTGGCCACCGGCTCGACGTGGGCGGGGCTCATCGTCTCCTTCGGTGCGTCCATCGCCATCGCCAGCGTCGTGCTGACCGTCATGTACGGCCAGACCCGCATCCTGTTCGCCATGTCGCGCGACGGGCTGATCCCGCGGGTGTTCCAGAAGGTGAACCCGCGCCGCCAGGTGCCCGTGGCCAACACGCTCATCGTGGCGGCGTTCATCTCGGTACTGGCCGGGCTGGTGCCGCTCGGGCAGCTCGCCGAGGCCACCAGCATCGGCACGCTGTTCGCGTTCGCCATCGTCAACGTCGGCGTCCTGGTGCTGCGCCACCGCCGGCCCGACCTGCCGCGCAGCTTCCGCACCCCGCTGTTCCCCGCCACACCGGTGCTCGGCGCCATCATGTGCGGCGTGGTGATGGCCGGGCTCGCCGGGGTGACCTGGGTGGCGTTCGGGCTGTGGATGCTGCTGGGGTTCGCCTGCTACTTCCTGTACGGCTACCGCAACTCGCGGCTGAACGCCGAGGTGGTCTGACCATGAGGTTCGACAACGTCCTGACCGGGTTCATCGCCGAGCCGCGGGGCCGTGACGGGCTCCTGCTGGCCGCCCTGCTCGCCCGCCAGGCCGGCGGCCATCTCACGGTGGCGACCGTGCAGCCGCCCGCCTGGTCCGCCCCCGGCCCCGCCCGCGCCGAGGAGAGCGCCTGGCGCGCCTACCTGGACGAGCAGGCCGAGGCGACCCTGGCCAAGGCGCGCGAGCTGGCCGACGAACTGGCGGGCGGCGACGTCGACTATGTCGTCCACTCCCACAAGGGCAGCGGGCGCGGGCTGGTGGAGCTGGCGCGCAAGCTCGACGCCGACGTCGTCGTGATCGGCTCGGCGTCGGGCGGCGGCAAGGGGCGCATCTCGGTCGGCAGCACCGCCGACCAGCTCCTGCACGCCTCGTCGGTGCCCGTGCTGCTGGCCCCCCGCGGTTACGCCGACGCTCCGCCCGAGGCGTTCGAGCGGATCACGCTCGCCTATCGGCGCGGCCCGCGCGCCGAGGCCGCCGTCGCCTCCGCCGCGCAGGCCGCCGTCCGGCTGGACGTGCCGCTGCGGCTGATGACGCTGCTGGTCAGCAGTGGCCGCCGGGTCAAGGTCGAGGAGGACATGCTCGAACGGCTGCGCGACCTGGCCTCGGCCGACCTCGCCGCCGCCGCCGAGGGGCACCGGCGCCGCGTCCCGGTGGAGGTGGAGGTGCCGGAGGGCCGCACCGTCGCCCAGGCCCTCGCAGCGGCCTCCTGGCTGCCCGGCGAGCTGCTCGTCTGCGCGTCGAGCGGGAGCGGGCCGCTGCGGCGGGTCTTCCTCGGGGACACCTCCGTAAAGATCGTCCGCGCCGCCACCCGTCCCGTGATGATCCTCACTCGTCAGCAGTGAAACATCCGGCAAACTATGACGAACTGCCGTTATTTGTGGGACATGTGGGGCTTTTGCGGCGTAGTCTCCCGGATCGGATTCGGCATCTTTTTTCCAATCAGCTTGACCTTGGGCGTCCTCCCCTTTACCGTCACTGTGCGTAACCAGCACCGCGCGGCGAATTGGGGTAAACCCATGGCCACCGCCACCGATGGAGCCTCGCACGGCACCAGACCCCCGGTGGCTCGGGCATTCGCCGCAAGGGAGCACAATCTACTGAGAGCAACACATAGAGAGCCGGGGGGCCACACGATGCCGTCTGAGTACGCAAAGTCGCTGGGTGCACGACTGCGCGCCATCCGCACCCAGCAGGGTCTGTCCCTGCACGGGGTCGAGGAGAAGTCGCGCGGCAGGTGGAAGGCCGTCGTCGTGGGCTCGTACGAGCGTGGCGACCGCGCGGTCACAGTGCAGAAGCTTGCCGAGCTTGCCGACTTCTACGGGGTTCCCGTCTCCGAGCTGCTGCCCGGCGGCGCCGCGCCCAGCCCGCTCGGGCCCACGCCGAAGCTTGTGATCGACCTGGAGCGGCTGGCGACGCTGCCGAAGGAGAAGGCGGGCGCCCTGGCCCGCTACGCCGCCACGATCCAGAGCCAGCGTGGCGACTACAACGGCAAGGTGTTGTCGATCCGCCAGGAGGACCTGCGCTCCCTGGCCGTGATCTACGACAAGTCGCCGAGCGAGCTGACCGAGGAGCTCATCAGCTGGGGCGTCCTCGACGCCGAGGCCCGCCGGGCCGTCGAGTCGTTCTGACGGACACCGTGGCTCCCAGGAGCCGACCGGGTCTCTCGAGGGGCGCGCCACCGCACGGGCGCGCCCCTCACCCATGCCCGGCCCTTCGTCGGCGCTGCGACGCGTGAGGCACGGCCGTCGAGGGCGACGATGAGCCCGAGGCGGCGGCAGCGGCAGCGGCAGCGGCAGCGGCAGCGGCAGCGGCAGCGGCAGCGGCAGCGGCAGCGGCAGCGGCAGCGGCAGCGGCAGCGGCAGCGGCAGGATGATCACACAGGTCGCCCCGCCACTCCGGTGAGGACACCCGCCCCCGAGCGACCGGAAAGCGGCAGGACGGCCCGGTCGGTGGACCCGGCGGCCCGGCCGGTGAACCCGGAGGCCCGGGCAGTGGACCCGGGGGCCGCCCGGCCGAGAACGGCGAGCCTGCCCTCGGGCGGGCCTGCGCGGTCGGGGCGAGGTCAGCCGGCCAGGGGGACGGTGACCGGGAGCTGGGGCTGGGTGGGGACGCCGAGGAGGCTCTCCACGGCGATGACGAACTTCTCCGCCTCGGTCAGCAGCTCGTCGGCGTCGGCGGCCGAGACGGAACGGACCATGCCGGCCTCGGCCCTGGCCCGCTTGGCGGCGCTCACGGCGAAGTAGGCGGCCCACTCCGCGAGCTGGGGCTCAACCTCGGGCAGGAGCTCCCACGCGCTGCGCAGGCGGCGCCTGCGGCCTTCCATGGGGCGTGGACGGGCGGCCAGGACCGCGGCCGCGGCGCGCAGCGCGGCCAGGTGCGCCGCCACATATCGGGATGCCGGGGTGCGAGCCGTCGTCGCCTCCGCCAGGCAGGAACGTGAATCCGTCAGGTGCGCCCGAACAGCAGGCGACAGCCCGGGACCCTGCGGGTCTCTAGACCGTGGTGCCATGTGCACGCCTCCTTGGGGTCGTGGCGGCTCCCGGCGTCGCCGCCGGTGAAGCCAACGATCGCAGACGCCACCGACATTTCCGCCGGGCCGGCCGGACGAGAAGCTTCCCCTCTCCCCGTCCGGCCAGGAACACGCCCACTCGTCTCCGCCGACGACGAGGACGCGCCCTTCGCCCGTGGAGCCTGATCGCGGGTCTCGCTTGGGGGAAGCGTGGCCCGCGATCAGGTCCTCGACGTGAGCCGCGAGCCTCACGTCACTACGTCGAACATAATTTCGATCACGGTCGGTGTCAACCTGTTCCAGAACACAGGTTCGATCGACAGGCGCAACCCGCCCGTCCTCCTGGGGCGGCACCGACTTCGAGGACGGACGTGCGCCGCGCCGCCGACATACGGGAAGCTGGGGCAGGTCGTCGCCGCCCGGGGTGCCGCGAGCCCCGGCGCCGAGCGACCCGTACGAGCAGCCCAGGGGAGCAGCCAGTGACGCAGCAGGAGCAGGGGCAGGTCATCGAGCAGGTGTCCACCGAGGTCGTGTACGAGAACGCGTACATGCGCCTGCGGGAGGACATCATCCGCCGCCCCGACGGCTCGCCCGGCGTCTACACCTACGTCGACAAGCCGGACTTCGCGCTGGTGATCGCCGTCGAGGAAGGCGGGTTCCACCTGGTCGAGCAGTACCGCTACCCGGTCCGGGCCAGGTCGTGGGAGTTCCCGCAGGGCACCTTCCCCCAGCTCGCGACCGGCGACCCGGAGTCGCTGGCCCGCGAGGAGCTGCGCCAGGAGACCGGCATCACGGCCGGCCGGATCCGCCACCTGGGACGGCTGGACTCGGCCAAGGGCATGTCGGCGCAGGGGTTCGACGTGTTCCTGGCCTCGGATCTCACCCACGGGGAGGCCGAGCTCGAGCCGGAGGAGCAGGACCTGCGGCACCAGTGGTTCCCCCGGGCGCAGGTCGAGGCCATGATCCGAAGTGGCGGCATCACGGACGCCGCCACGCTGGCCGCCTACACGCTCCTGCTGCTCATCGGTGAGTGATCCCGGCCCGCTTCTCATCGGTGAGTGATCCCGGCCGGCGGTCCGGCCGGGAGGGGGCGCGCAGGGCGACGTCGCGGCGCCGTGCCCGCGCGCCCGAGAGGCGTGGAAAAGACGGGCGGTCGTGACGGCGGCGGGCGGTGGCCGGCCCATGCTGGCCGTAAAAATCCCCCTAAATGGCGACAGGGAGGAAAAAGCGCCCGCCTGACCATCTACGACCCCATAAAAGCAACCCCGTAGTAAACCCGCACAACCGCGCCGGAACCGGCCGGAGAGCCGTTAGCGCCGTTGGCGCGGGCGAAACCCCCGCGGTTACTCAGGACACCGACAGCGCGCCCGACGGGCAGAGGGTCACGGCGCGGCGGACGGCGTCCTCCAGCTCCGCCGGCGGCGACGGGTCGAGCAGCACCACGGTCCCGTCCTCCTCGCTCTGGTCGAACACCTTCGGCACCGTCAGCGCGCACATGCCCGCCCCGATGCACACCGTCGTATCCGCTTCGATCTTCATGCTGACGACCTACCAGGTGACAGGGAGGCGGTGCACGCCGTAGATGCTCATGTCCGTGCGCATCGGCACCTCCTCCGGTGGTACGGCCAAGCGTAGGCCCGGCAGGCGGCGCAGCAGCGCCGCGTAGCCGACCCGCATCTCGATCCTGGCGAGCTGCTGGCCGAGGCACTGGTGGATGCCGTGACCGAAGGCCAGGTGGCCGGTCGCGGGCCTGGTGACGTCGAGGCGCCCGCCGCCGGGGAAGCGCTCGGGGTCGCGGTTGGCCACAGGGAGGTGGAGGGTGACCGCCTCCCCCTTCGCGATCACGGTGCCCTCGACCTCGACGTCCTCCAGCGCGGTCCTGACGGGCCCCAGGTGGATGATCGTGAGGTGGCGCAGCAGTTCCTCGACCGCGTTGTCCATCAGCGAGGGGTCGTCGCGCAGCACGGCGAGCTGCCCGGGGTCGGTCAGCAGCGCGTACGTGCCGAGGCCGAGCATGTTGGCGGTGGTCTCGTGACCGGCCACGAGCAGTAGGAACGCGACCCCGGTGAGCTCCTCGTCGGTCAGCTCGCCGCCCGCGACGAGACCGCTGAGCAGGTCGTCGCCGGGCTCGGCGCGCTTGTGCTGGATGAGGCCGTACAGGTACGTGGAGATGCTCGTCATCGCGGCGATGACGTCCGCGCCCTCGCTGTCGAGGCCGAAGAGCACCTTGGAGTCGGCCTGGAACCGCTCGCGGTCGGCGTACGGGACGCCGAGCAGTTCGCAGATCACCAGCGACGGGATCGGCAGCGCGAACGCCTCCACCAGGTCCGCCGGCCGCTCCCCCGCCTCCATCCGGTCGAGGCAGGCTTCGGCGATCTCCTCGATCCGGGGTTCGAGCTGGTTCATCCTGCGCACGGTGAACTGGCCGGCCAGCAGCTTGCGGTAGCGGGTGTGCTCGGGCGCGTCCATCCGCAGGAAGAACCCCGGAGGCACCCGGAACTGCTGCTCCTGCATCTCCTTCAGCAGCTCCAGCCGGGCCGCGACGGGCGGGTGGGCCAGCTCCGGCCGGTTGCTGAAGCGCGGGTCGGCGAGCACGGCACGGGCGGCGGCGTAGCCGGTGACGAGCCAGCCTTGGTGGCCGTCGGCGTAGGCCATGCGGTGCAGGTGTGCTCGTTCTCCCAGCTCCGTGAACCTGTCCGGCGGGTCGAGGGGTCGCTCGCGCCGGGTGGTCAGGGTGAGGTCGGACATGCCATGGACTCCTTCCGTTCGGTACCGTCCACAAAACCTCATCCAATGCAAAACTTCAATGAATGAAAAGCATAAGCCTGTGCAGTATAGTTCCGACATGGTGGGTATGCGGGAGCGCAAGAAGCAGCGCACGCGCCGGGCGCTGATCGAGGCCGCGCTCCGGCTGTTCGCCGAGAAGGGGTACGAGGAGACGACGCTCGCGGAGATCGCGGCCGAGGCCGACGTGTCGACGCGCACGTTCTTCAGCTACTTCGCCAGCAAGGAGGACGTGGTCTTCTTCGACTCCAACACGCGGATGGAGCGCCTCCTCGACCGGGTGACGACCAGGAAGTCCGACGAGCCGCTGCCCGCGCTGCTGCTGGGCATCGTCCGGGAGAGCGTGTCGCAGGCGACCGAGGACGAGGGCCTGCCCCTGCGTGACGCGCCGCTGCGCATGCACCTCATCATGAACGTCCCCGCCCTGCAGGCCCGGGCGCTGCACCTGCTGTTCGACAGCCAGCTACGGCTGGCGCGGGCGCTGCACGACGCCTACCCCGACCAGCTCGACGCGGTCGAGGCGGCGGCGGCCGTGGGGGCGCTGACCGGCGCGGCCAAGCTCGCCGTCATGGCGTCCATCGAGCGGGGCGACCCGATGGAGCGAGCCATGGAGGCGGCCGTGCGCGCGGCCGAGGTCGCCCTGCGCGGCCTCGACCGCCTCGGCGACACCTGAGCGCTCGGGCGGGCGCCCGGACGGGACAGACCGGCCGGACAGGTCAGTGGCCGGGGCCTGCTCCGCAGCCCCGCCCCGTCCATGACGTCCAGCCCTTCGACGGGTCGCCGTCGCCCGTGGCGGCCCAGCCCGCCGGAGGCGGACCGGCCGTGGGGGGCACGATCGCCGTGCAGGCGCCCGCCGGCGGGGCCTGGCGCGCGCCGTCGTACATCTCCAGGCGCGTCCACCAGACGCGGTGGGTGAGCGGGAGCCAGACGTTCCACTTCACCCTGGTGTCCACCGCGACCCGGCCGGGCCCCGGGGCGGGCAGCCAGTCGCGGCCGGGCGCGGGGGCCGACCTGGGAGCCAGATGCGCGACGAACGCGATGGTGACCGCGGCCAGCCCCGCCGCCGGCGGTACCACCCGCGCCCACCCCGAGGCAGGCAACCCGAGGCGCCCGGGGAGCACGGGGAGCACGGCAAGCACGGTGAGCCCCGCGAGCAGGGCCAGGGCCGTCAGTGAGGCGGCGGCCATGTCCAGCCGGTCGGGCACCCCGCTCAGGAAGATCACCTCGGGGAAGTCGAAGGCGATGAAGGCATACCGGTCGAGCCGGTCACCGGCGTACCACGCGGCCACACCCCCCGTCCCGGCGCCCAGAGCCGCCGCGGCGGCCGCCAGAGCGGGGATCGACCGCCGCCGGGCGCGGACCAGCGCGGCCACCCCGGCCAGCGTCCACGCCACGGCGACGCACGACAGGTAACGGCCGTAGGCGTAGTTGCCGACCCGGTGCTCGTCGGGCAGCGCGGCTGAGGACGCGTACGCGATGCCCAGGGTGACGGCGAGCAGCGCCGCCGCCGTGACGCGATGCGCGAAGGACACCGCGAGCCCGCCGTCCCCCACGCGGCGGGAGGTCCGGCCCGCTCCCCGCAGGGTGACGGTCGCGGCGGCGACCAGCCCGATGCCGGCCAGCCCCCACGTGCCCACGATCAGGTACCAGAGCTGCCCGGCCGCCCCGGCCAGCGCCCATGCCTGCCCGTCAAGACCGGTCAGCCGCGAGACCAGGAGGCCGGCCAGGTCCCGCGTGCCGCCCGGGTAGAGCGCCGCGGCCAGCGCCCGGTTGAGCACCGTGCCCGCCACGGCCACGCCCGCCGCCGTGGCCAGCGCCGCCAGCCCGGCCCGGCGCGGCACCCGCCGGGCGACCAGCAGCGCGCCGACCACGATGACCGTCACGGCCAGCACGACCATGCCGCGCATGTGCACCGTCATCGCGAACCCCGCCAGCCCACCGGCGACCACCCCGGCCCACACGTCCGCACCCCCCACGATGCCGCGCCGCACGGTCCCGTGCCGCACGGTCCCGCGCCGCCGCGAGCCGCTCCGCCCGGCGCCGGCGCGTACCAGGTCGTGGATCGCCAGCAGCCACCCGAGCAGCAGCGTCGGCAGGATCGCGTCGGCCAGCGCCAGCCCGGAGAACAGCAGCAGCGCCGGCGACGCCCCCACCACGAACGCCAGGAGCAGCGCCCCGCGCCGCCCCACGGCCAGCCGCCGCAGCACCAGGTACGCCAGCGGGAACGCCGTGGCCGACACCATGGACCCCACCGCCACCGCCAGCCGGTAGACCGTGGCCGGGTCGGCGCTCACCCAGTGGATCGGCGCCAGCAGCAGCGCGTACCCGCTCTGGTAGAACGTGGACCCGGTGAAGTCCGCCCCGGGCCCGCCGGCCAGCCAGCGGGCGGCGGCGAGGTAGCCCGTCTCGTCGGGGTTGGCCACCGGCCCCGCGTGATACCTGAACAGCCACAGCCGCAGCAGCACGTGCGCGACCCATCCTCCGGCCAGGGCCCACCACCACCGGCGGTCCGCCATGGCAGGACGGGCGGCCGGCGGCGGCCGTAAGCGGGCGACGGGCGTGGACAGCATGCTTCTCCCCCTGGTGGTCCGGGCCGGACCTGTCCCGGCCACAGGCCAGGGAGTTCAGCAGGCGGCCCATAACCCGCCCGTTACCAGAAGGCGTTATCCGGACGTTAGGCCGCCCGCCGGGGCGGTATCGGGTCGCCCGCCCGGCCCCGCCGGACGCGGGGCCGCCCGGCGGAGCCCGCCCGAGCCCGTCCGCCGGACGGCAGGCCCCGCCCCCTCCAGCCCCCGCGCGGCCTCCAGGAATCCCGCCACCAGCGGGGAGCGGTCGTCGCGGCGGTGGCACAGGGCGACGGTCGTGCGCGCGGTGCCGGGCGTGACCCGCCGGTACGCCACGCCCGCCAGCCGGACGCGGCGGATGCCCGCCGGGGCGAGGGACACCCCGAGGCCCGCCTCGACCAGCGCCGAGACCGTCTGCCACTCCACCGCCCGCTGCGCCACACGCGGCTCGAACCCCGCCGCACGGCACACGGCGACGATCCGGTCGTGGAAGGCCGGCCCGGCGGCCCGCGGCAACAGCACGAACGGCTCGCCGGCCAGCGCGGCGACGGGGACGACGCGCCGGGCGGCGAGCGGGTGGCCGGCGGGCAGCACGGCGACGAACGGCTCCGTCAGGACCGGCTCGGCCACCAGGTCGGCGTCGTCCGGCGGCTCACGCAGCAGCCCGAGGTCGATGGCGTCCTCGCGCAGCGCGGCCAGCTGCGGCGCGCCGGTCATCTCGCGGATCTCCAGCTCGACGCCCGGGTGGCGGTCACCGTAGGCGCGCACGATCCGGGGCAGGACGGTGAGCGCCAGCGACGCCGCGAACCCGATCCGCAACCTCCCGGCCTGCCCGCTGCCGGTGCGGCGGGCCGCGTCGAGCCCGGCGGCCACCTCCTCCAGCGCACGCCGCGCGGCCGGCAGCAGTTCCCGCCCGGCCGGGGTGAGGGCGACCCGGCCGCCCGGCCCGCGCCGGCCGCGCTCGAACAGCGGGTGCCCGACGCGGCGCTCCAGGCGGCCGATCTGCTGGCTCAGCGGCGGCTGGGCGATGCCCAGCCGTTCGGCGGCGCGCCCGAAGTGGAGCTCCTCCGCGAGCACGGCGAAGGCGTGGAGCTGGTGCAGGGCGAGCTCGGGCCGGTCCATACGCCGAGAGATATCACACCATCCCCTAACACGTCTTGGACGTATCGTCGCCGCTCCCCTACCGTTCACAGACGTGACGGAACGACGTGCGATCATGAGCGGCTCCCTCTTCGAGGAGCAGATCGGATACGCCCGGGCGGTCGTGGACGGCGACCGCGTCCACGTGTCGGGGACGACCGGGTTCGACTACGCGACCATGACCATCTCGGATGACGTGGTCGAGCAGGCCGAGCAGTGCCTGCGCACCATCGGGACCGCGCTGGAGGCGGCCGGCTGCACGTTCGCCGACGTGGTGCGGGTCCGCTACCTGCTGCCCGACCGCGACGACTTCGAGCCGTGCTGGCCGGTCCTGCGCCGCGTCTTCGGTCAGGTGCGGCCGGCCGCGACGATGCTGATGTGCGGGCTGGCCGACCCGCGCATGAAGATCGAGATCGAGGTGGACGCGCGGCGACCGGCCGACCCGGGCGCGGGCGCCGGCTGATCCACCGATAACCTCCGTGCCGGGCGGCGAACCCCGGCACGCGGCCGATGGCCCCGTCGTCCCGCTGTCCCGTACGACGACGAATGGGCGAGGATCCCCCCGTGAACTACGAACGCCAGCCGTACCGGCGCTGCGGCAGGAGCGGCCTCCGGCTGCCCGCGATCTCCCTCGGGCTGTGGCACAACTTCGGCGCCGACAAGCCGCTCGACGGCCAGCGGGCCATCATCCGCAAGGCACTCGACCTGGGCATCACCCACTTCGACATCGCCGACCGCTACGGCCCGCCGTTCGGCGCGGCCGAGTCGGCGTTCGGCGCCGTCTTCCGGCAGGATCTGCGCGGCCTGCGCGACGAGATCGTGGTCACCACCAAGGGCCGCAACCCCATGTGGGACGGCCCGTACGGCACGGGCAACAACCGCAAGCATCTGCTGGCCACGCTCGACCGGTCGTTGCAGCGGCTCGGCCTCGACTTCGTGGACATCTTCTACCTGCACCGCGACGACGACGAGACGTCGCTGGAGGAGCAGGCCGGGACTCTCGACCACATCGTGCGCAGCGGCCGCGCCCTGTACGTCGGCGTCTCCAACTTCTCGCCGGAGCGCACCGCCCAGGTGTCGCGGATGCTGCGCGGGCTGGGCACCCCGCTGCTGGTGCACCAGCCGCCCTACTCCCTGCTCAACCGGGGCATCGAGCAGTCGCTGCTGGGCGTGCTGGATCAGGAGGGCGCGGGCTGCGTGGTCTACTCCCCGCTCGCGCAGGGCCTGCTGACCGACCGCTACCTGGACGGCATCCCGGCGGACTCGCGGGCGGCCGAGGGCCGCTTCCTCACCCCCGACCGGGTCACCCAGGAGGTGCTGGCGTTCGTCCGCGCGCTCGGCGCGATCGCCGGCGCGCGGGGCCAGTCGGTCGCCCAGCTCGCGCTGGCGTGGGCGCTGCGCGACCCGCGGGTCACCTCGGTGCTCGTCGGCGCGTCCGGCCCGGCCCAGCTGGAGGCGAACGTGGCGGCCGTGGACCGCCTCGACTTCACCGCCGACGAGCTGGCCGCCATCGACGCGGCGGCCAAGGAGGCCGGCATCACGGCCTGACCCCGCACGCGGGACGCCGAGTGCCGGTCGCCGAAGGGCTCACGCCCCCCGGCGGCCGGCATTCGGCCGACGCGCCTCGGCGGGCGCCGCCCCGGCGGCGGGCACTCGCCGCTACGTCCTCTTGAAGCTCCCGCGGACGTGCACCGGCACGCCCGTGCCGAGCATGCCGGGCAGCGCCTCCGCCACGTTCATCGGCAGCCGGACGCACCCGTGGGAGGCCGGGTACAGCGGCACCGACAGCGCCCCGTGGAAGGCGATCCCACCGTTGAAGAAGATCGGGTTGTACAGCTGCCCGAGGTACGACTTGTGCCAGCCCGACCTGCGCCACGTCGTCCTGTAGTCGCCCGTGGGCGTGCGGGCCGAGCCGCAGAAGCGCTGCTGCTTGCCCTGCCAGACGCTGGTCTCGCAGTACGGCACGCCGCTGCCGGAGGAGATGTGGCTGATCAGCTTCGGCCGCCCGGCCACGTACAGGACCATGATCTGCGTGCTCAGGTTCACCTCGGCGCGGGTGGCCTTGCCGTTGCGGACCAGCACCTTGGGGGTCCTGGGATTCTCCAGTGCCCGCCACGTGGCCGTGGCGACCGTGCTGGTCGGCCTGATCCCGTTCACCTTCTGGAAGGCCCACACGGCCATGAGCGTCGTCCCGCCGTACCGGCCGTCGGCCTTGCCCGGCCGGTAGCCCAGTTCGGTCAGGCGCCGCTGCAGCGCCTCGACCGCCCCGCCCTTGGCACCGAGCTTCAGCCGCTTCGGCGCTCCCAGCGGGGCCGACCAGGCCGCCGCGGCGCTCTGACCGGCCGCGACGCCCAGGGTGCCGCCGGTGGCGGGCCGGACAGCGGTGGCGAGCGGCGCGGCCTGCGCGGCCCCCGCTCCGGCTCCGGCCGCGAAGCCCGTCCCGACGCCTGCTCCGGCGAGCACGACGGCGCCCGCGGTCGCCAGCGCGGCCAGACGTGGTGCGCCCACCCGAATCACCTCTCACCTCAACGATCAAGTCAAAGGACCCTATACCAACACCTTGCGCGGTAAAGCCGCGTTCAATCGCTTTAGAGTGTGCGCATGTCCGAGAAGTTCTCCCGCGCGGGCGGGGTTCCGCTGCCCTCCAACGCCGTCGTGGTCCAGTCCGCCCTGCGCGAGCTGGGGGCGGCCGGCGAGATCATCGTCCTGGCCGAGAAGGCCCCCACCGCCGCCACGGCCGCGGCCCAGCTCGGCTGCGAGGTCGGGGCGATCGCCAACAGCCTCGTCTTCGACGCCGACGGCTCGCCGCTGCTCGTGCTCACGAGCGGCGCGCACCGCGTGGACGTCGAACTGGTCGCCCGTACGGCGGGCGTCGGCACGGTACGGCGGGCCACCCCCGAGTTCGTCCGGCAGGCGACGGGCCAGCCGATCGGCGGGGTCGCCCCCGTCGGGCACCCGGTCCGGGTCAGGACGCTGGTCGACAACTGGCTGAGCAAGCACGAGGTCGTCTGGGCCGCGGGCGGACACCCGCACACGGTGTTCCCCACCACCTTCGACGAGCTCGTGCGGATCACCGGGGGCACTCCCGTGGACGTCGAGTAGTGTGCGCCGGGTGATCGAGTTTCGCGGCGGCGGGCCCGCCGAGTTCGGCGAGCGGCTGGACACGGTGATGGACATCTACACCGCCGCCATGCGCCCACCGCCGGAACAGATCACCGGTCGAACCACCATCATGCTTAATCACGCTACTTATCCCCGTTTTCAGTGCTTTTTCGCCGAACTGCAGGAGATTTCTGACATAGCGGGCGAGTCGCGTCCGGTGCCGCGCGTCGTGGGGTTCGCGTACGGGTTCCACGGCGCGCGCGGGCAGTGGTGGCACGACGTGGTGTCCCGGGCTCTGGAGGACCAGGCCGGGTGCGAGGTGGCGGACGCCTGGATGGGCGACGCGTTCGAGCTGGCCGAGGTCCACGTGCACCCCGGCTACCAGGGCAAGGGCATCGGCCGGGCGATGATCACCACACTCTGCGCCGGCCGGCCCGAGCGCTCCGCGGTGCTGTCCACGCACGACCGGCCGACCGCCGCCCGCCACCTCTACGCCGCCATGGGCTTCACGGACCTGCTGAGCCGGTACGTCTTCCCGGGCGGTTACGAGGAGTACGCGATCGTCGGCCGCCCGCTGCCGCTGACGTGACCCCGGCGAGCACCCAGGACGTCATGGTAAAGCCTTGACCTGCGAGTTTGGCGTCCGTGGCGTACGGGCATGACTGAACACGCAAGGTAACGGGCGCTTTACCCCGCGTCTACCCACCCCAGCCCGCCACCCGCCGGGTCCCCCTGCGGGCGGGTGGCGGGACCCCTCCACGAGAGGGAGCAGGCCTTCGCCGCCGCCGAGCGGCGGCCGGTCAGACGGTCACGGCCGGCGCGTGCGACAGCCGCTGGAAGACCTCGCGCGAGGCGCTCGACCGGTTGAAGGTGATGAAGTGGATGCCGGGCGCCCCCTCGTCGAGCAGCCGCTGGCACAGCTCGGCCCCGTGGTCGATGCCCAGCGCGCGCACCGCGGCCGGGTCGTCGGCCACGGCCTCGAAGCGGGCAGCCACGCCGGGCGGGAACGGGGCGCCTGACAACTGCTCCGACCGCGCGATCGTGCTCATCTGCGTGACCGGCATGATGCACGGGATGATCGGCGTGTCACAGCCCTCGGCCGCCACCCGGTCGCGCAGCCGGAGATAGTCCTCCGCCTGGAAGAACATCTGCGTGATCGCGAAGTCGGCCCCGGCCCGGCACTTGCGCACGAAGTATTCGGTGTCGGACTCGATGGACGGCGAGCGCGGGTGCTTGTAGGGGAACGCGGCCACGCCCACGCAGAAGTCGCCCGCCTGGCGGATCAGCCGCACCAGCTCCTCGGCGTAGAGGACGCCCTCGGGGTGCCTGACCCACTCGCCGGCCGGGTCGCCGGGCGGGTCGCCGCGCACGGCCAGGATGTTGCGCACCCCCGCGTCGGCGAAGCGGCCCACCAGGTGGCGCAGCTCGCGGACGGAGTGGTCGACCGCCGTGAAGTGGGCCACCGGCGTCAGCGTGGTGCCATGGGCCAGCCGCTCCACGATGTCGACCGTGCGGTCACGGGTGGAGCCGCCGGCGCCGTAGGTCACCGAGACGAACGTGGGACGAAGGGCCTCCAGCTCCCTGATCGCCCGCCACAGCTGGCGCTCTCCCTCGTCGGTCTTCGGGGGGAAGAACTCGAAGGAGAACGAACGGCCACCGGCGGCGAGGAGCTCACGGACGGTGGGGACGCGATCGGGCAGGACAGAGGGTCGACCAAGGGCCATGAGATCAGGGTACCGTGACCGGCCGCGCACCAGCGGTCCCAGGGGAACCTGGAGATCCTGCACCAGTCGTGCGACCACTAGTCTCATGCACATGAGCACTGAGGCCGCGAGCATGGACACCCTCCGCGACCAGGTTGACCGTTCCCTGCGGGCGTTCGTCGACCGCCAGCTGCCCGCCATGGGGTCCGAGGAGCTGGAGCCGCTGCGCCTCGCCGCCAGCGAGCTGCTGGCGGGCGGCAAGCGGCTCCGTCCGGCGTTCTGCTACTGGGGCTGGCGCGGCGCGGGCGGCGCCGAGCTGCCGGAGATCTTCACCGCGGCGGCGTCGCTGGAGCTGCTGCAGGCCAGCGCGCTGGTGCACGACGACGTGATGGACAGGAGCGACCTGCGCCGGGGCATGCCGTCCGCGCACCGGCGCTTCGAGAAGATCCACGCCGAGGCCGGCTGGCAGGGGGCGCCGGAGCAGTTCGGCGTGGGCGCGGCGATCCTGCTGGGCAACCTGCTGCTGATCTGGTCGGGCGAGATGTGGCGCACCAGCGGCCTGCCGCCCGCGTCGCTGGCCGCCGCCCAGCCGGTGCACGACCACATGCGCACCGAGCTGATGTGCGGCCAGTACCTCGACCTGCTGGAGCAGGCACACGGGGAGAACACGTTCGAGTCGGCCCTGCGCGTCGCCCTGTACAAGAGCGGCAAGTACTCCGTGGAGCAGCCGCTGCGGCTCGGCCTGGTGCTGGCCGCCGGTGAGCGGCTGCCGTGGATGGACGAGCTGTGCACCACGTTCGGCACGCGGGTCGGCATCGCCTTCCAGCTTCGCGACGACATCCTCGGCGTGTTCGGCGACCCGGCGCGCACCGGCAAGCCGGCCGGCGACGACCTGCGCGAGGGCAAGCGGACGATGCTCGTGGCCCGCGCCCTGGCCGCCGCCTCGCCGCAGCAGGCCGCGGCCGTGCGCCGCCTGCTGGGCGACCCGGGCCTCGACGACGAGGGCGTGGCCGTGCTGCGCGGCGTCATCGAGGACACGGGCGCGCTGCGCGAGTGCGAGGAGCTGATCACCGACTACCTCGGCGAGGCGCTGGCCTGCCTCGACAAGGCCCCGCTCACGCCGGAGGCGCGTGCGGCGCTGGCCGAGCTCGCCGTGGCCGCCACCTCGCGCAAGACCTGACGCGACCCGGCTCGCTCAGCCGCCGGTCGGCTCAGCGGGCCAGGCGCTTGGCGAACTCGGCCGCCGCGGCGCCCGGGTCGTCGGCCTCGGTGATCGCCCGCACCACGACGACCCGCGTGACCCCGTGGGACATGACCTCGTCCAGGTTGGCCAGGTCGATGCCGCCGATGCCGAACCACGGCCGGTCGGTGCCGAGCGATGCCGCGTGCCGCAGCAGCGCGGGCCCCGGCGCGGACCGGCCGGGCTTGGTGGGCGTGGGCCAGATCGGGCCGCAGCAGAAGTAGTCGACGCCCTCCTCCACCGCGGCGGCGGACGCCTCGGCGGTGGAGTGGGTGGACCTGCCGATGAGGACGTCGTCGCCGAGTATCTCTCGCGCGACCCTCACGGGCAGGTCGTCCTGCCCCAGGTGGAGCACGTCGGGCCGGGCGGCGTGGGCCACGTCCGCCCGGTCGTTGACCGCCAGCAGCCTGCCGTGCCGGTCGCACGCGTCGCGGAACACCTCCAGCAGCGCGAGCTCCTCGCGCGCCTCCAGCCCCTTCTCGCGGAGCTGGACGATGTCCACGCCGGCCGCCAGCACGGCGTCGAGGAACTCGGCCAGGTCGCCGCGTTCGCGACGGCCGTCGGTGCAGAGGTAGAGCCGGGCGTCAGAAAGCGAGGGCCTGGGCACGCCGCTTGACCTCGGTATGACGACCGGCCTTGATCGCCTGGACGGGCGACCCCGGCAGCGAGTCGTCGGGGGTGAAGAGCCAGCGCAGCGCCTCGACGTCGTCGTATCCGGCGTCCTGCAGCACGGTCAGCGTGCCCGGCAGGCCCTTCATCACGTCCTTCTCGTCGATGAAGACCGCGGGCACCTGCGGCCCACCGCCGCCGCGGCGGACGCCGAGCAGCTTGTGGTCCTTGAGGAGTTGCTTGGCCCTGCCCAGGGACAGCCCCAGGCGCTCGGCCACTTCGGGAAGAGTGAGCCACTCGTCGACGAGCTGGTCGGTCTCCCGGTCGATCTGTGCAACAGAAAGCGTCACGGAACCACAACTACCACATGCCACGCTGGCTCAAACAACACAATCTCGTAGCGAAATATCGGGATCTACCAGGCGGTTCGCGTCGAGCCGCCGTCCGGCCTCCATGAGGCGGCGCCCCTGGACCAGGTCGCGCGGCCGGTCGACGGTCAGCACGGCGGCGAGCGTGTCGTCGCCGGTCAGCCAGACGGCCGACCACTTGCCAGCGGGCTCGCCCCGGTACAGCAGCCGGTCGGCGGCCTCGCGGTGACCGGCGTACTGGAGCATGTGGCCGAACTGCTCCGACCAGAAGTACGGCACCGGGTCGTAGACGGCCTCCTCGCCGAGCAGGGAGGCGGCGGCCACCTCGGGCGCGCCGAGCGCGGTGTCCCAGTGCTCGACCCGCAGCCGGGCCTGGTAGCGGCGCGACCACCAGGCGGCGCAGTCGCCGACGGCGACCACCCCCGGCAGCGAGGCACGCAGGTGCTCGTCGGTGACGACGCCGTTGTGCAGGTCGATGTCGGCCCCGGCCAGCCACTCGACGGCCGGGCGGACGCCGATGCCGGTGACGACCACGTGCGCCGGCACGAACTCCCCGCCGACCAGCTCGACGCCGCCCTCCTCGACCGAGGAGACCATCGTCTCCAGCCGCAGGTCGATGCCGTCGTACCAGCTCAGGGTGCGGGCGCCGACCTCGGCGCCGACGGCGTGCGCGAGCGGCGCGGGGCCGGCCTCGATCACGGTCACCTCGCAGCCGACCCGGCGGGCGGCGGTGGCCACCTCGGCGCCGATCCAGCCGGCGCCGATGACCACCACGCGGGCGCCGGGCACGAGCCTCGCGCGCAGCTCCAGCGCGTCGTCGAGGGTGCGCAGGACGTGCTGCGGACCGTCGCCCGGCACCGTGATGGGCTCGGCGCCGGTGGCGATGACCAGGCCGTCGTAGGCCAGCTCGCCCTCGGTGGTCTCCACGACGCCCGGCCGCAGCGCCTTCGCGCCGACGCCCGGCCGGAAGTCCACCCGCAGCGCGGCCGCGTCGAAGTCGACGAAGCTGGAGTCACTGGCGCCCAGCAGGACGGCCTTGGACAGCGGGGGGCGGTCGTAGGGGCGGTGGCGCTCCTCGCCCACGAGGGTGATCGCGCCGTCGAACCCGCCCGCCCGCAGCGCCTCGATGCTCCGCACACCCGCCAGGCCCGATCCGACCACCACGACATGGTTCACGGTCAAGACCATAACGGGCCGGTGCCGGCGTGTCGCAGCGAGGGCTTAGGGTGGAGGCGTACGACGCGCGGGAGTCCGGCCGCACCGGGCTGAGAGGAAGGCTGCACGGGCCTTCGACCGCAAGACACCTGATCCGGATCATGCCGGCGAAGGGAGCGCGCATGGAAGTGATCGTGGGCGGCGGGATCGTCGGGCTGACGATCGCCTGGCGGCTGTCCCGGGCGGGACGCGCGGTGACCGTGGTGGACCCTGCTCCCGGCACGGGCGCCTCGCACGCGGCGGCGGGCATGCTGGCGCCGGTCAGCGAGGTCACCTACACCGAGGAGCCGCTGCTGCGGCTCGGCGTCGCCTCGCTGGGCAGGTGGCCGTCCTTCGTCGCCGAGCTGACCGCCGACGCCGGTCTGGACGCCGCTTCGCACGCCGGCGG
This sequence comes from Nonomuraea muscovyensis, assembly GCF_014207745.1. Taxonomy (NCBI): domain Bacteria; kingdom Bacillati; phylum Actinomycetota; class Actinomycetes; order Streptosporangiales; family Streptosporangiaceae; genus Nonomuraea; species Nonomuraea muscovyensis. Next base: position 606,765 of record NZ_JACHJB010000001.1, read on the forward strand.
CGGTCCGGGCGTCCCGGCGGCCGGGCGGGCCGGGCTCGGTGTGGACCTGCGGCACGACGGCACGCTGGACGTGGCGTTCGGGGCCGACGACCTGGCGGCGCTGGACGAGCTGGCGGAGTTCATGGCCAAGCTGGGGCTCGCGGTGGAGCGGCTGACCGGCCGCGAGTGCCGCCGTCTGGAGCCCATGCTGGCGCCGTCGGTGCGCGGCGGGCTGCTCGCGGCCGAAGACGCGTGGGTGGACCCGCGCCGGGTCACGGCGGCGTTGCTGGCCGCCCTGGAGCGGCGCGGCGTCCCGCTGGTGCGCGCCCGGGTGACGGGACTGCTGCGCGAGGGCGGCGCGGTCCGCGGGGTGCTGCTGGACCGCGCTCCGGACGAGCTGCGGGCGGACGGCGTGGTGCTGGCGGCCGGCGCGTGGAGCGCCGAGCTGGCCGACGTCCCGGTGCGGCCGGTCAAGGGGCAGATCATGCGGCTGCGCTCCCCCGAGCCGCTCCTGAGCCGGTGCGTGCGCGGCACGGTGCACGGCGCGTACGTCTACCTGGTGCCGCGCGGCGACGGCGAGCTCGTGGTGGGGGCGACGCAGGAGGAGCTGGGGTTCGACACGCGGGTGACGGCCGGCGGCCTGTACGAGCTGCTGCGCGACGCCCGCGAGCTGGTGCCCGGGGTGACGGAGCTGGAGGTCGCCGACGTGGTGGCCGGGCTGCGTCCCGGCACGCCGGACAACATCCCGTACATCGGCCCGAGCGGCACCCCGGGGCTCACCCTGGCCACCGGGCACCACCGGGGCGGCGTCCTGCTGGCCCCGCTCACGGCGGCCATCCTGCTGGGCGAGGAGCCCGAGCTGGCGGCCCTGTGCTCCCCGTCGCGGACCACGGCCCGGCCCGCCGGGTGACCCTGTGCCCCCCGGGCCGGGGCCCGGGGCTCCACCCTCAAGGAGTTGGGATGAAAGTGACGATCAACGGCGACGCCCGCGAGGTGCCCGACGGCACGACCGTGGCGCAGGCCGTACGGATCCTGACCGGCGCCACCAGCGGGGTGGCGGTGGCCCTGAACGACGAGGTGGTGACGCGCGGCACCTGGGACTCCACGCGGCTGCGCGACAGCGACCGCGTCGAGGTGCTGACGGCGGTGCAAGGTGGATGACCTGATCATCGCGGGCGAGAAGTTCTCCTCGCGGCTCATCATGGGCACGGGCGGCGCCCCCTCGCTGGAGGTGCTGGACCAGGCGCTGGTCGCCTCCGGCACCGAGCTGACCACGGTCGCGATGCGACGGCTCGACCCGGCGGCGCGCGGGTCGGTGCTGGACGTGCTGCGGCGGCGCGACATCAAGGTGCTGCCCAACACGGCGGGCTGCTTCACCGCGGGCGAGGCCGTGCTGACCGCCCGGCTGGCCCGCGAGGCGCTCGGCACCGACTGGGTCAAGCTGGAGGTGATCGCCGACGAGCGGACGCTGTTGCCCGACCCCATCGAGACGTTCGACGCGGCGGAGCGGCTGGTCGCCGACGGGTTCGTCGTGCTGCCGTACATCGGCGACGACCCGGCCCTCGCGCGCCGCCTGGAGCAGGCGGGCTGCGCGGCGGTCATGCCGCTCGGCGCACCGATCGGCTCCGGGCTCGGCATCCGCAACCCGCACAGCATCGAGCTGATCGTCGAGGCGGCCTCCGTGCCGGTGGTCCTGGACGCGGGCATCGGCACGGCCAGCGACGCCGCGCTCGCGATGGAGCTGGGCTGCGACGCGGTGCTCCTCGCCACGGCGGTCACCCGGGCGCAGCGGCCCGACCTCATGGCGACGGCCATGCGCGGCGCCGTGCAGGCGGGGCGGCTCGCCCGCCTGGCCGGGCGCATCCCCCGCCGCCGCCACGCGGAGGCGTCCTCACCGATGACCCCTTGACGCGCTCCCCGGGATGAATCCCGGGGATTCTCGCCCGTGCCGCGTGGGCTCACGCGGCACCTGGAAGGCTTCCTCGTTCACCGGGCCGCGCCACCGCACGCGGTGGTCCTACCTGCCCTCCGGAGGCGTTTAGCCTCTCCGCCCGTCCGTCGGCGAGAATGTTGATCGCTGCGTTGACGTCCCGGTCGTGGACCGTCCCGCAGACACAAGCCCATTCCCGGACACCGAGCGGCATCGCCTCAGCGATCGCGCCGCACTCCGAGCAGAGCTTGGAGGACGGGAAGAACCGGCCGATCCTCGCGAAGTCCCGCCCATACAGCTTCGCCTTGTACTCCAGCATGGCCACAAAAGACGACCAGCCCGCATCGTGGACGCTCTTGGCCAGCTTCGTGCGCGCGAGCCCGTTGACCGCCAGGTCCTCCACGAACACCGCTTGGTTGTCGCGGATGATCTGTGTGGAGGCCTGGTGGTGGAACTCACGGCGCGCGTCGGCGACCTTCGCGTGCTGGCGAGCGACCTGGAGCCGCGCCTTGGCCCGGTTCTTCGATCCCTTCTCCTTACGCGACAGCCTCTTCTGAAGTTTGCGGAGCTTCTTCTCCGCGTGGCGCAGGAAGCGGGGCGAGCCGATCTTCCGCCCGTCGGCCAGAACCGCGAAATGCCCCAGCCCCAGATCGATCCCCGTCTCGGCCTCGGCCTCGGGCAACTCCTGCTCGGCGATCTCGACCACGAACGAGGCGAAATACCTGCCTGCCGCGTCCTTGATCACGGTCACGCTGGACGGCTCGGACGGCAACGCCCGCGACCAGCGCACCGCAACATCGCCGATCTTCGGCAGGGACAGCTTCTCCCCCACCTTGAACCGGGCGTTCCTGGTGAACCGGATCGCCTGCCGCAGGTCCTTGCGCGACCGGAACCGGGGCGGGGCGGCCTTGGGACCCTTGCGCCTGCCGCTGATGCCGGCGAAGAAGTTGCGATACGCCATGCAGGCGTCCGCGAGGGCCTGCTGGAGCACCACTGCCGACACCTCGCCCAGCCACGCCCGCTCCGGGTGCTGCTTGGCGTGGGTGATGACACGCTTGGACAACTCTCCGTCACTGATGAACGGCAGTCCCTCGGCGTGGGCGTGGCGGCGCAACGCGAGCGCGTCGTTGAACACCACCCGCGCGCACCCGAACGCCTTCGCCAGCGCGATGCGCTGGCCGGGGGACGGGTCCAGGCGGAAGGAATAGCGCAACTGCACGACCACATCCTAGGGTTGGCTTATGGCCGGACACAGCGATATCAGAACCGGAAGACATTGCGTATTCCTGCTTCATGCCCACTTGGTTTTCGTGACGAAATTCCGGCATCCGGTCTTCACCGACACTCATCTGACTCGCCTGGAAGAGATCACGCGGTCGGTGTGCGCGGACTTCGAGACCGAGTTGGCCGAGTTCGACGGCGGGGACGATCACGTCCACCTGCTGGTGAACTTCCCTCCCAAGGTCGCCCTGTCGAAGCTGGTCAACAGCCTCAAGGGCGTCTCCTCACGCAGACTGCGCCAGGAGTTCCCCGAACTGGCCGCCCACTACTACCGGGCCAACAAGCTATGGTCGGGCTCGTACTTCGCCGGGAGCGTCGGCGGCGCCCCGCTCTCGATCGTGCGCCAGTACATCGAGCAGCAGAACCGGCCGGTCTGACCGTGGTGACCCCGGTCCGCCTGGCGGCGAATCGACTGTTCCTGCCCCGCTCCGTGGGAGAGTCCGTTTCACCCCCGGCCTGAAGGCCGGAGCACTACGGACGAATCCGGTAGCGGGCGGCACGCCGGGCCTGCGCGGGGCCTGCCCCGCCGGGGTCGCGGGCGTTCCAGGCCCGGGTCGGACGAGGGCCACGGCTCGGCATCGTTTGGGATGGTCAGGACGTGCCGGGCCTCAATCGCCCGTAAACTCGGCGACGTGGACACGACGACTGCGGACGCCCTCGTCGGGCGGCTCCTCGATGGGCGCTACCGCATCGAGTCCCGCATCGCGCGGGGCGGCATGGCGACCGTCTACCTCGCGCTCGACGTCCGGCTCGACCGCACCGTGGCCCTGAAGGTCATGCACCGGTCGCTGGCCGAGGACCCGTCGTTCGTGCGCAGGTTCATCGGCGAGGCCAAGTCCGTGGCCAGCCTGTCCCACCCCAACGTGGTGGCCGTCTTCGACCAGGGGACCGACGGCGACGTGGTCTACCTGTCGATGGAGTACGTGCCGGGCAGGACGCTGCGCGACATCCTGCGCGAGCGGGGCAGGCTGCCGGCGCGCGAGGCGCTGGAGATGGTGATCCCGGTGCTCGCGGCGCTGGGCGCGGCCCACCAGGCCGGGATGGTGCACCGCGACGTCAAGCCGGAGAACGTCCTGCTGACCGCCGACGGCCGGGTCAAGGTCGTGGACTTCGGCCTGGCCCGCGCGATCGAGGCCTCCGGTCAGACCCGCACCGGCATGATGATCGGCACGATCGGCTACATGTCGCCCGAGCAGGTGACGACGGGCGCGGCCGACGCGCGCAGCGACGTCTACTCGACGGGCATCATGCTGTTCGAGCTGGTGACCGGCCAGCCGCCCTACGACGGCCAGACGCCGATGTCGGTGGCCTACCGGCACGTCCACGACACCGTTCCGGCGCCGTCGTCGCTGGTCCCAGAGGTGCCGCCGCAGGTCGACGCGCTGGTCGCGCAGGCCACCGCCCGCGAGCCCGGCGACCGTCCCGCCGACGCGACCGCGATGCTGGTGGCGGCCGTCGAGACGCACCGCCTGCTGCCCCGGCTGACCGACCCCGCCGCGTCCCGCACGCAGCACTCGCAGCCCTACCGGCAGCAGCCCCCCTCGTCCCCGTCACAGGCGTCCCCGTCACAGCCGTACCCGTCGCAGCCGCACTCGGCGCCGCAGTACCCGTCGCAGCCGCACTCCGGCGCGCACTCGCTGCCGCAGCAGGCTCCCCAGCCGACGCGGACGATGCCGGCGACCGGGGCCGGCCCGGCTGCCGGCCTGCCCGGTCACACGCTCGTCCAGCCGCGCGCCGAGGCCCCGGCGCCGCAGGGGCGCCGGAGGGTGCTCCGCTCGACGTGGGTCCTGGTCGCGCTGGCCGCGGTGATGGTGGTGGCGATCGCGGCGACGGGCGTCTACTTCTCGCAGACCCGTTCGGTGACCGTGCCGAGCGGGCTGGTCGGCAAGAACGTCGTCGTGGCCGAGCAGAACCTCACCTCCCGCGGTTTCAAGGTGCGCCAGGCGCCCGGCCAGTACGACGAGAACGTCGCCGAGGGCCTCGTGCTCAGCACCGACCCGGTCTCCGGCAAGGAGGTCGACACCGGCACCACGGTCACGCTGGTGCCGTCGCTGGGCCCCAAGCGGGTGCTGGTGCCCAAGGTGCAGGGCCTGACCGAGAGCGACGCCCGGCTGGCGATCGCCAAGGCCGGCCTCACCGTGGGCACGGTCAGGCGGCTGCCCAGCCAGCAGGTCGAGCGCGGCGCGGTGATCCGCACCTCGCCGCAGGTGGGCGAGAAGGTCAGGGAGGGCTCGAAGGTCGGCGTCTTCGTCAGCGCCGGCCTGGTGATGCCCGACGTGGCCGGCATGACCAAGAACGAGGCCGCCGCCTACCTGCAGGAACAGGGCTTCCAGGTGCAGGTCAACGAGGTGGACGACGACGCCGAGCCGTGCACGGTCATCGCGCAGTCGCCCACGGCCAAGACCGAGGTCGACAAGGGCTCGATGGCGATGGTCACGGTGGCGCGCTGCACCGACGACTTCTGGGGCTGGTTCAACCGCGGCGACGAGGACGACGAGGCGCGTGACGACCAGCAGTTCGCGCTGGTGCCGCAGGTGATGGGCAAGAACGTCAACGACGCCAAGCAGGAGCTGGAGCAGCTCGGCTTCAAGGTCAAGATCCGCCGGCTGGGCAACGGCGGCGTGGTGCGCTTCCAGCGTCCGCTGCCCAACAGCGAGCGCCCGCCGGGTTCGCTCGTCATCCTCTGGCACTAGGCCGGTCAAGGCGGGGTGGCCGCGCCTCAGGCGAGGTGGCCGTGCAGCCGCACCCTGGCCAGCCCGCCGTCGGGGAAGATGTCGACCCGTACGTGCGTGACCGGCTCCGCGGGTGGCAGGCGGAAGCGGTGGGGGGTGTCGGGCTGGAGCCTCGTCCGGGACAGCAGCTCGATCTCGCGGTCGCCGTCGCCGGCGGGCCGGCCGGTCAGCGACACGGCGGCCGGGGCGTTGAAGATCAGGTTGGTGGTGTCGATCTCGGCCAGCCGGACGACACCGGGCCCGGCCAGCCGGATGACGAGCCAGTCGTTGCCGTCGTCGCGGCGGCGGGCGGTCTCCCAGCCCTCCGCCTGGTGGCGGGCCAGGCCGGGGGCGATGACGTTGTTGGGCGAGGAGTAGAACTCGTCGGAGCAGGCGGTGACCAGGCCGCCGTTCTGCAGTGCGGCCAGGTCGAGGCTGAGGCCGTCGTACAGCGACAGGTCGGGACGCGCCTCGCCGTGGACGCGCAGCCGGGCGACGCCGCCGTCGGGGTAGGCGTTCAGCCGCACGTGGGTGTAGCGGCCCGGGTCGGTCACGGGCAGGTGGTGCTCGGCGTCGCCCCGCAGGGCGGTGCGGGGCACGATCTCGGTCCAGACGGCCCGTTCGAGCTCCGCCGGTGACGGGTGGCCGTCGGCGGCCGTGGCGTCCACCGACGCGTACGGCGGGTAGTTGCCTTTGAACCAGGCCGTGTCGATGACCACGCCGTGGACGACGCCGGGCAGGCCCAGCCGGACGATCGCCCAGTCGTGGCCGGGTTCGCGGCGGCGCCGGGTCTCCCAGCCGTCGTACACCTGGCCCTTGCCGCCGAACGTCTCGGCCTGGAAGCCGGGCCGTCCGGGGCGGATGAGGCTCTCCTTCTCGGCGAACGACTCGTCGCTGGCGGCCACGACCGAGCCGCCGAGGGTGCGCAGGGCCAGGTCGGGCAGGGACGTGAAGGCGGTCATCTCCGGCTCTCCGAACACTGCTCGCCGAACAGGAACACGCCGTGCGGCTCGCCGTCCACCGGCCTGCCGCGCAGCCAGGTGGTGAGGACGGCGCCCCGGAGGGTGCGGCCGTGGTAGGGCGTGACGGGGTTGCGGTGGTGGAGCCGGCGGGCGTCCACGGACACGGTGGCGCCGGGGTCGAAGGCGACCAGGTCGGCGTCGGCGCCCGGCACGATGGCCCCCTTACCGGGGACGCGGGCCAGGGCGGCGGGGCCGGCCGCCATCCAGCGCGCCACGGCGGCCAGGCCGTGGCCGCGGCGGGACGCCTCGGTCCAGACCGCGGCCAGCCCGAGCTGGAGGGAGGCGACGCCGCCCCAGGCGGCGGCGAAGTCGGGCACCTTCAGGTCGGGGGTCGAGGGTGAGTGGTCGGAGACGACGCAGCTCAGCACGCCGCGGGCCAGGCCGTCCCAGAGGAGGTCGCGGTTGGCCGCGGAGCGGATCGGCGGGCAGCACTTGAAGCTGGTGTCGCTCTCGGGCACCTCCTCGGCCGTCAGGGTCAGGTAGTGCGGGCACGTCTCGGCGCTGAGGCGCACCCCGTCGGCCTGGGCGGCGGCCAGGGGTTCCAGGCAGTCGGCGCTGGAGACGTGCAGGATGTGCGTCCGCGCGCCGGTCTCGCGGGCGAGCCCGATCACCCGCTCGACCGCGCGCCGCTCGGCCGCTCCCGGCCGCGAGTCCAAGAAGTGCCGGTACGTGGGGCCGCCCGGCTCGCCGAGCAGCGCCGGGTCCTCGGCGTGCACGATCAGGAGCCCGTCGAACGCGGCGATCTCCTCCATCGCCCGGCGCACCTCGGGCGGCCGCAGCGGCGGGAACTCCTCGACGCCCGACGGCGACAGGAAGCACTTGAACCCGAAGACGCCGCGGTCGTGCAGCGGCCGCAGGTCCTTGACGTTGCCCGGCACCGCGCCGCCCCAGAAGCCGACGTCCACGTGGCACTGCCCGCCGGCGGCGCGCAGCTTGGCGTCCAGGGCGGGCACGTCCACGGTGGGCGGCAGCGAGTTGAGCGGCATGTCCACGATCGTGGTGACGCCGCCGGCCGCGGCCGCCCGGGTGGCCGTGGCGAACCCCTCCCAGTGGGCCCGGCCCGGCTCGTTCACGTGCACGTGGGTGTCGACCAGGCCCGGCAGGAGGGCCAGGTCGCGCAGGTCGACGTCCTCGGCCGCGGCGAGGGGGGCGGCGTAGTCGTGCAGCGCGGCGATCCTGCCCCCGCTCACGGCCACGGCGGCGGCGCGCTCGCCGTCGGGCGTGACCGTGCGCCGGGAACGGACGACGAGGTCGAAGCCCGCCGTCCCGGGGCCGGCGGGACCGGGGGCCGTCATGTGAGCCCGCGGTCGGCGGCCAGCCGGGCGGCGAGCCGTTCGAGGAGCGGTCCGGCGTCGGCCATGCACCGGGCCGGGTCGGGCTCCAGGTCGGTCAGGGCGTAGGCGGCCTCGATGCCGGCGGCCTTCAGCTCGGCGTCGGTGAGGGTGCGCCGGCCGCAGACGGCGACCACCGGGACGCCCGCCTCGGCGGCGGCCTGCGCGACGCCGACGGGGGCCTTGCCGCGCAGCGACTGCTCGTCCAGCGACCCCTCCCCCGTGATCACCAGCCGCGCCCCGCGCACGAGGTCGCCGAAGCCGAGCAGGTCGAGCAGGTAGTCGATGCCCGGCCGGATCTCGGCGTGCAGGAAGGCCAGCGCCGCGAACCCGACTCCGCCGGCGGCGCCCGCTCCGGGCGCCCCCGCGACGCCCATGGGGCGCGGCCTGTCGTCGTGCTCCACCGCGCCGGCCAGGCCGTGGGTCCGGGTCGCCACGGCGGCCAGCCTGCCGAGGGCGGCGTCGAGCATCCTGACGTCGTCGGGGGTGGCGCCCTTCTGCGGGCCGTAGACGGCCGCGGCGCCGTGCGGGCCGAGGAGGGGGTTGTCGACGTCGCTGGCCACCACGAACTCCACACCCGAGACGTCGGCGAGGTTCGCAATGTCGATGCGGTCGAGGGTGGTGAGGGCGGCGCCGCCGGGACCGAGCTCGTCGCCGTTCGCGTCGAGCAGGCGCGCGCCGAGGGCCTGAACCATGCCCGCGCCCCCGTCGGTGCACGCGCTGCCGCCCAGCCCGAGGACGATCCGCCGGGCGCCCCTGCCGAGGGCGTGGGCGATCAGCTCGCCGGTGCCGCGGCTGGTGGCGGTGAGGGGCTCCAGCCCGCCGGGCAGGCGGCGCAGCCCGGACGCCTCCGCCAGCTCGACCACGGCCGTGGGCCGCCCGGCCGGGCCGTCGCCGGCGGGCGTGCCGGTGGGCGTGCCGGTGGGGTGCCAGGCGTACGACGCCTGGACGGGCTGCCCGGTCGGGCCCGTCACCTCGACGGTGACCCGGGTGAAGCCGCAGGCGACGACCGCGTCCACCGTGCCGTCACCTCCGTCGGCGACCGGCAGGCGGACCGCCGGCACCCCGAGACCGGCCGACACCCTGTCGGCGACCTCTGCGGCCGTCAGCGACCCCTTGAACTTGTCGGGGGCGACAAGCACGTGCTCAACCACTACGAACTCCCACGCGACGACGGACGGTGGCCGCACGCCCGTCCGGGCCCGGGTCGGGCGGCGGGGCGTGCCGGCGTCGACTCATCATCACACCTGCCTCGCGGCGGCCGCGTCACGGGTGGACCTCGGCGGAGACGGCGACCCCCTGCTCCCCGGCCACCCGGATGAGCCGGCGGTGCGCCCGTACCCCGGCCGCGCCCGCCGCGTCGTGCGGGACCGTGCGCAGCTCGTCGTCCTCCACCACCGTCTCCCCGCCGACCAGCAGCCGCGCCAGCGGCGGCTGCCGGGTGGCGAAGACCAGCGCGCACACCGGGTCGTCCAGCGCGGCGGCGAAGGCGCCGTCCGTCCGCCACAGCGCGATGTCGGCGAGCTTGCCCGGCTCCAGCGTGCCGAGCTCCCGCTCGCGGCCGAGGTTGCGCGCCCCGCCGAGCGTGGCCAGCTCCAGCGCCTGCCTGGCGGTCAGCGCCGTGGGCCCGTACCTGGCCCGCTGGAACAGCAGCGCCTGCCGCATCTCCCCCGCCAGGCCGGTCAGCTCGGCCGAGGCGCTGCCGTCGACGCCGAGGCCGACGTTCGCGCCGCGTCGCAGCATGTCCGACACGCGGGCGATGCCGGCGCCGAGCCGGCCGTTGGAGGACGGGCAGTGCGCCGAGCCGGTGCCGGTCGCGGCGAACACGCCGATGTCGGAGTCGCTCAGGTGCACCGCGTGCGCCACCCACACGTCGGAGCCGAGCCAGCCCAGCTTCTCCATGTACGCGACCGGGCGCATGCCCGTCTGGCGCAGGCAGAGCTCCTCCTCGTCGAGCGTCTCGGCGAGGTGGGTGTGCAGGCGGACGCCCTTGGACCTGGCCAGCTCGGCCGCCTGGGTCATCAGCTCGGCGCTGACGGAGAACGGCGAGCAGGGGGCGACGGCGACCCGCAGCTTGGAGGAGAACGACGGGTCGTGGTGGGCGTCCACGGCCTCGGCCGTGGCGTCGAGGATCTCGTCGAGCCGTTCGACGACCTCGTCGGGCGGCAGCCCGCCCTGCGACCGGCCTCGGTCCATCGAGCCGCGCGCCGGGTGGAAACGCAGGCCCACCGCGCGGGCGGCCTCGATCTCGGCGGCGAACAGGTCGCCCCGGCCCTTGGGGAAGAGGTAGTGGTGGTCGCTGGAGGTCGTGCAGCCGGACAGCGCCAGGTGGGCCAGCCCCGCGGTGGCGGCGCCCTCGACGACCTCGGCGTCCATGGCGGCCCACACCCGGTAGAGCGCCACCAGCCACTCGAACAGCGTCGCGTCCTGGGCCAGGCCCTGCGAGGCCCACTGGTACAGGTGGTGGTGGGTGTTGACCAGGCCGGGCGTGGCCAGGCAGCCGGACCCGTCGATCCTGGCGGCGCCGGGCGCGGTGGGCGCCTCGGCCATGGGGCCGAGCGCGGCGATCCGGTCGCCGGTGACCAGGATGTACCCGGAGGCGATCTCGGGGCCGGCGACGGGCGCGAGGTAGGCGTTCTCGATCAGCGTCGAGGTCCCGGCCGGTGTCACGGCGCCGCCTTGCGCGCCGCCGCGAGCCGCACGGCGTCGAGGATCTTCTCGTAGCCCGTGCACCGGCACAGGTTGCCGGCCAGCGCCTCGCGGATCTCCGCGTCGCAGGGCCGCGCGACCCGCTCGATCAGGTCGTGTGCCTGCACGATCAGGCCGGGCGTGCAGAAGCCGCACTGGACGGCCCCGCACTCGACGAACGCCTCCTGCACCGGGTCGAGCCGGTCGCCGTCGGCGAGTCCTTCGACGGTGCGCACCCGGCGGCCCTCGGCCTGCCCGGCGGCGACCAGGCAGGCGCAGACGGGCGTGCCGTCCAGGTAGACCGTGCAGGAGCCGCACTCGCCCTGCTCGCAGGCGTTCTTCGAGCCGGGCAGCCCGACCCGCTCGCGCAGCACGTACAGCAGGCTCTCGCCCTCCCACACGTCGTCCACGGTCTCCTCGCGGCCGTTGACGGTGAACGTGACCCGCATCAGGCGGCCCTCCTTCCCAGGTGGTCGTCCCACGCCCAGGTGAGCGTGCGGCGGGCCAGCACGTCGATGGCGTGCCTGCGGTAGGCGGCGGTGCCGCGCACGTCGTCGATCGGCGCGGCGGCCGCCGCGCACAGCTCGCCGAAGCGTCGCAGCAGCGCCGGATCCAGCGGCCCGGCCCAGTCGAGCTCCGCGCGCAGGAACTCCTCGGCCTCCGGCGCCCGCAGCGGGGTCGGCGCGGCGGAGCCGATGCCGGTGCCGACCCGCCGCTCGTGCGGGTGCAGCGCGACGGCGAACGAGCACACCGCGATCACCATGGCGTTGCGGGTGCCGACCTTGGAGAAGTACTGCGGGCCGGCGGCGCCGGCGACCCTGACGGCCCTGATCAGCTCGTCGGGCAGCAGCGCCGAGCGTTTCACGCCGAGGTAGAACTCGGCGGCCGGGATCAGCCTGACGCCCCGCTCGCGCGATTCCACCTCGACGACCGCGCCGGCCGCGAGCAGCGGCGGATGGCTGTCGCCGGCGGGTGAGGCGGCGCCGAGGTTGCCGCCGACGGTGCCGCGGTTGCGGATCTGCGGCGAGCCGACCGTCCGCGACGCCTGCGCCAGGCCCGGCAGCGCGCCGCCCAGCTCCTCGATGACCGTCGCGTACGGCACGCCCGCGCCCACCCGGTACGTGCCGTCCGTCACGCTCCAGGAGCGCAGCTCGGCCACCCGCGTGAGGTCGAGCAGGGCGGCGGGCCTGCGCACGCCGAAGTTGATCTCGACCATCACGTCGGTGCCGCCCTGCAGGGGCACCGCCTCGGGCAGGTCCGCCTTGGCGGCCAGCGCCTCCTCCCACGTCGTGGGGCGCAAGAAGTCCATCGCTCTACTCCCAGGCGAACGCGGCGTCGGGGGCGTCCTGGCGCAGCACCGCGCCTTCGATCAGGCCGTACGGGCGGTCGGCGGCGTGGTACACCTCGCCGTCGTTGTCGAGGCCGAACGGTGTCAGGTCCACGAGGAAGTGGTGCCTGTTGGGCAGAGTCAGCCGCACCTCGCAGATCTCCTCGCAGGTCTGGAGGGCCCGCTCTCCCATCGCGTAGAGCGTCTGCTGCAACGACAGGCTGTACGTGCCGGCGAACGCCTCCAGCAGGCTCTGCCGCACCCGCGCGTAGGAGGAGGCGTGGGAGGGGGTCTCGCCGGTGTGCCGCCAGCGGGCCGTGACGGCGGTGGCGAGGACGCGGTCGGTGGCCGGGGCGAGGGTGGTGTACTCGTCGACGACGAAGCCGTGGAACTCCGAGCCGGTCGTGTTCAGCACGACGAGGTCCGTCAGGCCGGACACGACGGTGGTGCGCCCGTCGCGGTCGTGGTGCACGACGCAGGTGCGCACCTCGCCCGCGTCGCGCACGAACGAGTGCCGGGTGACGGGGAGGCGGTTCCAGGCGTACTCCTCGATCTCGACCCTGGCGTGGTGGATCGTCGGCTGGGAGCCGACGAAGTGCCGGGCCAGCAGCAGCGCGAAGTCCTCGATCTGGTCCACGCCGTGCTTCCTGGCGAAGGCGTAGACGGTGTTCTTCTGCGTGTCGGTGGGCAGCACGGCCGAGTTGTCGCCGGTCAGGTGGACGGGCTCCATGGCGCCGGACAGCGAGGTGCTGACGTTCAGGTCCTTGAGGTGGTGGGTGGCGCCGTCCCGGGTGACGCGGACGAGCCTGGTCTCCGCCTTGCCGTAGCGGTTGGGCCCCAGGATGATCGGCATCTAGCTCCCTCGGTAGGTGGAGTAGGCGTACGGGCTGAGCAGCAGCGGCACGTGGTGGTGCGCCGAGGGGTCGCTGACGGTGAAGGCGATGACGACCTCGGGGTAGAAGGTGTCGTCGAGGTAGCCGCCGGTGTCGAAGACGACGCGGTTGACGCCGGGGCCGGCCTTCCAGCCCTTGATGCGGCCGTCGCCGTCGGTGCGACCCTCGGCCACGACCCGGCCGCCGTGCTCCAGCCGGACGAGGAGGCCGGCGGCGGGGCGGCCGGTGACCGCGTCGAGCACGTGGGTCGAGAAGCTCACGGGGCCTCCCCGAGGAGTTTGGCGATCCGCAGCCGGGTGATCCGGGCCAGGTGGTCGCGGACGACGCCGCGCTCGGTGTCGTCGTCGTTGCCGAGGCGCTCGCGCAGCCCGGCGAGCATCTCGGTGCCGGTCAGGCCGGTGGCGCAGACCAGGTGGACGTGGCCGAAGCGGTCCTCGTAGGCCCGGTTGCCGTCGGCGAGGGCCTGGCGCAGCCCGTCCTCCCCGCCGTCCGCCCCGCTGCCGGCCGCACCGGCCCCCAAGCCTGCCTGCTCCTGCCGGGACCAGGCCGCCTCCCTGCCGGCGCCGCCGGGGCGGGCGCCGATGCGGGGGTGGGCCTCGAGCGCTTCGAGCACGTCCGGCCAGCCCAGGGCGCGCACGGCCGCCTCGGCGGCGTCGGCCAGCGCCCCGGGGCCGGGGTACGGGCGGCCGGCCGTGACGGCCGCCGCGAAGGCGCGGGAGGCGCAGCAGGCCAGCAGGTCCCGCTCCGCGTCCTCGGGCGCCAGGGCGTTGAACCGGTCGAGGCCGGCGCGCGTGTGGGGCATGCCAGCAGTACACACATGTCCGTCGTGCCCGGTCCATCCGTAAGAACTCTCAACTGTCCAACCGGTTGTCCAGGACTTTTCGTGGCATGCTCCAAGCGCACGAGGCGGGCGGCGGCGGGCCGCCCGGCGGTCGCCCGACCGGCGCGCGGCGGGCCGCCGGTCGGCGCCCGGACGGGGGTGCCGGGCGGGCCTCTAAACTGGTCCCACCATGACCCCACGCTCTCTCATCGGCGGGCACGTGTCCGTCACCGGCGGCCTGGCCACAGGCGGCCTGAAGTACATGGCCGAGATCGGCGCCGAGATGATCCAGGTGTTCGTCACCAACCCGCGCGGGTGGGCGCTGGCCGAAGGCAAGCCGGAGCAGGACACCAGGCTGGCCGAGTCGGGCGTCGACACCTTCGTCCACGTGCCCTACCTGGCCAACTTCGGCTCACCCAGCCCCGAGACGCTCGCCAACTCCATCGCGCTGGTCCGCCACACGCTGCGGCGCGGCGTCGCCACCGGGGCCAAGGGGGTCGTCGTCCACACGGGCTCGGCCGTGACCCAGCCGCGCGACGCGGCGATGCGCCAGCTCCACGAGCACCTGCTGCCGCTGCTCGACGAGATCCCCGACGGCGGGCCCGACCTGCTGCTGGAGCCGATGGCCGGACAGGGCGCGATGCTGTGCGCCACCGTCCAGGACCTGGAGCCCTATCTCGAGGCGCTCGACTGGCACCCGCGGGCCGGCGTCTGCTTCGACACCTGCCACGCCTTCGCCGCCGGTCACGATCTGACGACCGCCGACGGGGTGCGGGAGACGTTCGACGCCCTGCACAAGATCGCTCCAGGGCGGCTGAAGCTGATCCACGCCAACGATTCCAAGGACGACTGCGGCTCCAAGAAGGACCGCCACGAGAACATCGGGGCCGGCCGCATCGGCACCCAGGCCTTCGCCGACCTGATGCGCCACCCGGCGGCCGCCGGCGTGCCGATCTGCATCGAGACCCCGGGCAAGGTCGACCAGCACCGCGCCGACATCGAGCTGCTCAAGCGCCTGCGCGACGGCTGATTATCCAGACGGGCGGGTCGCGTGGGGGGCGGGTCGTGTTGGGGCGCCCGCTCGCGACCCGGCGCCCCCGTTCGGCCGGCTCGCGCTCTGCCCGCAAGTGGAGCGGGCGCCCCTTCACGTACCCGGCGGGCGGGCCCCTACCCCCGGTCAAGGGCCCGACAGCCGTGGTGACCAGTCGCGGTCACCGGTGAGTCCAGCGCATCAGGCCGACGGGTGAGCCCCCCGGCTCGTCCACCCGATGCGCCGGAGTGGCTTGTCCGATGCGCAAACACTACGAGTGCGATCTTGTGGCTGACACCCCGTTCCCGCACAGCGCGGCGAACGGTCTGTAGTCATCGACATACGGAGCGTGTTTGTGGGTCGAGCGGTCGTTCCGGCGCGACGAGCGGTCATTCAAGGGGCTCGTACGCGCACAATGCCCCTCCGGGCGGCGGGCCGGTGACGGTGGCGGGCGGAGCCGGCCAGGGGGTGGCCGGGCATGACCAGGGACATCGCCCCGGCGCCGCGCGAGCCACCCGTCCCCGCCGCACACCGGCAGGCGTGCGCGCACACCTCTCCCCTTCACACCCACTCCCCCCCCGGCGGGTGCGGGGCACGAGCGGCGGGGAGAGGGCGGGCAGGGACGGGAGTGGGTCCGGATACGGGCGGGACGGGGTCAGGAGAGGGCGGTGCGGTGCTGGTGGACCAGTTGTTCGCGGACCTGGCGGGTGTGGCGGCGGCTGACCTGGAGCGTCTCGGTGCCGACCGTCAGCGTCACCCGGCCGCCCTCGAACCTGAGCTCGCTGACATGCCGGCTGGACACCAGCGTGCTCCGGTGCACCCGGATGAAGCCCGCCTCCGCCCAGCGGCGTTCGAGGGCGGCCAGCGACATGCGCACCAGGTAGCTGCCGTCCACCGTGTGCAGCCGCACGTAGTCACCCTTGGCCACGGCGAACCACACCGACTGCTGCGGCACGAACCTGGTGCGCCCGCCCAGTTCGACCGGGATGACGTCCTCCTGGCCGGGTTCGGCGGCGGCGGGTGAGGCGGCCACCTGGAGCCTGCGGACGGCCTCGGCCAGGCGGGCGGCCCTGACGGGCTTGAGGAGGTAGTCGACGGCCTCCAGTTCGAACGCCTGCACGGCGCACTCCTCGTGTGCCGTCACGAAGACGAGCTTGGGCGGACTGGGGAAGCCGCCGACGAGGCGGGCCAGGTCGAGACCACTGAGGCCCGGCATCTGGATGTCGAGGAACACCCCGTCGAGCCGCTCACCGGTGCCGATCATCTGCACCATGTCCTGTAATGCCGTGACACCGTCGCAGGCGGTGGTCACGTGCTCGACCCGGGAGTCCTGGCGGAGCAGGTATGCCAGCTCCTCCAGTGCGGGCTGTTCGTCGTCGACGGCCAGGAGACGCAGCATGCCACCTACGCTGACGCAAGAACGCCAAGGTCACAAGCGATACGCAAACCCTGAGTAAAGATTTGGCTACAATGAGCTGATTGCGGGCGCGGGAAAGTGCGCGAGGTCCTAGGGCGGACCCTCGCCCGGCTCCTCCTGGTAGGAGTAGCGCTGCTCGCCCCATGGGTCGGCCACGTTGTGGTAGCCGCGGTCCTCCCAGAAGCCGCGACGGTCTTCGAGAAGATACTCCACGGCACGCACCCATTTCACGCTCTTCCACGCGTACAGGTGCGGGACGACGGCGCGCACCGGGAAGCCGCGGTCGGGGTTGAGCGGTTTGTCGTCGAGCTCCAGGGCGAACAGCGTGCCGGGGGCGGTGAAGTCGGTCATCCGCACGTTGGCGCTGTAACCGTACTCCGCCCAGATCATCACGTGCCGCACGCCGGGACCGGGCGGCGCGGCCTCCAGGAGGGTGGACGGGCTGACGCCACGCCACTCGTTGCCCATGATCGAGAACTTGGTGACGCAGTGGAAGTCGGCGAGCACGCTCGTCCGGGGCAGACTCTCGAACTCCGGCCAGGTGAAGCAGTGCTCCTCACCCGAGGCGGTCGCCCCGAAGACGCGCAGGTCCCAGCTCGCCGGCCGGAACGAGGGCACCCTGCCGTAGTGGATCACTGGCCGGCCGCGCGGGATGTACTGTCCCGGAGGCAGGCGCGGCTGCTCCACGATCACTCCCCTCGCATGGCGTCGCGGTCGTGAGCCATCCTCCCACCGGCCTTCGGGTGCCTCGCGATCGGGTGGGTGCGCTAGCATGACAGGACTATGCGCACCGCGATCCAGTTTTGGTATGGCGACGGACCCGAGTCCGTTCGCCATCTGACGCTGCGCTAGCAGACAGGCGAACACCAGGCCCCGGGTCCTCATGGACCCGGGGCCTGCTGTGTTTTCCGGCACTTTCCCTCATCAGCTTTACGGACAAGGAGACAGGACATGGTCATCGTGATGGGCCCGGAGGCCACCGCGGACGATCTCACGTCGATCGTCGCGGTCGTTCAGGCGGCCGGGGTCGAGGCTTTCGTCAGCAAGGGCGTGCAGCGCACGATCGTCGGGCTGGTCGGCGACGTCACCCAGCTCGACGCGGCGGCCCTGCGTGGCATGGGCGGGGTGGCCGAGGTGATGCGGGTGTCGGCCCCGTACAAGCTGGTGAGCCGGGACAACCACCCGGACCGCTCGACCGTCCGCGTGGGCGGGGTGCCGATCGGCCCGGACACGGTGACGCTGATAGCGGGGCCGTGCGCGGTGGAGACACCGCGGCAGACCCTGGAGGCGGCCCTGATGGCCAAGGCGGCGGGCGCGACCCTGCTGCGCGGCGGCGCCTTCAAGCCGCGCACGTCGCCGTACGCGTTCCAGGGGCTCGGCGAGGAGGGGCTGCGCATCCTGGCCGGCGTGCGCGAGGAGACGGGCCTGCCGGTGGTGACGGAGGTGGTCGACGCGCAGGACGTGGACCTCGTCGCCTCGTACGCCGACATGCTGCAGGTCGGCACGCGCAACGCGCAGAACTTCGCGCTGCTGCAGGCCGTCGGGGCCGCCGGCAAGCCGGTCATGCTCAAGCGCGGCATGAACGCCACGATCGAGGAGTGGCTGATGGCGGCCGAGTACATCGCGCAGCGCGGCAACCTCGACATCGTGCTGTGCGAGCGCGGCATCCGGACGTTCGAGACGGCCACGCGTAACACGCTGGACGTCTCGGCGGTGCCGGTGGCGCAGCGGCTGTCGCACCTGCCGGTGATCGTGGACCCGTCGCACTCCGGCGGCCGCCGCGACCTGGTGCTGCCGCTCACCCGGGCGGCCATCGCGGTCGGCGCCGACGGCGTGATCATCGATGTGCACCCGCAGCCTGAGCTGGCGCTGTGCGACGGTCCGCAGGCTCTCGTCGACGGTGACCTGGAGGAGCTCGCGGGCGTGCTGCGCGACCTGCCGCCGCTGCTCGGCAAGACGGCGGCGGCGCTGACCGCCTGACCCGGCGCTCCGGGCCGGTGCGTGACGGCACCGGCCCGGAACCCCGCGGCGCGGCGGTGAGGTGTCAGGCTCCCGCCGTGCCGCGGCCGGGCACGGTCACGACTCCAGGGTGTACTCCTGGATCGAGTCGGCGAGCTGGACGACGAGTTCCTCGGCGTCCAGCCGCTTCTCGATCTGCTTCAGGTCCTCGATCTTGGCGCGGGTCTCGGCGCGCTTGGGGGCCAGCAGGCTGCAGCAGTCTTCGTCGGGCAGCTCGGAGATCTCCAGCGTGCCGATGCGCCGCGCCTCGGCCATGATCTCCGTCTTGTCCCAGCCCACCAGGGGGCGCAGGATCGGCAGGTCCACCGCGTGGTCCTGGGCGGTGATGTTGGCCAGCGTCTGGGACGACACCTGGCCGAGCGCGTCGCCGGTGACCAGCGCGGCGGCGCGGATGCGATGGGCGACCTCCTCGGCCGTCTTGAGCATGAGCCGCCGCTGCGCGATGACCGCCAGGCGGTCCTCGCCCGAGGTGCGGATCGACTGCTGGGCCTTGCCGAACGGCACCACCCACAGCCGCGACCCGCCCTGGAACCGGTCGAGCTTCCTGACCAGCGCGTAGGCCTTGTAGATGGACTCGGACGTGGTGAACGGGATGCCCGAGAAGTGCAGGAAGTCGACGTGGAGGCCGCGCCGCATCATGCGGTAGGCCGCCACGGGCGAGTCGATGCCGCCCGACATGAGCACCAGCGCCCGGCCGCTGCTGCCGACCGGGAGGCCGCCCTGCCCGGGCAGGCCGCCGGTGAAGACGAACACCTCGTCGCGGTCGACCTCGATGAACAGGGTCAGCTCGGGCTTGCGCAGGTCGACGGGCAGGCCGTACTCGTCGTTGATGGCGCCGCCGACCAGCCGGTCGAGCTCGTTGGAGCGCAGCGGGAAGCGCTTGTCGCGGCGGCGGGAGCGGACGGCGAACGGCGCGCCGCGCTTGACCTCGTCGCGGTCGCGCAGCAGCTCCAGCCCGGCCTTGAGCACCGTGTCGGGGTCCTTGGCGACCCGCCAGGCGGGGTGGATCCACACCAGGCCGGGCACGTCGGCCACCCGCTCGGCGACGATCTGGGCCTGCTCGGCGGTGGCGCCCGTGGGCAGGAACATGGCGATGACGCCGTGCCGGCGGCGTACGTCCGCCTTGATGTCGAGATCTCTGATGGCGGCGCGGATGTTGGCGATGAGGCGTCGCTCGAACAGCTCGCGGTTCTTGCCCTTGAGGACGATCTCGCCCAGCTTGAGCAGAACGCACGGCTCGCCCAGGGCGGACATCGTCATGGTGGGACCTCCGGAGGAAGACGGGACGGCGCGGTGCGGAAACGCCGCGACCCATCGAGTTTAGTCCGCGTCCGGCGGGCAACCAGCAGCCCGAGGATCTCTCACGTTTCCCGACACGCCCGATTGACAGATAGTCCGGATATCCATGCAAATGGGACAAGGCTGCTGCGACAATCCGGAGACCCCTAATGCAAGGAACTTGAATCATGTCCTCCGCTGTTACCCATTTCGCCCATGGCTTCATCACGCCGCTGCTGGCGTACGTGATGTCGTGCATGGGGTCGATGCTCGGACTGCGGCTGACCGCTCAGGCCCACGCCTCACGGGGCGGCGCGCGGGTGAGATGGCTGCTCGGCGCGGCCGTCTCCATCGGCGGCACCGGCATCTGGGTCATGCACTTCATCGCCATGATGGGCTTCCAGGTCGAAGGCACCCAGATTCGCTACGACGTCCCGCTGACGGCCGTGTCCGCGCTGGTGGCCGTCGTGGTGGTCGGCACCGGCCTGTTCCTGGTCTCCTACGGCGGCGGCCGCCTGCTCGCGCTGCTCGGCGGCGGCCTGCTGACCGGCCTCGGCGTGGCGAGCATGCACTACCTCGGCATGTACGCGATGAACATGTCGGCGCACGTCTCCTACGACCGCACGATCGTGGCCGCCTCCGTGGTCATCGCCGTGGTCGCCGCCACCACCGCCCTCTGGTTCACCCTGCGGGTCAAGCGCCCGATCTGGATCACCCTCGCCGCCCTCGTCATGGGCGTGGCCGTCGCCGGCATGCACTACACGGGCATGTTCGCGATGGAGGTCACGGTCGACCACGAGGCGGGCGTCGTGGCGGGCGCCGACGCGCTGGACTTCCTGGTGCCCCTGATGACCGTGATCAGCCTCATCACGCTGACCATGCTGCTGATGGTCATCCTGTCGCCGTCGGAGGAGGAACTGCACGAGGACGCCCAGCTGGTGGCCCGGCTGGAGCGGCGCCGCCGCACCTCCGCGCAGCCGATCACCGCGACGCCGGTGGCGCAGTCGTCGTTCGCCGCGCCCGCCGAGCGGCGGCCCGCCCAGCAGCCGGTCTTCGCGGCGCCGGTCCCCGGCGCGCACCACGCCGCGCACCAGGCGGCGCAGCACCCCGCCGCACAGCACCCTGGCGCGCAGCAGCCGTATCCGGGTGCGAACGGCCGGCAGCCGCCCTACCCGCCGGAGGCCGCCACGGCGCAGGACCGGCTTCCGGGCCAGTCGCGGGGCGGCAGGTCGCGGCGCGGCCGATGACCGTGCCGACGACCGCACGACAACTGCAACCGACGATCGCACTGACGACCGCGCTGACAACTGCGCCGACGACTGCGCCGACGACGACTGCGCTGACGACCAGGGCGGTGACCGCCGTCCTGTGACGGGCCGCGGCCGCGGCGGGCTCGCCGTCCACGGGCATACGACAGGGGCGTGCCGGAGATGGGGTTCTCCGGCACGCCCCTGTGTTCTGACCACGTCCTGGGTGCGGCTCGCGGCGCGTGGTGGGCCGCCGACTCTGCGCGGTGCGGGCCGTACCCGTCGGACGAGGTCGTGGCGGTGACCCCGCTGGACAGAACGTACGGCCCGCCGCTTGCAAGCCGCTTTCACTCAGCCGAAGAAGACCTCCGCCTCGGCGTAGCGGGAGTCGGGCACGGTCTTGAGCTCGGCCGTCGCCTCGCCCAGGCCGACGCGGACGATGTCGGTGCCGCGCAGCGCCACCATCGTGCCGAAGTCGCCCTCGTGCGCGGCGTCGATCGCCTGCAGGCCGAACCTGGTGGCGAGCACCCTGTCGTACGCGGAGGGCGTGCCGCCGCGCTGGATGTGGCCGAGCACGGTGGTGCGGGCCTCCTTGCCGGTGCGCTTCTCGATCTCCCTGGCCAGCACCTCGCCGATGCCGCCGAGCCGGACGTGGCCGAACGCGTCGAGCTCGCCCGCCTGGAGCGCCATCTGGCCCTCGATCGGGTGGGCGCCCTCGGCGACCACGATGATCGGCGAGTAGCGGGTGCGGAAGCGTGACTCGACGTACTCGCAGACGCGGTCGATGTCGAACGGCTTCTCCGGGATGAGGATGACGTTGGCCCCGCCCGCCATGCCGGCGTGCAGCGCGATCCATCCGGCGTGCCGGCCCATGACCTCGCAGATCAGCGCCCGGTGGTGGGACTCGGCGGTCGTGTGGAGCCGGTCGATGGCCTCCACGGCGATGTTGACGGCCGTGTCGAAGCCGAAGGTGTAGTCGGTGCCCGACAGGTCGTTGTCGATGGTCTTGGGCACGCCCACCACATGGACACCACGGTCGTAGAGCTGCTTGGCGACGCCCAGGGTGTCCTCGCCGCCGATGGCGATCAGGGCGTCGACGCCGGTGGCCGCGAGGTTCTCCTTGATCCTTTCGACACCACCGTCGATCTTCATGGGGTTGGTGCGCGACGAGCCGAGGATCGTGCCGCCGCGCGGCAGGATGCCCCGTACGGCCTGGATGTCGAGCGGCATGGTGTCGCCTTCGAGCGGCCCTCGCCACCCGTCGCGGAAACCGACGAACTCGTGACCGTAGACGCCGACTCCCTTCCGCACGACAGCCCTGATCACGGCGTTGAGACCGGGGCAGTCGCCGCCCCCGGTCAGCACTCCAATACGCATGACGGGTTCCTCCCGATGAGCTTCAGGACCAGAATCGCATTGTGCCCGCCCGGCAGGCGAGTGGTCTAGACCAAATCGTGAGCTTGACCTCCTCCCCGGTCTGAAGGCCGGGGATTCTTCCCATCGCACCACTTACGCGGCGCGTGGGGGTTGACGCTTCGCAGACCGGGCAGTCCCGAGGTCTCCACGTCCTGACACCGCTGGTCCAGCGGCGTTGCCGATGTTGATGGCAGCGTTGATGTCGGCGTGGCCGACCCACCCGCACGTGGGGCTGGTGCACGCGAACACGGTCCCGGCACGGGCTGCCGGGTCGCGGTGCCCGCACCGATGGCAGGTCTGTGACGTGCCAGGCGCGGGAACCCTCACCACCTGACCACCCCGATCGCGGGTCTTGTACTCCAACAGGGTGACGGTCCGGCCCCAGGCCTGTCCGGCGATCGCCCGGTTCAATCCGGCTTTCTGAGCGACGTTCCTGCCGGGTGCTTCGATGGTGCCTTTCGCAGAGGCGAGCATGTTGGTGATCTTCAGGTCTTCCACCGCGATCATGCCGAAGGCATCGGCGAGGTGCGTGGTGATCTGATGCTGCCAGTCGGTGGCCCGGCGCTTGGCTTTCGCGCGCAGTCCCGCGATCTGGTCGTAGGTGTGGCTTTCCCGGTGGGAAGGGCGGGTCTTCTTCGGCCGGGTCGCGCGTTGGCGGGCGCTGGTCTTCTCCAGGCGGCGCAAACGCTCCCGTTCGCCGCTGGTGAGCCAGGGGCCGTGTTCACGTGTAGTGCCGTCCGACAGGGCCAGGGCGACGTTGACACCCCGGTCGATTCCCACGCTCGGGCCCGGGTGCGGAGCGGGGGCCGTGACCTGAGTTTCGGTGCGGAACACCAGGTGCCAGCCGTTGGCCTCCTTGACCAGTCGTGCCCCCGTGATCCTCCCGGTGGGAGAGTTCTTCCCGATGCCGGGAAGGTCCTTGGTCCACCGGAACGTGATCCTTCCGATCATCGGGATGGTGGCCGCGCCCCACCCGGCCGACAGGCGGCAGATCCGCATGTTCCGGACCTGCGGCACGTCAACCGCCAGTCGTGCCCGTTTCGTCGATTTGAACGTTGGCCGCTCGGCGGGGTGGTCAGGGTTGAAGAAGTTCTCCCACGCTTGGCGGTAGGTCTTCAGAACCGCCTGGGCGGCCTGAGCGGGGAGCGCAGCCAGGAACGGCAAGTCGGCGCGTGCTTGGCGGATCGCCTGATCGGCCTGGGCCAGGCTCGGGCGCCGACCGGGGAAATGCGTCCAGTAGGCGTGCAGGCAGTTCCACACGGTGATCGCGGCGGACGCCTGCTCGTCCAGCAGCGTGGACTGGGCGCGGGACAGGTCCAGGCGGGTTTTGTGCCCACGCCGCCGCTTGACCACCTCCTGCCCGCCCATGACCGCCATCATGCCTGATCCTGAATTGGGTTATGGCCGAATACAGCGATATCAGGACCGGCAGACACTGTGTTCTCCTGCTTCACGCCCATCTGGTTGTGACGAAGTTCCTCCTGGTCAACTTCCCGCCCACGGTCGCCCTGTCGAAACTGGTCAACAGCCTCAAAGGCGTCTCCTCGCGGCGGATGCGCCAGGAGTTTCCCGAGCTGGCCGCCCACTACTACCGGGCCAGCAAGCTATGGTCGGGCTCGTACTTCGCCGGGAGCGTCGGCGGCGCACCGCTCTCGATCGTGCGCCAGTACATCGAGCAGCAGAACCGGCCGGTCTGACCGTGGTGACCCCGGTCCGCCTGGCGGCGAATCGACTGTTCCTGCCCCGCTCCGCGGGAGAGTCCGCTTCACCCCCGGCCCGAAGGCCGGAGCACTACAGACGAATCCGGTAGCGAGCCGAACGCCGGTACGGCAGGCGAATCGCGCCCCTGCCGTCATGTGGCTCCCTGAGTTGAGTGTCACCCACATCCATCGCGTCCAGGACCTCGGCACCCCTCCCCCAGCGGCTGTTGCCAGGGCCGACCGTCACCGGCGAAGAGCTGCTTGAGGCTACTGTCACCATGATCGATCAGCGGGTTCGGCGGACAGGCAGGGGCGCGGAGCCAGGTAGGGGCAGAGGCACACGATGTCGTGTGCCGCTTCCCCGGGAGCGACGATCAGGTGCTGCGCCCGGGAAAAGGGAGTCGTCATGGGAAACGTGCTGGTGACCGGCGCGACCGGGGGGATCGGAACGGCGCTGGTCAGCGCGCTCGTTGCGGCCGGGCATCGGGTGATTGCCGTGGGGCGTGACGTCGGGCGGCTGAGCGTGCGGGGGATCGAGGCGGATCTGGCCGAACCAGGGACGCTGGCCACCGCCGTGAGGGCACTGGAGGATGCGGGGGATCTTGGGGATGTGCAGGCGCTGGTGCACTGCGCGGGAATCTCGCCCGTCGAAGCCGTCGCCGAGGCCGGCCCCGAGACGTGGCGGCGGACGATGGCCGTGAACGTGGCCTCCGCCGCCGAGCTGGTGCGGCTGACACTGCCCGCGTTGCGGCGGTCCAAGGGCCATGTGATCTTCGTCAACGCCTCCCCCGGAATGACCGGTGTCCCCCGCTGGTCGGCGTTCGTCGCCAGCAAGGCGGCGCTGCGGGAGTTGGCCGATTCACTGCGTGAGGAGGAGGCTGCCCAGGGGATACGCGTCACCACGGTCTATCCCGCAGCGACGGCGACCGACCTGCTGGGTGAGGTCAGGAGCGCCTTCGGGCGCCCGTACGATCCCGGGGCGTGCATCCAGCCGCGGACGCTGGCGGCGATGATCGTCTGGGTGCTGAGCGCGCCGGCGGACGCCTACGCCTGCGAGCTGTCCGTACTGCCGTCGCCGCGCTGAGCCTCTTGCCCGTCGGCACCGAGCACGTGTTGCCGGCCGTGCTCGCGCTGGCGAGAGCGGCGACGCGGCGGCCCCGCGGCTCCCGGACCCCGCCGCCGCGCTCAAGAGGCTGGGCGTGACCGGGCAGGCGGCCGAGCGGGAGATCGCCCGAGCCCGTGACGGACGGCGGGGCCCTGGGCGAAGCGGGTGAGCAGGTTGCGGGTGGCGCGGCGGGTGAAGGCGGCGGCGGCTCCGGTGACTCCGTGACCGCACCGCCGGCCGCGCATCCCGCACACCCAGCGCGTCGTCCCCGCGGCGAACACTCCGGCCCCGCTTGGCGCGGTGTAGTACGTGGTGGTGCCCTCGCTCGCCCGGCCTCCGCAGTCGACGGGCGAGCGGGCAAGCACCTGGACGGCCGACGGCGATCGCGGTGACACCCGGTCGGTCTCGACGCCCGCCAACCCCGGGAAGCGCCTGCCGCGCGTGCCCTCGAAGATCCAGTGTCCGGGCCTGCGCACCATGTAGGCGGCCTCGGCCGGATAGCAGTCGAATCCCTGCCCGACCAGCGCGCTCTCCGGCTCGGACGCCTGCCAGGGCAGGCACCGGTTCTCCTTGTCACACATGATCATCCGGCCGTACAGGGCGATCCGCCAGAAGACGGCGCCGGCGCCGAGGAAGGCCAGATTCACGCCGCGGTCCCGGGCACGGGTCAGCGCCGCCCGCATGCCGGGCGAGTAGTACTCGTCGTGGCCCGGCGACACGACGGCGCGGGCCCCGTCCAGCGCGCCGGGCCGCAGGTCGAGGCTCGTCAGGTACGCCAGCGGCACGCCGCTGCGCTCGGCCACCGCGATGGCGTCGCGCTCGAAGGCCAGGAAGTGCCGGGCACCCGTCCCGTCGTACGGGCGGTCGAAGGTGATCTTGCGTGACCGGCCGGCGAACCCGCCGGGCCCCTGGTAGAGGCTCCGCCCACCCCAGCCGTTGTACGCCTGCCAGGTGGTGACGGCGTTGACCAGCACCACCCGGCCACGGGTCGAGGCCGAGCGGACGGTGACGGGGACGTACCGCTGGGCCCCGGTCGAGGCGTCCAGCCGCACCAGGTAGGCGCCCTCGGGCCAGCCGGTGGTGTCGACCGTGACGGAGGGCTTCCAGTGGGCGGCGGTCACCATGTCCTCGACCAGCTGCGCGGGCGGCTGCCGCACCCCGGGCAGCGGGCCGGAGCGCCACACCTGCGTGGGCCGCGCACCCATCCGGAAGGCGCGCGCGGTGAACGCGGGCGCGGTCGTGGAGACCAGCAGCCGGAACCGCTCGCCCGGCAGCACGCTGACGCGGTCGGCGTAGCCCTCGATCTCGTGCTCGGCGCCGAGGCGGGTGATCCGCCACGACGCCCGCGCCCCTGGCTCGCGTACCGGAACCGCCGCACCGGAAGCGGCCGCTCGGGGGCCGGGCCGTCCGACGGGCGTGGCCTCCGCCCGAGGTGACGCCGCCGCCGGGGGTGACGCGGCCGCTCGGGCGCCGACCGCTCCAACTGGCGCGACGGCCTCCCGGGGCCACGGGGCCGCCCAGGGCGACGCGACCGCGTGGGGTGCGGCGACCGCGTGGGGTGCGGCGGCGCCGCAGCCGAGGGCGAGCAGGGCGAGGGCGGCGATGGGCTTGCGCACGGGGCCCATCGAAGACGACCGCGCCCGCCCGGCGCGCCCGCTTGGCCCACACCTGACGCGCCCCTTGCCCACCCTTACCGGACCACGACCGCCCCGCGCACCGAACCGGCGTTGCCCGGCCCTACCGGACCACAACCGCCCATCGCACCGAACCGGCGTTGCCCCGCCTTACCGGACCACAACCGCCCATCGCACCGAACCGGCGTTGCCCCGCCTTACCGGACCACAACCGCCCATCGCACCGAACCGGCGTTGCCCCGCCTTACCGGACCACAACCGCCCATCGCACCGAACCGGCGTTGCCCCGCCTTACCGGACCACAACCGCCCATCGCACCGAACCGGCGTTGCCCCGCCTTACCGGACCATGACCGCCCGGCTCGCGCCGGACCGTCCCGCCCCTACCGGATGAGGACGCAGGCCGGGCTCTCCACCTCGTACGCCTGTCCGGTCGGGGCCGGCACCCCCGCCTCCAGCGCGAACACGGCGACCGTCCCCGAGTGCTGGTTGGCCACATACATGAACTCGCCACCGATCGCGAAGTGGCGCGGCCACCGGCCGCCCGAGGGGACCTCGGCCACGTGCGTGAGGTCGTCGGCCCGCAGCACCGAGACGGTGTCGGGCCCCCGGTTGCCCACGTACAGCAGCCCGCCGGCGAGGTCGAGGTGGGAGGGCTGGTTGGGGCCATCGGCTCGCGAGGCGGGGGCCGAGGCGGTGCGGTCGTCACCCTCCAGGACGTGCACGGCGCCGTCCAGCTCGCCCACCACGTACAGGCGCGAGTCGTCGACGACCATGTGGCGCGGCCCGGTGCCCGGCGGCAGGGTGATCGGTTCGAGCGGCGTGCCGTCG
Source organism: Nonomuraea muscovyensis (assembly GCF_014207745.1). Classification (NCBI taxonomy): domain Bacteria; kingdom Bacillati; phylum Actinomycetota; class Actinomycetes; order Streptosporangiales; family Streptosporangiaceae; genus Nonomuraea; species Nonomuraea muscovyensis. The sequence goes on from NZ_JACHJB010000001.1 coordinate 634,423, forward strand.
AGCGCGTAGCGGCGGATCTCGTCGGTGCCGAGGTCGGTGACGTGCAGCACGTCCTCGTGGAAGACGGCCTGGTGCGCGTGCGAGCACTCCTGGCGGTCGGCGACCGGACCCGTCCCCTCGTGGCGCAGCACGATCGGCTCGCCGGTGAAGGCCCCTCGCGGGTCGAGGTGGTGCACGCTGGCCGTGCCGTCACCGTAGTTGGCCACGGCGAGCAGCTCGCCCGACGGGTGCACGGCCACGTGGCAGGGGCTGTGACCCTCGCTGGAGCGCTCGGCGAGCGGCCGCAGCCCGCCCTCGGCGATGGACAGCGCCGTGAGCCAGCCGCGGGCCAGCTCCCCGACGGCGTACAGCACCGGGAGCGTGGGGTGGGCGGCCAGGAACGACGGGGAGGCGAGACGGGTCAGCTCGCCGCCGGGCGTGACGATGCCCGGGCCGTACCCGCCGATGTAGAGGTTCACAGCATCGGTCCTCTCATGGTTGACTAAAGCAATGAATTCATTGACCAAAGCAAGGGTCTCTGAGATCAGAGCGTTCAACCGGTTCTATACGAAGGTCATCGGGGTTCTCCAGGCAGGCGTGCACGACTCGCCCTACTCGCTGACGGAGGCGAGGGTGCTGTTCGAGCTGGCGCACGCCGAGCCGATGGAGACGGGCGAACTGCGCGGCCTGCTCGACCTGGACGCGGGCTACCTCAGCAGGATCCTCACCCGGTTCGAGGCGGACGGCCTCATCGTCCGCGAGCGCTCGGCCGCCGACGCGCGCAAGCAGGTGGTACGGCTGAGCGAGGCGGGTGTGACCGTGTTCCGCGCGCTGGACGCCCGCTCGGCCGAGCAGGTCGAGCGGCTGCTCGCCGGGCTGGGCGAGGGCGGGCAGGAGCGGCTGGTGGCCGGGATGGCCGCCATCAGGCAGGCCCTGGGCGAGCCCGGGCGGCCGGAGCCGTACGTGATCCGGGCGCCGCGCACCGGTGACCTCGCCTGGGTCGCCTACCGGCACGCCGAGCTCTACAACCGCGACTACGGCTGGGGCACGGAGTTCGAGCAACTCGTGTGCAGGATCGTGGGCGGGCTGGACCTGTCGCGCGACCGGGGCTGGATCGCGGAGGCGGGCGGCGAGCGGGTCGGCAGCGTGTTCTGCGAGCACGGCGACGGCGTCACGGCGAAGCTGCGGCTGCTGCTGGTCGAGCCGTCCGCCCGAGGACTGGGCCTGGGACGGCGGCTCGTCGAGGAGTGCGTGCGCCACGCGAAGGACACCGGCCATCGGCGGATCACGTTGTGGACCCGCGACTGCCTGGTGAGCGCGCGGCGCATCTACGCGGGCGCCGGGTTCGCGCTGGAGTCCGGGGAGAAGGGGACGGAGAACGGAATCGAGGTGATCGACGAGATGTGGACGCTCGACCTGTGACGGCCGCGCGGCCCGTCCCCTGATGGCGGGGCCACCAGTTGCTCCGGCGGCGCTCGCCGGACCTGGACCCGGCGCGGGCGCTCACCCAGGGCACGATGACGGTGGCCACGGCCAAAGCCGTCATGCCGCTGGTCTCCACCGCCCCGCCGGACCGCCCCGCCGAACGGCCCCGCCGAACTGGTGGCCGAGCTCAAGACCCTGCTGCTGCGTCATCTCACCCGAGCCGGGGGCGGGTCACGGACGGAAGGGGCCCGCGACCTCGAAGGTGTGGCCGTCGGAGGGGTCGCCGGCCGTGCCGAGCTGCGAGGAGAAGTAGAGCCGGCTCCCGTCGGGCGAGAACGCCGGTCCCTTGAGCGCCGACCGGTCGTGACCGTCGAGGGCCAGGAAGGGCGTGATCGTCCGGTCGGGCGTGATGACGTCGATCCGCATCGCGTCCCTGGCCACGTACAGGTCGCCGGACGGGCTCGCGGTGATGGCGCGCACCCCGTCGCAGACCCGTTCGAGGGTGGAGGTCTGCGCGTCGTAGGCCCACAGGCCGCTGTCGCCCTTGGTGGTGAAGTAGCAGACGCCGTCGGCGAAGTGGCAGCCCTCGCCGCCGTCGAAGTGGCGGGCGTCGTCGACCTGGTGGCGGGCGGCGTGCAGCAGCGCGGCGGGCGAGGGCACCGGGCGCCAGCGGCCGGACTCGCACAGCACCTCCAGGACGCCCTCGGTCAGGTCGCCCCAGTCACCTGGCCGGAACCGGTAGAAGCAGCCGTCGGCCTCGCCCTCGGTCAGGTAGACGACCTGCCGGTCGGGGTCGCAGGCGGCCGCCTCGTGCCGGAAGCGGCCCATGGCCAGCCGGGGGCGGGCGGCCCGCCGGCCGTACGGGTCGCACTCGAAGACGCGCCCACGATGGCCCAGCTCGCACGACAGCCAGGTGTGCCACGGCGTCGCGCCGCCCGCGCGGTTGAGGTCGGTGCCGGACAGGATGCGGTAGGCGTCGGCGACCGAGCCGTCGGCGCCGAACCTGAGCGCGGAGGCCCCGCCGAGCAACGGCAGCTCGGAGTTGGAGACGTAGATCCAGCCCGCGCCGTCGGGGAAGCACGCGCCGCCGTCGGGTGCGGCGTGCCAGGTCAACCCGGCCACCTTGTGGCCGGAGCGCGCCACCACCCGGCCGGCGAAGCCCGCGGGCAGGGCCAGGCCGTCGGAGCCCGCCGGCTCCAGCGGGCCGTACGGGCCCACCGCCCCCTGCCACAGCGGGCCCGCGCGGAGGAGAGTCTTGTGGGACATGTCAGGCGCCTCCCTCTGGTGCCACGCTAGTCGACCGCACCGACGTGAATGGGAGGGATCCGGAACGTCGAACACCGCGCGAACCCGGGACCACCAGACACCCGCAATCCCCCATTCCGCGACACTTCCCCCTGGGCGTCCGGTCACGCGTTCCCCCACGGACATCCCGGGCATGCGGGAGCCCGGGGCCCCCGGGGCTCCCGGGCTCGGGCGGGGTCAGCGCTGGGCCTGGAACATCCAGCGCTCCTTGTCGATGTCCTGGGCGATGCGGACGAACAGGTCCTGGGTGGACTTGTCCGGCTCCTCCGTGGCCTCGATCCGCTCGCGCATCCGCCGGCCGACTCCCTCGAGGATGTCGGTCATGGTCGCCACGACCTTGCCGTCCTCGATCCACCCGCTTTCAGGCTGGGCGATCTTGGTGGAGCGGCCGAGCGTGGCGGAGCGGCCGTCGGGGTTGATGCCGAGCGCCGCCGCCCGTTCGGCGATGGTGTCGGCGTGCTCCCGGGCGAGCGAGACGAGCTCGTCCAGTTGGAGATGGATCGGCCGGAAGTTGTGGCCGACGATGTTCCAGTGCATCTGCTTCGCGACCAGCGACAGATCGATGAGATCGACCAGGGCGCCCTGCAGGGCCTCGGCGACCGTGTTCTTCGCGTCGCCCGAGAGCGGACCGGTGATCGTACCCATGATGTTTTCCTCCCCGTTGTACGACATCTCATCTCTTATGAGCGAAATCGGGTGCTTTAATCCTCTGTTGACACTGCAATAGTGACAGTGTCACTGTGAGGGTATGAGCGAGACCTGGACCATCGGCGAGCTGGCGGAGCGCGCGGCCGGCCTGCTGCGCACCGACGCCCAGCGCGGCAACGGCCGGGTGCGCGACGTGCCGGGCGAGCGCCTGATCAGGTGGTATACGACGATCGGCCTGGTGGACCCGCCGCTGTCCAGACGCGGCAGGATCGCCCGGTACGGCAGGCGGCACCTGCTGCAGCTCGTGGCGGTCAAGCGCCTGCAGGCCACGGGCCACTCGATCGCGGACATCCAGGCGGCCCTCGCGGGTGCCACCGACACGATGCTGGAGGCGTTCGCCGAAACGCTCGACGGTTCCGGCCGCGACGGTTCCGGTGGCGGCGGTTCCGGTGGCGACGCTGGGGGCCGCGAGACCGCGGGCCGCGGCGACGGTGAAGCGGCACCGGAGCAGGCACGCTTCTGGGCGCGCGCTCCGCTCGATCACCTCACCGGCGCGGACCGTACGGCACCTGACCGTCCGGTGCGAGACAGCGCGGCAGGAGACCGTGCGGCGACAGACCGTGCGGCGGGTGAGACGGTGACGGCGGGCGAGGGCCCGGCCACGGGCGGTCCGGTGGCCGGGACCCCGCCCGGCCCGGTCACGGGCGTGCGGATCGCGCCCGGCGTGACGCTCGTGCTCGACCGCGCGGGCCGTACCCCCACTCCAGACGACGTCCATGCGGTGCTGGCCGCGGCGGAGCCGCTGCTGGCGGTGCTCGAAGAGAGGAATCTCGCATGAAGATCACTTCACTCGAGCCGGCTCGGTGCCTGCCGGTTCCGGACGCCGGATTCGGCGCACTGCGGACCGAGCGGGGCAACCTGCCGCTCGAGAGCGTGGACGTGGCCGCCTCCGTCTCCGGGCTCATCGCCGGGGTGGAGGTCACGCAGGGCTTCCGCAACCCGTTCGACGTCACGCTGGAGGCCACCTACGTCTTCCCGCTGCCCGACCGCGCGGCGGTCACGGCGTTCCGGATGGAGGCGGGCGGCCGGGTGGTCGAGGGCGTGCTCAAGGAGCGCGGCCAGGCCAGGGCCGACTACGACCAGGCGCTGCGCGAGGGCCGGCGGGCGGCGATCGCCGAGGAGGACCGGCCGGACGTGTTCACCATCAGGGTGGGCAACATCCTGCCCGGCGAGCGCGTCACGGTCCGGCTGTCCCTGAGTCAGCCGCTGCCGTACGAGGACGGGGCCGCGACGTTCCGCTTCCCGCTGGTCGTCGCCCCCCGCTACGTGCCGGGCGTCCCCCTCGACGGGCCGCCGGCGGGCGACGGCGTCGCGCCCGACACGGACGCGGTGCCCGACGCGTCGCGGATCGCGCCGCCGGTGCTGCTGCCCGGCTTCCCCGACCCGGTGCGCCTGTCGCTGTCGGCACGGATCGACGCGGCCGGGCTCGACCTGCGCGAGCTGGCGTCCAGCCTGCACGTGGTCGAGGAGGAGGGCGACACCGTACGGCTGCGTCCCGGTGAGCGGCTCGACCGCGACTTCATCCTGCGGCTGGCGTTCGAGGCGTCCACGGCGTTGCAGCTCGACAGGGCGGGCACGTTCGCGCTGACCGTCATGCCGCCGCCGGTGCGTGAGGCGCGCACGCCGCGCGACCTGGTGCTCCTGCTGGACCGGTCGGGCAGCATGGGCGGCTGGAAGATGGTCGCCGCCCGCCGCGCCGCGGCCCGCATCGTCGACACGCTCGCCTCGGACGACCGGTTCGCGGTGCTGACGTTCGACTCGGTAGTGGAGCAGGCGTTCGAGGGGATGGTGGAGGCGTCCGACCGCAACCGCTACCGGGCCGTCGAACACCTAGCCCGGGTGGACGCCCGGGGCGGCACCGAGCTGCTGGAGCCGCTGCGCCAGGCGGTGTCGCTGCTGGGCGGCGCCGGTTCCGGGGACCGCGAGCGGATCGTGGTGCTCGTCACCGACGGCCAGGTGGCCAACGAGGACCAGATCCTGGAGCAGGCGGGCGGCGCGCTGTCGGCCATGCGGGTCCACGCGGTCGGCATCGACCGGGCGGTGAACGCCGGGTTCCTGGGGCGCCTGGCCGGGCTGGGCGCCGGGCGGTGCGAGCTGGTGGAGTCGGAGGACCGGCTGGACGCGGCCATGGACCAGATCCACCGCCGCATCGGCGCGCCCCTGGTGACGGACCTGTCGCTCAAGGGCCTCGACGTGGAGCGGGGCACGCTCACCCACCTGGGCTCGATCTTCCCGGGGGTGCCGTTGCGGGTGTACGGCCGCCTCCGGGGCGCCGACACCGGGGCCGAGACGGCGACCGGCACAGGGACAGGCACGGGGACAGGCACAGTGACAGGCACGGAGACAGGCACGGTGACGGTGCGCGGGCTGGCGGCGGGGGCTCCGTGGGAGGAGCAGGTCGCCGCGACGGTCGTGGACAACCCGGCGATCCGCGCCGTATGGGCGCGTGCGCACCTGCGCGAGCTGGAGGACCGTTACGCGATGGGCGAGCGGGAACTGGAGGCGGAGATCGTCCGGGTCTCGCTGGAGTACGGAGTGCTGTGCCGGTTCACGGCGTACGTGGCGGTGGACACCAGCCAGGTCGCCGAGGGCGGGCCGGAGCACCGGGTCATCCAGCCGGTCGAGCCGCCGAGCGGGTGGGAGATGCCGTCGCCGCCCCCGGCGATGCCGGGCTTCATGGGGCAGGCGGCGGTGATGTCGGCACCACGCGCGTTCCGGGCCGCGGCGGCCCCCGCCTTCGAGTCCGCGCTCGACGAGACTCCCTTCGCGAGCGGCCCCCAAAGCACGCCCGCCGCCCCCGCCGGTGCGCCGGGCGGTGCGGGTCCCGGCGGTGCCGGGGGCTGGACGCAGCGGGGGCGGACGTTCGGCAGGCCCATGCCGGCTCCCGCCCGCCGGTCGCCGCACGGCCTGGAGGCCATCCGGCCCCAGCTCGTGGCGGAGCTCGACCGGCTGAAGGCGCCGCGGGCGGCCGACCCGCTCTTCCTCGCCGACCTGGGCTCCCGGCTGGCTGCGCTGTCGGCGTACCTGGGCGGTCACGCCGAGCTGTCCGACCTGGCCCGAGCGCTGGAGACCGCCGAGCAGCCGGGCACGGACCTGGAGGCGCTGCGCGGGCGCGCCGTCGAGGTCCTGACCGCGCTCACCGGCGGCGGCCCGGCCCCGGAGCAGCGCCGCCCCTTCTGGAAGCGCGGCTGAACCACCGGCCCCTTCCCGTCCCGGCCGGGGCGGGAAGGGGCCGGCTGGTCGCACCGCTCGCTGTGTCATCCGGGCCGGGCAGGTGGGTCGTAGCTGTGGGGTGGGGCCCATAGTCTGGGGCCGTGAGCACTCTTGTCCTGGACGGCGGCCTGGCCACCCATCTCGAAGCGCTCGGCGCCGATCTGAGCGACGAGCTGTGGTCCGCACGGCTCCTGCTGGAGGACCCCGACCTGATCCGCCGCGTCCACGCCGACTACTTCGCGGCCGGGGCCCAGGTGGCCACGACCGCCAGCTACCAGGCGTCCCTGCCCGGGTTCGTCCGGCGTGGGCTGGACGTGGCGCAGGCCGAGCGCCTCATCAGGCGTTCGGTCGAGCTGGCCGCGCAGGCACGGGACGAGGCGGGCGGCGGGCTGGTGGCCGCCTCGGTCGGCCCGTACGGCGCCTACCTGGCCAACGGTGCCGAGTACACCGGCGACTACGACCTCGACGAGGAGGGTCTGCTGGCCTGGCACCGGCCCCGCTGGGAGATCCTCGCCTCCTCCGGCGCCGACCTGCTGGCCTGCGAGACGATCCCCTCCTACCCGGAGGCGCGGGCGCTGGGCCGGTTGCTGCGCGAGACGCCCTCGGTCAAGGCGTGGGTGAGCTTCTCCTGCCGCGACGGGGAGCACCTCAACGACGGCACGCCGATCCGCGAGGCCGCCGCGCTGTTCGCGAGCGACGCGCAGGTGGTGGCCGTGGGCGTCAACTGCACCGCGCCACGGCACGTCCCGTCCCTGCTCGCCGCCCTCTCCGGCGGGCTGCCCGTCGTCGTCTACCCCAACTCGGGCGAGACGTGGGACGCCGGGCGTCGCCGGTGGCTGGGGCTGGCCGATCCGGCCGAGTACGGGCAGGCGGCCAAGGAGTGGGAGCGGGCGGGCGCCTCGCTGATCGGCGGCTGCTGCCGCACCACGCCCGACCACGTCAAGCAGATCCGGGCCCACCTGGCCTGAGCCCCGCTGCCCGGCCGGCACGCGTCGCCGCGGAGGTGCCGTCCACGCATCCCCGTTCGCGCGGCCGGCGAGTTCTCGCCCGCTCGGGACGGACCCGGCGCGGTCAGGCCAAGGTGGTGGCCGGGGTCTTGCGGCGCTGCAGGGCTCCGTCGACGGAGAGGGCGCCGCCCCCGGTGAAGCCCACGGCCAGCGCACCGGCGGCGAGCGCCAGCACGAACTCGTAGCCACCCTTGTCCGCGGCGAACCCGTTGGCCAGGTGCACGAACACGATCGCGCCCACCATGTTGAGCGCCAGCAGCGTGCCGGCGATCGGCAGCGCCGCGCCGGCGATCAGCGCGAGCCCGCCGACGACCTCCAGCAGCGCGACCGCCGGAGCGGCGAGGCCGGCGAGCGGGATGCCGACCGACTCGAAGAACTTGGTCGTGCCCGAGATGCCCATGGTGGCGAACTTCTGGTAGCCGTGCACGAGGAAGATCACGCCGATGGCCACGCGGGCGATCAGCAGCGCGACGGGACGGGCCTGGGCGATCATGTGGTCTCCTTGTGGTCGTTCAGTTTTTAACGACCGCCACTCTAGCCGGTCGTTCAAATCTGAACAACAAGTACACTTGGGACGTGACGCACACCCGGTGGCTCGACGAGACGGAGATGGCGGCCTGGCGCGCCTTCCTGTCCACTTCTCACCTGCTGGAACGGCGCATCGAGGAGCAGCTCAAGACGGCGGCGGGCCTGACCCACGCGCAGTACGAGATCCTCGTGCGGCTGTCCGGCGCCCCCGGCCGGCGGATGCGCATGACAGAGCTGGCCAGGGGGGTGGTGGCGTCCAAGAGCGCGCTGACGTATCAGATCACCCAGTTGGAGAAGGCGGGCCTGGTCGAGCGCACCACGTGCCCGTCGGACGACAGGGGGGTGCTGGCGGTCCTCACCGAGGAGGGGATGCGCTGTCTGGAACGGGTCGCGCCGGGCCACCTGGAGGTCGTGCGGCGCTACCTGATCGACCGGCTGAGCCGCGACGAGCTGGAGGTCGTGACAGCGGCCATGCGCAGGACGGAGGAGGCGCTGCGCGCCTGACGGGCCGCAGGCGGGTCGTCGCGGCGCGGGCCGCAGGCGGGTCATCCGGCGGCGCGGGCCGCCGGCGCGCGGCCCTGGGCGGCGCGAGACAGGTCAGTCGTTGGCGGCGCGGGCCATCCGCTCCATCTCGACCTTGGCGCTGGCGGCGTACTTGTCCACGTACTCCTGCTCCGACAGCTCCATCAGCGCGTACATGATCTCGTCCGTGACGGCGCGCAGCACGAGGCGATCGTCCTCCATGCCGTAGTAGCGCGAGAAGTCGAGCGGCTTGCCGAACCTGATGCCCGGCCGGATGCCGAGCCTGGGCAGGGGACGCCCGGGCGGCATCATCTCGAACGTGTTGACCATGGCCCAGGGGATGACGGGCGCGCGCGACTCCAGCGCCAGCCGGGCGACGCCGGTCTTGCCCTTGTAGAGGCGGCCGTCGGGCGAGCGGGTGCCCTCGGGGTAGATGCCGAGCACGTGGCCCTCGCGCAGGATGCGCAGACCGGTGCGCAGGGCCGCCTCACTGGCCTTGCCGCCGGAGCGGTCGATCGGCACGGTGCCGACCCCGCTGAAGAACAGCCTCGTGAAGAAGCCCTTGATCCCGCGGCCGGTGAAGTAGTCGGACTTGCCGAGGGAGATGACCTTACGGCGCAGGTGCAGCGGGCCGAAGAAGTGGTCGGCGAAGGACAGGTGGTTGCCGGCGAGAATCGCGGGACCGTGCTTGGGCACGTTGTCCACGCCTTCGGCCCACGGCCGGAAGATGACGTGGAGGAGCGGCCCCAAGATGGCCTTGACGACCCAGTAGAACACCCGGCCACCTCTTCCCAGCGCTATGTCGGCAAGCGTACGTCATCTTCGCATCTCAGACCCGATGCTCCTACACCAGCTCTCGCACAAAGCCCTGCGATCGTGCGACGATCGGGCAATTCCGGGATGAAATTCCTAGGAGGCGCTGTTATGCCGCTCATGCCAGGTGCGGAACCCTACCACCACGAAGCAGGCCAGATCGGCGTGCTGCTGTGCCATGGGTTCACCGGCACGCCACAGTCGCTGCGCCCGTGGGGCGAGTACCTGGCCGGACACGGCCTGAGCGTCTCGCTGCCGCGCCAGCCGGGTCACGGCACGACCTGGCAGGAGATGAACCGCACCCGCTGGGAGGACTGGTACACCGAGGTGGACAAGGCCTTCGAGGACCTCCGCGGCCGGTGCGCCGAGGTGTTCGTGGCGGGGCTGTCGCTGGGCGGCTGCCTCGCGCTGCGGCTGGCCGAGGTGCACGGCGCCGCGATCAGGGGTCTGGTGCTGGTCAACCCGTCGATCGCGAACGACGTGCCGTTGCTGAAGCTCGCTCCGCTGCTCAAGTGGTTCCTGCCGTCGGTGCCCGGGGTGGCAGGCGACGTGAAGAAACCCGGGGCGATCGAGCTGGCCTACGCGCGCACCCCGGTGCGGGCGGCCGCCACCCTGCCCGGGCTGTGGTCGCTGGTGCAGGCCGACCTGGCGAAGGTGGCGCAACCGCTGCTGGTCTTCCACAGCGCCGACGACCACGTCGTGAAACCGACAAGCGTGGCGATCATTCGCCAGAGGGTGCCGCAGGCCACGATCGAGGAGCTCACCGATAGCTACCATGTTGCGACGCTGGACAACGATGCCGACAGGATCTTTGCCGGAAGCCTCGACTTCATCCGGACACATGCCTCGGTACCCTTGCAGAGGGACTGATCGCACCCAGGGGGAAGTCGCGATCGCTGCGGAGAGGCCGATCTAGGTGACGCCCCAGAGTGACGAGGACGAGGTCTGGCGGCAGATCGTCGCGTCCTTCAACGACACGGCCGAGCGCGACTCGGCCGACCAGCCATGGCCGGACAGCGAGAACGTCCCGGCCGAGCAGCAGGCCCGGCGGGTGGTCAGACCGGCGGAGGTGGATCGCGACGACGACGACCACGAGCCCCGGCCGGACCGCGATGACGAGGACGAGGGCCACTTCGAGCCCCCGCCCCCTCCCCCGCTGCCCAAACTCGACCTCGTGACCAAGGTCGCCTGGGTGGCGCTGTTCGGCGGTCCCGCCTACCTGCTGGTGGCGGCCATGGCCAACTGGCAGATGGAGGGCTGGGCGCTGTTCACCGCCGTGGCCGCGTTCATCGGCGGTTTCGTGGCGCTGGTGGTGCGCATGGGCGACGGCCCGCCCGGCGACTCCGGTTGGGACGACGGCGCCGTGCTCTGAGCCGCTAGGAGTCCTTCGGCGGCGGGCTGCCCGCCCCGAAGGACTCGACGACGTCGGTGTAGCGCTCGGCGGTGTCGACGGCGTGGCCGACGGCCCACACCGCGCCCTTGCCCGGGAGATAGGTGACGGCCTGCAGCCGCACGCTGTCCCGGCCGCGGGCCGCGCCGCCCCGGATGATCTCCCAGTCGCCCTTCTCGTAGCGCAGCATGAACGGCTCCACGGGCTGTGCCGGGTCGTAGCCGGCGGCCCAGTAGCGGCCCTTGCCGTCGCCGGTCACCCCGTACAGGCGTGAGGCGGTGGCGGGCAGCTTCTCCCGCTTCCAGCGCTTGCCGTTCCAGGACAGCACCAGCGGCTCCACGTCGCCCGGACCGTGGTAGACCCCGCCGACGGCCATGGCCCGCTTGGAGTTGTCGACCTGCACGTCACGCAGGTAGCCGCCGGGGATGTCGGGCACCGGCACGGCCTTCCAGGTGTCACCCGACTCGTGCACGATCAGCGGCCCGGTGCCGGTGTCGCCGACGGCGATCCCCTCGGCCACCGCGTAGAGGGCGCCCTCCGCGTCGGTGTCGCGGACCGTCCACCGGCCGTCCTCGCCGACGACGACGAGGCCGACCATCTTGTTGCTCCGCTGGTCGCGGCTCTTGCCGCTGCCGACGGCCACCACCCGGCCGGTGCGGGCGTCGACGCCGCCGAGCCAGTCACCCGCCCACAGGCCCTCGACCCGCACCCGGGAGAACCCGCCGGTGTCGCCATGGGCGAGGTAGGGCAGGCCGTCGACGCCGTCGCCGACGGCCCACACGTCGGAGGCGGAGGCGGCGGCCACGCCGCGCAGGTTGACCGTGCCGGCGGTGTCGCGGATCGCGACCTCGGCCCAGCGGGTGCCGTCCCAGTGGCGGATCGTGCCGCGGTTCTTCCACACGTCCCAGATCTGCTGCTGGCCGACCGCCCACACGTTTGTCGCGGAGAGCGCGAGAACGTCGGACAGCGAGCCGTCGGCGACGAGGCGCGCGCTCGTCGACTTCTCCCACGCCTCCACGGAGGCGGGGCGCGGATCGGCATGCGCGGCGGGCGTGACCTGCGACCAGGCCACGGACGTCGCCAGGATCAAGGAGAGCGCACGCCGCTGAAAGCGACGGGTCATGAGCAAATGCTACGGCGTCGCGTCCGGTCTCCCCGACCTCAGCCCCCGACTCCCAGCTCGGCGACCACCGGAAGGTGGTCGGACGCGGCGGCCGGGTCGTCGCCGGACACACCGGCTCCACCTGCGCCGACGCATGATACGACGCGCGTGCCGGGCCCGGCGAACAGCGCGTCGATGCGCATCCGCGGATTGCGCGCCGGGAACGTGTGCCCGTCGCCGGGCGCCCCCACCGGGTGCCCGTCACCCGAATCCGCGGGGTGGGCGCCGGCCGGCGCGGGCACCGGGCCGCCTCGCGCCGCGGCCGGGTGGCAGTCGAGGAGCTGCGCGGCGAGGTAACGCCAGGTGGGCTGGTGCGGCTGCTCGTTGATGTCGCCGCCGAGCACGACCGCCGCGTCGTGGGCCGCCGACACGCGCCTCATCACGGCCATGATCTCGCTCGCGTGCCGCAGCCGGGCGGCGCCGTGCAGGTCGAGGTGGACGGAGCCGACGGCGAGCCGCGCCCCGCCCGCCTCCACGACGGCGACCGCCAGGGCGCGCACCTGCAGTCCGGCGAAGAACCGCAGCACGTGCCCCTCGGCGTGCAGCACCCGGCAGCGCGGCCCGGCCAGCACGGCCACACCGCCCAGCCGCGCGGCGGCGGCGACGCGCATGCCGCACGCCCGCGCGAGCGCCGCGCGCCCGCCCCGGAGGTGGAGCGGGCCGGGCGCCTCCTGAAGGCAGAGCACGTCGGCGCGCAGCGCGGTGATGACGCGCACCAGCGCCGGCACGCTGTCCTTCATGCCCCGCACGTTGTAGGTGGCGACCCTGACGACCGTCACGGACGGACCGTACTCCCGTCAGCGATGCCTGGCGAGGTCGGCGGCGCCCACGACACCGGCGGAGGCGCCCAGCTCGGCCAGGCGGATGTCGGCGAGCGGGCGGTGGCCCCTGCCGGTCAGCCGCTGCTCGAACGTCTCACGGACCCGGTCGAGGAAGAGGTCGGAGGCCCGCGACACCCCGCCGCCGAGGATGAAGCACCCCGGGTCGAGGATCGCGGCCAGGTCGGCCAGGCCCTGGCCGAGCCAGTCGGCGAGGGTGGCGAACGCCTGCAGCGCGGCCTCGTCACCCCGCCGCGCGGCCTCGGTGACCTCCTCGCCCTCGATCGTGCCGCCGGCCAGGCCGAGCAGGATCTCGGCGCGCTCGGGGTGGGCGGCGGCGATCTCCCGGGCTTCGAGGACGAGCGCGTTGCCGCTGGCGTACTGCTCCCAGCAGCCGTGCTGGCCGCACCCGCACAGCCGGCCGCCGGGCACGACCTGCATGTGGCCGAGCTCGGCGCCCATCCCCCAGTGGCCGCGGAACAGCCGGCCGTCGAAGACCAGGCCGCCGCCGATGCCGGTGCCGATGGTGATGCAGACGACGTGGGACTGCCCGCGCCCCGCCCCGAACCTGGTCTCGCCCCAGGCCATCGCGTTGGCGTCGTTCTCGACGACGACGGGCAGGCCGACCAGCCCGCTGATCTTCTTCTGCAGGGGCTCCTCGCGCCAGGCGAGGTTGGGCGCGAACCGCACGACCGAGCGCGTCTCGTCGACGAACCCGGCCGCGCCGACGCCGACGGCCTCGATCTCCCTGCCCTCGGCGAGCTCACGGACCACGTCCGCGACCGTCTCGGCGACCAGGTCGGGCCGGTCGGCGGGGGTGGGCCTCAGGAGCTGGGCGACGATCGTGCCGTCGTCGTCCACCACGCCCGCGCCGACCTTCGTCCCGCCGATGTCCACGCCGATCGTGAGCATTGCCCTCGTCCCCTATCCCAGGTCGATGTGTTGCACGCTGTCGCGCCCGTGCTGATCATGCCCGGTGCCGGGGCCGTCATCACGGGGCGGGCCGCTCGACTCGCCGCCGTCCCCGCCGCCTTCGGTGCGCGGCCCGCGGGGCGCGGGCCGGCTCAGCACGTCGATGGTCTGGCGGAACGCGGCGAACAGCTCGCCGCCTGCCGCGACCAGGTGAGAGGTCACGTCGTTGCCCGACTCGCGCTGCGCCGCGATGGCCCGGCACACCGGGCAGGCGCGGCAGATGTACTCCTCCTCGGGCTCGGCGACCGCCTCGCCCCACACGTCGCGCTCGCGGCTGCCTCCGCCACCACCGCCGGTGAACGAGTTGAGCACGGTGCGGCCGACGTGGCGGGTGGCACGCCCCTGGAGGGCGTCGAACAGCTTGCGCGCCTCGTCGGCCACGGTGCCGATCGGGTCGGCCGCCGGGTCTCTTCGGTCTTGGGTCTCGCTCATGTGGCCCTCCCTGCCTCTGGGACGCCCGCTGTGCTCACGTCGCCGCCGACCTCGCGCCTCGGTCGTCCGGGTTGGGCGTCGTGCCGGGTTCGTCCCTTGAGCTGAACCGTACCCGGAGCACGCCGTCGCGGAGCACCGCCCCGCTGATGTCGCGGCGGGCCAGCGCCACCGGGAGCGCCAGGATGCGGCGGTAGGGCCCCGCGGTGACGATCAGCTCGTCGCCCTTGCGGGCCAGGTCGACGTCGGCGCGGTCGGCGCCGGGCAGGTCGAGGGCCAGTTCGTCGGCCGACAGCCGCAGCGGCGGCCGCACCGACGGCGGCGCGAACGGGTCGGCCGTCCCGTACAGCGCCTCGCCGACCGCGGCCAGGGCGTCCTCGCCGACGGGCTCGGCGGGCAGGTAGGGGACGACGTGGACGGGCAGCGGCGCGAAGGACTCCTCGGCCTCGGCCAGGAGGCGGGACTGGGCGGCCACCCACTGGGCCCGCCACTCGTCGGCCCCGCCGGACGGGAAGACCCGGTTGGCGACGACGGCGTCGACGCGGTAGCCGTACAGGTTGAGCGAGGTGAGCGTGCGCCTGGCCTCGGCGAGCACCACGGACTCCGGGGTGAGCACGAGCCGCACGGACGCCCGGTCGCCGGTGAGTAGCTCGCGCACCTCCATCAGGCCGCGGTGCAGCCGCTCGCCGGCGCCCATGACCTCGTCACCGGGCGCGCTGACACGGGCGACGCCCCGCACGAACGGCGACGCGAGCTTCATGATCCGGCGGCCGATCGGCATGAGCCTGCTCATGTGCCAGTCGAGCGCCTCGGGCAGCGCCAGCAGCCGCAGGGTCTCGGCGGTGGGCGCGCAGTCGACCACGATGACGTCCCACCGGCCGGCGCGGGCGTGCTCGCGCAGCTCCAGCAGGGCGATGATCTCCTCGGCGCCCGGCAGGACCGTGATCTCCTCGGAGGTGACCTCGTCCAGGCCCAGCTCCGACAGCAGGCCGCGGGCGTAGTCGCGCAGCTCGCCCCAGTGGTGTTCCATCGACTTCTGCGTGTCGACCTGGTGCAGGTGCAGGCCGGGGGCGATCTCCCCCGGCGCGGCCGCCAGCGCGTCGGCCAGCGAGTGAGCGGTGTCGGTGGAGACGACCAGCGTCTTCAGGCCCCGGCGGGCGGCGAGCGTCGCCGTCGCCGCCGCGGCGGTCGTCTTGCCGACGCCGCCCTTGCCGGTGAAGAGCAGGACCCGCGGGCTCACCTCAGCGTCCTTCGACGCGCTTCTTGAGACCCTTGAGCGCGGTGTCCACGATGACCTTCTCGGCCTTGCGCTTGAGCATGCCGATCATCGGGACCTTGACGTCGACGGCCAGCTCGTAGGTCACCTCGGTGCCGCCGTCCGTCTCGGCCAGCCGGTAGCTGCCGTCGAGCTCGGCGACCATCTTGCCCTGCTCGACCACGTGCCAGGTGACGCTCTCGTCGTCGTGCCAGGTGTAGCCGAGGGTGTAGGTGTCGCTGATCACGCCGGCGTCGAGGACGAACCGCACCGTCTCCGGCCTGCCGTCGGCCCCGGTGCCGAGGACCTCGGCGCTCTTGACCTGCCCGGCCCATTCGGGATAGGCGGGGAAGTCCGCGATGACCGCCATCACGCGCGCGCGGTCGGCGTCGATGGTGATGCTCGAACTGGTGCGATCAGCCATGCGACCACCGTAGTGCACAACCCGCTACTTGCGGCGGACCGCTGAACGCGGCCCCGGTCACCATTCGAGGACGTGGGGGACGCCTCTGCCACGGAAGTGGCCGACGTTGACGCACTCCGTGCGGCCGACGCGGGTGCGCCGGCACAGCGGCTGGTGCACGTGGCCGAAAAGCGCGTAGCGGGGCTGGGTCCGCCTGATCGCCTCCAGCGTCGCCTCGCTGCCGCGTTCCAGGCGCCGCGCGACCACGTCGTACAGCAGCTCGGGCACCGCGGGCGGGATGTGCGTGCACAGCACGTCCACCTCGCCCAGCGCCTCCACCTTGGCGGCGTACTCCTCGTCGTCGATCTCGTTCGGCGTGCGGTAGTCGGTCCGCAGCCCCCCGCCGACGAACCCGAAGCGCCACCCGCCGATCTCCACGACCTCCCCGTCGAGCACCCGGTGGCCGGGGCGCACGTAGTCGGGCCACAGGCGCGGGATGTCCACGTTGCCGTAAGTGAGGTAGGCGGGCTCCGGCATCGCGGTGAAGAGCCGCTCGTACTGCGCCCGCACGCCGCGCTCGATGTGCTCGCGCGGGTCGCCGCCGAGGGTGGCCCACAGCCGGGCCGACATGGCCCTGGCCTCGTCGAACCGCTTGGCGGTGCGCAACGCGACGAACTGCGCCGCCTGCTCCGCGCCGAACAGGTCGGCGAAGATCCCCTGCGCGTTGTCGGCGTAGTCGACGAACAGGATCAGGTCGCCCAGGCACACGAGCGCGTCGGCCCCGTCGCCCGCCCGTGCCAGCGCGTCGGCCCGGCCGTGCACATCGCTGACGACGTGAACCCTCATGCGGGGAATCCTACGCACGACGGCTGCTAGCGTGAGGAATGCCCTTGATAACGCCTGGATGTCGGGGCTACCGGCGCGTAACTTATCGCGGTAACGTCCAGGCCGTTCCCCGAAGCGTGCACCCGGAGGAGTTGGTCCGTGCGCGAGTACAGCGTTCCCGTGCTGGTGGATGTTCCTGCCACCGCGAGCCTGCCCGACACGATCTTCACCCGGGGGGAGCGGGAGCCGGGCACCGTGGTCATGCGCCGCAAGGACGGCGCCGCCTGGGCCGCCGTGACCGCCGCCGAGCTGCGCGACCAGGTCGCCGCGCTGGCCAGGGGGCTGATCGCGGCGGGCGTGGAGCACGGCGACCGGGTCGCGCTCATGTCGCGTACCCGCTACGAGTGGACGCTGATCGACTACGCCGTCTGGTCGGTGGGCGCGGTCACCGTGCCGATCTACGAGACGTCCTCCGCCGAGCAGGTGCGGTGGATCCTGTCCGACAGCGCCGCCAAGGCGGTCTTCGTCGAGACGGACCTGCACGAGGAGACGGTGCGCGAGGCCGCGCCCGGCCTGAAGGACGTCTGGCGGGTCGAGGCCGCGCTCGACGGGTCGATCGACGGCTCCGAGGTGCCGGAGGAGGCGCTGCGCGAGCGCAGGGAACACCTGGTAGGGGCCGATCTGGCGACGCTCGTCTACACCTCCGGCACCACCGGCCGGCCCAAGGGCTGCCGCCTCACCCACGACAACCTGCTCTACACCGCGCGCAACGTGCTGGCGGGGCCGCTGGAGCCGTTGTTCACCGTCAAGGACCCGGCGGCGCTGCTGTTCCTGCCGCTGGCGCACATCTTCGCCCGCGTCATCCAGGTGGTGTTCGTCGAGGCGGGGGCCGTGCTGGCCCACACTCCGAACATGAAGAACGTGGCCCCCGACCTGGTGGAGTTCCGGCCGACGTTCCTGCTGGGGGTGCCGCGGGTCTTCGAGAAGGTCTACAACGGCGCCGAGCAGAAGGCGATCGCCGGCGGCAAGGGCGCGATCTTCGCCCGCGCGGTCGACGTGGCGGTGGCCTGGAGCCGGGCCGAGGGCTCGGGCGGGGCCGGCATGGGGCTGCGCCTGCGCCGGGCGCTGTTCGACCGGCTCGTGTACGGCAAGCTGCGGGCGGCCACGGGCGGCCGCCTGTCGGCGGCGGTCTGCGGCGGCTCGGCCCTGGGCGAGCGGCTCGGCCACTTCTTCCGGGGTGTCGGGATCGAGGTGTTCGAGGGGTACGGCCTGACGGAGACCTCGGCCCCGTCCACGGTCAACATGCCCGGCGCCAACAAGATCGGCACGGTCGGCAAGCCGCTGCCCGGCGTGACGGTGGCCATCGCCGACGACGGCGAGATCCTGGTCAAGGGCCGGCACGTCTTCGCCGGCTACTGGAACAACGACGAGGCCACGGCCGTGGCGATCGACGCCGACGGCTGGTACCACACGGGCGACATCGGGCGGCTCGACGCCGACGGCTACCTGACCATCACGGGCCGCAAGAAGGAGATCCTCGTCACCGCCGCAGGCAAGAACGTCGCGCCGGGGCCGCTGGAGGACTCCCTGCGCGCCCATCCGCTGATCTCCCAGGCGGTGATCGTGGGCGACGACCGGCCGTTCGTGGGCTCGCTGATCACCCTGGACCCGGAGGCGCTGGAGCCGTGGGCGGCGGCCAACGGCCGGGCGGGGGCGGGCGTGGCCGAGCTGCGCACCGACCCGCGGATCCTGGCCGAGGTGCAAGGGGCCGTGGACCGGGCCAACACGCTGGTGTCGAAGGCCGAGCAGATCAAGAAGTTCGCGATCCTGGACGCCGACATCACCGAGGAGAGCGGACACCTGACCCCCACGCTGAAGATCAAGCGCAACGTCGTGATGCGTGACTTCGCCGGCGACGTCGAGGCGCTTTACCACTCCTGACAGCGAGCGGTCACTCCGGCGCCCTCACTCCAGCAGGGTGTGGAAGCGGGCGGCGACCTGGTCCCAGGTCCATTCGCCGGTGATCCAGTCGCGGCCGCCCGCACCGAGCTTGCGCGCCCGGTCCGGGTTCGCGAGCAGCTCCACCAGGGCGGCGGCCACCTGCGCCGGGTCGGTCCCGTCGACGACGAGGCCGGTCTCGCCGGGCCGTACGGCGTCGGGCGCCCCGCCGGAGGCCCCCGCGACCACGGGCAGGCCGGTGGCCGAGGCCTCCAGGAAGACGATCCCGAGCCCCTCGACGTCGATCCCGCGCAGGCGGGTGCGGCACGGCATGGCGAACACGTCGCCCGCCGCGTAGTAGCCGGGCAGGCCGTCCGCCGGGACGGTGCCGGTGAAGCGGACCGACCGCAGGCCGCGGGCCAGCCGCTCCAGCGTGCGGCGGTACGGGCCGCCGCCGACCAGCAGCAGCACCGCGTCGGGGACCGCCCGCAGCACCTCCGGCCAGGCCCGGATGAGCTGGTCCTGGCCCTTGCGCGGCACGAGCCTGGAGACGCACACCACCACGGGCCTGCCCGCCAGGCCGAGCCGGGCCTTGGCCGCCTCCGGGTCGGTCGCCGGCCGGAAGGTGTCCGTGTCGACGCCCGGGGCGAGCCGGACGAGCTTGCCGGGGTCGATGACGGCTGCCAGCCGGCTGCGCGTGTACTCGCCGAGGTAGGTGACGACGTCGGCGTGACCGCCGATGCGGCGCAGCACCTCGCGGAACCCGGGCGTGCCCGCCCAGGCCGCCTCGTGCCCGTGGGTCAGCATGACGACGCGCCGCGCGCCCGCCGCCCGTACGGCGGGGGCGAGCAGCCCGAGCGGGGCCGCCGCGCCGAACACGACGGTCCGCGCGCCGTGCCCGGCCACCAGCCGGGCCGCCGTCCGCGCGACGGCGCGGGTGGGCAGCATGAGCGAGGTGGGGTGGCGCACGACGGGGTACGGCTGGCGGCGGTCGAACGCGGCGCAGCCCGTCCAGGCCGGCGCGTAGACGGCCACGCCGGGGGTGCGCAGGGCGAGGCCGTGCACGAACGACTGGATGCCGCCGGGGCGGGGCGGGAAGTCGTTGGTCACGACGACCACCCGGATCTCGCCCCCGGCGCCCGCTGCCGGTGCGGTCACGGCTCCGGTACGCCGTTCAGCCGCGCCCAGGCGCGGGCCAGGGCGATGCGCTCGGGCGCGGTCGGATGGGATGCATAGAGGACATACTCCACGACATCCGGCGACAGGTCGGACAGGTTGGCGCTGGCCAGGCGGTTCTGCATGGCGACGAACGTCGCCGGGGCCCTGGTGAGGTCGAGCGCGTGCACGTCGGCGCGGGCCTCGACGTGGCGGCTGACGACGTTCTGGGCGGGTCCGGACAGCACGCCGGCCAGGCTGACGAGGCCCAGGAGCACGCCGGCCGCCCTCGGGTCGGCCATGGAGGCGATCCCGGTGCGCCGGCGTACCAGGCCGGACAGAGCGAACAGCAGGACGGCGCCGGTCGCCGCGCCCAGCGCGCCGACGAGCGTGCCGCTGAGCACGTCGTCGTGGGCGGCGTGGCCGAGCTCGTGGGCCACGACCAGCTCGACCTCCGGCCGCGGGGTCGTCAGCAGCGTGTCGTACACGACGATCCGGCGGGTCGCGCCGAAACCGGAGACGTAGGCGTTGAGCGCGGTGGTGCGCCGGGAGGCGTCGGCGACCAGCACGTCGTCGACCGGGACCCCGTCGCGCTCGGCCATCGCCAGCAGAGCGGTCCGCAGCGGGCCGTCGGGCATGGGACGGAAGTCGTTGAACAGCGGCTCGAACACCACCGGGTAGACGAACGACGCCGCCACGGTCAGCGCGAACGCCCCGGCGGCGGCCGGGATCCACCACCGCCTCACCCTGCGGGCCAGCGCCACGACCGCGAGGACCATGATGGAGGTCAGGACGACGCTCACGCCGAGGCCCTTGAGCCGGTCGCCGGTCCACGCCGCCCAGTCCTGCGTGGACAGGCCCCACTCGCGCAGCCGGATCTCGTACCAGACGCCGAGCGGCCACCGCACGGCCTGCAGGATCGCGGTCAGCAGCAGCACGCCCGCCAGGACCCGCAGCCACCACGGGCCGCGCAGCCGGCCGAGCAGCCGGGCGCCGAACGGGGTGAGCACGAGCAGCCCGGCGAACAGCAGGCCGAGACCGTACGACAGGTAGCCGGGCGGGCCGGTCGCGGCGTCGAACGCGGCGGCCCTGGCGAGCTGGAGGGGGGTGAAGTCGCGGGCGGGGTCGGGTGCGGGGACGGTGCCCGGCGGCAGGGCCCGCCAGGGGGTGGTGAACGCCACCACGGCGAGGACCACGACGCCCAGCACGACCAGTGCCACCCCGGCTTCCCGCCGCTCCCGCACCCCCGCCTCCTGGCGACGGTCGTCCATCGTGGGTGCCCCCTACCTCAGCTCGTCGCGCACGTACGTACGCCACAGTGCCGTCAACGTCGCGACCGGGAGCCCCAGCGCCGACAGCGCCCGTTCGGCGCCCACCGCGCGGGCCTCACGGTAGAGACTCACCAGCCTCGCCTCCCCCGACCGCTCGGCGATGAACCGACACGCGAGCCACGCCTCCTGGTAGGCCGCGGCCAGCCGGGCCGCCCCGGGCGCGAACGCGGCGGGGCCGGGCAGCTCTCGGGGCTCCCGGCCGGACCGCACCTCGGCGGCCAGCTCGGCGGCGGCCACCGGGACGGCCAGGCCGGCGTCACGGTAGGCGACGTAGTCGGCGAAGCCCTCGTACAGCCAGACCGGCAGCCCGCCGGTGCCGGCGGCGACGTGGGTGAGCTCGTGGGCGAGCACGACGTCGCGCCCGGTGGGGGTGAGCCGGTCGAACCCTCCGGGGACCACGATCACCCGGCAGCCGTCGGCCACGGCCGCCAGGCCGTCGAGCGGGCCCGTCCCGGCCAGCCGCGCCGACTCGGCCGCGGAGGCGGGCACGAGGACGACGGGACGGACCGTGCGGCGCAGGACCGCGCCGACCCGCCCGGCGGCGAGGTCGGCCCGCCGCGCCAGCTCACGCAGCGCCTCCGGAGACGTGGCGGTGAGCGAGCCCTCCGGCCCGGGCCGCGGGGTGGGACGGCCGCCCGGCGTGCCGGGCCCCGGGGCAGCCTCCGGCGACGAGCCGAGGCGGTCATCGCCCCGGGTGCGGGCGGGCTGATGGTGGGCGGGCGGACGCTGGGCGAGGATCAGGGAACGGGTGCCGCGCACCAGGAGAGTCTCACCGGGCCACGGCTCGGGGGGCCCGGGCGGGGCGTCGGCGGCGGCCAGCGCGAGAGGCAGCAGGCAGGCCAGCGCGGCACGACGGTTCACCTGCACGGACACGCTACCCGATGGTAGTCGTCCCGTCCGGTGTGGCCGCCCGCTTCCAGGATGTGGCGGGGCGAGAAGGGGGCGGGCACACGAAGACCCCGTTCGCGCCTGTGGGTCGAGGGCGCCAACGGGGTCTTCGTGACGGCTCACGCGCCGGGACGTACCGCGCCCACGAACGACGCCTTGCGCCATCCGCTGAGCTTCTCGACCCGCACGGTCTGCCCGGTGCGCGGCGAGTGGATCATCTTGCCCTTGCCGACGTACATGCCGACATGGCCGAGCCCGCGGAAGAACAACAGGTCACCAGGCTTGAGACTGCTGAAGGAGACCTTCTTCCTGATGCCCGCGTACTGGGCGTTCGTCACACGGGGGATGCGCACCCCGGCCTTCTTCCAGGCGTACTGGACGAGGCCGGAGCAGTCGAACGAGCCGGGGCCGGTGCCGCCGAAGCGGTAGGGGTCACCGATCTGGTCCTTGGCCACGTCGACGGCCGTACGCGCCTTCGCCGCCTGGCGGGCGGCCCGGGACTTCTTGACGGCCTTGTTCACCGACGTGGCGGACATGACCGCTGTCGTCGTGGAAGCCGTGACCGTTCCGGTCGCCGTGGTGCTTGTCGTGGTGCTTGTCGTCGCCGCCTGCGCCGCCGGAGCGTGGACGGCCATACCTCCGGCCGTCACGGTCATGGTGAGCGCTGCGCCACCCAGGGCGAGTCGGGACAGACGGGGGTTCTGCGGGGAGGTAGACAGGATTTCTCCTTGACTCTTCCACGAACGCCTACCGGGTTAGCTGACGGGTTCGGGCCTGGAAGTAGCCCTACGGCGCGTGAGGCGCCGATTCACCCCTGATCCCTCGGGGAAGGGATCGCTGGGTCCCCGGCTCCGTGCCTCCTGGCTGCACGGATTCGGCAGGTCACCGCCTGAAAGGGGTCGATCGGGCGGCGGTGACCGCTGGATGTCCATCGCGTCATCGGCTGGCCGATGTCGTTCGCGGCGCCATGGCGTGGCGTCGCGTCGCCAGAAGTTACGCGCCGGGTCACGATCCGGCAAAGGCCCGGTCAAGCTGTAAAGATCGGATAAGGACCTCAGTAAGGTCACGAATCGCAGCTCGACACGATGATCCGTTACGCAAATGTGACAGTACTCACACTTGACGGAACACCGGCCTGTCAGGGCTCAACCGTCACTTCTTCCCAGCCGTCGACCGCGGTCCGTCAGAGACCGCGCACCCGCCGGACGCGCGCCCGCGGAACCCGCTCAGGGGCGGATGGCGCCCACGATGTTGCGGCCGTACGCGGTGAGCTTGACGATCTTGACCACGTCGCCCGTCTGCGGCGCGTGCACGATCTGGCCGTTGCCGGCGTAGATGCTGACGTGCCCCAGGCCCTCGCTGAAGATGAGGTCGCCCGGCTGCAGGCCCTGGGGGAAGTCCACCTTGCGGCTCGCGCCCCAGGCCCACTGCTGCCACGTGGTGCGCGGCAGCGACACCCCGGCCGCCCGCCAGGACGCCTGGGTGAGGCCCGAGCAGTCCCAGCCGCCCGGCCCGGTCCCGCCGAACACGTACGGCTTGCCGACCTGCGCGTAGGCGAACCTGAGCACCGCGGCGGCGTTGCCGGAGGCGGCGCCCGTGTACTTCAGACCCGTGCTGTTGGGATTGCCGGTCTTGTAGGCGCCCAGCCGGTCCAGCAGCTTCTTCTGCTGGGCGATGAGCTTGAGCACCTCGGCGCGTTCCTTCTGGACGGCGTCGCGCTCCTTGTCGGCCGCCGCCAGGGCGTCCTCGGCCTTGTCGCGCTGGCCCTTCAGTCCGCGGTTCTCGCGGTCGAAGGCGGCCAGCTTCGCGGCCCGCTCCTCGGCGAGCTGCCCGGCCAGGGCCACGTTGTTGAGCAGGTTGGCCGGGTCGCCGCCGCTGATCAGCGCGGGCAGGCTGGTGACGTCGGCGCCCGCCTGGTAGGTGTCGACCGCCATGTTCACCAGCTCCTCGCGCAGGCCGGCCACGGTGGCCAGTTTGCGCTTGTAGATGTCGTTGAGCTTGGTGTACGTGGACTGGGCCTTCTTGAGGTTCTCCGTCGCCGTGTTGTACCTGTCGACGACCTTGTCGGCCTTGTCGTTGAGCTTGGCCAGCCTGGCCTTCGCCTGGGGGATGGTGGGTTTCGGCTCGGCGTGGGCCCCGCCTGTCGGGGACAGCAGCAGCCCGATGGTGATTCCCGCGGCCACCGGCACCCGGCCTAACCTCACAGTGTCGCCTCCCAGGATCAGTTCTGGGGCGAATAGTACTGAAGTGACGGGTGAGATCTCACCTAAACGTCAGATTCGTAATCTATGCGCGCCCGAGCCGGCGCAGCAGCAGTCCAGACGGAACGGGTCTGGCTCCCATCCGGCGCACCGACTCGGCCACCTCGCGGTCGGAGGAGACCACCGCGATGGCCCGGCCGGGGGGCTCGGCGCGGACGAGCTGGCGGATCAGGTCGTCGGCGATCTCGCCGGGCGCGCTGAACAGCACCCGCACGCCGCGCGGCGCCACCACCTGGACGGGCGCGATGAGCTCGGCGCCGTCGAAGACGACGGTCACCTCGACGCGGGTCTGCGCGACCAGCCCGCCGAGGCCGGTCATCAGGCGGTTGCGCTGGTCGGCCAGCGTGAGCGTGCCGTAGCCGGACTTGGTGACGTTGTAGCCGTCGATGATGAGGTGCACCTGCGGCAGCGCGAGCAACTGGTCGAGAAGCTGCGGGTCGTCGTCGGCCAGCGCGCGGGCGGGCACGCCGCGCACGCCCGGCCGCTCGCCGGTGACGGCCGCGACGGAGTCGGCCGGCCTGCTGATCATGGTGGGCAGGGCCAGCTCCCTGCGCAGCCCGGCGGAGGCGTCCTGGAGGGCGTCGAGCAGCACCCTGATGCGGGCGTCCTCGATGCTGCGCCCCTCGCGGGCGGCCCGGCGCGAGGCCTCGAGCTGCTTCTCGACGTCGGCCAGGCGCTCGCGCAGGCGGCGCAGCTCGGACTCGCCGGCGCTGCCCGCCGCCGTGGCGGCCGTGCGGGCCTCCTCGGCGACCGTCTCCATCTCCTCGGCCCGCCGCACGGCGGCCTTGGCCCGCTCGCGGGCCTCGTGCAGCCGGCGGCGCAGGTCGGAGTTCTCGGCGCGGGCGGCCTTGAGCTGCTCGCGCAGCCGGTCGGCCTCCTCCTTGGCCGCGCTCTTCTGGGCGGCGAGTTGCTCGCGCAGCCGGGTGACGACCTCCTCGCGCTCCGACCCCTCGGCCGCGGCCGCGGACTGCTGGAGGTCGGCGCGGGCCACCTCGACCATCTCGGCCCAGCCGGGCGGGCGGACGAGGTAGGCGGCCGCGGCCACCAGGACCGGGTCGGCGGCGGGCGGCACGTGGCCGTCGACGAGCGAGGCGACCAGCTCCGGCCAGCCCGCGGTCACCGACTCGGCGACCGCCTCGCGGAACTCCTTGTCGTTCTCCAGCTGGGCCGCGATGGGCGCGCCGCCCAGCTTGGCGCGCTTGCGCGGGTCGAACTTGGCGATGCCGCGCAGCGGCGGGGGCACCGCGACAGCGGGCATCGAACCGAGAACCTGGGCCGCCAGGTCGACCACGTTGAGCCGCACCTGCTCGGGAAGCGGGCGAGACAGGCCTTCACCCGCTGAGCTCATCCCCACTGTCCCTTCGTGACATGCCCTTTCAGACAAGGGTACGGCTGCCGCGTACCTGACCGTAACCGCTCGATCCGCATAAACAAGCGTTAGTTCGAGAAGTGCGGTCGTCCGGAGCGGGCGCGGACGGCCCCGGCCGGCGGCTCAGAGGTCGGCGTCGTGGACCAGCAGCGCGATCTGCACCCGGTTGTTCAGCGACAGCTTGGTGAGGATGCGCGAGACGTGTGCCTTGACCGTGGCCACGCTCATGTACAGCTCGCGGCCGATCTCGGCGTTGCTCCAGCCCCGGCCGATGGCCAGGGCCACCTCCCGCTCGCGCTCGCTGAGGCCGGCGAGCTGCGCGCGGGCCCGGTCGGCGCGGCTGCGGGCGGCTCCGGAGACGTGCGAGATGAGCTGCCGCGTCACGGCGGGCGACAGGATCGGCTCGCCGGCCGCCACCTTCCTGATCGCCTCGACCAGCTCACGCGGCGGGATGTCCTTCAGCAGGAAGCCCGCCGCGCCGGCCCGCAGGGCGCGCAGCACCTGCGCGTCGGCGTGGAACGTGGTCAGCACGACGACCTCCGGCGGCTCCTTGCCGGCGCGCAGCGCCTCGGTGGCGGTCAGGCCGTCGACGTCCGGCATGCGGATGTCCATCAGCACCACGTCGGGCCGGTGCTCGGCCACCATCGGCGGCACCTGCGACCCGTCGCCGGCCTCCCCGACGATCTCGATGTCGCCCGCCCCGCCCAGGATCATCGACAGCCCGGCACGGACGAGCGCGTCGTCGTCCACGATGAGTACCTTGATCGTCATGGCGACCACGGTAGCCAGGCCCGCAACCGGAAGTCTCCATCGGGTTCGGGTCCGTACGCGAGGGTGCCGCCGGCCAGTTCGACGCGCTCGGTGAGCCCGATCAGCCCGGCGCCGGCGCCGGGGATGCGCCGGCCGTGGTGCGCCCAGCGTGGATTGCGCACCTCGGCCGTCAGCCCCTCGCCGGGTCCGCCGCGGACCGTCACCGTGACGGGCGCGTCGGGCGCGTGCTTGCGCGCGTTGGTGAGCGCCTCCTGGACGACGCGGTAGACGGTGCGGCCGAGCCCCTGCGGCACGTCGCCCTCGGCGATCCCGGACGCCGCCGTGGGCACCACGGTGTCCACGTCTTCGGCTTCCGGCGTGAGTTGCGCCGTGTACGAGACCTTCATGCCGGCCTGGCGACACTCCTCGACCAGCGAGCGCAGGTCGGCCAGGGTCGGCTGGGGCGGGTCGGGGACCGGCCCGTCGCCGCCGGCGGAGGACGCGTGGCGCAGCACGCCGATCACCTCGCGCAGATCCTGGAGCGCCAGGTGGGCGTTGTCTCTGATGGCGCTCGCGGCCCTGGCGATGTCCTCGGCGGGGGCGTCCGGCCGGAACTCCAGCGCGCCCGCGTGCAGGCTCAGCATGGAGATGCGGTGGGCCAGCACGTCGTGCATCTCACGGGCGATCCGCTCCCGTTCCAGCCGCTTGGCGTCCTCGGCGGCGATGACCGCGCGCTGCCTGAGCGACCAGACGAGCTGCCGCCTGGCCCGCACCACGATGCCCCAGGCGAACGCCGTCGCCACGATCGCCACCCCGAGCACGACCATCCCGCCGGGCCCGAGGCTCGGGTCGGGCCTGAGCACGCCGAGCGGCACCAGGGCGACGATGTTGAACGCCGCGACCGGCCCCGAGATCTTGAACGGCCGGTGCACCGCCACCGTGAACAGGCCGACGACCGACGCCCCGCCGACCAGCTCCAGGTAGGACGACATGGCCGCGCTGACGAGCGCCAGCGTGACCGGCCACCTGCGGCGCAGCCACACGGCGGCGCACGACAGCGCCCCGGTGACCTGCTCGGCCAGCACCAGCCCGTCGGGCTCGCCGTCCAGCTCGGTGGCGCCGAGCAGGGCCAGCAGGCACGCCGCGAGGAACATGACGATGTCGACGATCCAGTCGCGGGTCGAGCGCCGCACCGGCCGCCTGCCGTCGCCGTCGCCGAGCAGCACCGAGGGCAGGACCCAGCGGTACTCGGGGACGTGTTCGCGCGGCTCGCTCACAGATCACGAGCGTACGACGTCCCCGGATCAGTGGACAGCAGACCAAAGTCGATGCGCCGCGAGACCGACGGCCGACGCGGGAGAGACGGCGCGGCCGCCAGGCTGCCGGGTATGCAAGGGGATACACGCACATCCGGCCCGGCGTCCCAGGAGGGCGCGCTCACGCTGCGCCCGCCGCGCCACCGGGCCGACCCGCGGGCCGTGTGGTGGTGGACCGCCCAGGGCCTGCTCCTCGCGGTGCCGCTCGCGGGGGCCGCGGTGGCGGCCTTCTGGGTGTTCACCGATCGTCCGGGCTGGCTCGGCGCCCTGGTGGGCGCGTTCGCGGCGGGCCTGCTGCTGCTGGCGGTGGTCAGCCCGCACGCCGGCTACCGGGTGGAACGCTGGGAGGTCACGGACGAGGCCGTCTACACGCGCAAGGGCCTGCTGACCCACACCTGGCGGGTGGCGCCGATGTCGCGCATCCAGACCGTCGACACGGCGCGCGGGCCCGTCCAGCGCATGTTCGGGCTGGCCGACGTGACCGTCACGACGGCCAGCGCCGCTGGAGCGCTCAAGATCGAGGGGCTGGACCACGAGCTGGCCGCCGAGCTGGCGTCCCGCCTGACCGCCGTCACCCAGGCCACGCCCGGTGACGCCACATGAGCTGGCGGCCGTTGTCGGCGCGGAGCCTGGGGGCGTCGTCGATCCAGTCGCTGGCGATCGCGGTGCCCGTGGTGGTCGTCCTCGCTCGGGTGCTGTCCGGGCTGGGCTGGCGGACGGCGGCGACGGCCGGGGCGTGCGCGGGGGCCGCCCTGCTCGCGGTCGCCGCCGTGCTGGTCCACGACGCGCTGCGCCTGCGCGCCACCCGCTGGCGGCTCACCGAGGACCGGCTCGAACTGCGCACCGGGATCGCCGTGCGGCAGCACCGGTCGGTGCCGCGCGACCGGGTGCGCAGCGTGGACCTGCGGGCCGATCCCGTCCGGCGGGTGCTGGGCCTGACCGTCGTCAAGATCGGCACCGGCGAGCACGCGGGCGAGCAGGCCGAGCTGACCCTCAACCCGCTCACCAGGCGCGACGGCGAGGCGCTGCGCCGCGCCCTGCTGCCGGGCGCGGCCGCCGGCGCGGCGGCGCACGACGGCGGCGTGCTGGCCGAGCTGCGCTGGTCGTGGATCAGGTACGCGCCGCTGTCGGTGTGGGCGTTCACCGGTGGGGCGCTGGTGCTGGGCGCGCTCTACAAGCCGCTGGACGCGCTCGGGCTGGAGGCGTTCTCGAAGGAGACGGCGCTGGCGGTGTGGCAGTGGGTGAGCGGGCGGCCGTGGGTGGCGGTGCCGCTCGTCGTGGTGGGCAACGTGGCGGTCGGCGTGCTGGGGGCCGCGCTGCTGTTCGCCGAGTCGTGGGCCCGCTACCGGCTGGAGCGTGAGCCCGGCCGGCTGCGGCTGAGCAGGGGGCTGCTGACCAGCCGGTCGCTGACGCTGGAGGAGCGCCGGCTGCGCGGTGTGGAGATCCGCGAACCGCTGCTGCTGCGGCTCGGCGGCGGGGCGCGGGTCACGGCGGTGGCGACCGGGCTCGGCAAGGCCGCGGAGGGCGAGACCGAGGACGTCGCCGCCCTCACCCCGCCGCTCCCCCGCGCCGAGGCGGCCCGCCTCGCCGCCCGGATCGCGGCCCTCCCCGCCCCGGCCACCCCTGCCGCGCCGCCCGTATGGGAACCGCACGGGCAGCACGTGCATGAGCGGCACGTACGGGAGCCGCACGGGCAGCACGTGCGGGAGCCGCACACCGGCGCGTGGGTGCCGGAGCCCGTCCCGCATCCCGGAGCGGCGCGGCGCAGGCGGCTGGTCCGCGCGGTGACGACGGTGGCGGTGCTCGCCGCGGCCTGCTGGGGATGGGTGCTGTGGGCGGGTGGCCGCGGGTGGGACGCCTGGACGGGCGGCTGGGTCTGGCTCCTCCCGGCGCTCGCGCTGCCCGCCGCCCTGTGGCTGGCCGTGGACGCCTACCGGGGTCTCGGGCACGCGCTGGGCGCGCGGCACCTGGTCACCCGGCACGGCGCCGTGACGCGCCGCACGGTCGCGCTCGACCGCGCCGGCATCGTGGGCTGGACGATCACGCAGTCGTACTTCCAGCGCCGGGCGGGCCTGCTGACGGTCTCGGCGACGACAGCCGCGGGCGCCGGGCACTACGACGTGCTGGACGTGGGCCGCGACGACGGCCTGCGCCTGGCCGCCCAAGCCGTGCCGGGGCTGCTCGACCCGTTCCTCGTCCCCGTGGGCGACCGCCCGCTCGTGGACGCCGGCCGCTGACCCGCGCGCCGGCCGGGTGACGCACGGTGGCGGGCCGCGGGCGCCGCCTGCCCATGCCCCTGAAGTGGGCAGGCGGGACGCCGCGCGGCCCACCTGCGTGCGGGACCGAGGCTATTCATCCCACTTTCAAGGCACTTGCAGCCATGTAAACCGTTGACGTCAGAAGTCCCGCGGATGATCCGCGACGCCGGCCGGGCTCGCCCCGGTGTTCCAGTCGTCCGGGCTGCTCGGGCTGCTTGAGGGCTCAGCCGCCCCCCGGTTGCTTGGCCAGCTCGGCGATGTAGGCCCGGGCCACCTCCAGCGCGCCGGCGCGCGCCTCCTTCTCCGGCATGAGCCGCACCTTGCCGGAGTCGGCGGGCACGCCCTTCGGCCGTTCGGCGCCGGAGTAGTCGACGCTGGCCACGATGGAGCCCTGCCGCACGACCACGGAGGCGCTGCCGTTGTGCACCTCCATGCGCCTGTACTCGATGTAGCGGTCGAACGCCGCCTGGCCCAGGTCCTTGATGTCGGTCACCTTGCCCCAGACGATGCCGCCGAGCTCGCTGCCCACCATGCCCTTGTCGCCGCCGCGTTGCTTGGCGTAGAACCCCTTGGCGGCGCCCACGTCGGGCGCGCCCGCGCGGTTGGTGAACCGGTGCGTGGTGATCAGCACGCTGCGGATCTTCGTGACGTCGTCGCCCGCGGGCACGTCCAGGTTGAGCCAGCGGCACTCCGTCTGCACGTCGCCGCCCGCCTGGCTGGAGCGCGCCCGGGGCGTCGGGCCGGGCACCAGGCGGGTCGCCACCGGTTCGACGGCCTTGCAGGCCGGCGGGAACGCGATGACGTGGGGCGAGGTCGTCGGCTGTGCGCTGGGCGAGCTGGTGACCGCCTTGCGGGGCTGGGCCAGCACGCCGGGGTGCTGGGCCTTCCAGGCGGCGATCCCCTTGCTGACCTCGCCGACCAGGGCGCTCACCTCGCGGATGGCGTTGGCCTCGCTGACGGACTGGGTGGCCTTGTTGGTGAAGACGGCGGCGTCCTTGCGTTGCTGGGAGGCCTGGTACTTGACCTCGATCGTCATGTCGCCGACGCGGGCGTGTGCCAGGCCGTAGGAGTACCACAGGACGGTGCCCGAGCGGCGCCAGACGTACTTGGCGAAGGCGCCGTCACCGACCCCCGGGATGTCCTTGGGAGGGGAGTTGTAGTCCTTCTCTCCGGGCGTGGGGGTGGGCTTGGCCGTCTCCGCGAACTTGGCGCCACCGTAGTCGATCTCGTAGGAGTTCTGTGCCATGGACCGGCCGGTCTTCGCGCCCTGGCCCTTGTGCTGGCGCACCTTGACGTCGATCTCGCGGCTGCGCCAGTACTCGCCGAACGAGATGCGGCGGTTCGTCCAGTTGCAGTCGAAGTTGACGGTGTACTCGGTGTCCCTCGACGTGCCGGCCACCGTCGCGCCGGGCACCAGCCGGTCCGTCGTCGCGCCGGAGAGCAGCGAGCAGACATCAGGCCCCTGGACGGCGGCCGCCGGGGCGGAGGAGGGCGGCTTGGCGGAGGCGCCCGTTCCGCCGGGCTCCCCGGTGGACGTCCTGCCGTACACGAGGTAGGCCCCGGCGGCGCCGGCGAGCGCGAGCACGATGGTGACGGCCACCGCGGGCAGCACCCACCCACGCCGTCCCGGGGGCGGCGTTCCGGGGGCCGGCAGACCCTGCGGCATCGTGGGCGGCATGGTAGGCGGCATCGTGGACGGCACGGTGGACGGCACGGTGGGCGGCATCGTGGGTGGCCCCTGGGGATGCTGGACCGGCGGGCCCTGGGGAGGCCGGCCGGGAGGCGCCGTGGGCGGCTGGCCGGGAGGCGCCGTGGGCGGCTGGCCGGGAGGCGCCGGGTACTGCGGGCCGGAGCCGGGCGGATGCTGCGGCCAGGGGCCCGAGGGCTGGTGCGGGCCGCCTGCGGGGTGCTGCGGGCCGGGGCCCGGCGGGTACTGCGGGCCGGGAGCGTGGTGGGGGCCCTGGCCGGGAGGCTGGTGGGGGCCGGGGTTCGGCGGAGGTGTGGCCGGCCACGCGGGCGACGGCGGGTACTGCCTGCCGGGCTCCGGCCCGGGCGGGTTCGGCGGCTCGTACTCGCTACCGGGATTCACGGGGGACTCCTGATGTTCGCCATGACGTGCGGGTGCACATGCTAGTGAATGCGCTTGACGGGCACGTGGGGGTCGGTGCTCCCGCCCCGGGCCGCGGGGCCCGGCCGGACGGCCTCACTGCCCGAGCGCCGCCGACACCAGGCGGGCGGCGGCGGCCGCCGTGTCCCGCCCGCCGGCGGCGTCGTCCGCCGGCACGTCCGCGCGGTGCAGCACCACCTCTCCGATGAGGTTGCTCAGGCGGAAGAGCACCACGCTGTCCGACTGCCCCCGCTCGGTGGAGTCCATGAACAGCTTGAAGACGTTTTGGGTGAACGCCTTCTCGCCGACCCC
Organism: Nonomuraea muscovyensis; assembly: GCF_014207745.1. Classification (NCBI taxonomy): domain Bacteria; kingdom Bacillati; phylum Actinomycetota; class Actinomycetes; order Streptosporangiales; family Streptosporangiaceae; genus Nonomuraea; species Nonomuraea muscovyensis. Next base: position 666,862 of record NZ_JACHJB010000001.1, read on the forward strand.
GGGCACGTCGGCCACCGGGCCCCTGACCGTGCGGAACACCTTGCCCCGCGCCCCCGCCCGGGCGACGCGCTCGCCGGCGAACCTCATCTCGGCCATGGCCGCCCCGCCGAGGTCGCCGTTGGGCCGCTCGGCCCGGACCCGCACGGTGATCCGGCCGTCGGGGGAGGAGCCCTGGTCGAGCGTCCACTGGCACTCGCCCGGCTTGGTCGCCGCGCGGCGGACCGGGCCCCTGAGCAGTTCGGCCGCCTGCGCGTCGCCGAGCAGCCGGCACGGGTCGGGCGCCGTGACGAAGGTGCCGGTGTCGGGCTCGCCCCGCAGGGCGGCGACGCCGTACCAGCCGGCCACCCCCACCACCACCACGGCGGCGGCGACCGCGACAGGGGCGAGCCACCAGCGGCTCCGGCGGCGGGCGGGCTGGGCGACGGCGGTCAGCCGCTCGCGCACCTGCGCGGCCGGTGGCCGCACAGCCGGGTCCTTGGCCAGCATCGCCATGATGAGGTCGCCGAGGACCCGGCCCGCCCGTTCGGGGTACGGCGGGGCGTGCAGCAGCACCGCGGCCGCCACGGCCGCGGGCATGGGCCGCTCGAACGGCGGGCGCCCCTCCGCCGCCGCGTAGAGGGCGGCGCCCAACGACCACAGGTCGGAGGCCGGACCGGCGGCCTGCTGGTTGAGCCGTTCGGGAGCCATGTAGCCGAGCGAGCCGCCGGCCGGCCCGCCGCCGTCCTGGCCGTACAGCGGCACCGCGATCCCGAAGTCGGTGAGCATGGCCGAGCCGTCGCCGTCGAGGAGGATGTTGGCCGGTTTGACGTCGTGGTGCAGCATGCCGTGCATGTGGGCCGTCTCCAGCGCGGACAGCACCCGCAGCCCGATCCGGGCCACCTCGTGGGGCGGCAGCGGCCCGCCGTCCTTGATGACCTTGTCCAGCGAGCGGCCTGTGACCAGGTCCATGATGATCCACGGCTGGTCGCCGTCGAGCACCACGTCGTGCACCAGGACGATCGCGGGGTCGCGCAGCCGCCCCGCCGAGCGGGCCTCGTGGATGGCCCGGCCGGTGAACGCGGACCGCTCCTGCGGGGTGAGGCCGGCCGGCACGCGCACCTGCTTGACCGCCACCTGCCGGTCGAGCACCTGGTCGACACCCCGCCAGACGGTGCCTGCGCCGCCCTCGCCGAGCCGCTCGACGAGGAGGTAGCGGCCGGCGAGCAGGTAGTGCTCAGTCCGCACGGCGCAACGCCCCCTCGACCGCCCGCGCCGCCGACAGCGCGTTCTGCCTGATGTCCTCGTCGCTCGGCCGGTCCGCCAGCGTCGAGTAGTGCACCCGTACGACGAGGTTGGCGAGCCGGTAGTAGACGTAGGCGGAGTGCGTCATGTTCGTCGGGCCCTTCAGCTCGTGGGCGAACGCCTCCTCCCCCAGGCCGCCGACCGGCCTGATCGACGTGAGCGTCGCCGGGTTGCGGCCCTCGGCCCCGATCTCGGGCCAGGTCCAGTCGATCTGCTTGCCGGCGAACTTGCCCCAGTAGCGCTTCTGGTTCTCGAACAGGGTGTGCGCCGTGGCCGGTGTCATCGACCAGGGGTCAGGGGTGTCGGAGTCCTTCTGCACCTGCAGGCCCACCCCCTGCTCGACCGCCGGCCAGTCGCAGGCCGGGCCCTCCTCGTCGGACCCAGGCTGCCCCTTGGGCGGCTTCTGGGTGCGCAGGAGACGGCCTACCTCCTCCTGCGTCAGCAGGGAGCACACGTCCATCGGCACGGCGAACGCCTCGGGCGGCGCGTCGTCCCGGCCGCGTACCACGACGAACGCGACCGCCACCGCGACGGCGGCGAGCGTCACGGCGGCCGCCGCCCACAGCCAGGACCTGCCGCGGCGCCGGACCCTGGTCGGCACCGTGGCGTCGTGGTGCGGCAACTGGGGCGCCTGGCCTGCGGCGACCTGCCTGAGCGCGTTGCGGGCGCTCCAGGCGTCGGGCCGGGCGACGGGGTGACGCGCCGTCATGGCGGCCACGACCTCGCCGACCGGGCCGGCGGCGCGGGGCGGCGGCACGGTGAGCGTGGCGGTGATCCGCTCGCCCGGCGCGCCGTCGTACATCGGCCGGCCCTCCACCGCGACGTACAGCGTGGCTCCGAGCGACCACACGTCGCTGGCCGGCCCGCCGGGGTCGCCCTCCAGCCGCTCCGGCGCGATGAACCCGGGCGAGCCGATCATGACGCCCTGCTCGGTGAGCGCCGCCTGGCCCTCCTGCCTGGCGATGCCGAAGTCGGTGAGCACCACGCGGCCGCCGTCGGTGAGGAACACGTTGCCCGGCTTGACGTCGCGGTGCTGCAGCCCTTGGGCGTGAGCGGCGGACAGCGCCTCCAGGACGTCGGCGCCGATGCGCGCGGCGTGCTCCTGCGGCATCGGCCCGTGCCGTTGGACGGCCTCTCCCAGCGTGCTGCCGCGCAGCAGTTCCATGACCAGCCACGGCCGGTCGTGCTCGACGATGACGTCGTGCAGCGCCACGATGCCGGGGTGGCGCAGCCGCGCGGTGGCCTGCGCCTCGCGCACGGCACGCGTGACGAGCTCGGCCCGCTCGGCGGCCGGCAGGCCCTCGGGCAGGGTGAGCTCCTTGACCGCCACCTCGCGATCGAGCATCTCGTCCCTGGCCAGCCACACCCGCCCCATGCCGCCGCTGCCGAGCGGCCGCACCAGGGCATAGCGGTTGGCGAGTTTTCCCCCGGACATAAACGGAAGAGTAACGAAGTCTTCAAGGCGACGGATATCGGTCCACGATGCCCGACTGTCGGTCGCCCTCTCTATGGTCTTGGTCGTGGACGCGGTTCAAGGCACTCTCGACGAGTTCGGCACCCCGCTGAGTGACGTCACGTTCGTCGTGTTCGACCTCGAGACGACCGGCGGCTCACCGGCCGACCACGCGATCACCGAGATCGGCGCGGTCAAGGTGCGGGCCGGCGAGGTGCTGGGTGAGTTCTCCACGCTGGTCGATCCGGGTGGGCCGATCCCGCCGTTCATCTCCGTGCTGACCGGCATCACCGACGCCATGGTGGTGGCCGCGCCGCGCATCGAGGCGGTGCTGCCGAGCTTCCTGGAGTTCATCCACGGCACCACGCTGGTGGCGCACAACGCGGGCTTCGACACCCGGTTCGTCAAGGCGGCCTGCGCCGCCCACGGCTATCCGCCGCCGGCCAACCCGGTCGTCGACACCGTCGACCTGGCCCGCCGGGTGCTGACCCGCGACGAGACGCCCAACAGCAAGCTGGCCACGCTGGCCAGGTTCTTCCGCAGCCCGGCCGAGCCGTGCCACCGCGCCCTGCAGGACGCCAGGGCCACCGTCCACGTGCTCCACGGGCTGATCGAGCGGGCCGGCTCGTTCCAGGTGCACACGCTGGAGGAGCTCAAGTCGTTCGTCCGCGCCCCCACGCCCGAGCAGCAGCGCAAGCGCCACCTGGCCGAGTCGGTGCCCCACTCCCCCGGCGTCTACCTGTTCGAGGACGAGCGCGGCGAGGTCCTCTACATCGGCAAGTCCACCAATCTCCGCAACCGCGTCCGCTCCTACTTCACCGCCAGCGAGACCCGGCCGCGCATCCGCGAGATGATCGGCATCGCCGAGCGGGTCCGCCACATCGTCTGCGCGACGGCGCTGGAGGCCGAGGTGCGCGAGCTGCGCCTCATCGGCGGCGCCAAACCCCGCTACAACCGCCGCTCCCGCTTCCCCGAGAAGGTCGTCTGGCTCAAGCTCACCCAGGAGCCGTTCCCCCGCCTGTCGATCGTGCGCGAGCTCAAGGACGACGGAGCCGCCTATCTCGGCCCGTTCGGCAGCAGCCGCGCCGCCGAAGACGCCCGTGTCGCCTTGCACGAGGCGGTGCCGCTGCGCCAGTGCACCCAGCCCATCAGCCTGCGCACCCGCCGCTCCGCCTGCGTGCTGCACGAGATGGGCCGGTGCGGCGCCCCCTGCGAGGGCAAGGAGGCCCCCGCCGACTACGCCGTCCACGCCGCCAACGCCCGCCGGGCGATGACCGACGACGCCTCCCTGGTCTTCGCCGCGGTGACGGCCCGGATGGAGCGGCTGTCGGTGGAGCAGCGCTACGAGGAGGCGAGCGTCGACCGCGACCGGCTGGCCGCGTTCGTCCGCGCGGCCGCCCGGATGCAGCGCCTGTCGGCCATCACCCGCATCCCGCAACTCGTCGCGGCCAGCCCGGCGTTCGACGGCGGCTGGGACATCCACGTCGTCCGCTACGGCCGGCTGGCGGCGGCCGGCGTCATGCCTCGGGGCGCCCATCCGACGCCGTTCGTCGAGTCGCTGGTCGCCATGGCCGAGGCGGTCATCCCCGGCCCGGGGCCCGTCCACGCGGCCAGTGCCGAGGAGACCGAGTGCATCCTGCGGTGGCTGGAGTCGCCGGGGGTGCGGCTGGTGGAGGTCGACGGCGTGTGGAGCCTGCCCGCCCACGGCGCGGCCCGCCACAAGGCCCGCATCGACCTCGCCTACCGCCCCCTCACCCGGCCCGGCTCCCGCGAGGGCCGCCCCCTGAGCTGACCCCTGCGGTGCCCGCGCGACTCGTCCCCACGCGCCCGCCCCGCCCGAGGTGGCGCGGCCAGGCCGAGGCGGCGGAGCCAGGCCGGAGTGCGCGATGGGCGGCCCGCGAGGTGACCCGCTAGAGTTGGGCCATGGTCACGGCTATCGTTCACATCAACGCCGAGGTGGACCGGATTCCGGAGGTCGCCCAGACGATCGCCGAGATCGACGGGGTCAGCGAGGTCTACTCCATCACCGGCGAGTTCGACCTGCTGGCCATGGTCCGGGTCGCCGCCTACGAGGAGATCGCCGAGGTCATCCCGGGCCGCATCAACAAGGTCCCCGGCGTGCTGCACACCGAGACCCACATCGCCTTCCGCGCCTACTCCCGCCACGACCTCGACGCGGCCTTCTCGATCGGCTTCACCGAGGCCGACTGAGCGTGGGGGGCTCGCCACGCCCGGCCCTCTCGGGCGCCTGGACGGGGACGACGGACGCGGTCGAGATCGTCAGGATCCCGCCGGTCACCGATCTCCCCTCCGAAAGCGTCCCGTGGCCACGCATTCCCGGCTCGTCCGGGTCTTCGGCGCGGACGGCACGCTCGACCGGGCCGCTCTCGGGTCCCCATGGTCCTCGGCGGGAATCCCGGTGGACGCCGACGTCCCATGTGGGGTGGACGGCCCGTGCGACGCCCCTGACGACGCCGGGACGCCGGACCGGCCGGCGCCCATCCTGACCCTCGGCAAGAAGGCGCGCACCGACGACCCGCCGAGGAGGCGCACCCGTACACCGAGCAGCTCGTCGCCGAGCCGACCTCCCTGGAACAAGCGGCCACGCGCTCCCGGCACCCTGTGGGGCGGGGTGCGCGAGATGCTCCTCCGGACGGGAGCCCCCGAGATCCACGAGGGCACCCGGACGGCGATCGTCGCCACCCTGGGAACGCACCTGCCCGAGGGACGGCCGCTGCGCTGGGCCACGGGGGCGTCGCCGGGCACCGGATGGGGGTGCCCGTCACCCGCTGAGATCGCCGTGTCCGGCAGCGGTGCCCGGGACACAACGGCCGTGGCCCGGACGGAGAGATCCGTCCGGGCCACGGTCAGGCTGTCGGCCGGTGCGGCCGGGGAACGTCAGCGCGTCAGCGACCGGTCCTCGTCACCCGAGCCCGACGCGACGGCGGCGTGCTCCTCCTCGTGCTCGTGGCCGTGCGGCTCCTCGAGCGCGATCTTCTCGCCTCCGTACGCCTTCGACATGCGGGCGCGCAGCTTGCCGAGCGGACCGCGCATCCCCTTGGGCGGGATGCCGGCGCGGTCCTCCTCGACCGGCAGCATGGGCACCGGCTTCTTGCCGCGCACGTGAGCCTCGATGTCGTCCGCCGGAGCGGTGTGGACCTCGATGAACTCACCGTGCGGCAGCCGCTTGATGACGCCGGACTCGACACCGTGCGAGATGACCGCCGCGTCGGAACGCTGCAGGCCGAGGCAGATCCGGTAGGTGACCAGGTAGGCGATCGCCGGACCGGCGAAGACCAGCACCCGGCCGGCGTAGGTCGTCCAGTTGAGGTTGATCTGGAAGAACGCCGAGAGCTCGTCGTTGGCGCCGAGCAGCCACAGCACACCGTAGAACGTCATCGCGGAGACGCCGATCGAGGTGCGGTGCGGGTTGTTGCGCGGACGGTCGACGACGTGGTGCTCGCGGCGGTCGCCCGTCACCCACTGTTCGAGGAACGGGTAGAGCGCCAGGCCCGTCATGACGATGCCCATCGGCACCAGCGCCGGGATGATCACGCTCAGCGGCAGCGTGCCCGCGTGGGCCGTGCCGAACATGTTGATCTCCCAGGCCGGCATGAGCCGCAGCGAGCCTTCGAGGAAGCCCATGTACCAGTCGGGCTGCGAACCGGCCGACACGTCGGCCGGCGTGTAGGGCCCGAAGATCCAGATCGGGTTGATCTGGGTGAAGGTCGCCAGGCCCGCGATGACCGCGAACGTGAACATGAAGTACGCGCCCGCCTTGGCCATGAAGGCCGGGTAGAACGGCGCGCCCACCACGTTCTTGTCGGTGCGGCCCTTACCGGGCATCTGGGTGTGCTTCTGCACCCACATGAGCACCATGTGGGCCGAGATCAGCGCCAGCAGGATGCCTGGGATGAGCAGGATGTGCAGCGAGTAGAACCGGGCGATGACATCGTTGCCCGGGAACTCCCCGCCGAACAGGAAGAACGTGATGTACGTGCCGACCAGCGGCAGCGAGATCGCCACACCCTCGGTGATCCGCAGGCCCGCGCCGGAGAGCAGGTCGTCGGGCAGCGAGTAGCCGGTCAGGCCCTCGGCGAGCGCCAGCGTCAGCAGCAGCACGCCGATGATCCAGTTGAGCTCGCGCGGCTTGCGGTAGGCGCCGGTGAAGAACACCCGCAGCATGTGCACGACCATGCCCGCCACGAACAGCAGGGCGGCCCAGTGGTGCATCTGCCGCATGAGCAGACCGCCGCGCACCTCGAAGCTGATCTCCAGCGACGAGGCGTACGCCTCGGACATCATGACGCCCTTGAGCGGCGCGTACGGGCCGTCGTAGGCGACCTCCATCATGCTGGGCTTGAACCACAGCGTCAGGAACGTGCCGGTCAGCAGCAGGATGATGAACGAGTAGAGGGCGATCTCACCGAGCAGGAACGACCAGTGGTCGGGAAAGACCTTGCGCAGGTTGCGCTTGAGGAAGTTGCCGGCGCCGATGCGGTCGTCGAGGTACGACGACGGACCCGCGATGGCCTTGGGAACGGTTGTCAGCTCGCTCATGCCTGGCCTCCCTTGGACCTGGCCTCGGCCTCGGCGTCGCCGCGCTCCCAGTAGCTGGGACCGACGGGAACGTTGAAGTCGCCCGTTGCGATCAGGTAGCCCTGGTCGTCGACCGTGATCGGCAGCTGCGGCAGCGGCCGGGCGGCCGGACCGAAGATGACCTTGGCACCGTCGGCCGCGTCGAACGTCGACTGGTGGCAGGGGCAGAGGATGTGGTGGGTGGTCTGCTCGTACAGGGCCGCCGGGCAGCCCACGTGCGTGCAGATCTTGGAGTAGGCCACGATGCCGTCGTGGGTCCAGTTCTTGTTCGTGCCCGACTTGATCTCTTCGGGGCGGAACTTGATCAGGATCAGGGTGGCCTTGGCGAGCGCGGTGAGGTCGTGCTCGTAGCCCTCGGGCACGACCGACAGGATGCCGCCCGGCGAGTTGAAGTCGGCGGCGCGGATCGGCTGGCCGGTGCCCTCGACGACGAGGCGCAGCGGCTTGCCCTCCTTGTTCTTCTCGCCCCAGACGGTGTGGCGCAGCGTCTCGTTGAACTTGGAGGCCGGCATCTTGGAGTTGTCGAGGTCGCGCAGCAGCACGATCGGCAGCAGCCCGAGCGGGGCGGCGGCCAGCAGCATCGTGCGGCGCAGCAGCGGCCGCTTGACGAACCCGCTCTCGTTGGCTCCCTGGACGAACGTCTCGGCGACGACCTCACGGGTGTCGTCGTCGGAGGCCATCAGGTGGCGCTCCTGGATCAACGAGTACTTCGGCATGATCTGGCGGACCCAGACCACGATGCCGATCGCCAGCCCCAGCAACGCGACCGTCAGCGAACCGCCGAGCGCGAGGTTGGAGAGCCCGGTCGCGTCCAGGCTGCCGACCTGGAACACCACGTAGGAGATGATGAAGACGATGGCCGCGACGAACGTGACCGTGAAGCAGAGCGCCACGATCTTCTCGGCCTTGCGCGCCTTGTGCTCGTCCTGGAACGTCACGCCGGAGACCTCGGCCTCGTGCGGGCCGTGCCCGCCGGTCGCGGACTCCCCGTCGCCGAGCAACGAGGTGCCCGGTGCGGGGGTGCCGATGACGCGCTTGGGAACGCGCTCGTCGACCTGCTCGATCTCGTGCTCGTTGTCTGTCATGACTTCTGTCGCTTCTTCGCGGTGATCCAGATGGCGGCCAGTGCAAGGGCGGCGATGCCCACGATGAACGCTACAAGGCCCTCGGTCACGGGGCCGATGCGACCCAGCCCGAAGCCTCCCGGGTCCTTCTGCGCACGGACCTCGGTGACATAGGCGATCATGTCACGCTTCTCTTCGGGCGTGATCGTCGTGTCGTTGAAGACCGGCATGGCCTGCGGGCCGGTGACCATCGCCTCGTAGATCTGCTCGGGCGTGGCCTCGTTGAGGTTGGGGGCGTACTTGCCCCGCGTGAGCGCGCCGCCGGCGCCCGCCCAGTTGTGGCACTGGATGCAGTTGGCGCGGAACAGCTGGCCGCCCTTGCCTGCGTCACCCTTCGCGGGGTCGACCTGATCCTTGGTGGGCACCGTCGGGCCGCCGCCGAGCGACTGCACGTAGGCCGAGAGCTGCCTGATCTTGTCCTGGGTGACCCAGCCGGCCATCGGCTTGCGCGGCATCTGCGCCCCCGGGTTGGCCGCGGGCATGCGGCCCGTGCTCACCTGGAAGTCGACCGCCGCCGCGCCCACGCCGATCAGCGTGGGACCGGTCGTGGTGCCCTCCGCGTTCAGGCCGTGGCAGCTCGCGCAGTGAACCTGGAACAGGCTCTTACCGGCCGCGACGTCGTCCACCTTGCCGGACGCGAGGGCCGCGTCGGCAGGCCTGCTCGCCTGCACGAAGGCCGCGTATACCATCCCGACCAGCGCCAACGCCAAAATCAGGACGGCGTATCTCGCGAGGGGATGCCGCCGCCACGCGGTGGTCCTAATCACAGAGATCCCGTTCCTTAACGAATGATGTAGATGGTCGCGAAAAGACCGATCCAGACGACGTCGACGAAGTGCCAGTAGTAGGACACGACGATCGCGCTGGTGGCCTGCTCATGCGTGAAGCGCTTCGCGGCGTACGTGCGTCCCAGCATGAACAGGAACGCGATCAGGCCACCGGTCACGTGCAGGCCGTGGAAGCCCGTCGTCAGGTAGAACACCGAGGTGTAGGCGTTGGCGGACAGGGTCGCGCCCTCGCTGGCCAGCTCCATGTACTCGTAGAGCTGACCGGCGACGAAGACCGCGCCCATCAGGAAGCTGACGACGTACCAGAAGCGCAGCTTGCCGACCTGCCCCTTCTCTGCGGCCCACACGCCGAGCTGGCACGTCACACTCGACAGCACCAGGATGATCGTGTTGACCGTCGCGAACGGGATGTTCAGGTGAGCGGCCTGCTCGGCGGAGGCGCCCGCGCGCAGCATGGCGGGGCCCCACTCGAAGCCGTTGCCAATGCTCACCGACCGGATGGTGAAGTACATCGCGAACAGCGCCGCGAAGAACATGAGCTCAGAGGACAGCCAGACGATCGTCCCGACGCTGACCAGGTTGGGTCTGCGGGACGAGTGTGCTGTCGTCGTCGAAGTTATTGCGGATGCTGTCGCCACGGGCAGCATTATTGCGGCTCTGGTGGTCGGTCCGGCGCACGACCCCCCGTTAGCGGCCCGCGGTGCGGCGCCGACCTGCGATAATCGGGATGAAAGCCCTGCTGGAGACGGTGACCTGGGACTCCGCTCCACCGCCCGGGTACGATCCCATGTTGACCATACCGCTTCGACCGATAGCGAGCGCGACCGTGAGCACCGACGACACGATGAGGGTCCTCGTCTACAGCGACGACGCCGCCACCCGTGAGGAGGTACGCCTGGCGCTCGGCCGGCGCCCCGCGGCCGACCTCCCCCTCGTGGAGATCGTCGAATGCGCCACCGAGCCCAAGGCCCACCAGTGGCTCGGCTCCGGCGAGATCGACGTGGCCGTGCTCGACGGCGAGACCCAGCCCGCCGGCGGCATGGGCGTGTGCCGCCAGGCCAAGGACGAGGTCTACGACTGCCCGCCCGTCCTGCTGATCATCGCCCGGCGCGACGACCGCTGGCTGGCCGAGTGGTCCAAGGCCGACGCCGTCGTCCCGCAGCCGCTGGAGCCGATGGTGCTGGCCGACGCCGTCGCCGACCTGATGCGCCGCCGCTCCTCGACCCGTCTCAACGCGAAGTAGGTGCCTTCCGTGGATGCCCGGACGACCTGGCCTGCCCTCCTGTCGGCGCTCCTCGCCGGCGAGCATCTCACCGCCGACGAGACCGCCTGGGCGATGCGGGAGATCATGTCCGGCTCCGCGACACCCGCGCAGATCTCCGGCTTCGCCGTCGCGCTGCGCGCCAAGGGCGAGACCGTGGCCGAGGTGGTGGGCCTGGCCCGCACCATGCTGGATCTGGCCACGCCGCTGAGCGTGGAGGGCCCGGTGGTCGACGTGGTCGGCACCGGCGGCGACCGCGCGCACACGGTCAACGTCTCCACCATGGCCGCCATCGTGGCCGCGGCGGCGGGCGCGCGCGTGGTCAAGCACGGCAACCGGGCGGCCTCCTCCTCGTGCGGCGCCGCCGACGTCCTGGAGCACCTGGGCATCCGCCTCGACCTCACGCCCGAGCAGACGGCGCGCGTGGCGCGGGAGGCGGGCATCGCGTTCTGCTTCGCCCCCGTCTACCACCCGGCGCTGCGCTTCGCCGGGCCGCCGCGCAAGGAGATCGGCGTTCCGACGGTCTTCAACTTCCTCGGCCCGCTCACCAACCCGGCCCGCCCCGCCGCCCAGGCCATCGGCGTCTACGACTCCGCCATGCTGCCGGTGCTCGCGGGCGTCTTCGCCGAGCGCGGGGTCTCGGCCCTGGTCTTCCGCGGCGACGACGGCCTCGACGAGCTCACGATCGCCACCACCTCCACGGTGTGGACGGTCAGGGACGGCGCCGCCACCCAGACCGTCTTCGACCCGGCAGTGCTCGGCATCCCCCGCGCCGACGCGGGCGCCCTGCGCGGCGGCGACGTCGCCTTCAACGCGCAGGCGGTGCGCGACCTGGTGGGCGGCCGGACCGGGCCGGTGCGCGACGCGGTCCTGCTCAACGCCGCGGCCGCCCTGGTCGCCCTCGACGGCCCGTCCGACGACCTCGACTCCGCCATGATCGACGCGTACGCGCGGGCGGTCCAGGCCGTCGACTCCGGGCGCGCCGCCGCCACCCTCGACCGCTGGATCGAGGTCAGCAGCGCCGTCTGACGTCCGGCGCTCCCCCGGCTGGGCCGACCGGCCGCGCGGCGAGCGACGACTCCACGGCCGGTGGCGGCTCCAGGAGCACCTGAGACGGCCGCACACCACCCCCGCGCACCCCGTTGGGCGGCCCGGCCGCCGGAGGCCGTGAGGAGGCGTCCTCGCAGCCGCCACGGGCATGCGGCCCTCGTAGCCGGTCGTGCCTCTTCGCGCAGGTCCTGCCCGGAGCGGCGCGGTCGTCGATCAGATGTCCAGGGGCAGGGTGGGGCCGTCCTTGGTGGAGCTCCACTGGAGCCACTGCTTCCAGTTCTCCTGCCAGTGGCCCCACCCGTTGGTCGGCTCCAGCTTCCGGGGCGAGCCCGTGATGATGATCGGGTCGCCGATCAGCGTGTTGTCGATGAACCACTTGGCGTTCGCCGGGCTGACGTTCACGCAGCCGTGACTGACGTTGGAGTTGCCCTGCGACCCCACCGACCAGGGCGCGCTGTGCACGTACTCGCCGCTGTTGGAGATGCGGACCGTGTTGTACACCGTCAGCCGGTAGTAGCCGGACTGGCCGGGCCCGATGCCGGGCGAGGTCATGATGGTGACGGGTTCGCGTGACATGGCCAGGTGCACGCCGGAGGTCGTGTAGTACTTCCAGACGCCGCCCTTGCCGGCGCTCATCGGCATGGAGCGGACCCTCTTGCCGTCGCGGACGACGTGCAGGACGTGCTCCTGGGTGCTGCCCTTGGTGATCTGCGAGCGGCCGATCTTGAAGTCGAGCGTCACGTCGCGCTTGCCGTACAGGCCCTCGCCGCCGCGCACGCCCGCCAGGCGGGCCTCCAGGCGGACCCTGGTGTGGGCGGGCCAGTACTCGTCCGGCCGGAAGTCCACGTGCTGGTCGTCGAACCAGTGCCAGGCGCCGTGGACCGGCTTGGAGGTGCGGACGGTGAGGTTGCGCTCGATGGAGACGCGGTCGGTGACGGGCTGGTCGAAGGCGATCATGATGGGCATGCCGACGCCGACCGTCAGGCCGGTGTAGTCCTTGCTCGGGGTGAGCTGCGCGATGTCGAACGTCTTGGCCGCCTTCACGGTCGAGAACGTGCTGGTGGTCCGCTTCTCCCTGCCCGCGGCGTTCACGGCGAGCGAGGTGACCGTGTAGGTGGTGCCGGGCCTGGCGGTGCGGTTGCTGCGCCAGCGGGTGCCGTCGGCGCTGATCACGCCGGGCAGCTCGCCCTGCTTGCCGGCCACGCGGACGTTCTTGAGCGTGCCGCCGTGCGCGGCGACGACCACCGTCTTGTCCGTGGGGACGTTGCCGGACCTGTCGAGAGGCGTGACGGCCACGACGACGTCCGGCGCGGACGTTGACCCGGCGGCGCGCTGGGGTACCTTCTCCTCGGTGGAGCACGCCATCAGCAGAGACAGGGCCAGCAGGCCGGCAGATCCAACAGCAAGGCGCCCCACGAGTACTCCCCCGTCCCGTTCGGTCCCTTCGCCTGCCTATTACCCAGCGTGATGCTTTCGTCACATCCGTGTCCTGTAAAGGCAGGCAAAAAAGCGGGCGCCCTCCCGTGGGAGGACGCCCGCTCGGCAGCCGTACGTCAGTGCGAGAAGTTGCCCCGGTAGTACTGGAACACGAACCCGATCATGGCCATGATCACCATGAACACGCCGATCAGGAACATCCACAGACCGATCACGAACCCGGCGAAGGCGAAGGCGGCCGCCAGGCACAGGAACAGCGGCCACCAGCTGCTCGGGCTGAAGAAGCCGATCTCACCGGCGCCGTCGCTGATCTCGGCCTGCTTGTCGTCCTCCGGCTGGTTGCCGATGCGCCGGGCCGTGAACATCAGGTAGTAGCCCACCATGAAGGCGAAGCCGACCGAGATGGCCATGGCCGTGGTGCCGACGGGCTCGCCGACACCGGACTCGGCCTTGGTCCAGAACCAGTACGCGATGTCGACCGCGGCGAAGAACAGGCCGCACAGCAGGAAGAGCCAACCCTGGACCTTCATCAGGCCTCGACCTCCTGGGCGGACTTGGCGGACATGTGCGGGTAGTGCAGGTCGAACGCGGGGCGCTCAGACCGGATGCGCGGCAGCGAGGTGAAGTTGTGCCGCGGCGGGGGGCAGGAGGTCGCCCACTCGAGCGAGCCGCCGAAGCCCCACGGGTCGTCGACGGTGACCTTGGGCGCGGTGCGCCAGGTCTTCCAGACGTTGTAGAAGAACGGCAGCGTCGAGGCGCCGAGGACGAACGCGCCCACCGAGGAGATCATGTTGAGGTCGGTGAACCCGTCGATCGCGCTGTAGTCGGCATAGCGGCGCGGGAAGCCCAGCACGCCCAGCCAGTGCTGCACCAGGAACGTGCTGTGGAAGCCGATGAACAGCAGCCAGAACTGGATCTTGCCGAGCCGGTCGTCGAGCATCTTGCCGGTGAACTTGGGCCACCAGAAGTAGAAGCCCGCGAACATCGCGAACACCACGGTGCCGAAGACCACGTAGTGGAAGTGGGCGACGACGAAGTAGGTGTCGCTGATGTGGAAGTCGAGCGGCGGCGAGGCCAGGATGACGCCGGTGAGACCACCCAGGAGGAACGTGATCAGGAAGCCGATCGAGTAGAGCATCGGCGACTCGAAGCTCAGGTGGCCGCGCCACATGGTGCCGATCCAGTTGAAGAACTTCACGCCCGTCGGCACCGCGATGAGGAACGTCATGAACGAGAAGAACGGCAGCAGCACCTGGCCGGTGGGGAACATGTGGTGCGCCCACACCGTGATCGACAGACCGGCGATGGAGATCGTCGCGCCGACGAGGCTGATGTAACCGAAGATCGGCTTACGGCTGAAGACCGGCAGGATCTCGGTGACGATGCCGAAGAACGGCAACGCGATGATGTAGACCTCGGGATGGCCGAAGAACCAGAACAGGTGCTGCCAGAGCATCGGCCCGCCGTTGTCCATGGCGAAGATCTGTGTGCCCAGCTTGCGGTCGGCCTCCAGGGCGAGCAGCGCGGCGGCCAGCACGGGGAAGGCCATCAGCACGAGCATGCTGGTGAGCAGGATGTTCCAGGTGAAGATCGGCATCCGGAACATCGTCATGCCCGGCGCGCGCATGCAGATGATCGTGGTGATGAAGTTGACCGAGCCGAGGATCGTGCCCAGGCCGGACAGCGTCAGACCCATGATCCACAGGTCGGGGCCGATGCCGGGCGAGTAGATCGCGTTGGACAGCGGCGTGTAGGCGAACCAGCCGAACGAGGCCGCGCCGCCCGGGGTGAAGAAGCCCGCCACCGCGATGGTGCTGCCGAACAGGTAGAGCCAGTAGCTCACCATGTTCAGCCGGGGGAAGGCGACGTCGGGGGCGCCGATCTGCAGCGGCATCAGCTCGTTGGCGAAGCCGGCGAACAGCGGCGTGGCGAACATCAGCAGCATGATCGTGCCGTGCATGGTGAACAGCTGGTTGAACTGCTCGTTGGTGGTGAACTGCAGTTCGGGCTGCATCAGCTCGGCCCGCATCACCAGCGCCATGACGCCGCCGATGAGGAAGAAGGCGAACGACGTGATCAGGTAGAGGTGTCCGATGATCTTGTGATCGGTGGAGGACAGCCACTTGGCGATCACCCGGCCCTTGGGAGTGGGCCGGACTGTCGTCGCGAGGGGTTCTTGGATGGCGGTCACTGGGCACTCCCAGCCTGGGTCGCGATGTACTGGTCGTACTCACCCTGTGGTACGAGCTTGACGTTGAAGAGCATGCGGCTGTGGTCGACGCCGCACAGCTCGGCGCAGCGGCCGGCGTAGACGCCCTCCGTGTCGAGCGTGGTGACCTGGAACCTGCGCCCCTTGTTGCCCTCGCGGATGCCCGGGATGACGTCACGCTTGAAGTTGAAGGCCGGCACCCAGAAGGAGTGGATGACGTCCGGCGACTCCAGGTCGAACTCGATGCGCTTGCCCGCCGGGAGCACGAGCTGCGGCCCCTCGCGGTAGTCGCTGACCGGCTTGCCGACGACCGGCGGGAGGGTCTTGCCGTTGACCGTCGTCGTGAAGCGCCAGCTCCACTGGAACGCCTCGACCTTGACCTTCACGTCCGGGTTGGGGGGCAGCGCCTCCAGGGTCCGGCTGTCACGCGCGGTGAAGAAGAAGAACACCGACACCATGACGAGCGGGACGAGGGTGTAGAAGATCTCGATCGGCAGGTTGTAGCGCACCTGTGGCGGGAGCTCGGCCTTGGCCCGGCTCTTGCGGTGGAACAGGCACGCCCACACGATCAGGACGATGACCACGGCACCCGTGGCGAGCGCCGCGATCCAGGCCCCGTTCCAGAGGCTCGCGATCGTGTCGCTCTGCGAGGTGATGCCCTCCGGCAGGAGGCCACGAGACCAGTCGGCCTTGGGAACGTCATTAGCACACGCCGTAGCGGAGGCCAGCAGCAACGCCAAAACGGCGGCGCGCGGCACCCCGCGCCGGGCCAACGAACGCCGTGTCGAACGGCGAGTCGGACTCACGGATCGCCTACCCCACAGATAGAGCCCAAGAGCCACTCTTGGGCGCTCGTATTTCCATATGCACAGCTGATTGCAGACACATTAGCGTGCAGGGGCCTCGCCCTCCCGCGCGCCCCCTCGGTGCGTCTGCCGGTGCGTCTCCCCGTGCGTGCCGAGGTTCGTGCGCCGGCGCCGCGCCGCGAGCGCCACGCCCCGGGTGGGACGATGGGTCACGTGGCGTACTTCGACGCGGCCTCCACCGAGCCGCTGCACCCCCAGGCGCGCGAGGCGCTCCTGACGGCGATCGACGCCGGCTGGGCCGACCCCGCGAGGCTCTACAACCAGGCCCGCCGCGCCCACCTGCTGCTGGAGCAGGCCCGCGCGGAGGTGGCCGAGGCGCTCGGCGCGCGGCCCGACGAGGTGTCGTTCGCCTCCTCGGGGACGCAGGCCGTGCATCTCGGCATGCTCGGCACCCTACACGGCAGGCGGAGGGCCGGACGCCATCTGGTGACGAGCGCCGTCGAGCACTCCAGCGTGCTGCACGCCGCGCAGGCCCACGAACGCGACGGCGGCACCGCCGAGACGGTGGGCGTGAGCCTGACCGGACGGGTCGATCTCGACGCCTTCAGGGCCGCCGTGGCGCGGGAGGGCACGGCGCTGGCCTGCCTGCAGACCGCCAACCACGAGGTGGGCACGCTGCAGCCGGTGGCGGAGGCGGCCGAGGCCTGCCGGCGGCACGGTGTCCCCCTGTTCGTGGACGCGGCGCAGACGGCGGGCCGGCTGCCCGTCCCCGCCGGCTGGTCGGTGCTGGCGGCCAGCGCCCACAAGTGGGGCGGACCGGCCGGGGTGGGCGTGCTGGCGGTGCGCAAGGGCACCCGGTTCCGCTCGTTCCTGCCGGAGGACGAGCGGGAGCGCCGGCGCGTCCCCGGCTTCGAGAACGTGCCCGCCGTCGTGGCGGCCGCCGCCGCGCTGCGCGCCGTGACGGCCGAGGCCGAGTCGGAGCGGGCGCGCCTGTCGGCGCTGGTCGACCGGATCAGGGAGACGGTGCCGCAGGTGGTCCCGGACGTGGAGGTGATCGGCGAGCCCGTCGAGCGGGCCCCGCACATCGTGACGTTCTCCTGCCTGTACGTCGACGGCGAGGCGCTGCTCACCGAGCTGGACAGGGCCGGGTTCGCCGTCTCGTCCGGAAGTTCGTGCACCGCTAGTACGCTTCGTCCATCACACGTCCTGGAGGCGATGGGCGTGCTGACGCATGGGAATGTCCGGGTCTCGCTGCCCAGGGGCGCCTCTGCGGCGGAGGTCGACAGGTTTCTCGCCGTGCTGCCCGACGCGGTGCGCCGGATCCGCCAGGACGCAGGAGTCGCATGACCGACGTTACTCAGCCCGCGCTGACGATCGACGCGCTCGGGAAGAAGTGCCCGATCCCGATCATCATGCTCGCCGAGCAGATCAACTACGTGCCGCTCAACGCCGTGGTGGCCGTGCTGGCCGACGACCCGGCCGCCTACACCGACGTGCCGGCCTGGTGCCGGCTGAAGTCGCACCGCCACGTGGGCTCGTACGAGCTGCCGGGGGGCGGGTGGGCGATCCACGTCCGGCGCAACTACTGACGAGCGATTTGTCGGGGCATGTGGCATTTTGTCCGGTATGGGTAAGGCGTTCTGCGGACCATCGCCAACCTTCGGGGAGACAGAGATGACCGCAGGACACCCGCACGAGACCGCCCGTGACGTCATGCATCCGGGCGCCGAGTGCCTCTCGCTGCACGAGACCCTTGACAGGGCCGCGCAGATGATGCGCGACCGCGGCGTCGGCGCGCTGCCCGTCTGCGGGCCGGACGACCGCGTCGTGGGCATCATCACCGACCGCGACATCGTGATCAAGTGCGTGGCCCAGGGCCACGACCCCGCCTCGGTACGCGCGGCCGACCTCGCGACCGGCCTGGTTTCGGTGACACCCGACACCCCGATCCACGAGGCGCTCGACCAGATGGAGCGGCACCAGATCAAGCGGCTGCCCGTCGTCGAGTCCGAGCACATCGTGGGCATGATCACCGAGGCGGACCTCGCCAGGCACCTGCCCGACGACCAGCTCGCCGAGTTCGTCCACCGCGTCTACGCGCGCGACTGACGCGCCCGTCCGGCCGGGCCGCACGCCGGCCGGTGGCCGCACGCCAGAAGACCGTCCCCGCCGCGCGGAAGCGCACGGCGGGGACGCTCGCGTTCGGGGCCGGCCGAGAGGGGCGGGTCAGGCGTGGTGGCAGCGGACGTGCGCGCCGACCTCGGCGGCGGCGTCGGCCCCGTACGCGGCGGCGAACCGCTCCAGGAAGACCTTCTGCCCCAGCTCGTACTCCTGGCCGCCGACGCGCTCCAGCACGTGGGTGGCGGTGAGGTTGCCGATCTGGCCGCAGCGCTCCGGCGACAGCCCCCACGCGAGCCCGGCGAGGAACCCGGCGCGGAAGGCGTCGCCGACGCCGGTGGGGTCGGCCTTGCCCAGCTCGGGGGCGGGCGCCACGTGGATGGACGGCTCACCCTTGCGGTCGATGACGGCGCCCTTGGGGCCGAGCGTGGTGACGCGTACGCCGACCCGGTCGAGGATCTGCTCGTCGGACCAGCCGGTCTTCTGCTCGATGAGCCCCTTCTCGTAGTCGTTGGAGAACAGGTAGGCGGCGCCGTCGACCAGCTCGCGGATCTGCTCGTCGGCCATGCGCGCGAGCTGCTGCGACGGGTCGGCGGCGAACGGGATGCCGCGCTGGCGGCACTCATCGGTGTGGCGCAGCATCGCGTCGGGGTCGTTGGGGCTGATCAGCACCAGGTCGAGGCCGCCCACGCGGTCGGCGACGGGCTGCAGCTCGATGAGCCGCGCCTCGGCCATCGCGCCGGTGTAGAAGGAGGCGATCTGGTTGTGGTGCTCGTCGGTGGTGCACAGGAAACGGGCCGTGTGATGGGTCTGCGAGACGTGCACGGACGCGCAGTCGACACCGTGGCGCTCCAGCCAGGAGCGGTAGTCGGCGAAGTCGTCGCCCACCGCCCCGACGAGGATCGGCGCCAGGCCTAGACATCCCATCCCGAACGAGATGTTGGCCGCGCACCCCCCGCGACGGATCTGCAGGTCGTCGACCAGGAACGAGAGCGACACCCGGTCGAGCTGCTCGGCGAGGAGCTGATCGCCGAAACTGCCTGGGAAGGTCATCAGTTGGTCTGTCGCGATGGAGCCGGTGACGGCGATGCGCACGGGATTCTTCTTCCTCGTTGTCAGCAAGCCAAATGGGCCCCACGAGGATACGCGAAGGTCCCGCACGCACAAAGGCGAGCGGGACCGTCCGGCACCGTGTCCGACACCGTTTCCGGTGACGACCTGTCAGAGGCCTAGTTGAAGGAGTCTCCGCAGGCGCACGAACCGGTGGCGTTGGGGTTGTCGATGGTGAACCCCTGCTTCTCGATCGTGTCGACGAAGTCGATGGAGGCGCCCATGAGATAGGGGGCGCTCATCCTGTCGGTCACGACGCTCACGCCGTCGAAGTCCGACACCACGTCGCCGTCCATCGAGCGGTCGTCGAAGAAGAGCTGGTAGCGCAGGCCGGAGCAGCCACCCGGCTGCACGGCCACGCGCAGCTGCAGGCCCTCCTCGCCCTGCTGCTCGAGCAGGCTCTTGACCTTGGCGGCGGCCGCGTCAGTCAGGATCAGGCCCTGCGCTGTGGTCTCGCTGCTCTCAACCGTCATCTGCTGACTCCCTAACCCGGCTGTCTGTTTCTGACGTCCTACCTAGACGCTACCAACTCCCGCCGGGTGCGTAACATTCCCCGCCCCCTCACCCCCGGGCGGAACACCGCGAACCGTGTGCCATGATGGGTATCGTCACTTAGACGATAAGGGGGTGTGGCCATGGCCACCCAGACTGGGCTGCCGCTCTTCGTCCTCGGCCAGGAGGCCGATCCGCACGCCGAGCGGGGTGTCGACTGTCCGGGCGAACTGCCGCCCGCCTCCGACCCCGACCTGGTCGAACGGGCCCGCAAGGCCAAGGAGGCGCTCGGCGACCGGCTGTTCGTGTTGGGCCACCACTATCAGCGCGACGAGGTCATCCAGTTCGCCGACGTGACGGGCGACTCGTTCAAGCTGGCGCGGCTGGCCGCGGCCCGGCCGGAGGCGGAGTACATCGTCTTCTGCGGCGTGCACTTCATGGCCGAGTCGGCCGACATCCTGACCGGCGACTCCCAGAAGGTGGTGCTCCCGGACCTGGCGGCCGGCTGCTCGATGGCCGACATGGCCACGTTCGACCAGGTCGAGGAGTGCTGGGAGGCGCTGGAGGACGCGGGCCTGGCCGGCCAGGTGATTCCCGTCACATACATGAACTCCAGCGCCGACATCAAGGCGTTCTGCGGCAGGAACGGCGGCGTGGTCTGCACCTCCTCCAACGCCAGGCGCGCCCTGGACTGGGCCTTCGAGCAGGGCGAGAAGGTGCTGTTCCTGCCCGACCAGCACCTGGGCCGCAACACGGCGGTGCTGGAGATGGGCCTGTCGCTCGACGACTGCGTCGTGTGGAACCCGCACCGGCCCAACGGCGGACTGACCCGCGAGCAGTTGGAGCGGGCGAAGATGATCCTGTGGAAGGGCCACTGCTCGGTGCACGGTCGATTCACCGCCGAGTCGGTCGACGACGTGCGGCGGCGCATCCCGGGCGTGAACGTGCTCGTCCACCCCGAGTGCCGGCACGAGGTGGTGCTGAAGGCCGACCAGGTCGGCTCCACCGAGTACATCATCAAGGCGCTGGAGGCGGCGCCCGCCGGGTCGAGCTGGGCCGTCGGCACCGAGCTCAACCTGGTCAAGCGGCTCGCGCAGATGTTCCCGGACAAGAACGTGTCGTTCCTCGACCGCACGGTCTGCTACTGCTCCACCATGAACCGGATCGACCTGCCGCACCTGGTGTGGGCGCTGGAGTCGCTGGCGCTGGGCGAGGTGGTCAACCAGATCACGGTGGACGACGACACCTCCCACTGGGCCCGCGTCGCCCTCGACCGCATGCTGGCGCTGCCGTAACGGCGGGCTCTTGTGGCGGCCCCGCCGAGCCGCCGCGACGGCGCGGCGGCGCGGCGGGGCGGCCCGGGGCGGCTTCGGGGGCGGCCCGGCGGCGGTTCAGTCGCCGAAGGCGTAGACCACCCGGACGCCGACCGTGAGGGCCTGGCGTCCGGGGCTGACCGATCCGCTGTCGGCCGCGGCCATGGTGGCGTACTCCAGCGGCCGCGGCCCGCCCACCGCCTCCTCCGAGACGGAGACGACCCGGCCGAGGGGCCGCCCGGCGAGCCCGGCGTACTGCTCGGCCTTGGCGGCGGCGTCGGCGAACGCCCTGGCGCGGGCGGCGGCGAGCGCCCCGGCCGGGTCCGACAGCTCGAACGCCACCCCGCCGAGCCGCGCCTCCTCCCCCACCCCGGCCACCGCGTCGATGACCCTGTCGGCCCGCGTCAGGTCGCGGACCACGGCCTCGACGCCCTGGGCCGCCCGGTAGGCCGCCACCTTGGGATAGGCGTCGTACTCCGGGCCCAGCGACAACTCCGTGGTGCGCAGGTCCCGCTCGGCGACGCCCGCCTGCCGCAGCACGCCGGCCAGGCGCGCCGCGGCGGCCCTGACCTCGGCGAACGCCTCGGCCGCCGAGGCCCTGCGTACCTCGACGCCCGCGCTCAGCCGCATGACGTCGGGGACCGCGTCCACCGATCCCTCACCGGCGACGGCGATCTGCTCGTGTTCGATGCTCACGTGCACCCCTTCGGTCGTGGATCGGCCAACTGGTCGGCTACGGTGTGCCCCGGCTGAAGCGCAACCCCATGTCGTCGAACTCGGCCTTGCTGCGCGCCGTGGCCAGCACCCGGGTCACCTGCCCGCGCATGTCCACCACCACCGCCTCGTACCCGCCGCCCTTGGGTCGCCAGCCGGCCAGATGCTCCTCGTCCCACCAGCCGATGAGGCGCGTGCCCGCGAACGGGACCACGCGGGGCTCGGCGTCGCCGTCCGTGGTGGGGTAGGCGCAGATCATGCGGCCACCGGAGGAGCAGGAGGCGAGGAACAACCCGCCGGACGGCGAGACGTCCTCGCCCTCCACCCAGATGGGCACGCCCCGGCCGGCCAGCTTGCGCACGGGCTCGCCGGCCAGGTCGTAGAACGTCATCGTGTCGCCCACCCAGGTGCCCACGGCACGGCCGCCGGCGTCCCAGAAGAAGCGCCACTCGCCCGCGCCCTTCTGCTTGACCCGGAAGGTCCGGCCCGTACCGCGCTCGACGTCGATGATGCCGTAGCCGTACTCGACGCTCTCGCCGCTCGTGGCCCGGTAGAGCGTGACGAGCCCGAGCCTGCCGTCGGGCGACCATCGGGGGGTGGTGGGGAAGACGGGCGCGCGGCTGAGCTTGACGGGCCGGCGGGCGCCGGTGCGGTGGTCGACGATCGACACCTGGGCGTAGTGGTCACCGGTGTAGTCCACGTCGGTGGCCAGGGCCCGGGTGCCGGTGGAGTCGAGGGCGTACTCGAAGTAGCGGGAGTCGCGGGTGAAGCGGTCGGAGCCGGGGCGGCGGAGGTACATCCGCTTGCCGCCGTCGACGCTGTAGGAGGCGAGCTTGAGCGGGTCGGCGGCGTCCTCGCGGAGCTCGACGGAGGTGCCGGGCAGCGCGATCGCCTTGCCGGTGGCGGGCGCGGTGCCGGTGGGCGTCGCCGTCGGGGAGCTCGCTGACGTGGTGGGTGCCGTGGTCGGCGTGGTGGCGGGTGTGGTGGCGGGCTTCGTGGTCGGTCCGGGCTGGGCGGCCAGGCGTACGGCGGCGAAGGCGCCCGCGCCGGCCAGCGCGACCACGACCGCGACGGCCGCCGCGATGATCCACCCCACGCCGCGCCCGCCGGGCCCGGGCGGTCCCCCGGGCCGGGTGGGTGGCGACGCGAACGGCTGGGGGGCCGCCGCGTGCGGAGGCCGCTGCCCGTACGGGCCGGCCTCCGGCGGTCGGTGTCCGTAGGGGCCGCCCGGTGGCGGTTGGTGCCCGGACGGGCCGGCGGAGGGAGCTCGGTGTCCGTACGGACTGCCGGGTGATGGCCGGTGGGCGTACGGACCGCCGTCGACGGGCGGCTGCCGGTGCGGCCCGGCATATGCGCCGGGGCCGGGGGCGTGACCGGGAATGTGGCCTGAGGTGTCCGAGGCCGCGGCGGTGCCCTCCTGGAGGAGGGCCGGGGAGGGGCCGTGGCCGAGCAGCCGCATGAGGGCGTCGCCAGCGCCCGGCCGGCGCGCCGGGTCCTTGGCCAGGCAGTCCGTCACCAGCGCCCGCAGCGCCGGGTCGTCCACGCACCGCACGTCGGGCTCGGCGTGCGCGATCCGGTTGACGACGGCGGCCAGGCTGTCGTGCCCGAACGGCGGCTGCCCCGACGCCGCGTACAGGAGCGTGCACGCCCAGGCGAACATGTCGGTCGCCGGGCCGGGAGTGGCGTCGGTGAGCTGCTCGGGCGCCATGAACGACGGCGTCCCGATGGCGCTGGCGGTGAGCGAGGAGGTCAGGTCGAGTGCCCGCGCGATGCCGAAGTCGATGACGCGGGGACCGTCGGAGCCGAGCAGCACGTTCGACGGCTTGAAGTCGCGGTGCACGATGCCGGCCTGGTGGATGGCGAGCAGCGCGGTGATCGTGCCGACGGCCAGGCGGTGCAGCGACGTCCCCGAGCGGGGTCCCTCCGCCCGCACCACCTCGGCGAGCGTCGGGCCGTCGATGTACTCGCTCACGATGTACGGCCGGTCGCCGAACAGCCCCGTCTCGACGACCTGGGCCGTGCAGAACGCCGCCACCCGCCCGGCCAGTGCCACCTCGCGGACGAACCGCACGGACGCCTCGGTGTCCCCGGCGAGGTCGGAACGCATCAGCTTGACCGCGACCCGCGACCCGTCGGGAGCGGTGGCGAGGTAGACGGTGCCCTGGCCGCCCTCGCCGAGCCTCCCGTGCACGGTGTAGTGACCCACCGAGGGGGGATCCCCTGGCCTCAGGGCCGCGAGGTCCGGCATTCCCACCCCCACTTTCGGCTTCTTTGCCGCCATTCTGGTGGTTCGCGGGCCCACGCGTCAGCCCTTCGCCGGGGCGGCGCCGCCCGATCACCTCGCGGCCGTCAGACGGCGTCGGTGATCGCGCCCGGGTCGTCGAGGTGGACGTGCCGGCCGCAGCCGGGCAGGCGGACCAGCTTGGCGTCCAGGAGGCCCGCCACCCGCGCCCGGCAGCGGCTCCCCCTGCCCGAACTGATCACGGTGACCGGCACGTCGGGCAGCGGATGGGCGGCCCGGATGCGCCGCAGGTCGGCGGCCATCTCGCGGCGGGCCAGCCACTCCCCCGCCACGGCGGCCAGCACCCGGCCGCGCCGGTAGACGCCGTACCCGTCGGCCAGGCCGGTGAGCATCCGGTGGGCGGCCGGACCGGTCAGCCGCGCCAGCGCGGTGGCGCCCCAGGTGCCGCCCAGGGCGGGCATCCACGGCCCGACCGCCCGCCCGAACGCGGACCCCCCGGGCACCCGCCCGCCGAGCACACGCCCCGCGGACACAGCACCTCGGGGCGCGGGCCCGCCGACGCGGAGGCGGAGGCGGCCCAGGGCGTACCCGCACGGGCGCCGGCCCCGCTCGCAGGCGGGGTTGACCAGGACGAGCTTGGACACGCGCAACGGGTGCAGCCGGGCGAACGCCTCCGCGTGCCAGGCGGCGACCGAGCCGGCCACGACGGTCACCTGCGACGGGTGGGGCGGGGCCAGGGCCGCCAGGCGGGCCGCCTCGCCGTACAGGGTGGGCGGGACGGGCGAGGCGGGGCTGAGCCCGAGGCCGGGTCGGTCGAAGCGGGTCACCCGGTGCCCGCGCGCCAGTTCGCGGGCGACCAGCTCCCAGTGGAACCACGCGCCCGCGGGCCCCGCGCTGACCAGCACGGCCGGGCCGGCGCCGGCGGCGAGCACGTGCTGCCGGCGCGGCCGGCGCGACGGCGGCTCGGCGATGAGCAGCCGCAGCGCGAGGTACACCAGCCAGCACGCGACGAGCAGCACCTGCACGCGCTGGACGGCTCCGGCCAGCCGGCCGGAGGCGACGGCGGCGAGCGTGAGCGCGGTGACGCCGAACGTGGCGCCCGTGATCAGGGAGGCCCCCCAGGCGTGCCAGCGCCGGGTCAGCAGCGCCATCGCGGCCAGGACGGCGGCGGCGGACAGCACCGCGGCGGCCACGTGCGCGTGGTGCGCCGGCGACAGCGGCCCGCGCCCGCAGCCGGCGTCGCTGAGCACGGCGCAGTCGTACGGGAACACGCTCCCGGCGATCGTGAACGCGCCGAAGACGGCCATCGCCAGCCAGCCGGCCCACTGCCGCCGCGCCCTGGGCACCAGCGCCACGCCCGCCAGGCACGCCAGGCCCGCCAGCGCGTCGGTCGTCCGGAACAGCCGGGTCCACGGCTGGTCGCGGGCGGCCAGCTCGCCGACGTAACCGCCGGTCCGGTCCACGGCCGGCGTGGTGAACTGTCCCGTCACCCACGCGCAGGACAGCACGGCCGCCACGATGAACGCGGAGGCCGCGAGCACCACGAGTCTTCGCTCCACGTGGTCATTAGACCACTTAACGTGATCAGAGCCCTGGAGCGCCCCAGACCGGGAACCATCTGCCGAGATCCGGCTCGATGCGGAGCTCTCCTTCGAGGACGCCGCGCGCCTGGAGTTCGAGGGCGTTGTCGCGCCGCCGGTCGGGAAGGGGGGCGAACGGGTAGAAGGTGCCCCGCTTGTAGAGGTAGACGACGGCCAGCCGCCGCCCCTCGGCCGGGTCGGCGAAGGACACCAGGGAGCACAGCAGCGACGGCCCGAACCCGGCGCCCTCCAGGGTGGAGTTGATCGCGTGCAGCTCGGTCACCAGGTCGGCGGTCGCGTCGGGCGGGCGGCGCACCAGCAGCCAGGTGTAGCCGTAGTCGTCGGCCGACTCCTCCACCCGGTCGCCGAGCAGCGCCTTGGCGTCGCGCTCGGCGGCGGCGAACGCGACGCCCTCGGCCTCGCGGTAGGCGACCGAGCCCAGCCCCGTCGGCTCCAAACCGGTGGCGGCGCGCAGCGTCACGGCGGCCGACGGGAGCGCGAACAGCGCGTCGAGGTCGGGCGGGGCCGGCTTCGACCGGCCCAGGATCGCGTCCAGCCAGCCCATCGTCAGCCCCTCCCGAGCTGCGCGGAGATCTCCGCGAGCTGCTGCAGCCGCCGTTCCAGCGGCGGGTGGGTGGCGAACAGGGCGGCCAGGCCGGCGCCCGAGGCGAGCGCCGGAGCGAAGTAGAAGGCGTTGAACGGCTCGGCCTCGCGCAGGTCGCGCGTCGGGATCCGGGCCATCTCGCCGCTGATCTTGGTCAGTGCGCCGGCCAGCACCGACGGCTGCTGGGTGAGCAGGGCTCCCGCCCGGTCGGCGGCCAGCTCGCGGTAGCGCGACAGGGCCCGGGTGAGCACGAAGCTGACCGCGTACACCAGGACGGACACCAGCATGATGACCAGCCCGATCGGCAACCCGCCCTGGCCGTCGGAGCGACGCCCGCCGAACCCCGTGTAGAGGGCGACCCGCGTCATCAGCCCGGCGACGACGCCGAGGAAGGAGGCGATCGTCATGACGGCCACGTCGCGGTGGGCGACGTGCGAGAGCTCGTGGGCCAGCACTCCCTCGAGCTCACGCCGGTCGAGGCGGCGCAGGAGGCCGGTCGTCACGCAGACGACGGCGTGCCTTCGGTCGCGGCCGGTGGCGAAGGCGTTGGGGACGTCGGAGTCGGCGATCGCCACCCGCGGCTTGGGCATGTCGGCCATGGCGCACAGCCGGTCGACGAGCCCGTGGAGTTCGGGAGCCTCCTGTGGCGACACCTCCCGGCCGCCCATCCCGTACAGGGCGATGCGGTCGGACAGGAAGTACTGCGCCAGCAGCAGGCCCCCGGCGATCAGCAGCACGGTCAGCGCCCGTACGCCCAGGGCGACGAGGACGCCGACGAACACCACGTAGAGGAGCCCGAGCAGGAACATCGTCACGACCATGCGGCGGGTCAGGCCGCGGTCGGGCGCGAACCGCGTGGCCACGCCTCAGCCCGGGATGAGGCCCTGGTCGCCCAGCATCTCCCGGACTTCCTCGATCGAGGCGTCCGCGGGGGGAAGGATCAGCTCTGACGGCTCAAGGCTGTCGTCGGGAAGCGCCTTGCCCACGTGGCGCACCTTGTCGAGCAGCGCGTGCAGCTTGACGCGGAAGTCGGCCTCGTTGTCGGCCTCGATGGCCGACTCGAGCTCGCTGTCGAGCTCGTTGAGCACGGCGATGTCGTCGGGCGAGATCTGCACCTGGCCCTCGCCCATGATCCTGATGATCACGCGCCCTCCCCCGGCTGGCGCAGTTGCTGCGTCTGGGACTGCTGCTGGGGCTGCTGCTGGGGCTGGGCCTGCGGCGGCTGCTGGCCCGGCTCGATGGCGCCCTGCGGGGCCGGGCCCTGGCCGAGCTCGGCCTTCATGCGGGCCAGCTCCAGCTCCACGTCCATGCCGCCGCCCATGCGGTCGAGCTCGGCCTGGATGTCGTCACCACGGGTGCCGCTGTAGTCGTCGAGCGCGCCGCTGGCGAGCAGCTCGTCGATGGCCCCGGCACGCGCCTGCATCTGCGCGGTCTTGTCCTCGGCGCGCTGGATGGCCAGGCCGACGTCGCCCATCTCCTCGGAGATGCCGGAGAAGGCCTCGTTGATGCGCGTCTGGGCCTCGGCGGCGGTGTAGGTGGCCTTGATGGTCTCCTTCTTGGTGCGGAAGGCGTCAACCTTGGCCTGCAGCCGCTGGGAGGCGGTGGTGAGCTTCTCCTCCTCGGCCTGCAGGTTGTCGTGCTGCGTCCTGAGGTCTGCCATCTGGGTCTGCAGGTTGGAGCGGCGCTGCAGCGCCTCACGGGCGAGGTCCTCGCGGCCCACCGACAACGCCTTGCGGCCCTGTTCCTCATAACGCCTGGACTGCTGCTCCAGGCCGTTGATCTGCAGCTCGACCCGCTTGCGGGAGGTGGCGACGTCGGCCACGCCCCTGCGCACCTTCTGCAGCAGCTCCAGTTGCCGCTGGTAGGAATAGTCGAGGGTCTCGCGTGGATCCTCCATCTTGTCCAGGGCCTTGTTGGCCTTGGACTTGAAGATCATCGAAAGTCTCTTCATCACGCTCATGCGCGTCGGCCGTCCCCTTCTTAGGTCGTGCTGGTGTGAACCCAGTGCAGCGCAGCCGCCTTGGGATTACCCTACGCATAACGCACGGGGGCGTCACTAAGTTGCAGTCCAGGTAGGGTTGACGACGTGTTGCGACGCCGTTCCCCATCATCCGTGGACGACACCCCCGTCCCCGTTGACGATCCTAAGCCCCAGGGTAAGGGTCGTCCCACACCCAAGCGCCGAGACGCCGAAGGCAGGCGGCGCCAGCCCGTGAGCGCGCCGAAGGACCGCAAGGAGGCCTATCGGCAGATGCGGGCCAAGCAGGCGGCCGAGCGCGAGCGGGCCCGCAAGGGCATGCTCGCGGGCGACGAGCGCTACTACCCCGCCCGCGACAAGGGGCCGGCGCGCAAGTTCGCGCGTGACTGGGTCGACTCCCGGCGGCTGCCGAGCCAGTACTTCCTGCCGTTCTCGCTGTTCATCCTGCTGGTGACGTGGATTCCGTGGCCGCCCGCCATCCAGCCGGTGGTGATCGGTTACGTGATCACGATCGGCTGGCCGCTCATGATGTTCGGCGTGCTGTTCACCTCGATCTTCGTGGCCTGGAAGGTCAAGAAGCAGGTGGCCGAGAAGTACCCCGACGAGAGCCTGCGCGGCGTCGGCTTCTACGCGGCCATGCGCGCGCTGCAGATCCGCAGGCTGCGTTTCCCGCCGCCCACGGTGCTGCCGGGCGGCAAGCCGGTCCCGCCGAAGAAGTAGGCCGCCCCCACGTCCCGCCGGCGCCCGACGCGGCCGGCGGCGTGGCCGGCGATCAGCCCCCCGACGTGGCCGGAGTCCGGCTCGGCGAGGTCCGGCCGGGCGGGGTCCGGTTCGGCGAGACCCGGTTCGGCGGCGTCCAGCGCAGGAAGCCGCGGACGACCCGCGGCTTCCGCCCCTGCACCAGCCCGCCCTCTTCCAGGGCGTCGGCGGTCGCGCGCAGCAGCGCGTAGTGCTCGTACGTGCGCCGCGCGGTGCGTCGCTCGTCCCGCGCCGTTGGTTGCGGGCCCTGCGTGTACGGCCTGCTCTGCCCCTCCGGCATGGCCTG
Source organism: Nonomuraea muscovyensis (assembly GCF_014207745.1). Lineage (NCBI taxonomy): Bacteria > Bacillati > Actinomycetota > Actinomycetes > Streptosporangiales > Streptosporangiaceae > Nonomuraea > Nonomuraea muscovyensis. The sequence goes on from NZ_JACHJB010000001.1 coordinate 696,066, forward strand.
CCCCTCCGGCATGGTCTGCGCGTCCCGCGTCCCCTGCGCGTCCGGCATGGCCTGTGAGTCCGGCGTGGCCGGTCGACGGGCGGCGTCGCCGGTGCGCGCCCGCAGCACGCTCCACCCGCCGTCCGCGCGCCGCTGTACCGGGATCAGGCCGCCGTGCCACTGCCCGCCGGGGACGGTCGCCCGGCGCAGGCCCTCCTCGCGGCACAGGGCCCGCCAGGCGTCACGGATCTCCCGGACCCCGAGGTGCGCCGGCTGCCCGAACCCGAACGCGGCCGACCCGTCGTGCCGCAGCAGCGAGGCGCGCAGGTCGTCGGGGAAGTCGACGCCCATCTGCGACTCGGCGACAGCGATCGTCGCGGCCCGGCCCGGCCTGTCGAGCGCGGCGTACGTCCGGGGCGCGCGGGTCCTGAGCCAGCGCTCGATGCGCCGCCACTGCCGGTCCACGGCCCGCCTGACCTTCGGGTCCAGCGGGCGCACCACCACGGGACGGGGTCGCGGGCCGCACCCGGAGACCGCCTGCCCCGCCGTCTCGGCGGCCGGCGTGGCGTGCCCGGCGGTCTGCTCGGCGGAGTGCTCGGTGGCTTGTTCGGTGGCCTGCGCCGTCGTCTGCTCGATGGTCCTGGTCACGGCCGGCCCGGTGGCCTCCGGTTGCCGCACGCGGCCGAACTTCTCCGGCACCACCAGGTACGCGGCCAGCGTCAGCGCCGCCACCACCACCGCGCTCGCGCCGAACACCAGGGGAACGACCCGCCGCGGCCGCCGCGCCCCGAAGCGGGTGGGCCGCGGCGCCGCGGAACCGGCCGGAGCGGCGCGACCGCGGCCTGCCGCCTCCTCGGGCTCGGGGACGCGCAGGCGCGCGCGGCGGCGCAGCCGCACCGCCAGCGCGGCGAGGACGGCCGCGGTCAGCGCCGCGCGAACGAGCTTCAGCACGTCGCGCACCCTATCCCGAAACGGACCCGGATCAGATCATGTGAGGACACGGCCTAAGGTCGGTGATATGGAATTCAGGCACCTCGGCCGTAGCGGTCTCAAAGTCAGCGAGATCAGCTACGGCAACTGGCTCACCCATGGTTCCCAGGTCGAGGAGGACGCCGCCAAGCAGTGCGTGCAGGCGGCGCTCGACGAGGGCATCACCACCTTCGACACCGCCGACGTCTACGCCGGCACCAAGGCCGAGGACGTGCTCGGCCGGGCGCTGAAGGGTGTGCGCCGGGAGTCACTGGAGATCTTCACCAAGGTCTACTGGCCCACCGGCCCGGGACAGAACGACCGTGGCCTGTCACGCAAGCACATCACCGAGTCGATCCATGGTTCGCTGCGCCGCCTGCAGACCGACTACGTCGACCTCTACCAGGCCCACCGGTTCGACGTCGAGACGCCGCTGGAGGAGACGCTCAAGACGTTCGACGACCTCGTACGGCAGGGCAAGGTCCTCTACGTCGGCGTCAGCGAGTGGACGGCCGACCAGATCGCCCAGGCGCTGAAGATCGCCGACGAGATGGGCTTCGACCGGATCGTCTCCAGCCAGCCGCAGTACTCGATGCTCTGGCGCGTCATCGAGTCGGAGGTCGTGCCGCTGTGCGAGCGGGAGGGCATCGGCCAGATCGTCTGGTCGCCCATCGCGCAGGGCGTCCTCACCGGGAAGTATCTGCCGGGGCAGCAGCCCCCCGCGGGCTCCAGGGCCACCGACGAGAACGGCGGCAGCGGCATGATCGCCCGGTTCATGAAGGACGACGTGCTCACCAGGGTGCAGGAGCTCAAGCCGATCGCCGCGGACCTCGGGCTCAGCATGGCCCAGCTCGCGGTGGCGTGGGTGCTGCAGAACCCGAACGTCTCCAGCGCGATCGTCGGCGCCTCCCGCCCCGACCAGGTGCGCGACAACGTCAAGGCGGCGGGCGTCAAGCTCGACACCGACGTGCTGAAGCGGATCGACGACGTGCTCGGCCCGATCATCGAGCGTGACCCGGCCAGGACGCAGAGCCCCAGCGCGCGCCCGTAGCCCCCGCGGCCGCGGGCTCCCCGACCGGGAGCCCGCGAGCCGGTCACTCCTCGCGCAGCGACAGCCGCGTGTACTCGACGCGGTCCTCCTCCAGCAGGGCCACCTGCTCGACGCCGGACTCGAGCAGCTCACGCCAGTTCTCGCCGATCCATGACTCGGCGTCGGCCTGACTCGGGAAGACCTCTCGCGGCAACGGGCGGTCGGTCACCTCGCCGCCGTTCGCGTTCTCGTAGCGCCACCGCCATGTCATGCCACACGCTCCTTCTCAGCGGGTTCGCCGGCGCACGTCCGGCGGCACTGGAACCCTACTGCGGGGGGCTGACGTTCTTCGACGTCCGCCGGGCCGGTGAGCCGCCCGTGTCGCGGGCCTCTGTACGCTCGTCGCGGTGAAGGTCCTTCTCACCGGCACGGCGGGCGGCGCCGGCTGGCCGGAGCCCGGCTGCCGGTGCGCCTCCTGCTCCGTCCTGCCCGCCGGGCGCCGCCGGCCGTTCGAGCCCGTCGTGGACGGCGCGGTCAGGTTCCCGTTCGACGCGCCGCCCGCCGGCTACCGGCCGTTCGCGGGCGGGCACGGCCTGGCCGGGCCCGACGGCTCGCGCCTGCTGCACATCCCCGAGGGGCCCGTTCCCGACGTCCGGTGCGACCTGGTGCTCATCGACCTGCTCGACCGCCCCGAACGGCTCGGCCTGCTGCGGCGCGACGGGGTGGTGGACCGCGACACCGAGGTGGTGGCCGTGGGGCTGGACCACCGGATCAGGTCGGAGGAGGAGCTGGCGCGGCGGCTTGCGCTGTGGGGCGCGCGGGCGGTGCCCGACGGGACCACGCTCGACACCCTCAGGCCCGTCGCCACGCCACCCGTGCCCGCCGGGCGCAGGGAGCTGCTGCTGGGCGGGTCGCGATCGGGCAAGTCGGCCGAGGCCGAACTGCGACTGGCCGGCGAACCGCACGTCACCTACCTGGCGACCGGACCGGGCGGCGAGGGCGACGGCGAGTGGGCCGCGCGGGTGCGCGCCCACCGGGAGCGCCGGCCCGCGCACTGGACGACGGTGGAGACGACGGACCTCGCCGGGGCCGTCCGCGGCGCCACGTCCCCGCTGCTGGTGGACGGGCTCGGCACGTGGCTGGCGGCGGTGTTCGACGAGCACGGCGCCTGGGAGGGCGACCGGTCGGCGGTGTGGCGGCGCTGCGACGAGCTGGTGGCCGCGTGGCGCGACACGGCGTGGCGGATCGTCGCCGTGTCGGACGAGGTGGGCATGGGCGTGGTGCCGGCCACCTCCAGCGGGCGGGCTTTCAGGGACGCGCTCGGACGGCTCAACGAGCGGCTGGCCGCCGAGTCGGAGGACGTGACGCTCGTCGTGGCGGGGCGATCGTGCCGGCTGTGACCCCCGAGGCGTACCGGCTGTGACCCCCGGGGCGTGGGGAGGGGGCCGTCAGGGACGGGCCGCGCGGGCGTACCAGCGGCCGTCGAGGTGGTCCACGTGCAGGGGTCGGCCGAAGCACTCCGACAGGCGGGCGGGGGTGAGGACGTCCGTCACCGGCCCGGCCGCGAGCACGCGGGCGTCACGCAACAGCATGGCGTGGGTGGTGGTGGCCGGCAGCTCCTCCAGGTGGTGCGTCACCGTGATCGTCGTCAGCACCGGCCGGGTCGAGGCCAGCCCCTCCACCGCCGCGACGAGGTCCTCGCGGGCGGGCAGGTCGAGCCCCGCGAACGGCTCGTCCAGCAGCAGCACGGCGGGATCGGCCATGAGGGCCCGCGCCACCCGGATCCTGGCCCGCTCCCCTTGCGAGCACACCCGGAACGGCCGGTCGGCCAGGTCCTTGCAGCCCAGGTCGGCCAGCAGCCGCAGCGCCCGCTCGCGCTCCGCCTCGCCGTACCTGTCCCACAGCGGGGCGCTGGTGCCGGTGTGGCCGGTGAGCACCACGGTCTGCGCGGTCGCCCCCTCCTCCTCCATCAGCTCCTCGTCGATCAGCCGCTGACTGGCCGCGACCAGGCCGAGGTGGCGGCGCAGTGTCCGCAGATCGACCCGGCCGAGCCGGTGGCCGAGCACGGTGACCGCGCCCTCGCTGGGATGCCGGACGGCGGCGGCCAGCGACAGGAGCGTCGTCTTGCCGGCGCCGTTGGGGCCGAGGATCGCCCAGTGCTCGCCGTACTCCACCCGCCAGTCGACCCCGCTCAGCAGTGTCTTGCCGACGACCCGGACCGCCACGCCTTCGAGTTCAACCACGTGCATCCGAACTACCTTAGTGGGCCTAGGATCGGCCTTTATGCGGCTTCCAGGACGGATCTTGGACCTGTTCGGCGACGACGCGGTGTGGTCCGACGACCATGAGGGCATGAGCGGCGAGACGCTGCGGGTCACCGCGCCGGCGGGCGTCTTCTACGTCAAGGCGGGCCCGGTGGCGCAGCAGGAGCACGACCGGCTGCTGTGGCTCAAGCGCTGGATGAACGTGCCCGACGTGGTGGCGTTCGAGGGCGATGTGCTGGTGCTGGCCGACGCGGGCTGGCGCAGCCTCGAACGCGTCCCCACGAACGCCGGCACGGTGATGGGCCGGGTGCTGCGCGCGCTGCACGACATCCCGGTGGACGAGTGCCCGTTCGACGAGCGGCTGGACCTCCGGCTCACCCGGGCCCGCGAGCGCGTGGCGGCCGGGCTGGTCGATCCGGGCGACTTCGACGACGACCACGCGGGGATGACGGCCGAGCAGGTCTACGAGCGGCTGGTGGCCGAGCGGCCGGCGGACGAGGACCTTGTCGTGACGCACGGCGACTTCACGCCGGCCAACGTGCTCGCCCCGCCCGCCACGGGGCTGCGCGAGGGCGGTGCCGCCGCCGAGCCGGTGCTGGTGGACGTGGGCGCGTTGGGGATCGCCGACCGGTACGTGGACCTGGCCATCGTGCTGCGCGAGCTGGAGGGGCAGGCCGCGGCCGACTTCCTGGAGGCGTACGGGCCGGTGGAGCCCGACCGGGCCAAGCTCGCCTACTACCGGTTGATGGACGAGCTGTTCTGATGGACGCCGCCCGCCTGGCGATCGGCACGCTGACGATCTTCCGGGTCCGGGTGCACCGGGTCGATCGCCGGGTCGCCGGGCGGGCCATGCTGCTGGCCCCGGCCGTAGGCGTCCTGGTGGGCGTGCCGGCGAGCCTGCCGCTGGTGGTTCCGGGGATGCCGCCGTTGCCGGCGGCGGCGCTCGCGATGGGCGTGCTGGCGGTGCTGACGCGCGGGCTGCACCTGGACGGGCTGGCCGACCTCGCTGACGGGCTGGGCAGCGGCCGGCCCGCCGACCGGGCGCTCGACATCATGAAGAAGTCGGACATCGGGCCGTTCGGCGTGATGACACTGGTGCTGACGCTTCTCGTCCAGGTGTCCGCCCTGTCGGCCCTGTCCCCCGGTCCGGCGTTGCTGCCGGAGTCCGTGCCGGAGTCCTGGCCCGGCGTGCCGCTTCCGGCGGACGCGCCGCTGACGGCGCCGTACGCGCTGGTGACGGCCTGCGTGGCCGGGCGCCTGGCGCTGACCTGGGCCTGCCGGGCCGGGGTCCCCGCGGCCCGGCCCGACGGGCTCGGCGCGATGGTCGCGGGCACGGTACGACCGGCCGCCGTCTGGCCGGCGACCCTGGCGGCGCTCGCTGTGACCGCGCTCCTCGGCCTGGCCGCCGCGGGGTTCCCGCTCACGCCGGACACCCTCACGGCCCTCATGGCGCCGGACGCGTCCGGCTCCACGCCGGCGGGCGGGGCGGTCGTCCGCGGGCTGGACGTTCTCTACTGGTCCGAGGAGCCGTCACCGGCGCTCGCCCTGCAGCCGGCGCTGGTGCTGCCGGTGAGCCTGCTCGTGGGGCTGGGGGCGGCGCTGCTGCTGCTGGCGCGGGCCGGGCGGCGGCTCGGCGGGATCACGGGCGACGTGCTGGGCGCCCTGGTCGAGACGGCCACCGCCGCCACCCTCGTGACCTGCGCGCTCCTCGCCTGACACCCCGTACGCCGCTGGAGGGCGGCGCCGTCAGCCCCGCGTGAAGGCGAGCGGAACGCCGCAGGCGTCCTCGGCGGCGACGTAGAAACCGCCGGGAGTGGGGCGGGTGGCGATGGCGTTCGCCTCGATGAGCCGCCGGGCGGCGGTCAGGTCCGTCACGGCGACGGTGTGGGCGGCCAGGAGGGGCAGGGCCTCAGGGGTGTGCCCGGGCAGCAGCTCGCCGATCGCGGAAGCCGGGACGATCTCCACGCGGCCGTGCCGGAGCGGCAGCACGCGCCTGGGCCGTCGATCCACACGTCGGCGTCCAGCATGCGGGCGTAGCGTTCCTCGTGGGCGTCCACCTCGCCGTCGGGCACGACCAGCAGCACACTGTGCAGCCCGACCGCGCCGTTGGGGTGGTCGAGATACCGCGGCTGGTGGACGTACTGCGGGGTGTGGTGCTGCGTGGCCTGGAGCGCGCCCTCCGGGGTGTGGGCGGCGTCGACGCGGACGCTGTCGGCGCGGACGGTCCGCCGTCCCTGCGGGGTGGACACCTCCCGCTCCAGCGCGCGCACTCCGGTGGAGGCGAGTCCCTTGGCGCGCAGCCGCTCGGCGGTGCCCGCACGTCGCGGGACCCAGGGTCAGCAGGCCGCGGTGGGTCTCGCGCAGTTGGTGCACACCCCAGGGGTCAGGGGCGGCAGGGTCGACGACGCCGAGCAGTTCGATGAACGACCGGCCGAAGGAGGCGCACCGGTTGGCGGTGCAGGTCGGCAGCAGCGGGCCGCCGGGCCGCTCGGCCAGCAGATGCGGCGAGGTCGGTGGTGATGAGCACGGTGTGGTCGATGGAGTCGATGTCCGGAGTTCCGCCGGAAACGTTCATGGTCGTCGCCTTTCGGGTCGATCGGCTACGCGGCCGCGGCGACGGCCGCGGCGACGAAGAGCACCTGCAGGGCGGTGCGGGCGGGCAGCGAGGTCACCGGCCTGCCGGCCAGGGTGAGGCCTCGCCGGGCCGCCGAGACGTTGGCCGGGAACATGGCGACCATCAGCAGCGCGAGCCCGATCGCCGCGAAGGGCGCCACGGGCGGGAGCAGCAGTCCTGCCGCGCCGGCCAGTTCCAGCACCCCGGTGACGGTGACCAGCAGGGCCGGCTGCGGGAACGCCGGGGGGATCATCGCGACGAAGTCGCGGCGCCATGAGGGCAGGAAGTGCGGCACGCCGGTGACGACGAACATCAGCGCGAGCGCCGCCCGCAGTGCGGGCTGCCAGCCGTCGAGCGCGTCGACGCCGACCAGGCCGAGCAACCGCGCGACGACGAAGCCCCCGGTCAGGGCGATGAACGGAACCATCCCGTCCTCCAATCTTGTCACCGGACAGATTGGAGGAGGCTCACCATCTTGTCAACGCCAAGATAAGGTGAGGTCGATACCGGAGGCTCTCGGAGCACGGAGGATGAGGCAGATCAAGCAACCGGCCTACCACCACGGCAATCTGCGGCGCGCCATCATGGACGCCGCCCTCGACGCCATCACCGAATCCGGCCCGGCCGGATGGAGCCTGCGCGAGCTGGCCCGGCGCGCGGGCGTCTCGCACGCGGCCCCCGCCCACCACTTCGGCGACAAGACGGGGCTGCTGACGGCCGTGGCCATCGAGGGGTTCGAGAGGTTCGCCGACACCCTGGAGCAGGCGGCCGGAGACGTGCTGGAGGTCGGGGTCGCTTATGTCCGCTTCGCCATCGGCCACCGGCCCTACTTCGAGGTGATGTTCCGGCCGGAGCTGTATCGCGTGGACGACCCCGGCCTGGAGAGCCCTCGTGAGCGCGCGGCCCGCGTCCTCGTCACCAGCACCGGCAGACTGTCCCGGGACCCGGCCGAAGATCGCCTGACCACCATCGCCGCGTGGTCGCTGGCCCACGGCTTCGCCGGCCTCTGGCTGAGCGGCGCCCTGCCCGAAGCCGCCGACGGCGACCCGGAAGCCATCGCCCGCTCGATGATCCGGCTCTTCGTCGGGCGGCGCGAGCCCGGCACCGCCTGAGATGACCCATGACCTCCGTGCACGGCCTCCGTGCGCGGCATGTCCGGCAGCGGGCGGCGTCCGGCCTCGGAGGGGCTGACGGGCCGAACGCCGAACGGGCCGCCGGGGGCGGCCGGGCGGTCAGGTGGACGGGCGGTCAGGTGGACGGGCGGTCAGGTGGTGGCGCGTTCGGCGATGAGGGCGTTGAGCAGGGCCGCGCCGCGCTCGGCGTCGTCGATGCTGACGGCCAGGGTGCCGCCCTCGCGGTAGCCGATGACGAGGCATTCGCCGCCGCGCAGCATGATCGTGGCGCTTCCGGGCACGCCGCGCACCCCCCAGCCTCCGACGTCGACGGGCCGGCGCGTCTGCGCCCAGGCTCGGTCGATGCGGGACAGGGCGATCCGGCGCAGCGGCCACCCGAACGGCCCGAATCCCAGCACGAGCCCGTCGGCGGTGATCCTGGCCGTCACCGAGGAGGTGAGCAGTCCGAGCACCAGGACGACCACGGCGCCCGGGAGCGCGCTCCCGGCGGCGACTCCGCTGACCAGGCCGGACATCCGGAGCACCAGCAGGACGGCCAGCAGGGCGGCCGACCCCACGGAGAGCATCACGAGCCACGGGTTGCTGACGCGGCTCACCCACACGACCCGCTCGCCGGCGCGCAGGCGCAGGGTCGGCGGCTCGGCGTGCGGAGGCGCCGGCAGGTCGGGGGCGCCCCGGCCGAGGTAACCACCGGCCAGCCCCGCCGCCACGCCCGCGGCGATCACGGCCGGCACACTCCAGCCGCCGAGGACGGCCTCACGCCAGGTCGGCGCGTCGAGGTTGGCCAGCAGGGTCGTGACGCCCATGCCGACCGTGAACACGCTCAAGCCGGCGAGCAGGCCCCACCAGGTGACGCGCGACACCCTGCTCTCCAGGCCGCGCAGCGCGACGGCGACGAGCGCCAGCCAGAGCACGGCCCACACCGCCACCTGCATCGCCACGGCCACGGGGAACGCCATCGACCCGTCGGGCACGCTCCCCGGTGCCCAGTGCGTCGCCATCGGGTCGGGCAGCCGGTCGTGAAGGGTCAGGGGCAACGCCACGAGGACGGCGGTGACGGCCAGGCCCACGATCGGGCCTGCGTGTCTGGGGGTCATGACAGCTCCTTCAACATCGCGATGAGGTCGTCGCGGCCGTAGCCGTGTCTCCTGGCCTCCTCCAGCAGCTCGCGCGCCCGCGCCACCAGCAGCGCGCGCCCGTCGGCCCGCCCGGCGACGCTCACGCCGCGGCCCCGCCGGAATTCCAGCAGCCCCTCGTCGCGCAGGTCGCGCAACGCGCGCAGCACGGTGTTGGCGTTGATGCCGAGCGCCTGCGCGAGGTCACGCGCGGGCGGCAGCCGGTCGCCGGGAGTGTAGGAGCCCTCGGCGATGGCCCTGCGGATCGAGGCGGCCACCTGCTCATGCAGGGGCCGGGCGTCGTTCAGGTCGAGTGCGAGCAACATGGTGCTAATGAATCTAGCACCAATCGGTCATAGCTGAATCATGGGATGAACCCCTGTTTGTGAGTACCTCGTAACCCTCGATAGCATCGGTTTACGTGACCACTGTGCGGCTGAACTCAGCAGATCCCGTCTCCTTCGACGCCGACGCATTGATCGTCGGGTTCCGATCCGGCCCCGACGGCCCCCGGCCCGCCACGGGCGCCGAGGCGCTCGACACGGCCTTCGGCGGCAAGCTCGCCGCCTCCCTCGCCGCCATGGGATTCACCGCCAAGCCGGGTGAGGTCGCCAAGGTCCCGGCGTTCGGCGCCATCACCGCTCCGCTGCTGGTCGCGGTGGGTCTGGGTGAGACCTCCGACACCGAGGGCCTGCGCCGCGCGGCGGGCGCCGCCGTGCGCTCCCTCGACGGCACCACCCGCGCCGCCCTCGCCCTGCCCGCCGACTCGGCGGCCGACGCCGAGGCCGTCGCGCTCGGCGCGCTGCTGGGCGCCTACTCCTTCTCCCGCTACCGCACCGGCGGCGACCGCAAGGACCCCGTCGCCGAGCTGACCGTGCTCTCCCCGCTCCCCTCCGGCGACGCCGGCCAGGCCGCCGAGCGGGCCACCGTGCTGAGCGAGTCCGTCGCGCTGGTCCGCGACCTGGTCAACACCCCGCCGTCCGACCTGTGGCCGGCCAGGTTCGCCGAGATCGCCGAGCAGACCGGCGGCGAGGCCGGACTGTCGGTCGAGGTGCTCGACGACAAGCGGCTCAAGGACGGCGGCTACGGCGGCCTCGTCGGCGTCGGCCAGGGCTCGGTCAACCCGCCGCGCCTGGTCCGCCTGTCCTACACCCACCCCGACGCCACCAAGACGCTGGCGTTCGTGGGCAAGGGCATCACGTTCGACTCCGGCGGCCTGTCGCTCAAGCCGTCCGCCTCGATGGACTGGATGAAGTCCGACATGGGCGGCGCCGGCGCGGTCTTCGGCGCCCTGGTCGGCATCGCCCGGCTCGGCCTGCCGGTCAACGTCGTCGGCTACCTCTGCCTGGCCGAGAACCTGCCGAGCGGCACCGCCCAGCGCCCTTCCGACGTCATCCACAGCTACAGCGGCAAGACCGTCGAGGTGCTCGATACCGACGCCGAGGGCCGCCTGGTGCTCATGGACGGCATCGCGCGCGCCGCCGAGGACGGCCCCGACCTCATCGTCGACGTGGCCACCCTGACCGGCGCGCAGATCGTCGCCCTCGGCTGGCGCACCGCCGGCGTCATGGCCAACGACGACGCGATCCGCGAGCTCGTGGTCGACGTGGCCACGCAGGCCGGTGAGGGCGCGTGGGGCATGCCGCTGCCCGAGGAGCTGCGCAAGGGTCTCGACTCGCCGATCGCCGACATCGCCAACCTCCAGCCCGAGCGCTGGGGCAGCATGCTGGCCGCCGGCATCTTCCTCAAGGAGTTCGTGCCCGACGGGGTGCGCTGGGCGCACATCGACATGGCCGGACCCGCCTTCAACAAGAGCGAGCCCCACGGCTACACCCCCAAGGGCGGCACGGGCGCCATCACCCGTACCCTCATCGGACTGGCCGAGCGGCACGCGAGCATCTGAAACAAATGAAAAGATGACGGCATCACGAACACCCCGACAAGGAGCCTTCCTGTGGCCTACGACATCGTCGTCCTAGGTGGCGGCAGCGGCGGCTATGCCTGCGCGCTGCGGGCGGCCGAGCTCGGCAAGTCCGTCGCCCTGATCGAGAAAGACAAGATCGGCGGCACCTGCCTCCACCGGGGATGCATCCCCACCAAGGCTCTGCTGCACTCCGCCGAGGTCGCCGACGAGACCCGCGAGAGCGAGGCGTTCGGCGTCAAGGCACGTTTCGACGGCATCGACGTCGCCGGCGTCCACGCGTTCAAGGACAAGATCGTCAACCGCGCCTGGAAGGGCGTGCAGGGCCTGCTCAAGGGCGCGGGCGTGACGATCGTCGAGGGCGAGGGCCGCCTCGTCGGGGAGCGCGCGATCCAGGTCGGCTCCGAGGTCTACGAGGGCGCCGCCGTCGTGCTGGCCACCGGCTCGGCCCCCAGGTCGCTGCCCGGCCTGGAGATCGACGGCGAGCGCGTCATCACCAGCGAGCACACCCTGACCATGGACCGCGTGCCGGCCTCCGTGATCGTGCTGGGCGGCGGCGTGATCGGCGTCGAGCTGGCCAGCGTCTACCGCTCGTTCGGCGCCGAGGTGACGATCGTCGAGGCGCTGCCGCACCTGCTGCCGCTGGAGGAGGAGTCGAGCTCCAAGCTGCTGGAGCGCGCCTTCCGCCGCCGCGGGATCAAGTACGAGCTGGGCGTCTTCTTCGAGAGCGTCAAGACCACCGACACCGGCGTGGTGGTCACCCTGGCCAACGGCAAGACCCTCGACGCAGAGTTGCTGCTGGTCGCGGTCGGCCGCGGCGCCGTCTCGGCGGGCCTGGGCTTCGAGGAGGCCGGCATCACGATCGAGCGTGGCGCCGTCGTCGTCGACGAGCACTGCCAGACCTCGGTCCCCGGCGTCTACGCCATCGGCGACCTCATTCCCACGCTGCAGCTCGCCCACGCCGGCTTCGCCGAGGGCATCATGGTGGCCGAGCACATCGCCGGGCTCAACCCGCCGCCCATCGACTACGCGGGCGTGCCGCGCATCACCTACTCCGACCCCGAGGTCGCCTCGGTCGGCCTGACCTCCGCGCAGGCCGCCGAGCGGGGCATCGAGATCGTCGAGCAGGTCTACGACCTCGCCGGCAACCCCAAGAGCCAGATCCTCGGCACCGCCGGTGCGGTCAAGGTCATCGCCCAGAAGGACGGGCCCGTCGTCGGCGTCCACATGGTGGGCCGCCGCATCGGCGAGCTGGTGACCGAGGGGCAGCTGATCTACAACTGGGAGGCCCTGCCCGCAGAGGTCGCCCAGCTCATCCACGCACACCCGACCCAGTCCGAGGCCGTCGGTGAGGCCATGCTGGCGCTGGCCGGCAAGCCGCTGCACGTACACAACTAGTCCAGCCCTCGACAAGAACGCGAGAGAAGATAATGCCGGTCTCCGTACAGATGCCCCAGCTCGGCGAGAGCGTCACCGAGGGCACGGTAACCCGTTGGCTGAAGAAGGAGGGCGAGCGCGTCGAGGCCGACGAGCCGCTCCTCGAAGTCTCGACCGACAAGGTCGACACCGAGATCCCGTCGCCCTCGGCGGGCGTGATCACCAAGATCGTCGTCGCTGAGGACGAGACGGTCGAGGTCGGCGCCGAGCTTGCGATCATCGACGAGAACGGCCAGGCGGGCGCCGCCGCTCCCGCGCGGGAGGAGGCTCCCGCCCCCGCCGCGCAGCCCGAGCCGGAGCCCGCCCCGGCCTCCTCGATCCCGCAGCCGGCGCCCGCCCAGCAGGCCCCGGCCCCGCAGGCTCCTCCGGCTCCGGCTCCCGCGCCCGCTCCGGCCCCCGCGCCGCAGGCTCAGGCGCCCGCTCCGGCTCCGCAGGCGCCCGTCGCCGAGCCCGCGTCCGCGCCGTCGGGTGAGAGCCCCTACGTGACGCCGCTGGTGCGCAAGCTCGCCAACGAGCACGGCGTCGACCTGGAGTCGATCAACGGCACCGGCGTCGGCGGCCGCATCCGCAAGCAGGACGTGCTGGAGGCCGCCAAGGCGGAGCGCGACAAGGCCACCGCGGCCCAGGCCCCGGCCGCCCAGCCCGCCGCCGCTCCGGCCGCCGCCGCCCAGGCCGCGCCCGCCGCCCAGGCTCCGGCCGCCGCGCCCGAGCCGGTCGAGGTCGACACCACGCTGCGCGGCCGTACCGAGAAGATGACGCGCCTGCGGCAGACCGTCTCCAAGCGGATGGTGGAGTCGCTGCAGACCGCGGCGCAGCTCACCACGGTCGTCGAGGTCGACGTCACCAAGGTGGCGCGCCTGCGTGACCAGGCCAAGGGCGAGTTCCTGCGCCGCGAGGGCGTCAAGCTGTCGTTCATGCCGTTCTTCGAGCTGGCGACGATCGAGGCGCTCAAGCAGCACCCCAAGCTCAACGCCACGATCAACAACGAGACCATGGAGGTCACCTACTTCGATGTCGAGCACCTCGGCATCGCAGTGGACACCGAGCGCGGCCTGATCGTCCCGGTCCTCAAGAACGCCGGCGACCTCAACCTGGCCGGGCTCGCCCGCAAGACCGCCGACCTGGCCGAGCGCACCCGTGCCAACAAGGTGACGCCCGACGAGATCACCGGCGGCACGTTCACGCTGACCAACACCGGCAGCCGCGGCGCCCTGTTCGACACGCCGATCCTCAACCAGCCGCAGGTCGGCATGCTGGGCACCGGCGCCGTCGTCAAGCGTCCCGTGGTGGTCGACACGCCGGAGGGCGAGGTCATCGCGGTCCGCTCGATGGTCTACCTGGCGCTGACCTACGACCACCGCCTGGTGGACGGCGCCGACGCGGCCCGCTTCCTGACGACGATCAAGCGTCGTCTCGAGGAAGGCCGCTTCGAGGCGCAGCTCGGTCTCGCCTGACGCAGTGAGCCGCGGCGCCCGGGGGTCCTCCCCGGGCGCCGCGCGCGTTTCCGGGCGGGTGCCACGGCCTCGCGCCCGCCCTCGCCACGACGCCCGTAGCCGGCGCGGGTGCGGGGCCGTGGGCGTGGGATGGGTGACAAAGGGGCCGGGAGGTGCTGGGCTAGGGGGATGATCGTCGTGACGGGGGCGTCCGGCCTGCTGGGCGGGGCGCTGGTGCGGAGGCTGCGGGACCGGGGCGAGCAGGTGGTGACGCTGGTGCGGCGGGCGCCGCGGGGCCCCGACGAGCGATTCTGGCAGCCCGCCGAGGGTGTGCTGGACCCGCAGGCCCTCGACGGCGCCCGCGGCGTGGTGCACCTGGCCGGGGCGCCCATCGCCGAACGACGCTGGAGCGAGGCGTACAAGCGGGAGCTCGTCGGCAGCCGGGTGGACAGCACCCGGACGCTGGTCGGCGCGCTGCGCGAGCTGCCGCGGCGCCCCGAGGTGCTGGTGTCGGCCTCCGGCGTGGACTTCTACGGCGACACCGGCGACCGGGTGGTCGACGAGGGCGCCGGCAAGGGCCGGGGGTTCCTGGCCGACCTGTGCGGGCGCTGGGAGGGCGAGGCCCGCGAGGCGGAGACGCTCGGCATGCGCACCGCGCAACTCCGCACCGGCCTGGTGCTGAGCGGCCAGGGCGGCTCGCTCGGGCGGATGCTGCCGCTGTTCCGGATGGGGCTGGGCGCGCCGCTGGGAACGGGCAGGCAGTACTGGTCGTGGATCTCCGAGGACGACTGGGTCGGCGCGACGTTGCACGTCCTGGAACGTCCCGAGCTGTCCGGCCCGGTGAACCTCACCTCTCCATCCCCCGTGACCAACGCCGAGTTCACCAGGACGCTCGGCAAGGTGCTGCGCAAGGGCACCCTGCCGATGCCGGTCCCGGGGTTCGCGCTGGGGCTCGGACTCGGCGAGTTCGCCCGGGCGCTGCTGGCCGGCCACCGGGTGCTGCCGCGCAAGCTGGAGGACAGCGGGTACGGCTTCGCCCATACCGATCTCGACACGGCGTTGCGGGCCGTACTCTAGGGTGTTGTCCGTCACGGAGGAGACGCGGGGAGAGCAACGGCATGACGAGGTCCGGGCAGTCGCACATCCTTGCCATCGGCGGCGGTTCGTTCCGCCAGACCGAACGCTTCGGCTTCTTCGAGGCGAGCCCGCTGCTGCGTTACGCCCTCGACCTGACCGGCCAGGACCGGCCCAAACTGGGCCTGCTCGCCACGGCCACCGGTGACGACTCCGACTGGCTGCTCAAGATGTACGGGGCGTTCGCCGGGTGGGACGTCGAGGTGAGCCACCTGACCGTCTTCCCGATGCCCAACGTCGCCGACCCGCGGGCCTGGCTGCTGGAGCAGGACGTGATCTACGTCTCCGGCGGCAGCGTGGCCAACCTCATGGCGCTGTGGCGGCTGCACGGCCTGGACGAGGCGCTTGAGGAGGCGTGGCGGTCCGGGGTGGTGCTGTCCGGGCAGAGTGCCGGCGCGCTGTGCTGGCACGTCGGCGGCAACACCGACTCCTTCGGTCCCGAGCTGCGGGTGTGGGCCGACGGGATGGCGCTGCTGCCCTACTCGTGCGGCGTGCACTACGACTCCGAACCACAGCGCCGGCCGCTGCTGCAGCAGTCGGTGTCCAGCGGCGAACTGCCCGGCGGCTACGCCGCCGACGAGGGCGTCGCCCTGCACTACGTGGGCACCGAGTTCATCCAGGCGGTGGCGGTCAAGTCCGGCTCGTACGCCTATCGGCTGGAGCACGACGGGACCGGCGGCGTCAAGGAGTTCAGGATCGAACCTCGGTTGCTGACCTCCTGAATTACCCTTCAGGGGTGACGGAACGGCACAATGGTCCCATGCGCCCCAAGCACGGGGTCGATCCCCACGCGCTCGCCATCGTCCGCCTTGGTGTCGACGTCCCCTACGAGCAGGCTTGGGCGCTTCAGCGCCAGGTGCACGGCCGGCGGGTCGCCGGTGAGCTGACCGACACCGTCCTCATGCTGGAGCACGCGCCGGTCTACACCGCGGGCCGACGCACAGCGGCCCACGAGCGGCCGGCCGACGGCACGCCCGTGATCGACGTCGACCGGGGCGGCCGCGTCACCTGGCACGGTCCCGGGCAGCTCGTCGCCTACCCGATCGTGGCGGTCGGCGACGTCACCACGTACGTGTGCCGCGTCGAGGAGGCGATGATCCAGATCTGTGCCGACTTCGGCGTCTCGGCGCGGCGCGTGCCGGGGCGGGCGGGGGTGTGGGCCGTGGGCGACGCCGCTCTCGGGCTGCCCGACCGGCTGCTGGGCGCGGTGGGCATCCGGGTCGCGCGCGGGGTCACCATGCACGGGTTCGCGCTCAACTGCGCCAACGACCCGCGCTGGTTCAGCCGGATCGTGCCGTGCGGCATCCCCGGCGTGGGCGTCTCCACGCTGTCGGCGGAGACCGGCCGGCGGATCGTGGTCGAGGAGGTCCTGCCGATCGCCGAGAAGCGACTGGCGGAGGCGCTCGGCCTACGGGCGTTCGACCTGCACGAGGAGGACCTGCTGCGCGGCCACCAGGGCCCCGGCCCAGGCGGGGAGGACCTGCCGCGCGGCCGCTGAGCCCACCCGGCCGGAAGCACGACCCGCCACGCGGCCATCGCCGGCCCAGCCGGAAACACGCCTGCCAGGCGGCCGCCGAGGCCCGACCCGGTCGGGGAGAGCCGGCCGCGCGGCCGGCTGTGTCCCGGCCCGCGTGAGGAGGGCCGCCTGAGGGGTGGGCGGGCGTCGCGGCGCGTCCTAAGATCGGCTCGTGAAGCGCCTCCCCGCCCTGGCACTCGCCCTCCTGGTGCACGCGCTGACGCTCGCGTTCGTCGGCCTCGGCGTGTGGACGACCGTCGTCAACTCCGGGTTGTTCGTCGGCTGGCTGTTCGGCGGGCTGCTCGTCGCGATCGGCTGGATGCTGCGGCCCCGCCTGGACGCCGGGCTGCCCGCCGACGCCGAGATGCTCGACCGGTCCGCCGCCCCGGAGCTGTACGGGGTGGTCGAGCGGGTGGCCGACCGGGTCGGGGTGCCGCGACCGCACCGGGTCGCGGTCAGGGACCTGGACCCGGGGGCGCGCTACGTGCGTACCGGCCTGCGGCGCACGCCCGTGCTGGCCGTGGGGTTGCCGCTGTGGCTGGCCCTGTCGCCGGGGCAGCGGGTGACGATGCTGGCCGTGGCCTGTGCCGAGACCCCGTCCCTGGAGGAGGTCGTGGTGGACGGCGCGCTGGCGACGCTGGCGGAGTGGCGTGCGGCGCTGCTCGGCGCGGCGCCGCTGCGGGTGCGGGAGGAGGCCCAGACCAAGGTCGTCGCCGCCTCCCTGACCGCCGACCATCCGGGCACCGGCTACGAGGTGGCGGGGATGCTCGGCCGGGCCGTCGGCAGAGTGCTGGGCGGGCCGCTGCTGCTGGTGGAGTACACGCTGACACGGCTGGTCCGTTCGGACGAGAGCCGCAGGAGGCGGCGGCGCGAGGAGCGGGCGCTGCGGGTGGTCACCGCGTCGGCCCTCGGCGAGCTGGAGGCGCTGGCGGAGAGCGGGCGCTACCTGGCCCCCATGCGGGCGGCGGCGCTGCGGGGCGAGGGCATCGCGTCGATCAGGGCCGGGGCGCTGGCACGCGCCCGGCTCACCGACGACGGGGTGCTCACCGCGGCCCCCGGTTCGCACCTGCTCCACGCGGACCAGTCCGACCGGATCGACGAGGAACTGCTGCGGCACTACACCCGGGCGGTGCGCGGTTTCGGCCTGATCAGCTGACCCCGAAGCCGGTCGGCCGCCGCGGGCCGACCCTCGGCCGGGGCGCCCGGCCGGGAGACGTAAGCTGGGTTCGTGACCGTTGCTCCTGAAGGCCGAAAGCTCCTCCGCCTGGAGGTGCGCAACGCCGAAACCCCCATCGAGCGCAAGCCCCCGTGGATCAAGACCAAGCTGAAGACGGGCCCCGAATACACCGAGCTCAAATCGCTCGTGCGCCGGGAGGGCCTGCACACGGTCTGCGAAGAGGCGGGCTGCCCCAACATCTACGAGTGCTGGGAGGACCGCGAGGCGACGTTCCTCATCGGCGGTGACCAGTGCACGCGGCGCTGCGACTTCTGCCAGATCGACACGGGCAAGCCCAAGGAGTACGACAAGGACGAGCCGCGCCGGGTCGCCGAGTCGGTCCAGCAGATGGGCCTGCGCTACGCGACGGTGACCGGTGTCGCCCGTGACGACCTGCCCGACGGCGGCGCCTGGCTCTACGCCGAGACCGCGCGGCAGATCCACTCCCTGCTGCCCGGCTGCGGCGTCGAGCTGCTCGTGCCCGACTTCAACGGCAACCGCGAGCAGCTGGAGGAGGTCTTCTCCGCCAAGCCCGAGGTGTTCGCGCACAACGTCGAGACGGTGCCGCGCATCTTCAAGCGCATCCGGCCGGCGTTCCGCTACGAGCGCTCCCTGGGCGTGATCACGACGGCCCGCGAGGCCGGCCTGGTCACCAAGTCCAACCTCATCCTCGGCATGGGCGAGACCCGGGAGGAGGTCGTGGCGGCGATGCGCGACCTGCACGCCGCCGGCACCGACCTGCTCACGATCACCCAGTACCTCCGTCCCACTCCGCGGCACCACCCGGTCGAGCGGTGGGTCAAGCCCGAGGAGTTCGTGGAGCTCCAGGCGGAGGCCGAGGCGATCGGCTTCGCCGGGGTGCTGTCCGGGCCGCTGGTCCGCTCGTCCTACCGGGCGGGCAGGCTCTACCAGCAGGCCATCGCCGCGCGCCAGAGCAGCTGACGCCGGGGCGGCCGCCTGCGGCCCGGTGACCGGGCCGCAGGTCACGTTTTCCTTTCGTCACCACTTGCTTTGTATCCTTGCGAGCATGGCGAAGTCCGTGGACCCAGAGAAGCCGGGGCGCATCAAGCAGCTCCGCATGATCGCGCAGATCATCAAGCAGGCAAATCCCAAGGGGATGCCGATCGTCTTCCTGTCGGCGGTCGGTACGCTGGCTGTGATCGTCGTGATCGGCCTGGTCACGGACTACCTGTGGTATTCGGTGTTCCTCGGCGTCCTCGCCGCGCTCACCGTGGGCCTGGTGGTGTTCGGCCAGCTGGCGCAGCGCGCCCAGTATTCGATCCTCGACGGTCAGACCGGCGCGGCCGCGGCCGTGCTGCAGGGCATGCGCGGCAACTGGCAGGTGACCCCGGCGATCGCGGTCAACCGTGACCAGGACCTCATCCACATGGTGGTCGGCCACCCCGGGGTGATCCTCGTCTCGGAGGGCCCGGGCAACCGGGTCGCGAGGATGCTGGCGGCCGAGAAGAAGCGCGTCGCGCGGGTGGTGCTGGGCGTCGAGATCTACGACATCCAGTGCGGTGACGGCGAGGGCCAGGTGCCGCTGGGCAAGCTGCAGCGCCACATCATGAAGCTGCCGCGCAACCTGAAGAAGCCCTCGATCAACGAGGTGAAGGACCGCCTGCGGTCGCTGCCGAAGAACGTGCCGATGCCCAAGGGCCCGATGCCCAAGGGCGCGCGCATGCCGCGCGGCCCCAAGATGCGCTAGTGCTTCACGACGACGCGCCCGGCTCGGCGCTCTCCTCGCGGGCCAACCGCGGCTGGTGGGACGGCAACGCCGACGACTACCAGGTCGAGCACGGCGCGTTCCTGCGTGACGCGGGCTTCGTGTGGTGCCCGGAGGGTGTCGACGAGGCCGAGGCCCGTCTGCTCGGCGAGGTGCGCGGGCGGCGGGTGCTGGAGATCGGCTGCGGCGCGGCCCAGTGCGCCCGGTGGCTGGTGGGCCAGGGGGCCGAGGTGGCGGCGTTCGACCTGTCGCACCGCCAGCTCCGCCACGCGCGACGCCTCGACGAGGAGACCGGGCTGCGGGTGCCCGTGGTGCAGGCCGACGCCGAGGCGCTGCCGTTCGTGAGCGGCGGCTTCGACCTGGCGTGCTCGGCGTTCGGCGCGCTGCCGTTCGTGGCCGACCCGCTCGCGGTGCTGCGCGAGGTGCGCAGGGTGCTCCGGCCGGGCGGCCGGTTCGTCTTCTCGGTCAGCCATCCGATCCGCTGGGCGTTCCCGGACGATCCGGGGCCGCGCGGGCTGACGTCCGACCGTTCCTACTTCGACCGGTCCCCGTACGTGGAGCGCGACGAGGACGGCGCGGTCACCTACGTCGAGCACCATCGCACGATGGGCGACTGGGTGGGCCTGGTGGCCGCCTCCGGCCTGGTCCTGACGGGCCTGCTGGAGCCGGAGTGGCCGCCGGGGCACGAGCGGGTGTGGGGCGGCTGGAGCCCGCTGCGCGGCAGGCAGCTCCCCGGCACCGCGATCTTCAGTTGCGCCCGCCCCTGACGCCGGACCGGCCGGGCCTCCGGCCTTGAGCACCCGAAACCACGGCCGGCCGTGCGCGGTTCCCCAGTGCCGGCTCGAAGCCGAGCGCCTCGGGCACCCTAGGAGTTCAACAGCGCCTCGCTCGCCAGCCGCTCCGGCGCGCCGATGGCCGAGAACAGTTCGTGGGCCCGGGCCCAGTATTGCCGTGCCCTCCGGTCGTCGGCAGGCCTGCTGGCATGGCCCAGTGTCATGAGGGCGCGGGCGCACTCCAGCCGCTGCCCGGAGCGGCGGGCGTGCCGAAGCGCCTGCTCGCAGGCCTGAGCAGCATGTTCGGTGTCACCCACCGCGAGGTGGATGTCGCCGAGAATCCTGTGCAGGCGCGCCACGTTCAGCGGGTTGGAGATGACGGCCAGCTTCAACGCGCGCTGCGCCGCCTCCTGCGCGTCGGCGTACCGGCCCATGCTGTGGTGGGCCTGGGCGAAGCCGAGCAACACGTGGTCCAGGTCGGTGCCCGTGCGCTCCGCCAGCTCCAGCGCGGCGTCGAGATGCGCGAGTGCCTCCTCCGTCCGGCCGAGCGCCAGTTTCGACTGCGCCATCCCGGTCAGGGAGGCGATCTGGCAAGGCCGGTTCTCCACTTCCCGGGCGAGGCCGAGCGCCCGGTCGAAGGCGTTCACGGCCCGCTCGTACCGTCCGGCGTCGCAGTGCACCCAGCCGTATGTCTCGTGCGTCACCCCCTCGGCGTAGCGTAGGCCCGCCGCGCCCGCCACGGCGTGCGCGTCGTCGAGGAAGGTGAGGGCCTCGTCGAAGCGCGCCTGTTGCTGGCAGACAAGGGCCAGGTTGACCAGGGTCAGCACGCGCATGTGCCGGTCGCCGGACTCCGCGGTCAACGGCAGGTTGGCGAGCAGGCTCTGCTCCGCGCGGTCGAGCCGGCCGAGGATGAGGTAGCCCGAGGCCAGGTTGTTCAGGGCGCGCGACTCGCCGCCCCTGAGCCCCAGCCGGCGGTGGATCTCCAGGGCTTGCCGGTAGCGTGGGATGGCCAGGTCCGGCCTCCCGAACTGCTTGAGTGCCACCCCGCAGCCCTGCAGCGCCTTGGCCTCGCCCTGCGCCCATCCGACGCGTCGTGCCAGGGACAGGGCACGTTCGTGGTCTCGCAGCGAGCCGGCCGGGTCAGTCATGCGCCACCGGACCAGGCCCATGAAGTGGTGCATCGCGGCCTGCCCCCGTAGATCGCCCTCGCGCTCGGCGGCCTGCAGGCCGATCCCGGCCAGCCGCAGCCGTTCCCCGTGGGTACGACGGTGATGCATCAGGTCTGTCATGGCCTCGACCATCAGCCAGGCGTAGGGAGACGGTCCGTGCGCGGCCGCGTACGACACGGCGGCCACGAGGTTGTCCCATTCGGTGTCGAACCAGTCGGTCGCCTCCGCCATGCTGTCGAAGGTCGTCGCGTTCACGCCGGGAGCGGACGCGTGGCTGGGCTGCTCGGGGGCTTGGAAGCCGGACGCGGCGACGGCCTCGCCGACGGTGCGCAGGTAGTACTCGAGCACACGGTGAACGGCAGCGCGCCGCTCCGCCGGGGTGTCCTCGGCGAGGCTGCGCTGCCTGGCGTACTCCAGCACCAAGTCATGAGCGGCGTAGCGACCCGGGCCGATCTCCTCCAGCAGGTGGATGCGGGCCGCGGCGCCGAGCAGGTCCTCGGCCTGCTCGGCGCTGGTCCGCGCGAGGGCCGCCGCCGCGGCGGCGGAGATCTCGACGCCCTGAGCCAGGCTGATCAGGCGGAACATCCGCTGCGCCGCGGCTGGTAGCGCCCGGTGCGACAGGTCGAGGGCTGCCTGCACCGCGGTACTCTCGTCGCCTTCGGCGCGCAGCCGCATGAGTCGCCCCCGGTCCTCCAGGCGGCGGACGTAGTGGCTGATCATCCGGTGTTCGTGGTCGCCGATCCACGAGATGGCGATGGACAGAGCGAGCGGCAGCCTCCCGCAGAGCCTCAGGAGCTCGGCGGCGGCCTCCGGCTCCCTGCGCAGGCGTTCCTCCCCGACGCCTTGGGCCACCAGTCGCAACGCGTCATCGTGAGCGAGCACGTCCAGCGTGAGGCGTTCGACGCCGTCCAGCGCCACCAGGCTGCCCAGCCTGGCGCGGCTGGTGATGACGACCCGGCAGCCGGGGGCGCCGGGCAGCAACGGCCTCACCTGATCCGGCCCGGCGACGTCGTCCAGGATCAGCAGCGACCGCCGGTCCGCCATGAGGGAGCGGTACATGGCGGCCTGCGCGTCCGGCTCGACCGGGATGTCCCGCGCCGCCACGCCGAGACCGTGCAACAGCAACTGCAGCGCCTCGGACGGTGACATCGGCTCGCGCTGGTCGAAGCCCCGCATGTTCAGGAAGAGCTGCCCGCCGGGGAAGTCGCCGGCCGAACGGTGGGCCCAGTGGAGTGCCAGCGCGGTCTTCCCGACGCCTGCGGGGCCGGCCACGAGCGTCACATGACCGGTGTCCATGTGGCGCAGCTCGGCCGCCCGGCCGACGAAGCGGCTGGTGACCGCGGGCAACTGGCGTGGTACGGGTGCCGTGGCCGCCGTCGCCACCACCGGTTCGCCGTCCAGCATGTCCTGGTGCAGTCGCTGGAGCTCCTTGCCGGGTTCGACCCCGAGTTCACGGACGAGGCGGGCTCGGAAGTCCCGGTACACCTCCAGAGCATCGGGCAACCGCCCACCCCCGTACAGTGCGCGCATGAGCAGGCCATGCGGCCGCTCCCGCAGCGGCTGCTCAGCGACGAGCCGCATCAGCTGGGCCACGGCCGCCTGGCCACGGCCGAGCTCCAGCAAGGCCGCGGCCCGGCCCTCCACGACCTCCCATCTGCGCTCCTCCAGCCGGTGCCGTTCGGCGTGTGCCGTCGCACCCGAGAGGTCGGTGAACGGTTCGCCGCGCCACAGGCGTAAGGCCGCGTCGTAGCCGGCGATGGCATCCGCGTGCCTGCCGAGCTCGGCTGCTCGGTGTGCCTCATCCACCAGGAAGACGAACTCGTCGGCGTCCACGGAGAGGGCTCCGGTGTCGGCCCGGTAGCCGGGACTGCGGGTGACGATCACTTGGGGCCCGTGGGACCCGAGCGCCCGGCGTAGCTCCGCGATGAGCGCCCGCAATCTGGCCGCGGCGGAGGGCGGCGGGTTCTCATCCCAGAGCCGGTCTGCCAGCCGCTCGACGGAAACCACTCGACCGGCATCGAGCACCAAGGCTGCCAGCAGTGCCCGCTGCCGGCTGGTCAGGTGGATGGTCTGGCCGTCCACGGCGATCTCCAAGGGGCCGAGTACCAGGAGTCGGACGCCGGCGGATCTCACGGTCAGACCGTAATCCAGTTTCTGCAGACAGATCAATTTGCGTGCGCCATCCATGCGCCATCCATGCGCGCAGGTGCCAGAGTCCTGGCGATCCGCAACCAGAGGAGGGGTGACGCACAGATGAGGCCACGGCTCAAGGGCATCGCCTGGGAACGGGTCGGGGATCAGCTGCGCCTGGTGTATGACCCACGCGACCAGTGGTTGCTCTCCGATCCTGACGGGACGGTGGAGAAGCTTCTCGGCCTGCTCAGCGAGGGTGGGCGCACCATCGCCGAGCTGGCGGCCGAGCTGTCCTTGGACGAGGGCGACGTGCGTGGCGCGGTCGAGGCGTTCGACGCCGAGCGCATGCTCGAGGACGGCGACCGCCTCGACCGGCTGGAGCCTGACCAGGCCGAGCGTTACTTCAGCAACCTGGCATTCTTCGAGTCGTTCGGCAGCCTCGATCGAAGCCGCGAGGACCTGCAGCGGCGCCTGCGCGAGTCGCACGTGCTGGTGCTGGGCACCGGCGGCCTGAACTCCAACACCATTCCGCACCTGGCAGGGCTGGGCGTCGGCAAGATGACGCTCCTCGACCGGGACACCGTGGACCCACGCAACTTCGCGCGCCAGTACCTCTACCGGTGGGACGACATCGGCGCACGCAAGGTTCAGCGAGCCGCGAACTGGGTCAAGGAGTTCGACCCCGCCGTCGAGGTCGAGGCCATCGACGCGGGGATCGAGGGATGCGAGCAGCTCGCCGACCTCGTCGGGCGCATCAGGCCCGACGTGGTGGCCTCCGGCATCGACCGGCCCAACACCATCGACCTCTGGGTCAACGAGGCCTGTGTGCGCAACGGCGTACCCTTCGTCCGCGGTGGCATCTCCGTCACCCTGGGGACCGTCTGGTCGGTGCAGCCTGGTGTCAGCGCCTGCCGCGCCTGCGTGCCCGCCGACCCGTCGAACCCGGACGACTTCCCCGATCCGGACGAGCCTGCCGTCGCCCAGGCCATCGCCGCCACCCGCCTGTTCGTCGGCAAACCGCAGCCCAACCGTGGCATCGGTCCGGTCGCCGGCCTGCTGGGCGCTTACGGCGCCTTTGAAGTGCTGCGCTACCTGACAGATTTCGAGCCACCGGCATACGCCGGCCGCCCACTCGCCATCGACTTCGCGCGCGGCTGTGCGACGAGTCAGACCGAGTGGTTGCGAGACCCCGCCTGCGAAGTATGCGGAGGGAGGTGACCACTGTGAAGATCGAGATCGTGCGAGTCGAGAACACCCGGCTGACCCAGCTGATCCACCCCGATTCCTGAGAATCGACGAGGGGCCGCACCCTGGCTGATCGAGGGTGCGGCCCTTCGTGCTCCTGACCCGAACGAGAGATCGGAGAGACGATGGCGGCGTCCGTGGAGGAGAACCTGCGGGAGCGAGCTGCGCGGTTGACCGTCGCCTTCGACGGCGAGGCATGGATCCTCGGGCGTCCGGAGCTGGGTGTCTTCGTCGCGGTGCCGGAACCCGGGGCCGCTTTCGTCACCACGCTGCAGCAGACGGGCTCGGTGGCTGAGGCCGCTGAACGGGCCGGCGAGGTCGCGGGCGAGGAGGTGGACGGGGCCGACTTCCTGGAGGGGCTGACCGCCGCCGGCCTGCTCGACCCGCCCGGCGAGATGGCCGCGGGCACGGTCGGGCACGGGCAGATCAGGTGGATCGAGGGGGTCAGCCCCCGTATGGCGGGCCGGCTGTTCGGCCCTGTGGCCTGGTTCTGTTACGCGGCCGCCGCGGTGTTCGTCGTGACCCTGATGCTGCTGAACCCCCGGCTGCGCCCCTCCTGGGAGGACGCCTGGTTCCTGCCCAGCCCGGGATTGTCCGCGTTCGGCTGGCTGTTGCTCGTCATCGTCTTCGGTGCCCTGCATGAGGCCTGGCACTGGCTGGCCGGGCGGGCCATCGGCGTGCCGGCGATCTTCCGGGTGAGCTACCGGGGGATCTACATCGTCTTCGAGACCGACCTGACCCAGATCGTCGCAGTTCCGCGCCACCGTCGCTACGGGGTCTACCTGGCCGGGATGGCCGTCGACATCGTGGTCCTGGCCCTGGCGCTGGGACTGCGTACGCTCGTGCCTCCCCCGTTCGTCGACGACGTGCTGGCCGCCACGGTGCTGCTCCTCAGCTACACGATCATCTGGCAGTGGGCCGCCCTGCCGCTGCGCAGCGACTCCTACGCCCTGCTCGCCAACGCGCTCCGCTGCCACAACCTGTACCGGACGACCTGGCTGACCGCCAAGGCCAGGCTGTTCCGGCTCACCGACGCCGAGACGGCCGAGCTGACAGCGGCGGGCGAACGCGATCGGCAGGTCGCCCGCTGGTTCATGCTGCTGTATCTGGCAGGTGTCGCCGGAATGGCATGGACGTTCATCGCG
Source organism: Nonomuraea muscovyensis (assembly GCF_014207745.1). Taxonomy (NCBI): domain Bacteria; kingdom Bacillati; phylum Actinomycetota; class Actinomycetes; order Streptosporangiales; family Streptosporangiaceae; genus Nonomuraea; species Nonomuraea muscovyensis. Next base: position 722,018 of record NZ_JACHJB010000001.1, read on the forward strand.
GTTGTGCTGCCGTTGATGGCCTCGCTGGGCCGATGGGCTGCGACGCAGCTCGGCGGCGGCGCGATCGACTCGGCGGGTTTCTGGGAGGCGGTGGCGGTGGTGCTCTACATCGCCGTCCAGCTCAGCCTGCCGCCACTGCTGGCGCTGCGCGAGCGGCGGCTGCGTCACGCTCGCAGGTTGCTCTGACGAGTATCGCTCGCCGGGTGCCGGTGTTCATGGTCGTGGAGAACCCCCATCGGCCCGCCGGGGATCGCGAGCGCATCGAGCTGCGATACGCCCTCCCGATCGAACACGTCGAGCAGCTCGGTGAGGTAGCGGACCTGCTCCCCCTCGTCGGGCCGCGCGCCCTCGGGCACCGTCCGGGCGTGGCCGCCGCGCCCGGCGCGGCACCCTGGTGGGCGCAGGTGCCGAACTCGGTCACCGCGACCCCTGACGCCTCACCCGCGGCCGTATCTCGCGGCCATGGCGTGGAAGACCTCCTTGGGCTCCCACGTGGTCGCGCCGAGCATCCGGACCACGCCGTACGAGCCGAGGTCGGCCGGGCCGGTGCGGGTGTAGCCGGCGAAGGTGAACCACAGGGCGGTCTCCACGCCCTCCTCCTCGAACACGTCGAGCAGCTCGGTGAGGTAGCGGACCTGCTCCCCCTCGTCGGGCCGCGCGCCCTCGGGCACCATCCAGGCGTGGCCGCCGCGCCCGGCGGCGCCCTGGTAGGCGCAGGTGCCGAACTCGGTCACGGCGACCGGCTTGCCGTGCCCGAAGTGGGCGCGCAGCTCCTCGCGGAAGTGGCCGGCATTGTAGGCGGCGCGGTAGGCGTCGACGCCGACCACGTCGAACGGGGTCCAGTCGATGAACTCCCACGGCCCGGCGGCGTACGTCACCCTGCCGCCGAACAGGGGGCGCACGGTCTCGGCCGCCTCGGCGAGGAAGGCGTTGAACCGCGGGATGACCTCCCCGATCGACTGCCACCACTCCAGGTCGGCGGCGGCCATGGCGGAGAGCCGGTCGCCGTAGGTGTCGCCGGGGATGAAGCCGGGGCCGAAAGCGCTCGTCTCGCAGCCGGTGACGAGCACCACCTCGACACCGCCGCGCCGCAGCTTCTCGGCCCGGCGGGCGCAGTCGGCGTACAGGGCGAGCATGTCGTCGTGCGGCACGTCCACGGGGAAGGGCGCGAACCAGACCTCCAGCCCGGCGGCGGCGGCGAGCTCGGCGGCCAGGGCGAGCCGGTCGGTGGTCGCGGCCGGAGACGCGGACGACCTGGCAGTGCAGCTCCTCGGCGATCACCCGCATCTCGCTGCGCACGGTGGCGGCGTCGAACGCCGTGCGCGACAGGTGCGCTCCCGGCAGGAAGCCGGTGTCATAGTTGATCCCCCTTTTCATGCCCTGTCCTCTGGTTCGTGGGCCGTGGCTCCGTGTTCGAGCAGGTCGAACGCCACCTCGACGTCCTCCGCGAGCCGCCGCGACGCCTGCGCCAGCGGGGTCCCGGTGGCCAGCCGCTGGAAGAACGCCTCCTGGAGCGTGGTGACCGAGGCGGTGATCTGCGCCGCGACGAGCGATGCGACCAGGCCGGGCGTCACGCAGTCCGCGCCGGTGGTGCCGCGGGTGCGCGGGGAGAGGGCGGCGGCCAGCTCGTGGCGCTGCCGCGCGTAGGACTGGTGGAGGGCGGACATCAGCGCCGGGCTGGCCGAGACGACGCCGACGCGGGCCGTCAGCGCCGCCACATCCGGCTCGCCGAGCTCCTGTGCCGCCATCGACCGGTAGTGCTCGCGGAGGGCGGCGAGCGGCGTCTGGCCGGGCAGCCGCCCGGTCACGACGCGCGCCATGTCCTGCTCGACGCCGTCGAGGGCGAGACACTCCTTGCTGGGGAAGTAGCTGAACAGCGTCACCTTGGCCACCCCGGCCGCCTCGGCGACCTCGGCCACGGTGACCGCGTCGTAGCCCCGCTCGGCGAACAGGCGCAGCGCCACCTCGGCGATCCGCTGCCGCGTCTGCTCCTTCTTGCGCTCCCTGAGCCCTGCCATCATCACGGGACCACCATAACCGTACCGGGTTCAAAAATGAACCCGGTACGGTTATTTACGCTCAGACGCTCAGGACGACCTTGCCCGGGACGCCGCGTCGCTTGGCGGCGAACGCCTTCGCGGCCTCGGCCAGCGGATGGACGGCGCCGACGTGGGCGCGCACCGCGCCGCTGCCGGCCAGACCGGCGAGTTCGGCGAGTTGCGCGCGGTCGGGTTCGACGATGAAGAAGACGGCGCGCCCGGCGGCGGGGGTCACCGGTGGCGGCGCGGTGATGGAGACGAGTGCGCCACCCGGCTTGACCAGACCGGCGGAGCGGGCGAGCAGGTCGCCGCCGATGGTGTCGAAGACCAGGTCCACCTGGCCCACGGCCTGCTCCAGCGGTTGCCGTTCGAGGTCGACGAAGGTGTGGGCGCCCAGTCGCGTGGCCGTCTCGGCGGCGTTGCCGCGGCCGGTGGCGATGACGCGGGCCCCCGCGTGCCGGGCGAGCTGGACGGCCAGGGTGCCCGTCCCTCCCGCCGCGCCGTGGACGACGACGCTCTGCCCGGCCCGCAGGCCGCCGTGGGTGAACAGGCCCTGCCAGGCGGTCAGGCCCGCCAGGGGCAGGGCGGCGGCCTGCTCGAAGTCGAGGGAGGCGGGCATCGGCGTGAGGTTGCGTGCCTCCACGGCGACGTACTCGGCGGCGGCGCCGTCGCGGTGCCAGTCGGTGAGGCCGAAGACCCGGTCGCCGGGCGCCAGGACGCTGGTGCCGTACCTGACCTCGGCGACGACCCCGGCCAGCTCGTGGCAGGGGACGGACGGAGTGCGGTCCCGCCCGGCGCGGTCCACCCAGGTGCCGGGCCAGCTCAGCTCGTCGGGGACGAAACCGGCGGCGTGCACCCTGACCAGCACGTCACCGGTCGCGGCGTAGGGGTGCGGGGCGTCCTCGTACACCAGATCCTCGTGGTCGCCCCGCTGGTGGATGCGGACTGCTTTCATGCGCTTCCCTCCGTACGGTGCCGGGCCCGTCAGGCGTGAACCTGAAGGCCCGCGGCACCGGCCTGTTCATCCGTCAGGAGGGAGACGGCGCACCACGCCGAAACGTGACAACCCTTCAGGCCCGGTCACATGCGGACGACCATGGTGTTGGACACCCGGTCGTGCACGCCGCGGTGGTCGCGGTCGAAGATCAACGGCGGGAGGGCCAGGATGAGCAGCACGGACCGCACCACCACGGGCAGCAGCCGCGGGTCGCCGCCGTCCATCGCGGCCACCCTGATGCCGGCCAGCCGGTGACCGAACGTCTGCCCCATGAACGCCACCAGCACGAGGTACTGCACGGCGAACACCACGGCGGGCACCCACGGCGAGGTGGCGGGGTCGATGCCGAGCAGCAGCCGGGTGATCGCCCACGTGCAGATCATCCAGTCGATGACCAGGGCCGCGATACGCCTGCCCCAGCCGGCGATGGCTCCGCTGCCCTCCTCCGGCAGGCCCAGGCGCTCGCCGGGATAGCCGAGGTCCACCCCGGCCGCTCGCACGCCGCCCAGCCAGGTCTGCGTCCAGCGCGGCTCCTTGCTGCTCATGCACCCCACGGTATCCGGCGGTGCGGGCGGTCCGCCCCGTGACCCGGTGGCGCGGCGGGCCCGCGTCCCGGCCGTGTCATGGCGGTTTCGTGACCTGGTCGCGTCATGACGGGATCATCATGGACGTCATGCCATACGGGGACGAGCTGGACGCGCGTTTCGAGGCGCTGGTCGCCCAGATCGACGAGAAGGAACTGCGGCGGATGCGGGCCGCGGCGGGCCGGGGCGCGCGGCCCTCGGCGAGACCGCGACGGCTGCTGCTGCTGGCCGTCGCCGCGGTCATCGCGGTGGTCGCCGCCGCCGTCGCCGTGCTGGCTTCACAGCCCGGCCTGCTGCCCTGACACCCGTCCCTGCGACGCCTGACTGGACATCCGTCCCCGCCCTGACGCCTGACTGACGTCCGTCCCTGCCCTGACGCCCGTCCTGCCCTGACGCCCGTCCTGGCACGGCTGCTCCCGTCAGACGTAGCGGCCGACACAGTCGGTGAAGCGGCCGCCCGACACCGCGCAGTCGTAGGTGAAGTGCTCCTTGCCGCCGTGGCCGGTGTCGTAGTCGAACTCGGCCACCACTCGCCCAGCCCCACCCGGCGCGACCCGCAGCAGCGAGTACCTGCCGCCCGCCCGGATCACCTCCGGCTCCAGGAAGCGGCCCATGATCTCCGCGCGGCCCCGGTAGATCCGGCCGACGCTGTCGAAGGTGGCGTCCTCGGCGAAGACGTCCGCGACCCGGCGGGTCTCCCCCCGGTTGATCGCCTCGACGAAGCGGCCGACCAGTTCCCGGTGGCCCGCCGGCACCGACGCACCCGAGCCGGGCGGGGACGGGGACGGGGACGAGGACGGGGACGAGGGCGTCGAGGCGGACGAGGAGGGCAGGGCGGACGGCTCCCCGAGCCTGGGCGCACCCTGCCCGGCCGAGCACGCCGTGACGGCGACCAGCGCGCACAGCAGCGCCGCGAGAGATCGGGAGATCATGCCTTCATGCTGGCCGGGCGCCCCTCCGCCGGTCCAATTCCGGTTGTCATATCCCCTGGTTATGCGGTCGCCCGCCCTGACGGGCCGCTTAACATGTGCGAAACAATCGGGACACCGATCGGAAACGGCCTCGGCCTAGCTTCAGTGTGGAGAGTCATTTCCCAGGGAGGTTCGAGAGTGTTCAACTCCGCCGACGACGTCCTGAAGTACATCAGCGACGAAGGGGTGCAGTTCGTCGATGTCAGGTTCACCGACCTGCCGGGCACGACTCACCACTTCACCTTCCCGGTCGAGAACTTCAGCGGCAACGTCTTCACCGACGGTCTCATGTTCGACGGCTCGTCCATCCGTGGTTTCCAGGCGATCCACGAATCCGACATGCTGTTGCTGCCCGACCCGACGAGCGCGGTCCTCGATCCGTTCCGCCAGCACAAGACGCTCAACATCAACTTCTTCGTGCACGACCCGCTGACGGGCGAGGCCTACAGCCGCGACCCGCGCAACGTCGCGCGCAAGGCCGAGGAGTACCTCAAGGGCACCGGCATCGCCGACACGGTCTACTTCGGCCCGGAGGCGGAGTTCTACATCTTCGACGACGTCCGCTTCGAGACGAAGCAGAACGCCGGCTACTACTACATCGACTCCATCGAGGGCGCCTGGAACACCGGCAAGGCCACCGAGGGCGGCAACCTCGGCTACAAGCCGCGCTACAAGGGCGGCTACTTCCCGGTGCCGCCGATGGACCACTTCACCGACCTGCGCTCGGAGATGGTGCGCAACCTCATCGAGTGCGGCATCGACGTGGAGATGCAGCACCACGAGGTCGGCACGGCCGGCCAGGCGGAGATCGACTTCAGGTTCGGCACGCTGCTCAAGACGGCCGACAACCTGATGCTCTACAAGTACATCATCAAGAGCACGGCCATGGAGTACGGCCACACGGTCACCTTCATGCCCAAGCCGATCTTCGGTGACAACGGCTCTGGCATGCACTGCCACCAGTCGCTGTGGAAGGACGGCTCGCCGCTGTTCTACGACGAGGTCGGCTACGCGGGCCTGTCCGACACCGCCCGCTACTACATCGGCGGCCTGCTCAAGCACGCCCCGTCGCTGCTGGCCTTCACCAACCCGACGGTCAACTCCTACCACCGCCTGGTGCCCGGCTACGAGGCCCCCGTCAACCTGGTCTACAGCCAGCGCAACCGGTCGGCCTGCGTGCGCATCCCGATCACGGGCTCCAACCCCAAGGCCAAGCGCATCGAGTTCCGGGTGCCCGACCCGTCGTGCAACCCGTACTTCGCGTTCGCCGCCATGCTGATGGCCGGCATCGACGGCATCCGCAACAAGATCGAGCCGCCGGAGCCGGTGGACAAGGACCTCTACGAGCTCCCGCCGGAGGAGGCCCGCCAGGTCCCGCAGGTCCCGGGCTCGCTGCCCGAGGTGCTCAGCGCCCTGGAGGCAGACCACGACTACCTCCTCGAGGGCGGCGTCTTCACGCCCGACCTGATCGAGACGTGGATCTCCTACAAGCGCGAGAACGAGGTCGACCCGATCCGCCTGCGCCCCCACCCGCACGAGTTCGAGCTGTACTACGACGTCTGAGCGGCTGAGGCCGCGACCTGCGAAAACCTCGGCAGGTGAGCTGCCGGGCACTCGGGCATCCCACGTGAGGCCGTCGAGCGACCGTCCGTCCAGGACACGCTCGGCGGCCTTTCGCATGCGCTCTTCTCCCACTGGAAGACGCTCAGGTCCTTTCGCGTGCGGCCACCGCCGGGTGGAATGGCTGCATGCCGATGCCACGGTGGTTAAGTAGGAAGGCCGCGCGCGCCGCCGCCGAGGACCAGGACGTCCTGGCGCGTGCCCACGGCGCTCGGATGTTCGCCGAGGCCCGCGAGGAGCTCAACCGAGCGGATATGAAGGCTCAGGTCCTCCTTGGCATCGCCGGGGTGGGCATCGGAGCGGTTGCCGGCGGGCTGCTCGCCGGCAACTGGTCGCCTGTACGGCTTCACCCGGGCCTGCAGTGGCTATGGTGGGTGGGTGCCGCGTGCGCTCTCGGAGCGCTGGCCTGTCTGGCGGGGGCGGTGTACCCGCGCCTCACGAAACGGGCACTCGGGCTGGCGTACTTCGGTGACGTCCGGCGGTACCGCTCGGCGCGAGAGATCGCCGAGGCGCTCCACAGGCATGGCGAAGATGATGATTTGACCAGGCTCGCGGAGCAGATTCAGGCCGTCAGCGTGATCGTCGGGCGGAAGTACCGGCTGATCCGATGGGGATTCTGGCTGTTGCTCGCGTCTGTCGGGACCACGAGCGGCTCCACGGTGCTCCAGTTGGTGCTCTGAGTCGCTGAGCGGTTGCCAAAGCGGCCCGCCGGACGTACGGATGAACCATGCGCCCGCTCCCCCAGGCTGCCTGGAATGCTCTGATCGAGTGTGGGTTCCCCCGGCGCTTCGCGTCAGGGGACACACTCCTTCGACAGGGTGACCGTGGCACGGGCGTCCTGGTGCTGATCCGGGGTCAGGTGAAGGTGGTCCGCGTGGAGCCGGACGGAAGCGAGTTGTTGCTGGCCGTACGGGGAGCCCAGGACCTGCTGGGTGAGCTGGCCGTTCTCGATGGCGAAGAGCGGTCGGCGACGGTGTCCGCGCTGACGTCTTGTCTGGCTTATGCGGTGACGGCCGAGCGGTTCCATCGGGTCGTCCACGAGTTCGAACTGCACGGCCTGCTGATCCGGCGGGCGATCCGGAGCCTCCGGGAAGGCGAGGGCATCCGGGCCGAACTGGCGGGACTGTCCGCCGTGATGCGCGTGGCCCGGACCCTGCTGCGGCTGGCGGTCGGCCTAGAGGTGCCGCTGACGCAGAGCGAGGTGGCGGCGGCGACGGGCCTGTCCCGGTCCGCGGTGGCCGGCGAGTTGGCCGCGTTGCGGCGGTCGCACATCATCACCACCGCGCGGCGCCGGATGGTCATCCGGGACCTCGACGCGCTCCGTGCTCTGGCATGGCATGAACGTCCAGTTCTGGACACTCGCCCGGAGGGCTGAGTGTCATCGTGTAGCCAACCTTTCGGATCGGACCTGGAGGCTGTCACCATGATCCCCGACGGGACGAGCCACCCCCTACCGCCCTATCGCGGACTGCTGGCCGTGGACATCGTCAAGTACTCCCGCAACCAAGACCGCTACCTGCCCGAGCTGAGCGGGATGCTCCCTCAGGTGCTGGAGGAAGCATTCACCCGGTGCGAGCTCGACCACGTCTGGCATGAGAGGCGCTTCCCCGATCATCCTGGAGACGGCTATGTCTTCGGCATGTCGCCCAGCCATCTGCCGTTTCTGATCCATCCCTTCCTGGGCGCTCTCCAGACCACGCTGTGGGAACGCGCGGCCTCCCTGCGTGCCCGTGACCGTGCCCTGACGTTGCGGTTGCGAGCGGCCTTGCATGTGGGGCCGGTACCCGACGTGGGCGACACTCTGCACGATCGCAAGGCGAAAGCCACCAACGACGCCTTCCGGATGCTCGACTCCGTCGCGCTGAGGCAGGTGATGGACCGGACGGAGCCCGACGTCACCCTCGTGGCGGCCATCGTCTCGGGCCGGGTGTTCCAGGATGTGGTGGAGAGCGGCTACACGGCCGTGCATGCCAGGCAGTTTCACCACGTCACGGCCGAGGTTCCGGAGAAGGACTTCGCGCAGGACGCCTGGATCTATGTCCCACGACCGACGTTCGCCGAGACGAGGCAGGAGGAGACCGCCCAGGAACCTCGCGAACCCGACACGGGCACAGACTCGGGCGCGGATGCCGGCGCAGGGGGTGCGGCGGGGGCTTCGGCAGTGTTCCATGACCGGGTCGGCCAGGCTTTCACCGGGGGAACGTTCCACGGTGGCATCCACTACCGGGAGTCGTGACCCATGCAGCCGACTGCCGAGTTCTACGACAGGGTCGGGATGGCTCTGGTGGGAAGCGTCGTCCATGGCGGCATCACGCTGGTCGGCAAGCTCGTCGCCACGCGACGGCTGGACCCGCAGGACGTCGCCAGGTTGCGGGCCCTGTACGTGCCGGACAGCGACACGCTGGAGCGAGCCGTCATCGCCGCCCGCGATAGAGGCGCGGTCGTGCTCTGCGCGGAGCCCGGAAGCGGTCGCCGCATCACCGCAGTCAGTGTTGCGGCCGATCTCGGCCTGGTCCCCGAGTGGCTGACCATCGACCAGATCGACCAGGACGACGTACGTGCCGGAATGCAGCGCGAAGCGGGCAAGGCATACCTGCTGAACCTGCAGGAGAGCGATCCCGACGTGTTGCCAGCGGTGGGCCGGGAGTTGGGAGACTACATCACGCGTTTGCGTGAGGTGGGGTCTTGCCTGGTGGTCCTGGCCACGGGACAGGAACTCGGTGCGCTGGACCTCGCCGTCGTCCCCGAGGTCGTCAAGCTGCGCCCGAGTGACAGACGGCGGGTGTTCCTGGCACACCTGGAGCAGTGGTTCTCTCCAGACGAGGCGTCGGCTTGGGTTCATGACCAGCGGATCGGCGCCGCGCTGGACGACGCCTCCACCCAGGACGCCGTCACGCTGGCTGAGCACGTCCACGAATCAGGTCACCGCGCCCCGCACCTGGGCGCCGACGAGGTGCTCGCGGCCTATCACCACTGGGAAACGGAGCTCAAAGGCTGGTTCAGTGCCACACAGGAGCCGAGTCACGGATATCGGCGGGCACTGCTGTTGGCCGTGGCGGCGCTGGAGGGCGCACCGGTGGGCAGGGTGTTCAGCGCCACCGACCGCTTGTGCGAGGCCGTCGGTATCGACCATCCTCCTGGCCGGGGTCTGATCGGTCCGGGCATCAGGACGCACCTGCAACAGGTGAACGCGACGTGCGTGGACGGCACGGCGGTGTTCGAGCGCCCGCGGTACGGCTCCGCCGTGCTGGACCACGTGTGGGCTGACCGGCCGAACTTTCAGGAGCATCTGACCACCTGGCTCAGAGGGCTGGACGACGACCGTCCAGCCGAGATCCTGCTGCGCCTGGCCATGGACAACCGCCTGCCCGACCTGGTGGTGGGCACGGTCGAGGAGTGGGCCGGCCGAAATCCGGACCGCGCGGCCGGCATGCTCACGGCGGCGGCGATGAGCGACGAACTCGGCCGGGCACTCCGCGGCAAGATGTACCAGTGGGCTAAGACCGGGCCGAACGAGGCACTGCTCGTGGTGGTCGCGATGGTGTGCGGTGGCCCATTGGCCGACACGTTCGACCGGATCGCGTTCACCCGGCTCAGGCATTTGGCCGGACGCAGGCTGCAGCGGGTCGACGCCGCCGTGCTGGCCGTCCTGGCCGAGCTGGTCACTCGACCGCAGTTGCGCGCCCGGACCATCGCAGAGGTGGTGAAGTGGGCCGAGTCCGGCGGGCGCGCCCAGGCCGCGGCTACGGAGGCCTTCCTCCATCTGAGCGGTCTGCGCTCCGCCAACGGTTCTTTGGTCCTGGTGCCGGAATCGACACGCGAAGCTCCGTTGATCACCGCATTGGCCGATGGATGGCGGGCGGTCCTGCGTGCGCCCGAACGGACCGCCGAGGCCAAGAGAGTGGCGGTGGAGTGGCTGGAGGACGTGGCGCAGGGGCGCGCCAACGGTGACGTGATCTGCCAGATCTTCCCTCGCGCCTGCCGCTCCAGCATGGACACCGGCCTGCTCACCCGACTCGTCTGGCACTGGTCCCAGTCCGCGCCAGACGACGGTGTCGACCGCGAGGGCCTGTGCGTCCAGCTCATGCGCCGGATCGGGGAATCCGATCGGCTCACGCCGGGGCTGTCCCCCGCGTACGACGTGGAAGGGACTCCCGGATGGGATTCCTAGAGCGAATGGAGGCGCGCTTCACCCATCGACGTCACGGCGAGTGGGTCGCACACTCCACCCGTCACGCGGTCCTCTTGCGCAGCGCGCCAGAGGACCTGGACGTCCGCGTGCAGCTCGAACTGTCCTGGCTCCTACCTCCAGGGTCGGAACCGGCCAGGGACGTCGAGGCCGATGCATGCAAAGGCCTCACCTCGACAGTGACCGAGGTGATCAAGCCGTTCTCGGTCCTGCATCGGGAGGAGGCGGAGAGCGCAGCGAATCTGGCCTTAGCCCGGTCTTGGTCATTCCAGCACCTCGCGCGGGCCCGTGCCGCCCTCAGCGTCGAACCGGAGGCGATCGAGTTCGCTCGCGAGCGGATGCTGCGGGACCTGGAAACCCGGCGGCGGCGAGATATCCAGCGCGCGGAGCTGGACCGGCTGGAGTCACTGAGAGAGACGATGCTGCGCGATGCTGCCACAGCGCGCCTGTGGTGGACCGGCGGAGACCCTGCGAAGCTGCTGCAGCTCACCGAGCACGGGGACAAGTTCGAACGTGCCCTCAGCCTGCTCGCTTCCAGCCCGGGAGGCGCCGGCGCCTCACGGGAGGAGGCCGTGGTGGCCGAGACCGTACGGGACTTTCTCACCGGCCTCCAGCCGGAGCATCGTGTCTTCCTGCTCCACCAGCTCGTCAAGGTGTTCTCCGGCTACGAACGACCGGACCTGGCCGCCCGGCTGAACGGCCAGGCCGGGGAGAGCCCGCCCGGCGCGGCCAGTCCGCCGGGTTCCGGCCGGTGAGGGGTCAGTGGCCCACGGCCTGGCGGGAGGTGAGGGCGTCGAGGAGGCCGGGGAAGGCGTGGTCCATCTCGGCGCGGCGCAGGGCGTTCATCCGCGAGGTCCCGACGTAGTACTGCCGGATCAGGCCCGCCTCGCGCAGCACCTTGAAGTGGTGGGTGGCGGTGGACTTGCTGACCGGCATGTCGAAGGTGCCGCAGGCGAGGTCGTGGCCGGCGGCGTCGAGCTGCGTGACGATGCTCCGGCGTACCGGATCCACCAGGGCCTCCAGCACCTGTTGCAGGTCGAACTCGGACACCTCGGGATGCGGCGGCGTGCGTTCCATGAGCCCATAGTACGACAGTGGTCGAAGTTTGACAGCCATCGTACTTGTGGGGCACAGTGGTCGCGTCGGCGATGAGCGAAGGAGTGCGGCGTGGCAAGGACTGTGCGTTTCCATGAGATCGGCGGGCCCGAGGTGATGCGGCTGGAGGACGTGGAGCCAGGCGAGCCGGGACCCGGTGAGGTGCGGATCCGGGTGGACGCGATCGGCGTCAACCGGGCCGAGGCGTTGTTCCGGCTGGGGGTGTACATCGAGCAGGTCAAGCAGTTCCCCGCCCGGCTCGGCACCGAGGGCGCCGGGGTGATCGAGGCGGTCGGGCCGGGGGTGACGGGGTTCGCGGTGGGGCAGGCGATCAGCATCGTGCCGGCCTTCTCACAGAACGACTACGGCGTGTACGCCGAGCGGGCCATCGTGCCGGCGAGCGCGCTCCTGCCCCGTCCGGACGGGGTGGACGCGGTGTCCGGGGCCGCCGTCTGGATGCCGTACCTCACGGCGTACGGCGCGATGGTGGAGGTGGGCCGGATCCGGCCGGGCGACGTGGCGGTGGTGAACGCGGCCTCCAGCAGCGTCGGGCTGGCCGCCATCCACACGGCCGACCGGCTGGGCGCCACGCCGATCGCCGTCACCCGGACGCGCGACAAGCGGCAGCGGCTGATCGAGGAGGGCGCGGCCGAGGTGATCGTCTCGGAGGAGGAGGACGTGACGGCCCGCGTGCTGGCGCTGACCGGCGGCAGGGGCGCCGAGTACGTGTTCGACGCCGTCGCCGGGCCGGGCGTGGCGGAGCTGGCCCGAGCCGTGGCCCCCGGCGGGACGCTGTTCCTGTGGGGCATGCTGAGCGGGCAGCCGACGCCCTACCCGGGGTTCGACCTGGGCATGCCGGCGCTCAACATGCGCACGTACACGGTGCACGAGATCACCAGGGACCCGGAGCGGCTGCGCCGCGGCGCGGCGTTCGTCTCCTCGGGCCTGCGCTCCGGCGCCTTCCGCCCGGTGGTGGACCGCGTGTTCCCGCTGGAGGAGATCGCGGCGGCGCACCGGCACATGGAGTCCGGCACCCAGGTCGGCAAGATCGTGGTCAGCGTGGCCCACTGAAGGGGCCTCATCCGTGGTGGCGGGAGCGGATGCCGGTGATGCGGCGCAGCACGTCCCACCAGAACGGCGCGCCGAACATCAGCGCCACGTACGTCAGCAGGTAGCCGGGCCAGTGGCTGGGGGTGGTGAGGCGGTCCCACCAGGCGGCGCCGTTCCAGTGGACGGCCGGGTCGCCCTCGGCCGGGACGGACACGCTGACGATCGCGTGGTCGAACACCTTGACCAGGGCGGGCTGGCTGAGCGTCTCGGTGATGCACGGCACCGGGTCGGACCGCTCGCAGCGCGCCCGCAGCTCGTCGTAGGCGTCGGGCCCGGCCTCGGTGACGGCGGTCACGGAGGCGCGGAAGGCGTTGTCGCGCAGCAGCGTCTTGCCGTACTCCAGGCCGTCCATGGTGAACAAGAGCGTCACCACCAGGCCCAGGGCGGCCAGCACCCACTTGACGTACCTCTTGTACAGCATCGACAGGCGGTGCATCTCGCCGTCGAACCAGCTCTCCACGCCCTGCCGGAACCGGTCGAGGTCGCGCTGCGCGCTCTCCCAGACGCCCTTGAGGTGGCCGTGGAGGGGGCTGCCCATCGACTTGAGCTTGGCCAGCAGCCCGTCGACGCCGCCCTCCTCGGCCGCCGCCATCTCCAGCACGGCCCCGGCGAAGCGCCCCGGCGGGAGGTTCGCGATGCTGGTGCGGCCCCGCGTGGGGTGGTCGATCTCGCGGACCCGCTGGTAGAGCAGGTTGGTGACGGCGTCCTGCGCCTTGGTCTCCTGGGCGGGCACCGTGGCCGCCTCGGCGGGAGCCGGCTGGTCGCTGTGGGGCGGGCGGGGGTCGCGGGCGAACGGCAGCGCCGCGAACACGTCGCGCACTCCGGCGGGCAGCCACGAGCGGCCCTGGGCGTCGCTGCCGTCGAGGGTGTCGCGCAGGAAGGCCCACAGGAACTTGCTGCGGATGGCCAGCAATCGTACGAACGCCTCGTTCACGCCGCTGACCAGCAACGACAGCAGCAGGAACGCCAGCACCACGCCTAAGGCGAGATCCACGTAGACCGACAGCAAAGTGATCACCCCGCGCCTTGATACACCCCCGCGGCGGCCCGCGCAACGCGAAATGGCGGAATCAGGACCCGCGGACGTCAGGACTCGTAGAAGACGCGCTCCACGACCTGTCGGGCGCGGCGGGTGACGCGGCGGTAGTCGTCGAGGAAGTCCTGCGAGCCGTCCGGCGGATAGCCGAGGATACGGGCCAGCAGCAGGCGTTCGCGCGCGTCGGCGGGGACGCTGTCGCCCGGCCGGCCCCGTACCAGCATGATGGCGTCGCGGATGCGGGAGGCGAAGCGCCACGCCTCCTCCAGCACCACCTCGTCGGCCCGCGCGAGCAGGCGGGCCTCCACCGCCGCGCGCAGCGTCTGCAGGGTGCGGGTGGTGCGCAGGGCCGGGACGGCGCCGGCGTGGCGGAGTTGCAGGAGCTGGGCCACCCACTCCACGTCGGACAGCCCGCCGGGCCCCAGCTTGGTGTGCAGGGCGGGGTCGGCGCCGCGGGGCAGGCGTTCGGCCTCCATGCGGGCCTTGAGCCGGCGGATCTCACGGGCGGCGTCCTCCGGCAGGCCGCCGGGCGGGTAGCGCAGCTCGTCGATCATGGCGGTGAACGCCGCGCCGAGCGCGGGGTCGCCGGCGGAGAACCGGGCGCGCAGCAGCGCCTGCGCCTCCCAGGGGGACGACCAGCGGGCGTAGTAGGCGGCGTACGAGGCGAGCGTGCGGGCCAGGGGGCCCTGCCTGCCCTCCGGCCGCAGGTCGGGGTCGATGAGCAGGGGCGGGTCGGGGGCGGGGAGGCTGAGCAGGCGGCGCAGCTCGTTGGCGATGGCGAAGGCCGCGTCGGTGGCCTCCCGCTCGGCGGCGCCGGGCTCGGGAGAGTGGACGAACATGACGTCCGCGTCGCTGGCGTAGGACGACTCCATGCCGCCGAGGCGTCCCATGGCGATGACGGCGAACCTGGTGGGCGGCTCGGCGCCCCGGTCGGCGCGCACCTTGCCGGTGGCGGCGTCGAGGGCGGCCTGGATCGTCACGTCGTTCAGCGCTGACAGCGCCACGCCGACCTGCTCGATGTCGACGAGCCCGAAGATGTCGGCGACGGCCGTGCGGAACAGCTCCCTGCGCCGCAGCGCCCGCACGGCCGTGACCGCGCTCTCGGGGTTGCCGGCGTGACGGGAGACGGCCGCGGCGGCCTCGGCCCGCAGCGACTCGGGCGGGCGGACGGCGAGGTCGTCGTCGGAGCCGAGCAGCGCGACGGCGTCGGGAGCGTGCGTGAGCAGGCCGGTGGCGTAGCGGCTGGTGCCGAGGACCCGCGCCATGCGGGCGGCCACGGCGGTCTCGTCGCGCAGCAGCCGCAGGTACCACGGCGTGGCGCCGAGCTTGTCGCTCACCTGGCGGAAGCCGAGCAGCCCGGCGTCGGGGTCGGGGGTGTCGGCGAACCAGCCGAGCATGACCGGCAGCAGCGTCCGCTGGATGGCCGCGCGCCGTGACACGCCCGCCGTGAGGGCGGCGATGTGGCGCAGCGCGCCGTCGGGATCGACGTAGCCGAGCGCCCGCAGCCGCGCGGAGGCCGCCGTGGGCGACAGCCGGGCCTCCTTCTCCGGCAGGCGGGCCACGGCCTGCAGCAGCGGGCGGTAGAACAGCTTCTCGTGCAGCCGCCGCGCCTCCCTGGCGTGCCGCCGCCAGCGGGCAGTGAACTCCCCCACCGGGTCGGCCTGCATGCCGAGCGCCCGCCCGAGCCGGCGCAGGGCGCCGGGGTCCTCCGGCAGGACGTGGGTGCGGCGCAGCCGGTGCAGCTGGAGCAGGTGCTCGACCTGGCGCAGGAACGTGTACGCCTCGGCCAGGCCGCGGGAGTCGTCGCGGCCGACGTAGCCGCCCCGGGACAGGGCGGCCAGGGCGGGCAGCGTGGCGCGGCGGCGCAGCAGCGGGTCGAGCCGCCCGTGGACGAGTTGCAGGAGCTGCACCGCGAACTCGATGTCGCGCAGCCCGCCCGGCCCGAGCTTGAGCTGGCGGTCGCCCTCGGCGCGCACGTGGGCCTCGACCCTGCGGCGCATGGCCTGGACGTCCTCGACGAAGTTGTCGCGGGTGGCCGCCGACCACACCAGCTCGTTGACCGCCTCGACGTAGGCGGCGCCGAGCTCCAGGTCGCCGGCCATCGGCCGGGCCTTCAGCAGCGCCTGGAACTCCCACGTCTTGGCCCAGCGGCGGTAGTAGGCCAGGTGGCTGGCCAGCGTGCGCACCAGCGGCCCCGACCGGCCCTCGGGTCGCAGCCCGGCGTCGACCTCCCACAGCGAGCCCTCGGGCGTGGCGGCCGAGCAGGCCCGCATCATGGCCTGGGCGAGCCTGGTCGCGGCGCGCAGCGCCTTGGTCTCGTCGGCGCCTTCGCGGGGCTCCGCCACGAAGATCACATCGACGTCGCTGATGTAGTTGAGCTCGCGGGCGCCGGCCTTGCCCATGCCGATCACCGCGAGGCGTACGTCGTCGCAGTCGTCGCCGGCCGGCAGTTCGGACCGGGCGATGGCCAGGGCGGCCTCCAGAGCGGCGCCGGCCAGGTCGGACAGCTCGCCGGTGACCTCGCCCAGCGTGGCCTCGCCGGTGAGGTCGCGGGCGGCCACGCGCGTCAGCCGGCCCCGGTAGGCGACGCGCAGCGCGGCGAGCGCGGCGGGCTCCGCGGCGCGGGGGCTCGGGTCCGCCGGGTCGCCGCCGACGGCGCGCAGCAGCTCGTCGCGGGCGTGGCCGGGTCCTGGCTCGCGGAGCAGGGCGAGCTGCTCCGGGTGGCGGGCCAGGTGGTCGCCGAGGGCGGCGCTCACGCCGAGGACGGCGAGGGTACGGGCGCGGAGCCGGTCGTCACCGCGCAGCGCGTCGAGGGCGTCGGGCGCCTGCTCGGCCAGCCGGGCCAGCGCGGCGAGCGCGAGGTCGGGGTCGGCGACGTCGACCAGCCCGTCGAGCAGGTCGTCGAACGCCGCTCCGCCCTGCTGGACGAGCCGGGCGGCGGTCGCTCCGTCGGCGAAGCCGAGCTTGGCCAGCCTCGCGGCGGTGGACTCGATCCTGGGCACCCCTCCATCTTGACAGGCGGCCGGGCGACCCGGCTTGAATAGAACGCAACGTTGCGTTGCATTTCGATGGAGGAGGCGGCATGGGTCCGGGGGGAAGCGGCAGGGACGTGCGAGGAGACGGCGGGGAGGCGCGGGGGGACGGCCTGGGACGGGTTCCGGCGGGGGTGACGTGGGGGCTGCTCGCGGCCTGGGCGGTCCACGACGCCGAGGAACTGGCGACGATGGCCCGCTGGATGCGCGAGGCACGGCCGTGGCTGGCCGAGCGCTACCCGCGGGTGCCGTGGGAGCGGCTGGAGGTGTCCCAGCGGCACGCGAGCGTGGCCATCGCGCTGATGGGCGGGGTCGTGGCGGGCGCCGCCGCCGTAGGGGCGCGCACCGGCGGGCGGAGCCGGGCGTTCCAGGCGGTGCTGGCGGGGTTCGGGGCACACGGGGTCATGCACCTGGCGCAGGCCGCGGCCGTCCGCGGTTACACGCCGGGCTCGGTGACGGCGCCCCTGGTGGTGCTCCCGTTCACGGCGTGGGCGTGGCGGCGGTTGCGCGCGGCCGGCGTGCCGGTACGCGGCGGGGCCTCCACGTGGGCGGGCCTGGCGGCGCTGCCGCTCGTCCTGGGCGGCGTCCACGCCCTGGCCCACGTCCTCACCCGCCCGCGCCGCCCCGCGACTCCGCTTGCCCGCCCCTGACGCCGAGCGGCGCCGGGGCGGGCGCGTCAGGGCCGGGGGCGTCAGTGGCGGGCGCGTGAGGGCGGGGCGTCAGGGCGGGGGCGGGGGCGTCAGGCTGAGGTGGAGGCGCGGACCACGGCTGCGAACGCCTCGGCGACGGGGCGCCAGGCGGCGACCAGCTTGTCCTCGGCGGCGCGGACCCGGGCGATGTGCTCCTCGCCGGACGCCAGCGCGGAGCCCGTCGCCCAGGTGGCGAAGATGTCCGGCGTCGCCTCCGGGTGGAACTGGACGGCCCACGCCGTGGAGCCCAGCCGGTACGCCTGGTGGGGGTAGAGGGGGCCGGTCATGAGCGGCACCGCCCCGTCGGGCAGCCGCGACATCACGTCCCGGTGGTACTGGATCGCCACCGCCGCGCCGACGCCCGACAGGAGCCGGTCGGACGCGGCCTCGGGCAGGGCGGTCACCTCGCACAGCCCCACCTCCAGCCCTTCGCCGCCCCGCTCCACGGTGCCGCCGCAGGCCATCGTCATGAGCTGCGCGCCGAGGCAGACGCCCAGCGTGGGCGTGCCGTCGGACACGGCGCGCGCCAGCAGGTCGCGCGTGGCGGGCAGCCAGGGGTAGGTGTCGTCCTCCCAGGCGGCCGGCTCGCCACCGAGCACGATCAGCCCGTCGGCGGCCCGGTCCGGCACCGGCTCGCCCCGGTACGGCCGGACGACCTCGCACGCGACGTCGAGCCAGCCGTCGAGGAAGCCCGGCCCCGCGTCCGCCTCATGCTCGATGACAGTGATCCGCATATCAGGTAATTTATCCGGAACTTTCACCGGAAAGCACACGTCAAACGGGTCATGTTGATCGACGGAGACCCCCAGACGCTGGGCGGATACTGGCTCGCCGGCCGGATCGGCGCGGGCGGCCAGGGCGTCGTCTACGAGGGGTACGCCGAGGACGGCCGCCGGGTGGCGATCAAGGTTCTGCACCGGGACCAGGCCGCCGCGCTCGCCCGGGAGGCGGCGGCCGCGCGCCGGGTGGCCTCGTTCTGCACGGCCGCCGTGCTGGAGGTGGACCTGGACG
Organism: Nonomuraea muscovyensis; assembly: GCF_014207745.1. Lineage (NCBI taxonomy): Bacteria > Bacillati > Actinomycetota > Actinomycetes > Streptosporangiales > Streptosporangiaceae > Nonomuraea > Nonomuraea muscovyensis. The sequence goes on from NZ_JACHJB010000001.1 coordinate 740,391, forward strand.
GACCCAGGCCGTACGTCGTCAGCGAGTACGTGCCGGGCCCCAGCCTGCGCCAGTCCGTCGCGGACGGCCGCACGTTCGACGACGGCGAGTTGCACCGGCTGGCCACGGCGATCGCCACCGCGCTGACCGCGATCCACGACGCCGGGGTGGTCCACCGCGACCTGAAGCCCGACAACGTGCTGCTCGGCCCCGACGGCCCCCGGGTCATCGACTTCGGCATCGCCAGGACCGCGGAGATGTCGCTCACCACCACCGGCCTGGTGACGGGCACGCCCACGTACATGGCGCCCGAGGTGTTCGGCGGCGAGCGGGCTGGGACGCCGGCGGACGTGTTCGCCTGGGGATGCATCATGGTGTTCGCGGCGAGCGGGACGGACCCGTTCCAGTCGGACACCCTCGGCGGGGTCATGCACCGCGTGCTGTCGGCCAGCCCGGACCTCGGCGTCCTGCCGGACTCCCTGCGGCCCCTGGTGGCGGCCGCGCTCAGCAAGGAACCGCTGGAGCGGCCCGCCGCGCGCAACCTGCTGCTCTCCCTGATCAGCGCCGATGCCCGGACCGCGGGACTGGACACCGGCCGCCTGCTCGGCGAGGCGGGCAGGCGGACCTCGCTGGCGGGCGGCGGGGGCGACCCGGCGCTGGGGTCGCTGGCCGAGGAGTGCTTCGAGCTGCTCGGCCCCGACGAGCGGGAACTGGCTCCGGAGGTGTTCCTCCGGCTCGTCACGATGGGTGAGCAGGGCGGTCTGTCGGCTCGCCGGGCCGCCCTGACCGAACTGCTGGACAGCCGGCCGCTGCCGGAGGTCGCGGCGATCACCCGGATCCTGGAGGTCTTCGGCTACCTGGTCGGCCGGGACGAGGAGGAGGTCTGGCTGGCCCGGCCCGCCCTGCCGTACGCCTGGCCGCGTCTGCGTCGCTGGATCGAGGCCAACCGCGACGGCCTCGCCGTGCACCGCGACATCCTCGCCGCCGCCCTGCGGTGGGACCGGGCCGGGCGCAGGGAGGGCGACCTGCTGCAGGGCAGCAGCCTGGAGAACGCGCTGCAGTGGGCGGCCACGGCCCGCAGGAACATCACCCTGTCCCGTGCGGAACGCGACTTCCTGGACGCGGGCGCCGGGCTGACCAGGCGGCGCGCCAGAAGGGACCGCCTCGTCTCGCTCACCCTGGCCGGGCTGCTGGTGATCGCCCTGGTCGCGGGCGGGCTGGCGGTGCACCAGGGCGGGCTGGCCGACGAGCGGGCGGCACGCATCGCCGTGCAGCGTGACCAGGCGGAGGCGGCGCGGCTGGCCCTGGCGGCGGACTCGCTGCGCGGCACCGACCCGCGGGCGGCGATGCTGCTCAGCGTGGCGGCCTGGCGGCTGGACCGCACGCCGCGCAGCCGGGCGGCGCTCACCGCCTCGCTGGCGCGGCGGGAGGTCGCCGCGTTCCGGGATCCCGCCACCGCGAGCGGCACGGTCCGCGCGCTCAGCCGCGACGGCCGGACCCTGGCCAGTGTGGGCGACGGCGCGCTGCGGCTGTGGGACGTGCGGACCGGAAGGCGGAGCGGCGGCATCGCCGCACTGGGCCTGGCGCGCGACGACGGCGCCGGGCCTGAGACGCCGCTGGACGCGACGTTCGCGCCCAGCGGGCGGCAGGTGCTGGTGGTCACCAACAGGCGCGCCCGCGTGTGGGACCTGCGCACCGGCGAGGTGGTGGGCTCCTGGAGGTTCCGTACGGACGTGGGCGACGACACCGGCATCCCGGTCGGCGTCCACTACGGGACGGTGGACCGGTACGCGCTGGTCACCGTCGACGACGACACCTACGTCTGGGACCTGGAGCGCGGCACCCGGGTGCGGACCTCCGACGCGCTCGGCCCGATGACGCCGGCCGGCGACGCGATCTACGCGGTGGCCGGCGACGGGCGGATCGAGCGGCGGTCCCTGCCCGGGCTCGTCCGCACGGGGTCGCGTGCCCCCGCGGCCCGCTGCGACGACTGCGGCCAGCCGCTCGCTCTCACCCCGGACGGCCGCTCGCTGCTGGAGCCGCTGGGCAACGCCCTGCAGGTGACCGACCTGCGCGACGGCTCCATCGGCACCATCGGCGAGCAGGGTGACGTCTGGAACCGCGGTGGGCTCGTCTACGCCGCCGACGGCCGGCGGTTCGCCTCGGTCACCAGCGAGCAGGTCCAGGTCTGGGACGCCGACGGCGACCTGCTGACCACGCTGGACGTGCCGGACGGCTCGAACTACGACGGGACACCACCGCCGCTGGTCGCCTTCGACGGCCCCGTGCTCCGCTACCTCGTCGAGAACCGGGTCGTCACCGTCGAGCTGAGCGACCTGACCGTCCCCGCGCGGCGGCCGTCGTGGTCGTGGGCGCGGATGGACTCCGGCGCGCGGCGGATGCTGGCGTCCGAGACCGGCGAGCGCATCCACCTGGCCCGCCCGGGCGGCCCGCTGGGCGGGCCCCTGCTCGTCAGGACGAATCCCCGGCTGCTGGGCACGGGCGCCTTCAGCCACGACGGGCGGCTGGCCGCACTGGGCGGGTACGGCGAGGTCGTGCTGGTCGACACCACCACGCGGCGCACGCTCGCGACGTTCACCCCTCGGGGGAAGCTGGCGGGGTTCCACCCCCGGAAGGTGGCGGTCAGCCCGGACGGCGCACTGGTGGCCGCCGGACTGGAGTACACCGACGGCGGCGCCTCCCGTCGCCACGCGGTCGGGGTGTGGGACAGCGGGTCGGGGCGCCTGCTGTGGTCGGCGCGGGTGGGCGGCGCCGAGGACGTGGAGTTCTCGCCCGACGGGCGGCTGCTGGCCGTCGCGGGCGGCGAGCAGCACCTGTTCGAGGCGGCGTCGGGCAGGCGCGCCGGCGGGCCGTTCGGCACGGGCCGGGGCACGACGGTCGAGGACATGGTGTTCAGCCGCGACGGCCGCTCCGTGGCCGCCGTCGACTTTCGCGGGCGGGTGACCGTCCACCACACCGCCACCCGCCGGCTCCTGCGCGAGACCCCAGGCACGGCGCCGGGTCAGGGCGACGCCGCCCGGTCGCCGCGCGAGGACGTCATCGCGGTGATCACCAACGCGGGCGAGGTCGAGCTGCACGATCTGGCGACCGGCACGGCCCTGGGCGGGCTCGGTGACGCCGGTCTCGGCGTGCCGCACGCGGTGACGTTCTCGGCCGACGGCGCCAAGGTGGTCGTCCTGGACGGGGCGGGGGTCGTCCGCGAGCGGGTGGTCGAGCCGGGGGCGATGGCGGCGGCGGTGTGCGCCCGGGCCGGGACGCCGCTGAGCGTGGCCGAGTGGCGGCGTCACGTCACCGGCGTACCGTATCGGAGCGTTTGTCCCTAGGATCCGAGCATGAGACTGGACGACGTCGACGGCCTGCGCATCGCCACGTTCGGCGACGGGCCGCGGGTGATCCTCGCGGTGCACGGGATCACCGCCTCGCTGATGGCCTGGGCCGCGGTGGGGCGGCGGGTGCCGCAGGGCTGGTCCCTGGTGGCGATGGACCTGCGCGGGCGCGGTCACAGCGCCGGCCTGCCCGGCCCGTACGGCCTGCCCCGCCACGCCGAGGACGTGCTGCGCGTCGCCGACCACGTGGGGGCGGGACCGGAGGCCGTGCTGACGGGACACTCGATGGGCGCCTACGTCGCCGCGCTGGCCGCCGCCGGGCGGGACTTCGCCCGGGTCGTGCTGGTGGACGGCGGCCTGCCCCTGCCGCTCCCCGACGGCGTCGACCCCGCGCAGGCGCTGGCGGCCACGCTCGGGCCGGCGTTGGCGCGGCTGTCGATGACGTACGCGACGGCGGAGGAGTACGTGGCCTTCTTCCGGGCGCATCCGGCGTTCGCCGGCCGATGGAACGACGACGCGGAGGCCTACGTCCGCTACGACCTGACCGGGCCGGCCGGCGCGCTCCGCTCGCGGGTGGCCCCGGAGGCGGCGCGCGAGGACGGCCGGTGGCTGCTCACCGAGCCGGGCCGGATCGGCGCCGCGCTGGAGTCGATCAAGTCGCCGCTGTCGCTGCTGCGGGCGCCGCGCGGGCTGCTCGACCAGGAGACCGGCATGCTGCCCGATGCCCTCGTCGCCGCCTGGACGGCCCGGTTGCCCGGTCTGTCCGACGAGGTGCTGCCGGACTGCAACCACTACACGATCCTGTTCGACGAGCGCTGCGCGTCGCTGGTGGCCGACCGGCTCACCCGGCCCTGACGGACGTACGCGAACGGCCCCGGAACGGGAAGTTCCGGGGCCGTCTCAGGTCATCTGAGACGCGGGACGTCAGCGCGGCGCGATCCAGGTCGCCCGGGCCGCCGCCACCAGCGTGCCGTCCACCTCGTAGATCGCGCTCTCGCCGAACAGCTTGCGCCCCTCGCGGCCGGTGGCGCGGGCCACGACCGAGTAGGCGCCGCCCGGGTAGACGCGCCGGTGCACCTGGACGGCCAGCCGCCCGAGCAGCGCCGACTCGCCGGGCCGGAAGTGGGCCCAGCCCGTGACGCAGTCGAGCACGGCGCCCACGACGGAGCGGGGCACGCCGTCCTCGTCGGCCACGGTGAACGGCACCCGCCAGCCTGCGGCCACCAGGTCCGTGCCCTCGACCGGGCCGGGGAAGACACGCAGCCCGTCGCCCGGCTCGCGCAGCCCGCAGGCGAAGCACTCGGGGAAGGCGTGCCCGTGCCAGCCGGCGAACCCGGCCTCGGCCCGCGCCGCCTCGGTGAACGGGACGAACTCCGGAGCCTGCACATCCTCCGCGACGGGGATGGCCTCGACGAGCAGCCGGTCGGCGTGGGAAAGGGTGGCGGTGTTGGCGACGTGCTCCAAGCGCAGCTCGGTTTCGAGGGGGGTGGGGGCGTGCAGCGTGACCTCGACGGCTGATCGGTTGTCGCTGAGCGCCTCGGCCATGGTGCCGGCTATCCAGCCGCCGTTGGCGACTCCCGCCGGTCCCCGGAAACGCTCGGGAACGGTCAACACGGTCTGCAGGGCAGCCGTCGTCATGTCTCACCCTCCCACATCGCCCAAGGGGCGAAACTTCAAAAATCCAGATTAAGCAGGCCGATATTACCGAAGATCCGGTCGACCGAAGCCCGAAGTGCTGCGACCAGATCTACCTACACCGGCCATAACACTGCAGAGCCGTCCAGAACTTCCCGTCCAGGTGGGCCTGAAACACCGCAGCCCGCGGGTTCCGGATCCCCGAGCCCGCCGGGAAGGCGCGCACCGCACCCGTAAGATACGGGTCCCTCGTTGCACGCAGGTGACGCGGGGGTAAGAAGTGATGTTGCTCACGTACGGGAGCGCGGGCCCCGCAGGCGCTTCTGCTCGGCGATGGCCGCGCCGGAGCCGCCCTGGCGGCGAGTAGGGCGAGCCCCGGCGCGGTGCCTGGTGCCGCCGCCTGCCTCATGTTCGACCTTCCCCCGGTCGGGAGAAGGCCACCACACTTCACTGGAAAACGGTGCAAAACGTACGTATATCGCTGTTTTCCCGCCCGCCGCCGCGGACGCCCGCCCTACCTGAAGGCGCCGTCGCCGGTGAAGGCCAGCTCGGCGAAACGTTCACCGATGCGGCGGTGGGTGGCGGCGTCCGGGTGGAGCCGGTCGGGCAGCGGCAGCTCGGCGGCGTCCGCCTCACCGTAGAGGTCACGCCCGTCGAGGTGGTGCAGGTCGGGGTCCTGGGCCGCGCGCTGCGCCACGATCCGGGCGAGCTCGTCGCGGATCACGCCCAGGGTCAGTTTCCCGCTCGCCCGTTCCGCCGGATCGCCTGCGGCGCGGAACCGCAGCCGCCCGGCGCCGAGGGCGGTGAGGTCGGGGGCGCTGGGACCGGGCGTGTTCTCGTGGATGGGGCACAGGATGGGCGAGACGACCAGCAGCGGTGTGGTGGGGTGGCCTTCGCGGATGGTGTCGAGGAAGCCGTGGACCGCGGGGGCGAAGGCGCGCAGGCGCATCAGGTCGGTGTTGACCAGGTTGATGCCGATCTTGACGCTGATCAGGTCGGCGGGGGTGTCCCGCATGGTGCGAGCGGTGAACGGGTCGAGCAGGGCGCTGCCGCCCAGGCCCAGATTGACCAGTTCCACGCCGCCGAGGGAGGCGGCGAGCGCGGGCCAGGTGGTGGTGGGACTGGCGGCGTCGGAGCCGTGGCTGATCGAACTGCCGTGGTGCAGCCACACCCTGCGGCCCCGGTCCGGCGCGGGCTCGACGGGGGCGTCGGTGCGCAGGGCGACGAGCTCGGTGGTCTCGTTGTGCGGCAGCCAGATCTCGACGTCCTTGACGCCGTCGGGCAGGCCGGCGAAGTGCAGGGTACCGGGCGGGCCGGGCCGCTGCTCGGCGGTGCCGGCGGCCATGTCGATGGTCAGCGTGTTGCCGCCCGGCACACTGGCCTGGCCGGCCAGGCGGCCGTCGACGAGCAGGTCGTACACGCCGTCCGGGCGGGGCGGGGCGCCCGTGTAGACCCGCTTGGTGGGCAGGGTCTCCAGCTCGACGGCGGTGGCCCGGGTGCGGAAGACCAGCCGTACGCCTGAGGGCTGGGACTCGGCCATGGCCAGTTGCCCGTCGGCGCACTGGGCGCGGGCCCAGGCGGGCAGCCGGTGCGGCAGCACGCCGTGCTCGGTGCGCTCCAGATCGAGCGCGCCGCGCAGCAGTTCCGCGGTGACGGGGGTGGTGATCCAGGTGTCCTCGGTGTACATGGCTTCGATCTCTCCGGGTCGTTCGTGGGCGCCGGCCGCGGTCACTTCTCGGGCCAGTTGCGCAGCAGGGCGTCGAGTGCGTCCAGGACGCGCGACCAGGTCTCCTGGGTGTCGGGGGCGCTGTGACTGAACCCGCCGCCCAGCTCCAGGCTGACGTAGCCGTGGAAGACGCTGCCCAGCAGCCGGACCGCGTGTGTCTGGTCCGGCTCGTCCAGGTCATAGCCGCGCAGGATCGCCCGCGTCATCTGCGCGTGCCGGCCGCCCGCGCTGGCGGCCGCCGTCGCCGGGTCCAGCCTGAACTGGGCCGCGGCGTAGCGGCCGGGATGCTCCCGGGCGTAGTCGCGGTAGACGTTCGCCAGAGCGGCCAGGGCGTCCTTGCCGGCCCGCCCGGCCAGCGCGGCGGAACCCCTGTCGGCGAGCTCCTCCAGGGCGAGCAGGGCGATCCTGGTCTTGAGGTCGTGGGAGCTCTTCACGTGCGAGTACAGGCTCGCGACCTTGACCTCGAACCGCCGGGCGAGCGCCGAGACGGTCACCTGCTCGAAGCCGACCTCGTCGGCCAGCTCGGCGCCCGCCAGGGCCAGGCGTTCGGAGGTCAACCCCACGCGAGCCATAACCCTCCCCCCTTTCAGCAGAACCCATCATGCAGCTACCTAAAGGGTTTAGGCAAATACGAAAACGTTGATGGAAGTGCTGGGCGAGCAGGAGAGGGGCGGCGCGCCCGGGTCCGGCCCTTCAGCGCTTCTCAACCCCTGCCTCTACCGCACATCTGCTGCCGAAGCGGTGCCCGGCAGCACCCGATCCAGTACCGCCACGATGACCGCGAAGTGGTGCGACATCGAATAGGCCTTCCACTGTGTTCCTGATCCGGGGCCGATGGCCTCGCACGCTGCCAGCGCGATCTGTTGATCTCCCCAGGAGAATGCGGGGCCCTCCAGCGGCCAGTCGCCGGATTTGAGCAGACTCCTGCAGAGGCGGTGGAAGCTACCGTGCCCGCCCTTGACGTCCTTCGGCTGCCGATGGAACCGCCAGTCCCCGGCTGACGTGTATCGCAGGTTGGGATCGGGACGCAGCCCATCCGACGGCGGGCCGGGATGGTCGACTCCGTAGTCTCCGTATCCGAGCCCCGGCCAGCGCCGGCACACATGGGTCCACAGGGCGGCTTCCTTCCTGGGGATCGACAGGACCCTCTCACGCGGACGGCCGTCGAAGAACTCGGGGCCAGGGAACGAGCCTGCCGCGATGGTCAGCGAGTGCCAATCATGATCCCGCAGATGCCGCAACGGTCCTGTCAGGCCGGCCAGCGCCTCTCGAACGTCGCGAAGGCGGCCACAGTCGAGTACGAGATCTGCCCGATCGACTGGCAAGCCGACGGCATCGAGTTGCTCAAGGAGCGTGCGCGAATCGCTGAGGCTGTAGACATAGGGCTCATCCACGCGAAGACATACGCCGAGGTGATGGGTTCCCACCAGGTGCCGCACTTCCTCAAGGTCATGCGGATCGTCGTCAAGATGAAGGACCGGACGGAAGGCGAGGTGTGAAGCACCGAGTTCTGCGTCGAGGAGATGTAGCGCTTCCATCGAAGCCGATCCTCCGAAACGCTGACCAAGTGGGGCCGCATCAAATGCCAGGTCTAAATCACGAAGGCCGTGTCTTCGCACCTGCCTTGCCAGTCTCCGCACAACGGCCTTGATATCATCGTCACCATCTCCGGGCACGACCTCAATGATCGGGCGGATGCTACATCTGACCGGCTCGCTCGCGTTCTCCAGTGCCAGAAAGCTGGGCAAACGGCCTTTTAGTATAGGCGCGTACACCGACATGACCCGGTTCTCCGTGCGGTTGGCGAACCTGCATCCGGGCAGCCTCGATCCAGCGGCCAAGGGCCGACTGCCCGGTTATTCCTGACGGTGAAGCCAGGCGATGCGGCCGTCAACCTTCGGGAGAATGTTTCTTGCGAGCTCGCCGAACCAGGGGTGCAGGTGAGCCTGGACTGACACCCCAACGCTCCAGAGAGCAACGGGACAGCCTTGAGGAGATCCGCAGGCCTCAAATGCCGGACCCGATGAGACGAACCTCGTCTGCTGCCCGATCACTGCCCTTCCGCCGGTCTGCAATGCGTCGAGGATACGAACAGCGAAAGCCTCCATACACAGCGAAGAGACCTCCTCCGTCTCGGCGAGTTCACCACCAATGACATGGTCCTGCACGTGGACCGACTCCCGTCGCCATTGTCAACGGCCACCTATTGTGAGCCTCTTCGAGCACGATAGGGTTATCGATGCGGCAAGCCGGTGTCCTGGCCGCACACTCACGTCCATTGCCGGACAGGGAGGTATCGTTGAGCGGTTTACCCGATCTTGGCCCGATGCCCCGGCGCATCACGGTCAATGCGGAGCAGGTCCATCGACTCATTGCCGAGCAGTTCCCCCAGTGGACGGATTTCCCGATTGAACCCGTGGCCAACGGTGGCTGGGACAACTGGACCTTCCGCCTCGGCAGCGGAATGCTCGTGCGTTTGCCCAGCGCATCCGAGTACGCCTTGGCGGTCGAAAAGGAACATCGGTGGCTGCCGCCGCTCGCCTCGCAGCTTCCGCTGCCCATTCCTGCCCCGCTGGCGAAGGGCGAGCCAGGTGCGGGCTACCCCTTCTCGTGGTCGATCTACCAGTGGCTCGACGGAGAGCCCGCGAGCGCCGACCGGATCGCTGATCCGGTCCGATTCGCGGTCGACCTGGCCGGCTTCGTCGCGGCCTTGCAGAGCCTCGACACTGCCGACGGTCCCCGGCCGGGAAAACACAACTGGTTCCGGGGCGCCACACTGCGCACCTATGAGGGGCAACTCGAGAGCGCGCTAGAGAAACTGGACCGTCACGTCGACGTCAGCCTGGCGCGCGAGATCTGGAAGACCGCACTGGACGCATGCTGGGACGGTGTGGACAGTTGGTTCCACGGTGACCTTGCCCAGGGGAATCTCCTGCTCAAAGACGGCCAGTTGGCAGCTGTCATCGACTTCGGCACGTGCGGCGTCGGCGACCCGGCCTGCGACCTGGCAATCGCATGGACATTGCTGACCGCTGACGGCCGCCAGGCGTTCCGCGAGCGACTGTCCGTTGACGATGCAAGCTGGGCACGCGGGCGTGGCTGGGCTCTCTGGAAGACGATGGCCACCTGCTCTTACACTCTGGGCGATACTGACGAGCCGGCGCTGAACGCACGGCGCGTCCTCACCGAGATCTTCAATCACCGGTGATGATCAGATATCTCGTGATCGCCGGGCTGTTGTCCCACAACCTGGTCGTGCAGGCCCCCGTCCGCCACGTGATGACGTGGAACGTCTGCGCGGGCACGAACAGCGGTTGCCCGCTCTTCCGCCGCTCAACCACCGAGGTGGCCTGGCACGTCGCCGTACTGGCGACCAAGGCGGACGTGGTCTTCCTCCAGGAGTTCTGCACGGGCGCGGACGCCGACCTGGAGCGCGAGCTGGAGGCACGCACCGGCCGGGCGTGGAGCGTCAAGTCGGCCGGGCTCACGCACCCGGACGGATCCTCGTACCTGTGCCACCCCGACTGGAACGGCAGGCCGCGCGGGGTGCAGAGCGTCACACTGGCCGTGGCCGAGCAGGACGCCCGCTTCGACGTGCATGCGCTGACCTCGCCGCCGTGGAGCGCCCGCAGGTACGCGGTCTGCACGGCTGACCGGGCGTTCTGCACCTCGCACTTCTCGTCGGGCGCGGAATCCGACGACAGGCAGAAGGGCGCGCCCTACCGGCACGCCCAGCTTCATGAGCTGTTCACGCTCGGCCGAGGTGTGGTCGGCGGCGACCTCAACCTGGTGCCGCGCGATGCCGCCAGCGCCTACAAGGGCCGCGACGAATGCGACCCACGCAACCGCTGGACCTACGTCACACGCAAGCGGAAGATTGATTACCTGTTCGCCGGCGACGGCCGCATACGGGGTTGCTTCGTCGACTACGGCAGGAGTGGGTGGTCCGACCACGTCCCGATGCACGTGTGGGTGGCGCGGTAGGAAGAGGTGCGCGTGGTGGCCGGGTGCGGGGATAAAAGGCCCGCGAGGGCGGACTCGCCTGGCCGTGGACAAGGTCTACGAGGCCGTCGAATCGCAGTCCGACGGCCCACACGTGCGCTTACAGCACCGGCAGGTAGCGGCCGAGCTCGAACTCGGTCACATGGCGGCGGTACTCTCGCCACTCCGCCCGCTTGTTGCGCAGGAAGAAGTCGAAGACGTGCTCGCCCAGCGTCTCGGCCACCAGCTCGCTCTGCTCCATGACGGCGATGGCCTCGTCGAGGGACTGCGGCAGCGGCCGGATGCCGAGGGCGCGGCGCTCGGCGCTGGTGAGCGTCCAGACGTTGTCCTCGGCGGCGGGCGGTAGTTCGTAGCCGTGCTCGATGCCGCGCAGCCCGGCGGCGAGGATGAGCGCGAACGCCAGGTAGGGGTTGCAGGCCGAGTCGAGCGAGCGGAACTCGATGCGGGTCGAGCCGCCCTTGTGCGGCTTGTACATGGGCACCCGGACCAGGGCCGACCGGTTGTTGTGGCCCCAGCAGATGTAGGACGGCGCCTCGCCGCCCTGGCCGGCGATGGCCTCGGCCCCGCCCCACAGGCGCTTGTAGGAGTTGACCCACTGGTTGGTGATCGCGGTGATCTCGGCGGCGTGCCGGAGCAGCCCCGCGATGAACGACCGGCCGGTCTTGGAGAGCTGGTAGTCGGCGCCGGCCTCGTAGAAGGCGTTGCGGTCGCCCTCGAACAGCGACATGTGGGTGTGCATGCCGGAGCCGGGGTGCTCGGTGAACGGCTTGGGCATGAACGAGGCCCAGATGCCCTGCTCCAGCGCGACCTCCTTCATGACCAGGCGGAAGGTCATGATGTTGTCGGCCGTGGTGAGGGCGTCGGCGTAGCGCAGGTCGATCTCCTGCTGGCCGGGGGCGCCCTCGTGGTGGCTGAACTCCACCGAGATGCCCATCGACTCCAGCATCATGATCGCCTGGCGCCGGAAGTCGTGGCCCGAGCTGTGCGGGGTGTGGTCGAAGTAGCCGCCGGAGTCGATCGGCTCGGGCCGCTGCCCCGGCTCGGGCCGCTGCTTCAGCAGGAAGAACTCGATCTCCGGGTGGGTGTAGAAGGTGAAGCCCATGTCGGCGCACTTGGCGAGCGTGCGCTTGAGCACCCAGCGCGGATCGGCGTGCGACGGCGAGCCGTCGGGCATGAGGATGTCGCAGAAGATGCGCCCGGCGCCCGGGATCTCGCTGCGCCACGGCAGGATCTGGAACGTCGCCGGGTCGGGCTTGGCGAGCATGTCGGCCTCGTAGACGCGGGCGAAGCCCTCGATGGCCGACCCGTCGAAGCCGATCCCCTCGGCGAAGGCGCCCTCGAGCTCGGCAGGCGCGATGGCCACCGACTTGAGGAAGCCGAGCACGTCCGTGAACCACAGCCGGATGAACCGGATGTCGCGTTCCTCAAGTGTGCGGAGCACGAACTCCTGCTGGCGGTCCAAGGCATCCCCTCGCGCGTGTACGGTACGGCTCTTCTTACCAGAATGCCGTGTCGTTGTTTCGCACAGGTTACGGGGAACGCCGGTGCGAGCCTCACTGACAAACAGTCCGCCCCGACCTACTGTGATCTTCGCAGTCAGTCTCGGGGGAGGCACGGGTGGCCATCGACCTGCTCAATCACAAGCTCGATCGAGCGTTCGACCACATCGACGCGGCCGGCCGGGAGGTCGTGGACCGCGAGGACCTGCTGGGGCTCGGGGCCCGCATCCTGGTCGGTTTCGGTGAGTCTCCGACCTCGCTCGCAGGGAGCGGCCTGGTGGGCGGCTTCGGCGGGATCTGGTCGGCCCTGTCCGGGGCGCTCGGCCGTGACGGCGACTGCCGGCTGACGCGGGAGGAGTTCCGTACGGCGATGACGAAGGCGTTCGTCGTCGGCGAGGAGTACGAGCCGGTGTTCCGCCCGGCGACGGTGGCCGTGGCGCAGATCTGCGACGGCGACGGGGACGGCCTGGTCGGGATGCGGGAGTTCCGGACGCTGCTCAGCGCGTACGGCACCGCCTACGACGACGTGGACGCGGCGTTCGACCGGCTGGACCACACCGGCAGGGGTGTGCTGACCGTGGCGGAGCTGGTGGCGGCCGCGCGGCAGTACTACGCGGGCACCGACCCGAACGCGGCGGGCAACTGGCTCTTCGGGCCCCTGTGAGCGCGCGGTGAGCCTCTTTCTGAACGGCCCGGTGAACGGCCCGGTGAACGGCCCGGTGAATGGCTCCGCGCACGACTCGGCGGCCGGTGTGATGACGACCGTGCGGACGGCGCTGCGGTCCGTGCTGCAGTGGCGGCCGCCCGCGCCTCGCCGGGGCGGCCCGGCCGCGCTGGCACTGCTGCGGCTGACCGATCGGGTGCCCGCGCTCGCGGCTCCGTGCCGCATGCATCCCGCCGTGTACGCCATCGAGGCCGCCGTGATCGACTGGGCGCGGCGGACCGGCCTGCGCGCTGACCCGGGCGTCGGGTTCCACCGGATCGCCGGGCGGGCGTTCGCCGAGTTCGACGCCGCGGCGGCGGCGCTGTTCGCGCAGTGGCTGACGTGGCTGTTCCACCTGGACGACGAGATGGACGAGGGACCGGCCCGGCTGGAGATCTTCCACGGCATGCTGGCGGGCGGCGCCTCCCATCCGCTGGAGGCGGCCTTCGCCGACCTGTGGCGGGTGACGAGCGCGCGGATGAGCGACCAGTGGCGGGCCAGGTTCGCGGTGAACCTGCGCCGCCAGCTCGACGCCTGCCGGATCGAGGCGGCCAACCGGGCGGCGGGCCGCATCCCGTCGCTGGAGCAGTATCCGGCGCTGCGCAGGGGTACCGTCGGCCCGTACCTGTACGACCTGGTGGAGCCGTGCCTGCGGGTGGAGGCCCCGGCGTGGCTGCACGGCTGCGAGCCGTGGCGGGAGCTGGTGGACGCCTGCAACGACGTGACGGCCTGGTGCAACGACGTGGCTTCGCGGCCGAAGGAGCGCGGCGACGGCCACAACCTGGTCGTGGTCGCCATGCACGAGTTGCGCCTGGACGAGCGGCAGGCCGTCGGGTGGGTGCTCGACCGGATCGCCGAGCGCTGCGAGGACATGCGCCGGGCGGCCGGGCGGCTGCCGCTGGACGAGCTGGGGCCGCGCGCCGCCAGGGACGTCAGCAAGGTGGCGTGCGCCTACCTGGCGGCGCCGCGCGCCCACATCGACTGGCTGGTGGAGTCGGCCCGGTACGCCTGACCCGGGTGTGCGGAAGGACGCGCTCGCTCCGGATCATCGGTGTGCGGCCCGGGTGGGCCGAACCCCTCGGCATCAACCGGCTAGCTCGTGGGGCAGGCCAGCGCGTCGCCCGTCGGGGTGCGGCGGTAGACGACGTCCTTGCCCACGCGCATCCCCACGGCCAGACCGCTGCCCCTGAGCACTCCGAGGTGCTGGCTGACCGCGCCGGGGGTGAGCGCCATCCGGCGGGCCAGCGACGAGGTGGTGCTCGGTTCGGCCAGCGCGAGCAGGATCTGCGCCCGGCTGCGGCCGATCAGGGCGGCGAGCGCGCCCGGCGCGGGCGGCGGTCCCTCCTCCCACAGCGTGCCGACCCCCTGCACGGGATAGATGAGCGTCGACTGGTAGGGGGCGGACAGGACGGCCGTGGACGGCCAGTAGAAGGCGGTCGGCACCAGCAGCAGCCCGTCGCCGTGCAGCCCGTCGACCGAGCAGATCCACGGCCGTTCGACGACGAGCCGCTCCCCCGTCCAGCTGACCGACGGGTCCAGCCCGGCGAACAGCTCCCGTGCCCCGCCTCGCGCGAGCTGCCGCGACTTGCGCAGCACGTCGCGTTCCAGCAGGGCGTAGACGCGCGGCCAGAACTCGGCGAAGCACGCCTCCCAGTACGCCAGCAGCGCCCCGGCCATCCGGGCGACACCGGCCGCCGGGTCGCTCCTGAACCGTTCGACGGCCGCCGGGTCCTCGCTGACCACGCGCCCGGCCTCGTCGGCGGCCTGTGCGGGCGGCGTGCGCCGGACGCGCTCCAGCTCCTCGGCGAAGTCGGCCAGCGGCGTCTCGGGCGGCGGGGTGAGGAAGTCGGGCAGGTAGCCGGTCGGCGGGACGAGCGCGAACAGCTCGGCCAGGCCGAGATCGGCCAGGCGGGGCCGGACGGCCTTGACCCACGGCAGGTGGACCGACTGCCTGGCCGGGTCGCGCAGCGTGCGCAGGCTGGCCACCAACTCCCACATCGGCGAGAACGCGAACCTGATCCGCGCCACGTCCTCCGGCTTCATCACCCAGGTCACGGCCACACCTTTTAGTCTGCACTAAAGCGATCGCCCGCCGCGCGGGGGACCGCCACCCTTGGTCGGGTGAGCACGTCATTCGCCGAGAGGCTCGGTTTCCTGCGTTCCGCGGTCGGCGGGCTGCCCCGCCCGTTCTGGGCCCTGTGGAGCGGCACGCTGGTGAACCGCCTGGGCACCATGGTCATGCCGTTCACCGGCGTCTACCTGACCCAGGCACGCGGCATGTCCGTCGCCGCGGCCGGGCTGGTGATGGCGGTGTTCGGGGCCGGTTCGCTGCTCTCGCAGCTGCTGGCGGGGGTGCTGGCCGACCGGATCGGCCGCCGGGCGACGCTGGCGGGCAGCATGGTGGCCACGGCGGTGACGATGCTGGCGTTGGGGTACAGCACGTCGCTGTTCGCCGTCACCGCGGCCATGTTCGTGCTGGGGCTGGTGATCGACGCCTACCGGCCGGCGTCGAACGCGCTGGTCGCCGACCTGGTGTCGCCGGCGGAGCGGCCCCGCGCCTACGGGCTGCTGTTCTGGGCGATCAACCTCGGGTACGCGGTCGGCATGACCGCGGGCGGCTGGCTGGCCGGGGTCGGATTCCTCTGGCTGTTCTGGATCGACGCGGTCAGTTGCGTGGCGTTCGCGGTCCTGGTCTGGCGGGCGGTGCCGGAGACCCGGCCGGCCGTGCGCGAGACGCCGGGCGGGTTCGGGCTGGTGTTGAGGGACCGGGTCATGCTCGGCTTCACGCTCACCGTGCTGGGCAACGCGTTCATGTACGCGCAGACGGTGACGATGCTGCCGGTCGCGATGACCAAGGTGGTGGGGCTGCCCACGGGCGAGTTCGGGGTGGTCATGGCGCTGAACGGGGTGCTGATCGTGATCGTCCAGCCGCTGGTGTCGAGCCGGCTCGGCCGTTTCGACCCCTCATGGGTGCTGGCGCTGGGCATGACCGTCATGGGGGTGGGCTTCGCGCTGACGGCGTTCGTCACCTCCGCGGCGGGGCTGGCGGCCACCATCGTGGTGTGGACGGCCGGGGAGATCGCCACCGCCGGCCTGGCGGGCGCGATCGTCGCCTTGCTCGCCCCCGCCCACCTGCGGGGCCGTTACTCGGGCCTGTTCGGGTTCGCCTGGTCGGCCGCCACCGTGCTCGCGCCGTTGACCGGTGGCGCGCTGCTCGAAGCCGGGCCGCGGGCGCTGTGGTTCACGGTCGGCGGGGTCGGGGTCGTCTCGGCGGTGGGGATGCTCGCGCTCGCGCCGGCGATCAGGCGCCGCTCGGCCACCGCTGCGGAGGAGCCGGCGGCTCTGAGCACCGCCTGACGCCGTCGGTGCCGCCGGCACGGTGGACAGCCGAGGGCCCGGCACTGTGGACATACGCCATATGCCTGCACAGCATTCGGCTCTACGCTTGCCCCTGCCATGCTGACATTCACCGCATTGGGACCGTTTCAGGCCTGGGCCGGCGGTGCCCCCCTCGACCTCGGCGGCCAGCGCCAGCGGGCGGTGCTCGCGCGCCTGCTCGTCGCCGGCGGCCGCGCCGTGCCCGTGACCACCCTCATCGACGAGCTCTGGCCGGGCCGCCCGCCCGCGCAGGCGCTGTCCACCGTCCAGGGGTACGTCTCCCGGCTGCGGCGCGCGCTCGAACCCGGGCGGGCGCCCCGCGAGGAGGCGGCCGTCCTGGTGTCGGCCGCGCCCGGCTACGCGCTGCGCGCCACGGTGGAGCAGGTGGACGCCTGGCGGTTCGAGAGCCTGGTCCGCTCCGACGGCGATCCGGCCGGGGTGTGGGCGGCCCTGGACGCCGCGCTGGGCTTGTGGCGCGGGCCGGCGCTGGCCGAGTTCGCCGACCTGACGTGGGCGCTCACGGAGGCGGGGCGGCTGGAGGAGCTCCGGCTGGTCGCCGTGGAACGCCGGGCCGACGCGGGACTGGCGCTCGGCCGGGCGACCGCGCTGGTGGCCGACCTGGAGGCGCACGCCTCGGCGCACCCGCTGCGCGAGGAGGCGTGGCGGCTGCTGGCGCTGGCGCTCTACCGGACCGGACGGCAGGGCGACGCGCTGGGCGCGCTGCGCCGGGCGCGGAAGGTGTGGCGGGACGAGCTGGGGCTGGACCTGACGAGCGGGCTGCGCCGGCTGGAGGGCGACATGCTGGCCCAGCGGCTGGAGGAGCCTGCGGCGCCGCCCTCGGCCGGCAGCTCAGGAGGTCGCCCCGGTGGCGCTTCCAGCGGCGGGGGTCGCGGGGCGGTGGCCGGGGCCGCCGGGACGGGCGGTGCGCCGGGCGGTGCGGCCCCGGTGCGGGTGCTGGTGGCCGACGACCAGGCGCTGGTGCGGGCCGGGCTGCGGACCGTCCTGAGCGACGAGGAGGGCCTGGAGCCGGCCGGGGAGGCGGCCGACGGCGAGGAGGCCATCGCGGCCGTGCGCGCGAGCCGCCCCGACGTCGTGCTGCTCGACATCCAGATGCCACGCCTGGACGGCCTGGCCGCCGCCCGGCGGATCCTGGCCGAGGACCGCCCGCCCAAGGTGATCGTGATGACCACGTTCGGCAGCGACGAGAACCTCTACGCGGCGCTGCGGGCCGGGGTGAGCGGGTTCGTGCTGAAGACCTCGCCGCCCGAGCAGCTCGTGGCCGCCATCCGGGCCGCCTCCGCGGGCGACGCGCTGATCGACCCGGCCGTGACGACCCGGCTGATCGCGGGCTTCGCGGGCACGCCGGACCCGGCCGGTCCCCCGGGTCTGGCCGGGCTGTCCGACGACCGGATCGACGTGCTGAAGCTCGTCGCCCGCGGCCTGACGAACCAGCAGATAGCGCAGACCCTCTGCCTGCCCGGTCCGGCCGTCGCCGAGGAGGTGGGGGCGCTGCTGGCCCACCTCGGGCTGTTCGACCGGGCGCAGCTCGTCGTGGCGGCCTACGAGTCGGGGCTGGTGACCCCCGGAGCCGCAGGTGTGAAATAGTCCACTTTTCGTCGTTTGGACGATAAAAATCACCACGTACTAGGCTGGTCGCGTGGCACACCTGCGCATTGCCCTGGCCCAGACCAACCCGACCGTGGGCGACCTCACCGGCAACGCCGGCAAGCTCGTCGCCTGGACACGCGAGGCCGCCGACCGCGGCGCGCATCTGGTGGTCTTCACCGAGATGTTCCTCACCGGCTACCCGGTGGAGGACCTCGTGCTGCGTACCTCGTTCGTGGACGCCAGCATCAGGACTCTCGAGGAGACCGCGGTCCGGCTGCGGGAGGAGGGCCTCGGCGAGCTGCCTGTGGTCGTCGGCTACGTCGACCGGGCCGGCCTGGCGCCGCGCGTGGGGCAGCCGAAGGGCGCGCCGCTCGACGCGGCCGCGGTGCTGTGGCGCGGCGAGGTGGTCACCCGTACGGCCAAGCACCACCTGCCCAACTACGGCGTGTTCGACGAGTACCGCTACTTCGTCCGCGGCGACCGGCTGCCGATCTTCCGGCTGCACGGGGTGGACGTGGCCGTCGCCGTCTGCGAGGACCTGTGGCAGGACGGCGGGCCGGTGGCCGTCGTCGGGCAGGCGGGCGCCGGGCTGCTCGTGGCGCCGAACGCCTCGCCGTACGAGAAGGAGAAGGACGACGTCCGCCTGGAGCTGTGCGCCCGCCGGGCCCGTGAGGCCGGATGCGCGCTCGTGTACGTCAACCAGGTCGGCGGGCAGGACGAGCTGGTGTTCGACGGCGACTCGATCGTGGTCGACGCCTCCGGCGAGCTGGTGGCGCGGGCCGGCCAGTTCCGCGAGGAGCTGCTGACCGTCGACCTCGACCTGCCGGAGTCCGCGGCCGAGCCGGGCCGGTTCCCCTACGACGCGGGCGACGGCTCCACCATCACCGTGGACCGGATCGTGCTGTCCTCCGAGCCCGTCGCCCCCTACCCGGTGCGGCCTGCTACCGTCGCCGACCGGCCCGAGCTGCCCGCCGAGGTCTACTCGGCGCTGGTGCTGGCCGTGCGCGACTACGTGGCCAAGAACGGGTTCCAGTCGGTGATCCTCGGCCTGTCGGGCGGCATCGACTCGGCGCTGACCGCCACCATCGCCGCCGACGCGATCGGGCCCGAGCGGGTGCACGTCGTGCTGATGCCGTCGCGCTACTCCTCCGACCACTCCGTCGGCGACGCCGAGGAGCTCGTCCGCCGCCAGGGCCTCAACGCGCGGACCGTGCCGATCGCCGACATCGTCGACGCCTTCGAGAAGGAGATCGACCTGTCCGGCCTCGCCGCCGAGAACCTCCAGGCCCGCGTCCGCGGCATGATCCTCATGGGCCTGTCGAACGAGCACGGCCACCTCGTGCTGACCACGGGCAACAAGAGCGAGCTGGCCACCGGCTACTCCACCCTGTACGGCGACTCGGCCGGCGGCTTCGCGCCGATCAAGGACGTGCCGAAGACGATGGTGTGGGAGCTGTCGCGGTGGCGCAACGCGCACACCGACCCGTCGTTCCTGCTGCGGGCCGAGCGGCCGATCCCGGAGAACTCGATCACCAAGGAGCCGAGCGCCGAGCTGCGGCCCGACCAGCGCGACACCGACTCGCTGCCGCCGTACGAGGTGCTCGACCGGCTGCTGGACGACTACGTCGAGAAGGACATGGGCTCGGCCGAGCTGATCGCCGCCGGCCACGACCCCGACCTGGTCACGCGCGTCATCCGGCTGGTGGACCTGGCCGAGTACAAGCGCAGGCAGTACCCGCCGGGCCCGAAGATCACGCCGAAGAACTTCGGCCGCGACCGGCGGCTGCCCATCACCAACCGCTGGCGCGAGAGCACCTGAGGCCGGCCCGGCGCCCTGGAGGTGCCGGCGATCCGGGCGACTCTCCTGGCGGGCGGGCTCTCACGGGGTGAGGGCGGCCGCGACCGCGCGCAGCGCCGTCCCCGCGTCCAGGACGGGCCCGCCGTGGCCGACGCACACGCGATCCGCGCGTCGAGCTCGGCCAGCCTGCCGAACGAGCGCAGCATCTCGGCCCGGTCGAGGTTGAACACCCCGGGCGTGACCTGCCCGTTCACGTGCGCCACGGTGTCGCCGGTGAACAGGACGCCCGGTCCCGGCAGGTGGAGGGCGATGCTGCCGTCGGTGTGCCCCGGTGTGGCGATCACGCGGGCGCCGCCATGGCGCTGCCCGCGCTGCGGCGGCAGGGCATCGCGATGCCCGACCCGGCGGGCGCCGCCGAGTGGCGCGGCTACCTGACGCGGCTCGCGGACCGGTTCGGCATCCCGCTGCGGTTCAACGCGCCCGCCATCGGCCAGAGTCACCTGGTCGAGCAGTTCCTGCGGGAGAAGACCGCCGTCGGCCTGGGCGAGATGAGCATCGACGCCGCGGGGAGCGGCCTGCGTCGCATCCCCATCGTGGAGCCGGCGATCCTCCTGCCGTGGTGAGTCGTCTGGCACCGGCGCAACCCGCGCCCCCTCCTGCGGACGCTGCTGCGCCACCTGCCCTCGGCCGCCTTCCCTCCCCCGCCGATCCCGGGCGGTGGGTGCCCGAGACGGACCTGCGGCCCGTGGAGCCCTGACGGGCCGGGCCCCCTGGCGGAATCCGGTTGCCAGACGCGGTTCCATCGCCGACGATCACTCTGATGAGCACTGAGCAGATCCCTGAGACCCCCGAGACTCCCGCCCGGCAGGCCCGCCCGGTGGCGCTCGTCACCGGCGTGGGCCGCACGGCCGGCATCGGCGCGGGGATCGCGCGGAGCCTGGCGGCGTCGGGATGGGACGTCGCGTTCACCTACTGGACCGCCTACGACGAGCGCATGGCCTGGGGCAGCGAGCCGGAGGCGGCCGCCACGACCCGGGAGACGCTCGCCGGGCACGGCGCGGCGAGCGTGGCGATCGAGGCGGATCTGGCGGAGGTCGACGCCGCCGCCCGGATCTTCGACGAGGCCGAGCGGGCCCTGGGGGCCGTCACGGCACTGGTGATGTGCCACTGCGAGTCGGTCGACTCCGGCCTGCTCGACACCACGGTCGCGAGCTTCGACCGGCACTTCGCCGTCAACGCGCGCGCCACCTGGCTGCTGATCCGCGAGTACGGGCGGCGCTTTCGCGGCTGGCCCGGCACGGGCCGGATCATCGGCCTCACCAGCGACCACACGGTGGGCAACGTCCCCTACGGAGCGAGCAAGGGCGCCATGGACCGCGTCATCCTCGCGGCGGCCCGCGAGCTGGCCCACCTCGGCGTCAGCGCCAACGTGGTCAACCCCGGCCCGATCGACACCGGCTGGATGTCCGACGAGGTGCGCGCCGCCTGCCTGAGCCGGACACCGCTCGGCCGGCTGGGCACCCCGCAGGACACCGCCCACCTGGTCGGCTTCCTATGCTCGCCGGAGGGGCAGTGGGTCAACGGGCAGCTCCTCATGAGCGACGGCGGTTTCTCCTGACCCGGGCGCGGCCGTCGCGCGGATCCGCGCCAGCGCCCGGGTGAGGTCGCGGGAGGACAACCAGAGCTTGAACATGATCGCGGCCTCGAAGACCAGCAGCAGCGCGGCCGCGCCGAGTGTCACCGGGACGATCGCCCCGGTGATCGGGCCGACGATGAACACCGCCATCTGGAACTCGATGCCGCTGATCAGGTGGGCACGGACGCGGTGGTCGCGCAGCCAGTCGCGGATGCGGATGTACCAGGCGAAGTGCGCGCGGAAGTTCCGCTGCAGGTCCACCGCGTCCACCGAGGAGATCTCGCCCGGTTCCGGTTCGGCCTCCTCCGGGCCGCCGCCGGCAGTGACACCGGCGGCAGTGACATCGGCGGTGGTGACATCGCCGGCCGGGGCGCCGCCGGCCTCCTCGATGGCCTCGCTGAGCCGGCGGCGCATCTGGCGGCGTACCTTCGCCACCTGGAGCGCGTCCACATAGCGCAGCATGTCGAGGAAGACGATCAGGACACCGAGCAGCAGGTAGGACTCCTCACCCGTGGCCGCGAACCGGCCCCACGTGAGCGCCAGCGCGCAGGCCAGCACCCGGATCCGGTCGAAGACGTAGTCGAGCCAGCCGCCCATCACGGTGCCGGTCCCCTTGAGCCGCGCGATCTTGCCGTCCACGCAGTCCAGCACGAAGCTCAGGTGATACAGGACGGCGCCGGCGACCAGCCACTCCCAGCCGGGCATCAGGAAGCAGGCGGCCGAGCCGAGCCCGAGGGCGAACGCGCCCCAGGTGATCTGGTTCGGGGTGACGGAGGTGCGGTTGGCCAGGACGGTCACCAACCGGCCGGCCAGAGGATCCACCAGGAACACCGTCCACCAGGCGTCACGCGGCTTGTAGGTCCGCGCCCGCACCTCGTCCAGGGTGAATCCGGGCATGCCGAATAGAGCCATCGTCGAACTCCGTCTCAGTGCATGGGTTCTTCGTCGGTCCAGCCGATCGCCTCGAAGGCGACGAAGGAGCCGACCTGGGTGTCCTGGCCGCCCGCGAGCGTGGCGGCGCTGCTGGTCTCCTCGGCCAGCGGCAGCCCGCTCGCCGGGTCGATCACCAGCCGCCGGTCGCTCAGCCGGCCGTCCTCGACGACCTGGTAGGTCAGGGCCTGGCCGGTACGGCCGAGCGGGTCGGTGACCTGGCCCTCGGCCGTCATGCCGGGCAGCGAGGCCAGGATCCGGTACGCCGCGGCGCGCAGCTCGGGCGAGACCGGCAACCGGGAGATGATCTCCAGGCAGGTCTTCCGGAGTTCGGCCTCCATCTCCCGGCCCACGTACGCGCCGTTCTCCCGGGCGATGCGGGCCACCAGGTAGGCGCGCAGCCGCGCGGGGTCGTCCGGGATCGTGCCCAGCGCCTTCCAGCCGGTGAGCTGCTTGGTCAGGATCCCGTCCGCGTCACGCCATCCGACGCGGTGCGGGCCGCTGCGGGGCTCGCCCGGCGCGGCCTCCACCAGCGCCTCCGGGGTGACGCGGCCGAGCCCGGTCACGTCGGCCGGGTAGCGCCAGGTGCCCGGCGAGCCGGCCGCCCGCCAGGCCGCCTCGTCGCGGGGCGTCGCCGGTCCGGCGCCGAGGTAGCGGCCGGCCCACCGGTCCTGCCGGCCGTCCTGCCGGGTGAGCCAGGTCTCGCGGGTGGAGCGGCGCGCGATGACGTAGCGGCGGTCCGGGGACAGGATCCGCTGCCCGGTGACGACCCTGGTGCGCCAGTAGGCGCCGCCGGCCGGTTCGCCGGCCGTGGCGCTCGCCGCGGCCAGCAGGATCTGCCGGGCGTCGGGCCGGTCGGAGCCGGGCGTCGCGGGAGCGGTCCCCGCCTGGTCGGGCGCGAGGCGGATCGGCGCGTCGGAGGGCAGGGTCATCGCGAGCGCCAGCGCCGCGGCCGCCGCCACACCGGCCAGCCCCCTGCCGGCCGGCGCCCACCGCCGCACCCGGCTCCCCGCCGGGTCACGCCTGCCCGGCCACCGCCCGGAAGCCACCGCGTCCTCCGGTGTCCGGGTCCCGGCGGCGGGCCGCCGCCCCGGGCGCTCCGGTGGAGCGATGGGCACGGCGGCCGCCTCCGCCAGGAGCCTGTCACGGCCCGCCGCGACAGCCTCGGGTGACGGGCCGGGCCTGGAGAAGACGGCGCGTACGGCGTCCAGCTCGTCGGCGGGGTGGCCGTTCCGCTCATCCATCGGATCCTCCGATCATGGGGTTGACGCCGCCCAGCCCTCTGCGGAGCTTCCTGCGCACCCTGTTGAGCCGGGAACCGACGGTCCCGAACGGAATGCCGAGCGTCTGCGCGACCTCCTCGTAGCTCAGCTCGGCGAGCACCACGAGGAACAGGACGTCACGGTCGCCGGGGGACAGCCTCCGGATCGCGGCCGCGAGCCGCCCCTGTACGCTCGCGGCCGTCACCCGTGCCGTCACCCTCTCCTCGTGCCCGCCGTCGGTCACCTCGCCCGCGGGCGCCCGCTGCAGGGCCTCCAGCCCGCGCGTCTCCCTGCGTCTGTGGTCGGCGACCAGGTTGGTGGCGATCCCGTAGAGCCACGGCCGCACGGCCCCCCGGGCGGGGTCGAACGTCCGCCGCTTCCGGAACGCCACCAGGAACGTCTCGGCGGCCAGGTCGTCGGCCAGGTGGGTGCCGAGCCGGGCGGCGACGTAGCGGTGGATCTCGCCGAAGTAGCGGTCGTAGAGCACGGCGAACGAGTCCGGGTCGTGCCACGACCGCTCGATGAGTGCGGCGTCATCGGCTGCCACCGGCGCGTCCGGGGGAGCGGCCATGCGCGAGATGTCCCTTCTGTGGAGTACACCTCTATTCCGTCGCAACCCCCGTCTCACTTCACACTTTTTTCCCGCCGTTCCGCCCCGCCCGGCCCGGACGCCCGATCAGGCCGCGAACAGCAAGGTCAGGCCGCCGAGGGTGTAGGCCAGCATGAGGACGAACAGCGGGATCTGACCGGCCACGGCCCTGGCCGGGGGCAGCAGGCGCACGGACCGGTCGTGGGCGGCGACCACGCCGGCGACGTGCCCGGCCACGATGGCCAGCACCTGCACGGTGGCGATCGTGGCCGGGCCGACCGCGTTCTGGTCCACCTCGAGGTCGAGGCGGAGGGCCAGGATGAGCGTGCGCTGCCCCTCGATGACGAACAGCGAGAAGTAGTGGGCGACCAGGTAGCCGAGCGCGATCGGGACCAGCGCGTGGGCGAAGCGGGGCGCCAGGCCGCGGGCGCCGCCGATCAGCCCGGCCAGGCCGAGGCAGGCCGCGTACAACAGGGCCACCGCGGCGACGGCCGCCAGCAGCCCGAGCGTGCCGAGGCCCGTGCGGCCGAGCGGGCCGGACTGCAGGGCGTTCACCCAGGCGGGCGACGTCGAGAAGCCGTCGTAGCCGGTGCCGCCGAGCAGCACGCACACGGTGGCGACCAGGCCGGGCGCGGGTGCGACGGCGTCCAGGCCGTCGAACGGGTTGCGCAGCACCCGCGTGCCGTCGGCCCGCCTGCCGAACGGCGACAGGTGGCCGACCAGCGTCGAGTACGCCTCGAACGGGTCGCCGCGGTCCAGCCAGGCGTGGCCGTACACGAAGGTGCCGGCGAGCTGGACGGTGGCGTACCCGGCGCAGAAGACCAGCAGGGTGAGCGGGGCGGCCGGCTCCGGCGCGACCAGCTCCATCCAGGTGAACGCCAGCAGTCCCACGGCGGCCGGCCAGTAGCCGAGCCGGGCGGGCAGCGGGCGGCGCGGCCGGTCGGGGAGCAGCCGGAACGGGCTCAGCGATCGCCACACCGGCCCGAACAGCAGCGACGCCGGCACCAGGCCCACCCAGAACAGCACGTACACCAGGTACGGCCCGGCGTTGCCGGCGGCGGGCCCCACCAGCAGCCAGCCCACGGTGTAGGCGGCCAGGAGGAGCGTGACGACCCGCGCCGGCCGGTCCGGCCAGCGGAGCGCGACCGCCCGGCCGGCACGGTCGCCGCGGAAGCGGGAGTCCGCCCACAGCAGCCCGAGCGCCAGGAACGACGCCACGAGCGCCGCGAAGGCGCCGGCGTAGGCGTAGAACAGCGGGATCGGCAGGTCGCCCCGCTCCCCCACGCCGTGCGCCAGCACTCCCGTCATCGCACCGCCAGCTGGGTCAGCACCAGCCCGCTCCGGTGCGTCTCCACCTCGAAGACCCCGGTCAGGTCGGCGCGGAACCGCACCGTCACCGGCTCCCCCGGCCGCAGCGCGGCCGTGCGGTCGTAGCCGTGCACGTGCAGCTCGTCGGCGACGTCGCTGGTCACCGTGAGGGCCACCTGCTGGCCGCGCGCGGCCTCCAGCCAGCCCGGCGGCGGGCTGACCCGGCCCGCCCGTACGGTGATCTCCGCGCGCGCCTCCGCGCCGGTCGGGCCGGGCGCCGTGGTGGCCACCTCGTGGCTGTTGCCGGGGTCGCGGTGCGTCCCCGACAGCGGCCCGCATCCCGCCGCCACCGCCACCAGCGCGGCGAGCGCGACCAGCCGGGTGCGCTCGGGCGCGCTCACGCGGGGACCTCGGCCTCGCTCGGGGTCTCCTCGCCGGTACGGCGGCGCGGCGCGAGGACGACGACCGCCCACAGCACCCACACCCCGGTCAGCAGCCCGCGGACCCAGCCCGGCCCCAGCGGCACGACGGGGATGAGCTGCACCATCCGGTCGTAGGCGTCGGCGGCGGCCAGCACCCCGAGCACGATCGTGAACCAGCCGAACACCGGCCGCTCCGGACGCAGCGCCACCCCCAGCGACAGCCACCAGCCGGCCATGAGCAGCAGCGCCACGGCGGCCGGCAGCGTCCCGTCCACCGCGGCCGCCACCACGTCGAGCACCAGGCCCGCCAGCCCGGCCACGGTTGCGGCGACGACGAGCCGGCGCCCGGGCCGCGCGTCCGCGCCGGCGCCCGGCGGGCGGCGTGACCGGGACCAGAACAGGACCGCGAGCAGCCCCAGCACCGCCGAGCCACCCAGCGCGAGCTGGGCCTCCACCTTGCCCAGCCCCGACGCGCCGAACCAGTCGCAGCCCGCCGGCAGCCTCGCGTCCTGGGCGCTGAAGTCGGCGCACAGGTACAGCTTGATCACCTTGACCGGCTCGGCCAGCAGCCGGCTCGCGCCGCCCGTCAGCCCGGGCGCCCGCGCCGCGCAGACCGGCAGCACGGCGGGCGTGGAGGCGGTCGTGCCGGCCTGCCAGCAGTTGCCCGTGCCCTGGCCGTCCCACCACACGTCGAGGCCGTTCGGCAGGTGCTCGCCCGTGGGGCCGACGCCGAGTTCGTTGCCCTCGAACCGGTTGAAGCCGGAGGTGTCGAACTGCCTGTCGAGGCGGTTCTCGCCGCGCACGAAGGCGGGCACGCCGAACAGCTGGAACGCGGCCCGCTCGTGGCCCCACACCTGGTTGTCCCGGAAGACGTTGTAGTTGCCCCCGGCGACGATCACGCCGGTGCCCGGCGGCACGCCCACCTGGGAGCAGACCACGCCCCGCTCGTAGCCGCGCTCGGCGGGCGGCTTGGCGCAGGTGCCGTCGCGGGTGTGGCGGTAGTAGTCCCTGTTGTTGTCGTAGATCTTGTTGTTCTCGAACAGGGCGTGGTTCTGCGGCAGGCCGGGGTGGCCGGGCCAGAGACTGTCCATCGTGGCGCCGACCATGTTGTCGTAGAACTCGTTGTCGTGGACCCACACCGAGTCGCCGGCCGTGCCCGAGTAGCCGAGGGCGTTGTCGTGGCTCTTGCAGCGGCGGATCTCGATGGCGTAGCGGGGCACCTCGTGGCCGCGGCCGTCGTTGATGTTGGAGGCGCTGCCCGGGTACAGGCCGCCGTCGCCGTTGCCGTAGGCCTCGCAGTCAGTGTAGAGGCCGTGGTCGCTGGCGAAGGTGAGGAAGCCGTACTCGTCGTTCCAGCGGGTGAGGACCCGGTCGATGACGAAGCCGTCGGTCTCCAGGATGTACAGCGAGTTGAACGTGGTGCGCTGGGCGGTGAGGTTGCGGAAGTAGACGCCGTCGGCGCGGTCGGCGCGGATGGCGTTGAGCTTGCGGTACTCGGCGTCCACGATCACGTCGAGCGGGCCGGCGCCGGTGCCCTCGATCTGGAGGTCCTTCTTGCCGAGGACGGCCACCAGGTTCTGGTTGTGGGGGCACTGCCGCTGCTGCTCGAAGGACAGGATCTGGTAGCCCCAGGTGGACCAGCGGGCCGGGAGGCCGGCGCACGCTCCGGTGGGAGGGGCCTGGCTGGGCTCCTCGCGGTAGAGGCCGGGCAGGATCGCGATCGTCATCCCCGGCCGGTCGACCTGGTCGACGGCTTCCTGGAGATGCCTGACCCCCTTGTCCTGACATTTCTTGAAGAGGGTGAGGTTGCGCTGCTTGAGGTCCGGCGGGAAGGCCGCGACGCGCCGCTCGAAGTCTGCCCGGTCGGTCTTGCAGACCAGCAGGTCGGGCTCCTCGGTACGCAACACCGGCACGCTGCCCGACCCGTCGGGGAAGGTCACCGGCCGCTCCTCGTGGGCCAGGGCGGCCCCGGCCGGCAGCAGCAGTCCGAGGGTCAGGGCGAGCGCGATCGCGATCCGGCGTAAGGGGGGCATGGCCGCGAGACTAGAACAGTGCTCACGTTCTGCCTAGGGGTGGATCTTGTCGTTCCCCGTGCGGCGGGGTGGCGGGTCAGGCGGCGAAGCCCGGCAGGACGTGGTCGACGATCCGCTCGGGAAGGTCGGCGGGGAGATCGCCCGGCGGGGCCCACTTGGTGTACCAGATCATGGTGCCCGACAGGATGGCCAACCCCATCTCGACCTCCAGGTCGGCGCGCAGCTCGCCGGTGCGGATGCCGCGCCGGAGCACCTCGCGCATGGCCTCCTTGCGCGGCTCGATCGCCACCTTCTGGAAGCGCTCCATCAGCGCCGGGTAGCGGTCGGCGTCGCTCATCATGACGTTCATCACGCAGCGTGTCCGGGACCGGCCCTTGTCCTCGCGCATCGCGCGGAGCAAGGTGATCAGGTCGTCGCGCACCGACTCCCCGCCGAGCGGCGGGAGCGGCGCCTTGAGCGTGGCGAGCGCGTCGGCGACCAGCTCCTCCTTGTTGGACCAGCGCCGGTAGATGGTGGTCTTGCCGACGCCGGCCCTCGAGGCGATCGCCTCGATCGACAGCTCGGCGACGCCCATGCCGTCGCCGACCAGGTCGAGGGTCGCCTCGATGATCGCCCTTTCGGCCTTCTCACTGCGGGGACGGCCCGCCGGGCGGGCCGTGACCGGTTCCTGGATCGTCATCGCGGCCTCACACTACCGCTGGTTCCTTGACCTCGGACTGCGGGACGGGCCGGGGCTTGCCCGGCATCCACTTCGCGACCACGGCGACACCGGCCAGCGCGATCACCGCGGAGACCAGGGCCGTGACGTGCATGCCGTCGATGAAGGCGGCGAACGCCGGCTTGAGGATGGCCTGGCCCTGCTCGCCGAGGCTCCCGGCCGCGCCGACCGTCGCCATGATCGACTCACCGGCGGCGTGCCGGGCGTCCGCGGGCAGCGCCGACAGCGCGGGGGCGACCTCGCCGCGGTAGGTCGAGGACAGCACCGAGCCGAGCACGGCGACGCCGAGGGCACCGGCGACCTGGCGGACGGTGTTGCTCATGGCCGAGCCGACGCCGGCCTTCTCCCGAGGCAGCGACTCCATGATCGCGGTCGTGGCGGGCGGCATGATGTTGGCCATCGCGGCGCCCTGGACGAAGAAGACGACCTCGATGAGGAGGACCGGGGTGTTCGCGTCGAAGAGCGCGTAGCTCGCCAGCACCACCGCGATGACCGCCATGCTGACCGTGGAGGCCAGCTTGGCCCCGAACTTCTGGTTCACCCGCTGGCTGAGCGGCGCGAAGATGAGCTGCGCCGCGGCGAACGGGATCATCAGGGCACCCGCCTCGATCGGGCTGAACCCGAGCACGATCTGCAGGTAGAAGGTCAGGAAGAACATCCCGCCCATCATCGCGAAGAAGACGATGCCCATCATGCCGATGGCCGAGGAGAAGCGGACGTTGGCGAAGCTGCGCACGTCGAAGATGGGGTGGTCGATGCGCCGCTCCCACCAGACGAACAGGCCGAGCACCGCGACGCCGATCAGCGACGGGACGTACACCTCGGGACTGGTCACGGTGGCCAGCTCGCCGCCGCGGATGATGCCGTAGACCACGGCCACCAGACCGACGATCGACAACAGCACGCCGACGGGGTCGAGCCGGGACGGCCTCGGGTCACGCGACTCGGGCACGATTGTGGCGATGAGCACCATGCTGATCAGCACGATCGGCACGTTGATCAGGAAGACCGAGCCCCACCAGAAGTTCTCGATCAGCAGGCCGCCGGTGATCGGGCCGATCGCCACGGCCAGGCCGACGCCGCCCGCCCAGATGCCGATCGCCTTGCCGCGCTCGGCGGGCGGGAAGATGTTGGAGATGATCGCCAACGTGGCCGGCATGATGGCCGCACCGCCGATGCCCATCGCCGCCCTGGCCAGGATCAGCTGGGTGGGGTCCTGGGCGTAGGCGCTGGCCAGCGACGACAGCCCGAACAGCGCCATGCCGACGAAGAGCATGCGCTTGCGGCCCGTGCGGTCGCCGATCACCCCGAAGGTGAACAGCAGGCCGGCGAACACCAGCGTGTAGGAGTTGATCGCCCACTCCAGCTCGCTCTGCGTCGCGCCCAAGCCCTGGACGGGGTCGGCGATGGTCTTCATCGCCACGTTGAGGATGGTGTTGTCGAGCACGACCGCCAGCAGGCTGAACACCAGCACGCCGAGGATGGTCCACCGGCGTGGGTGGCCTGTGTCCGTGTTCATGGGGGACCCTTCAATTTCGATACGTCAAAGTTTCGCAACAGGACCGTATCGCATGTTATTCCGATACGCAACAGTGTCGTTTCGCAATCCCGCCAGAGGGCGCGAACCCCCCGACCGGCCGCCCCCGCCGCCCGGCCGGACGGGGCTACCGGGGCGGGACCGCGGCACCACCGGCCGGACCACCGGCGAGACCACTGGGCGGGGTCAGCCAGCCGTCACCTTCGCCGGCGGCTCGGCGGGCACGTGGATCGGCTCGGCGAGGGGGCGCCGGCCCAGGAACGGCAGCGCGACCAGCGCCATGGCGACGCTGACAGTCCCCGCCACCGCGAACGCCCAGCCGGGCCCGTGGGAGTCGATGATCAGCCCGGCGATGGGCGCGGAGGCCGCCCCGCCGACGAGCAGGGCCGTGCCGTGCAACCCCATCGCCTCGCCCCGCGCGGCCGCGGGCACCCGGCGGCTCACCATGTCGACCGTGGACGACAGCGCCGGCGCACACAGCACCCCGGCGGGCAGCAGCGCCAGCACCAGCCAGCGCCAGTCGCCGCCGGCCAGACCCACCGGCACCGTCAGCAACCCCATCGACGTGATGAGGACGAGCGGCGACACACCCCGGCTCAGCCCGCCGTAGACGAACCCGCCGAGCAGGGAGTAGGCGCACCAAATGCCTACGGCGAGACCCACCCACTCGGTCCGCCCGGCCTGCTTCATGGTGCCGACCAGCGCCAGCTCACTCGCCGTGAGCACGAACGTGGCCGAGGCCGCGATGCCCAGGACCGCGACGAAGCCGGGCGTCAGCCACCGGCGCCGCGGCACCCGCGCAGCGGGCCGCTCCAGCTCCTCGGCGGAGCGGACCGGCGGGTCGAGCACGATCAGCGCGAGCCCCGCCGCCGTCGTGCCGGCCGCGATGACACCCAGCGTCGGACCGCTGCCCAGCGCGGTCATCCCGGCCACGGCCAGCGCCGGCCCGGTCATGTAGGACAGCTCGACCAGCATCGAGTCGAGGGAGAAGCCCATGCGGCGCTGCTCCAGCGGCACCATGGCGGCCAGGCACTGCCTGATCACGCTGAACACCGGCAGCGCCAGCAGCCCGGCGACCGCCGCCGCGACGACCAGCACCGGATAGGGCAGCGCCCAGGCGCACGACCAGAAGACCGCCTGCGCGGCGGTCGTGACGGCGAGCACGGGCCGCAGGCCGTGGCGGTCGACGAACCTTCCCGACAGCGGTGAGCCCACCGCCATGCCGACGGTGCTCGCCGCGGTGACGAGCCCCGCCCTGCCGAAACCCAGCCCCAGGCCGTGGACGACGTGCAGCGTGAGCGCCATCCCCATCGCGGTGGACGGGATGCGGGCCAGCAGCCCCACGAGCAGCAGGGTCCGCACGCCAGGAAGCCTGAGCAGACGCCGGTAAGGTTCGATGGACATGTTGATTGCTTACCTCCCCACCTATTGTGGCAAGGAGCACCGACACTTTCCCACCGGGTTTCGGCGGTGGCATCATCGAAGGAGTCCGGGGACGCCGCTGGGGCGCCTCGAGACCTTTCCTGGAGGGTCGATCATGTCCTCTTCCGCCATCCCCCCGAACACGGGCGCGCTCTACGGCGGCATCGCGGGTCGCAGGGTGACCGTCCGCGACATCGCCGCCGCCAAGGAGCGCCACGAGAAGTGGCCCGTGCTCACGGCCTACGACGCGATGACCGCGCGCGTGTTCGACGAGGCGGGCATCCCCGTCCTGCTCGTCGGAGACTCCGCCGCCATGGTCGTCTACGGCCACGACTCCACGGTGCCCGTCACCGTCGACGACCTGCTGCCGCTGACCGCCGCCGTGGTGCGGGGCTCCTCGCGCGCCCTCGTGGTGGCCGACCTGCCGTTCGGCTCCTACCAGTCGTCGCCGGAACAGGCGCTCGGGTCGGCCGTCCGCTTCATGAAGGAGGCCGGCGCGCACGCGGTCAAGCTGGAGGGCGGTCGCCGGGTCCTGCCCCAGGTGGAGGCCCTGGTCTCGGCCGGCGTGCCCGTCATGGGCCACCTCGGCCTCACGCCGCAGTCGGTGAACGTCCTCGGCGGCTACCGCGTCCAGGGGCGTGGCGAGTCGGGCGAGGAGCTGATGAAGGACGCCAAGGACCTCGAACGCGCCGGGGCGTTCGCGGTGGTGCTCGAGTGCGTGCCCGCCGAACTGGCCGAACGGGTCACCACGTCGCTGTCGATCCCGACGATCGGCATCGGCGCCGGGCCCGGCACGGACGCGCAGGTGCTGGTCTGGCAGGACTTCATGGGCCTCACGCCGCGCCCGGCCAGGTTCGTCAAGCGGTACGGCGACCTCGCCGGCGACCTGGACCGCGCGGCCCGCGCCTTCGCCGCCGACGTCGCCACGGGCGCCTTCCCCGCCCCGGAACACACCTACACCTGACCCCGGCCCCTGACCCCGGCACGCGCGGCCGCCCTCTCAAGGGGGGCCGCGTGCCGGCGCGTGACCGTCCTGGACGGGCGCCCCGTGTGGCCGGGTGGTCAGTCCGTGACGAGGGTGGCCGGGTCGGTGTTGGAGCCGCAGACCACGACCACGACCCGCTCCCCCGGCTCGGGCGCGTACGCGCCCGACAGCAGCGCCGCGTACGCGGTGGCGCCCGCGTGCTCGGCCACCACGCGGTGCCGCTGCCACAGGGCTCGGCGGGCCGCCACGATGGCGTCGTCCGTGACGAGCAGGCTGCGCACCCCGGCGCGGGAGCAGATGTCGTAGGCCGTCTCGCCGAGCCGGGTGGCGCCGAGCGCGTCGGCCGCGACCCCGCTCACCTCCACCGGCACCGGTCCGCCCGCCCGCAGGGCCGCGTGCAGCGTGGGGATGCGCTCCGGCTCGACGGCGACGATCCGGGGCACGGGCCGAGGCACGGGCCTGGGCACGGGCCGCCCACCGGCCCCAGGTTCGGAGGCGGGTGCGGCGGGCGAGGTGGCCGCGTCCAGGGCCCCGGTGCCGACGGTGATGCCGGCGATGAAGCCGCCACCGCCCACCGCGACCAGAACCGTGTCCACCCCGCCGGTCTGCGCGACGATCTCCAGGCCCGTGGTGCCCTGCCCGGCGATCACCTCCGGCTGGTCGTAGGCGTGCACCTGCAGCGCCCCGGTCGAGGCGGCCCGCTCGGCCGCCGCCTGCGCCGCCTGCGCGTAGATGGCACCCGTCTGGCGGATCTCGGCGCCGAGGGCGCGCAGGCCGGCGACCTTCACCGGGCTCGTCACCTCGGGCACGAAGATCTCGGCGCGGACGCCGAGCGCGCGGGCCGCGTAGGCGACGGCGAGCCCGTGGTTGCCGCCGCTGGCGGCGATCACACCGCTGTCCGGCAGCCGCCCGGCCGACAGGATCCGGTTGAACGCCCCGCGCGCCTTGAACGACCCCGAGTGCTGCAACTGCTCCAGCTTGAGAAACAGCCCCGGCGAGATCTCCAGGACCGGCGTGCGCAGCACGTGCCCGGCGATCCGCCCGGCCGCGCCCGTCACATCCTCGTACGTCACCGTCTCCACGTGCGCCCCCCGAATCGTCCGGCCGAGGGCATGAATGCTATGCCAGCGCCTGTTCGATGTCGGCCCAGAGGTCCTCGGGGTGCTCGATGCCCACGGCGATGCGGACGGTGCCCTCGCCGATGCCGTGCCTGGCCAGTTCGTCGGCGTTGAGCGCGCGGTGCGAGGTGGTCGCCGGGTGCAGGGTGAGCGTCTCGACGCCGCCGAGCGAGGGGGCGAGCAGTGCCAGCCGTACCCTGCTCATGAACCTCTCCCCCGCGGCGCGCCCGCCCGCCAGGTCGAACGAGAACACCCCGCCGAAGTCCGGCAACAGCTTGCCGGCGATCTCGTACGACGGGTGCGACGGCAGTCCGGGCCAGTGCACGGCCGAGACGGCCGGGTGCTCGGCGAGCCGGGTGGCGAGCAGGCGGGCGTTGGAGCAGTGGCGCTCCATCCGCAGCGCCAGCGTCTGCAGGCCGCGCAGCGTGAGCCAGGCGGCGAACGGGTCGGCCGAGGCGCCCAGCTCGATCGCGTAGTGCCACACCTTCTTGTACAGCTCGTCGGTGGCGAAGACGGCCAGCCCGCCGACCACGTCGGTGTGCCCGGACAGGTACTTGGTCGTCGAGTGGACGACGACGTCGGCGCCGTGCTCGATGGGACGGCAGAGCAGGGGCGAGGCGAAGGTGTTGTCCACCACCGACACCAGCCCCAGCTCGCGGGCCGCCGCGCACATGGCGGGCAGGTCGGCGACCAGGGTCATCGGGTTGGAGATGGTCTCCAGGTAGACGAGCCTGGTCTCGGGCCGCACGGCGGCGCGCAGCGCGTCGGGGTCGTGCTCGGGGACGTGGGTGACGGTGACGCCGAACCTGGCGACCAGGTCGTTGAGCATCGCGGCCGTGCCGCCGTACAGCGACTTCTGCGCGATGAGGTGGTCGCCCGGCTTGAGCAGGCCGAGCAGCACGGTGTTGATCGCGCCCATGCCGGATCCGGTGGCGACGGCGCCGGCGCCCCCCTCCAGGTCCGACACGGCCTGCTCGAGGGAACGCACGGTGGGGTTGCTGTAGCGGCCGTACACGAACGGACCGTCGGGGCGCCCCATCGCCTCCGCCATCACCGCGGGGTCGTCGAAGACGAACCCGGAGGTCTGGTAGAGCGGCATGGTGATCGGGCGGCTGTGCTCGACCGGCGGCTGGGGCAGGTGGACGGTCCGGGTTTCGGGACGGAGTGGGGTCATGCCACCAGGATGTCCGGAAAAAGTGCCGGATGTCAGATCCAATGACGCACAATTGGTTCATGAATGGGGCCAATATGGATGACCTTGTCGACCTGCTCGGGCGGTGGGCGTCCGGACGGGGGCCGCTCTATCTGCTGCTGGCGGCCCGGTTCCGGGCGCTGATCGACGACGGGGTGCTGGCTTCGGGCATGCCGCTGCCGCCCGACAGGACGCTGGCGCGGCGGCTGGCCGTGGGCCGGGGCACGGTGGTGGCCGCGTACGACCTGCTGCAGCAGGAGGGCCGGGTCACGCGCCGCCAGGGCAGCGGCACCAGGGTGGCCCCGATGGAGCTGCCCGCCACCCGGACGGCCGACGGCGTGGTGGCCAACCCGCTGTTGCAACACATCCTGCACCCGCCGGACGGCGTGCGGCTGCTGACCTGCGCCGCGCCGGACGGCCCCCCGCCGGAGCTGCTGGAGGCCTACCAGGAGGGCGCCGGACGGCTCTCGACCGTGCGCGACATGGGCTACCACCCGGCGGGCCTCGCGGAGCTGCGCGAGGAGCTGGCCGCCTACTACCGAGGCCGTGGGCTGCCCACGACCGCGTCGGAGATCCTGGTCACGACGGGGGCGCAGCAGGCGCTCACGCTGCTGGCGGGGCTGCTGGTGTCGCCCGGCGACACGGTGCTCACCCAGTCGCCGACGTACCCGGGGGCGCTGGAGGTGTTCCGGCACGCCGCCGCGGTGGTCCGGCCCGTGTCCCTGGCCGGCCCGGCCGGACCCGGCGGGTCGCCCGTCCCGGCCGGCGTGGCGCGCGAACGGCCCGCGCCGGCGGAGGCGCCGCGCGAGCGGCCCGCGCTGGTCTACGCGGTGCCGACCGCGAGCAACCCCACCGGGTCCGTCATGGGAGCCGGCGACCGCAGGCGGCTGGCGCGGCTGGCCGCCGGGCACGACATCCCGCTGGTCGACGACGAGGCGTGCGCCGAGCTGTGCTTCTCCGGCGACACCCCTCCGCCGGTGGCCTCCTACGCCACCGGCGAGCACGTGATCACGATCGGGTCGATGAGCAAGCTGGTGTGGGGCGGGCTGCGGGTCGGCTGGATCCGCGCCTCGGCCCCGCTGATCTCCCGGCTGGCGCGGCTGCGCGCCGTGCACGACCTGGGCGGCGAGGCGCTGAGCCAGCTCGCCGCCGCGGCGCTGCTGCGGCGGCTGGCGGAGATCCGGCCGGTACGGGTCCGGGCGCTGAGCGAGAGCCACGACCACCTGTGCGAGCTGCTGCGCACGCACCTGCCGTCGTGGTCGTTCGAGCCGGCGCTCGGCGGTCAGACGCTCTGGGTACGGGTGCCGCGCGGCGACGTGGACTCCTTCTCCCAGGTGGCGCTGCGCCACGGGGTGGCGGTGCCGCCCGGACGGGCGTTCGACCCGCTCGGCGGGCACGCCGACCACATGCGGCTGCACTTCCTGTTCCCCCGCGAGGAACTGTCGGCGGCGGTGCGCGACCTGGCCGCCGCCTGGCACGCCTACGACGGAACCCGGCGAGGGAACTCGCGCCACGCCCTCATCGTCTGACGCTCCACCTGACGCCTCCCGGCCGCCGACGCTCCACGAGCGGCCGGGGCACCGCGCGGGCGCCGGGGGGGTTGGTGCTCCACCCTGCGCCGGAGCTCCGCCCTGAGCTGACACGGCCGTCGGCGCCGGACCGGTTGCGCCAGCCTTGAGGCATGACGACGACCTTCCTCCTCCTGCACAGCCCGGCCGTGGGGCCGGCGACCTGGGCGCCGGTGGCCGCGGCCCTGGAGCGCCGGGGCCACGCCGCCGTGGTGCCCGACCTGACCCGGGTGACCTCGGACGGCCCGCCCTACTGGCCGCGCGTGGTGGAGGCGGTGCGGGCCACCCTTCGGGAAACCGCGCCGGAGGCGGCGCCCGGGACGCCGCCCGCGAAGGCGCCCGGCACCCCGATCGTGCTGGTCGCGCACAGCAACGCGGGGCTGTTCGCGCCGGTGGTGAAGGAAGGGCTGGGCGACCGGGTGGTGGCGTGCGTCTTCGCCGAGGCCCGCCTGCCGCCCTCGGCCGGCCTCGTGCCGACGGCCGAGGCGGGATTCCTGCCGTTCCTGCGCGAGCTGGCCGGCGAGAGCGGGGTGCTGCCCCGGTGGACCGACTGGTGGAGCGACGCGGACGTCGCGGCCCTGCTGCCCGACCCGGCCGTGCGGGCCGTGGTGGTGGCCGAGCAGCCGCGGTTGCCGCTCGGCTACTACACGCAGCCCGTTCCGGTGCCGGCGGGCTGGGACGAGGTGCGGTGTTCGTGCCTGTGGTACGGCCCGCCGTACGAGGAGGTGGCGCGGGAGGCGCAGCGGCGCGGCTGGCCCGTGACCAGGGTGCCCGGCTCCCACCTGCACCAGCTCGTCGATCCGGAGGCGGTCACCGACGCGCTGCTCACGCTGTCGCGCAGGTCGTGAATTCTTCACTGTCCACCGCGGACTCGACCCGGAAGAGTCGTGGGCATGACAGCCATTCGGGTGGACGGGCTCAGGAAGAGCCATGGCGGGTTCGAGGCGGTGCGGGGCGTCTCGTTCGAGGTGGCCGCCGGAGAGATCTTCGCCCTGCTGGGCCGCAACGGCGCGGGCAAGACCACGACGGTCGAGGTGCTGGCGGGCTTCCAGCGGCCCGACGCGGGCACGGTGCGAGTGCTCGGCCTCGACCCGGTGGCCGACCGCGCGGCCGTGCGGGAGCGTCTGGGCGTCATGCTGCAGGAGGCCGGGTTCTTCCCCGACCTGACGGTGGCCCAGACCGTCGACACCTGGCGTGACTTCACCGCGGCCGCCCGGCCCCGCGAGGAGGCCCTGGAGCTGGTCGGCCTGGCGGACCGGGCCCGCACCAGGGTCCGCCAGCTCTCCGGAGGCGAGAAGCGGCGCCTCGACCTGGCGCTGGCGCTGCTGGGCCGTCCCGACGTGCTGTTCCTGGACGAGCCGACCGCCGGGATGGACCCGGAGGCCCGGCGCGACACCTGGGAGACGGTGCGCGGCCTGGCGGGGCAGGGCACCGCGGTCCTGTTGACCACCCACTACCTCGACGAGGCCCAGCGGCTGGCCTCCAGCATGGCGATCATGGACGCGGGCGAGATCGTCGCCTCCGGCGGGATGGCCGAGACCCTCGCCGCGAGCAGCGGCCGGGTCGCCTTCCGGCTGCCGCCCGGCGTGCATCCCGCCGAGCTGCCGCTGGCCGTGACGATGGAGGGCGACCACGCCGTGTGCCGGGCCGAGGACCCCGACCTGGCGGCGCAGACGCTGCTCGGCTGGGCCGCCGAACACGGCCTGCGGCTGGCGGGCCTGGAGGTCCGCACGGCCACGCTCGAAGACCTCTTCCTCGACCTGCCCAGGAGCGCCCGATGAGCCTCGCCGCCACCTACCGTCTCGGCACCCGGCTGTTCTGGCGCGACCGCGCCATGCTGGTCGCCTCCGTCGTGACTCCCCTGGGCATCGGCATCGGGCTGCCGCTGCTCATGCGCCACGTACGACCCGAGGGGGCGGCGGCGGCCGCCCAGTTCTACCCCGGCACGATCGCGATCATGCTGGCGATCACCGCGTTCATGAACATCAACGTCGCGCTGACCACGCGGCGCGACCAGCTCGTGCTCAAGCGCCTGCGGACGACCATGCTGACCGACGGGCAGATCCTGGCGGGTCAGATCGCCAGCACGGTCACCCAGACCGTCGTCGTGATCGTCGTGTGCACCGTGACGGTGCGGTTCGCCGCCGACGTGCCCTTCCCGGCCGATCCGCTGCTGTTCGCCGGGGCCGCCGTGGCGGGCTCCGCCGTGATGGCGACGCTCGGCGCCGCCTACACGGCCGCGGTCCCGCGCGCCGAGCTGTCGGCCCCCGCCTGCGTGCCGGTGTTCCTGCTGTGCGGCGTCGGGGCGGGCGCGATGGGGCCGATCCTCGAGGTGCTGCCCTCGTGGGCGGGTACGCTGTTCGGCCTGTTGCCCACCGCGGCCGTGGTGGACGCCATGCGGAGCGGGGCGGTGGCCGCTCCCGTCCTGAACCTGGCGGTCTGGGCGGTGGTCGGGCTGGTCGGGCTGCGGCTGTGGTTCCGGTGGGAACCGCGCAGGTCATAGGGGGCGTATCCCGGGCATCTCCGCCATACTGGCCTGGCCATGACCTCCTCCTCCGCTCAGCGGCTCGCCCGCGTGCTGATCACCGCGGTTTCCGTCGCGTACACCTTCATCGGGCTGCTCTACTTCGCGGTCAGCCCGCGCAACGGCCTGCTGGCGACCGGTGCGATCCTCGGCGTGGTGGCGACCCACTCGCTCAACATGCGGGCGGGGCTGCGCGACGAGCGGCCCCCGCTGTTCCCGCTGACGCTCGTGCTGCAGGCCGTCGCCACGTACCTGCCCGACCTGCTGCTGCCCGGCGGCTGGTCGGGAGTCGCGGCCCCCATGCTCGCCGGGACCGTGCTGGTGGCGCTGCCGCTGCGGTTCGCCGGGCCGATCGTCGGGCTCATGACGCTGTACAGCACGTCCGGGGTCCTGGCCGTCTCGGCGAACGCGGTGGTCGCGCTCTTCTACGGCCTCACCGTGCCCGTCACCGGCGGCATGATCTACGCCCTGGTCCGGCTGGTGCGCGTGACGTACGAGCTGGAGCGGGCCAGGGCCGGACTGGCGGAGGCGGCGGTGCTGAAGGAGCGGCTGCGCATCTCGCGCGACCTGCACGACGGGCTCGGCCGCAGCCTCACCGCCATCGCGCTGAAGGGCGACCTGGCCCGCCGCCTCGTGGACCGCGACCCCGAGGCGGCCGGCGCGGAGGTGGGCGAGCTGGTGGAGGTCGCCAGGGAGGCGGTGCAGGACGTCCGGCGGGTGGCCCGCGGCTACCGGGAGCTGTCCCTGGCGGGCGAGACGGACCGGGCCGTGGCGCTGCTGGAGTCGGCGGGCGTGGCGTGCCAGGCGCACCTGGCCGGCGTCCCGCTGCCCAGGCGTTCGGAGGAGGCCCTCGCCTGGGCCGTGCGCGAGGCCGTCACGAACCTGCTGCGCCACAGCGACGCCACCACCTGCACGATCAGCACGTCCGTCCGCGACGGCACGGCGCGGCTGCTCGTGGTCAACGACGGCACCACCCCGAACGGCCCCTCGTCCGACGTGGGCGTGAACGGGTCGGTGCGCCGCGGGGGCGGACTGACGGGGCTGGCCGAACGCGCCGCCCAGGCCGGCGGCACGCTGGAGGCGGCGCCCACCGGCACCGGCGGATTCCGGCTGGTGGTGGAGGTGCCGGCATGATCAAGGTACTGCTCGCCGAGGACATGCACATGATCAGGGCCGCGTTGTCGGCCCTGCTGCGCCTGGAGCCCGACATCGAGGTGGTCGCGGAGGTGACGCGAGGGGACGAGATCGTCCCGGCTGCGCTCTCCGCCCGGCCCGACGTCGCGATCGTGGACATCGACCTGCCGGTGATGGACGGCATCACCGCGGCGGCCGCGCTCCGCCCCCGGCTGCCGTCGTGCCGGATCCTCGTGCTCACCGCCCTGGGACGGCCCGGGCAGGTGCGCCGGGCGCTGGAAGCGGGCATCGAGGCGTTCCTGGTGAAGGACGCGCCGGGCGAGCGGCTCGCCGACGCCGTCAGGCGGACCGCCGCCGGGCTGCGGGTGCTGGACGGCAAGCTGGTGTCCGCGGCCCTGGAGTACGGCGAGAGCCCGCTGACCCCTCGCGAGACGACGGTCCTGCGGGAGGCCGCGCGAGGGGCGTCGGCCGAGGAGATCGCCGCCCGGCTGCACCTGTCGGCGGGGACGGTGCGCAACTACCTGACGGGCGCGATCACCAAGACCGGCGCGCGCAACAGGCTCGACGCCGTCCGCATCGCCGAGGACGCCGGCTGGCTCTGACCGCCCCACCCCCACCCCCACCGGCTCCCGTGCGGCGGACGACCGCGAAGGGGACGACCGCGAAGGGGACGACCGCGAGGGAGACGACCGGAAGGGGACGACCCCGCCGCCAGGCAGGCGGCGAGTGACAGGCGACGGCGGATGGGCGGGTGGGTGACCCGGCGGGTCAGATGTCGGTGACGCGGATACCGGCGTGCGCCTTGTAGCGGCGGTTGACCGAGATGATGTTGGCCGTCAGCGCCTCCACCTGGAAGGCGTTGCGCAGCCGCCCGCCGTAGACACCCCGCACGCCCGGGATGACCGACGCCAGGGCCTGCACCAGATCGGTCGCCTCCCGGTCGTCGCCCAGCACGAGCACGTCCAGGTCCACCTTGTCCACCGACGGGTCCATGAGCACCACGGCCGACACGTGGTGGAACGCCGCCACCACCCGGCTGTCGGGCAGCACGGCGGCGGCCTGCTGGGCGG
Organism: Nonomuraea muscovyensis; assembly: GCF_014207745.1. Classification (NCBI taxonomy): domain Bacteria; kingdom Bacillati; phylum Actinomycetota; class Actinomycetes; order Streptosporangiales; family Streptosporangiaceae; genus Nonomuraea; species Nonomuraea muscovyensis. Next base: position 781,514 of record NZ_JACHJB010000001.1, read on the forward strand.
CGCTGCCCTCCTCGACGGGCAGCGCGTAGGCGCCCTGCTTGTCGAAGCCGAGCGGGTTCACGCAGTCGACCACGATCTTCCCGGCCAGCTCCGCGCGCACCGACTCCAGCAGCGCCTTGTGCCCCTCGTACGGCACCGCGACGATCACGATGTCGGCCTCGGCGGCGACCACGGCGTTCTCCGCCCCCCGTGCGCCGGATCCGATGGAGTCGGCCGCCTCCTGGGCCCGCTGGGCGTTGCGCGACCCGATCAGGACGGGGTGGCCGGCCACCGCGAAACGCCGCGCGAGGCCCTTGCCCTGGTCTCCGGTGCCGCCGAGGATGCCGATGGTAAGCCCGTTAACGTCAGTCATATCCCCGATGATGCCAGCCGCCTACCCCACCACCCTCCGCAGGGACACCCGGGCGGGTGCGAAGCCGGCGCCAGGGCGTCCCTGCGGCGGGCTTCGGCGCTCTCCGGTGATCTTCCAGGGTTCCGGGCGCCGTCACACCGCGTCGGGCCCGTCGGTCACCCGCCGGGCCCGATGGTCGCGTGGCGATCAGCAGTTGCCGAACGCGGGCAGGCCGAGCAGGCGGAGCGTCAGCCATTCGACGGCCAGCGGCCCGCCTTCCACGGCGCCCGTCACGTGGTCGGGTGCCGGCAGCGACACCCACCGCGTGTTCACGCCCGCCTGGCAGTACTCCGAGCGCAGCGTCTGCCCCACCGCGTACGGGATGATCTGGTCGCCCCGTCCGTGGTAGAGGAAGACCGGGACCCGAGGCGTCAGCGTGCCGAGCCGGTTCTCGATGAGGCGGGCCTGCCACTTGGGCTGGTTGAGCAGGTCCACCGGGCTCAGGTCGGAGAAGCGCAACCCGGCGAGCTTGTCCAGGTCGCCCACGCAGTCGTCGGCGGCGTCCGCCATGAGTGCACGGCCCCGCTCGTTGAGGTCGGCCTCCAGGTCCAGTTCGGGGTAGGCGGCGTCCAGCCCGACACCCGCCGCGGCGGCCAGGCCGAAGTCGGGCCCGCCCTCCAGGTGGGCGGCGACGGCCCGCAGGTCGGCGGGCACGCCGCCGGCGGCCGCGCCCTTGAGCCGGAGTTCGGGCGCGTACGAGGGCTGGAGCTGCGCCGCCCAGCCCGCCGACGCGCCGCCCTGCGAGTAGCCCATGACGGCGACGGGCGCGGCGGCGGACAGGCCGGAGCCGGGGACCCGGACGGCGGCCCTGATGGAGTCGAGCACGGCGTGGCCCTGCGACACGCCCGCCATGTAGGTGTGGGTGCCGGGCGTGCCGAGGCCCTCGTAGTCGGTGACGGCCACGGCGAAGCCCTTGAGCAGCAGGAGGCTGACGAATGCCAGCTCCGCCTCGCGGCCCTCGCGCATGCTGGCCGACGGGGCGCACTGGTCGCCGAGCCCATGGGTGCCGGTGGCGTAGCCGACGATGGGCCGCTTGCCGAGGGCGTAGGACGCCTTGGGCACGAGCACGGTGCCGGACACCGTGTTCAGCGCTCCGGTGGCGGAGGTGGAGCGGTAGAGCACGTGCCAGGCGTTGACCGGGACCTCCAGCAGCTTGCCGGGCAGGAGGTAGACGGTGGTGGGCCGGGCGGAGACGACGTCTCCCGCCGTCACCGCGCGGGCCGGCGTCGCGCCGACGGACACGGCGAGCGACGCGAGGAGTAAGAGGATCGAGAACACGCTGACGCGGACACGAAGGGTCATGTGCCGCCCCTCTCCGGGGGGATCGCTCATGGGGGACCGGCGGCGCCGCGCCCCGATCGTTACCCGGCGGTAACCTGCTGTCAAGGCCCGAAATGACAGCGAATCCCGCCGCGAGTCAGGCGGGTAGCGAAAACGCCGCCGGCGCGGCGCCCGTCGTGCAGTATGGGTCAGTGGCTCCCTCCGGCCAGGGCTGGCCGGTCGACGCAGGAGGTTGCATGGACGCCGGCTCGGTCGCCTTCCTCCGCGAGGTCCTCGCCGACACCGGCTGGCTCGAACGCACCCGCGAGTTCGGCCGGGCGTTGCGGGCCACCCGCTCCGCAGGCGGGCTGCTGCTGGTGGGCACGCCCGACGACGAGCCGTGGCACCTGACCGCGCACCTCGGCGACGAGGCCCGGCTGTCCGGCCTGCCGCAGCTCGCCCCCACGCTGGTCCGCTGGCAGCCGCCCGCCGGCGCGCCCGCCCACCTGCGCGTCGGGCTCGACCGCATCCAGCGTGCGGGGCGCGGGGAGACGCTGTTCGTGGTGGCCGAGTGTCAGGCGCCGGTGCCGCTGCTCGAACGGGTGGACGACGCCCGCCGTACGGGGGCGACGATCCTGGCCCTGAAGGGCGGCGACACGGAGCTCGCGGGGCTGGCGCACGACGCCATCGCCGTGCCGTCCGGCGGGCCGCTGACCTTCGACGGCGCCCAGCACCTGGTCAGCGCCGCCGCGGGTGAGCTGCCACGGCAGCCGGGCCTGCGCGAGCGCCTCGCCGTCCTCCTCGAACGGCTCACCGGCCCCCGGGTGCACGACTGACCTGTGCGACGGGGCGGGCGGGCGGTCAGGTGGGCTCCAGGTGGCCCTTCAGCGAGGCCTCCAGGGCGGCGGTGGCGTCCTCGATCGCGCCGATCACGACCGCCTGCACCGGGTCGGGCTCACCCGACCTGGTACGGCTGACCCGGGTCACGGCGTCGAGACTGCGCGCCCCCACGTCGCGCAGCTCGCTCACCCGTACCTCACCCTCGGGCACGTCGAGCAGGGCCAGCGTGGGCACGATCGCCACGCCGTGCCCCGCCGCCACCAGCGCCAGCGTCGGGCCGAACTCCGTGATGACGTGCACCTTGCGCGGCTCGAAACCGTGCAGCCCGGCGAGCCGGTCCAGCGCCTGGCCGCACGCCTGCTCGGGCTCGCCGGCCACCCACGGCACGTCGGCCAGGTCCGCCACGGAGCGGGGCGGGTCGGGCCAGTCGGGAGGCACCACGATGCGGTACTCGTCGACGTACAGGGGGCGGGTGGCCAGCGACGGCTGCGACAGCACGGGAAGGCTCATGTCCCGCTCGGTGATGAGCACGTCCACGGCGCCGAGCCGCAGCTCCTGGAGGGCGGGCTGGCCGTAGACCTCGTGGATGACGGGGATGATCTTCGGGTGTCGCGTGGCGAGGTCGCGCAGGGCGGGCACCAGCATGTGCGTGATCACCGTGGGGAAGGCGGCGATCCGCACGGGGCCGGCCAGCCGTTCGGTGAAGCGGGTGAGCTCGCGCCGGGCCTCGGCCAGCTCCTCCTCGACCCGCTCGGCGTAGCCCGCCAGGACCCGGCCCGCCGGGGTGAGGGAGACGCGGCGCTGGGAGCGGTCGATGAGGGCGAGCCCGACCTCGCGCTCCAGCTGGGCGAGCTGCTGGGAGACAGCGGAGGGGGTGAGGAAGAGCGCCTCGGCCGCGCGCATGACCCCGCCGCGGCGGGCGACCTCGTGCAGCACCCGCAGCCGCCTTGGGTCGATGTCCATACAGGCGAGCTTACGCCATGGTTTAGATGTCTTTAATTGCGCTTTAGCGCGAGAAATTCGGACAATAGGTGCATGGATCTCCTCCTCGACGCCATCGGCTGGATCGGCGCGGGTCTGCTCGTGGTGGGCTACGGCATGGTCTCCGCCGCGCGCATGTCCGGCGACAGCGCGTCGTACCAGGCCCTCAACCTCGTGGGCTCGGCAGCCCTCATGGTCAACAGCGCCCACAACGACGCCTGGCCGTCGGCGGGCCTCAACCTGATCTGGGCCGCGATCGGCGCCGTGTCGCTGGTGAAGCTCGCCCGGCTGGGAGCCGCCCGATGATCGTGGAGCTGAGCCACCGCATCGTGGCGGGGATGGTCACCTACCCGGGCGTGCCGGGACCGGTGCTCGGCACGCACCTGAGCCGTGAGGATTCGCGGCAGGTGTACGCGCCGGGCACGGAGTTCGAGATCGGCACGATCACCCTGGCGGCCAACACCGGCACCTATCTGGACACGCCCCACCACCGCTACGCGAGCGGGGCCGACCTGTCACAGGTGCCGATCGACAGGCTCGCCGACCTGCCGGGCCTCGTCGTGCGGGCGCCGGAACGGGACGGCAGGCGGGTGCTGATCGACGACCGGCTCGACGTGCGCGGCCGGGCCGTGCTCATCCACACGGGATGGGACCGCCACTTCGGCACCGAGGAGTATCTGCACGGCCACCCCTACCTCGCGCCCGAGTCGGCGCGGTGGCTGGCCGAGCAGGGCGCGGCGCTCGTCGGCATCGACTCGCTGAACATCGACGACACGCCGCCGCGCGGCGAGCGACCCGCGCACACGATCCTGCTCGGCGCCGGCATCCCGCTGGTCGAGCACCTGACGGGGCTGGCCGCGCTGCCCGACGAGGGCTTCCGGTTTCACGCCGCCCCGCCGATGGTGGCGGGCATGGGCACCTTCCCGGTGCGGGCGTACGCCGTCGTCGCCTGAGCGGCACCGGGTCAGGCTCGGCCGAGGCCGGGCGCGCGTCACTCGTCGTCGGCGTCGGCCTCCTCCCACGCCTTGTTGCGGTCGGCCGCCCGCTGCAGGGCGCCGGCGGCCTCCTGCTCGGTCGGATAGGGGCCCATACGGTCCTTGTTGGGGCAGCCCTGTTCGGGCTCGACGCGCATGTGCTTGAGGCAGAACCACCACTGGCCATCGCTCACGGGCCTTATTCTGCCCCGTACACTCGTGTTTCATGACGACACTGCTCCAGCCAGGGCGAGTCTCGCCCGTGCGCAAGGTCCCGGCCCACATCGAGCGGCCGGAGTACGTCGGAAAGAAGCGCCCCAAGACCGGCGAGTCCGACGTCAAGACCCCGGAGACGATCGAGCGGATGCGCGTCGCCGGCAGGATCGCCGCCCAGGCCCTCGAAGAGGTCGGCAGGCACGTCCGGCCGGGCATCACCACCGACGAGCTCGACCGGATCGGCCACGAGTTCCTCCTCGACCACAAGGCCTACCCGAGCACGCTCGGCTACAAGGGCTACCCCAAGTCGCTGTGCACCTCGATCAACGAGGTCATCTGCCACGGCATCCCCGACGACACCGTCCTGCGCGACGGCGACATCGTCAACGTCGACATCACCGCCTACATCGGCGGCGTGCACGGCGACACCGACGCCACGTTCTGCGTGGGCGACGTCGACGAGGAGTCGCGGCTGCTGGTCGAGCGCACCCGCGAGGCGACGATGCGCGCCATCAAGGCGGTCGCGCCGGGCCGCCAGCTCAACGTGGTGGGCCGGGTCATCGAGGCCTACGCCAAGCGCTTCGGCTACGGGGTGGTGCGCGACTTCACCGGGCACGGCATCGGCACGACGTTCCACTCGGGGCTGATGGTGCCGCACTACGACGACCCGTCGCTGCGGGTGGAGCTGGTGCCCGGCATGACGTTCACGATCGAGCCGATGCTGACCCTCGGCACGATCGAGTACGAGATCTGGCCCGACAACTGGACGGCCGTCACCAAGGACCGCAAGCGCACGGCCCAGTTCGAGCACACGATCGTGGTGACCGAGAACGGCAGCGAGATCCTCACCCTGCCGTGAGCGTCACCTCTCCCGATCACCCCGTCTGGGCACCACCCCGGTCACGGTGGTGCCCTCACCGAGGACGCTGTTGACCGACACGGTGCCGCCGACGGCGGCGAACGCGGCCCGCATCCGGTCGATGCCCGGCCCCGTCGGGCCCAGGTTGAATCCCTGTCCGTGGTCGCTCACCGTCATGCGCAACCCGCCGCGGCCGACGGTCACCGCGATCGACACGGTGCCGGCGCCGCTGTGCCGCTCGACGTTGGCCAGGGCGTCGTCCAGCACGGCGAGCACCGCCCGGGCGATGGGCGCGGGCGCGTCGGAGGAGGGCAGCGCCCAGATCTCGACACGGATGCCGGTGCGCCCCGACCATTGGGCGAGCCTGCTCTCGAGTGTCTCGGCGAGGCTTCCCCCCTCGCGCATGCGGGTCTCCTCCGCCAACTGATCCCGCCTTCCCGGGCACCCCGGATCCCCGCCGCTCCCCAGCCGGCGCTCCCGCGAGCGCTGCGCGCAACCCCCCTCAGGTCATGCGCACACCACTGCGGGGGTGATGCCCTTCTCCCCTTGCGGCAAGGCTACCCGCCGGGTTCGAGCCATGCGGTGGGAAGACAGATTGCCGTGACCGAACGGCTACTCGGCCTGGTCGGCCTTGTCGGCGCGGTTGAGGCGGGCCAGGTAGGCGTTGTAGGAGTCGAGCTCGACGTCGCCGCCCGAGCCGCGGTCGGCCTTGCGGTCGGCGCGCCGGGCCGTGCGGTCCTCGTCCTGGTACCACTGCACGGCGATGGCCAGCAGCACCATCAGGGTCGGGATCTCGCCGAACCCCCACGCGATCGCCCCGCCGTTCTGCTGCTCCTCCAGCAGCGGCCCGCCCCAGGTGCGGCCGAGCTGGTCGTACCAGTCGGCCGCGATGACGGTGCCGGTCATCATGAGCGCGACGCCGAAGAAGGCGTGGAACGGCATGGTGACGAAGAGGACCAGCAGCTTGCCCACGTACGGCAGGCGGTGCGGCCCCGGGTCGACACCGATGATCACCCAGAAGAACAGCGAGCCGCTGATGAGGAAGTGCAGCGTCATCCAGATGTGGCCGAGGTGCTCCTGCATCGCGGAGGCGAACAGCGGCGTGAAGTACAGCGCGTACGTCGACGCGATGAAGATCGCGGTGGCGATGGCGGGATGGCCGGCGATCCGGACGAACCTGCTGTGCAGGATGGTCGTCAGCCACTCGCGCGGCCCCCTGTCGCCGCGCCGGGCGGCGGGCTTCAGCGCCCGCAGCGCGAGCGTGACCGGGCCGCCCAGCACCAGGAGGATCGGCACGATCATGGCCAGCGTCATGTGCTCGATCATGTGGACGTCGAACATGACCTTCGCGTAGCGGGCCAGGCCGCTCTGGGTGGCGAAGACGAGGATGACCACGCCGGCGAACCAGGAGGCGGTGCGGCCCCACGACCAGGAGTCGCCCCGGCGCCGGAGCCTGATCACCCCGGCCGCGTACAGGCCGCCCAGGAGAGCGGCGACCAGGGCGAAGAACAGGTCGAGCCACCACAGGGAGAAGATGTTGGCCAGCGAGATCGGCGGCGGCACCGGGTAGCCGAGCAGCTCGAAGGCGCGGTCGGCGGGCAGGCTGGAGGGCGGCGGCGGGGTGCGCGACAGCGCGACCGCCAGGCCGACGGTGGCGAGCATGAGCAGCGCCTCGCCGCCCGCCAGCCGGGTGAACGCGCCCGACCCGCCCTTGGCGAGCGCGCCGAGCGTGCGCTCCCGGTGCCACCACCCGGCGTAGCCGAGCAGCACGAACGCGATGACCTTGGCCACGATGAGGACGCCGTAGGCCGACGTCCACAGGTCGGACAGGGCGGTCAGCCGGGCCAGCACGCTGAACACCCCGGAGGCGCCCACGGCCACGTAGCACCACAGGGCGAACCGGGAGAAGCGGGCGGCGGCGAGGTCGAGCTGCGGCGCGCCGCGCACGGCGTGCAGCGCCAGCACGACGAGCCCGCCGACCCACAGGGACAGCGAGACCACGTGCAGCGACAGGGCGGTGGTGGCCAGGCCGTGGTTGGGGGAGGAGGAGGCGTGGCCGGTGAGCGTGGGCGGTAGCAGCGTCGCCAGCGCGAACACCAGCAGCCCGAGCGCCGCGCCCGCCGTGATGGAGCCGCGCGCGAACAGCGCGATCGCCAGGCCGAACAGCACCACGAGCGTCAGCGCGACGCCCTGGCTGGTCTGGGTGGCGTAGCTGTTGAGGTAGGCGCCGTTGAGCAGCACCTCGCCGACCGGCATGGCGGCGGTCTCGGCCATGCCGAACACCAGCGTCGCGAACGCCGCGGCCGACCAGGCGAGGCCGGTCCACGAGGCGGCCCGGACGTAGCCGGTCGCGGCCTTGCCGAGCACGCCCTTGTCGCCGGGCAGCAGGGTGGCGGCCATGAGCAGCAGGCCGACGGTGAGCACGCCGGCCACGTCCATGGTCAGCTGGGACAACGGCAGGCCCCAGCGGGTGACCGCGCCGGCGTCGGGCAGGCCGGGGATGATGCGGGGGAAGGCCGCGCCACCGGCGATCATGGCGATGACCAGACCGGCGATCGCCGCTCCGGCCGCGGCGAGCGCCAGACGCGCGGCCCTGGTCACGTGCGCTTCTTCCGCATGCTGAGGACGAGGCCGATGCCGATGCCGGCCAGGGCTCCGACGACGACGAGCAGCCAGACGGGGAAGGTCGCACCCGTGCTCCGCTCCTCCATCGCGGCCTCCGTCGGCGCGACCGCGCTGCCCTGCGCGGTCGGGGCCGAGGGCGCCGCAGTGGGCGCCGCGGTCGGGTCGGCGGCGGGGGCCGCGCCGTCGGCGACGGACGGGGTGGCCGACGGGGTGGCGCCCTTGACGGTGAACGGGATCTCACCCTCGATCGGGTGTCCGTCGGAGGAGACGACCCGGTAGGCGATCGTGTACGCGCCGTCGGGCAGAGCGCCCTTGAGTTCCTGGGTCACCACGGACCCGTCGAGCTCCGGCTTGCCGAGATGGTGCTGCTCGTCCCCGGGGCCGCGCACGACGACGATCGGCATGCGGACCCGGGCGGTGAACTCCAGCGTCACCTTCTCCACCTTCTTGACGGTGGAGTCCTTGGCCGGGTCGCTGCTCTTGAGCGCGTCGTGTGCGAGGGCCGGCCCGGCCGTGCCGAGCAGGAACAGGGCGGCGAGGATCGCGGTGAGCGCCGCGAGAGGGGATCTCTTCATGACACCCCCAAGGCTACCCACGCCACCGCCCGGTCCCTCCCCCGCTACAGCCCCACGCAGGCGAGGGCGCGCTGGTAGGCCTCCGTGGCGCCGTCGGCGTCGCCGAGCTGCTCCATGGTCTCGGCCGCGGCGTACCAGGTGCCCGCCTCGCGGCGGGAGTCGGGCAGCGGCGTCAGCCAGTCGCGGACCGCGGCCAGCTCGCGCTCGGCGTCGTGCGGCCTGCTCAGCCCGGCGTAGGCGCGGCTCAGCAGCAGGTGGGCCTCGGCCTCCTGCGCCCGGGCCGTGCCCGGCAGCAGGTCCTGGGCGGCGCGGCCGTGGCCGACGGCCCGCTCGAAGTCGCCCGCCACCAGCTCGGCACGGGCCAGCTCCACCCGGGTGTTGGCCCTGTCGAGGGTGCTCGCGGACGTCTGCGCCAGCTCCTCCTCAGCCCGCAGCAGCAGGCCGCGCACCTCGTCGACGGCCTCGGGGCGGACGCGCAGCTTCAGGCTCGCGTACGCGACGCGGGTGCGGGCGAGGCCGCGGGGCTGGCCGTTCTCCGACTGGATGGCCAGGGCGCGCTCGGCGAAGGTCAGCGACTCCTCGCCGTGGCCGGTGCTCTCAGCGACGGCGGCGGCGTTCCAGCAGGCGGCGACGATCGCCCTGGGCGTGCCCAGCATGTCGGCCGCGTTGAGCAGCTCGGCCGCGAACTGCCGGGCGCGCAGCAGGTCGCCGCTGAGCAGGTAGGCGCCGAGGAGGGTCGCGCCCAGCTCGACCAGCCCGTCGGTCCAGGTGGGCCGCGCCGAGCCGCCGAGGATGGCCTCGCCGACCTTGATGGCGTCGCTGAGCCGGTCACTGAGCCGGTAGACGCGGCACAGGGCGATGGCGAGGTCGATCTGCCGGTCGGGGCCGAGGTCCTCGGCCTGCAGCCGGCGCAGCATGGAGATCGCCTCGCCGAGCTCTCCGCACGCCTCCATCGCCAGCGCCAGCCCGTACTGGGTGTCTTGACGTAGAGATGTCAAACCTGCCAGGTTATGGTTCGCCAGCAGTTCGGCGAAACGGGTGCGGGCCTCCTGGACCTCACCGTTCTCCAGGGCCATCCTCGCGTAGCCGAGCGACAGCTCGATGTCCTCCATCTGCTCGGCGGTCACGCCGTTGAGGAGGTAGGAGAGCGAGCAGTCCAGCTTCTGGGCCAGCAGTTCGAGAACGGCGGGGGTCGGAGTACGCTTGCCACTCTCGATCAAGGAGACGTAGCTGTCCGACAACTCCGGGTGTGCCAGCTGTGCCTGCGAAAGGCCCCGTTGCCGCCTTACCGTCTTGATGCGGAGTCCGATCAGGTCAGATGTGGTCACAGCTCCCGCTCCCTGAGATGATGATGTCCGAGCAACCCATAGGCGAGGGAGAACCCCCATGCGCAGGCGCATCGCCCTGTCCCTACTTGCTGCCTTGCTGACGGCAAGTGTGACCGTCGCAGGCCATGCTACGGCGGCGGCAGCCGACTCGTCTCCATCCGGTTCAAGTGGAATCATGGCGACTTACGACATTCCTCTCTGCTGCTAGCCGCACCACCGCCGGCCGTCTGACGAGCGCGGGCGTCCGCACGAACCTCCGGGCCGGTGCCACCGCCTCCGCACACCGGCGGCACCGGTGCCCGGCGTCGCGGCCCGTTCGGTGTCCCCGCTCTCCCTCGCCTGGCTCACCCGGCCCGCAACGCCAGGAAGAAGTCGACCCGGTCCGCCATGGACGACAGGTCGCGGCCGGTCAGCTCCTCGACCCGCCTGATCCGATAGCGCACCGTGTTGACGTGCACGTGCAGCAGCGCCGCGCAGGAGTTCCACGAGCCGGCGCAGTCGAGATACGTGCCCAGCGTCCGCACCAGGTCCGACTGGTGGCGCCGGTCGTAGTCGAGCAGCGGCGCGAGCAGCCGGTCGGCGAACGAGCGGCGCACGTCGCCCGGCACCGTGGCGAGCAGCAGCGCGTGCGTGTAGATCTCGTCACTGGTGACCACGAGGTCCGCCCCACCGGCGTCGGCGCGGGCATCGGCCACCCGCCTGGCGTGGCCCGCCTCCTCGATGCCGCCCCTGAGCGCCGCCGCGCCGGTCAGCGCGCCGCTGAGCCCCACCCGCAGGCGGGCGTCCGGCAGCGCCGCCAGCGCGCCGGCTCCCCGCCGCAGTCGCTCCGCCAGGCCGCCGGCCGTCAGGCCGCGCAGCGGCACCAGCGCGATCGCGCCGTCGGCGCCGTCGGCGCCCGCCGCCACGACCTCGCCGTCCAGCAGTTCCTCCAGCGCCTGCCCTCCGAGCGTCGCCGGATCCGGCCCGCGCGTGACGTCCGGCCTCGGCCCGGTCACCCTCTCCCCCGCGCTTCTTACCGCGTTCACGGCCACCTGGCTCTTCCCCGCGTTTGTCACCGCGTTGACCGCCGGGTTCGCCCTCGCGCTTCTCGCCGCGTCGGCCACCGGGCTCGCCACCGCGCTGACCACCGCGTACGGCTCGGTGGCGTCGATGCCGCAGGTGCGCAGGCGGGCGTTCAGCTCGGCCGGGTCGGTGTCCGCGAGCGCGGCCGCGACGAGTTCGCCGGCCAGCCGCCGCTCCACCCGGCGCCCCTCCTCCATGCGGCTGCGTTCGAGCGTCACGCAGGCGGCCAGCTCGTAGCCGAGGTCGGCCCGGCCCATCAGGTCACCGTCGCAGGCCAGCACCCAGCCCGCGGCGCGGTGACCGCGGCCGACGCCGAAGAGCGTGTGCCGCCCGGCGCGGCAGGGCAGCCGGGGGGCGGTCAGGTAGGCGCGGGCCAGCCGCGCCGGATCGTCGGCGGCGCCCACGATCACCCGGCCGGTGGCCGACAGCACCGCGCCCGTGACGCCGAGCTCGGCGGCGGTCGTCGCGAACAGCTCCGGCAGGCCGCCGCCCTCGGCGACGGCGGCGACGAGGCGGCGGTGCCGGCCGAGCGCGTCGCGGACGTCGCCCGGCAGGTGTCCCGACGGGCGGCGCCCGGCCAGGTCGGCGAGGGTGCGGAAGGACACCTCGGTGGGCACCTCCAGCAGCGTCAGCCCGGCGCTCTCGCAGGCGGCCACCAGGTCGCCGGGGACGTGACCGAGCCAGGCCTGGCCGGCGCCGAGGGCGGACACCCCGGCCGCGGCGAGCGCGCCGACGAACCCGGCCGAGTCGGCGGGCCCGTGCCGCCACAGCAGCCCGGTCAGCACCAGCTCGCCACCCGACAGGTAGCGTCCGGGATCGGGCAGGTCGGTGATGTGGACGGTGTCGAACTCCCCGCGGGGGTCGCCGGTGAGGAGCCGCAGACCCAGCTCCTCGATGGCCAGCAGGTCACTGATGCGCACTTGGAGGAATATACAAGTTCGCAGGTCGAGTGCGGACGGTGATTTCACTTCTCACGCATAGGAGGGCCCGGGCGGCGGTGCTCTACTCGAAGGGTGACGGAGACGGCGAGGGGGACGGCGCGTGAGACGCGGCCGCTCGGGACACCGGGCGTCGGCGAGAGCGCGCGGCGCCCCGACGCGACGCTGAAGGTGACGGGCGAGTTCGCCTACGCCTCCGACCTGTGGCTCGACGACATGGTGTGGGGCGTGACGCTGCGCAGCCCGCACCCGTCGGCGTGGATCAGGTCGATCGACATCGGGCCGGCGCTCGCCGTGCCCGGCGTGCTGGCCGTGCTGACGCACGAGGACGTGCCGGGCGAGAAGTACTACGGCCTGGAGCTGAAGGACCAGCCGGTGCTGGCCGTCGACGAGGTGCGCTACCAGGGTGAGCCGGTGGCGCTGGTGGCGGCCGACCATCCGGAGACGGCGCGCCGGGCCGCGGCGGCGATCGTGGTGGACTACGAGCCGCGGGACGCGGTGACCGACCCCCGCAAGTCCCGAAATGTCGTCAGATATCAGCCGGTGCGGGTGGGCGACACCTTCGAGGCCGACGTCGTGGTGACCGGCGAGTACGAGGTCGGCATGCAGGACCAGGCGTTCCTGGGGCCGGAGTCGGGGCTGGCGGTCCCTGCCGAGGACGGCGGCGTCGACCTGTTCATCGCCACCCAGTGGCTGCACGTGGACCGCGACCAGCTCGCGCCCTGCCTCGGGCTGCCACCGGAGAAGGTGCGGCTGACGCTGTCCGGCGTGGGCGGCGCGTTCGGCGCCCGCGAGGACCTGTCCATGCAGGCGCACGCCTGCATGCTGGCGCTGCGCCTGAACCGCCCCGTCAAGATCGTCTATGGCCGCGAGGAGTCGTTCTTCGGCCACGTGCACCGGCACCCGGCGCGGATGCGCTACGAGCACGGCGCCACCCGCGACGGGCGGCTCGTCTACGTCAAGGCCGACATCCTGCTCGACGGCGGCGCATACTGCTCCTCCTCCCCCGCCGTCGTGGGCAACGCCGCCTCGCTGGGCGTCGGCCCGTACGTGGTGCCGAACGTGCGGGTGGACGCGACCGGCGTCTACACCAACAACCCGCCGTGCGGGGCCATGCGCGGCTTCGGCGCGGTGCAGGCGTGTTACGCGTACGAGTCGCAGATGGACCGGCTGGCCGAGGCGTGCGGTCTGTCGCCCGTGGAGATCCGCGTCCGCAACGCCGTCTCCCAGGGCTCGTCGCTCATCACCGGGCAGGTCATCGACTCGCCCGCGCCGCTCGCCGGCATGCTGCGCGAGCTGGAGGCCATGCCCCTGCCCTCGCCCCTGCCCCCGCCCCGCTCCGGTGCCGACCTGCGGTCGCTGCCCGGCGGGCTCTCGCAGACCACCCACGGCGAGTCCGTCCGGCGCGGCGTCGGCTACGGCGTCGGCATCAAGAACATCTGCTTCTCCGAGGGCTTCGACGACTACTCGACCGCCAGGGTCCGGGCCGAGCTGGTCGCCGGCGAGCCGCACGTCACCGTGCACACCGCGGCCGCCGAGGTGGGCCAGGGCCTGGTGACCGTGCAGGCGCAGATCGCCCGGACCGAGCTGGGCGTCGAGCACGTGACCGTGGCGACGGCCGACACCTCGGTCGGCTCGGCGGGCTCGTCGTCGGCGTCCCGCCAGTCGTACGTCACGGGCGGCGCGGTGAAGGCCGCGTGCGAGGCCGTACGGGCCCGTTTCGAGGGGATGCCGGCCCGGGAGGCGCTGGAGAAGTTCGGGCCGATCGAGGAGACCCGGGAGTACCGGCACCGGCCCACCCGCCCGATGCACCCCGAGACCGGGCAGGGCGACTCCCACACCCAGCTCGCCCTGTGCGTGCACCGGGCCGTGGTCGACGTGGACGTGGAGCTGGGCCTGGTCAAGGTGGTCGAGCTGGCGGCCGTCCAGGACGTCGGCCGGATCCTGAACCCTCAGCAGCTCGAAGGCCAGATCCACGGCGGCTCGGCGCAGGGGCTCGGGCTGGCGCTGATGGAGGAGATCCAGGTGCGCGACGGCCGGGTGCTGAACCCGTCGTTCACCGACTACCTGATCCCCACCGTCCTCGACATGCCGCCCATGACGCTGAAGATCTTGGAGAATCCGGACCCGGCGGCCCCGTACGGGCTGCGCGGCGCGGGCGAGCCACCCACTCTGTCGTCCACGCCCGCCATCGCCGCGGCGGTGCGGGCGGCGACCGGCCGCGAGTTGACGCGCGTTCCGATCAGACCAGAAGATATCGCCTTGGCGTGACACGTCCGGTCCGGCGGGCCGCGACCTGCGCGCCCGACACTGACCAGACCCGTCCGACGATCCGCGTACCGGATCGCGGGCGAGGGGCGAGCGGGCCGGGGAGCCCGGTCCGGTGAGCCCGCGACCAGGGGGAGGCATCCGATGACGGACGCGCGCGAAGCGGCCAAGGCGGAGTTCGAGCGGTTCGACAGCGACGGCGACGGGCTGCTGTCCGCGTCGGAGATCAGGCAGGTGAACCAGGCGCTCGGCGGCCGGGGCGTGACGGACGCGGAGATCGAGGCGTTCATCGCGGCGGCCGACAGTGACGGCGACGGCCGGATCGGGCTGGAGGAGTTCGTCGCCCTGGTGGGCGGCGGCAAGCACGAGCGCGGCTGACGCGGTCCCGCGCCGGCCGGGCGCGGCGCGTCAGCGGACGTCGGCGGTGTTGCAGGCGACGCCGTTGCCGTCGACGTCGACGTACCAGGCGTACTCCGGGTGGCGTCCTCTGGTGTACGGACCGTAGCCGGCGGCCACGGCCTCCTTGCACGAGGAGAACCTCCGGTCGCCGCCCACCGCGGATCCCGGTCCGCCCGTCGCGGGGGACGTGCCCGGCACACCCGTGGCCGGCTGGCCCGTGGTCGGCACACCCGTGGCCGGCTGGCCCGTGCCGGGCCCGCTCGTGGGATCCAGCGGGTTGGGCGCGCCCGTCGGATTCAGCGGGTCGGGGGCGCCGGTGGCGGGGCCGGTCGGAGCCGGGTCGCCGGTGGCGGGGCCCGTCGGAGCCGGGTCGCCGGTCGGCTGGCCGGTGCCCGCGGCGGAGCCCAGCAGGCGGCTGACGAGCACCTCGGCCTCCTGGCGGGTGAAGCCCGCGATGCTGAGGCTGTCGCCGTCCATGCCCTGCGTGACGACCGGAGTCGCGACCACGGTCTTGGGCACCAGGACGACCGCGAGCTGCCGCTGGTCCTGCACCATCTCGTCGATGAGCTGCACGACCTTCTCCTTGAACGCCGGCGCGATGGCGATGCGCACGGAGTAGGTGCCGTCGTGCTCGCGTACGGGCTCGATCCGTTGCACGGCGCCGACCGTGGCCCCGTCCTCCAGCAGGTAGCAGGTGGTCTGCTGCTCGTCCAGCACGGCCTCGGCGCCGGGGCAGGGCGCGGGCCTGCTCTCCCTGATCGGCGCGAAGTGGATGGCCGTGGGCAGCCGCTGCGGCGGGACGCCGCCTAACAGCGGGGTGTCGGGGCTGCGTGTCATCAGAACGGCGATGGTGCCGAGGACACCGGCCACGACGACCACCGTGACGAGCGAGACGATCAGCACGATGGTGGTGAGCCTGCTGGCCCGAGGCTTTCCCGGTGCGGCAGGGGGCTGCTCCTCCGGCTTGTCCATCCTTGACGACCCCATCCTGACGTTCGGGCTGCCGGTGAGCTTATCGAGGACGGGGCTTGGCGAGGTAATCAGCCGAACAATCCTCACCTTCCCGCGATACAGGAGCAGGATTGGAGGAAGAAGGACGGCATGACGACAGTTCCGTCCGCCCGTCGAACGGGGAGTAAATCATGAAGGTCGGCGTTCCGCGAGAGGTCAAGGACAACGAATATCGGGTCGCGCTCACCCCGGCGGGCGTCCTCGAACTGGTGCGCCACGGCCACCAGGTCTTCGTCGAACGGGACGCGGGCACCGGCTCGTCCATCCCCGACCACGACTTCGAGGCGGCCGGCGCCGTCATCGTCGACGAGGCCGACGAGGTCTGGGGCGTGGGCGACCTGGTCCTGAAGGTGAAGGAGCCGGTGGCGGAGGAGTACCACCGGATGCGCAAGGGCCAGGTGCTGTTCACCTACCTGCACCTGGCCGCCTCCCAGCCGTGCACGGCGGCCATGCTCGACGCGGGGGTCACCGGGATCGCCTACGAGACCGTCCAGACCGGGAGCGGCGCGCTGCCGCTGCTGGCGCCCATGTCGGAGGTGGCGGGCCGGCTGGCGCCGCAGGTGGGCGCGTACCATCTGATGCGCTCCGGCGGGGGCCGGGGCGTGCTGATGGGCGGCGTGTCCGGCGTGCGGGCCGCGAACGTGGTGGTGATCGGCGCGGGCGTGTCCGGGATGAACGCGGCGGCCATCGCCCTCGGCATGCAGGCCGAGGTGCTGCTGCTCGACCGCAACATCGACAAGCTGCGCCAGGCGGACCTCGTCTACCAGGGCCACTGCCAGACGCTCGCCTCCAACACGCTGGAGATCGAGCGCGCGGTGCTGGAGGCCGACCTGGTCATCGGCGCGGTGCTGGTGCCGGGCGCGCGGGCGCCCAAGCTGGTCACCAACGACCTGGTGAGCCGGATGAAGCCGGGCTCGGTGCTGGTGGACGTCTCCATCGACCAGGGTGGCTGCTTCGAGGACTCCCGTCCCACCACGCACGCCGATCCGACCTACCAGGTGCACGAGTCGGTGTTCTACTGCGTGGCCAACATGCCGGGCGCCGTGCCGCACACCTCGACGTACGCGCTGACCAACGTCACGCTGCCGTACGCGCTGGCCATCGCCGACCTCGGGTGGCGGCGGGCGCTGGTTGCGGACACGGCGCTGGCGCGCGGGCTGAACACCCACGAGGGCCACCTCACCAGCCGGCCGGTCGCCGAGGCGCACCTGCTGGAGTGGGTGCCGATCGAGGAGGTGCTCGCCCGCGCCGCCTGACGGACCCGCCGCGGGACCGGCCTACTGCTGGGACTGGCTGGGAGCCGGGGTGGCGCTCTCCATCGGCTGGTTGGTCGGCTCGGGCGGCAGCGGCGCCTGGTCGGCCGTGGTGACGATGGCGTCCTGACCGCCGCAGGTGGCGCCGAGCTCGGGGGTGTCCTTGCCGTTCTGGTACTTCTTGATGAAGGCGCCCAGCTTGGGGTCCTCGGGGTTGTCGAGCTTGAGCTGGTGCCCCCACGAGGAGACCACGATGGGCGAGGTCAGGCCCGGGAACGGGCTCACCAGCATGTAGTCCTGCTGGCCGGTGGAGGTGGCCACCTTCTTCAGCGCGTCGATCTGCGGCTTGGGCAGGTCGGGCCGGTAGGTGATCCAGATGGCGCCGTGCTCCAGCGAGTGCACCGCGTGCTCGCTGTGGATGGGCTTGTCGTAGACGGAGCACTGCTGCCAGTAGTTGTTGTGCTCGCCGCCCACGGGCGGGGCCTCCTTGTACGACACCTGCTTCCAGACGTGCTGGCCGGCCTCGTAGGAGTAGTTGGACACGGCGTCCAGAGAGGTCTCACGGGACTGCTTGACCAGGTAGAAGCCGACCAGGCCGACGAGCAGGACGATGACGAGACCGCCGGCTCCCCACATGAGGAATGCCAGGCGACGCTCCTTGCGCTTCTGCTCGGCGCGCATCTTCTGCAGGTGCTCGCGCCGCGCCTGCGCCTTCTCCTTCATCGTTCCTCCATCGGCGGTATAACTCCGGTCACCCTATGCCTTCCGGGCGTATGCGGAGAATAAGACGTCAAACAGGAAAGATCACGGCTTTGCATGGGATGGGCACCCGGGGTGGGTACCCTGGACTTGCCATGGAAAAGCCCCGGAACCTCGCCAAGCCGTTCGCCGCGGCGGCCGTCGTGGTCGTCGTCGCCGCGGCGCTCTTCCTCGTGTTCGGCCGCGGCGGCGCGCCGGGTGACGCCTCGCCGGAGGCGGGATTCGCCCGTGACATGGCCACGCACCACGCGCAGGCCGTCGAGATGTCGTTCGTCATCAGGGACAAGAGCGAGACGCGGGAGATCCGCAGCCTGGCGTTCGACATCATCAACACGCAGGCCAACCAGCGGGGCATGTTCCTCGGCTGGCTGCAGCAGTGGGGGCTCTCCCCGGTGGGCGAGCAGCGGCCGATGGCCTGGATGGCCGGCCACGGCCACGGCGGCGCCCCCGTCCAGCCCGGCGTGATGCCGGGCATGGCGACGCCCGCCGAGCTGACCAGGCTCAAGGAGCTGCGGGGCACCGAGGCCGAGGTGCTGTTCCTGCAACTGATGATCCGCCACCACGAGGGCGGCGTGCAGATGGCCGAGGGGCTGCTGAAGCTGTCCGACCGCGAGGAGGTGGCCGGCATGGCCCGCAAGATCGTCACCGGCCAGGCGGGAGAGATCAAGCTGATGACGGACATGCTTCGGCACCGCGCCGCGCAGCCGTTGCCGTCCCTGCTCAAGTGAGGTGAGCGCCGACGCGGTGGTCGTCGGGTCGGGCCCGAACGGGCTCGTCGCGGCGGTCCTGCTGGCCGAGGCCGGCCTGCGGGTGACCCTGCTGGAGGCGGGCGAGCGGTTCGGCGGCGGCCTGCGCTCGGCGGAGCTGACGCTGCCGGGCCGGGTGCACGACATGGGCGCGACCGTGATGGCGCTCGCCCTGGCCTCGCCGGCGTTCCGGGAGCTGGGCGTCGAACGGCTGGTGGAGTTCGCGCATCCCGCCGTGGCCGCCGCCCATCCGCTCGACGACCGGCCCGCCGTGCTCGTGCACCGCGACCCGGCCCGCACCGCCGCGGGGCTGGGCGCCGACGGCGCGGCGTGGCTGCGCGGGCCCGGCGCCACGGCACGGGCCGGATCGCCGCTGGTGGATCTGCTGCTGAAGCCGCTCGGCCCGTGGGAGGCGGACCCCCGCGCGTTCGCCGCGGCCGCCAGGTTCGGTCTGGGCGGGGCGCTGCCCGCCACCACCTACGCCAGGCGGGCGTTCCGCACGGTGGAGGGCCGCGCGGTGTTCGCGGGCATGGCCGCGCACTCGCTGCTCGACCTGCGCTCCCCCATCACCGCCGGGTACGGCCTGCTGCTGTCGGCGCTGGCGCACCTGGTGGGCTGGCCGCTGGTCAGGGGCGGCTCGCAGGTGCTGGCCGACGCCCTGGTGGCCAGGCTGCGCGTGCTGGGCGGCGAGGCGGTGAGCGGTCACCGGGTGCGCGAGCTGAAGGAGCTCGACGCGCCGACCGTGGTCCTGGACGTGACGCCGCGGCAGTTCCTGGAGCTGGCGGAGCTGCCGGCCGGCTACCGCGACCGGCTGCGGCGCTTCCGCTACGGGCCCGGGGTGTTCAAGATGGACTGGGCGCTCGACGGGCCGGTGCCGTGGCGCGATCCCGCCGTGGCCGGCGCCGGGACCGTGCACCTCGGGGGCACGCTGGAGGAGATCGCGCTCAGCGAGGCGGAGACGGCGCGGGGGCGGCACTCGCCCCGCCCGTACGTGCTGCTCGTGCAGCCGTACGCGGCCGACCCGACGCGCGGCGGCCACACGCTGTGGGCCTACTGCCACGTCCCGAACGGCTCCCCGGTGGACATGACGGGCGCGATCGAGGACCAGATCGAACGGTACGCGCCGGGGTTCCGCGACCGGGTGCTGGCCCGGCACGCGATGGGGCCGGCCGCGCTGGAGGCGGACAACCCCAACCTGGTCGGCGGCGACATCGGGGGCGGGCTGGCCGCGCTGTCGCAGTTCGTCCGGCGGCCGGTGTGGTCGCCCGCCCCGTGGCGTACGCCGCTGCCGGGAGTCTTCCTGTGCTCGGCGTCGACCCCGCCGGGGGCGGGCGCGCACGGCATGGGCGGCTGGCAGGCCGCCCGCCTCGCCCTGGAGCACCGCCGCTCCCGCGCCTAGGCTCCTTCCCCGGCCCGCCGGCTCTCGTGCTCCCCGGCCTGCCGGTTCTCGTGGGCGGCGGCCAGGACGAGATAGGCCGCGGCCGTCCAGGTGTAGGCGCGGTCGCGCAGGCCGGCGCCGGTGCGGGCGTCGAAGTTCTCGGCGAACCCCGACGTCTCGCACAGGCGGCGGAAGCGGGCGCTGACCTCGTCGGCGAGCCGGGTGTGCCCGGCGCGGCGCAACCCGTCCTCGATGAGCACGGTCGAGGGCGCCCAGATGGGGCCGCGCCAGTAGCCGTCGTCCCGGTAGTGCTCCGACGTGGGCAGCTCGGTGGCGGGCCCGTACGCGGTCAGGTGCCGCTCGATCCCCGCCGCGAGCCGCTCCCGCACCTGCCCGGGCAGTTCCGCCCCCAGCACGATCGGCATCAGGTCGAGCAGGCTGGAGCTGGACCAGGTCTTCCCCGAGTGCACGCCGCGGGCGACGAACCGGTCACCCGTCCACAGCTCCGACAGCAGCGCGTCGCGCATCCGGTCGGCCGCCGCCGTCCAGCGGGCCGCCGCGTCCGGGTCGGCGAGGCCGCCGGCCATCCGGGCGAGCTGGCGCATCTGCAGGACGAGCAGGGCGGCCAGGTCCGCGGTCTCGACGACCCGTTCGGGGTCGAAGGTGGTGGCGTTGTCCCAGCCGCTGTCGTTGCCGTGCTGGTAGTGCGGCAGCTCCCGGCCGGGCGCCCGCCGGTGGGTCAGCCAGAACTCGGTCCAGCGCTCCAGCGCCCGGTACGTCCGGGCCTGCTCGCCGCCGGGCGCCGGGCCCAGCCGCCGCAGCGCCCAGCCGTGCACGGGCGGTTTGACGAAGTTGTGCAGCACCTCGGAATGGGTGACGGAGTCGGGCAGCGCCCCCGCGGCGTCCTGGTGGTCGAAGACCAGCCGGATCTGGTCCCAGGCCAGGCCGGGCAGCCCCGGGGCCAGCGCGAGGGCGTTGAAGCAGTGGTCCCAGCTCCACACCTTGTCCATCCAGTGCTTGGACATGAGCACGGCGGGCCGGGTGACGAACCCCGCCGGGCGGACCGTGGCCGACCACAGCACGTAGGCGGCCAGCTCGGCGGCGGGCGTGCGCGGGCCGCGCCAGGGCGCCACGGCCTCGGCGAACGCGTCGAACTCGGCCCGGGCCGCCTTGACCACCTGCTCGAAGGAGGTCTCGGCCCGGTACGGGGCGCGGGCGGTCTCGTACTCCTCGATCGCGATCTCCCACGGCTCGCCCTCGTCCGGCAGCACCACACCACGCTCGGCGGCGCCGAGCAGCTCCCCGCCGAGCCGGTCGGCGTGTCCGCTCAGCAGCGTGATCCGGTAGCGGCGCCCGGTCTGGTAGACGGTCAGCACCGACGAGCCGTCGACGGGGTCGAGGTAGAAGTACGGGCCGCTGAACGGGGTCAGCACGGGGTCGGCGGCCAGCAGTCGCAGCCCGAGGCCGTGGCCGCGCAGCCGCACCGTGTCGGGCGTCTCGTACGCCAGGTCGATCCGGCCGCCGTCGCAGGTCCAGGTGAGCCGGTGCGGCACCGCGGTGAGCGCGGCCCCGGCGGGCGCGCCGCCCCTGGTGGGGACGAACCGCAGCACCGGGTGCATGCCGGTCTGGTGCGACACGAGGTGGATGTCGTCGGCGTAGGTGTGCAGCGCCACCACCGGCGAGAAGCAGAACCATGACCCGTGGTGGCTGAACGGGATCTCCCGCAGGGAGAACGCCGGCCCGGTCACGAGGACGTCCCGGATGCGGACGCCGGCAGCCACACGCGCATGCTCGTCGGCCCGCGCCGGGCCCACTCGTGGTAGGGCCGCAGCGGCACGTCGAACCACTCCCCCTCGGCGTCGGCCGGGTGGGCGGCGGCGTATGCCCAGGGCCGGTCGGGGCGGGCGGGCAGCCGGCCGCGCACCCGCGCGCCGGCCGCGTCGGGCAGCGGCTCGGACAGGGGGTCGACGACCAGGGCGTCCAGGTCGCCGGGAGCGGGCAGGTCGAGGCCCTCCACGCACAGCACCTCCGGGCCGCGCTCGACGGCGACGCAGCCGCGCACGGCGTCGATGCGCGGGTCGGGCCAGGTGAAGCGGGGCCGCATCGGCAGCTCCAGGGTGATCACCTCGCCGGCGCGGAAGGACCGCCGGATCGCGAGCATGCCCGGCGAGACCGGCCGGGTCCCGCCGTCCTCGGTCACCGTGGCCCCGTCCGCCCAGGCGGGCACCCGCAGCGACAGGGTCCACGGCGACCTCGTGCCGGCCGCCACCCGGACCCGGATCGTGCCGGTCTCGGGGTAACCGGTCTCGACGTCCACGGCCACCCGCCGCCCGTCCGGCAGCTCGGCGCGGACGGCGCACGGGGCGTACTGGTGGATCTGCAGGCCGTCGTCGTCGGTGGTGGCGAGGTAGCCGCCCAGGCTGGCCAGGGTGCGGGCGACGTTCGTGGGGCAGCACGACACCTCGAACCAGGCGGCGCGGGTGCCCCCCTCGGCGCGCGGGCTCACCTCGCCGGGGCCGGCCGGCTTGCCGGGCGTGCGCTGGTGGAGGGGGTTGGCGTAGAAGAACGCCGTGCCGTCCGTGCTCGGGGAGGCCGCGATGACGTTGTAGAGCGTCCGCTCGATCAGGTCGGTGTAGCGGACGTCGCCGGTGGCGAGGTGCAGCCGCCAGGAGACCATGATCGAGGCGACCCCGGCGCACGTCTCGCAGTAGGCCCGGTCCGGCGGCAGCTCCCAGTCCTCGCCGAAACCCTCGTCCTGGTGGCGCGAGCCCATGCCGCCGGTGATGTAGGTGCGGCGGGCCACCGAGCGCTCCCACTGGCGTTCCACGGCGCGCAGCAGCTCGGCGTCGCCCAGGTCGACGGCGACGTCCACGGCCGCGGCGGCCAGGTAGAGGGCGCGCACGGCGTGGCCCCGCCAAGCGTCGGCCTGCCGGATCGGGATGTCGTCCTGGAAGTAGGCGCGGCCCAGCGGGATGTCGCGGAGCGTGCCGTGGCCGCGCCGGTCGAGGAACAGGCGGGCCTGTTCGACGTAGCGCTCCTCCCCCAGGGCCCGGCCGAACTCGGCCAGGCCGACCTCGATCTCCGGATGGCCGCAGATCCCGCGCAGCCCGTCCTCGCCGAAGGTGCGGCACACGTGGTCGGCCGCCCGGCGCGCGACGCGCACCAGGTCGTCCTCGCCCGCCGTGCGCAGGCGCGCCACCGCCGCCTGCAGGAGGTGGCCGGTGTTGTACAGCTCGTGGCCCATCTCCAGGTCGCTGTAGCGGGGCGGCTGGTCCCCGTGCCCGTAGCAGGTGTTGAGGTAGCCGTCGGGGTCCTGCGCGCGGGCGATGCGCGCGGTGAGCCGCTTGATCGCGGCCTGCGCGCCCGGGTCGCCGGTGCGGCCGGTCTCCCAGGCCAGGGCCTCCAGCAGCTTGTAGACCTCCGAGTCGGAGAACGACCAGCCGGGCCGGTCGGGCGAGGTGGTCCCGTCGGCGACGCGGTCGAAGTTGGCCAGCCAGCCGAGGCGCTCCATCCACGCCTCGCAGTGGGCCGGCGTGGCCGCGGCGTTCGCGTGCTGGCGGCCGCCCCAGAATCCGCCGGAGAGGGACACCTGGGCCAGGCCGAGGGGACGCACCCGGCCGTGCGGCGGCAGCACGGGGCGGCCGCCCGCCGGATCGGGGACCGGGGCCGTGCGGGCCTCGGCCGGCGAGCCGTCCGGCACGGGGTCCGTCGTGCCTGTGGTCATGTCGTGGGCCTTTCGCAGAGAGGTCGTCACGGAGGTGTTCAGTCCTTCACGGCGCCGGCGGTGACGCCGGCCGCGATGTAGCGCTGCGCGATGACGAGGAGGAATGCGGCGGGCAGGGACGCGATCACCGCCGTCGCCATGATCGAGTTCCATTCCGTGGTGTTGTTGCCGATGTAGCGGTAGATGCCGAGGGTGATCGGGATCACGTCGCTGCTGCGGTTGAGCGTGGAGGCGAAGATGAAGTCCGACCACGACCACAGGAACGCGAAGAGCGAGACGGTGATCACCGAGTTCCGGCTCAGCGGCAGGATGACGGACCGGAACGTGCGCCAGGTGCCCGCGCCGTCGATCTGGGCGGCGGCCATGAGCTCGCCGGGGATGGTCGCCATGAACGACCGGAAGAGCAGCACCGCGAACGGCACGGCCAGCGTCGAGTCGGCGACGATGAGGCCGCCGATGCTGTTGAGCATGCCGAGCCTGATGTAGATGGCGTAGAAGCCCATGGCCATGACGACGCCGGGGATCATCTGCGCCACCAGGAGCGTGAAGTCGATCGTGCGCGCGCCGCGCGGCCGCAGCCTGGCCAGCGAGTACCCGGCGGGCAGCGCCACCACCAGGGTGATCGCGACGGTGCCCAGGCCGATGAACACGCTGGTGGCCAGGGCCGGCAGCTGCTGGGTGAGCGCGGCGGCGTACCCCTCGAACGTCGGGTTCCAGGGGAACCAGTGCGGCGGGTCGGCCCGCATGTCGCCCGTGCGGGTGAGCGAGACGTTGAACATCCAGTAGACGGGGAAGAGCATGAGCGCCACCAGCACGACGCCCAGGACGGTCCTCCACCAGGTGCGCTGCCCGGTCATGCGTGCTCCTCCCTGCGCTGCAGACGCACGTGCGCGAGTCCGGCGGCGAACGCGATGAGGATGAGCAGGTTGCCGACGGCCGCCGCCGGGGAGAAGTCGGGCTGGCCGGTGCCGAACGCCTCGCGGTACGACCAGATGGCCAGCGTGGTCGACGCGTCCGCCGGCCCGCCCTTCGTCATGATCCAGATGATGTCGACGACCTTGAGCGTGTAGATGAGGCCGAGCAGCAGCGTGATCGCCGAGACCGGCCGCAGCAGCGGCAGCGTGATGCGCCGCAACCGCTGCCAGGCGTTCGCCCCGTCGAGCCCGGCGGCCTCGTACAGGCTGGCGGGGATGTTCTGCAGGCCGGCGTAGAGGATCACCAGGTTGAACGGGACGCCGAGCCAGATGTTGGCGATGGTGACCGACAGCAGCGCGGTGTCCGGTGAGGTGAGCCAGTTGATCTGGCCGACGCCGAACGCCCCCAGGGCGGAGTTGACGATGCCGTTGTCGCTGTTGAGCATCCACGACCAGGTGGAGGCGGAGACGATCAGCGGCAGCAGCCACGGCACGAGGAACATCGCGCGCAGCACCGCGGACAGGCGGAAGGTGCGGTGGAAGAACACCGCGAGCGCCAGGCCGATGGCGTACTGGGCGGCGATGGAGCCGAGCGTGAACACGGCGGTGTTGCGCAGCGCCCGCAGGAAGGCGTCGTCGGAGACGATGCGCAGGTAGTTGTCCAGCCCGGTGAACTCCGGGTCGCCCTGCACGAACGCGCGCGGCGTGTAGTCGTGCACGCTCAGCTCGATGTTGCGGTAGAGCGGGTAGGTGTAGAAGACGATCAGGTAGACGACCAGCGGCGTGAGGAAGGCGTAGGCCGTCCACTGCCGGGAACGCGGCGCGCCGGGCGGGCGCCCGTGCCCCCGGCGGGAGGCGGGCTCGCCGCCCCCCGCCGGCCGTCCCGCGCCGTGGAGTGCGGCGAGCGCTTCGGTACGTGGGGATGTCATCGGTTGGTCCTCGTCGTCCGCCGGTGGGGGGCGCTCAGCTGCCGGTCGCCTGCTTGGCCTGGGCCTGGGCTTCCTTGAGCGCGTCGGCGGGACTGGCGGAGCCGCTCAGCGCCTTCTGCACCGCGGTCCACATCGCCTCGGAGATCTTCGGGTACGTGGTGCCGAGGTTGTCGCTGGTGCGGCCCTTGGCGGTGCGGACGGCCTCGACCCACGGCTTCAGGCCCGGCTCCTTGGCCAGGATGGCCTGCTGGCCCTCGGCGGTGGAGGGGATGTAGTAGGCGAACGTGGTGCCGGTCTCCACCAGGCCCTCGGGGGTCGTCATGCACTCGACGATCTTCTTGGTGGCCGTGTAACGCTGGGTGTCCTTCTGCATCGGCACGGTGATGAACTCGCCGCCGGTGGGTGTTGGAGCGTTCCCGCCGGCCTTGGCCGGGATCTGGACGACGCCGGTGGGGAAGTCCGCCTTGGCGGCGCTGTTGATCTGCCAGGTGCCGTTCTCGGCGAAGCCGAACTCGCCGGTGAGGAACTCCTCCCAGGTGGTGTTCTGGGAGTTGCTGATCACCGAGTTGGGGGCGAGGCCGTCCTTGAGCCAGGAGTTCCACAGGTTCAGCGCCTCGACGGCCTGGGGTGAGTCGAGCTGGGTGAGCTGCGCGCCGGCGCCCCAGAACCAGGGCAGGAACTGGAAGGAGCCCTCCTCGGTGCCGATGGCGGCGAACGTGATCGCCTTCTTGCCGGCGGCCTTGACCTTCTTCAGCGCCGCGTTGAGCGAGTCCCAGTCCTTGATGGAGGCGGGGTCGACGCCGGCGTCGTCGAGGATCTTCTTGTTGTAGTACAGGGCGAGGGTGTTGGCGCCGATGGGGATGCCGTAGGTCTTGCCGTCCAGCTCGCCGGCGGCGATGAGGTTCTTGTCGAAGCGCGAGGCGTCGAGGCCGAACTCGTCCATCGTGGCGAGCATCCCGGCGTCGGCGAGGGTGGAGACGGCGGGGTTGTCGAGCAGGATGACGTCGGGCGCGTTGCCCTCCTGCCCGGCGAGCAGGGCCTGGTTGGTCAGCGCGGTGGTGTCGTAGGCGGTGCGCTTGATGGTGACGCCGGCCTGCTTGCCGCAGGCCTCCACCCGCTTGGCCCAGGCGGACGACGCGTCGTGCTGCGGGTAGGGGTCCCACCAGGTGTAGGCGCCCGCGCCGGCTGTGGCACCGGTGGACGCTGCGCCGCCGCTGACGGGCGCGGACGCGCAGGCGGCGAGGGTGGAAAGCCCCAGGATGGCGGTTCCGAAGACGGCCGCTCGGGCGGAGAACGACGTACGGTTCACCCGATTCCTCCAAAGTTAGCGCTCACATAGGCGCTGTCGTACAGGGTGCGGACTCTTGCGCGTCCGCTAGCGGGCGTGCGGGGCGGGATCCCGCGGGGGCGTGGTGCTTCCGCGGGAGACCAGTTCGGGGGAGATGAAGCGCACGACGAACGGCTCGCCGCGGGCCGCGGCGGATTCCACGCGGCGCACCAGCTGGCGCACCGCCATGGAGCCGAGGCGGTCGGGTGCGCTCTCGATGAACGAATAGGGCAGGGAGAAGGTCGCGGCGAACTCGTCGGAGTACCGGCCGATGACCGACAGGTCCTCGGGCACCCGCAGCCCCCGTTCGTAGGTGACGGACGGCAGGGCCGCGGCGGCCGCCTCGTTGTTGATCAGCAGGCCGGTCGCCGAGGGGTGGGTGTCCAGCAGGTGGTGGAGCATGCGGCCGACGGCAGGCTGCCGTGACTCGCCGTACACGCTGTGCAGGGTGATGCCGTGGCGGCGGGCTCGTTCCAGCGCGGCGTCGCGGAGCCGCCACACATAGGCGCCGCCCCGCTCGACCACATGCTCGGGATGCGAGATGAGGATGAGCTCGCGGTGGCCGAGCCGGTGGAGGTGGTCCACCATGACCCGCCCGGCCTCCTCGAAGTCGAGGTCGAACACGTCGAGCCCCGAGCAGTCGCCCGGCAGGCCGACGAGGGCGCCGGGCTGCGGCGCCGCCCGCAGGATGGGCAGCCTCGGGTCGTCCTCCGCGATGTTCATCAGGATGACGCCGTCGACCATCCGCGAGTCGGTGACGCGGCGCAGCGCCCGCGCGCCGTCCGCCTCGGTGACCAGCAGGGTGTCGTAGCCCAGGTCGCGGGCGGTGTCGGTGACGCCCCGGATGTACTGCATCATCGCGGGGGCGAACTCGTCGCTGTGGAACTGGGCGAGCAGACCGAGGACCTTGGTCTGGGAGGTGGCCAGCGCCCGGGCGCCCGCGTTGGGCGTGTAGGCGAGCGCCTCGGCAGCCCGCAGGACGCGCCGGCGGACCTCCTCCGAGATGGGCCGCTTGCCCGACAGCGCGTAGGACGCCGTGCTGCGGCTCACCCCGGCCTCCCGGGCCACGTCTCCGATCGTCGCCACTCTCACCTCCTGTGTCTCGTCGAACCGGTTCGATATTGTGCGCTGCCGGTTTTCTCATCGCGCCGTCCGGGCCGCTGGGCGGCAACCGCCCGCTCCTCCGGGTTCGTAGAAGAGGGCGGCCATGCCGGAGCGCGGCACCGTCCCGGCCGGCGGCCATCCACGAACCGGTAGATTGGCGAACCGGTTCAACGATGTGCACGACTGTCACTCCGGGACCACGCCCGCGTCAAGAGCCCGTTATCGGCGATATCGATTTGTAACACAGTCGTCAACGACGTACGCGCCGGGCATTGACGACCCGGTCGCCGCTACGTAACCTACGCGAAACCCTCGTTGCGTTGCCGATCCACTCACGACACGTATCTGTTAACGCTCACATCAGCGGTGAACAGGGACGGCACTCCCTCCACACCAGGTGACCGCGGGCTCCGGCACGCCCGCGCGGCGCTGTCGCGCGGCTGTGCCCGCAGCCGGAAGCACCCCCCTTGCACGCAGGACGATCACCTAGGGATTTCGTGATGACATCGACGAGCATCACCAAGGCCGCGAGAGCCGGGCTGCTCCCCGCCGCCCTCGCCCTCGCGCTGACCACCGGCGTCCCGGACGGCCGGGCGGCGGTCAACCCGCCGGCGCCCGACCTCGTCTACGAGTTCGACGCCGACGACGTCTCCACCGGCTCCATCACCGACTCCTCCGGCCACAACCTGCACGGGACGCTGGTCAACGGCGCCACGGCGGCCCTGGTGGCCGACGCGGACGGCGGCCACGCCCTGAGCCTGCCCGGCGGAGCCGCCGACTCGACCGGCGCCTACGTGCGGCTGCCCCTGGACGTGCTCCAGGGCAAGACCGACCTGACCGTGTCGGCGCGGGTGAAGTGGGACGGCACCACCGCCCCCTGGCAGTGGATCTACGCGCTGGGCAAGGACACCAGCCGCTACCTCTTCACCACCCCGCACAACAACGACGGGCGGCTGCGCACCGCCGTCACCGCCACCGCGGCGGGAGGCGAGGCGCAGGTCTCCGGCTACGCGGCGCTGCCGGCGAACGCCTGGAAGACGCTGACGGTCACCCTGGACACGCAGGCCAAGCGCGTCACCACCTACCTCGACGGGACCGCCGTCGCCTCCGCCGCCACCTCCGTGACGGCCGCGCAGCTGATCGACGCCGCCACCACCAGCGCCGGCTTCATCGGCCGCTCGTTCTACCCGGACCCGCTGTTCGACGGCGCGATCGACGACTTCCGGGTCTACGGGTCCGCGCTGACGGCCGAGCAGGTCGCCGCCCTCGCCGGCGGCCAGACCCCCACGCCGACGGGCCTCACCCGCGACGGCTTCACCGTGCGGACGACCATCGGCACCGCGCCGAGCCTGCCGGCCGCGGTCCGCGCGACGTTCTCCGACGGCTACGACCGCGACCTGCCCATCACCTGGTCCGCCGTGGACCCCGGCGACTACGACGCCCGGGGCACCTTCACGGTGACCGGGACGGCGGGCGGCCGGCCCGTCACCGCCGAGGTGACCGTGGTCCGCGAGGGCGAGCTGATTATCGACCTGGCCGAGGACACCGGCGCCTTCCACGGCGGCGCCTCCGGCACCCTCTACGGCCTGTACGGGCCGGGGGTTCCGACGGACAACCTCATCGAGGGCATGCGGCTGCGCACCGTCTCGACCAAGGCCCAGGACGGCCCGCAGCACCCCGGCGCCGACGCGCTGGAGGTGGTCAAGCCGCTCGCCGACAGCACCGACGGCGATGTCTACATCTACATGACCGACATCCACCGCGGCTTCCCGTACGAGTGGCCGGGCAGCACGCCGGATGAGAAGCTCGACCTGTTCAAGGAGAAGATCGCCAAGCAGGTCGACCAGGTACTGCAGCTTGACTCGAAATATCAGGACAACATCGTCTTCGTGCCGTTCAACGAGCCCGAGGGCAACATGTTCGGCACCGGCGAGTGGAGCTACAACCGGGTGAGCTGGCTCAACGACCCGAGCCACTACTTCCGGGCGTGGGACGACGTCCACAAGCTCATCAAGGGCAAGATGCCGCAGGCGCGCATCGCCGGCCCCAACACCAGCGTCCTGTACAACCAGGTGAAGGGCTTCCTGGAGCACACGGTCAAGGCGGGCACCGTGCCCGAGGTGATGACCTGGCACGAGCTCAGCCACCCCGAGCAGGTCCGCACCAGCGTCAAGCGCTACCGGGAGTGGGAGGCAGCCGTCTTCGCCGGCACCTCCTACGAGGGCAAGCGGCTGCCGATCAACGTCAACGAGTACGCCTTCAACTACCACACCTCGGTGCCGGGCCAGATGATCCAGTGGATGTCGGCCATCGAGGAGTCGAAGATCGACGCCGACATCGCGTACTGGAACATCGACGGCAACCTGTCCGACTCGGCCGTCCAGGCCAACCGGGGCAACGGCCAGTGGTGGCTGTACAACGCCTACGGCAGCATGACCGGCCACACTGTGCAGGTCACACCGCCCTTCCCGGGCCAGAACTACACCCTGCAGGGCGTCGCGACGCTCGACACCGGCAAGAGGCAGGCCCGTGCGATCTTCGGCGGGGCCGACGGCGCCGGGCACATCCGCTTCGAGAACGTGCCGACCGGCGTCTTCGGCGGCGCCGTGCACGCCTGGGTGCGGGAGATCCCGTGGACCGGGCAGATCGGCGACTCCAAGCAGCCGGAGATCGTCGCCGAGCGCGACGTCGCCGTCGAGAACGGGGCCGTGGCCTTCGACTTCGGCGACGACCTGCCCAAGCTGAAGGAGGCGTCGGCGTACGAGATCGTCCTCACCCCCGCCGGCACGGGCACCGAGACGGCGGCCGCGCCCGAGCTGTGGGAGCGCTCGTACGAGGCGGAGGACGCCGAGTACACCGGCTCCGGCTACAGCCGCAACGGGCCCGAGGGCTCCCCGTCGAACGTGTCGAAGTTCTACACCTCCGGCCAGTACAACGTCGGCGGCCTGCGCACCGGCTCCGACGGCGTGCTGGACTTCACCGTCGAGGTGCCGAAGGACGGCCGCTACGACCTGGGCGTCTTCGCCAACTCGCTCAACACCTTCGACAGGGTGCGCGAGCAGGGGCCGACGAACGTCTTCGTCCGCGTCGACGGAGGCGCCGAGCAGGAGCTGGTCCTGCCGCTCGGATACAAGTGGGTGGTGTGGGACCACGCGGACACCACCGTGGAGCTCACCGCCGGCAAGCACGTCATCTCGCTCGCGGCGCGCAGCCTCGACGGCTCCAAAGCCACCAAGGGTGACGCGATCATCGACCGGATCCACCTGGCGCTGCCGAACCCGGCGGCGCGGGCGTCGGTCTACGAGGCGGAGCTGGCCGACCTGCGCGGCGGCCGTCCGGCCTACGACGTGCGCGGCGACCGCGTCTCCGGCGCCGGCGCCGCCTCGGTCCTCCGGGGCCAGTCGGTCACCTTCTGGGTCTACTCGGCCCGGGACACCGCGGCCACGCTGGACCTCGGGCTGCTCGGCGGCGGCCGGGCGTCGCTGGCCGTCAACGGCCTGCGGGTGATGGACGCCCGGCGGGGCGCCTCGACCGCGGTGGTGTCGCTGTCCGGCGGCGTCAACAAGGTCACGGTCACCGGCGGGTCGGGCACCGCGCTGGTGGACCGCCTGACCGTGCGGGAGACCCCGGACGCGCTGCCGGCCACGGCCTACGAGGCCGAGGCAGCGCAGCTCGCCGGGACGGCGAAGGCGGCCCAGCTCTCCCTGGCCAGCGGATCGGCCGCGGTGAGCGGGGTCGGCGGCGCGCCGGGGAACGCCAACACGCTCACGTTCACGGTCCAGGCGAGCCAGGCGGGCACGTACGCGATGCGGGTGCGCTACTCCAACCCGGAGCAGTCGCCCGCGACGCACTACAACCCGGACCCGCTGGCCAGGCACGCCGACATCTCGGTGAACGGCGGGGAGTCGCAGCGCGTGCTGTTCCCGCACAGCTTCCACGACAACAACTTCTGGGAGCTGACGGCCCCGGTGACACTGCGGGCGGGCCAGAACACGCTGCGGTTCTCCTCGGCGGAGCTGCCGAACTTCGACGGCACCACCTACGCCTCGGAGACGTTCCCGGGAGTGCTCCTCCGCTCGCAGTACGCCCCGCTGATCGACAAGATCACGCTGGCGCCGTTCAGCGCGCGGCCCTGAGGCGGCCGTCCCCCTCGACCGCCGCGCCGGGGCCCGCGCGGGCCCCGGCGCGGGCGCTACGGGGTGGTGGCGCGCAGGACGGTGACACCCCACGGCGGGAGGGTGACGGCGCGGACGGGCCCGTCCGCCGGCTCCAGCGCGGGCGTCCAGTCTCCGTCGAGCGTGACGTCCTGCTTGCCGTCGGTGTGGTTGAGCAGGATGAGGAAGGAACGCCCGGCGCCGGTGCGCAGGCTCGCCTGGACGCCCGCCGGCAGCCCCTCGACGACCGGCCGCACCCCGGCCTCGGCCAGCGCCCGGCCGAGCAGCGCCCGCATGGTCGCCTCGTCCACCCGGGTCGGCAGGTAGCGGGCGACGCCCGAGCCGTAGGCGTGCCGGGTGGCCGCGGGCCGCCCCGACCAGCCGGGGGCGTCGAAGACCAGCTCGGCCTCGGCCCCGGTCAGCCGCAGGTCCTCCCGCCACAGGTCGGCGACCCCGGCCACGCCGTCGAGCGCACCGTGTCCCCGTACCGGGAACGTCTCGTGCTCGGCGGCCGGGCAGAACTCCTCGGCCCGCACCCCGAGCACCTCGCGCAGCGGGGCCGGGTAGCCGCCCAGGTGGACCCGGTCGTGCTCGTCCACGATGCCGCTGAAGAAGGAGACGACCAGCGCCCCGCCCCCGCGCACGTAGGAGGTGATCCGCTCGGCGTCCTCCTCGCGCAGGAGGTAGAGGTTGGGGACGACGACCAGGGAGTAGCCGCTCAGGTCGGCCGACGGCGGCACCACGTCCACGCCCGCGCCGAGGTCGAACAGCGGGCCGTAGTGGTCGAGCAGCCGGTCCTTCTGCCGCACCGCGTCGGAGGGGTGGGAGTCGAGCTCCAGGGCCCACCAGCTGTTCCAGTCGAGCAGCAGCGCCACCTGGTTGCGCACCCGGGTGCCCGCCAGGTCGGGCAGCGCGGCCAGCTCCCGGCCGAGCTCGGTGATCTCGCGGTGCACCCGGCTGTCGGTGCCGGCGTGCGGCACCATGCCCGAGTGGAACTTCTCCGCGCCGCCGCGTGACTGCCGCCACTGGAAGTACAGCACGGCGTCGGCGCCGTGGGCCACCGCCTGCCAGCTCCACAGCCGCATCCGGCCCGGCTCCTTGACGGCGTTCCTGGAGCGCCAGTTGACGGCGCTCGGGGCCTGCTCCATGAGGATCCACGGCTCGCCGCCGCGGGAGCCCCGCATGGTGTCGTACGTCAGGCCCGGGTACAGGTGGGGGCGCTCGTCGTGCGGGTCGGGGTAGGAGTCGACCGCGACGACGTCCAGCCGGGGAGCCCAGTCGAAGACGTCGACGGCCTTGAGGCCGAGCAGGAAGTTCGTGGTGATCGGCACCTCGGGCGTGACCCGGCGCAGGATGGCGGCCTCGGTCTCGAAGCAGCCGCGCAGCGCCTCGTTGCCGAAGCGCAGGTAGTCGAGCTGCTGGGCCGGGTTGGGGTAGGTGGGGGCGACGCGGGGCGGCCGGATGTGGTCGAAGGTGGCGTAGCGCTGCGACCAGAAGTCGGTGGACCAGGCGTCGTTGAGCGCGTCGATGTCGCCCGCGTACCGCTCGCGCAGCCAGCGGCGGAAGTCGGCGGCGGAGACGTCGCAGTAGCAGGCGGGGATGTGGCAGCCGTACTCGTTGCCGACGTGCCACAGCCCGAGGGCGGGGTGGCCGCGGTAGTGTGCGGCCAGCCGCTCGACCAGCGCGGCGGCGCGCTCGCGGTAGACGGGGCTGGACGGGCAGAAGTGCTGCCGGCCGCCGGGGCCGAGCACGGTGCCCTCGGCGGTGACCGGCAGGATCTCGGGGTGCTCGTGGGCCAGCCACGGCGGCGGCGAGGCGGTCATGGTGGCGAGGTCGGCGGTGATCCCGTGGGCGTGCAGGTCGTCCATGACCCGGTCGAAGAAGGAGAAGTCGTAGGCGTCGCGGGCCGGCTCGACGCGGGCCCAGGCGAAGACGCCGATGGTGACGAGGTTGACGCCGGCCGCGCCCATGAGGCGCAGGTCCTCGGCCCGGGTCTCGGCGGGCCACTGCTCGGGGTTGTAGTCGCCGCCGAAGGCCACGCCGCCGAGCCGGCTCCAGAGCCGGCCGGCCGTTGACGCCGCCGTAGTGGACGCCGCTGTGGACGCCGCCGTGGATGCTGTCATGTCTACCGCCGCGGGTGCTGCGGGTGCTGCGGGTGCTGCGGGTGAGGCCGGTGCGGGGTGCTGGGGTGCGGCGTTCATCGTCGGCGCGGCCGGCCCGGGGCGTGCGCGGGCGGGCCGCTCCTCCTTTCGCTGGTCTGTCCGGTCTGTCAGGTGGCGCGGGTACGGGCTGGTCAGCGGGGCGGTGGCGCGCCGGTGCTGTCGCGGACGACGAGTCGCGGCGGCACGAGGACGGCGGTGGCCGGCGTGCGCCCGGTCTCGATCTGGCCGACCAGGAGGGCGACGATCCGCTCCGCCACCACGTCGAAGTCCTGGCGGACGGTGGTGAGCGGCGGGGAGAAGAACGCGGCCTCGTCGAGGTCGTCGAACCCGGCGACGCTCACGTCGCCGGGGATGCGCCGCCCGGCCTCGGCGAGCGCGCGCGTCACGCCGAGGGCCATCTGGTCGTTGGCGGCGAGGACGGCCGTCACGCCGGGCCGTCGGGCCAGGTGGCGGCCGGCCTCGTAGCCGCCGGCGGCGCTCCAGTCGCCGAACAGCACCGGCGGCACCGTGGCTCCGGCCTCCGTCAGCGTGGCGTGCCAGGACTCGGCGCGACGCCGGGCGGCGTGGGAGTCTTCGGGACCGGCGACGTGCCAGACGGTGTCGTGGCCCAGGTCGAGCAGGTGTCGGGTGACGAGCCGGGCGCCGAGGGCCTGGTCGGTGTCGACCGTGGCGTGGCGGTGGCCGGCGTCGCCGTCAGCCGTCACGACGGGCACGCCGCTCGGCAGGCGCAGCGCCGGGGTGTCGAGGATCTGCGCCTCGATGAGCACGATGCCGTCGACCGCCTGCATGGTGAGCCGGTCGAACGCCGCGTGCACGGCCTGCTCGGTCTGCGCCTCGATGGCGACCATGTTGACGGTGTAGTCGGCGCGCTGGGCCGCCCTGACGACGGCGTCGACGGTGCGGGCGTTGCCGAAGTTGCCGAGACCGAAACTGATCAGCCCCAGGGTGCGGAACTGGCCGGTGACCAGCGCGCGGGCGGCGGTGTTGGGCCGGTAGCCGAGCACCCGCATGGCCGACAGGACCCGCTGCCGGGTCTCCTCCTCGACGTTGCTGCGGTGGTTGGCGACCCGGGAGACGGTCTGACTGGACACGCCCGCCAGCGCCGCGACGTCGGCCATGGAGGGCCGCCTCGGCGAGCGCCGCGCGCCTGCCGGTGGCGCCCCGTCTGCTGTCACCCGCCTGATGTTCACGTAAACATGGCCGCTCGTCAACAGTCTCCGACGGTTGGGGTATTTTATGCCGGTTCTATCGCTCGCACGTTAGCTGACGCAGCAGCCATCCGTGTTCACGTGAACATCCAACGGCCCGGAGACGACGGAGCGGCCGGCCCGGGGCGGTGTCACCCGGGGCGGCCGCTCCGCTCGGTCAGGCCAGCTCCTCCGCGACGGCGGCGGCGAAGGCGTCGACGTCCTCCTCGGTGGTGTCGAAGGCGCACATCCAGCGCACCTCGCCCGTCGCCTCGTTCCAGGTGTAGAAGCGGAAGCGCTTCTGCAGCCGCTCGGTGACGTCGCGGGGCAGGATCGCGAAGACCGCGTTGGCCTGCACCGGGCGCGGCACCTCGACGCCGGGCAGGCCGCTCACCGCCTCGGCCAGCCGCCGGCCCATGGCGTTGGCCCGCCGGGCGTTGCGCAGCCACAGGTCGCCCGACAGCAGCGCCTCGAACTGGGCCGAGACGAACCTCATCTTCGACGAGAGCTGCATGAACGTCTTGCGCAGGTAGTCGACGCCGGTCGCCGCCTCGGGGTTGAGCACCACGACGGCCTCGCCGTACAGCATGCCGATCTTGGTGCCGCCGAACGAGAGCACGTCAACGCCCGCGTCGGTGGTCAGCGCCCGCATCGGCACGTCGAGGGCGGCGGCGGCGTTGGTCAGCCGCGAGCCGTCGAGGTGGACGAGCAGGCCCAGGCCGTGGGCGTGGGCGCAGATCGCGGCCACCTCCTCCGGCGTGTAGACGGTGCCCAGCTCGGTGGTGTTGGAGATCGACACCACGCGCGGCTGGGCCCGGTGCACGTCGCCGAAGCCCCATGCCTGGCGGTCGATCAGCTCGGGGGTGAGCTTGCCGTCGGGTGTGGGGACGGTCAGCAGCTTGATGCCGCCCGTCACCTCGGGCGCGCCGCCCTCGTCGGTGTGGATGTGGGCGGTCTCGGCGCAGATGACCGCCTCCCAGTGGGCGGTCATGGCGCGCAGCGAGACGACGTTGGCGGCGGTGCCGTTGAACACCGGCCAGGCGTGCGCCCGCTCGCCGAAGTGCCGCCGGAAGACGTCCTGCAGCGCCTCGGTGTAGACGTCGTCGCCGTAGGCGATCTGGTGGCCGCCGTTGGCCTCGGCGATGGCGGCCAGGATCTCGGGGTGCACGCCGGCGTAGTTGTCGCTGGCGAACGCCTTGAGCGCGGGGTCGTGCCGGACGGTCACTGGGTGAGGTCCCATCGGATGCCGTTGACGTCGCCTGCCGGTCGCTCGTACAGCTCGCCGATCGCTCGGGCCAGGTCGCGCACGTCGGTGAACCCGGGGAAGCGCCCCTCGGGGTTGGCCGCCCGCATGGCGTCGTTGACCAGGGCCTTGACGACGAGGATGGTGGCGGCGCTGCCGGTGCCGCGCAGGGCGTCGGCCAGCGACAGTGTCCACGCCTCGGCCGCGGCCTTGGCGGCGGAGTAGGCGGCCCCGCCCGCCGTGGGCCGCTCGGCGGCCTTGGCGGAGACGATCACGAAGCGGCCGTCGGGGCTGCGCCGCAGGTGCGGCTCGAAGGCCAGTGACACGTGCTGGAGCGTGCGGATCAGCAGGTCGTGGAGCAGGTCCCAGTCGTCCAGGCTGGTTTCGGCGAAGGACTTGCCGCCGCGCCAGCCGCCGACCAGGTGCACCACGCCGTCGACGCCGCCGTGCTCCTTCTCGATGCGCGCGGCGAGGTCCTGGACGGCCGCGCGGTCGAGCAGATCAACGTCGTCCCGGTCGACCGCGATGACCGTGTGGCCCCGCTCGCGGAAGTGTTCGGACACGGCCTGGCCGGTGGGACCGCCGCCGCCCGTCACCAGAATGATCATCCGCGGATCCCCTTCGTCGACTCGACCACGTCGGCCAGCTTACGGCGCAGCGCCTCGTAGAACATGCTCAGGGGGAACTCGTCCGGCAGGACCGCGTCCACCTTGGCCTTCTGCTCCTCCGGCAGCGCCTCGACGCCCTTGGCCCAGGTCGAGGCCGGGTGCGGCTCGACATAGGCGCTGACCAGCTCGTAGGCGGCCAGCCAGTGGGCCAGCTTGGAGCGGTCGATGCTGTCGCGGTAGAGCTTCTCGACCTCGCCGCGCAGGTCGGCCACGCCGTCGGCGGCCCGCTCCCAGTCGATGGTGAGCCGGTTGTCGGTCCAGCGGACGATGTCGTTGCGGTGCAGGTAGGCGAACAGGAGCTGGCCGCCGAGCCCGTCGTAGTTGCGCACCCGCTCACCGGTGATGGGGAAGCGGAACAGCCGGTCGAACAGGATCGCGTGCTGGACGTGGCGGGCGTACGGCACGCCCTGCTCCTCCAGCTTGACGGCCTCGCCGAACGCGGTCAGGTCGCAGCGCAGTTCCTCCAGCGAGTACAGCCAGTACGGCATCCGCTGCTTGATCATGAACGGGTCGAACGGCAGGTCGCCGTGGCTGTGGGTGCGGTCGTGCACCAGGTCCCACAGCACGAAGGTGTCCTGGGCGAGCCGCTGCGACTCCAGCAGCCGGGCGGCGTCCGGCGGCAGGTCGAGGCGCAGGGTGGCCGTGGCCGCCGTGGAGACGGCCCGGAACCTGGCGGCCTCGCGGTCGGCGAAGATGCCGCCCCAGGTGAAGCGCTCGGGGGCCTGCCGCACGGCGACGGTCTCGGGGAACAGCACGGCCGAGTGGGTGTCGTAGCCGGAGGTGAAGTCCTCGAACGCGACCGGCACGAACATGGGGTTGTCGTAGCCGCCCGCCTCCACCTCGGCCAGCCAGCCGGGCCAGATGGTGCGCAGCCAGACCGCCTCCAGGTTGCGGTTGGGGTTGCCGTTCTGGGTGTACATGGGGAACACCACCAGGTGCTCCAGGCCGTCGACCCGTTGGGTGTCGGGGTGGAAGAGGTTCAGCGAGTCGAGGAAGTCGGGCACGTCGAGGTCGCGGCCGGCCCACGCGGCGAGGTCGGCGCGCACGGCCTCCAGGTAGGCGGCGTCGTGCGGGAAGTGCGGCGCCAGCTCGCCCACCTTGGCGGCGATCACGCCGACGAGCTCCTTGGCCCGTTCCTTGCCCTCGGGCACCGAGCCGTCCTTGACCTGCAGCGGGCGCAGCTCCTCGACGGCCGCCTTGAGCTCGGCGAACAGCGCGGCCTTGACGCCGTCGCCGCCGCCCGGCGCGGCGGCGGCCGGGTCGGGGACGCGGGCGGCCCAGGTGACGACGTTCCCCCAGAGCCTGCGGTGGTCGTGGTCGTCGAGGGAGTCGTCGCCGAACAGGTCGGAGTCGGCGAAGACGACGACGCGGCCCCGGCTGTGGCGCACGGAGACGGCCAGCGGGGCGGCCGCCGGGGCGGCGGACGGCCCGGTGGCGAACAGGACGGTCGCGTCCTCGCCGGGGACCAGCACGCCGGAGCGGTAGAAGCAGGCGCTCTTGACGCCGGCCAGCAGCCCGTCGGTGGTGGCCGGCCGGGCGACGACCCAGGTGGCGACGTCGCGGTGGGCGTTGCGGGGGTCGCGGACGGTGGTGTGCCCGATGCCGACGCCGAACGGGGCGAGCAGTTCGGCCAGGTTGTTGCCGTACTTGTCCTGCTCCTCCTCGGCCAGCACGACGAGCCCGCCGCCGCCGGCCACGAAGTCGCGGACGGCGTCGATCTCCGCGGCGGAGAAGACGGGGCTGCCGAGCCCGGTGGTGCGCTCCCAGTGCTCTCCCGCCGGGTGCGCGATGACCAGGACGTCGTGCCCGGCGAGCGTCTCGGCGGTGAGCGGGCCGGCCGTGTGGGCGGTCACCGTGTGCCCCAGGTGCCGCAGCAGCGCGGCGGCCCGGGCGTAGCTGTTGTCGTCGGGGTGGGCGGGGTTGATGGCCTCGGCCACCTCGCGCCGGATCGTCCACGACTCGCTGTGCGCCTCGTCGAACAGGACCCTCGGGAAAGCCTGCATGAAAGATCTCCTGTGTCTCCCGCGTTCTAACGGAAAATATACACACAGGTCAGCCGAAAACCCCAAAAAAGGTCCACAGGATGAGACTCAGGTCACGCCGGGCCGCACCACCCCCGTCTCGTAGGCGAACACGACGGCCTGCGCCCGGTCGCGCAGGCCGAGCTTCATCAGCACCCGGGCCACGTGCGTCTTGACCGTCGCCTCGCCGACGTACAGCTCCCCCGCGATCTCGGCGTTGGTGATGCCACGCGCCAGCAGCCGGAGCACCTCCAGCTCGCGCGGGGTCAGCTCCGCCAGCCGGGGCGACGGCGCCGGCTCGCGCCGGCTGGCGAAGGTGGCGATCACCCGGCTGGTCACGGCCGGGTCGAGCAGCGCGTCGCCCGCGTGCACCACCCTGATCGCCTCGATGAGCTGCTCCGGCGGCGACACCTTCAGCAGGAAGCCGCTGGTGCCCGCCTGCAGCGCCGCGTAGAGGTTCTCGTCGCTGTCGAACGTGGTCAGCGTGATCACCTTCGGCGGCGAGGGGGCGTCGAGCAGCTCCCTGGCCGCCGACAGCCCGTCGAGGCGCGGCATCGAGATGTCCATGAGGACGATGTCCGGCCGGGTCCGCCTGGCCACGGCGATCGCCTCACGCCCGTCGGCCGCCTCGCCGACCACCTCCATGCCGGGCTCGGTCTCGACGATCATGCGCAGCCCGGCCCTGATCATCGCCTGGTCGTCCACGATGACGATGCGTATTCCCACAGGCGGAGCGTAGACAACGCCACGGGCGTTGAACACCCAGGTCAAGCCGTACGCAAGTCACTTACAAGCTCGTCGTCAGTCGCGGCTCACGACAGCCGCACGCTCTGCCTCACCCGGGCCTGGGTGGTGTCGTCACAGGTGTTCCTGGCGCAGAAGTACAGCAGCAGCAGCGGCTTGGGCTCGCGTTCGACGACGTAGCCGACGAAGCCCAGCCGGGCGCCGCTCTCACGGTCGGTCAGCGAGCCGAGGTAGCGCGTGGCCGGGGCGTCGCCCGCCTGCTCGGGCACCGGGCCGCTGACGTCGATCTTGCCGGGCAGCAGCCCTTCGAGCATCGCCTTCATCTGGACGTCGGTGGCGGTGGTGCTGAGCGTGTCGGAGAGCTGCACGTACACGCCCGTGGCGCTGTCGGGCTCCTCGGTGATGATCGGCGCCACGTTCGTCCAGTCGGCGCCCGCCCCGGAGACGAACAGCGACTCGAAGTCGGCGGCCCGCGGCGAGGCCAGCGCGAACAGGTCCTCGTGCGTGCGCACGGTCCAGCCCTCCGGGTACTCGAAGCTCAGCGGCGCTGCCGGGGTGCTCTGGTAGCGGGCCCACGACTCGCCCCGCTGGCTGACCACGACCAGCACCACGAGGACGAGAGCCGCGACGGCGGCGGTGATCGTGGCGGCGATGACGGGCAGCCGGCTCCCGCGCCCCGTACGGCCCGTGCCGCGGCGGCGGGCCGGGAAGGCCGCCGCCACGGGGACGGCCTCCGGCAACCCGCCGCTGATCGCGTCGCGCAGCGCGGTGACGAACGCCGAGCAGTTCGGGTAGCGCCGCTCGGGCGACTTGGCCAGCGCCCGGGCCATCACCGCGTCCACCTGCGGCGGCAGCTCCGGCCTCATCTGCGACAGCGGCGTGGGCTGCTCGGCCAGGTGCGCCCACAGCAGCGCGATGTCGTTGTCGCGCTGAAAGGGCAGCCTCCCGGCCAGCGCCTCGTAGACGACACAGGCCAGGGCGTACTGGTCTGCCCGGCCGTCGATGTGCTCCTTGTTGATCTGCTCGGGCGACATGTAGCGGGGCGTGCCGATGAACTGGTCGGTCTGGGTCAGCCCGGAGATGGACGTGCGGTGCTTGGTGATGCCGAAGTCGGTGAGGTACACGTGGTCGCCCGCCAGCAGGATGTTGGCCGGCTTGACGTCGCGGTGGATCAGGTCGTGCGCGTGGGCGGCGTCGAGCGCGGCGGCCACCTGGGCAAAGATCTGGTTGGCCTGCCCGAGCGGCAACGGGCCCCGGTCGTTGATGAGGCGGCGCAGGTCGAGCCCGTCCACGTAGCGCATCGCGATGTAGAGCACGCCGTCGGCGTCGGTGTTGGCCTCGTAGATCGGGATGATGTTGGGGTGCTCGATGCTGGCGACCGTCCTGGACTCCAGGATGAACCTCTGCCGGAAGCGGTCGTCGACGCTGAGCACCGGGTTGAGGATCTTCAGGGCCACGCGGCGGCTGAGCCGGGGGTCGAGCGCCAGGTAGACGACGGCCATGCCACCCTTGCCGACGATGTCCTCGATGAAGTAGCCGGCCACCTCCTGGCCCACGAGCGATCGGTCGTTGGCGTGCATCACGTCTCGCTGGGGTGACCGCAGTAGCCGCAGAACCGGTGGGCCGGCCCCAGCCGCATCCCGCACGCCGTGCAGTAGACGACCGGGCTCTCCGGCGGGGAGTCGGGGGCGGTCAGCACCTGCTTCTGCTGCGGGATCACCGCGAACGGCTGGGAGCGGCGCACGACCACCGTCTGGCTGGCGCCCTCGTCGGGAGGCGGCGAGGGCTGCGTGGCGACCGGCGGTGGGAGCTCCTGCTCCGGCTCGGGCGTGCGGCCTCGCCGCCAGAGCAGGATCGCCCCGAGGGCCGCCACCACGAACAGCACCCCGGCTGCCACGATGAACGGCCACAGCGGCATCGAGCCGCCCGACGGCGCGACGGCCCGCCGGGCGCCCAGGTCCTCGGGGCCGCCGCGCCTGGCCAGCGACTCCTTCAGCAGCGCGGCGGCCACCACGTTGCCCGGGTAGAGCTCCAGCACGCGCTGGAAGCCCGGCGCGGCCTCGGTGAAGTACTTGGTGTGGTAGCGGGTCAGGGCCGCCTCGAACGCCGCGTCGATCGCACCCCGGCGCGGGGCGACCCCGGCCTTGGTCAGCGCGCCGGTGACCTCGCGGACGCCGATCATCCTGGCGTCCTTGCCGCCGCCGATCAGTATGCCGATCACGTGGCCGTCCTTGTCGCCGATGACGGGGGCGCCGCGCATGCCGCGGTCGGCCAGGCCGCCCAGCTTGACGGGCTCGTCCACCTTCTTGTCGGGGTCGAGGAACGGCCTGCCGGTCTCGCCCGTCCCGCCGCCCCTGCCCAGGTGGGCGATCTCCACCGTGTACGGCACGTCCGCCCCGGGCCGGCCGAGGAAGCCGGCCACGCCGACCGGCGAGCCCTGCGCCTCGGGCACCTTGTCGGCGAGCGGCGCGGTGGGCAGGCCGACGCTGCCGACGACCCGGCTTGA
The DNA here is from genome assembly GCF_014207745.1 of Nonomuraea muscovyensis. NCBI lineage: Bacteria > Bacillati > Actinomycetota > Actinomycetes > Streptosporangiales > Streptosporangiaceae > Nonomuraea > Nonomuraea muscovyensis. The sequence goes on from NZ_JACHJB010000001.1 coordinate 824,060, forward strand.
CGTCATCAGCACGGCCGGGCTGTCGGGCCGCGGCCCGGCCTTGACCAGGTCGGCCTTGAGTCCCTTGGGGTCGGCGGGCGAGACGTTGGGGAAGACCGTGATGTCGGTGGTGACGTCGATGATGCAGGTGGCCCGCGACGACAGGGGCGGGTAGCACTGCTTGAGGTGCCGGTCGAGCACGTCGTCCTTGAGCGAGTGCCGCTCGAAGTCGGCCGGGATCTTCACGTCGTGGTGCTCGGCGAAGATCTTGTTGGCCGCGTAGACCGCCACGTCCTGCTCGCTCTTGACGGTCCGGGTGAGCGTGACGATGGCGCCCTCGGGACTGACGACGGTGCCGGTGCCGGCGCCGATGGGCACGTCGTAGGAGCGCTCGACGTGGACGAGATCGCCGATGTGGTCGAGGAGCGTGATGTCCACGTGCGCCGTGGCCTCGACGCGCACCACGGCGGGGGTCACCAGGTCGGTGATGCCGCTCGGGTGGTCGTGCGCCATCGCGGGCAGGGCGGCGGGCAGCACCGCCATCGCCAGGGCGAGCGCCGCTCCACCGGCCAGAGCTGTGAGACGCGCCATCGCCGCTCCCGGTTTCGCAAGGGATATCACAAGGGTCCCCATCAGCTGCCGTAAGTCAAGAGACAGCAAAATAGACAAGCGCTTGCTTGACTGGCTACCGTACGGAGATGGGGTACGCGATCGGCGTGGACGTCGGCGGCACCTTCACCGACGTGGTCCTGCGCAGCCCCGCGGGGGCGGTCACGGTGGCCAAGTGTTTGAGCACCCACGACGACCCCATCGTGGGGATCGCAACGGGCGTTACGCGGGTGCTCGGCGACCTCGACCCCGCTCTCGTCACCCGCGTCGTCCACGCCACCACGCTGGCCACGAACGCGGTGCTCGAACGCAGAGGCGCGCGGGTGGCCTTCGTCACCACCCGCGGGTTCCGGTCGGTCGTCCCGCTGGGGCGCTACGCCCGGGTCGAGGAGGACCGCTACGACCTGCGCTTCACGCCGCCGCCCCCGCCGGTGGACCCGGCCGACTGCTTCGAGGTGGTGGAACGGGTCTCGGCGCGCGGGGAGGTCATGACGCCGCTCGACCCCGGCTCCGTACGGCGGGCGGCCCGCGAGATCGCCCGCCGCGGCATCACCTCGGCGGCCGTCTGCCTGCTGCACTCCTACGCCAACCCGGCGCACGAGCGGCAGGTGGCGGCGATCCTGCGCGAGTCGGTGCCGGACGTCGTCGCCTCGTCGCAGGTGTGGCCGGAGATGCGCGAGTACGAGCGGGCCACCACGACCATCATGTCCGCCTACATCGGGCCGCTCATGGCCTCGTACCTGTCGCGGCTGCGCGACCGGCTGGCCGAGCTGGGGGTGCGGGCGCCGGTGCACGTCATGGAGTCCGGCGGCGGCGTCGTCTCCGCCGAACTGGCCGCCCGGCGGGCGGTCGCGACGATCGAGTCGGGGCCCGCGGCGGGGGTGCTGGCGGCGGCGGGCGCCGGGTTCCCGGACGTGATCTCGTTCGACATGGGCGGCACCACGGCCAAGGCGTGCGCGGTGCGCGGCGGCCGGCCGGAGGTCACGCACGAGTTCCACGTGGGCGGCACGGGCAGCTTCGGCGGCCGGCGGGCCGGCACCGGGGTGCCGATCAAGACGCCCGCCATCGACCTGGCGGAGGTGGGCGCGGGCGGCGGCAGCATCGCCTGGCTGGACGCGGCCGGGGCGCTGCGCGTCGGCCCGCGCTCGGCCGGCTCCTCCCCCGGCCCGGCCTGCTACGGCCTCGGCGGCGCCGACCCGACCGTGACCGACGCGAACCTCGTGCTCGGCTACCTCGGCTCGGCGACCATCCCGCTGTCGCCGCCGCTCGCCGAGAAAGCCCTGGACCGGCTGGCCGGGCCGCTCGGCGTCTCCCGGGCGGAGGCGGCGCTCGCGGTGCACACGATCGTCAGCGCCGCGATGGCCTCGGCCGTGCACGTGGTGACCGTGCAGCGCGGGATCGACCCGCGGGGGTTCGCGCTGGTGGCCTCCGGCGGGGCGGGCCCGATGCACGCGGCGCGGGTGGCCGGGCGGTTCGGCATCGGGCGGGTCGTCGTGCCGGCGCACTGCGGGGTGGCGTCGGCGGCGGGGCTGCTGGCGGGCGCGCTGTCGACCGACCGGGTGCTGTCGCGGCTCGACGCCGCCGACCCGGCCGGGCTCCTGGACGCGCTGGCGCGGGAGGCGGCCGGCGACCTGGGCGTGTCACCGGCCGATCCGGGGGTGCGGGTGGAGCGGTCGGTGGACGTCCGGTTCCGGGGGCAGTCGCACGAGCTGACGGTGCCGTGGAGCCCGTCGCCGGAGGTGCTGGAGTCGGGGTTCTTCGCGCGGTACGCCCAGGTGTACGGGATCGAGCAGCGGGGCGAGGTGGATCTCGTCGGCTACCGCGTCCGTGTCACCCTCCCCCCGCCCCCCGCCCCGCCGCCGGCCGCCGCGACCCCGACGACCCCGACGACCGCGCCGCCCCCGGGCACGCGGGCGGCGTACTTCCCCGAGCTGGGCGGCTACACCGCCGTCCCCGTGCACACCCGCGCCGGCCTGCCGGCCGCGCTGCCCGGCCCGGCCGTCGTCGAGGACCCGGAGTCCACGATCGTCGTGCCGCCCGGCTGGACCGCTTCCCCCGGCTCGGCCGGAGCCGTCCACCTGCTGCGCGAGGAGGCCCCGGATGCGTGACACGCTGACCGCCGAGGTGCTGCGCAACGCGCTCATGGTCGCCGCCGAGGAGGCCAGCATCGTCGTGGTCCGTTCGGCGTACTCCACGTTCATCGTCGAGGGCTCCGACGCCTCCGCCGCCATCCTGGACGCGCGCGGGCGGCTGGTCGCGCAGTCCGTGGCGACCACGCTCATGAACAGCATGGCGCTGCGGGCCGCCCTGCCCGAGCTGCTGAAGGACGTCCCGCCCGGCACGATGTCGCCCGGCGAGGTGTACGTGCTCAACGACGCCTACCGCGGCGGCGTGCACACCAACGACCTGCTGGTCTACCGGCCCGTCTTCGCCGGCGGCGCCCCGGCCTACTTCACCGCCACCATGATCCACGTCTCGGACCTGGGCGGGCTGTCCGCCGGCGGCATGGCGCCGCTGGCCACGGACGTCTTCCTCGAAGGGCTCCAGCTCCCGCCGGTCCGCCTGGCCACCGCCGCCGGCCTGGAACCCGCCGTCGAGGCGATCCTGCGGGCCAACAGCCGAACCCCGGACAAGGTCATGGGCGACGTGCGGGCGCTCGTCGCCGGCACGGCCGTGGCCGCCGCCCGGCTGGGCGCCCTCATCGGCGAGTATGGCGAGGCCGGCCTCGCCGCGGGGATCGACGACTACCTGGACCACACCGAGGCGATGACCCGGGCGGCGCTGGCCGAGCTGCCCCGGGGCCGGTTCGAGGCGGCGTACCCGATCGACGACGACGGGATCACGCCCGGCGTGGCGCACCACGTGCGGGTGGCGGTGACGGTCGGCGACGGCGGCGTGGTGGTGGACTTCGCCGGGACCGGCCCGCAGGTGCCGGCGGCGATCAACGCCTCGGCGTCCCAGTCGCTGGCGGCGGCCGTGTTCGCCGTGCGCTGCTTCCTCGACCCGGCGCTGCCCATGAACGACGGCTGCCTGCGCGCGCTCGACGTGCGACTGCCGGAGGGGTCGCTGCTCAACGCCCGCTCCCCCCACCCGTGCGGCGGCCGGTACGTGCCCATCTACGCGGCCATGGAGGCCGTCTTCCAGGCGCTGTCGGACGCCGTGCCGGAGCGGGCCATCGCGGCCAGCGGCATCCTGCAGCCGTTCTCGATCGCTGCCGTGGGCGCGCCGTACTGGATCCACCTCGCCTACGACTTCGGCGGCGTCGGTGCGCGGCAGGGGCTCGACGGGCCGGACGCGACGGGCGTGCACTTCGGCATCGGCCGCAACTCGGTGCCCCAGGCCGAGCCGGTGGAGAGCCGCTGCCCGCTCGTGGTGGAGTCGATCGAGACGATCCCCGACTCGGGCGGACCCGGCCGGTGGCGGGGCGGGCTCGGCTCGCGCACCGTCTACCGGTTCCTGGCCGAGTGCCACGTCACCACACGGGGCGACCGCCTGCGGCTGCCCCCGCCGGGCCGCGACGGCGGCCTGCCGGGACGGGTGGGCGGCTTCCTGCGACGCGGCCGGGACGGGCGGCTGGAACGGCTCGCGGCCAAGGTGAACAACGTCCGCTTCGCGGCGGGCGAGGCGTTCGTGGTGGAGACGACGGGCGGCGGCGGCATCGGCCCGCCCGGGGAGCGCGATCCCGGGGCGGTGGCGGCCGACCTGGCGTCGGGCCGCGTCACCCGGCGGGGCGCCGAGGAGGACTACGGGGTCCGGGTCACGGCGGACGGCTCGCTCAGCCGCTAGGCGATCAGATCGGCGGGGTCGAAGCTGATGGTGTACGGCTGCTGCAGGGTGACGACGGTTCCGGCCTTGTACGCGACCGGCGGTCCGTAGGTCTTGCCGTCGAGCTCGTAGACGTAGAGGGCGGGGCCTTCGGCAAGCTCGATCCGCCAGTAGGAGGGGATGCCGACCGCCGCGTAGGCACTCGCCTTGAGGGCCCGGTCGCGCCCCTGCGTGCTGGGGCTCACCACCTCTATCGCCAGCCGGACATCGCTGGGGGAGAACATCAGCGGAACAGACTCCACCGATGCCTTCGGCACCACCACGATGTCGGGGATGTAGTAGTCCTTGTCACTCACCCGCAGATTCACGGTCGTGAGCGGCACCAGGTCCGGGGGGCTCGCTCGTCTCAGCACATAGAGCATCTCGGTGATGGCGAGCTGGTGCAGGGGGGTGGGGGCAGGGCTCACCAGAAGGCTCCCGTTGAAGAGCTCATAGCGGTTCCCGTCGTCGGGGAACTTGAGCAGGTCGTCGACAGTGAAGGGTGGCACGCCGGGAAGGACCGTGCGCCCGGTGGTCGGTTCGGTCGTCGCCATCGCGGTCACCTGCTCATTGTCGCGGATCTCGCCTTCGCCCACATGCTACTTCCCCATTTTCCGTGACCGTCAGTCACGGCCGTGCCACTCTTCGGCGCCGCGGCGGACGGCGGCGTGGACGGCGCGGGCGAGGCGGGCGCCCCAGGTCGAGCGGGGCCCGGCGAACGGCTCCTGGGGCCCGTCCGCGCGGACCGCTACGCAGACCGCGTCCGAGGCGGTGCCCGTGCCCGGGTAGCCCACCTCCACCAGGGCCTGGGTCTTGGCCTCCGTCACCGTCATGACGGCGTTGACCAGGGCGGCGTCGGTCATCGCGACCGGTAAGGCGGCGATGATGTTGATCGTGCCCGGGCGGGGCGACAGCATGGGCGCGAGCTCCGGGTCGGCGGCGCCCTCGGGGGCGGCGGCCCAGGTGGGGACGCGCAGCCCGACCGTGGCCACCGCGCGCACCCCGGCGTCCTCCGCCACGACGTGCCGGCCGACCTCGGCGGCCGTCATCATGCCGACGCCCTCCCCGGGGGGCGCCAGCGAGGCGAGGTGGTCGGCCGGGTCCATGCGCGCGTAGCCGGCCACGACCTGGGCGTTCAGCACCCAGGCGCGCCGCCCGATGCCGCCGCCGAGGATGGCCGAGGAGATCATCCGCCAGCCCGGCCCGAACTCCCACAGCAGCGCCCCCAGCCGCGCGCCGTCCTCGACGCGATGGGTGAGCTTCACGGTCCTCCCCTGACGAGATGGACGACGGGCCGCCCGTCGGGGCCCGGCTCGATCGTGACATGGGCGCCGAAGTGCGCGCCGACGAGGGTTTCGGTGAGCACCTGGCCGGGTTCGCCGACGGCCACGGCGCGGCCCGCGGCGAGCAGGAGCAGCCGGTCGGCGTACAGGCCGGCGACGGTCAGGTCGTGCAGGGTGGTGACGACGGTCAGGCCGTCGGCGAGCCGCAGGCGGTCGACGAGTTCGAGCACCTGCTGCTGGTGTCCGAGGTCGAGGGCGGTGGTGGGCTCGTCGAGGAGCAGCACGGGCGCCTGCTGGGCGAGCGCCCTGGCCAGCACGACGCGCTGGCGTTCGCCGCCGGACAGCTCGCCGGCGCGCCGCGCCGCCAGGCCGGTCAGGTCGAGCCGGTCGAGCACGGAGGCCGTGATCTCCTTGTCGCGGCGGCTCTCCCGGCCCAGGTACGGGATGTACGGGGTGCGGCCCAGCAGCGCGTACTCGAACACGGTCATGTCGGGCGGCAGGGCGGGGGTCTGCGGCGCGTACGCCACGAGGCGGGCCCGCTCGCGCGGCCGGAGGGCATCGCCCGGCCGGCCGTCGAGGATGACCTCGCCCCGGTGGGCGACGAGGCCCATCACGGCCTTGACGAGGGTGGACTTGCCGGCGCCGTTCGGGCCGATCACGGCCAGCCACTCGCCGCGCCGCACCCGCAGCCCGACCTCGGTGAGCACCTCGCGCTCGCCGAGGCGCACCGACAGGGCGTCGGTCTCGATCATGTGGCGGCCTGCCGGGTCATGCGAAGCACGGCGACGAAGAACGGCGCGCCGACGAACATCGTCACGACCCCGATGGGCAGCTCGGCCGGGGCGATGACGGTGCGCGCGATGAGGTCGGCGACGACGAGGAACGCCGCGCCGCCGACCAGCGACAGCGGCAGCACCCTCCGGTACGAGCCGCCGGCCAGCCGCCTGACCACATGCGGCACGACGATGCCGACGAACCCGATCAGCCCGCTGACGGCGACGGCCGCGGCCGTGGCCAGCGAGGCGGCGAGCAGGACCACGAACCGGACCCGGCCCGCGCGTACGCCGAGACTGGTGGCCTCCTCGTCGCCCACGGACAGCACGTCCAGCATCCGCCCGTGCAGCAGCAGCAGGACGGAGGAGACCGCGGCGTACGGCAGGACCAGCCAGAACTGCGCCCAGCCGCCGCCCACGTCGCCGAGGATCCAGGCGTAGATCCGCTGCAGCTCCTCGACCTTGAACTGCTGCACGAACGTCTGGATCGCGGTCAGGAACGAGGTGACGGCCACCCCGGCGAGGACCAGCGTGGCCGTGCCGCCCGCCGTGCCGCCCGTTCGGCCGGCGGTGTTGCCCAGCGTGTACGCCAGCAGCACCCCGCCGACGGCTCCGGCGAACGCGGCCACCGGGATGGTGGCGGCCGGGGCCGGCAGGAGCACGATGGTCACCGTGGCCGCCAGACCCGCGCCGGCGGCGGCGCCCAGCAGGTAGGGGTCGGCCAGCGGGTTGCGGAACACGCCCTGGTATCCGGCCCCGGCCAGCGCCAGCAGCCCGCCGACCACGGCCGCGACGAGCACGCGGGGCAGCCGGATCTCGTACAGCAGGCCCTGCTCGACGGGGGCCAGGCCGGAGTCGGCGTGCACGAGCGGCAGCCAGTCGACGACCTGGAGCACCACCTGCCAGGGCGAGATGTCGGCGGCGCCGCCGAGCAGGCCGGCGACCATGGAGCAGGCCAGCACCGCCAGCGCCCCGGCCCCCCACAGCGGCCCGGCCCCCGAACGGCGCACTACGAGCCGGCGGCCTTGGTGACGGCCGCGCCGATCGACTCGGCGAGGTCCACGACGCGCGGCCCCCAGCGCGAGGCGATGTCGTCGTCGAGCTGCACCACCTGGTCGTCCTCGATGGCCGACAGCTTCTGCCAGCCGGGCCGCTTGGCCAGGGTGTCCTTGCTCTGCCCGCAGCACTTGACGTCGGCCAGGAAGATCAGGTCGGGGTCGGCCTGGGCGACGAACTCCGCCGACAGCTTGGGGTATCCGCCGGCCGCGTCGGGTGCCTTGTCGGCGATGTTGGTCAGCCCGAACAGGCCGTAGATCTGGCCGATGAACGTGCCGGACGTCGCCGCGTACGGCGTCTGGTCGAGCTCGTGGTAGTAGGTGAGCTTGGGGCCCTTGGGCGCGGCGGCGGCCAGCTCACCCAGTTTCGCCTTCATGCCGGCCACGATCTCCTCGGCCTTGGCCTGGTTGCCGGTGGCGGCGCCGAGGTCGGCGATCTCGTCGTAGGCGTCCTCCAGCTTGGCCGGGGCCGGCTCCTGCAGGACGGGCACGTTGAGCTTGCCCAGCTCTCCGACGATCTTGTCGATGTCGTCGGAGACGATGACCAGGTCGGGCTTCTGGGCGACGATGGCCTCGACGTTCGGCTTGAAGCCGGACAGGGCGGTCTTGGGCGCCTGCGGCGGGTGGTTGGACTGGTCGTCCACGGCGATGACCTGGGGGCCGGCGCCGATCGCGAACAGGGTCTCGGTGTGGGTGGCCGAGAGGGAGACGATCCGCTCGGGCTTCTTGGCCAGGGTGACCTTGCCGTTGGCGGCCTCGACGGTGACCGGGAACCCGGCCTGCGAGGCGGTGGACGAAGCGTCGGCGGAACGGGCGGAGGAGGGGGCGGGAGACGAGGGCGCCGAGGAGCCGCTCTGGCCGCATCCGGCCAGGACGGCGAGCGTTCCCAGCAGCGCGCCCGCGAAGGCCGTGCGTACGGGCCTCACGAGAAGTCCTTTCACACTGTCGGAACCGAGAGACCCGCAAAATCGCGACGGATCACCCTTTTCCACGAGGGTTGATGACGTCGGCGCAGAGGCAGGCGACCTGGCTATGACAGTTGCGGGACAGCGCCGGACTCGCACCGGACTTCGCTGCAGCACTGCGCGTCGGACAAACGCTATCAATCCCCCGTACGCGCCCGGCGTCAAGGGTCGGGGTCACCGGGATCGCAGTTGCTCCTCCGCGTCGGCGATGATCCGCTGCAGCCGCAGGCCGCGGGCGGCGTCGAGGGGGTGGCCGCCGCCCTGCCGCACCGTGCGGGCGAACTCCTCGGCGACGGTGGCCAGCGCGTCGTCGTCGGACGGCCGGAGCACCGCGCTGCCGCCGCGGCCGTGGACCGCGAACGACGACGGCGGCGTGTCGCCCGGGACGGTCATGCACAGCGACGCCTCGCTGACGGCGCCTCCCTCGTGGTCGAGCAGCAGGCCGGTCCAGCCGAGCGGGTGGCCGTGCGCGCGCACGCCCGTCACGGGGCCGAGGGCGGCGTCGAGCAGGTCCACCACGTGCGGCCCCACGTCGAGCAGCGCGCCGCGCTCCAGCCGCCACGGCGTGGCGAACGGATGGTCGCCCAGCAGCACGCCCGAGATGTTGGCGGCGTGGCCGCCGAACGGCTCGATCTCGGCGCAGCGGGCCAGGAACTCCCGGGTGCCGGCGGCGTAGCGGAGGGTCAGCACCATCTGCGAGGCCACCCCGGCCTCGGCGATGGCCGCGACCAGCCGTTCGGCGTTCGCCAGGGAGTCGGCGAGCGGCTTCTCCAGCAGCAGCGCCTTGCCCGCCCGCGCCGCGCGGACGCCGATCTCGGCCTGGACCGCGGGCGGCACGCAGAACGCCACGGCCTCGCAGGCGTCGAACAGCTCCTCGACCCGCTCGAACACGGGCGCGCCGAGCCGGGCGGCGGCCTCGGGGCGGCGCGCCCAGACTCCGGCCAGCCGGGTGTGCGGGCCGGCGGCCAGCATGGGGGCGTGCGCCAACTCCGCCCACGGTCCCGCTCCGACCAGTCCCACCGCCACAGGTTCCACGTGTCCCCCTCGGTTCATCACCATCGGGGAAAGCTTGCGCCTTCTGTGACGAATGACGCAAATGGGGCGGACGCGTGCCCTCGGCGGGCCGCGCGGGCCGCGCCGATGCCGGGCCCGGCGCCGGTGACGGGCGCGGCCCGCCCGTCGAGCCTGCCCGTCACCATTCCACCGCCAGCGCCGCCAGGCCGCGGCCGACGATCGAGCGACGGTAGGCGATCGGCTCGCCGGGCACCAGCCGCAGGGTGGGCAGGCGGCGCCCGAGCACCTCCAGGGCGGTGCGCAGTTGCAGCCGGCCGAGCGCGGCGCCGACGCAGAAGTGGATGCCGTAGCCGAAGACCAGGTGCGCGTCGGCGTTCGGCCGGTCGATCACGAACCGTTCGGGGTCGGGGAAGACGGTCTCGTCGTGGGCGGCGGAGTCGGTGGACAGCAGCACCAGGGCGCCCGCCGGGATCGTCACGCCGTGCAGGGTGACGTCGGTGGTGACGTACCTGAAGGAGCCGAGGGAGGCCCCGTCGATGCGCATGCACTCCTCGGCCGCGTTCCGGATCCGCGCGGGGTCGACCGGCCAGGCGTTCTCGCGCAGCAGCCGCAGGACCGTGTTGCCGAGCTGGTTGGGCACGGTGTCGTTGCCACCGAGCAGGATCGTGGAGATCAGCTCCACCACCTCGCGGTGGGTCAGCTCGGTGCCGATGAGCGAGGTCATCAGCGAGGTGAAGTCGTCGCGCGGTTCCTTGGCGCGGGCGGCGACCAGCCGGTCCACGTAGTCGAGGTAGTCGAGGAAGCTGCCGGCCAGCTCCAGTTGCCGGCCGGGCGGCTGCGGCGACAGGAAGAGCTGGAACCAGTCCTTGACGTGCGCCTGCACGAAGTCCTCGTCGGCCTCGGGCACGCCGATGAAGCGGGCGGTCAGCTTGATCGACGGCTCGTGCCCGATGTCGCGGACGAAGTCGGCCGCGCGGCGCGGCCCGATCCGGTCGAGCAGGTCCTCGTTGAGCCGCCGGAAGCGCTCCTCCATCGCCGCGACGGCCCGGGGCGTGAACGCCCGCGACACCGAGCGGCGCAGCCGGGTGTGGTCGGGCGGGTCGACGTTGGCCACGAAGCTCGACAGGAACGAGCCGTGCTCGCCCAGCCGGTCGCGCGTCTCCCGGGTGAGGCTGCGGGAGATCGTCAGCGATCCCTTCGAGGAGAAGCGCCGGGGATCGCCGTAGGCCGCGCGCACGTCGGCGTGCCGGGTGAGCACGTACGCGCCGAGATGCTCGCTGCGGAAGACCGGCCGCTCCGCGCGCAGCCTGGCCAGGAAGGGGTAGGGCGAGGCAACGTGCCAGTCGGAGCCGACGTCGAAGTCCTCGATCATGCGAAAACCCTCCGGGGGTTGTCCACGAGCATCTGGTGGATCTGCTCCTCGGTGACGCCCCGCCTGCGCAGCTCGGGCAGGACGTCGCGGGAGACGTGCAGCAGGTGGTAGTCCGGGTGGCGGCGGCGCACCACCTCGGCGTCGAACCGGTCGTTGAAGCAGTAGGAGTCGTGACCCAGCACCATCCGCCCGGCGTGCCCGCGCGCGCACATCTCGGCCACGACCGCCACCCGGTCCTCGAACGGGCTGATGGTGTCGATGCCGAAGCGGTCCATGCCGAGATACGAGCCGCCCGCGACCAGCTCCTCCAGGTAGGCGACGTCGGTGGAGTCGCCCGCGTGCCCGATGACCACCCTGGTCAGGTCCACGCCCAGCGAGGCCAGCAGCCGCTGCTGCGCCAGCCCGCCCCGGGTGCCGCTGTGCGAGTGAGTGGTGATCGGCGCTCCGGTCTGCAGGTGGGCCTCGGCGACGGCGCGGAAGACCCGTTCGCAGCCGGGCGTCATGCCGGCGCGGTCGGTGGCGCACTTGAGCATGGCGGCCTTGACGCCTGTCCTGCCGATGCCCTCGGCGATGTCGCGGACGAAGAACTCCGCCAGCCGGTCGGGCCCGCCGAACAGCGAGCCGGGGCCCCGGTTGGCGAAGTACGGCGGCAGCGCGTCGTAGGTGTACAGGCCGGTGGCGGCCACGATGTTCACGCTGGTCAGCTCGGCCACCCGCTGCACCGCCGGCACGTACCTGCCGAGGCCGACGACGGTGAGGTCCACGATGGTGTCGACGCCCTCGGCCCGCAACGCCTCCAGCTTGGCCGCCGCCTCCCGGGCCCTGGCCTCCTCGTCCCAACCCTCCGGGATGTCGGGCCAGTTCCACAGGATCTCCGGGCTCAGGCCGAAGACGTGCTCGTGCATGAGCGTCGCGCCGAGATCGGCGACGGGCCCTCTCACGGTCTCGGGCACGGGAACCTCGGGTGCTCGAACGGCTCGTTCACCCGCAGGCCGAGCCCGTCGGTCTGCCGGTACGGGGTGCCGGTGTAGAGCGCGTCGGCGTCGAAGTAGGTCACGGTGAACGACAGGCGGGGCGTGTCGCGGTGGTTGGCGGGCGCGCCGTGCACGGTCAGCGCGTGGTGGACGGTGGCGTCCCCGGCAGCGAGGTCGAGTGGCGGCGACAGCTCCAGTTCCTTGAGCCACGGGTGCTGGGTGAGCTGGTCGTCGCCGGTGCGGGTGAAGCTGCGCCCGAGCAGCCCGTGGCGGTGCGAGCCGCTGTAGAAGCGCAGCGAGCCCATGTCCGCCGGCACGTCGGCCAGGGCCAGCCAGACCGTCAGCATGGCCGAGCGGTCCATCGGCATCCACGGGAAGTCCTGGTGGAACTCCGTCGCGCCGTGCTCACCCGGCTCCTTGACCAGCAGGTTCGTCACCTGGACGCGCACCGCGCGCACGCCGCGCAGCAGCCGGGCGGCATTGCCGCCCATCCGCCCGTGCAGGGCCAGCGCGCGGAACGCCGCGTCGGTCTCGGCGATGTCGCGTGACTGGCCGAACGCCTGGTCGACCAGCGTGGCGCGGGCCCGTTCCCGCTCGCTCAGGTGGTCGGCCGCCCGCTCGCGCAGCGCGGTCACCGCCTCGGGCGCGACCAGCCCGGGAAGCCGGGCCCAGCCGTGGTCGTGGAAGAAGGCCACCTCGTCGTCGGTGACCTGGCGCACCGGGATGTCCATGGCGCCAGTGTGGCATTTCAACCAAGCGCTTGGTAAGCCTCGCAGGCGTACACTTTGCCCAAGCGCTTGGTCGAGTGGGAGGTCTCTGGTGCGGCGGTTCAGGTTCGGCGCGGTGGTCCGGCACGCGGAGTCCGGCAAGGAGTGGGCCGAGAAGGCCAGGCGGCTGGAGGACGCCGGGTTCGACGTGCTGCTGGTGCCCGACCACCTCGTCGGCACGCGCTTCGCGCCCGTGGCGGCGCTGACGGCGGCGGCGTGCGCGACGAGCCGGCTCCGGGTGGGCACGATGGTGTTCGCCAACGACTTCCGGCACCCTGCCGTGCTCGCCAAGGAGGCGGCCACGCTCGACCTGCTGTCCGGCGGGCGGCTGGAGCTCGGCATCGGCACGGGCTGGATGGCGGCCGACTACGCCTCGGCCGGGCTGGCGCTGGACCCGCCCGGGGTGCGGGTCGGGCGGCTGGCCGAGGCGCTGGCCGTGCTGAAGGGGCTCTGGGGAGACGGGCCGTTCACCTTCGACGGCGCCCACTATCGCGTACGCGACCTGGACCAGCGGCCCCGGCCCGCGCAGCGGCCGCATCCCCCTCTGCTGCTGGGCGGGGGCGGCCCCCGGATGCTGCGCCTGGCGGCGCGCGAGGCGGACATCGTCCACCTGACGATGCGGACGAAGAGGGACGGCAGCGGCCCCGACGAGCGCGACGGCGGCCTGGAGGCGTTCCTCGGCAAGCTCCGCACGGTCAGGGAGGCGGCCGGCGACCGCTACGACCGGCTGGAACTCGGCACGAGCGTCATGCAGGCCGGCGAGCTCAGGGCCGACGAGACGTGGAGCGCCGCCGACAGCGCCCGCCTGAACGGCACCCCCCAGGTGCTCCTCGGCACCCGCCGCGACATGCTGGACCGGCTCCGGCACTGGCGTGACGAGCACGACGTCTCCTACTTCGTCATGCACTACGAACGCGACCTGGCCACCTTCGCCCCCCTCGTCGAGGAGCTCGCCGCCCCCTGAGCCGCCGCGTCACCGGGCCTGCCGGGATGATGGGGGCATGGACGAGATGATGCTCCTCAGGCACGGCGAGACCGAATGGAGCCGTACGGGCCGGCACACCGGGCGCACCGACGTGCCGCTGACCGCCCACGGCGAGGAGCAGGCGCGCGCGCTCGCGCCGCTCGTCAAGGGCGTCACGTTCGACCTGGTGCTCGCCTCGCCCGCGCAGCGCGCCCGCCGCACGGCGGAGCTGGCCGGGTTGCCGGACCACGAGGTGGACCCCGACCTGTGGGAGTGGGACTACGGCGGCTACGAGGGCGTCACCACGCCCGACATCCGCCGGACCAGACCCGGCTGGTACCTGTGGCGCGACGGCGTCACCCCGGGCGACGAGCAGCACCCCGGCGAGGCGGCGGCGCAGGTGGGCGCGCGCGCCGACCGGGTGATCGCCCGTGCCCGCGCGGTCCCCGGCCGGGTGGCGCTGGTCGCGCACGGGCACCTGCTGCGGGTCCTCACGGCGCGCTGGCTCGGGCTGCCGCCGGAGGACGGGCGGCTGTTCAGGCTGGAGACGGGCACCTACTCCCGGCTCGGCTTCGAGCACGGCGAGCCGGTCATCCTCACCTGGAACGCCCTCGTCAACGGTCCATGACATCGCCGTCGAGGCCGCGGGGGGCGAGGCGGCTGCCGGGGAAGGGGGCGAGGAGGGTCTCGCGCCAGGGCCCGTCGAGGAACGCGCGGGCCCGCCCGTCCCAGGCGAGCAGCCGCCCGTCCGGCTCGACCTCGTCGTCCAGCCCCAGCGCGGCGTCCCGGGCGCGCCGGGTGGCCAGGTGGTCGTCCAGGGAGACCGCCCACAGGGTGACGGCCTCGGTGTCGCAGTACAGCACCTCGTACAGGCCCGCCAGGCGGTGGCCGTGCTCGGCGAGGACGGGCGCGCGTTCGGCGCGCACCGCCTCCAGATAGTCGGACGCGGCGCCGGGCCGCACCCGGGCGCTCTCGAAGAGGTAGAACTCCGCGGGCGTGACCTCGTCCAGCGGCGGGGTGCCGCGCACGGCGCCGAGCGGCCGGGAGAAGGCCGAGAAGCGCAGGTCGTCGATGTCCGACAGGAACAGCCGGTCGTCCACGCCCCGGTAGATGTCCATCATCTGCCGCCAGCCGCCGTCCCAGCCGCCGTGGCACTCCCACAGCGTGACGGCCTTGAACTGCGGATGGCCGGTGATGCCGACGGCGTAGAAGGCGCCGGCGAGGTCGATGTCCCGGGACCTGATCGACATGCCGGACGTCAGTGCGGGCGTCTCGCGGGTCTCGTCCTCGCGCTTGTAGCGGGTCAGCCAGGTCAGGTACTCCAGGGGGCGGCGGGAGTTCATGGGCCGGAAGTCGACCTCTTCGAGAAGGAATATGCCGCGCCGCACCGCGCCTCCCTAAACCAAGCGATTGCTCGGTTCAGCAGCGTAGCACAGCGGTCACGCCATCGCCTCGGCCGGCTGCGGACCCCGGCCGGTCAGCCATTCCAGCACCCGGCGGTGACCGGACGCGGCGTCCTCGAAGTGGCCCCAGTGCCAGTAGCGCGGCTGGTCGCGCACACCCGTCACCCAGGTGCGGTAGGAGACCGAGCCGCCGGCGCCGGTGGCGGGCGCGACGCCGTACGTGCGGATCACGACCTTGCCGCCCGGCGCGAAGAGCACGTCGTCGGCGATCGGATAGAGAGTCATCTGGTCGAGCATGGGCCGATCATGCCGCCCCGGCGAGGCGGCGCCATTACGCCTCCGGCGCGCCCCCGTTAAGGGGACGCGCCGGAGGTTAACAGGCTGTTACACCATCAGGCCGTCGAACTCCCCGTCCTTGACCCCGAGCACCAGGGCCCGGATCTCGTCGCGGGTGTAGATCAGGGCCGGGCCGTCGGGGAATCGGGAGTTGCGCACCGCCACCCCGCCGTCGGGGAGCTCGGCGAGCTCCACGCAGTTGCCCTGCGAGTTGCTGTAGCGGCTCTTGCGCCAGGCGACCTGCTTGAGGTCGGTCGCGGGCATGCCGTTGTAGGTCTGCTTCATCTACATCTTTCTGAGAAGACCGCCGACGAGCTCGACGGTGCCCCCGGGCGTGGTGCTCTCCACGCATAACTGCTCCATGGCCGTGAGGTACGGGTCGACGTCCTCACGCTTGTCCAGGTACAGGGCACCCCAGAGCTGCTCGACATAGACAACGTCCGACAGGTCGGACTCCGGAAACCGCAAGATGCTGAACGCGCCCCCTTCAGCGGCGTGCATGCCGAACCTGAAGGGCATCACCTGCAGGGTGATGTTGGGCAGGGCAGCGACCTCCAGCAGGTGCTGGAGCTGCCGGTACATGACCTCTCGCCCGCCGATGGTCCGCTTGAGCGTCGCCTCGTCGATGACCGCCCACAGGCGCGGGCCGTCCTTCTGGGTGAGGCGCTCCTGGCGCTGCATGCGCAGATGCACACGGCGCTCGATCTCCTCCGGAGCGTCATCGGGATTGCCGAGCTGGAACACCGCGCGCGCGTAGTCCGCCGTCTGCAGCAGGCCGGGCACGAACTGCACCTCATAGGTGCGGATCAGGCTCGCGGCCTCCTCCAACCCCACGTACGTGCTGAACCACGACGGCAGCACGGCGGAATACTTGTGCCACCACCCGGGGGTGTTGGCCTCACGGACCATCTCCAGGAGGGCTCGGCGCTCGGCGTCGTCGCTGACGCCGTACAGGGTGAGCAGGTCCTCCACGTCACGTGTCTTGAACCCGACACGGCCGAGCTCCATACGGCTGATCTTGGACTCGGACGCCCGGATGTGGAATCCGGCCTGGTCGCGGGTGAGACGCTTGGCCTCACGCAGACGCCTGAGGCTGGCGCCGAGCATGATGCGCCGAACGGTCGAACCAGAACCGGGCGGATCGAGGGACACGCGCTGCTCCTTGGTTGTTTCCTTAACTCATAGTCTGTCACTTCACGGCCGAAAGATCATGGGCCGCGGACAAGATCCCCTTTCCCGCCACTTTGACCAATTGAGCAAACCGTAGCGGTTGCACGCATCCTCTGCACGTGCATTCGCCCTTGCACCTGCACGAGAGTGTGTCGCAGAATGATCTAGTGCAATCCACCCTGGCGCCCGGCCAATGGACCACGTTCGACTGGTGGCCCCCTCTCGGCTGGTGGCCGGAGGCGGCACGAGACCTGCTGGTCCCCGGCCCGTCAGCGAGCGCCACGTTCGCCCTCCCTCCCACGCCCGCGTCCGTGCACGCCGCACGCGGCTTCGCCGCCGGGGCGCTGACCGCCTGGAAGCTGGCGGAGGTGGCCGAGAACATGGAACTCGTCATCTCCGAGCTCGCCACCAACGCCCTGCGGCACGGCCTGCACGCGACGGAGCCGGGCTGGCGACCCTCGGTGCACCTGTCGCTGGTCCGCCGGGGCCCGCTGGTCACCTGTGCCTTCACCGACCCCGCCTCCGCGGTGCCGGCGCTGCGCTATCCGGGGCCGCTCGACGCCGGAGGGCTCGGCCTGCACATCGTCGAGTCGCTCAGCCTGCGCTGGGGCTGGTCGGCGCTCGCTCCCCGAGGGAAGATCGTCTGGGCAGTCCTCTCCTGAGGGTCGGTGATCTGCACTACCGTGGATGGCCATGGCTCACGGTGAGTCCCCCGCGCGACCCCCATGAGAGTGCTGACCGATGGATGATCACCTGCTCGGCTGGCTGCGGACACTTGACGAAGACAGGCTCGGACGGATCCTCGCCAACCGGCCTGACGCCATCGCGGCGCCGTGGCCGCGGCGGCTCGACACGCTCGCCCAGCGGCTGAGCAGCGGTTTCGCCGTGATGGAGGCCCTGCGCAGGCTCCCGTTGCCCTGCCTGGAGCTGGCGCAGGCGTGCCTGGTCGTGCGGCCCGCCACCCACGCACGGGTGGCGGAGCTGCTCGGGGTGCCCCTCGACGAGGTGACCCCGTGGCTGGACCGGCTCTGCGACCACGCGCTGGCCTGGCCGGACGCCGACGGCGTGCTCCATCTGGCGGAGGCCGTGTCGCGCTGGTGGTCGGCGCCGCTCGGCCTCGGCGAGCCGCTCGACCGCCACCTCAACTCCTGGACGGTCAGCAACGACACGGTGCGGGCGCTGGCCCGCGGGCTCGGCATCCCGACGCAGGGCAACAAGCGGCGCGTCCTGGCCCGGGCCGCCGAGGTGCTCGCCGACCCAGGTCACCTGACCGCGCTGCTGCGCCACGCCCCCGAGGGCACCCGCGAGCTGCTCGACCTGTTCGCCTGGGACGGCCCCGTCCGCGACGTCGACGGCGGCAGGTTCGTCCTCCCCGGCACCCCGGAGAAGTGGAGCTCCGACCACGGGCTGCTCTACCGGCCGAGCTGGCACGTGGCCGAGATGCCGCGCGAGGTCGCCCTGGCCCTGCGCGGACCCGGCTACCACCCGCCCTTCACTCCCGAGGCGCCCGAGGTCGCCACGATCCCCGTCGACCCCGAGGAGGTCGACCACCTGATGACGCTGGCGGCCCCGCACGCGGTCGAACGGTGCGCGGCGATCCTCGACAACACCTCCAAGACGCCGCTGCCCCTGCTCAAGACCGGCGGCGTGGGCGTGCGCGAGGTGCGCCGCGTGGCCAAGGAGACCGGCTGCGACGAGGACGAGACGCGGCTGCTGCTGGAGCTCTGCGCGGTGGCCCGCCTGCTGGCCTGGGACGAGGAGTCGGGCGGCATGGTGCCGACCGAGCGGTTCGACCGCTGGCGGCTCGACGAGGGCTCGGCCCGGCTGCGCGTGCTGCTGTCGGCGTGGTGGCGGATGGAGCGCTCGTCGCTGCGGCGGATCGACGGCAAGTACGGAACGGTGCTGGGCGACGACCGCGGCGGCGCCGACGTGGCCCGGGTCCGCCGGGCCGTGGTGTCGGTGCTCGCGCACCTGCCGGCCGGCACGGCCCTGTCCCCCGACGCCGCCGACCGCGACAGCCTGGTGCGCAACGTCCACTGGCACGCCCCGATGCTCGACCGGGCGCTGCTCGACGAGTGCGCCTCGGCGGTGCTGGAGGAGGCGCGGCTGCTGGGGCTGCTCGCCAACGACACGCTCACCGACCTCGGCCGGGCCCTGGCCGGGCTGGCCGACCGGGCGGGCGACGAGAACGACGACCACGTGCCGGCGGTGGAGCACGACCCGGTGCTGGTGGAGGCGTCCACCCGGGCGCTGGCCAGCGTCCGCAGGAGCGCGCTGTTCGGCCCGGATCTGACCGCCGTGGTCACCGGGCCGCCTTCGGCCGAGCTGGCGGCGCTGCTCGACCGGGTGGCCGAACGGGAGTCGCGGGGCGCGGCGTCGGTGTGGCGGTTCACCCCCGACAGCGTGCGCGGCGCGCTCGACCTCGGTCACGAGGCCGGCGAGCTGCTGGAGGAGCTGGCCGCGGTCGGCACGATCCCGCAAACCCTCGAATACCTCGTGCACGACGTGGCCCGGCGGCACGGCGAGGTCACGGTGACCACCGTCGGCTGCGTCGTGCAGGCGTCCGACCCGGCGCTGCTCGCCGAGATCGCCGGGCACCGGCGGCTGGCCCGGCTGGGCCTGCGGTTGCTCGCGCCCACGGTGCTGGTGAGCGCGGCGGGCGCCGAGCGCACCCTGGCCGCGCTGCGCGAGAACGGCTTCTCCCCGGTGGCCGTGGCCGACACCGGGCGGATCGCGATCCGGCGCACCCGGCCCGAGGAGCCTCGGGGCAGCGCGGGCAGCGCGGGCAGCGCGGGCAGCGCGGGCAGCGCGGGCAGCGCGGGCAGCGCGGGCAGCGCGGGCAGCGCGGGCAGCGCGGGCAGCGCGGGCAGCGCGGGCAGCGCGGGCGGCGCGGGCAGCGCGGGCGGCAGGCTTGTGCTGCTGCCCGGCGGGCAGGTGGCCCAGCTGGCGGAGCCGGGTGATGCTCTGGGCGACGGCAAGGCACACCTGGTCGCCGAGCCGGTGCCCGACCCGTACGAGCACGCCCGCCGCCTGGTCGCCGCCGGCCGGTCCGCGGAGCCCGGCGGCGGCCGCACCTGGGCCGTCATCGGGCGGATGGCGACCCGGCTGCCCACGGCCCAGCAGTCGCTGCTGGGCTTCGTCGTCGACCGGGGCGTGCGTGCCGGCATCACGCTGACCGGTGGCCTGACCGCCACGATCAGCCACGGCGAGCTGCGCGGCGCCGCGCTCGACGCGTGGTGCGAGGAGGCGGGCGACTACCTGGAGTTCCCGCTGGCGGAGATCGTCGAGGTCAGGGGAGCTTACTAGCCTTCTTCAGGTTGGCCACCAGCTCCTCCAGGTAGGCCGCGTAGCCCTGGTAGCTGAACGGCGCCTCGGCGCGCCACGGGTAGAGCTGGCCGGCCCTGACCGCGGGCAGCTTGGCGAACGTCGGCTTCTTCTTCATCTCCTCGGGCGTCAGCGACTGGGTCCGCGTGTCGTAGAGGATGACGTCGGCCTCGTAGGTGTCGGCGTTCTCCCAGCTCAGCGACTGGAAGAAGCCGCCTTCGTCGACCTTGGAGGGGGTGACGACGGTCAGGCCGCTCTTGGTCAGGTGGGTGATGTCCGGGTACTCGGGCGGGTTGACCACCCACATCGTGTCGGGGCCGCCCGACATCATGAGGACCTTGAGGTCCTTGAACGACGCCAGCTCCTTGGTCGCGGCCTCGAACCTCGCCTTGGCCTCGGGCACACCCCGCATGTCGGCGCCGAGTGACCTGGCCAGTTCCTCGTACCTGCCGATCACGTCGGTGGCGCTCTTGCCGGTGAGCATGATGCCGAGGGTCGGGGCGACCTGCTCGATCGTGGCCTTCGACTTCTCCGGGACGTACCAGAGCGTGTCCTTCAGGTACATGTTGCTCACCAGCAGGTCGGGCTGGAGGGAGATGTACTTCTCCACGTTGAACTCGTCCCAGACGTTGCCGAGACCCTCGACCTTGGTGATGTCGACGTTGCCGACCTGGGGGTCCTTGCTGCCGTCCTTCAGCTTGTGGGGGCCGAACACCGCGATCGGGCGCACGCCGAAGTCCCAAAGGGCTGCCGCGGAGCCGACCTGGGCCACCACCCTGGACGGGGCCTTGGGCTGCTCGATCTTCTTGCCGCGGTCGTCCGTGTACGTCCACGCGGTCCCGGCGGCCGCGCTCTGCGAGGCCGAGCCGCCCGCGTCACCGGTCGTGGTCACGCCGGTCCCGGATCCCGACCCGCACGCCGCCAGGGCCAGCGCCGCGGCCAGGCCCGCCGCCGCGCCGAGGAAGCCCCTGCGAGCCAGTACCGGTTCCGTCATGTCGATCTCCTAAGGTTAGGCTTGCCTTCATGGTCAGGCATGAGATTAGCCTTACCTTACTTTGACGATGACGAGAGGGGTCCCAGGTGCGACCGGACGCGCAGGCCGTGCACCGGCCAGCCGAGGCCGGCGAGGAGCGAGCGCCCGGACGGGGTCGGCCGGCCGCGCTGGCGGTCGGGCTCGTCGTCGCGCTCGGCGTGCTGGCGCTGGCCGCGCTGGCGAGCGTCGCGCTGGGGGCGCGCGCCGTACCGCCGGCCACGGTGCTGGACGCGTTCGTGGCGCCCGACGGCTCCAGCGACCACACCGTGGTGCGTGAGCTGCGGGTGCCGCGCACCCTGCTCGGCATCGGCGTGGGCGCGGCGCTGGGCCTGGCGGGGGCGCTCATGCAGAGCCTGACCCGCAACCCGCTGGCCGACCCGGGCCTGCTCGGCATCAACCAGGGGGCCGCGCTCGGCGTCACCGTGGCCCTCGGGCTGCTCGGGGTGTCCGACCCGGCCGGCTACGTGTGGTTCGCCTTCGGAGGCGCGGCACTCACCTCCGTCGTGATCTTCTCTCTCGGCTCGGCGGGCCGCTCGGGCGCCGGGCCGGTCCGGCTGGCGCTCGCGGGCATCGCCGTCGGCATGGTGCTCACCGCGGCGTCGTCGGCGATCCTGCGGATGGACACGCAGACCTTCGACCGCATGCGGTTCTGGCTGACCGGCTCGCTGGCCGGGCAGGACGCGAACACGCTGATGAGGCTGGCGCCGTTCATGGCCGCCGGTCTCGCCGTGGGGCTGCTGCTGGGAAGGCCGCTCAACATGCTGTCGCTGGGCGACGACGCGGGCCGGGCGCTCGGGGTGGCGGTGACCCGCACCCGGGTGCTCGCCGCCGTCGCGGTGACCCTGCTGTGCGGGGCGGCGACGGCCGCCGCCGGGCCGCTGTGGTTCGTCGGGCTGGCCGTGCCGCACGCCGTGCGTGCCATGGTCGGGCAGGACCAGCGATGGGTGCTCCCCTACTCCGCGGTCGTCGCGCCCGTGCTGCTGCTCGCGGCCGACGTGACCGGGCGGCTCGTCGCCCGGCCCGGAGAGGTGCAGGTGGGCATCATGTGCGCGCTGCTCGGCGCGCCCGTCTTCATCCTCATGGCCCGCCGCAGGAGGATCGCCGCGCTATGACCCGCACCGAGACCCCGCGGTCCGCCGCCGGACCCGGCCGCGTGCGGCCGCGCGGCGCGCTCCGGGTCGGCCCCTGGTCGCTGCGGCCGGCGCCGCGTGCCCTGGTCACCGGAGTGGCGCTCGTGCTCGTCGCCTTCGCCGTGGCCGTGGCGGCGATCTCGACCGGCGAGTTCACCGTGCCGGTGCCCGACGTCCTGACCGCGCTGTTCGGCCAGGGCACGCCCGTGGCCGAGCTGATCGTCGGCAAACTGCGCGCGCCCCGCGTGGTCACCGGGTTGCTGGTGGGGGCGGCGTTCGGGCTGAGCGGCGCGCTGTTCCAGAGCGTGACCCGCAACCCGCTCGGCAGCCCCGACTTCATCGGCTTCACCGCCGGCGCCTCCACCGGCGGCATCCTCGCCGTCGTCACCGGCGGCACCGCGGTGCAGGTCGCGGGCGGCTCCATGGTGGGCTGCGTGCTGACGGCGGCCCTGGTGTACGGCCTGGCCTTCCGGCGGGGCGTGCAGGGCTACCGGCTGGTGCTCGTCGGCATCGGCGCGAACGCGCTGCTGATCTCGGTCAACTCCTACCTGCTGACCCGGGCCAACATCAACGACGCCGCGACCGCCGGCGCGTGGCTGACCGGCAGCCTCGGCGGGCGCGGCTGGGACCACGCCGTCCCCGTGGGGCTGGCGCTGGCCGCCCTGCTGCCCGTCTGCGCGTACGTGTCGAGGCCGATGCGCATGATCGAGATGGGCGACGACACGGCCCGCTCGATGGGCATCGACGTCGAGGTGGTGCGGGCGGCGGCCGTCACGGCCGGCGTGCTGCTGTGCGGGGTGGCCACGGCCGCCGCCGGGCCGGTCGCGTTCGTCGCGCTGGCCGCGCCGCAGCTCGCCCGCCGGCTCACCCGCTCGCCCGGCGTCACCCTGACGGCGTCGGCTCTCGTGGGAGCCGTGCTGCTCACCCTGTCCGACCTGGTCGCCCAGCGGTTGATCGCGCCCCAGCAGCTTCCCGTCGGCGTGGTGACCGCCGCGATCGGCGGCGTCTACCTGGCCCTGCTCCTGCGAAAGGACCGCCACTGATGTCCCGTCCCGACCCCCGCGGGAGCCGCCTGTCGGGCAGCGACCTGACCCTCGCCTACGACCAGCGCGTCGTGGCCGACGGCCTGGACGTGGTGATCCCCGACGAGTCGTTCACCGTGATCATCGGGCCGAACGCGTGCGGCAAGTCCACCCTCCTGCGCGCCCTGGCCCGCATGCTCAAGCCCCGCAAGGGGGCCGTGCACCTCGACGGCGGCGTCATCACCTCGCTGCCGTCGAAGCAGGTGGCGCGGCGGCTCGGGCTGCTGCCGCAGAGCTCGATCGTGCCCGACGGCATCACCGTGACCGACCTGGTGGCGCGCGGCCGCTATCCGCACCAGCGGCTGATGCGCCAGTGGTCGCGTGCCGACGAGGCGGCGGTGGCCGAGGCGATGCGCGCCACCGACGTGACCGGGCTGGCCGACCGGATCGTGGACGAGCTGTCGGGCGGTCAGCGGCAGCGCGTGTGGCTGGCCATGGCGCTGGCCCAGGAGACGCCGATCCTGCTGCTGGACGAGCCGACGACGTTCCTCGACATCTCGCACCAGATCGAGGTGCTCGACCTGTGCGCCGACCTGCACGAGGCGGGCCGCACCATGGTCGCCGTGCTGCACGACCTCAACCAGGCGTGCCGCTACGCCACCCACCTCATCGTCATGCGCGAGGGGCGGATCGTCGCCGAGGGCGAGCCGGCCGAGGTCGTCACGCCGGAGCTCGTGGAGCAGGTGTTCGAGCTGCGCTGCGAGATCATCCCCGACCCGCAGACGGGCACCCCGCTCATCGTCCCGGAGGCCCGCCGCCGCGTCGCCGCCGACGCCTGACACCCCGCCCGCGCGCATCCCGCCCGCGCACGCCCGGCCCGCCCGGACGCGAGCCGCCCGGAGACGGTCTGTGCGGGGACGGTCTGTGCGGGGACGGTCTGTGCGGTTGCTCAGTGGGCGCCGCAGCGGCGCACCGCGAGGAGAGCCAGGGCGCGGGTGACCTCGCGCAGTTCGCTCAGGTCCACCTGCTCGCGCGGAGCGTGCGCGTACCGCACGTCGCCCGGCCCGTAGTGCAGCGTCGGGATGCCGCCCGCCGCGTACAGCCGCAGGTCGCTCCCGTACGGCGCGGCGGCCTCGCGCGGCGAGGTGCCGCAGACGTCGGCGACGGCCCGGTTCACCTCCCCGAGCAGCGGATGGCCCGCGGGCAGCCGCCCGCTGGCGAACTGCCCGCCCGGCCAGGTCACGACCGGCGGGTGGTCGCGCAGCCACGGGCTGGGCACGCCCAGCACCGCCTCCTCGAACGCGGCCCGTGCCTCGGCCGGGTCCTCGTCCAGCCGGACGCCCATCCGTCCCTCGGCCACGAGCAGGTCGGGGACGGTGCTCGCCCAGTCGCCCGCCCGCACGGTGCCGATCTCGATCGGGTACGGCAGGACGTTGTCGCCGAACACGGTCGGCACGTCGCGGTTGCGCTCCTCCTCCAGCCGCCTGATCTCCTCGAACACCGGCCAGAACACCTCGACGGCGTTGACCCCCTCCAGCCGGGCCCCGCCGTGCGCGGCCAGCCCCTCGATCTCCAGCCGGAACGTCAGCGCCCCCGCGTTGGCGGTGATCACGGCGCCGCTGGTCGGCTCGGTGATCACGGCGGCGTCGGCGGTGTGGCCCCGGGCCAGCGTGGCGTAGGCGCCCAGCCCGCCGTCCTCCTCGCTGACCACGCAGTGCACGGCGAGCGGCCGGGCGAGCCGTACCCCGGAGCGCTTGATCGCGCGCACCACAGCGAGGTTGGCGGCGAGGCCGGCCTTCATGTCGCAGGCGCCCCTGCCGTGCAGGGTGTCGCCGGTGATCCGCGCGGCGAACGGATCGCCGCCCTCCCACTTGGCCAGGTCGCCGACCGGCACGACGTCCACGTGGCCCTGCAGCGCCAGCGCGGGTGCGCCCGTTCCCCCGGTCACCCCGACGACGCCGTACGCCTCGGTGCGGGGCGCCTCGGTGGCGGGGCAGTCGTCGCGCCGCCTGAGGCCGTCGATGTCGATCTTCCAGACGTCCACGTCCAGGTCGGCCTCGGTGAGCAGCCGACCCAGGCGGTGCTGGAGCTCGGACTCGGCGTCGGTGCCGGTGATGCTGGGCACCCGGACGGTCTCGGCCAGCAGGGCGACGGTGTCGGCGTCGTCGATGGCGTCGAGGACCCTGGCTTCCACCTCGTGCATGGGGCCAGCCTCTCACGGCGTGAACCTTTGTGGTGGTCGGTGGTGATACAGGAGGGATGCGCTCGATACGGCGTCGCGCGGCACGGGCGCGTCCGGCTGGGCGACGGCGTCGCGGCGGAACGTAAACTTGGCCCGTGGAACAGCCCAAGTTCGAGATTCAGATGCTGCACGACCGCGTGATGATCCGCCTGGAGCAGAAGGCCGAGGAGCGGCGCAGCGGCTCGGGGATCGTCATCCCGGCGACGGTCAAGCTGGCCAACCGGCTGGCCTGGGGCGAGGTCTGCGGCGTCGGATCCAACGTGCGTTCGGTCAAGGTCGGCGACAAGGTGCTGCTCAACCCCGAGGACCAGTACGAGGTGGAGCTGCACGCGCAGACCTACCTCGTGATGCGCGAGCGCGACCTGCACGCCGTCGCCACCCAGGAGACCGACCACGGCACCGGCCTCTACCTGTGATCAGACGAACCGCTGGGCGTACATGAGCAGGTCGATGCCGAGGGTCCTCATCCCGAAGTAGACGATGACGGTCGCCGCGGCCACCGTGACGATGAGCACGATGATGCGCACCGTCCAGCCCTGCCGCTTGTACCACTCGGTCCAGGCGTGCAGCACGCGCTTGCCGAACTCCAGCAGCCGGTGCGCCCAGTGGAACTCGGTGGACAGCACGGCGAGCCCGGCGAAGACCACGAGCCAGCCCGGGCCGGGGAACGGGACCATGATGAGCCCGCCGACCACCATGATCGCGCCGATCACGCCGATCACGATCTTGAGGGTGAGCGCGCCCGTGCGGGTCGATCTGATGCCGTCGAGCCAGCCGTGCAGGCCGGTGCGGCGTTCGGGGATGCCGGACCGCCGCGCGGCGTCGTCCTTGACCACGTCGGCGTCCCCAGCGTCGGAGTCTTGGATCGGCACGGTACCCCCGGGCGTTCGGTGTGCCTCCCAAGAATACGGCCCTTCCGCCGGGACCAGACGCCACAGAAGGGTCATGACCCATAAACTCGGACAAAGGTAAAATCTCATGCCTGAAACCGCAGGTACCTCCCATCATCGGTTAATGTCTCCTATGCCCGAGGTCATGCTTCGCACCGTCACCGGCCCCGTCCGCGCCGCCTCCATCGACGGTGCCGTCCTCCCCCACGAGCACCTGCGCACCGACATGCGCTGGGCGGTCGGCATCGACTCCGACCCGCACCGCTGGCTCGACGAGGAACACACCGTCACAGCCGAGCTCCACGAGGCGCGCCAGTCCGACGGGCTGAACCTGGTCGTCGATCTGACCTCCATGGGGATGGGCCGCGACGCCGCCACGCTGGCCCGCGTCGCCGCGGCGAGCCGCGTGCCGGTGATCGCCGGGACGGGTCTGTTCGCCGGGCCGTTCACGCAGATCCGCGACGCGGACGTGGACACGCTCACCGGCACGCTCATGCGGGAGATCTCCGACGGTCTCGACGGGACCGGGGTGTTCCCCGGCGTGATCGGCGAGGTCGGCTGCTGGGGCGACACGCCGACGCCCGCCGAGGAGCGCGCGCTCGTCGCCGCCGCCCGCGCGTCGGTCCTCACCCGCCTGCCGGTCGCCACCTACGGTCGCGACGGCCTGGGCATCCTGGAGCTCCTGCTGGGGAACGGGGTGCCGGGCTCGCGCGTGAGCGTCGGCTACGCGGGCGCGGACGTCCCCACCGCACGCAAGATCGCCGAAGCGGGCGCGTACGTGAGCGTGACCGCGCTCGGCGCGGGCCTGGAGCAGGCGGTCCGGATCGCGCTCGACCTCGTCGAGGAGGGCCACGCCGAGCGGCTGCTGCTCAGCACCGGCCTCAGCCGGATCGCCCAGGTCACCAAGTACGGCGGGCCGGGCTACGGGCTGCTGTTCCGCGAGCTGCTACCCCGCCTGCGGGAGGCGGGCACCGGCGAGGACGTCATCCGGCTGATCACCCACGACAACCCGCTGCGCTGGCTGACCAGCGGCTACGCCTGACGCGCACCGGCTCCGTGAACGCCCGCGCCAGCACGGACATCGGCACGGTGTGGGTGGTCTGCGGGCCGCCTGGCGCGGGCAAGTCGACGGTCGCGGCCGAGCTGCTCGACCGCCTGTCGCCGGTGCCCGCCCTGCTCGACAAGGACACCGTCTACGGCGACTTCGTCGCGGCGGTCCTGGAGGGGCACGGCAGGCCGTACGGCGAGCGTGAAGGCCCCTGGTACGACGAGCACGTGAAGCGCTTCGAGTACGCCGGGCTGACGCGGCTGGCCCGGCAGATCCGCGGCCATGGTTGCCCGGTGCTGCTCGACGGCCCGTTCACCGGGCAGGTCCACTCGGCGCAGCGGTGGACCGGATGGGTGGCGGAGCTGGGCGGCCCGCCGGTGCGCCTGCTCTGGGTGCGCTCGGACGGCGAGACGCTGCGTGAGCGGCTGCTGGAGCGCGGGCTCGGCAGGGACGCGGGCAAGCTGGCGGGGTTCGACGCGTTCCTGAAGGCGATCATGGTGGACGAGCCGCCCGCCGTGCCGTACCTGGAGATCGACAACCGGCGCGGCGCGCCGCCCGCGGGCGCCCAGCTCACCGCCGCCGGCATCCCCCCGCGCGCCCACGACTGCTGAGGCGCCGCACGCCCACTCCTGCTCAGGCGCAGCGCGCTGACGGCGGCGGGTAACTGCCCGCCGGCTCACGGTGGCGGGTAGATCGCCGCGAACATCGCGGACAGTCGCGGGACCTGGCGGGTGAAGCGTCCCTCCTCGTAGGTGGCGCCCGGCTCGTTGGCGAGTTGCTGCGAGACGAGCCCGGCGATGAGAGCGGCCGCCAGGGCCAGGCCGTCCTCCCCCGCCGCGTCCGGATGCAACTCGCCGCGCTCGACCGCCGCCCGGATCAGCGCGGCGAAGTGCTCGTGGACGGCCAGCGCGGGCGCGTACGCCTCGGGTGACAGCTGGAAGCCCGGCACCGGCCGCCAGAACAGGAGCTGGGCCGTCACCTGGTTGGCCATGATCCAGCGGGCACCGGCCTCCAGACAGGCTCCCATCGTGGCCAGGCCCGGCTCCCGCCCCCCGGCCGCCTGTCGTACCGCATCGAGGTAGCCCTCCTGACCACGCCTGAACAGCGCGTCGTACACCGCGTGCCGCGAGGCGAAGTACTTGTACAGCGACGGCGGCCGGACGCCGAGCCGCCGGGCGACGGCGGCCAGGCTCAGCCCGGCGACCCCCTCCTCGGCCATCACGTCCAGCGCGATGTCCAGGATCTCGGCGATCGTCTCGGCCCGGCGGCGCGCTCTGCGATCGGAAATGTCAGCCACGCCATATAGCTTAGGCTAATAGCGTTAGCCAGAGCTACGGAGGACAGCGTGTCACGCGACATCATGCTCACCGGCCTGCGGCAGAACAACCTGAAGGGCATCTCGCTGCGGCTGCCCAAGGAGCGGCTGACCGTCTTCACCGGCGTCTCGGGATCGGGCAAGTCGTCGGTGGTGTTCGGCACGATCGCCGCGGAGTCGCAGCGCCAGCTCGCCGAGACGTTCAGCGCGTTCGCCCGGCACCGGCTCACCAAGCACGAGCGTCCGCGCGCCGACCGGCTGACCGGGCTGACGGCCGCCGTCGTCGTGGACCAGCTGCAGGTCACCGGCAACGCCCGCTCGACGGTCGGCACGATGACCGACATCCACGCCCTGCTGCGGGTGCTGTTCTCGCGCCGGGGCGAGCCGTCGGCGGGCCCGGCCACCGCCTACTCCTTCAACGACCCACAGGGCATGTGCCCCGGGTGCGACGGCCTCGGCAAGAAGATCCAGGTGGACCTCGACCGGCTCCTCGACCGCGACCTGTCGCTCGACGAGGGCGCGATCCGCATGTTCAAGGTCGGGGGCTACGCCCACCGGCTGTACGCGGACTCGGGGCTGTTCGACCCCGGCAAGCCGCTGCGCGACTTCACCGAGCAGGAGCTCGACCTGCTGCTGTACGGCGGCGGCTGCACGATCGGCCGGGGCGACCGCGTCAACGACTACGAGGGCGTCGTCACCCGCTTCAACCGGATCCACCTCCACCGCGACCTCGAAGGGCTCGACAAGGCGGCCCGCGCCATGGTGCGCGAGGCCGGCTGCCCCGCCTGCGGCGGCCGGCGGCTGAACGCGGCCGCGCTCGCCTCGCGCATCGACGGGCTGAGCATCGCCGACCACTGCGCGATGGAGGTGGCCGACCTGATCGGCGTGCTGGAACGGCTCGACGACCCGGTCGCCGAGGCGGCCGTGACGTCGCTGCGGCGGATCGACGCGATCGGGCTCGGCTACCTCAGCCTCGACCGGGAGACGCCGACGCTGTCGGGCGGCGAGGCCCAGCGGCTCAGGACCGTGCGCCACCTGGGCAGCGGGTTGACCGGCATGACGTACATCTTCGACGAGCCCAGCGTCGGCCTGCACCCGCGCGACGTGCACCGGCTCGGCGACCTGCTGCTGGAGCTGCGCGACGCCGGCAACACGGTGCTCGTCGTCGAGCACGACCGCGACGTGATCGCGCTGGCCGACCACGTGGTGGACATGGGGCCGGGCGCGGGCGTGGCCGGCGGGCGGGTGGTGTTCGAGGGGAGCGTCGCCGGGCTGCGCGACAGCGGCACCCTCACCGGCCGCATGCTCGGCCACGCCACCCCGCCCAAGGACGCCGTCCGCGCCCCCGCCGGGTGGCTGACCATCGCGGGCGCCTCCTCGTGCAACCTGAAGGACGTGACGGTCGGCGTCCCGCTCGGCGTGCTGACCGCCGTCACGGGCGTGGCCGGGTCCGGCAAGAGCACGCTGATGCGGCACGAACTGCCCGCGCGGCATCCCGGCACGGTCGTCGTCGACCAGTCGCCGATCGCCGCCTCGCCGCGCTCCACCCCCGCCACCTACCTGAACGCCATGGAGCCGCTGCGCAGGCTGTTCGCCGAGGTGTCGGGGGCCGGACCGGCCCTGTTCAGCTTCAACTCGGCCGGCGCCTGCCCGTCCTGCAAGGGCCGTGGGGAGATCAAGACCGACCTGGCCTTCATGGACCCCGTCACCCGTGTCTGCGACGGGTGCGGCGGCACCCGCTACAGCGCCGAGGCGCTCTCCCACACCGTCGCCGGGCGGAACATCGCCGACGTGCTCGCCTTGACCGCCGACGAGGCGGCGGCCGTGTTCGACCTGCCGGGGATCGCGCGGCTGGGCGAGCTGGGGCTCGGCCACCTGACGCTCGGCCGGTCGCTCAGCACCCTGTCGGGCGGCGAGCGTCAGCGGCTCAAGCTGGTCCACCGGCTGGGCGAGACCGGCAACGTGTACGTCTTCGACGAGCCGACCACCGGGTTGCACCCTGCCGACGTCGGCACGCTGCTGGCGCTGCTCGACCGGCTGGTGGACGCCGGCAACACGGTCGTCGTGGTCGAGCACGACCTCGACGTGGTCAAGCACGCCGACTGGGTGATCGACCTCGGGCCGGAGGCGGGCCGGCACGGCGGCGCGGTCGTCTTCGAGGGCACCCCCGCCGAGCTGGCCCGCGCCTCCACCTACACGGCGAAGTACCTGGTCAGGTCGCTCACGCCCTGACCGGCTCGACCGGACGGGCGGCCCGCTCGTCGTAGGCCCGCCGGGCGGCGATCATCTCGTCCGCGTGCTCGCCGGACCACTCGCCGATCGCCCGGAGCATCGCGGAGGCGCTGCGCCCCAGCTCGGTCAGCTCGTACTCCACCCGGGGCGGGATCGTCGGGTAGACGGTGCGCGTCACCAGGCCGTCGCGTTCGAGCGCCCGCAGGGTCTGGGCCAGCATCTTCTGGGTGACGCCGTCGAGCATCCGGCGCAGCTCGTTGAACCGCCGGGGGCCGCCGAGCAGCGCGCCCATCGCCAGCCCGGCCCACTTGTTGGTGAACATGTCGAAGACGATGCGCGCCTGGCACTCCCGGAGGAACGCGTCGGCGCCGCCGTACTGCCGCAGATCAGGAAACGTAGTATCCATCGGGTACCTCACTACCGAAAAGGTGCCTTCTTCACAAGCGATATCTCCGGGCGCCAGCATGGCGGCATCCCCACGACAACCAAGGAGATGTCGCATGCGTGCGATCGTTTACCGTTCCTTCGGCGAGCCTGACGTGCTGGAGGTCGCCGACGTCCCGCGGCCGGTGCCGGACCGGCACGAGATCCTGGTCCGGGTCCGCGCCGCGGGCGTGAACCCGCCCGACTGGAAGCTACGGCGCGTGCCGTTCCCCCCGCACTACACCGAGCCGCCGATGATCCCCGGCTGGGACGTGTCGGGGGTCGTCGAGGAGATCGGCGAGTACACCGGCCGCTTCCGGCCGGGCGACGAGGTCTTCGGCATGCTGAACTTCCCGATCCCGGCCTCCGCGTACGCCGAGTACGTGATCGCCAGGCCGCGGCAGTTCGCCCGCAAGCCGGCCGGCGTGGACCACGTGCGGGCGGCGGCGCTGCCGATGGCCGCGCTGACCGCCTGGCAGGCGTTCGAGGACATCGGCCCGGTACGGCCCGGGGACCGCGTGCTCGTCCACGCGGCCGCGGGCGGCGTCGGGCATTTGGCCGTCCAGCTCGCCAAGCAGCGCGGCGCGTACGTCATCGGCACCTCCCGGGCGGCCAAGCACGACTTCGTGCTCGGGCTGGGAGCCGACGAGATGATCGACTACACCCGGGTCGACTTCGCCGAGGCGGTGTCGGACGTGGACGTCGTGCTCGACATGGTGGGCGGCGAGTACCCGCGCAGGTCGGTGCCGGTGCTGCGGCCGGGCGGGGTGTTCATCGGCGGGGCGGGCATGACGCCCGAGGACGAGGCGGCCTGTGAGCAGGCGGGCCTGCGATGGGGCCGCTTCAGTGTCGAGCCGGACCACGCCGCGCTGGAGCAGGTGGCCCGGCTGGCGGCCGAAGGGACGCTGAACGCGCACGTGGACCGCGTCTTCCCGCTGGCCGACGCCGCCAAGGCACACGAGCTCATGGAGAGCGGCGCCTTCGTCGGCAAGCTCGTCCTCGACGTCTAGCAGCGGTCCAGGCGGTCCTCAGTAGTCGAGGCCGAAGGTGTGCGCGCCCAGGCCGAACCCGTCGCCCTTGGGGACCACGTACCCCTGCTCGACGAGCGTGGCCAGGCTCCGCCGTACGTCGTCCTCCTCCAGCCCGGTGGCGTGGGCCAGGGCGCCCAGCTCGGCGGGGTCGCCGCCGAGCGCCTGCGAGGCGACCGCCTCGTACACGTGGATGTCGACGTCCGACAGGGCCTGCACGTCGTGGTCACGAGCCATCAGCGCATCCTCGCTCCCTCGCGCAGCCGGCCCGGGTCCACGTCACGCTCGGGACAGCGGCGCAGGTACTCGCTCTCCAGCTCGTTCGTCCGCGAGGTGTGCCGCGCCAGCGCGTCGTCGGAGCCGTGCAACAGGGTGTCGGTCCGCGTGGTGTGCAGTTGCCGCAGCTCACGCATCAGGTCGTCGTCGTCCAGGTCTCTCGGATCAATGCCCATCGTCGTCATGGGAACCCCCCTACCCCGGAAGGAGCTCAACAATATCTGTCACATTTCCTGACATAAGGCATTGTCGGGAGGGGACGGCCGTCTTACCTTCCCGTTTATGGACCTTGAGCTCAGGCACCTCAGAATCGTCCGCGCCATCGCGGACGCGGGAAGTGTGAGCAAGGCCGCCGCTCTGCTCGGGCTGGCCCAGCCGGCCCTGACCGCCCAGCTCAAGCGCATCGAGAGGGCCCTCGGCGGCACCCTGTTCGAGCGCGACCGGCACGGCGCCCGGCCCACCCGCCTCGGCGAGCTGGTCATCGCCAGGGCCCGGGTGCTGCTACCCGCCGCGCAGGAACTCCAGGACGAGGCGGCCCGGTTCGCCCACGCCCCCTCCCCGGGGTTCCGGATAGGCGCCACCCACGGGCCCATCCTCGGCGGCCTCGTCGACCGGCTGGCCACCGGACGCCCGGTCACCACGTACACGAGCTGGTCGGCGCACGAGCTGATCACCCGGGTGGAGCTCGGCCGCCTCGACTTCGCGCTCATCGGCGCCTGCGGCGACAGCGGCGCCCCGGCCGGCAGGCTGCCGTGGGAGACCATCAGCGTCGACCCCGTGTTCGTCCTGGTCAGCGAGCAGCACCCGGCGGCCGCCGAGAAGGAGGTGGAGCTGGCCGACCTCGCGCACGAACAGTGGGCGGTCACCCCCTGCGACGGCTGCTTCGCCGACTGCTTCGCCATCGCCTGCGCCCGCGCCGGGTTCACGCCGGGCACCATCTACGAGACGGACGTGTCCACCTGCATCCACCTCGTCCAGGTCGGCCGGGCCGTCGCACTCTGCCAGGCCACCCACCAGCCCGCGCCGGGGCTGGTCATGCTGCCGCTCGCGGGCACGCCGCTCCGCTGGCGGCACCTCCTCGGCCGCCACCCCTCCGCCCCCGACGCCGCCTGGGTGCTCGCCCAGGCCCGCCAGGCCCACACCGACACGGTACGGCGCAGTCTCATCTACAGCGACTGGCTGGTCAGAAACACCGGCTACGGCACGGTGTCGTAACCCCCACCCCAGACCCTCCACCCCGGACCCCGGACCCCCACCCCAGACCCTGCACCCCAGACCCTGCACCCCGGACCCCCACCGCAGGAGACCCTCACCCCCGGACCTCACGCCAACTCGAACTCCCACCCCGGCCGCCACGCGAACGGCGCGTCCACCAGCTCCTCCAGCGGCACCCCGTCGAGCAGGTGCTGCAACGCCCACCGGTTGGCCGAGTGCGCGATCACGAGCACGGTGCGCCCTTGCCACTCT
Source organism: Nonomuraea muscovyensis (assembly GCF_014207745.1). NCBI lineage: Bacteria > Bacillati > Actinomycetota > Actinomycetes > Streptosporangiales > Streptosporangiaceae > Nonomuraea > Nonomuraea muscovyensis. The sequence continues at coordinate 857,958 of NZ_JACHJB010000001.1, forward strand.
GCCCGCACGTCCTCCAGGAACGCCGCCGTCGCCGCCACCACGTCCCGGTAGCTCTGCCCACCCGGCCACGGCTCGTCGACGTACCGCCGGCGCAACCACGCCACCTCACGCACCGGCCGCCCGTTGTAGACCCCGTAATCACACTCCCGCAACCGCGCGTCGAGCCTGACCTCCCTGGTGCCGCGCGAGCCGCCCCCGCCCGTCCCACCGCCACCCCCGACCGCCCCGGCCCCGAAGGCGATCTCCGCCGTCTGCACAGCACGCCGCAGGTCCGAGGCGTACACCACGTCCACGTCCCACCGCCGCACCCCCAGCTCGACGGCCAATTCCCGCCCCGCCCGCGACAACTCCCCAGGCAGCCACCCGGTGGCGACCCCCTCCTCGTTGTCCACGGCGACGGAATGGGTCTCGTAGACCAGCCGCACGCCCATCCCCCGAAGCTACCCCGCTATGCCCTCGGCGTACGGAGACCGGCTCGATCAACCCCCGCGACCGTGGAATGATGTGCGAGGCGGCACGGCGGGACCCCATGCTCTAGCCTTAGCGTGCGCGTGGGCATCGCCTCACCCGTACAACTGAATCCAGGGGCGGTAGCTCAGCCGGTCAGAGCATCGGACTCATAATCCGTGGGTCGTGGGTTCAAGTCCCACCCGCCCTACTCTCTTCACCACCGCATACCTGGTTTGAGCAGGGGTTTCGCGGGATCGCGGGTTACGCGGACAGGCAGGCGGAAGCAGCGGAGAGCAGCCGTATGCCACCCGTCGCGGAACATACGCGGAATGGATCTTGGGGTGTTTTCCCAGGTCGCACATAGCAAAAGACCCCGGATGGCGTCCGGGGTCTGTTGCGTTCCGCGTGATCACTGCGACAGGGCTTCCAAGATTCGGCCGTTGGCTACCTCGCGCTGTCCGTCGATGCACTTGGCGTAGACCTTGAGCAGCACGTCCACCCCGTGGCCTGCGCGCTCGGCGGCTTCCGGGGCATGGACGCCGGCGTTGAGCCAGAGTGAGACGGCCGCGTGCCGCAGGTCGTACGGCCGGGCAGCGAGCGGGGACGCGACCTGGTCGGGGGTGAGGGCGAAGGCCCGCGCTTCCTTCCAGCCCTTGGAGATGGTCGAGCCCGAGAAGACAGCGCCGGTTCGCGTGCGGAACAGCCGGCCGTCTTCGGCCACGCCGTGCTGTTCGATGTGCTCGCGGAGGATGGCCACCAGCTCTGGAGGGATCGGCACGACGCGGGTCGTCTTAACATCGCGGTGTTTCAGGCCCCGTTCGTCGTGCCTCTCCCCCGAGTCCGTGTAGCGCTTGATGCTCTCCGAGCGCGTCTTCTGAAGGGTGAGCAAGCCCCACCCCTTGTTCGGGAGCAAGCAGTCGTCGTGTCGGAGACCTGCCGCCTCTCCCGGTCGAAGGCCACCGAAGTACATGCAGGCGAACAGCGCCCGCAGCATCGGACCACGCGAACGCCCGACGTAGGTCACCACCGTCAGCAGCTCCCGCGCCTGTCCGGGGTTTACGACAGAGCGCCGATCGAGGGCGTGTCCAGTAAACGGCTCTGTCGCAGAAACGGTGGTGACTGATCGTCTGTGGATGTCACAGTGAGCGATGATCGATGCCACGGTACTGGTGAGCACGGTGTTTGCAGGGCTGTCGCCGTTGATCGTCCAGGATGTAGCCGATGAGGACCGTGCGATACGGCTACGCATGCGAACCCCAGATCATCCAGGTGCCTGCCCGGACTGTGGCACCACGACGAGCAGAGTGCACGGCTATCACCAGCGCATCGTTGCCGACGTCCCTGTTGACGCCCGCCCCGTCGTTCTTGAGGTGCGCGTGCGTCGCCTGGTGTGCGCCACCGCAGGCTGCAGGAGAACCTTTCGCGAGCAGATTCCCGGACTGCTGCGGCGCTACCAACGTCGAACCGTCCGCTTGGCCACGCAGGTCGCCGCGGTGGTCAAGGAGTTAGCCGGGCGGGCCGCCGCGCGCACGCTGCAGGTGATGGCCATCCCGGTCACACGGTTCACGGCGCTGCGCATGCTGCTGGCGTTGCCTCTGCCGTTGGCCGCCGCACCGCGGGTCCTGGGCGTTGACGACTTCGCCCTGCGTAAGGGCGACGTCTACGCAACAATCTTGATCGACGTTGAGACGAATCAGCGGATCGACGTGCTGCCCGGCCGCAAGGCCGAGACCTTGACCGACTGGCTGCGTGCCCATCCCGGGGTGGAGGTCGTGTGCCGGGACGGCTCGACGACCTACGCCCAGGCCATCCGTGACGCGCTCCCGGACGCGGTGCAGGTCAGTGATCGCTGGCATCTGTGGAACGGCCTGGGCGAAGCGGTCCGCAAGGAGGTCGGTGCTCACAGCTCCTGCTGGGCCCAACACGGGCCGCCGCTGCAGGACGGCAAGCGCGCGGCCACCACGCTGGAGCGGTGGAGGCAGGTCCATGAGCTGATCGATGCCGGCGTCGGCCTGCTGGAGACCGCCCGCCGCCTGCAACTGGCGCTGAACACGGTCAAACGCTACGCCCGAGCCAGCGAACCCGAGCGCATGCGGCGCGCCCCGCAATACCGCCCCACCCTGGTCGACCCCTACCGCGACCACCTACGCGCTCGGCGTGCCGAGGAACCGGCCATCCCGGTGCAGACGCTCCTGACCGAGATCAAGGAACTCGGGTATACCGGCAGCCAGAACCTCCTCTACCGCTACATCAACCAGGGCCGAGTAGAGGCCGACCGGCCCACGATCTCCGCCAAGCGGGTCACCCGGCTGCTGCTCAGCAACCCCGACAAGCTCACCGACGCCGACCGTGAGCTGGCCGAACGGCTCAGCTCCAGCTGCGTGGAGATGACCGTCCTCGTCACCGCTATCCGCGACTTCGCCGCCCTGCTCAAACCCGACCCCAAGAACGACGAACGCCTCGACACCTGGATCCTCATGGTCCGCGCCGCGGACCTGCCGCACCTGCATAGCTTCTGCACCGGCCTCGACCAGGACCGGGCCGCCGTCGAGGCCGGACTCACCCTCCCGCATCACAACGGCGGCACCGAAGGCGTCAACAACAAGACCAAGATGATCAAGCGCCAGATGTACGGTCGGGCCGGCTTCCGGCTGCTACGCCATCGGATCCTGCTCGGGTGACATCACGATCAGTCACCACCGTTTCTGCGACAGAGCCGAAGACCGTACAGTCCCTGCAGGAGTGCGAAGGCCTGCTCCACCACCCAGCGTTGTTTGCCCAGGCCAGAGCCGTGTTCGGTGCCGCGTCGGGCGATCAACGGGCGGATCTGCAGTGCGCGGACCAGCCGCCGGTACTTGTCGTGGTCGTAGCCTCGATCGGCGAGCACGGCGTCGGGGCGCTGGCGTGGGCGGCCGCGCTTGCCGCGCACCTTGGGGATGGCGTGCAGCAGTGGCATGAGCTGGGTGACGTCGCCCGCGGTTGCCGCCGGTCACGATGACGGCGAGGGGGATGCCGGTGGCGTCAGTGATCAGATGGTGCTTGCTGCCGGCCCGTCCCCGATCGACCGGGGACGGCCCGGTCTGCGCCCCCCTTTTAGAGCTCTGACGTGGGAAGAGTCCACCACAGCGCGGGAGAAGTCGAGGGCATCGGCGGCTCGCAGCCGATCCAGGAGTACTTCGTGCAGGCGCTGCCAGACGCCGGCGGCGTTCCACTCGGCCAGGCGCCGCCAGCAGGTCATGCCGGAGCCGTAGCCCAGTTCCTGCGGCAGGTGCTCCCACGCGATTCCGGTGTGCAGCACGAACAAGATGCCCTGCAACGCCAGCCGATCATCCAGCCGCTTGCGTCCCGGATGCCGGAACCGACGCTCACGTTTGGGTAGCAACGGCTCGATGGTCTGCCATAACTCGTCGCTGACCTCCCAGGGCTTCAGTCGCGCCATCCCCGCTCCTCTCGCCACCACTACAGCGAGAGATCAAAGCACAACAGAGATCATTCTGTTAGCCCCTATTAGTGGCCGACGCCCTGCGCGCCGCCGCCCGCGACCGCGGCGGGCTGAACGGAGCAATCTTTCACTCCGATCACGGAGCGCAATACAGCACTGCGCTGAGCTGGGCGTTGTCCAGTCCATGGGCGCGGTCGGCTCCAGCGCCGACAACGCGGCGGCCGAGTCATTCAATGCCACGTTGAAGCGCGAGACACTCCAAGGCAGGACCAACTGGCCGACCGCCCGCCACGCCCGTCTGGAGGTGTTCCGCTGGGTCAGCCACTACAACACCCGACGCCGCCACTCCACGCTCGGGGCCGAGCCACACCTGCTGTCTGCCGATCGACAGGTTGCCCGAGGCGGGCACGACTCGCTTCACCTCGACCACACGGGTGGCCAGTGGGTCGAGCAGCGGATCGGACACGACGGGCTCGCCCGAAGCCGGCTCAGTAGCCGGCTCAGTGGGGCCGGTGTCGGGCAGCGCGTCACCGGGCAGCGAGGTCAGGCTGGGCGGCAAGTGCAGCGGGATCTCCTGCTCACCCGGCGAGCACGCTTCGTCTGGCCGGCCGGCGAAGAACCTGCCGGCGGGGCAGGCAGCGCTTGATGAGGTCGGGCGGTGTTGTAGTAGTCGGCGAAGCCATCCACCGACTCCTGCGCCTGCTCGATCGAGTCGAACGGCAGTGCCTCATCCAGCAGCTCCCGGCGAACTGTTTGATGGAAACGCTCGATCTTGCCTGTGGTGGTCGGGGATCGCGGCTGGGTATGCCGCAACGTGACGCCGTTCTCCCGGCAGATGCGCTCGAACAACACCTCGCCGGCCCTGGGCCCGCCCAACCGGCCGGTGAACTGCTTGCCGTTGTCGGTCAGCACCTCCAGCGGCACCCCATAGGCGCGCATCGCCTGAGCGAACGCGGCGCACACCATCCGCCCGGTCGGTCGCGCCACCACCGAAGCGATCACGCAGAACCGCGAGTGATCGTCCACCCCAGTGATCAGCTTGGCCTCGCCGCCGTCGGCCAGGCGCAGCCCGCCCATGATGTCCAGCTGCCACAACTGCATCGGCCCCGGCCGCTCCCAGCGCACGTAATCCTCGCGCTTGCGCCGGCGCGCCACCGGCTCGATCAACGCGTTGCGCACCAGCGCCCGATAGACGGCCGCCCGCGACGGCAGTGGTTCCACTCCACGCCGTCCCAGTTCCCACAGCAGAGTGCGCGGCCCCCACCGCGGATGCGCCCGCCGCAACTCACAGATCAATGCCTCCACCGCGGCCGGCATCTGCATCGGATGGGAGCGGACCCGATGCGAACGATCAGCCAGCCCGGCCAGCCCGCCCTCCTGATACCGGCGCACCTACGTATGCACCGACTGCCGCGAGACCCCATATCGGGCGGCCACCTCGGTGACCTTCACCCCGGACAGCACCTCGATCACCGCGTGATAGCGCTGCTCCACGACGCTCAACTCCACCAACGCCATCCCGGCCTCCCCCGAAGCGTCGATAACGCCGCGAGAAGGCACAGAAGACGATCAAGGAGCACTTTTCATCCTGAGTGGCGGCCTTCTTCGATGAGCTGTAGGACGAGGATGGCCTGCACGATCGTGGTGGCGCGGTGCGGGCAGCAGCGCAGCCGGGTCAGGACCTTCCAGGTCTTCAAGGTGGCAACGGCGCGTTCTCCGCAGGCGCGGATGCGGGCGTGTGCGCGGTTGACCGAGCGCTGATGGCGCGACAGCGGCGGCCGCAGCCGATGACCTTTGAACGGCGTGCGGATGCTGCCGCCCGCGCCTTGATAGCCCTTGTCGGCGAAGGTCTTGACCCCTGCGGCGGTCAGCGCGTCGATCAGGCCGGTGGCGCGTGCCGCGGTCAGGTCATGCGTGGCGCCGGGCAGCGCGGGTGAGGCCCAGACGATCCGGCCGGATGGGTCGGCCAGGACCTGCACGTTCACGCCGTGGCGTCGGTGTTTGCCGGAGTAGTACGGCCGTTCGTCGGCCAGCCTGTCGATCGGGATCAAGGTGCCGTCCAGGATGGTGTAGGCCAGCCGGTCGGCGCGTATGACGGCGGCGTGGACGTCGTCGGCGAGCATGGAGAGCAGGTCGACCGCTTCGCGGACGTAGCGCCAGGCGGTGCTGGTGCCGATGGCGAAGCCCGCAGCCAGACGCGCGTAGGTGTCGCCGTTGCGCAGGTGGGCGAGGACGAGCAGGGCCTGCCGGGACGCATCCAGGCGCCGCCATCGGCAGCGGCGCTCGGCACGCCGGGTACGGATGAGCTCGGCCAGGCGGATCAGGGTGTGATTGGACAGCGGAATCGCGGCGCGGTAAGACAGCAACGAGGCTCTCCGGTAGAGGCATCGGATCTTGGTCGACTGCTGTCTTACCGGGAGCCTCTTCTCATGCCAACTCGTCCCGGCGCCGCCCCTGCTGACCAGCGCGATCAGGTTGGAAAAGCCTCAAGGTGTCAAGCATCAAGCGAGGCCAGAGTGTCAACCATCAAGCGAGACCGGACATCATAGCGACCGAACCACTTGCCGAATTGTTCTCATAGGGATCAAGCGGCGGCGCGGCGCGCCGCCGCGCCTCCGGCCCTCCGCCCGCCCGCCGTCCCAGCGTGCGGCCTGGGGGCCGGTCCCGAACGGCGGCGGGACACCGGGCCGAGCGCCGCACGCCGGACCCGCCGTACCGACCTGAACGCACCGGCCGGGGTTGCCACGCCCCCGGCACAGATGCAGCCCAACGATCGCCACGCCGTGGCTGGCAGCTGTAAGTGTATGGGGGCGATCGCCGATCCAGGGCTCGTTCCTCACCCCGGCTCACCGTGGAGCGTGGCTGATCACCACGTTGTTGTGGGCAGTCCAGTGACGTTGAGTACGAACTGAAGGTGGTTGACCGCGACGGAACAGGCCGTAGACCGTGAACTATCGGCCGTAGCAGACCGGTACGTCACGACACGGCGCCCGGTCCGGACCCCTTTGATCAACTGCCGGCCTGCCCCACTTCGGCGGACGTCCCTTGCATGATGCAGCAGGCAGATGCGGCTCCAGCGCTGCCCACACGCGCGTCAGTGAGGTCGTGCCGCCGCCTCACCGCTACGCTGGGCACGAGATCTCAGTTTTCGTTCTTCTTGGTTGTTGAACCAAGTATCGGAGGCCTCTTCATCTCACGACCACTGACACACCGAACATGTCGTGATCTCTTGAAATACGATCTAGTCGAACTCGCCGTCTTTTACTCCTTCAATAAACGCTTTCCATTCGCTAGACGTAAAGACTAGCACTGGACCGGTACGGTTCCTGCTGTTGCGGACACCGCGGCGCCCACTGGATAGATCGGCAACCTCAACGCAGTTATCGGTTGTCTGCGACGGAGTCGCCTTGCGCCACTCAGCTGTCGCCAGTTCCCAGGAGAGGCTATCCATCGGCTCGTGTCTCCTTGCCGTCGGCGTCTCAGTTAGAGGAAGAGCATCGGCCTGTACTGCTCTAGATCAAAGCACGCAGAGAAGCGCCTGTCCACATCCCCCATGTCAGAAAGGGTCGACTCTAGATCATACGGCGCAGCCTCAGGGATTTCGGCCTGCCGATATACAGCGAAGAATTTCTTGAGCAGAATGGGAAGGGTGACAGCTTCCCCCTCCTCGCAGCCTTCCGCTACCCCCCCGAGCAGGCCACGTAAGAGTCGGACGATGGTTGCTTTAGGGGTGGCGATTTCTTCGACTTTGCTGGTCGCCGGGGCGCTCGGGCTCTTCACCGATCTGCTGTGGACGCCCGTCGACGTGCTGGATGTCTTGGACAAGCGCGCCAGCGTGATCAGTATGTTTGTCGGCCTTGCGGGCCTGTTCATAGCCGGTGCGGCCCTACTGGCGCAACTGCGTTCGTCTTCGTCGGCTCAGCACCTGCCTGCTCCGCCAAGGGAGCCCACCAAGGGAGGGCTATCTCTGCTCCCCGAACAAGCCAGCAGCACGCAGGGGATGGCAAGGGCGGCACTCACCGTAATACACGCGTTGCCTCCCGTGGCTGATGTACCCCCGATAGGGATTACAGGTATGCCACGTCGCCCATCAACAGTGTTCGTTGGCCGGGAGCGCGACCTGGATCTACTCAACCAAGCGTTGACAGTAGATCCCAAGGCGATCATCCAGGCGGTGGTCGGGCTCGGAGGCATCGGTAAGAGTGAGCTGGCACTGCAGTACTCCATCCGCCATCGAGGCGCCTATAAACAACTATGGTGGATAGAAGCTGAAACTCCCGAAAATATCCAAGCGGGATTCGCCAGGCTGTGCCGAGTCCTGTGCTCAGCTATTTCATCAGTTGCCGCTGCGCAGGCCCCCACCGAGGAGGCCGCAGCTTGGGCATTAGCTTGGCTAGCCACTCGTTCGGACTGGCTGGTGATCTTTGACAACGTTGAAGAGATCGATCATCTGCAATACTACCTTGGGCAGCTGCAGGCTGGGCATGTAATTATTACGAGTAGACGGGACGTTGGTTGGCAGGAGATAGCCACCGTGGTCCATCTCGGTGTCCTGTCACAGGTTGATGCGGTCGGACTGCTGTCGCAGACTATCAGCGGCTCGGCCATTTGGGTCCCGAACCTGGCTGACGAACTGGCCGAGGAACTCGGCTACCTCCCGCTCGCACTTAAGCAGGCTGGCGCCTACATCGCTGCTACCCCCGGAATGGATTTGCCTCGATATCTGCGTCTGCTGCGTACGGCTCCCCGCCGCGTGCTGACCGCTGACGGCTATCGGGGTCGAGGGGCCGAACAAGTCATCGCTCGCACCTGGGCCGTAACTCAAGGCCGTATTGCAGAGACGGACCCACTGGCGGTTCGTCTCCTGCAATTGCTGGCTTGCTACGCCCCAGATCATCTGCCCTGCCAAGTGCTGTATGGCGTTGACGGCGCCGATGAGATGGCGGTGGCTGAAGCCTTGGGCGCGTTGGCTTCCTACAGCATGATCAACAGGTCGCCGGATGGGCAATATATCAATGTGCATCGCCTAGTCCAATCTGTCACGCTTGCCGACCTGTCTGATGATGAACTCACGGCTGTCCGCACCAACGCGGCCCAACGGCTTGAGGCCGTGCTTCCCAATGAACCGGAGAACAGTTCCTTCTGGCCGCTATACGCTCGTTTGCTGCCGCACGTACGCGCCGTTCTGGCCCCGGACTCTTCTGCCATGGCAAACATCATCGAGTACCTGGACGCCAGCGGTGACGATCGCACCGCCCAAATCCTGCAGCAGCACCGCGTGAAAGCTCTATCCGATAGGTTGGGTGCCGAACACGTTGAGACGCTGACTGCCCGCAACAATCTCGCCCGATGGACGGGGCTCGGCGGAGATAGGGAAGCTGCACGGGACCAATACATGGCCTTGCTCCCGGTGATGGAGCGCGTGCTGGGGCCGAAGCATCCGGATACGCTGAGTGCCCGGGCCAACTTCGCCTTCTTCACCGGATGGGCAGGCGATCAACTCGCAGCACGAGAACAGTACGAGATACTACTGCCGATGATGGAGCAGGTGTTGGGCTCGAGACATCCGAGCACGTTGAGTGCCCGCGCCAACCTCGCTCGCTGGACCGGGTTCGTTGGGGATGTCTGTGAAGCGCGAGACCAATACGGGGCACTGCTGCCGGTAGTTGAGCAGGCGTTGGGCCCGGAACATCCAACCACGTTGAGTGCCCGCGCCAACTTCGCCTATTGGTTAGGGATGGCGGGAGATGCTGGCACGGCGCGAGACCAATGCCTGGCGCTTTTACCGGTTATCAAGCGGGTATTGGGCCCGGAGCACCGAACGACGCTGGGTGTCTGGAGTGGTCTCATTTACCTGACAGGTAAGGCCGGCGACGTGATCGCGGCGCGGGATCATTACATTGCACTGTTGCAGGTGATGGAGCGGGTACGCGGGCCACAGCATCCAGATACGCTAGCTGAACGCGCGAATTATGCTCACTTCACAGGGTTAGCGGGTGATGCGCTCGCGGCAAAGGAGCAGTACGCAGCTTTGCTTCCATTGATGGAACGGATTCTAGGCCCGAAGCATCCTCAGTCCTTGAAAGTCCGCATGGAACTCGCGCATTGGACGGAGCGCGCCGAGGGGCATCCCTGAGACGGCGGACTTTCTACGGGATGTGGAGCGTCTCGAGTGTTATGGTACTTAGCTTTGTTGCGAGCCAGTGGCCCACGTTATCGAGAGTGCAGCAGCCGCCCCGATTTTCCATGGCAGCCATCTTGGATGAGCTGGCGTGCCCGATGGGGCGGCGAAGCGGAGGGAACCGCGGGTAGTCACGGGGAATGCAACCTGGTTGCTGAGCTGCGTCATCGCAGGTTGAGCGAGATCGGCGTGCGTCTTTGCAAGCAAGGTGTCAGGGGCGGATGGGGCCTGCCCCTGAAGTGTGGACACCTTGAGTACCGGATGATGGAAATCCGGAGGCAAGGAGTTCCACGTGGCGATGAAGTCGTACCCGCCGGAGTTCAAGGCGGACGCCGTCGCGTTGTACCTGTCCGATCCGGCTCGGACGCTGGCGTCGGTGGCTCAGGACTTGGGCATCAGCCGGGAAACCTTGCGTAACTGGGTGCGTCAGGCCCAGGCAGACGGGACCGCTGGGGCGAAGCAGACGGGCCCGGTGAAGAAGCCGGCGAGCGGCCCGCTATCGTCCGACGACGTGCTGGAAGAGGAGAACAAGCAGCTCAAGGCGCGGATCCGGGAGCTGGAGATGGAGCGCGACATCCTGCGCCGGGCGGCGAAGTATTTCGCGGGCGAGACGAACTGGTGAGCCGTTTCCAGTTCGTCGCCGACCACCGGGACGCCTTCGGGGTGAAGCGGCTGTGCCGGGTGCTGGCGGTGTCTCGATCCGGCTTCTACCGGTGGCTGAAGGCGGCGCCGGCTCGGGCGGAGCGGGCCGCGGCCGATGCCGCACTGGCGGAGGAGATCAAGCGGATTCACGGTGAGTTCGACGGCACCTATGGCAGCCCCCGCGTCACCGCCGAGCTGCGTGCTGCGGGGCGGCGGGTCAACCGCAAGCGGGTGGCGCGGGTGATGCGCGTTTCATCGTATCGCCGGGCTGCGGCTGCGCAGGAAGGTGCGCACCACCGTGGCCGAGCCGTCGCATCAGAAGGTGCCCGACCTGCTCGGCCGGGACTTCACCGCGCCCGCGCCCGGTCGGCGCTATGTCGGCGACATCACCTACCTGCCACTGGCCGACGGCCGCTTCCTGTATCTGGCGACCGTGCTGGACCTGCACTCACGCCGGCTGGTGGGCTGGTCGATCGCCGATCACATGCGCACCGAGCTGGTCACCGACGCGCTACGGGCCGCCGCGGCGACGCGCGGCAGCCTGGCCGGGGCGATCTTTCACTCCGATCATGGGGCGCAATACAGCTCCGCCGAGTTCGCCACCCTGTGCGACCGGCTGGGAGTGAGGCAGTCGATGGGCGCGGTGGGCAGCAGCGCCGACAACGCCGCGGCCGAGGCGCTCAACGCAACCCTCAAGCGCGAGACCCTGCAGGGCGCCCGGCACTGGCCTGACGCCCACGCCGCCCGCCTGGCCGTCTTCCGATGGATCACCCGCTACAACACCCGCAGGAGACACTCCACCCTCGGCTACCTCAACCCCACCGAGTACGAGCAGCGCTCCGCCGATAAGGTGCTGCTCGCTGCATAACCACCCGTGTCCACATTCCGGGGTTGAGCCCCGTCATCTTCAACGAGCTGATGGCCCGGATCGCCGGCCGGTTCGGCCGCGTCGAACCGCGTCGCGTCGCGACCGCGTACGTGCGCGGGCTGCTGGCCGACATCGACCGTAAGAACTGCTGGAATCTGGCCGAACACGCCGGGCTGAGCGGGCCACAGAGGTTGCAGCGGTTGCTGCGCACCGCCCGCTGGGACGCCGATCAGATGCGCGATGATGTTCGGGACATCGTCGTCGACCGGATCGGCCCCGGCGGGCGTGCTGATCGTGGATGAGACCGGCTTCGTCAAGAAGGGCACCGCCTCGGCCGGGGTGCAGCGGCAATACACCGGCACCGCAGGCCGCATCGAGAACTCCCAGATCGGCGTGTTCCTGGCCTACGCCACCCCGGCCGGGCGGGCGCTGCTGGACCGGCGACTCTACCTGCCCGAGCACACCTGGCTGGCCGACCCCGGCTTCACCGCCTTCGGTGTGCCGTAGGCGGTGAGGGCCGCCGCGCAGAGCAGTACGGCCACGGTATGACGCATGAGGGGTGACTCCATGACGAAGAGGCATAGTGAGGCATAAAGGCCGCGATGGGCCGGACATGTCTATCAGGGCCAGGCCGCAAGCGGTGCACCGCCCCTGCGCTACGCCGCAGGTCAGCGGCTCATGCCAGGTTCCATCGCGAGCGATGCCGTCGTACTCCGGACGGGAGGTGAGCCGGTCGGCGTGGATGGGTGCGCCAGAGCCGGGCCCCTGCGCCGCGGGGCTCGGGGCGTCGTTGGCTGCTCGCGTCTGGATGGGCCGATGTGGGTCCCGCATGACGACGATGGCCCGCGCGGCGCGCGGGCCATCGTCCGGAGTGATTCCCCTGGGTACTGGTTGCAGCGAGCGGGCCGGAAAGGCGGGGTCTGCGCCGTCGTGGTGGCGTTTCGCCGCTGCCGTTCGCTGGGCCCAGGACCCTATCCGCCGGGCTCGGCGGGGGCGCCGGCGGCGGGTAGGGCCTGGCTTGCCCGGCGTCAGAGGTCAGGCGCAGTCGCTGACCCATCGGTGGGAGTCGTAGTCGTTGTCGTCCATCCCGCCGTCGTAATACTCGCCCGGCAGGACGCAGAGATCCGCGCGTCCGTAGTTGACGTCGAGGAAGAGCACGACGTTGTCCGGCACGCTGGGATCTTGATACGACGGGGAGTGGTTGTAGACGGACTCGGCGTTGTCGTGCAAACCGTTGTTGTACCAGCTCGCGTCATTCGTTCCTCTGGGCCATCGGGCCGTCGGGAGGCCCGCCCACGCGTCACCGGCCCAGGCGCAGAAGTAGCCTGAGGCGCAGTCGCCGCGGGCGGCGCTGGCGGTGCCGGAGGTCAGGGCCAACGTCATCATCGCGAGGGGCAGGCCGATGGCCAGGCCCTTGACAGCCTTGATCATGAAAGTTCCCTTCGATAGGTCGCGATGTCGCGGTTTCAGGAGTCGGCCAAAGCCCTTCTGGCTCGGGGCGTGGCCTGCAGTTCGTAAGACTTCAGCGCGGTGAGCTCGCGCGCGAACCTCCTTTCGGTCTGTGTCTGGTATCGGTGCTTCAGGGTGCGCAGGGTCCGGGAGAAGCCGGTGGAGGTGGTGCACTCGGCTTCGGTCACGGCTGCGGCGATCTCTGCTGCCGGCGGCCGTACGCTGGTGGACGCCGGTTCGGTGCGGGCGACCAGTTCGCGTAGTTCGTCCGGTGAGGACGCGATGTACCCGTGCTTGTGCACGCATCCGGCCCAGGCGGTGAGGCCGGCCCGGTAGCCGGGATCGGCGGTGACCAGGGTGAGGGTGTAGCTGCCGAAGTGATCGACGGTCCGTCGTGCCCGGTACCAGCCGGCGAGGTCGCCGTAGAGAGCACGTCGCGCCTCCGCGGTGCAGCCGTCGTCGGATGTCGTGAGCCGGCCTCGCTCGGGGAGGTCCACCACGAGTGCGCGATCCGACCCCATGAGCGTGCGGTACCAGGCTTCCCGCTGCTCGGGTGTCAGGTTCCGCACCTCGTCGGGGTCGGGGTCCGAAGCGGCTGCGCGGGATCCGGCCAGCAGGGTTCCGTAACCGTGCCGGCGAGCCCAGCCGACGTCGTCGAGCGGATAGCGCAAGTCCGGTTCCGTCGTCGGAGGGGGTGGCCGCTGCTCGGTGTAGGCGAAGCCGTGCCGGGCCATGCAGCGGGCGATCAGCCGTTCCGCGGCCTGGTGGAGCAGCTTCTCGTCGACCGCCGTGGCCGGACGGTCGCTGGGGACCGGCACCTGTCGGGCGGCTCCGCCATGGCTGGACAGGACCGCCCACCCGGCCGTGAGGGTGACGGCGAGGACGCAGGTGGCCGTGAGTGCACCCCGTCTCGGCCTCCTGGATCCGGGACTGGTCATTCTTCGTGCGGGCCCGGGATCGTGCCGGTCTTGTCCAGTCATGCGCCCGTACTCCTTGTTCGGGTTGGTCGTCCTGTCGGTGACGGAACAGGGCCGTCACCAGGTGGCTGGACCGATGGGCGGAGCCTCCCGCCGTGCCACGATCGGTGTCCTTGAGCTGCAAGAGGGACGATGCCTGCCGCGGTCGGCGCCGGGCTGGTGAACCCTCACCGGGCCGCGGGCGCGTGAATCGGAAGTGGCTCGGCAAGGTCACGCCGGCACTGCTTCATACGGAGCTCGCGGAACCAGCCGGTCACGGTGCCCCTCGGCGCGGAACAGCTTGTTCAGGGAGGTACGGTGCGCCGCCGCCTCGCCCAGGTTGTGCCGGATGAAGGCGTGGATCTGGGCCATCAGCGCTCGTCCCCTGATATGGGCCGGCACAACACTCTGCGCGTCCAGCGCGTTGGACAAAACCGCGCATGCAGGTGACCGGCCAACTGCAGTATGAACTGAGACGACAACGCGCCCACGCCCTCGGCGCCAGGGATCCGTACGGCATGCGATAGATCACGGGGCGGCGGCGGCATCGAGATGATCAGCGTCTGAGCGGGAGGATGCCCGGGCTCAACGGGTCAGTATCCTCTCACCCACAACTCAACGGTGCGCCACTCACCCGGACCTGGGACCGTGGTCCAGCAGTTGTACGTACGCCATGCTCCGTCGCGGATGCCCGCGATACCCGTATTGACGCACCTACGGCAGGAGTCGGTTCCTACGAACGCACCGGCATAGACCATTCCTTCCCCTGGAGCGCGCGTACATTCAACCGATAGGGCGGAGACGGCCTGCTGGGAGTTTGGCGTGCGTTCTTGTGCCGCTGCCGGCATGGTGGCTGCCAGTCCGGTACCTACGACGGTTAGGGTTGCCGCCGCCGTGATAACGAGCTGGGACAGTTTCATACGCATGTAATTTCTCCTTCGCCATCAATGGTTCTGGTGCCTGAATGACTTGACGATGTGCTGCCGGAGGCCGCCTTCGGCGCGCTCGCGAAAGCCGATGCCGCGAGCCGCCGACGGACCGGCACTCTGCGCAGGGCGAGGGCGCTACGACGCCTGCCGTCTCCCGTGGGACCCGGGAGCGCCACAGTCCCGCGGCGCGACGTACAGGCTCGCGGCGCGGATCAAGCCGGGCCGACGTCACAAAGCAGAAGCCTCAGAACTCCATCCACAGGTGGTACGGGCTGGCTGCGTTGCAGCGGGCCATGAAGACACCTGTTGGGCTGTCCGTTACACGGGGCCGTCCACGCGCTCGTGGTGCCGGCGGTCAGGCAGCGCCCCCGTCCCAGTGTTGACATACGGCCACCCCCGACGTCGTCGATTGGTTAACCCCCGTGTCGCACCTGCCAGTGAATGTGCCGCTGATGGAGCCGCCAGTGTTGATCAGACAGCGCCCGCTGCCGCTGTTTGAAAGGCGGAACGATGCAGTCTGCGCTGCGATACCGGCGGATGCTGGGGCCGAGCCGAACAGGCGAACTTCCGAAAGGGTTGCTGCGGCTGTTCCAGCGAGCTTGCTCATCGGTCTCCTTTGCCTGGGCTCCCCGTTGGCCTTCCTTTCCCAGGTTGCTGGCCATCGCCGGACTTGTCCTTACGGCAGAGCGCACACCTGTTTAGTCTGCGGGCACTATCTCGTGCACTGCTGGCGGAACTCGCGTGGCGAAAGCCCGTAGGCGCTGCGGAACGCCTGGCTGAAATGCGCCGGGCTGGTGAACCCCCACCGGGCCGCGATCGCGTTGATCGGGTAACCGGCCAAATGCGGCTCGGCGAGGTCACGCCGGCACCGTTCCAAGCGGCGTTCGCGGATCCATGCGGCCACGGTGTGCCCCTCGGCGCGGAACAGCTTGTTCAGATACCGCAGGGAGATGTGGTGCGCCGCGGCGATCGCGGCCGGGGTCAGGTCCGCCTCGCCCAGGTTCGCTTGTATGAAGGCGTGGATCTGGGCGAGCAACGCGCGTCGTCGGCTGTTCGGCGGCACCGCGCTGTGGGCGTCCAGTGCGCCGGCCAGCGCGGCGGTCAGGACGTCGGTGGTCAGGGTGGAGACCCGCATCGCCTCGGCCGGGCTGAACTCCTCCAGATGCCGGGCCAACTGGAGCAGGAACTGCGAGGCCAGCGCACCCATGCCCCGCTCACCCCGGATCGGCACCGAGTTGAGCTCGCGCAGGCCCCGTTCGGGCAGTGGCCGCAAGGAGCGCGGAAACTGCAGCGACAGCACCTGCCCGTCCCCGGGGCCCCCTCGACTCGAAGGTGGTCAGATAGGGCTGCGAACTGTCCCGGAGCATCAGATCCCCGACACGCAGATCCGCCTGCCGACCGGCTTGTTCTCCGATGGCGTGGCCACGGACGGTGCAGGTCACGAAGAAGGTTTCGGGGTCGGAGCGGCGGATCAGGTGGGGCGTACGCCGGATCGTCAGCGACGGCGCGGTCAGCAAGGTCGCTTGCACGAGGCCGAGGCCGCTGAGGGCGACGTGAGCTTGGAACGCGCCTTCCAGACCTGGTTCGCAGTGCGCGTCCAGCGGCATCCACATCTTCGAGCTCATCTCGCGCCAGAAGCTGAGCCGCTCATGCGCCGGGACAGCGGCGAAGCTGACCACGTCCGTGGCTCTCCACATCGAAGAATCCCTCCGGGGCCGACCCAGCATCACCGATCCAGCTCTCGCACACAACCCGCACGGCCCCGACACTCGTTGACACAGCAACGGTTCACACCGGCACTACGTGGAGTGCGAGCAAGATCGCGTCACCTGACCGAACGAGCAGCTTGCCGGGAGCGGCGGGCCGGAGACGAGCCGGGACGACATCACCCAATGGCTTCGAACGAGTCTTCTGGCCCCAAGGGAACAAGTCCTCTGGCCCCAGTACGCGATCTTAAGCACGGACGGCGAACGACTATTTTGGCCCCACCTGGCCTAGCCAAATTCGATCCGAAGATCCCGACGTCATGGAGGATCGACGACGGGGAAGGCGGCGAGCCCCGATGCTGCTGCGCGGTTACGGCGGAGCCGGTGCGGTCGTGCCCGCCGGGCGAGCGAGGGGTTAATGGCGATTGTCGTAGGCGTGGCGGGCTGCGGCAATGACGGGGCTGGCGTAGCGGGCCCATGCCGCGAGAGCCTCCAGTGGAGCGCGTATGTCCTCGACCAGAGCTGTGGTGGCGTATTCCACCCGGGGTGGGGAGTCGGGGTAGACGGTGCGGGTGATCAGCCCGTTGCGTTCCAGGTTGCGCAGGCTCACGGTCAGCATCCGCCGGCTGATGCCCTCGATCGCCCGTTCCAGTTGGGTGAACCGGTGCGGGCCCTCACCCAGTTGGACCAGTACCTGAGCGCTCCACTTGTCCCCGATCAGGGCCAGGACCTCAGGCAGTGGGCAGTCCTCGGGCGAGGACGCATCGGTGGGGGCTGTGAGCTGGTCTGTTACTGCGGTGTTCCGTTGCGACAAGAAAGTGCCTCCTTCCGGACGGTCCAATGATCCTGAAGGATGAAGCCTGTTACAAGTCGTAACGTTCCTGGGTAAAGGCCCTTCATCGGTCGTTTGCTCAGCGACTCTTGCTTGAGGACAAGGAGCGACACGTGCCCACCGCACGCAGCCATGGTTTCAAGATCTCCTACGAGGTGTTCGGGGACGGCCCGCCGGTCGTGCTGCATCCGGGCATGTTCCAGGACGGCGCGCACTGGGCCCACAGCGGATACACCCCGGCCCTGACCGCCGCCCACACGGTGATCGCCATCGATCCACTGGGACTGGGCGCAAGCGACGCCCCGCGCGAGATCGAGGCATATTCCTTGCAGCATCGGGTCGACTACGTCACCGCCGTGCTCGACGATGTCGGCGCTGACCGGGCCGCGTTCTGGGGCTACTCGCTGGGCGCCATGACCGGCTATGCGGTCGCGGCGCACGCGCCCGAACGCCTGACCCGGCTGATCGCTGGCGCCTACGATCCCATCAACGGCTTTCGCTCCGCGGTCGACCAGGCGATTCGGGAGCTCGGCTTGCCCGCCGACATCGATGCCTACGAGATCGTGAAACAGGGGGCTTCGGCTGATCCGTATCAGGCCGTCCTGATCGGCGCCGGGGACCTGGGCGCCTTCCGCGCCAATTACGATGCGTTCTCACGCGAGCCCGGCCTGGCCACCGAGCTGGCGGCCTGCGGGGTGCCCATCTTGATGTACGTGGGCACGGCCGATCCCTGGCACGACCCGATGCGGGCGTTCGCCGAACGCGCCGGCGCGGGTTTCTTCTCCCTGCCGGCCGCTGACCACAAGGGCGGCTGGGACAGATCCGCCGATGTGCTCCCCCACGTACTGCCGTTCCTGGCCGAGGACAGGCCCTCACATCTCAGGCCGTGATAGCCCCTTCGCGGCCCAACGTCGGTGAGAATGACAGCGCCCACCTCCAGACTTCCGCGCGGAGATGGGCGCGCAGATTGATGATCAGCCCGTGCTGCGCTGTTCAGTGCGGGCGCGGGTTTGGGCCAGACGGTAGGAGTCGGTACCGGTCTCGATGATGTTGCCGCCAAAGGTGAGTCGATCGACGGTGGCGGCGCAGAGGCGGGGGTCGGTGAAGGTCTTGGTCCAGGAGGAGAAGGACTCGTTGGAGGCAATGGCCACGCTGTTCTTCTCCTCGCGCTCGGTGAGCACCTGGAAACAGCAGTTCCGCGCCGCGCCGGTCGAGTTCCATATATCCGAGTTCGTCGATGCATAGCGGGTCGACGCGGCCGTAGCGGGCGATGGTCTTGGTCAGGAGCTTGTCGTCAGCGGCTTCGACCAGTTCATTGACCAGCTTGGTGGCCAGCACGTACTTGACCCGGAACCCCGCCATCGCAGCCTCGGTGCCCAGCGCGATCAGCAGGTGCGACTTGCCGGTGCCCGAGTCGCCGATCAGGCAGAGCGGCAGGCCCTTCTTCACCCATTCGCAGGTGGCGAGGGTATGGATGGCGGCTGGGTCGATGTGCGGGTTGGCCTCGAAATCGAAGGTGCGCAGCGCCTTGTCGCGGGGAAAACCCGCGGCTTTGATCCTGCGTTCGGATCGGCGGCGGTTGCGGTCGTCGCATTCGGCCATCAACAGCTCGGCCAGGAACCCCCGATAGGTCATCTGGTCACGGGCGGCAGAGTCGGCGAGTTCGGAGAACTGGCCGCGCATGGTGGGAAGGCGCAGGTTACGGCAGGCGGCGTCGATAGCCGCGTCAGCGGCCGGTTCGGTCAGACCGCGGTGACGACTGGTCATGGCTGGACTCCCTAGGTGGTGGAGCCCTCGGCCGGCGGCCGGGGGTGACGCAGCAGCTGGTCGTAGGCGGCAACCGACGGCAGCGGCCGGTTATCTGGGGGCAGCGCGGCCAGCCGCCGCCGGGTCAGCGAGATCACCCGGCCGGGCCTGCGCTCATCGGCGGAGGGCCGATCGGGCTGCTCAGCTGGTGGCTCAGCTTCGGCTGCCCGGCGTGCTTCCAGTGCAACAGCGTCGGCGGTCAGAGCACCGGCACGCAGGGCAGCGGCAATCCCGGCGACAACCTGCTCATGGGTCATGTGCCGGTGCAGCAACAGCACTTCGATCAGCGAGCGGGTGCCGGCCGCGTCGCCGTCCGCTCGCCGGGCCGCCTCCCACCACGCCTCATGCACCGGGGTGAATTTGCCCGTCGCTCGGGCCTGCTCCAGCGCGGTCGCGCCAGGCAGGGCGCCTGGTTTACGCAGCAGGCCCTCCAGGTAGTGATCCAGATCTAGGCGTACCTGGCCGCGTGAGCCGAGCCGCTCGTGCCGGGCGACCTCGGTGCGGCCGTCGTAGACCACCAGCTCACATGCGTGCAGCAGAACCCGGACCTGGCGGCCGATCAGACGCACCGGCACTGAATAGCGGTTCATCCGCACCGTGATCTGGCTGTAGCGGTCCACCCGCGGGGAGAATAGCCGACCCGTCTCGAAATGATCATCCGGCAGTGGCTGCAGGAACGGCTTTTCGATGGCGAAATACTCGCCGACGGTGCGTGCCCGCTCGCCGATCCGCCGCTGTTCGTCTTCCTCATCCCATAAGTCGACTTGCGCGTTCAGCTCCGCCAATGTGGCGACGACAGGCACGGGGACCAGCCTGTTGCGACGGAAGCGACCAACCTCTCCCTCCACTCCGCCTTTCTCATGAGCGCCGTCGATGCCGGGCCGGCAGTAGAAGACCTCTAGCCCCGCCCATGACCTGAAGGCGGTCCATCGGTCGGTCTCGACCCAGGCCCGTGTGAAACCGAGCACCTGGGCGACGGCGGAGCTGAGGTTGTCATAGCGCACCTTGCCTCGTGGCACGCCGCCCAGTCGTTGGAAGGCGTGCACGTGACCTTCGAAAAAGGCCTCCTGTGCTTGGGAAAGGAAGATGCGGTGGATGGCCTTGCCGGAGAAGGAGAGCCGGAAGACGAATAGGTAGCACAGCGTACGCACCCCGCCGAGCATGATGTAGACGTCCCCGAAGTCGACCTCGCTTCCTCGCCTGGACGATGGGTCTGCGCAACGAACACCGTAGGCGGCCCGCGCCCCTCCTCGATGAGGATCTCCGGCTTTCGACGCTTGATATAGTCCCTGATCCGGCCGTAGGAGACGTTGTCCATGCCATGCTCGGCGACGAGCCGGTCGAAGACACGTTTGGCGGTGTGCCGCTGCTTTCGTGGGGCGTCCAGGTCCGTGCGCAGGATCGCATCGATGATCGGTTTGTAGGGGTCAACCACCGAGCGGCGGGGTGGCATCGCCTTGCGCCCTGCAGGCCACGGTGAGGTCAACGCCTCCCGTACCAGCCGCCGATGAACGCCGTAACGGCGAGAGAGTTCGTGGATCGACAACTTCTCGATGCGGGCGTCCCTGCGGATCGCTGCGAAAAGCTCGACCTTGGACCTCGGCTGCATGCGGGTCACCTGACTCTCAGAGCACACTGATGCTCTCACCGCAAGACAGCCGCTGGGGCCACTTCTCACGAACACGCGCCCACCCGATTCATCAGGTAGGGCCAGAGATCTCGTTCAACTGGGGCCAACGCTGCCGTTCATAGCCAGTCACCCTGCGAACCGGCAAGGGCCGGCCCCCTTCTGTGTCTTACCCAAGGTCAAAGGACGACCGGCCCGGCCGATCGACGGCGGGCAGCTAGGTAGCGGCCACGAGACGCCTCAGCCGGGACGTCAGCTCGCACTGCGCCAGTAGGAAAGTTGATGGCTCGTGCTCTTGACCACACGTGGTGTGGACACACTCTGCGGCCAGATTTGCAGCAGATAGCGGTCGACCACAACATCCATCGAACTGTTTACTTCCGCCCCCGTGTCCATGTTCACGGCGTGGTAGCGCAACCGATACCACCCCGGACCCGAGGACAATTCCGGTAGTTCGTGAACTCGTTCGCCTGCCCACTCGCATAGCCAGACTCGTCCTATCTGAGACCGGAAACTGATCTCCACGATGTCCTCATACCCGTCGGTGTCCGCTCCCGGGTCGTGGTCGGTCACCGCCACCGAGAAGCCGACCTTACCCGTATGCAGGCCCGTGACCAGGAGAGCTTTATCATCCTTCACCCGAATGATCCCCACGGGGTGCTCCGGATGGTCATTGGGAAAGGCTTCTGGGACCATCGTGCCGACGTCGATGAGGTATGCCTGCCGGTAGCTGACACGGAGATCGAACGACACGGTCTCGATTGTGGTCATGGGCGCCAGGCTACGATCATGGCCGACACTTCCGGTCGATCCGACGCCGAGTCCAAGGGGCCCGTCTCACCTGGGCCCCGAAGTTGTCCTGGCCGAAAGTTGCCGACGGAGCCCTGCAGGATGTCTGATCTCCGACCCGTCAGGCACAGGAGCGAGCGCTCCTCATTGGCGGCGCTCACGCTGCCAGACCCGCACGCCGGCTCCTGCAGCGCCTGGCCTCAGTTGGAGCGGCGACATTCCGAGCCGGCGCGCGCGGGAGGCACCCCGGGCATGAGGCGCGGCCACCGGCGAGCGCGTCCCACGCGTCCGCCGGGTGCTCCTTCTCCGTCGATCAGGCGGGTCACGGGGCCGACTCGGCGAGGCGCGGCAAGCCCAGACGCCGCACCTCATCCGCGTCGTGGGTGTCGACCGTCATCGCGACGACCTCGCGGGCGGACCATGGGTCGGCGTACCGGCCCACGGCCTGGACCGTGTCGGGCACGATGGCGACCGCGCGAGTGCCGACGTCGCCCCCAAAGCGGTTCGGCTGCTCGGCGAAGTGCTCGGCCACATCGTCGCCGCCCTCGTCGGCGATGAGGGCGAACAGCTCCTCGACATGGTCGCCTATGACCACATGCGGGAGAGGAAGGATCGCGACACGCACCCTGGATCACCCGTCCACCGAGACGCGCATCAGGCTCCGGCCCGTGGCCCGGCCGACGTCTGCTGCCGCTTCGTGCGGACGGTGCTGCCGGGGTACCGCCGAGCCACCGCCGTGGCCGTCGGCTCGCTCGTCGAGGTGTAGACGACCTTGTCGTCGCCCTTCTCATCCGTGGTGACAACCTCGAACTGCTGCCGGTTTCCGCCCTTGCAGCCACACCCCATGATCAGACTCCTTCCGTGGTTGGTGCCGCCGTGGTGGCGGCAAGCTCTGCACGCACCGACTCCAGCTCGGCCGCCATCCGCTCGATCTCCTCACGTGCTGCCTGCCGCCGCTCCATCTCGTCCACCACTGCCGGGGCGAGCGCGGCCGCGAGCGTCGCCAGATCGACGGGGCTGGCCGCATCGGCCTGGCCAGCCATCAGGACGGGCTGCTTGCCACCGGCACGGTCGACCCGCCCTTGGCGTGCGAGCGCGGCGGACGCCGTCAGCGCGAGGTTCGCACGTTCGACCACCGCCGAGGCGAGCAGCGGAGACGAGTGGCCGGGCACAGGAACCGACAGGACAGCGCGCAGCTGCCAGCGGCCGTCGCGGCCCTGCTTCATGTGGTAGCTGGGCTGGCAGGCCCGAAGAACCATGACGTCGGTCTGTGCCAGCCACGGCATGGCGGCGCCGGAGAACCACATGCCGCGGTCGTTCATCCCGACGGTGATCACCGCGGCGACCGTGCGGGTGTCGTCGAACTGGCAGCTGGTGGTCTCGCACTCGGCGCCGTCGCGGTGGTGGCCCACGTTCATCGTCATCGCGCCGGCCCGGACTTCGCTGCTGTCGTCCAGTTGGAACCGGGCGCGTAGGAAGTGCGTCAGGTCGATGTCGCCGAGCGACTCGATCGTCAGGTTCCGGCCCGGCATGCCGACGTGGGGCTCCCCGGCTTGGGCGACCCAGCCGTAGAGTCTGCCGTTCCTGTAGTGAACGCCGCCGGAGTCGGGCGGCAGTTCCTCCGCGCTGGGCTCGCGGAACCAGGCGGCCGGCATCGGCGGTAGTTCCCGCATCGCGGTCCACGCGGACGCCTCCAGCTCGTCCACATCGTCGTCTTCGGGGTCCTGGTCGTCTGCCCAGGGCGCTGTCAGGGTGGGGTCGTCGAACGCTTCGGCGAGCCGCGCGTACAGGCGTTCGACGCGTTCGCGGATGGCGGTCTGTTCGGCGGCGGGGATGTCCGCCCCTCCCCGGCCGCCCTGCAGAACGGCGGCGACGGCGAACACAGTGGCCGGGACGATCTCCAGCCGCTCGTTGCCGTCACGGTCGAATACCGCGGCGATGCCGAGCTTGTAGGCGGCCAAGGTCTCCGGGTCGGCGTCCGGGTCACGCCACAGGAACGCGGCGGCGAGACGCTCGGCGTCGACCTGGCCGTCGCTGCCGGTCGCCCACTCCAGTACGCGGGACGCTGCGGCGTCGCCGTCCCATTCGGCGTCCCGGTCGTCGTGGATCGGCAATTCGAGGTCGCCTGACATGGCGGCGACCAGGTCAGGACGAGCTTCCGGCAGCGTCGCGGCGGCGACGTACAGGCCGCGCGCGAGCCGGGTGATCCGCCCGGCAAGGGCGGCGCGGGCCAGGTATTCGCGGGCGGCGACGGTGGTGATGCTGAGCGCGTCCGCGACCTGCGTGGCATTGACCGGGGTGGGGCTGGAGGCCACGAACATGATGACGTCCCGCATCCGGCCGCCGGGCGGGGTGTCGCCGCACGCGGCAGCCAACTCGTCGGCGTCGAGGACGATCCGTGCAGCTGCGAACGCTGGCATGGAGACGAGCGTGGCGCCGCGGACTCGGGCTCGGGTGATGCGCATGACCATGTCGCCAGTCCGCTCGGCCTTCAGAACTTGGCCGGTGTCGGTGTCGGCGTCTCCTGCGGCGGCGGTCATCACCCCTGCGGCGGTGAGCGCCGCTTGCAGGTCGGCCGCGGCCACCCGGCTGTCGGCGTCCACGGTCCACTCCACCGCGTGCGTCGCCCGTACCGGCCGACCAGCCGCGGTCCACTCGGTGACGTGGGTGGCGCGCACCGCGTGGCCGCCGTCGGGCAGCGCAAGCACGCTCGCCGCGGCGAGGGAGGCGAGCAGGATCACCTCGCCGTCGTCATCGTCACTCTCGTCAGCCTTGGTGCAGGCGCAGGTACGCAGCTGCGCGTTCCAGGAGTTCAGGGTCGTCCCGGAAGTCTCCGAGCCCTGAGTTGCAGGGCTGGCAGAGGAACGCTCGGTTGCGTTTGTTTGTATGGCAGTGGTCGAAGTAGGCAGTATCTCTGCTGTCGCCGTCGAAGAGAGTGATTCCTGCGTAGCAGATTGCGCACTTGCCGCCTTGCTCGGCGAAGATCCGTTCGGCTTCTGATGCTTTGATCCCGTAGGTGCGGGTGAAGTGGTAGCGGCGTCGCTGCGCTCGGTCTGAGTGTGGCCCGCTGTAGCTTCCGCAGTCGTCGCAAAGCCGCGCTTGCCGCCGGTCGAGTTCCGTTCCACAGTTACGGCATGTGTTGGCGGGGAGTAGCCCGCGGCGGTTGAACCATGCGTAGCAGGCGTGATGTATCCACCCCTGGTCACGGAACCGGAACTGCTTCTGTTGCTTATGTTCCAGTTTCCGGCCGCATCCGCAGACGCAGTGTTCGGTGTCTGGCTGGTCGCGGTGAACGGTGAACCCACTGCCGCGCTTGCTGTTGTCGTACCTCCCTTGCATGCAGAACATACTACCTGCTCAGAGGCTATTTGTTTACCTTGAAACTGGACGATTTCTAGGTCCACGTCATCCAGGTCGACGCTCACGCCGAGAGGGGCGCCCTCTTCAAGCAGCCGGATCGCAGCGGCGCCCGACGCCTGGCTCGGGTACAGCACCCCTGTCGCGGGGATCCGGTCGCCGTCGCGGCCGAGCGTCTCGATCGCGCCGGCGAGTTCGGCGCCTTCGTGGCCGGTGAGCATTTCGTCGGCGTACTGCAGCGGCCATGGCCCGCCATCCCAGTACAGGGCGCCGGCCGCGAACACGCGGCCGTCGCCGGTCTCCTGGTTCTCGAACGCGAGCGCGGCAGGACCGGGGGTCGACCAGCGGCGCGGCGGCGCGGGCTCGGTGGCGTCGGCGGTCACATCCGACGGCTGGTGGGCGTCTCGCACGATTCCCTGCTCCTCGAAATAGCGGATGACCCGGGCGATCTCGTCGTCGTCCAAGAACTGCCGGCCCGCGTCGGCAGCCGGCCGGTCCCCGTAGCCGAAGGTGGCCGTGCAGCGGCACTGGATGATGTTGCTCGGGGAGCCGGTCGGGTCGCCCGGGAACATCAACGCCTCGCCGCCGACGTCGAATGTCGTCTGGATCGGCACGGTCTGGCCGTCGGCCTGCCAGTGCGCGGGGCGCGTCCGTTCATCGACGGTGGCGAGCCAGCTCTTGTACGGCGGGCGCGCATCGGCTGGCACCAGTTGGGCGGCGTCGAGGCTCGCCTGATTCCACACGCTGATGACCTCGGTGCGGGCGATCCGCTCCGCCCGGGTCCGGCCGAGCTGGACACTGTCCTGGGCGAACATCTGCTGGAGGCGGCGGCGTAGCTGGTCGATGCCCTCCCCGGCGTCGTTGCCGGCGGCGAGCGCCTCGCGGGCGGCTTCCCACAGCCGGTCGCCGACACCGACGAGCCGGTTGTTGGCGGTCGTCAGGTACATGCGGACCTGCTCCGGCACGGAGAAAGGATCCTCGAGCCACTTCTCGGCGAGGTCCTCCATCTCCGGCGGCATCGGCACGCTGAACCGGCGCAGCACCGCGCGCACCGCGGCCTCGAACACCGCGAGCAGCGCGGCCAGGATGGGAGGCAGCCGCTCGGCCCAGAGTTCGGCGATCCGCCGCAGCTCGGTGCCGTCGAGCGCTGCCTGCACGTCTTCGCGGCCGGCCTCGCGCAGGAAGCGCGCGTAGTCGGCGGCGACTTCGTCGAGAGCACGCTGGACGACGACCTGCACCAGGGCTTCCAGCGTGGCGAGAGTCCGGTCGGCGGCGTCGCGCTGGTCCCGGAGCGGGTCGGTCTCGGTCACGCCGCCCCCATCACGCAGGGGGCACGAAGCACGCCGCTGGTCTGCTCGTACCGGTGCTCCACCCCGGCGGCGATCAGCTCGCGGCAGTAGGAGTCGAGCGTCGCGGTGAGGCATTCCGCGTCGAGCCCGTACCGGGCGGCGATCTCCGGGACGCGCGCCCACGCGCCCTCGAGCAGCCGCCACTGCTCGACCTGGACGGCCTCGACGGGCAGGATCGTGTGCAGCGCGGCTGACAGCATCTCCTTGGCGCGGGCCCGTTCCGAGCGGGGGCAGGCGGGGGTGCGGCGGAGTTTCTCGCCTGCGGCGGACAGGGCGCCCCAGATGAGCCCGTCTGCAGCGGCGAGCAGCCCTTCCGGCATGGCGGAGGCGGGCAGGGTGTCGGGTGGGGTGGTGGTCTCGTCCACCGGCAGGCGCGTTTCTCTGGCGCGGACGTTCTGGCCCAGGCGCGGGGCGTCAGAGTCGTCGAACCCGGTCTCCCGGCGCAGCGCCTCCGCGCTGATGGCGCCGCGGTCATACACCTCCAACGCGGTCTGGCTGCGGTTCTGTCGGACGCGCAGCGGCGAGGTGTCGTACCAGACCAGCCACTGACCGGCGTCGTTGACGCCCTGGTCCTCCAGCAACGGGCGCAGCCACTGGGTGGTGAGCGCGTGCGCGACAGTGGCCAGTCGCGGTTCGATGCCGAGCCGGATCGCCTCAGCTTGCAACGCCCAGGCTCCCCAGTGGTTGATGTCGCCCATGCCGAGCAGCACCTCGCCGGGGATCTCCAGGCCGGTGGCGAAGCGCCGGATGGCCTCTTCGCGAAGCTTCAACGCGAGCTGGTCGAAGTCGGACTCGAAGGTCAGCACCTTCATCTCGCTGATCACCTCGGGCGGCACTTCGAGGATGATCGGCACGGTGGCTGCGGCCGACTAGGGCTCCTTGTAGGCGGTTTCGGCGACCTGCATGAACACCTCGAGCAGGTCGTCCTCTGCATCACCCTGGGCCGGGCTGGTCGGGAAGCGTGCGCCCTTGGGGACGAGCAGCACCCCGCGGCCCGTCAGCCGGGAGCGAGCGATGGCGGCCACCGCGGCGTTCAACAGGTGCAGTTCCTCCAGCAGGCCGAGACTGGAGCGGACCGGCGAGTCGGCCTCGAGGTGCCGGCGCGGGTGGGGCTCCCAGACACGGATCGCGACCGGCGCCGCCGAGTCGGTCGGCTGGTCCGGGTCGTGCGCGGGGATGGTGACGGGGATGCCGTCGATCTCGGCGACCAGCTTGCCGCCCTGCTGCGTCACCTCCGCCACCGACAGCACCCGCCATTCCTCGCCGCTCACATGCCCTTGGGCGATGCTGGGGCGGATGACGATCCATCCCTCGCCGGCGACGACCAGGTGCGGCCCGAAGTCTCCCAGGAGCTGTGCTTGGCCTTCGGGTCCTCCAGCAATGCCGGTGACGAGTTCGGTGGCGCGGTGCCCGTCGGGGGCCGGCTCGATGGTGCCGTCTTCGGCGCGGCGGCCGGCGACCAGGCGGGCACCGGACATGGCGTTGGCCACCCACTGGGCGGCGAAACGCACTTCTGGGACGTTGTCGTAGAAGGCCCAGGCGCGCTCCTGCCAGGACTGGTCGACCGGGCGGACGCGCAGGCGACGCTCGGTGAACCGGGCTGCGGCGGCCGTGAGGTCGACGGCCCGGCTCACGTTGCGGCCTCGGCGAGGGTGTCGTCAGCGCGGTTGAGCAGCGCCTGCACGCCGGCGACTGCGAACCATTCGATGCCGTGCACGAGCAGCGGGGTGTCGCCGAAGCGGCCGGTGGTGAGCAGGTAGGTGAGCAGGACCGCGAGGGACAGCCAGGCGCCGATGCAGTAGGGGCAGCTGAACAGGGTGACGACGAAGTCGCGCATTCTGGAGGCGGGGTTGCGGGCGTGCCAGTCGAACATCCGGTCTCGGATGCCGTCGAGGAGGGTGTCGTGGACGACGAGCTGGGTGCATCTGTAGCTGGCGAAGCCCAGCAGCGCGAGTTCGGCGAGGTTGATCACTGCGCGGCCCCTTGGCGACGGAAGATCTTCGGGACGTGTCGCCATCATAGAGCCGTATCAGGAAATTTTTTGTCACAGATCGCCTTGACAGGAAATTCTCCTGTATTGCTGGCGTAGGGTCGCCCTGGCGAGGGTGATGGCCCCGGGGAAGGGTCGTCACGAGAGGGGTGGACCGCAGGTCCGCCCCTCTTCGCCTTCAGGGAGAGGACGCCCTCACTGCGCGGCCATTCTCGCACCCACCACAATTACGCTTCACTGCAGATCACTGCGCTGAGTAGCTGGAGTTGTTCGTGCGCTTCCCCCCGGTCCGCGTGCTTCTCGCCGCCGCCCCGCTCGCGTTCGCCCCCGTAGCCGAACACGGCCGCGAGGGCGGGCGGAGGAGCGGCGCCTGGTCGCGCAGTGCCCGCTGGATGTTGCGCCAGCGGGGGTAGGCCATGCCGTCCGCCAGCGCGGACAGAGTGATCAGGATGACGGCCAGGGCGGTGCGGGCCCACGGGACGAACACGCCTTCGGGCACCGCCGCCATGGCCACGCCGCCGCCGCGCACAGAGGCGACGCCTTCGACACCACACCCGCGCCTACCGGGGCCTCGCTCATTGCTTGCACCCCGCCTGCCACCATCAGCAGCCCACTCATGGGCCGGCCCCGAGTTCGCCGGCCTGGTTGTGGACGGCCCAAGTCCCTGCGCCGGCAGCCACTCCAACGACGGTGTGACCACTTGCCAGCCGGCACCCGTCATGACACTCAGATCATCGCGCCGCGAGATCCGCCGCACGAAGATCTGCGCCGTCCCCCGCACCTGCCTCCCCGCGCCGTCCAGGGCTTCCATGCCCAACGCCGCCGACCACTGCCCCACTCATCGACGAACGGCAAGACCACCATCGTCACGATCTACGCCATCGCCGGTCTCCCGCCAGGCCGGATGACACACGCCTGGCAAGGTGCCGTGGGTTAACTCGGCGAGCCTCGGGATCGAGCACTGCTCACCGGACACCATTCGCTTACGACTTGCTACTCTCCCATATAAGCCTCGACATTTATAATCACAGATGCTTCGGTTTTCGCAGACTTTTCCTTGAGCGTCTTCAATATGTCCGGATGACTCGCCAAATGTGTGGGCTGGAACGAATCGATCGCCAAAAAGGCATCCCACTTAGTGGATTTCATCGTAACAAACCACGGACGCTCCTTGCCGATTATCTCCCATCCTCGCTCGCGGAGAAGCCTGGCCGCTTTTGCGGTCGCCGCATTGGCACTCGCGGCACCAACGTCGATGACGAACGTATTCGTGACCTGAGTCGAGTCGTCTATGTCTACTTCTACACTTCCCTCTGCCTGCACCAGCCCAATTCTCCGCACATCATCGAGAGCGGTAGGAGCCGCCTGATAGGTAGCAGCAGTCATCCGATAGGCAGTCGGATTATTCGCTCCGCATCCGCCGAAGAAGGAGAGCGCTCCGACGAGCAGAGCAGCCACCCTTCGCGCTCTGCCTCGCGACACCTGATTTTTCGCATCTTGACGGCAATTTTCTCCACTGGTGAAACCGACTGCAACCAAAGCCTCCTCCTCCGTCTTATCGCATGAACTTCCATGCATCACCAGTGAGTGGCTTCCACATGGCGTCGAGATCTTTCTTACGCTGGATCGCGTTGCTTGCCGACGTGCTGTTGAGGCGTCGATAGCCACTCTGCACCCAGATGCGGAAATTATCATATTTCGGAACCGGATAGTTGACCGACCCGTCCTTGTTCCTGAAGACCACTCCGGAGCATCCACAATAAGCGTAAGCAGCCTCTTCGTCGGTGATAGGACGATTGACTCCCGTATCCGCGTCTGTGACTTTGATGTTTTCCTTAAGATGCTTCATCCAGGCAGCAGTTAGATGGATGGCTCTAATTGGATTGTGTAGCTGGTCTGCAACATCTCTCAATTTTGCTTTCGACCAGTCTCTTTCGTGGCTGTAGTACTTGATGAGCATCCATCGAGCCTTATATGCCTCCAGTTGGCCAACGCCGAGCGACGCGTTCCATCCCTCCTCAGCTATTGATGCGATGACACCTATTCCTAATCCTTCTGTCGCATGGGTGCTCTCCCACATAAGCACTGATGCGAGAACATATTTGCTGATCCCGTGATTCTGGGCAGCCTTTTCGATGTCACGGCGATATTTGACGATCGCCTTATACTTGTCATAGACGGACTGCTTGCTCCCAGCAGACACTCCGCCAATTTGTCCAGCAGATGCAGGCCGGACAATGCCGAGCAACTCTTCCTCCGTGATAGAAGGATTGATGAAGTTGGTCCATGAGATGAAATCTGTGACTGCGGCGCGCTCCTCGGCAGACATTTCCCAGAAGCCGGGCGGGGCCGTCATTCCGTTCGGCATCACGCCAGATCGTTTCGCCCACTCGTCGTTCATCAGCGGGTTGTCCCGCAGTACATAGTTTTCGAAGTACCACTCAAGTGCGCCGTCTTCGGAGAAGTCCCAATACGCTTGGCCTGCACCGATACAGGCAATGCACATATCCGCTGTGGCGCCGCCGCCGATGTCGCTCCTTGAACATGCGGTTCCCATGCAGAGCCCGCTGCCTCCGCCCCCTCCACTGAGGATGCCGGCGCGGGCGTAGGATTCGGCGACTTCCTCATGGTCTCGGCTGAGGTCATACTCAGGGCCGCCGGTTCTGCTGAGGTGATCGGTGTAGTGGCCGGTGGGGTCGATGCCGATGAGGGGGGAGGCGTTGGCGTAGGTGTAGCGGTTGGCCTGGACGGACGGGTTGGGGGTGAGGGTGGCGGTGTCGCGGCTGGTGAAGGTGCCGGTACCGGGCTGGTACCAGCGGGCGTGCATGTTCACCTTGCCGGTGTCCGGGTCGGTGTATTCACCCTGGTAACCGAGATTGGTCTTGGCTCCGGTCTGGGCGGTGACCGTGCCGAAGGGGTCGTAGGCGGTGCTGGTGGCCAGCGCGGTGCCGGTGAAGGTAGCGACCAGGTCGCCGTGCAGGTCGGTCAGGGTGGCGAGGGCGGGGTTGGTGCCTTCCTGCTGGCCGAGCAGGCCACCGAACGGGTCGCGGCCGTACTTGGCCTGGACACCACCCGCGGTATCGGTGATGGCGGCGAGGTCGTTGCCGAGCCCGGAGTAGGCGAACAGGTGCTTGGTGGTGCCGCGGGTGCGGGTGGTGACGCGGTCGAGGGCGTCGTAGCTGTAGAGGCTGTCGCCGTCGGCGATGAGGCGGTCGAAGGCGTCGAAGGTGAGCTGGGTGGTGGTGCCGTTCTTGGTCTGGGTGGCGAGGGTGCCGCGGGGGGTGTAGGTGTAGTCGGTTCCGTCGCCGCTGGTGAGGCGGTTGCGTTCGTCGTAGGTGTAGGTCTTGTCGCCGGCTTTGGTGCGGTTGCCGGAGGCGTCCCACTCGTAGGCGGTGGTGGTGCCGCTGGGGGCTTGCCAGGAGGTGAGGCGGCCGGCGTGGTCGTAGGTGTAGGTGTTGGTGCCTGCTGCGGCGGTGCCGGCGGTGGTCTTGGTGGTGAGGTTGTCGTCCTTGTCCCAGCCGTAGGTGATCTTGGCGAGCTGGGCGCCGGTGCCGTTCTTGAGGGTGTGGGTTTCCACCCGGTCCAGGTCGTCGTAGGTGAAGATCTGGCTGTCGGCGGCCGTGGTGCCCATGGCGGCGTTCATGGACTTCAACCGGCTGGCCGCGTCGTAGCCGTAGGTGAGCTTGCGGGTGGTGACCGGGTCGGTGGCGGTTTCCAGGCGGCCCGCGGTGTCCCAGGTGAAGGTGGCGGTGCCGGCCGCATCTGTGCGCTGGGTGGGGTTGCCGAGGCCGTCGTAGGCGTAGCTCGTCTGGGCCGACTCGCCGCGCTTGACGGCCAAGGGGAGGGTGCGGTCGTTGTAGTCGACGGTCAGGTCGCCGATCGTGGTCTGGCGGCTGGCCAGGTCGTAGCCGAAGGTGCGTTCGGCGCTGGCGGCATCGCCTCCGCCGCCGGTCTCCTTGGTGAGGCGACCGAGATGGTCGAAGGTGCGGTCGATCCGTACCCCGCCCGGCTGGATGAGCGCCGTGGGGTTGCCGGCGGCGTCGTAGGCGGCGGTCCAGGTGCGGTCGGCGGCGTTGGGGTGGGCGGTGGTGGCCGGTTCGACGACGGTTTCGGGCAGGCCGAGGGTGTTGTAGGTGGTCCAGGTGGCGTTGCCGCGGCCGTCGGTCAGCCGGGTGCGGGCGCCGGCGGCGTCGTAGCCGAAGCGAGCAGACGGGCGGACGTCGTTGGAACTGCCGGCCTTATCCACCTTGACCTGCGGGCCGGTTGCCTCGATCAGGCGGCCGAGCGCGTCGTAGCGCATGGTGGAGGTGAAGGCGTCCTTGTCGGCTCCGGTGGCGTTGCCGCGTGGATCGGTGGTGGCGACGGCCAGGCCGCGGTCGTCGTAGGTGGAGGTGGTGACGATGTCGACGTCGCCGTTCTCCACGGTGGTCCTGGTGACCTGGTTGACCTTGTCGTAGGCGTACTCGGTCACCTCGGAACGGGTGGTGCCCGCGCCGGTCAGCGTCGTCTTCAGCACGTTGCCGTTGGCGTCGTAGACGAACGCCGTGACCCGCTCCAAAGTAGCGGGGTCGAAAATTGTCGCGGTCAGCCGGCTGGCCACGTCGTAATCAAACACCGTGGTGACAGG
This sequence comes from Nonomuraea muscovyensis, assembly GCF_014207745.1. Classification (NCBI taxonomy): domain Bacteria; kingdom Bacillati; phylum Actinomycetota; class Actinomycetes; order Streptosporangiales; family Streptosporangiaceae; genus Nonomuraea; species Nonomuraea muscovyensis. The sequence goes on from NZ_JACHJB010000001.1 coordinate 890,958, forward strand.
GGTCGCACCACCGGTGATCTGCGTGATCAGATTGCCGGCTGGATCGTACTCGTGGCTCTCCAGCACCACATCGCGAGGCGTGGTGGAGCCGTTGAGCTTGGCATCATCGGCGATCTTCTGAGAGAGCCGGTTGTCGTCCCAATAGGTATAGGTGGTCTTGCGGCTCATACTGTCCACCTCGGCCGCCAAGCGGCCGGCGGGATCGTAGGCGAACGCCTCCAGGACCACGTCCTTGGCGGGTTGCGGGTTGACCGGACTGCCGGTCCATCCCTTCAGCGCGCGGGTGGTCAGCTCACCCCGCTTGCTGTAGCCGTTCTCGATCACTGTGCTACGGGGGTCGGTGACGTGGACGAGTTGGCCGAGGTTGTTCCACGCCTGGCGGACGACACCGCCTTCGGGGTCGGTGATGGTTTCCACCCGGCCGAGCGGGTCGTAGGTGTAGACGGTGGCCCGTTCGGCGTCTCCGCCGGTCAGGTCGGAGATCTTCTCACTGCGCTTGTTGCCGTCGGCGTCGTAGGTGAGGGTGGTCCGCTTGGTGTGCGTGACATCGGTGATCTCGTTCTTCACGCCGGGCTCGGTCTGCGTCACCGGCCGACTCAGACCGTCGTAGGTGAACGTCGTCTTCACCCCGTCGGGGTGCGCGTCCGACACCTGGGTCGAGGCGACCAGACGGCCGAGCGTGTCGTAGTCCAGCTTGGTGACCAGACCCTCGGGGTCGGTCTGCTCGGCCAGATCACCGGACGCGGTGTAGCGGTAGGTCCAGGCGTGCCCCCGCGCGTCGGTCTTCGAGGCCACCAGCCCCGGCGGAGTGGTGCCGCCCCCGATCGCGGGCTCGCTGCCATCGGTGTACGTTATCCCAGTCGAGCGGCCGTCGGGGAAGTCCGACGTTGCCGGGCTGGTTTCCTTCGTCTGCTCGCCGTAGGAGTTGTACTCCCACTTGGTGGCGAAGGTGTTGTCCGTTTCGCTCGCTGAGCGGCCGTCGCGATGGGCGACCATGCGATCGTTGCGCGGGTCGAACGGGTCGTTGGCGTTGTGGTAGTAGCTCCAGAACTCGACGGCGCACTCGTCGCGGGCTCGGCAGTACCAGCGGGCGATCCGGTTTCCCCGCTCGTCGTGATAGACGCGGGTGTCGATGCCGTTGCGGTTGGTGACGGTCTGGAGGAAGCCTGCCTGGTCGTAGTTGTACCACTCGGTATGGTTCAGCTGGTCGACCTCGCCGGCTGGGCGGTAGCCGCGCCAGGCGTCGTAGTAGTACTTCAACGTCTCGTTGGCCGGGTCGGTTACGACCACGGTTGCCTCGCCGGACTCGACCTCGACGCCGAGCGGGCCGATCTTCCAGGTGCCGCCATGTTGGTCGGTGTGTGTGGCGTGCCGGTCGGTGGTCGGGTCGTAGGTGTTGGCAGCCCAGACACGGCCTGACGGCAGCTTGATCTCAGTCAGCTTGTGCGCCGTCTGTGCGCGGGCGGCATAGTGATCGGCGATTTCCGTCTCGGTCAGCGGCTGCCCGTACAGTGCGACCTCGTCGATCGCGCCTTGCAGAGGGAATGCCTGCTTGGTGGCGGGGACGGCCGGAGAGACGGCCGGATCCGTGACCCCGTTACCGACACTCGCCAGTTGGCGCCAGGCAGTCACCGATCCCGATAGCGTCCCGACGCGCTGTCCATCGAGGTAGAGCGCTTGATCGGTGCCGGACACGGTGAGCACCGCGTGGTGCCAGGTGCCATCGTTGACCGGTCCCGCGGAGGTGATCGGGTTGTTGACCGTGCCCAGCGAGCCCCGCAGCCGGCCGTCGGTGCCGACATACAGCATCGGCCCGTGCGCCGCCCCGTTCGTCTGCTGAGCTCCGGCGGCCGCCAGCACACCGGAAGCGCTGGTCTTGAACCACAGCTCCAGCGACAGCTGATCGCCCAGGTGCGGGATGATGTTGGTCGGGAGCTTCAGCGCCGAACCGGCGGCGAACTTCGCCGCCGTGTCCGGGTTGCCGGTCAGAGCACCCGGCTCATTGAGCGTCACAGACTGGTAGGTGGCGTGCCGCTCGGCAGGAGTCTGGTCTGCTGCCACCGTGCCGGAATTCTCGCCAAGGCGCCAGTAGGCGAACGGGTCGGCATCCAGCACCCGGCTGCGGTACTGCGAACCTGTCCCGTATCCGTAGGTGGCGCAGTTCGGCGCGGGTGCGGGTGTACATACTCCCACCAGGCGGTCGTCCTCGTAGGTGTAGGTCCACTTCAGCGGGGCGCCGTCGATCGCGTCGGTGGAAGCTTCCGCCACTCGAGAGCCGGACCACGTGATGTGCAGGGACCGCCTCCCAGTGGCGGTGACCGTGGCCAGCTTGCCATCAGTGCCGTAGGACAGGTCCTGCGTCCGACCCCGACTGTCGATCACCTTCCGCAGCCGGCCCTGGTCATCGAATACATACTTGGTGGCCGACTTGTCCATCAGATGCCACCACGTCGGAGTGCCACCGGCGGCGCAAGCCACGCCGGGCGGCGTGTAGCACAACGGGGCACCAGCGACAGAGTGGCCTGCATACCCGGCGGCGGCTGGAACACTCCGCTACCATCCCGAGCGGCGAAGCGAACCTTTCGCCCATCCGGGCGGGTCCACAGCGCAAACGCTCGACCGGCCCGCTCCTCGCGGACGATCTTCATGTCCCACGACGAGGACCAGCCGGCGCCGAACATCCCGTCGCGGCGCGGATCCAAGCTGTTGTAGGTGCGGGCTCACCGACAGCGGCAATCCCGCCGTGGGCACGCTCACATCCGTCACAGTGGTGGTGTAGTTACCGGTCCTCGGGTCGTACTCCTGCCCCTGCTTGGCCTGAGCAGCCAGCAGAGACGTTACGAGCGGCTGGCGGACGCCCGTGGTGAAGGTGAGCTTCGGAGACGTCACCGTGGTGAGGGTGGCCGAGTCACGTACGGTGACGGTCCACCAGTACTGCCGGCCCCATGCCAGCTTGCCATCCGGCACCTGCCATGCGTTCTTGCTGCTCGCCAGATATCCGGAGCTTGTGCATCCCGTTCCGGACATCGCTTCAACGTCACACAGCCGGAACTGGTACGACAGCGCCGAATCACCCTGCGCCCACGCCCGCAGTGTCGGCCTCAACGAATCCACCAGCAGGCCAGACAGCGGGTATACGTCCACCAACGCCGGCGCCGCCGCAAGCGCATCAGCCGCCTCGGCCCGCGCCACACCCGAAGGCAGGTCGCCCTGATCTGGCGTGTCCTGCTGTGCGGTTGTCGTGGGTGTGTCACGTCGTTCCGTCGGCACCGCGTCCTTCGGTGGCTGCGGATCCGGCCTCCATCTGCCCTTCGGCTCCGACTCAACGGATGTCGTCGTGGCTTCACGGGTCACCAATGACGGGAGTCCGGAGGCACTTCCACGCATCTGCACTGGAGTATCCGGCACACCGCCGGCCCATAGGCCGGAACTCAAAGCGACCGCTGCCGCCGGGCTGGGCTGAACCACCAGCAAGCTGGACACCAGAGTCCCGGCTATCCCGATCATTGACGCACGCGAACGAGCCCATGACGACAACCGGCGCAGGCGCCACCACACTCCGAACCACGAAGGGCGCCCTCAGACGCCGGACGAAGCTCCACCCACCCAGTGCAGAAACAACGTCCCTGACCGGCGCAGCTCGGAGCATGTTGCCAAACGGGAAGAGCGTAACTTCGCGGATCAATGTGGACAAGATCGATTCGAGTCACATAAAGAGGACGTAAAGTGATCAGGCGGTGGGCGTGGCCAGCCCGGCCAGCTGGGCGGCCGGAGCGCTCCCGGCCTGAGCCATGGCGACCCGGTAGCTTCAGAGTCCTCCCTCGCCGAGCCGATCCGTCGCGGCCCGCAGGGGCTGCGTTGCGATGCCGGTGCACACCGATCCAGACACGACGAGAGGGGCAGCGCGCCTGTCGGCGTCCTCCCACGCCTGCAGGTAGTCGCGCAGCTTGGCCAAGGCGGGCGAGTTCGCGGTGTTGGCTCGGATCTGCCACGAGTCGAGGAGCATGGCGGTGTTGCGGCCGCTGGTGAACCCGAACCCGGAGTCCCAGTCAGGGGCGCCGCTGCCCCACGTGCTGAACGAGGCGGCGCCGAGGGCGTGGTCGCGGGCGGCGAAGTAGGCGCGGGCGTCCCGCCACGCGGCTGCTGCCGCCGCATCGTCCAGGCCCACGTCGTACGTCTCGATGTGGCCCGGGTGGTTGAGCAGAGCCAGGGCGGCGGTGGGATCGTCTTCGCGGTCGCGCCACGCCACCGACACGTAGCTGTCGCCGTCGACGGCGTCGACGTAGAACAGCAGCGCTCCGAGCGTCTCGTTCACCTCGCTGCCATGTCGACGTAGGTGGCACTGCCGAGCGTAGGGTCGGCCAGGGCCGCCTGGTCGGTGACGGTGGCGCGCAGGTGGCCGACCGTGCGGGCGACCGGCGCCACGTAGATCGGGGTCGAGATGACGCCGCCCGGCCGGACCTGCTTCAGCCATGTGCCGGGGAGGTAGGTCGGCGTGCACCAGCCGACGATCACGTCGTACGGCGCGTGGTCAGGAGCGCCCTCGTGCCCGTCACCGAATAGGACCGTCACCGGGCAGTTCCGCTCGGCGTGCAGGGCCGGCGCCCGCTCCACCAGCCGCCCGTCGATGTCCACCGACACGACCTTCCCGCCCAGGCCAACGAGTTCGGCGAGCAGCGCTGTAGCCGGTGCCGGTGCCGATCTCCAGCACCCGCGTTCCGGCCAGGTCGACCCCAATCCGGGCCAAGTCCCGCTGGATCACCTTGGGGGCGGTCGTCTGCGGCGGCCGGCCCCGCTCGGGGTGGTCGGTGTAGTGCTCGCGAGGCACTGCGGCGACGGCTGCGGATAGAGCGTCAGCGATCATCATTCCCCGGAGTCACAGGTCAGCAAGCGTCGACCGTCACGGTAGCGCGTTGCCGACTGCCCGAGCTGGCAATTCGACGGCGTGTACAGCAATCGTCAGCGGGCTCTGCTTTGGACCTCATTCCCACCTTGCCTTCGGGGGAAGGCCGACGGCCTGGATCGCGGCAGCCGCGGAGCCGCCGCCCAGCACGGCCGCAAGTCGCACTCCCAACCTCTCCGGGCTCAGCAAGCGCCGTGCTACGTCAGTGCGGCTTCTCGCAAGTCGGACGCCGCCTTGGGTCAGGAGTGCGTCGGCTTGCGAGCGCAGGAAGTCGGCCCAGGTGGTGGACGCCCGCTCGGGTGCCGGGTCCAGACCCTCCTGCTTGAGGATCTCCCAGACCGTGGACGCGGCGACCTTGAGGCCGAGAGTCGTCAGCTCGCCGTGCCCCCGCCGATACTCCAGGACGGGTTCTCCCGAACCAGGCGCGCAATGACTATGCGGATGGAGCGGACAGTGGGCGGGCGGCCACGCCGCTTCGGCCGGCAGGTACGGGCGTGCCGCTGCCTCACCAGATCGCGATGCCAGCGCAGGACAGTATCGGGGCGGACGACAAGCCGCAGCCGGTGAAGAACTTCGCGAGGCAGCGATGTCAGGAGGGCGGCCAGGAAGACACGGCCTTCGGGGGCGAATCTCACCCTGGCATCGGCGCCGAGCTGTCGTTTCAGGACCATGATCTGGTGACGCAGCGCGAGAATCTCGGCGTCCTTGTCCCGATCACTCATCGGCAGTAGCCGTAGCGCCGCGAAAGCGTTCGTGACGGTCAGATAGGCCAGGCGAAGGAGCACGGCCGATCATCATGCCGCACGCGGATTCCCTCCCCTGATGGTCGGAGACCGGCCACGCCACTCGGAGCTCTACAAGGCCATGACCTGGCCGGATGGCATGTCGGCAGGCGCGCTGGTCGCCGTGGTGCCCGTTCACCGTCACCTCGTGACGGTGCCGGTACGGCTCGCGCCGCAGCTGTGGGCGCGAGCCGTACCGGAGCGTGTCAGGCTGGACCACCGGCCAGTCGCTGGTCGCTTCGAGTGGGCGCTCATGCATCACGTAGCGGCAACCGCCTCCAAAGTGCGAGGTTCATGCAGGTCGACGACCCGTTAGGTGCGGGACTTGCCGCGCGCGCCCGGGGGATGGTCATCGCGCTTACGGACCGTCACCCGGCGCCGGCCGTAGGAGATGTCCGCCAGATGGAGCGACAAGACCTCGCCCGGGCGGAACCCGCCGTCCAGCATGAGCAGCAGCATCGCCAGGTCCCGCAACCGCTTCAGCCCCGAAAGCAGTGCTTCCAGATCCGGCTCGTTCATCGGCCGGGGCAGTCTGCGCGGCCGTTTCACCTGCACCACCCACCGGACCGGCTGTTGACGACTGGCCTTGCCCATATACGGCTGATGCCGGTCAGGCCCCCGGGCAGCCGCCGGATCAGGGCGCACCAGCACCGGAGAGACACCGTGGTCGTACCCCTCGGCGACGATCACGGCAGCTACCCGTTCACCCAGCCGGAGGCGCCGGGGGACCTGCGGCCGCTACGCGATGCGACGGCCGAAGACGACGAACAGGATTGACCACGATAGGGATGCTGGGGCCGGACGCAACGAAGGCCCCGTACGGTGCGCGGGCCCTCGCTTGGGCCCCACTCGGGTCGGGGCGACCACGCCAGTCCCCGTTCGACATGCGCATCCTACAGCCCTCATTTGCTACGCGACTCGGCAAATGAGGCCCGACATCTCCGCTTCCGCATGCACTTCACTCACGCTCTCCCTTTGCCAAGGGTCGGAAGTTCCTCCATGAAGGAGATGGCTCGGCGAAGGAGCGGAATGGTGACCGACCCGCCTCCTACAAGGGCGATCTGCAGCGCCTCAAGCACCTGTTCACGAGCGACCCGCTCTTCGTCACATCGTTCGAGGTGGTAGTAGACGCATTCCTCGCAGTCCTTCATCACGGACACCACGAGGCCGAGCAGTTCCTTGACCGAGACGGGCAGGGCGCCGGCCCCGTACGCTGCTCCGTCCAACGAAAAGAAGGATTCGAACAGCGACCCGCTGCTGCGCAGGCGCTCATTTCCGTCGGCTCTGGCCATGCGGAAAGCTTCCGGAGAAGGCGTCACAGTCAGATGTTCGCGGGGATGACAGGTGGTGTCGGCCTGAGGACCTGTGGAACTAGACATGTGGACATTATGATCTGCCGATCAGGTTCACCACCAACGATGATTTCTGTCCGGGCTATCAGGGATGCTTATCGTGTAGAGCGCCGAGGTGTCGAAGTCACGTCCACGGCGAGACGTCACCCGCCCGGGGCTCACGTCCACGGGGATGGTGTACGGGTGATCTAGTGTCATCCGCCCGAAATTCGCCAGCTAAATCCGTATGGTGCTGGTTGTGGCGTATCCAGGACCGTCCGCAGTGGAGATCCACTTATCGGAGCGTGAACAGGCTCGGCTATCCCCGCTTCCACATGCATTTCACTCCGACCGGCTCCTCTTGGATCAACCAGGTTCAGCGCTGGTTCGGCTACCTCACCGACCAGCTCATCCGCCGAGGCGTGCACAAGAGTGTCCAGTTCGACCCGTATGCGTGCGCTGCCAACAATGCCGTCGACCACCGGGGCAACCTCGCATTGCGTCAGGTTGCCCGGCCCAGAACCAGCGGCCCTATCAGCCTCTCCGGTGCCTGGGCGGGAGCTGAGGCGCGCGTCCTCCGCCGCGATCTCGGCCATCATCGCCAACGCCTGAGAGCGCGTCATCCCGCCGCCCGGAGTCGGCCCGCCCGATGAGGCAGCCCCGGCAGGCGACGCTGGGGCGCCGGCCGGTCGTCGGCGCCGCCCGGCCGCGAACGCCTCCGGCGGGGCATACACCCGCGCCCGGGTCCGCTGATAGTCGGCCTCGTCCTTCGCGGCCCGGGCCATCAGGACCTCGGCAGCGTTCAGGAGGCGCGAGAGCGTCCACGTGCGGGGGTCGATGCCCGCGCACGCGAGCTGGCCATCGATGTCGTTTTTCAGGAGGCGGCGATGAACAGCCGCACCGCTTGGCTGGCCGCCTTCAACTTGTCGGCGGGCGCGGCCTTGAGGTTGGACTGGTCGAGATCGATCCGGCGGTAGGTCTCCTGCAGCCGCTCCTACCCGTCGAGGTACTCGTCGCCCATGACTTCCGGCTTGAACAGCAGCTCGACGTCGTCGTCGATCTCCGCGACGTGGGGGACGGTGTTGAGTTGGAAGATTCTACGGGCCATGGGCACAGCTCTCCTGCGAGAGGAAGGATGCCCGGCCCATAACCAGCGGCGATGGGCCAGAGCTTACCGGGACAGCAGGAGCTCCGTTCGCGCTCGTCATCGTCCGTCCCGGGCCGGCGGTGCTGACACCAGGAGATCAGGTGTGCCGTCGTACCGAGGTCGTATCGCTCGTCAGTGGCGATCCGTTCGCTGCCACGGGCAGGAGGTCGGGCACGCGGGCACCGTCGCCGTCGACCAGGACCGAGTGCGGCTCGCCCGCATCGAAGGCGTGGCGTTCGCCCCACTGTCGCAGCGTGACGATCACGGGGAAGAGGTCCTTGCCCGCCTCGGTGAGCGCGTACCGCCTGCGTTTGCCTGAAGGGGCGTCGACCTGGGCGAGCAGGCCGTGGGTGATGAGCCTACGGAGCCGGTCGGTGAGGATGTTGCGGGCGATGCCGGTGCGCTGCTGGAAGTCGGTGAACGAGCGGGCGCCGTCCATCGCGTCGCGAATGATGAGCAGGCTCCACCGATCGCCGACCAGGTCGACCGTGCGGGCGACCGGGCAGCTCGGATCCGTCCACGCGGGGCCCCGCCCATCGGTGTCGTCGGCTGCCATCACCCCTCCAATGAGTTGCGTATTGAAACTATTCTGGCCTACCCTCCAATCAGTTGCAAAACGAAACCTAACGGAGGGTGTGCCCGTGAACGGGAGGACGAGGCTGCTGCTGGCGGTGGTGTGCGGGGTCGCGGTGGCGAGCGTCTACGCCGGACAACCAGTGCTGGGCCCGATGGGGCACGACCTGGGCGTTCCGGCCGACTCGCTCGGCTGGTTCGTGGCCACCGGTCAGCTCGGCTACCTGGCCGGACTGGTGCTGCTGGTGCCGTTGGGCGACCTACTCGACCGCAGGCGCCTGATCGCCGCGCACCTCGCCCTGGTGGCCGCGGGAACGGCGATCACCGCGGCCGCCCCGGTGGCCTGGGCGGCATTCTCCGGACTGGCCGCGGCCGGCGTGTTCGCGGTGGTGGTGCAGACCACCGTCGCGTACACGGCATCGATCTCGCCGCCCGCCGAGCGCGGACGCAACCTCGGCATCGTGACCTCGGGCGTGGTGATCGGCATCCTCGGCGCGCGCGTCATCGCGGGGGTCCTCGCCGACCTGTGGGGATGGCGGAGCGTCTACCTGGCCCTAGCGCTCCTCGCCGCCGTCCTCGCGCTGCTCACCCTCACCCTGCTGCCCGCCGACGTCCGCCCGGACCCGGCACGGTACGGGCAGGTCCTTCGGTCCTTCGGCGGGCTGTTCGCCCAACCGGTGTTCCTCGGCCGCGGGCTGATCGCGTTCTTCCTGTTCGCCTCGTTCGGCACCCTGTGGAGCGGCATGGCCCTGCCGCTGGCCGGTGCCCCGTGGCACCTCAGCGAAGCGCAGATCGGGCTCTTCGGTGTCGCCGGGCTTGCCGGAGCCCTCGGTGCCGCCCGGTCCGGGCGCTGGGGCGATGCCGGGCACGCGCGCCTGGTCACCGGCCTCGCGCTCGCACTCCTGCTCGCCTCCTGGCTCGCGGTCGGGCAGCTCTCGTGGTCGCTACCGCTGCTGGTCCTTGGCGTGATCCTGCTCGACTTCGCCGTTCAAGCCGTGCACGTGAGCAACCAGCACACGCTCACCGCGGCCATCCCCGACCGCACCAGCACCACCATCGGCGCCTACATGGTCTTCTACTCCCTCGGTTCCGCCCTGGGTGCAGCCGCGACCACGGCCCTGTTCGACGCCGCCGGCTGGATCGGCCCCACCGTCCTCGGCGCGACGCTCGCGCTCTGCGCACTCGCCACCTGGGCGTTCAGCGCCGAAGTCGAACGGAATCGGTGCCAACCACCTGCGGGTCGGCGAGTGAGGGGGAGGCTGGCGGCTCGCTTCGGTTCGTCACACAGCACCTGAAAAGCAGGCCGTTGTGTTGTTCGTGACGCGCAGGTCGAGCCTTATGCCCGGCCAGCGCGTTCGCGTCGCGCTATTCGGCCTGGCCGAGTGGGCGCGGCGGCCGCGACACGTCCGTGGACAGCCCGTCGGCGGTACTGCTCTCAGCGTAGGCACGAGTGGATGGGTTGCATGACATGCGGTACAGCACGATGACGTACAGGGCCCGGTTAGCCTGCCGGTCGCCGCCATGGTTGAAGCCGGGCGGCCCTGTCAGCCGAAGGCTTGCCGCAGCGCCAACAGCAGGAACGGGCGCGGGCCCGCGTGAGCTCTGACGATGCGGCCGGTGCCGTGCCGATACTCCCGCTCCCCCTTGTGGATCCACATCGCGTACGCCACCACCGCCACGATGTCCCAGCCGGTCGTCGACTCGCCGCGCCGAGGCCCGTCGATTGTGGATCCGCAAGCGCGGGTTGCCGGTGTCGACCGGCGCGAACCCTACCGCCAGCGCCTCGGTCCGCAGCAACCGTGCGTGGACCTGGCGGCCGATGTCCGCGGTCGAGTCCAGGGCGAGCGGCTTGAGCGCCCGATCGTCGATGCGAACGGTGACGCGCATGCTCACGAGGAGTCTCTGGGGCACGGCGCGCATCCGGGCAACGCCACGATGACCCGCTGCTCGATGCCGACGCAGCCGCCTTGCGGGTCGAGAATCCGTTGCTGGCCGAGCACGAACCGTCTGCCGCGCGGGCCGGCCGTGGTGGGCAGGCAGCACTGGATGGCGTTGTAGACGGTGACCGCGTCGACGTGCACCATCCGCGCTGCCGCCTCCAGTTCGTCGCAGGTGGGTGGGCAGCCGCGCTCGTCCACCGGGGGCGCGCACCGCAGGAGGGTCACGACCATCTCCCCTGCGGTGGTGGGTGGCGGTTGGCAGCCGCGCAGGCGCGGACGTCGGTGTCCGACGCCCTGCGCACCCAGCGCGAGCATGCCGCCTTCCTCATCCAGCAGAAACAGGCGCACTACGTGCTCATCGTCAAGACGAATCAGCCCAGCCTGTACGCCCAGGTCAAACGGCTGTCATGGAAACAGATCCCCGTCCAGCACCGCGAACGTGACCGCGGGCACGGACGACAGGAGCGCCGCACCCTCAAGGTCGTCACCGTCACCACCGGCCTGCCATCCCCCACGCAGTCCAGGCGACGCAGATCAAACGCCAGGTCAGGGACGGCAGCACGGGCAGATGGCGGACCGTCACCGTCTACGCGATCACTGATCTGCCGGCCTGGCAAGCATCTCCCGCCGACCTGGCCACCTAGGATCCGGGCACTGGAGCATCGAGAACCAGCTGCATTACGTCCGCGACGTCACCTACGCCGAAGACCACAGCCGAGTCCGTACCGGCAACGCACCCCGAGCCATGGCCACCCTGCGAAACCTCGCCATCGGAGCCCTACGCCTGACCGGCGCCGGCAACATCACCCAAGCCATCCGCCACGTCTCGCGCCACGCCACCCGCACGCTCACCGTCCTCGACCTCACGTGATCGAGAAACGGGACAAAACTCCACTACGCCGGAGCCCTGCAGCCCGCCCGGAGTGCACAGCAGGTGCAGCCACAACCCCCAGAAGTACCCGTGAGTGCCTGGCGCAGTAGTCGTACTGCGCCCATCCGGCAAGCTCGGAACGCCGGGCGGTATCGCGCGAGCGGCCGCACTCCACAGGGGTGGAGTCGGCAACCCAGACATCGTCACTCCACAGTGAGGTGTCGGCCGCCAGCATCCTGTTCATGCGCGCCACCAGGCCGGGCGCCTGCCGCAGCCGCCGGTTGTATCCAGGCTGGCCCGGGATATACGGAAACATCCCGCTCAGCTCGGCGCGGGCGTGACTGCACGGATGAAGTTTTCGGCAGGCGCAAAGTCGCAGGCGAGCAGCCCTTTCGCTTGCAGCCGCAGAAACGTCCGCCAAGAGGTGTCGTGGCTTCGTGGTGCCGGACGGTGTCGGCGCGAACGCAGGACCGGTCGCACGGTCGCTTCACCGACCTGCAGGCCGAGGCTGACCAGTTCGCCGTGCACCCGCCGATATCCCCACCTCGGGTTCTCGCGGGCCAGACGGAGGACCAAGTCCCGGACCTCTTTGTTTGTTCCGAGACGGCCAGGGCGGCGGGGGTAGGTCCACGAGCGTTTGATCAAACGGCGATGCCAAGCCAATAGGGTGCCTGGGTGACCAGCCGATGAGCTCGCAGCACCGCAGGTAGGAAGCGGCCCAAAGCCGCCAGGAGGGCCCGATCGGCCCAGTCCGGCCTCGGCCGGGTGACCTGACGCTTCAGCACTGCCACCTCATGGCGGAGGACCATGATCTCGACGTCCTTGGACGCCTGATCATCCCCCAACACCAGCCAGCCAGACACTCGAATCAAGGTCAGATACAGCAGACGAACCGGCACAGACAGCCATCTTGCCCGCGAGGCCTCTGGAGGTCAAAGCCGCAGATCAGGTACCACCCGACGAGTTATGAAGAGGTACAGGTATTCCCGGGCGATCCGTAGGACTCGTGGAACACGTTGCGTTCCTGGGCCCGACGACCGGGATGGCGTCGTTCCTCTGCCGGATAGCCGACGGACATGAGCAGCGCGATGGCCAAATCGTCGCGATCGCCGATGCCGATCGTCTTCTTCACCTTGGTCTCGTCCCAGCCGTTCATCGGCGAGGTGGCAAGCCCCATCTCCGTGGCGGCGAGCATCACGTAACTGGCCGCGATCATCGCGTCCTTGACCGCGTACTCCCGCAGCAGGCCACGCTCCTCGAGATCCGTCTGGAACGCCTGCGACGCTGCGGAGAACATCGTGACGAACTCCTCGTTCCACGCTCCACTACGGCGGGCCTGGTCGTAGACGTCGCTGTGGTCGTCGCGCCAGGACAGTGGCTCGGCCACGAAGACCAGCATGAGCGGCGCTTCCTGTGGTTGGGGCTGGCCGCCGGTGGCCCAGGCCAGAGCCTCACGACCTTCGTCGCTGGTGACGGCGACGATGGACCGGTCCTGGAGGTTCCAACTGGTGGGCGCCTCGATGGCGAGAGCGAGGAGTGTGTCGAGGGTAGCTGCGGGGATCGGGTCGGGGCGGTAGTGGCGGACGGTGCGGCGGGTGCGGATGGCTTCGGCGACAGACATGGTGTGAGGCGTCATGTCACTCACTATGAGAGAGTGACTCTCCATATGGAAGAGGGTACTAATTTGTGCGTTACTCTCCCTTCATGGAGACCATTGTGGAGTCCTCCGGGCTGCCGGCCGACGCCTTCTCGGCGAAGTGCCCGACCCGCCAGGTGCTCGACCACATCGCAGGCAAGTGGACGGTCCTCGTCGTGGACGCCCTCCTCGAGGGCACCATGCGCTACACCGACCTGAGCCGCCGCATCGAGGGCGTCTCGCAGAAGATGCTCACCCAGACCCTGCGCAGCCTCGAAGCCGACGGATTCGTCACCCGCACCGTCCACCCCACCATCCCGCCCCGGGTCGACTACGACCTCACTTCTCTTGGCCGCAGCCTGGCCGAGCCCATCACGGCGCTCCGCCGGTGGACGGAGAACCACATCAACGAGATCGAACAGGCCCGGAGCCGAGCACGTGACTGACCCGGCATCGGGAGTTGCACCCCGCGCAGTTGGTCGGTGAGGTAGCCGAACAAGCGCTCGACCTGGTTGATCCAGGAGGAGCCGGTCGGGGTGAAATGCATGTGGAAGCGGGGATGCCGGGCCAGCCACGCCTTGATCGCCGCGGTCTTGTGGGTGCCGTAGTTGTCGCAGATCAGGTGGACATCGAGCTCGGCCGGCACGGTCTTGTCGAAGATGGCGAGGAATTTCTTGAACTCAGCGGCGCGGTACTGGCGGTGCAGTTCACCGATGACGGTCCCGTCGGCGACGTTGAAGGCGGCGAACAGGCCGGTGATGCCGTGGCGGACGTAGTCGTGGGTGCGCCGCTCGGGCATGCCCGGCATCATCGGCAGCACCGGCTGCGACCGATCCAGCGCCTGGATCTGCGACTTCTCATCCACGCACAGCACCACCGCGCGTTCCGGCGGATCGTGATACCAGCCCACCACATCGACGACCTTCTCCACGAACAACGGGTCGGCCGACAGCTTGAACGTTGCGGTGCGGTGCGGCTTGAGGTCGAAGGCCCGCCGGATCCGGCCGATGGTCGACTCCGACAGCCCGCTACGCCGCGCCATCGAGGCGCGGGTCCAGTGCGGGGCACCGGCCGGTGTCTCCCCCAGCGTGGCCACCACCACCCGCTCGACCTGGTCCAGGCTGATCGACGGCGGGCGGCCCGGGCGCGGCTCATCGATCAGCCCGTCCAGCCGCAGGCGCAGGAACCGATGACGCCATTTGGACACCGTGTCGGGTCGCACCCGCAACTGCTCGGCGATCTGCTTGTTGTCCTTGCCCTCCGCGCATCCCAGCACGATCTTCGCGCACATCGCCAGGACCTGAGCGGACTTGGCCCGCCGCGCCCACCGCTGCAACACCGCCCGCTCGGCCTCCGACACCGTCAACTCCGCCTTGGGCCGGCCGGTGCGCGCGTCGTCGGCCAGCGCCTCCAACCCGCCCCGGGCAAAAGCCGCACGCCACTTGCGCACCGTGCTCTCGGCAAGGCCAAGATCCCGTGCCACCTGCGCAGTGCTGATCCCCGGCCCTGCACACGCCAGCACGATCCTCGCCCGGACCGCCACCCTCGACGACTCCGCCGACATGCCGATCAGCCGAGCCCGTTCACGCTCCGATAACCGGATCTCCACCGCAGACGGATCTGGATGCGCCACAACCAGCACCATACGGACTTACCTGGCGATTTCCAGGCGGATGACACTAGCGACCTGCGGGACGTCGCCGTCTTCCACCACCGCCGCATCCGCCACCTGTACGCCTTCTTCGACAAGGCGTGATCCTCGCGCACGATCGGGTGGCACCCAGCCAGACGGCCTGCCCGGGTGCCGCCCCTTTGCCGGTCAAGAGCCCTCGGTAGGTCGACAGAAGGTCACGCTGCCGCGCCCAGATCGAGGTGGACCTCCATATCTCCAGTGGCACGTTCAGCTCGTAGATGTAGTCGCCGAAGCGGCGGACGTTGTCCTCCTGGTAGGGCGACATGATGGCCACGTCGGCGCGCTGCACCTGGCCTCCGCCCCGCCGGTCGCCGGGTTCGCGATCATCGAGGCGGACACGGGGGGAAGAGGCCGTCGAGCTGGCCACGGGTGCCTCCTGCGCGGTTGCGCAGAGGGTGGTGGAGGTGTGGCCGTTGACGTCGTGACGCCGGGTCAGTGCTCCCAGGCGGCGGCGCCTCGCAGAAGGCGGTGGTCGGAGACGGTGTCGGCGCAGGCCGCCGCGTCGCCGCGTACGTTGGTGAACCAGTAGTAGCTCAGGAAGATGTAGTCGATCTTCACGGGTGTCTCCAGGTCGGTCGCGCACGTCGGCACGGCCGTGGGCTCTCCGCTCCTGCATCGGTCGGCGCTCTGGTCGCAGGTGGGGCCGAAGAACGCCGTGTCGTTCTCGTCCACCTCCTGGAACACCCCCTTGCCGCCGTTGTGGTCGTAGAGTGCGTTGAGGATGGAGTCGGTGGGCGCAAGGTTGAAGTCGCCGCCCAGCACGACCGGGTCGCCCTCGGCGGCGTATGACCTGGTGACCTCGGCGACCTTGTCCACCTGGGGGCCGCCCTGACCGGTTTCTGGGGCGATGTGGGTGTTGCAGGCGCGGACGGGGCGGCCAGTGACGGGCACGCGGCCGCACAGCAGGATGCGGTTCTCGATCGCGCCGTCGCTCTCGTCCTCGGGGAGGGGGACGACCGTCCTGGTGCCCTCTTCGAAGGTGCCCTTCGCGAAGGTGGCCAGGCCGAAGCGCTGGTCGGAGCCCCAGTCGAGGCAGCCGGACGAGGTGCGGGTCGCTCCCCAGACGCTGTCGTAGCGCGGGCCGTCGGTGCGGGTGTTCAGGTGGTCACGCAAAAGCGTCCACTGCCCGTAACACACCTCCTGGAGGAACACGAGGTCGGCATCCCAGTGGTCGATGGCCGACACCATCGCCGCTTGAAAGGCCTTACGGTCCACGGGCGGGCACTGCTTCGCCGCGCCGCAGATGTTGTAGGTGATGAAGCGCGGCCGGGGCCAGTTGGCGGCGTCCGGCATGTCGGCTTGGGCGGGTCCTATCGGCAGGACCAGACCTAAGAACAGCAGAGCGGTCACGAACGTGCGAAAAGCTGCCCGCATCAGCGAGCTCCTTCCATGAGGGAGATGACCTGCTGGGTGAGCCTCGCCCGCTCGGCGGCGAAGACCGCCAGGTGGGAGGCGAGTGACTCGGCGGGACCCGATCGGATCAGGTCGCGCTCGCCGGTCGCCACCGCGCGCACGAACGCCTCCATGAGCCGTTCGTCGCCACCGGCGTGGCCACCTCCGGCTGTGGGGTCGCCCGTCGCGGCGACCGTGATGGTGGAGACGTCGCCCGTGCGGAAGTCGTGGACGCGCACGTGCTCGCCGTCGCACTCCAGTTCGCCGTGGGTGCCGAAGATCCTCGTACGGCGGTGTCCACCGGCGTTGAAGGCGGTCATGGTGAAGACGCCGCTCGCGCCGCCGTCGAACTCCATAGCCACGACCTGGTGGTCGACGACGTCGTTGTCGCAGTCGTAGACGCACCTGCCGTACGGCCCGTGCCGCAGTGCGCTGGTGAGGGCTTCCTCGGTGAACTCCCTGGTGACGACGCTCAGCGGCCAGCCATGCTGCCCTTCGCGCAGGCGCCCGCCGTACAGTCTGGGCGCTGAGTAGGGGCATGTCGGTTCGACGGCGCAGTCGAGGCACCTCAACGCCGATCCTGGCGGCCGGTTGTCGCGCGTGAAGTGCTTGAGCCCGCCGAAGCTGGAGACCCGTGCGATCGGCCTGCCGACGACGTACTGCAGCCAGTCGAGGTCGTGGGAGGACTTGGCGAGCAGCATGAACGTGGACTGGTCGGTGCGGCGCCAGTTGCCGCGCACGTAGGAGTGCGCCTGGTGCCAGAAGCCCACGGGTTCGAGATGCTGGACGGAGACGATCTCGCCGATCTGCCCGGAGCGCACGACGGATCTGACCGTGTCGGTGTAGGGCGCGTAGCGCAGCACGTGGCAGACAGCGAAAATCACGCCCGCGCGCTCGGCCGCCGCGACGATCTCGCGGCACTCGGCTTCTGTCGGCGCGAGCGGCTTCTCAATCAGGATGTGGTAGCCGAGTTCTGCGAAGGTCCTGGCGGGCTCGGCGTGGTCGCCGTCCTGGGTGGCGATGACGACGGCGTCGGCGATCCTGCCTTCGGCGGCGAGGTCGCGCCAGCCGGCGAAGATCCGGGCGCCGCCCGCGTCGGCCAGGTGACGTGCCCGCTCCGCGACCGGGTCGGCGACGGCCGCGATTCGCGCCAGGTGAGGGTGTGCGAGCGCCCAGCGGGCGTATCCGCTGCCGCGGTCTCCGGCTCCGACGATGGCCAGCGACACCGGGGTCATACTGCTCCGTTCAGGCATTCAGGTTGTCCAGCAGGGAACTCTCGACGGAGTCGAGCGCGGTTCTGAGCGCGCCGACGGTGACGGCCTTGTCTCCCAGGGCCGACACCTCCAGGCGCGGCGGCAGGGAGGTCATCTGCGGCAGCCTGCGCCTGATCGGCTCAGCGATCTGCTCACCCGCGGCCGCGACGCCGCCTCCAATGACGATCAGTTCGGGGTTCAGGAGCAGGGCCATCGTGCCGATCGCTCTGGCGATGCGGGCGAGGATCTCCTCCAGCACCTGCTGGGCCTCGGTGTCACCGTCGCGGGCGGCAGCGAGCAGCAGCGCGGCGTCGCCGGTCAGCGAGCTGGTGTGCTCGCGCAGCCTGGCGACGACCTCTTTGCCGATATGGCTGGCGAGCGCGCCTATGCCCTCGGCGCCCGGCGTGTGTTCGAGCAGGCTGAGGAAGGCCATTTCGCCCGCGCCCCCGTCGTGGCCGCGGAAGACCTGGCCGCCGGAGACGATCCCGGCGCCGAGCCGTTCACCTGCGAGCACGTAGATGACGTCCTCGCTGGTCGAGGCCACGCCGCGCCAGCGCTCTCCGACGACGGCGAGGTTGGCGTCGTTGTCGGAGAGGACGGGCGCGCCGAAGGAGCGGCCGAGTTCGGCCCGCAGGTTCAGCCCCTTCCAGTCGGGCAGGACGTCGCAGGTGAGCACCACCCCGGTGCGTGGATCGACGATGCCAGGCGTGGCCGCGCAGGCCGCGAGCACGGCCGATCTTTCGACCCGCGCCTGCTTCAGCGCCTCACGCACGGCCTTGCGCACCCCATCGAGCCGCTCCTTGCGGCCGAGCTCCTGCCCGAGCGACCTCACCTGGGTCGTCAGTACGACACCGCGCAGGTCGGCCACGGACACCATGCATTTGTGCACGCCGATGTCGATGCCGACGACATGCCCGCGCTCGGCCCTGAAGCGCACCAGCCGGGCGGGCCTGCCACGGCGACCGGGCGTGTCGTCCTCGACCTCGGCGATGAGGCCGATGCGCCGAAGGTCCTCGATCACGGCGTCGACGGTCGGCCTGGAGAGCCCGGCGGCGTCGGCGAGCTCGGTGTGCCTGATCGCCTCGACGTCCCGCAGCACGTTCAGCACGGTCTCCGCGTTGAGCCGGCGGAGCAGAGGAGCGGTCGCTGCAGAGGTCATGGCAACACCCTCGTGGTCGTTGGATCGTGGTGGATCATCCCGGTCATCCCTTCACCGCGCCGGAGGTGAGCCCTGCGACGATGCGGCGCTGGGAGAGAAGGACCAGGATGACCACGGGAACGGTCACCATCAAGGCCGCCGCCGCGATGGCGCCGTAGGGTTGCTGGAACTCCGACTCCCCGGTGAAGAAGGCCAGAGCGGCGGGGACCGTACGCGACTGGTCGGTCGAGGTGAGCGAGATCGCGAACAGGAACTCGCCCCAGCACGCCAGGAAGGTCAGCAGGAACGTCGTGACCACGCCGGGCGCGGCAACCGGGATGATCACCCGGAGCAGCGCCTGGAGCCTGGTGGCCCCGTCCATCTGGGCGGATTCCTCCAGATCCCAGGGAATCGTGCGGAAGAAGGCGGTCATCAGCCAGATCGCCAGCGGCAGCGAGAACGACACGTAAGGAATGATCAGCCCGAGCCAGGTGTCGAAGAGCCCAAGGTCGGTCCACAGTGTGAACAGCGGCCCCACCAGGGCGATCGCGGGAAACATGGTCAGACCGAGCGCGAGCCCTAGCACCGCGCCGTTGCCGCGGAAGCGCAGCCTCGCGATCGCGTACGCGGCGAACACCGCGACGATCACCGAGACGGTCGTGGCGATCAGTGAGATGCCCACGGAGTTGCGCAGCGCGGTGGTGAACATCGGGTTGGTGAACAACCCCGTGTAGTTCTCCAGCGTGGGCGAGGCGGGCAGGAAACGGCCGTCGTTCTGCAGGGAGGCCGGTTTGAGCGACAGGCTGACGACCCACACGATCGGGGCGAGCGTCCAGACGGCGACCGTCGCGGTGACCAGCAGGTCGGCGATCCTGCGCTTCATGACTCACCCCTGAACGCTCGGACGAACCCGACCGCGATCATCGCGACGCAGACGAACAGCAGCACCGAAACAGCCGAGCCGAGACCGACCTCCAGGTCCCTGATGAGGAAGCGGTAGCTCAGGAACGACAGCGTCTCCGTGCCGACCGCGCCCTGCGTCTGGATGTAGACGGTGTCGAAGACGCGAAAGGCGTCGAGGGTGCGGAACAGCAGCGCGACCACGATCGCGGGCCGCACACACGGGCCGGTCACCCGCCAGAACCGCTGCCACGCCCCGGCCCCGTCCACCTTGGCCGCCTCGTACACCTCGCCCGGCACGGTCACCAGCCCGGCGAGCAGCATCAGCGCCATGAACGGCGTCGTCTTCCATACTTCGGTCAGCACGATTACCGAGTAGGCCGACCAGGTCTCGCCGAGCCAGTTGAAGTCGCCGCCGACGAAGCCGACCGACGGCTGGAAGGCGAAGCGGAAGGCGAACGCCGAGACGACCGTCAGCACCGCGTACGGCACGAGCACTACGGTCCGCAGGAGCTGCCGCCCCCACAGCACCTTGTGCATGGCCATCGCGAGCGCGAAACCCAGCACGAACTCCAAGCCCACGCTGGTCACCGTCAGAACGACGGTCGCGGCGAGGTCCTGCCACCAGGTCTCGCTGGTGAGTATGCGACCGTAGTTGTCCAGCCCGGCGAAGGCTCGCTCACTCGGCGCGCTCAGTGAGTAGCTCTCCAGGGAAAGCGCCGCCGTACGCAGGACAGGTACGACCGTGACCGCGACCATGAGCAGCAGGGCAGGGGCGGCCATGAGCCACCCGAGCCGCTGCTCACGTGCTTGAGGAATCTGGCTCACTGCTTGACGGCCTCGCTGACGGCGGCGTTGGCCTTCGATGAGGTCTCGGCGGTGACGGAGGCGGGTGGGTGGAAGGCCGTCTGGATGGCGGTGGACAGCGCGTTGTACTTGCGCGCCATCGGACGCGGGGCCGCCTCGGCGATCGAGTCGCGCATGACGTCGGCGAAGGGGAACTTCGCCCGCACCTCGGGGTCGTCGTAGACCGAGGAGCGGGCGGCGGGGATGCCCGACTGGAGCATGAAAGTCTTCTGCGACTGCGTCGAGGTCAGGCAGGCGAGCGCGGCGAAGGCGCTCTCGCGCTGGTCCTCCGGCGTGCCCACGCCGACGGCGACGTTGGAGCCGCCGAGCGGCGGCGCGCTGGGCGAGCCCTGGACGACCCTGGGGTAGCGTGCCCAGCCGTAGTCTTCAAAGACCTTCTTGAACTCGGGCTCCTTCTGGGCGCGATCGGCCGCGGCGGCGTAGCCCCAGTTCGTCATGAAGGATGCCTCGCCGTTCTCGAAGGCGGCGCGCATGGTCTCCTCGTCGAGTGTGCTCATCCCCTTCAGCGCCGAGGGGCCGGAGGCCAGCGACGAGATGACCGTGGCGGCGGCCCTGCCCGCGTCGGTGTCGAGTCCGGGGTTGCCGTCGGGGTCGACGATCTGGCCGCCGGCGGAGGCGACGAGGGCGTTGATGAAGACGGTGTAGCCCTCGTAGCGGTTGCCCGGTGTAGCGACGCCGCGCTCGCCGTCGGGCAGGCTTCCCGCGGCGGTGAGGAGCTGCTCCCAGGTCAGCTCGCCCTTGGCTGGGTCGATGCCCGCCTGCTGGGCGCGCGACTTGCGGTACCACAGCAGCTGCGAGCCGGACAGCAGCGGCGCGGCGTAGACCTTGCCCTTCCACGTCGCCGACTTCATGGCTCCGCCGAGCGTGCCCTCGGAGACGGTCCTCGTCGTGGTCTCGGGCAGCGGCAGGATCCAGCCCGCCTCGGCGAACTCCGCCGTCCAGACGACGTCAAGGGTGATGAGGTTGACCGCGCGGTCCTTCGCCGACAGACGGCGGACGAGTTGCTCGCGCTGCTTGTCGGAGCCTTCGGGGAGAGTCTCGACCTTGATCGTGTACTTGCCCTCGCGGTTGCAGGCGGCCACGGCGGCCTGGGTGGGCGTGTCGGCGTTGGGTCCCTGCCACCAGGTGAGCGCGGCGGGACCTTCGCTCTCGGAGGCGCAGGCGGCCAGGGGGAGGGCGGTGAGCGCGGCCACGGCCAGCCGAAGCAGATTCTTCATGAGGGGGTTCTCCCAGGCGGAGGAGGCTTGCTTTTTGTGAGAGTCATTTATTAAATGCATCAGCAGAATAGGAGGCGCTCAGAACGCCGTCAAGCTGCTCCTCACCAAAGGACTCACATGCACCGCACCGCCTTAACATCCCTGGTCGCGGCCCTGGCCCTGGCGCTTCCCGCCTCGGCGGCAGTGGCGAGCACGCCACAGCTCCCGCCGGGCGTCACCCTCACCACGCTCTCGCCGGGAGCCCAGGACGCCGACGACTTCTGGACCGTCCACGTCTACCTGCCCGCCCTCCTCGACGGCCCGTTGAAGACGGCGGGCACGGCGATCGGGTCGAAGGAGATCGCCAACCGGGTCGTCGCCGCACTGACCGAGAAGGGCTTCGAGCCCCGCCTGGAGCGGGTCGACGCCCCGGCCTTCGCCGACCGCCCGGCCGGGCCGCTCGGCTGGACCGTACGGCTCGGCCGCTACGCCACCGGCGACGAGGCCGCCACGGCCCTCGCCAAGGTCAGGGCGGCGGGCTTCGCGGGAGGCACCCGTTACACCGCGCAGGACGGCACCGACGAGAACGCGCCGCAGAAGGTGCACGTGCTCCGCGTCGACTTCCGCGACTTCCGCGGCACCGTCGCCACCGGCTTCGGGCCGACGCTCTACGACCCGGAGATCCTCACCGACCAGATCGCCTCCAGCGGGGCCGTAGCGGGGATCAACGCCCAGTGGTTCTTCAACCGTGGTCCCGGCGGCCTGTACGTCAAGGACGGCAGGCTCCTCGGCAACGCCACCCAGGGACGCGGTGGCATCAAGATCACGAATGGCGGCAGGCGCGTGGACGTCGACGCCTACACCGCCCACGTCACCCTCCACGGGGGCGCGGAGTCGGTCGAGATCGACGGGGTCAACCGGCTGCCCGGCGAGATCTGGAACTGCGGTGGCGTCGGAGGCGACCTGCCCACCGAGAAGCCGCAGCATGACCTGAAGTGCACCGACGACAGCGAACTCGTGCGCTTCACGCCCGAGTGGGGTCAGCCGCCGTCGGGCGAGGGCGCGGAGGCTGTCGTGGACGCTCGGGGGTTCGTCGTCGCGGTCAACCGTAGCCGTGGCTCCGCCGTACCTGCTGGGGGGTGGACCGTGCAGGCGATCGGCGACAGCGCCGAGTGGCTGTTCGCCAACGCTAGGCCGGGGAGCAGGCTGCGCGTTTCCGAGCGGGTCGAGGACAGCAGGGGCCACCGGGTGCCGCTCACGCCCGACACGACGATCCTGCAGGTCGGGCCCACGCTCGTCCGTGACGGGGAGATCTCGGTCAACGCCGAGGCCGACGGCCTGATCAGGCAGGGCGGCGACCAGACCTTCACCTACAACTGGACCCTGCGCGCCAACCCGCGCTCCATGATCGGCGTGGACGAGCAGGGCCGGTTGATGCTCGTGGTCGTGGACGGTAGGCAGGCCGGCTACAGCGAGGGCCTCGGTATCGCGCAGACGGCCGAACTGATGAAGCGGCTCGGGGCCGTGGAGGCGATGAACCTCGACGGCGGCGGCTCCAGCGTCCTGGCGACCGCGGAGGGCGGCATCGTCAACCGCCCCTCCGACGCCACGGGCCAGCGTTCCCTGGGCAACGCCATCCTGATCAACGCCGGATAAGCGCTCCCAGCAGGAGGTCGAGGAAGCCGTCCGCCCGCGCCGGGCTCCCGGCGCGGGCCACCGCCGTAGTAAGCGACACCAGTTCGACCACGTCGAGGGCCAGGTCGAGCCTTTACCGCAATTATGCAAGATCACAATCCGGGAAGCGATCTTCGACCGGCGGGGAAGCGATCTCCTGTTCGGGGGCTCCGGACCAGGTCGTACATACTCGCGAACACTGCGGATGCCGACTATTCATCCGTCCAGGTCAAGCTGCAGGCTCGTACTCCCCGAGGATGCCGCCAAGCCGATCATTTCGACGGATGTCCAGGCGGGTGATCTCGGCGGAGATGGTGCTCGGCTCAGGTACCCCCGCCAAAATGGACAGAGGTAGCAAATATGCATGAAACTCTGTCCCGAGGACGGGGAAGCAAATGGCACATAATGGCGACGGTCAAGAACGCACGGTTGCTCGGTGGATGCTCGCGTATACGCGACACAGCCCGGCATCCATCACCATCTCCCGGCACGATGATCGCGGGCAGGGCCGCGCCCAAGATCGTGGTATATGAGAATAAGCCACTCTGCGAACTGATACCTATTTAAGCAGCAATAGTATCAACTGTCACATTAACGTCATTGCTGTCTTCTGGTTCCGTTTTCTCGGCGGCTTTACGGCACTCGGCCAGCACCTCCAGCCCGAGATTACGGCGGCCCTCGGTCCACTCGTCGTGCTGCTTGGCCAGCACCGCCCCGACCAGGCGGATGATCGCGTCCCGGTGCGGGAAGATCCCGGCGACGTCGGTCCGCCGCGAAACTGGTCATGCGTTGACGAGCATCGGGCCCGTGCGGGTTGCGTGCGAGAACTTGATCGGGTGATGCTGGG
This sequence comes from Nonomuraea muscovyensis, assembly GCF_014207745.1. Lineage (NCBI taxonomy): Bacteria > Bacillati > Actinomycetota > Actinomycetes > Streptosporangiales > Streptosporangiaceae > Nonomuraea > Nonomuraea muscovyensis. The sequence continues at coordinate 915,101 of NZ_JACHJB010000001.1, forward strand.
GCGGCCCCGGAGCGATACTTCGATGTGGAGAAGCCATGGACGTGGTCAGCTTCGCCGAGGTCCCGACGCAAGAGCGGTTCGCCTTCTGGCGCGAGATGAGCTCGAAGATGTGGATGCCGCTGGATGCGCACTGCGAACCACGCCTGGAAAGCGCGTTTCAAGCTCACGTCGCTCTCAGCGGCCTCGGCCTCGTGCAGGCGACCTTGCTGACCGCGCCGTCGCTGACGATCCGGCGTACGCCCCACCTGATCCGCCGCTCCGACCCCGAAACCTTCTTCGTGACCTGCACCGTCCGGGGTCACGCCATCGGAGAACAAGCCGGCCGGCAGGCGGATCTGCGTGTCGGGGATCTGATGCTTCGCAACAGTTCGCAGCCCTATCTGACCACCTTCGAGTCGAGGGGCCCCGCGGACGGGCAGGTGCTGTCGCTGCAGTTCCCGCGCTCCTTGCTGCCACTGCCCGAGCGGGGCCTGCGGGAGCTCAACTCGGTGCCGATCCGGGGTGCCCGGGGCATGGCTGCGCTGGCCTCGCAGTTCCTGCTCCAACTGGCCCGGCATCTGGAGGAGTTCAGCCCGGCCGAGGCGACGCGGGTCTCCCCCCTGACCCTCGACGTCCTGACCGCCGCGCTGGCCGGCGCACTGGACGCCCGGAGCGCGGTACCGCCGAGCAGCCGACAACGCGCGTTGCTCGCCCAGATCCACGCCTTCGTCCAAGCGAACCTGGGCGATGCAAACCTGACCCCGGCCGCGATTGCCGCGGCACACCATATCTCCCTGCGGTATCTGAACAAGCTGTTCCACGCCGAAGGACACACCGTGGCCGGCTGGATCCGCGAGCGCCGCTTGAAGCAGTGCCGGCGCGATCTCGCCGAGCCGCATCTGGCCGGCTACCCGATTAACGCGATCGCGGCCCGGTGGGGGTTCACCAGCCCGGCGCATTTCAGCCAGGCGTTCCGCCGCGCCTACGGGCTTTCGCCACGCGAGTTCCGCCAGCAGTGCACGAGATAGTGCACGCAGACTAAACATCCGTGCACGCAGCTGCAACGACAGCCCCAGCCCGCCGCGGGCATCATTTTGCCTTGGCGGGGTCAGGGAGGCCGAAGCCTCCGATCGCGTCACTTGGGGACGGACACGTGAATCGACCGCACAACTCCGTCATCAGAAGTAGGCAGCAACGTCACGGAATCCCCATGAGCAAAGGAGAAACTCTCATGGAAACAGCAGGAAAGTTCAGGAAGGCCCGCCTTCTGGGTGCCTTCCTGACGATGGCGACCGCTCTCACGGTCACCGCGACGGTGGCAATATCACCCGCTTCAGCCAAAGTCACCGATCTCAAGAAGGTGGCCGGGATCAGCAGGTGCCTCGGGCTCTGGGCCCAGGATGGCAGGATCAAACTCCAGCACCAGAGCCGCTGCGGCCCCAACGGTTCCTACCACATCCACGTCTGGAGCCCTGGGCGCGACACCAACAGCGGCACCTACACCTACGGCGGCGTCGCACTGACGTTCAACAACCCTTGGCCGGTGCCTGCGGGCACCAACATCTGTGCCGAACTCTGGCACCATGAGCCCGGTGGCGGCTATTCGAGCTGGGGCCTTCCCTGCGACACGATGTAACGCCGGAATTGGGAGAGAACCAACGCGCGAGAGGCGGCCGCTTCGGTGACCGCCCCCGCTACTGAACCACGCTGGTTTGAGCAGGGTTTTCGCGGATCGCGGGTTACGCGGACAGGCAGCCGGAAGCAGCGGAGAGCGCCGTATGCCACCGGTCGCGGAACATTCGCGGAATGAATCTTGGGGCGTTTCCCCAGGTCGCATAGAGAAAGGACCCCGGATGGCGTCCGGGGTCCGTTGCGTTCCGCGCAATCGCTGCGACAGGGCTTCCAAGATCCGGCCGTTGACGACCTCGCTGTCGGTCGATGCACTTGGCGTACCGGCTCCTGCGACCTCGTCGTCGATCTTTACGTACAGCGAGGTCTGCAGGGTTTCACGTGATCAGTCGTTGACGCAGCGGTAATGGGTGGTCAGCCGTCCCTCGTCGTCCAGGACGTGGAAGGCGAGCGCGGGCGGCTGGTCGAGATGGACGTAGTCCTCGGGGTGGGCGTGGCGCTCCCAGGGGAGCCGGAGCGTGGAGACCACCCCCGGCGCCACCAGCAGCGGGCGTCCGGCGAAGGTGGTCGCCGCCGCTGTGTGCGCGTGGCCGGCCAGGAAGGCCGTGAGGTTGGGGTGGCGGTCCGCGAGCGCGGAGAGCCGCTCTGCTCCGAACTGACGGATGCCGTCGATGAAGGGGACGTGCAGCGGGGCCGGCGGGTGGTGGAAGCCGACCAGTACGGGCACGTCGTCCGGGGCCTGGGCCAGGATGTCCTCCAGCCACGCCAGCGTCTGGTCCTCGAGGAAGCCCTCGTCCTTGCCCGGAACCGAGGAGTCGCACAATGCGATGACGACTCCGGCAGCGTGGTGCACCTGGTTGATCGGTGCCGCCGATCCCGGCTGCTTCAGCAGGTACTGCCGAAATGCGGCGCGCTCGTCGTGGTTGCCGGGGCAGACCATGACCGGGTGCCGGGACGTCAGCAGGCGTCGAGCCTGCTCGTACTCCTCGGGCAGGGCGTGGTCGGTGATGTCTCCGGTGACCAGGATCGCGTCCAGGTCGTACGGGAGTTCTTCGAGGTAGTGCATGACGGTCCGGGTGCGCTGGGCACTGCGCTGGGCGCCGTCGAGGTGGGTGTCGCTGAGGTGGGCGATCACGATCATCGCTGGGGTCCCTTCGTCGCGGTGTGCGGGATGTGGGCGAGGACGGCCGAGTAGTCCTGGTGGGCGCGGCCGGCGCGCTCGGCGTCGCTGAGCCAGTCCCCGGCCGCTGCGGTCAGGCCTCGGTCTCGACCGTAGAGGGTTACCGGACCAACATTAAGATCCAGTTCTATGGTGAATTCTTGGTCCAGTTCCCGGCTTGACCTGCATATCGCGCTTGATGCCACAGGCGGACGGCGCTCCGGCCTGGAATCCGCGCTGCGGGCGGCGATTCGCCAGGGGCGGCTGGCCGCGGGGACGCTCCTGCCGTCGACCCGTGGGCTGGCCCAGGAACTCGGACTCTCGCGCGGCACGGTCAGCGCCGCCTACGGCCAGCTTGTCGAGGAGGGCTATCTGACCACGCGGCCGGGGTCGGGCACCACCGTGGTCGAGGTACCGCCATGCGACCCCGTCCCCGCACGCCCCATGCCGCGCCGACGATTCCTCGCCACGACCTTCGCCCCGGGCTTCCCGACGTCAGCGCCTTCCCCACCCGAGCCTGGCTCGCCTCCACCCGCCGGGTCCTCACCCACGCCCGCCCCGAGGTCTTCGGCGCCGGAGATCCGCAGGGCCGGATCGAGCTGCGCAACGCGCTCGCCGACTACCTGGGCCGCACCCGCGGCGTGATCACGACCCCGGACCGAATCGTGATCACCTCCGGCTACTACCAGGGTCTGGGCCTGCTCTGCGGCGCGTTGACCGCAGGCGGCACCGGCACCGCAGCCGTTGAGGACCCGGGCCACAACGTCTTTCGCGACGTCATCCAACGCGCCGGGTTCACCACCCTCGCCCTGCCCGTTGATCTCCACGGCGCCCGCGTGCAGGCCCTGACGCAGGAGGTGGGAGCCGTGTTCCTGACCCCCTCACATCAGTACCCGACCGGCGTTCCGCTGCATCCGAGTCGCCGTCAGACCCTGTGCGCATGGGCGCGCTCCACGGGCGGCGTGATCGTCGAGGACGACTACGACGGCGAGTACCGGTACGACCGCCAACCGGTCGGCGCTCTCCAGGGCCTCGCTCCCGACCAGGTCGTCTACTGTGGCACCGCGTCCAAGACCCTCGGCCCTGCCCTCCGCCTGGCCTGGATGGTCCTACCGCCCCACTTGGTGCCACCGGTGGTGCGGGCCAAACAGGAAGCAGACCTGTACACCGAGACCCTGGGCCAGCTCATCCTCGCCGACCTGATCACCACCCACGCATACGACCGCCACACCCGTGCCGCCCGCCTGCGCTACCGCCGCCGTCGCGAACTCCTCCTTGACCGCGTGGCCGCCATCCCCGGTCTCACCCCCCACGGAGTCCCCGCCGGCCTGCACACGCTCATCACCCTCCCCCCTGACGGCCCCGCAGAACAGCAACTCCTGACCCGTTGCGCTCGCCACGGCCTCGCCCTACGCGGTCTCACCGAACTCCACCACGACCCTGCCGGCCGCCCTCAGGGCCTGCTGATCGGCTTCGCCGCCTCGTCAGAACACGCCTACCCGGCCGCCCTCGACACCTTGTTCACCACCTTGACCCCGACCGACTAGGTGCTCCTACCAGTGAAGGCGCCTGCGTCAGCGCGACGTCCTCCCAACCGCAGTAGGACTTACACGTCTGGGAAACATGACCGGCCTCGCCGAACCGGTCGGTGAACTGCTTGCCGTTCTCGGTGAGCACCTCATCCGGCACCCCGAAAGCGCGAGCACCCGCGCCGCCCCGCCCCCGGCCCTCCGCCCGCCCGCCGTCCGGGCGTGCGGCCTGGGAGCCGGTTACCAACAAGATCACCTGGGTCCAGCGGGACGGCCTCCCCTCCGTCCTCTTCTGACGGCCGCGGTCCGCAGGAGCCGGGCCTGGGCAGGAGCGTGTCAGGAGCGTGAAGGGAGTCCTGGCTCACCGAACACACTGTCCGGCATGTGTGTCCGGTCCAGAACGACCTGCTCCGTCGCGGCTTTCCGGCTGCTGTTCGCCCGGTGCGCTCAGGATGGGGTGCTTCGTTCTGGAGGCTAGCTGGTGGAGGGTGTAGCCCGCGGCCTTCTTGAAGAGGTACTCGGCTCGTTCGTACGAAAGCCGTCCCCGTCCCGTGTCCGGGCACAGGTCGGCGGGCTTGGGCGGGCGGGCCGGGGCGGGTCTGCGGTCGGCCAGGAACAGGGGGCCCCGGGTACGGCCCGCCACCAGTTCGGACAGCAGGGCGGCCGTGCCGTATCCCCAGGAGATCCAGACCGGCCCGGTCCTGGTGGTGACCCGGCCGCGGCGGGCGGTCAGGTCGAGGTCCTCGATGTTGAGTGACAAGGCCGCTCTCGCGGACGCTCCCGACTCGTGCAGGAGCCGCCACAGCGCCCGTTCGCGCACGGACGGATGCCGCCACAGGGCCTCCAGGTCCGGCCCGTGGACGGCGGGGCGTCGTTCGCGGCTTTCCGGTTTCCTGCCCAGCTCGGCCGACAGGTCCTCGATGGCGGCCCATGCCGAGAACGAGCGTACGGCCGCACGGTGCCGGTTCCAGGTCCTGGGGGCCGCCGTCCCCCAGGCGACGGCGAAGATCCTGGCCACCTTCCCGGCGGTCACGTCGGCCAGCGGGGTGCCGGGGCCGAGGTCCAGGCGCAGGCGGCGCAGGGTCTGGCCGTAGGAGCGGATCGTCTCGGCGTTCAGGTCGCCGCGGGCGAGGAAGCCCTCCGCGGCCTCACCCAGCGTGATGCCCGGCTGCCTGGAGGGGGCCTGGGCCGCGCCGGTGGCGGCGCGCCTGAGGAGGAACGCGCGTTCCACGGCGTTGCCGGTGAGTGCGGCCGCGCGTTCGAAGTCCTTGGCGGCCTCGTCGTGGCGGCCGAGCCTGGCCAGCAGGTCGCCGCGCACCACCGACAGCAGGTGGTAGTCCTTGAGAGCCGGATCGGCGGCCACCGTCTCGACGAGGTCCAGACCTGCCTGGGGGCCGTGGGCCATGCCGAGGGCCACGGCCCGGTTGAGCTGGATCACCGGCGACGGCGTCAGCCGTCCCAGCGTCTCGTAGAGGGTCGCGATCTGCGCCCAGTTCGTATCCTCCGCGGTTGCCGCCTGCGCGTGGGAGACGGCGATCGCGGCCTGCAGCACGTAGGGACCGAGTGGGCCGCCGGCCTCCCTCGCCCGCAACATCGCGGCGAAGCCGCGGGTGATCAGGAGCTGGTCCCAGAGCCCGCGGTCCTGCTCGTGCAGCTGGATGGGCTCACCCGAAGGCCCGGTGCGCGCGGTCGCGCGTGACGCCTGGATCTCCATCAAGGCGACCAGGCCGTGCACCTCGGCCTCGCGGGGTGCCAGCTCGGCCAGCAGTCTGCCCAGGCGCAGCGCCTCCAGGGCGAGTGACGGGCGCATCAGGTCGTCGCCGGAGGTTGCCGAGTAGCCCTCGTTGAAGATCAGGTAGATGACGTCGAGTACGGACGTCAGCCGGCCGGCGAGCTGCGGTCCCGGCGGCAGTTCGAACGGGACCCGCTCCTCGGCGAGGGTGCGCTTGGCCTTGGCGATGCGCTGGGAGACGGTCTGCTCCGGCACCAGGAACGCCCGCGCGATCTCCGGGGCGCCCAGGCCGCCGAGCAGCCGGAGTGTCAACGCGACCCGTTCCTCGGCGGGCAGCACGGGATGGCAGGAGATGAACATCAGGCGCAGCACGTCGTCGTCGGGTTCGGGATCCTGCCGATCGAGCGTGCGGGCGATCTCCTCGTGCTTGCGTCCCATCCGCTCGTTGCGGCGGATGTGGTCGATCGCGCGACGCTTGGCCGCGGTCATGAGCCATGCGCCGGGGTTGTCCGGGACGCCCTGCTCGGGCCACTGCTCCAGCGCGGCCACCAGCGCGTCCTGGGCGAGCTCCTCGGCCAGGCCGACGTCGCGGACCATCCTGGTCAGGCCCGCGATGATCCGCGCGGACTCGAGCTTCCAGACCGCGTCGACCGCCCCGTGGGCGTCCCGGGCGGCACTCATCAGGAGATCTGCCGAATTCAGTAGATCTGCTGGATCCGGCCCTCACCATCACCGATGATCTTGAAGAATCGGCGGGACAGCTCGAGCGCCTCCTCCTTGGACCCCACCTCGATCAGCGCGAACCCGCCCGCCAACTCCTTGGCCTCGGCGAAGGGTCCGTCGGTCACCGTGAGCTCGCCGCCGACGGACTTGAGCACGCTGCCTCCCAGCTCCATCCCGCCGGTTGCCAGCAGGACCCCGGCCTGGGTCAGCTCCTGGATGAACTTGCCCATCTCGATCTGCAGCGTCTCGTCCGCCTTCTGCTCGCCCACGCTCGTCAAGAGAAATCGCATCCCGTACTCCTTTTTGAGCAACCCTAGCTTCCTGCGTTCCCTGTCACATCGCTTGGACGACGCGTTGGCAGAACCACGAAGGGAACCGGGAACATGACCACCACCATCACCCGCGGCCGCGCCTCCACCCGCACGCTGCTCACCGCCGCTGCGGCCGCCATGCCCGTCTGGACCGTGATCGCCCTGACGCAGGCGTTCACCCGCGAGGGCTTCGACCTGGTCCGCCACCCCCTCAGCCAGCTCGCCACCGGCTCGCTCGGCTGGATCCAGATCTCCAACTTCCTGATCGTCGGCTCGTTGCTCATCGCCGGTTCCTTCGGGTTCGGCAAGGCCCTGTACGGCAAGCCCGGCGGCACCTGGGTGCCGCGCCTGACGCGGGTCGCCGGCATCGGAATGATCGGAGCGGGCGTCTTCGTCATGGATCCGGCCGACGGCTTCCCCGTGGGCACGCCTGCCGGGCCGCCGGCGGCGATGAGCTGGCACAGCATCATGCACATGGTGGCAGGGTCGGTGACGTTCATCGCTTTCGCCGCGGCCTGCTTCGTCCTCGGCCGGCACTTCACCCGCACCGGCGCACGCGGCATGGCCGTCGGCTCCCACCTGGCCGGCGTGGCCCTGATCGTGGGTGACGGCTGGGCGATCACCGGCGGGCAGGCCGGCTCGGTGACGCTCGCCACGGGGGTCATGATCGCGATGGGCTGGGTCTCCCTGGTCGCCGCCCGCTTCCGTACGTCCGTCTGAATCACACACCAGTGCATCCCCGAGGAGAAACCATGCGGAAGATCGTTGCCGGGCTGTTCGTCTCGCTGGACGGCGTCGTGGAGTCGCCCGAGACGTGGCACTTCCCCTACCTGAACGAGGAGATGGGCGCGGCGGTCATGGCGATCCAGGCCGAGGCGGACACGCTCCTGCTGGGCCGGGCCACCTACGAGTCCTTCGCCGCGGTCTGGCCCCACCAGACCGGCGAGATGGCCGACCGGCTGAACAACATCCGCAAGCTGGTCGTCTCCAGCACCATGCGGACGGCGGAGTGGAACAACTCCACCGTGATCAGCGGAGACGTGATCGACGAGCTGGAGAGGATCAAGAAGCTGCCCGGCAAGAACATCAGCGTCACCGGCAGCATCACGCTGACCAGGGCGCTGCTGCGGGCGGGCCTCATCGACGAACTCCACCTGATGGTCCACCCGATCGTGCTCGGCGCCGGAACCCGGCTGTTCGACGAGAGCACCGGCCGCCTGCCGCTCAAGCTGGTCGATTCGACCACGTTCAGGTCCGGTGTCCTGAACCTCCACTACCAGCCCGCCTAAAGGAGCCAGAGATGACCAAGCCCGCCACCGTCACCGAGTACACCGCGGCCCTCGACCAGCCCCTGCGCGAGATCGCCGAGAAGCTGCAGACCATCGTCGACGCCACGCTCCCCCAGCCGGGGGCGGTCTGGCACGGGCACCCGGTCTGGAGTCTCGGTGGGGCTCCGGGCAAGACCCCGGTGGCCTACTTCAAGGCCTACCCCTCCTACGTGACGTTCGGTCTGTGGCGGGGCCAGGAGATCTCCGACCCCTCCGGCCGGCTGGAGCCGGCCGCCCGGCAGATGGCCGCCGTCAAGCTCCGCACTCCGGCCGACATCGACCCCGACCTCTTCGCCACGTGGCTGCGCCTGGCCCATGACCTGGAAGGCTGACCGAGGCCCCCGAGCCCCGCCCGGAGCATCCGGGCGGGGCTTCGCCTTGTGCCGGTCTGCGGCACGGCCACGAGATCATGGGAATGCGATGGACGGTGCGTTCCACCTACAGTGGGTGCCGTGTCGTCGGGAAACGCCGTTGTGGCGCGCAATGTGCGCCTACTGAGGGAACAGCGGGGCATGTCGCTGGCCGAGCTGGCCCGGCAGGCGGGGCTGGCCAAGCAGACCTTGTCCACGATCGAGCAGGGGGTGGGCAATCCCACCGTGGACACGCTGTTCTCCGTGGCGAACGCGCTCGGGGTCCCGGTCACCCGGCTGGTGGCCGAGCGCGAGCAGGTGATGGTGGTGCAGCGCCGCGACGAGGTGGTGTGGCAGCGGCACGGCGGCTACGAGTCCCGCTCGCTCGACCACGTCTACGGTTCCGGCGTGATCGAGAACTACCTCCTGCGCATCGCCCCGGTGGCCGCTGACGGCTCGGCCGATCCCTCCGCTCCCCACCCGGTGGGCACGCTGGAGCACCTGTACGTGATCAGCGGCCGTGTCCGGGTGGGCCCGGTCGACTCGGCGGTCGAGCTGGGGCCCGGCGACTTCGTGCGCTATCCGGGCGACCGACCACACGTCTACGAGTCGCTGGACGGCGAGAGCGTGGTGCACGTCGTGGTCAGCGTGCCGCGAGTCCAGCCGGGCACCGGGGCCGTGCGGGTGCCCCGCACCCACGGTGAGCGCGCCCGCTGAAGCGCCCGCTCACCCCCGCTGCACGGCGCGGGACGCCTCGTAGGCGACCCGGCGCAGCGCGGGGGCGAAACGCATCGGGTCGAAGCGGCGCTGGGAGCCGGCCACGGACAGGGCTGCCACCGGCCGTCCCGCCGGACCCATGATCGGCACGGCGACGCACACCAGCCCGGGGGTCGCCTCCTGCCGGTCGAAGGCGATGCCGTCCTGGCGGATGCGACGCAGCTCGGCGCGGAAGCGGCCGGGGTCGCTCAGGGTGTGGTCGGTGCGCGCGGGCAGCCCCGCCGCGATCGCCGCCTCGGCCGCGTCGTGGTCGAAGGCGAGCAGCGCCTTGCCGACGGCGGTGCAGTAGGCGGGCAGCCGGGCCCCGATCTGGGAGGGACAGCGGGCCGGGCGGTGGCCGTGGATCTTGTTGACGTACATGATGTCGGTGTCGTGCAGGACTGCCAGGTGCACGGTCTCGTGGGTCAGCTCGTACAGGTCCGCGAGGTGGGGAAGCAGCCGCTCGCGCAGCACGAGTGACGTCGGGCCGTACACCTTGGCCCCGATGTCGGACAGGCGGGGGCCGAGCCGGTAGTCGCTGCCGACCCGCTCGATGACGTCGTTGCGCTGCAGGATGCCGAGCAGCCGGAACGTTGTGGACTTGGTCAGCCCGGTGCGCCGCGCCAGCTCACTGACGCCTATCTCGCGGTCGTGCTCGGCGAGCGACTTCAGCAGGGTCAGCGCCTTGTCGACGGCTGTCTGCTGGTCCGGCCCCGCTTCGCGGGCGGCGGGACCGGGGTCGAGGTAGGGCGTGGCCATGGAGGTCTCCACCATCCTTCGTGCGACCACCACAATGGACGCTGGTCCAGCGTAAAGGACCATTTCGTCCATGTAAACGCCCTACCAGGCGACACCGTCAGGACGAGAACTCCTGCTCGCGGGTCTCGGGCAGGACAAGCACGCAGACGAGGCTCACCAGGCAGAGCGTGCCCGCGTAGACGCCGAGCACCAGCGGGGAGGCCCACTGCGTGTTCAGCCAGGTGGCGACGACCGGCGCGAAGCCGCCGCCCAGGGTGTTGGCCAGGATGAAGGTGGTCGAGGCGCCGGTGTAGCGGAGCCGGGCGGGGAACAGTTCCGGCAGGAACGCGGCGATCGGCGCGAAGCTGAGCGTGAACAACAGCAGCCCGATGGCGAAGGCACCGGTGATCAGCAGGCCGTTCCCAGTCCGCAGAGAGCCGAACATGGGAAGCACCCACAGCACGCAGCCGATGAGACCGGCGAGCATGACCGGACGCCGGCCCACCCGGTCGGCCAGGCGGGCGATGGGCACGGTGGCCAGGGCGCCGGCGGTCGCGGCGATGCTGGCGGCGACGAGCACCGTGTTCTGCGGGACGCCGAGCACGGCGGGGCCGTACTGCAGGCTGTAGACGGTGGTCAGGTAGTAGACGGACGAGCCGCCGATCGCCGCGCCGATGCCGAGAACCAGCCGGCCGGGGTGCTCCTTGAGCAGAATGCCGAGCGGGAAGCGGGACGTGGCCTGGCGGGGCGTCGTGGCGAAGACCGGCGACTCCTCGACCCGGCTGCGCACCCAGATGCCGATGACGATGAGCACGGCGCTGAGCAGGAACGGGATGCGCCACGCCCCGGCGGCGAAGCCGTCCCGCCCGGCGATGGCCAGGGTCGGCAGGATCGCCGCGCTGGACAGCAGGAAGCCCAGCGGAGGGCCGGCCTGCGGAATGGAGGCGTACATCGCGCGCCGCCGGGGAGGCGCGTGCTCGGCCGCGAGCAGCACCGCGCCGCCCCATTCGCCGCCCATGCTCACGCCCTGGAGCAGGCGGAGCATCACGAGCAGCACCGGCGCCAGCAGTCCGGCGCTCGCGTACGTCGGCAGCAGGCCGACTCCGACGGTCGCCGCGCCCATCAGCAGCAGCGACAAGACCAGTGCGGGCTTGCGGCCGAGCCGGTCGCCGAGGGTGCCGAACAGCACCACGCCCACGGGCCTGGCCAGGAAGGCGCCCGCGAAGGTGAGGAAGGCGGCCAGGGTCTGCGCCGCCGGGGTGCCGGTCGGGAAGAAGGCCGGGCCCAGGACGAGGGCGGCGGCGGTGCCGTACACGGCGAAGTCGTAGTACTCGATGGTGGTGCCGATGAGGCTGGCGGCGGCGACGCGCGAGACGCTGCGGCTCGGTTCGGCCGCGATTGTCCCGGACGGTACGGCGGTCTCGGACATGGAAGGGACTCCTCCGCTGAGGACTGGGGGTACAAGAGCATGGAAGAGCCGGCGGAGGAGGAGGGCACGTTCCCGTGCCGCACCGTGGCACGTCACCGCGTGCCTGACCGATGGTCAGGGCCCGCTTGCCGCTCGATGTCAGCCCGCGGGCGGGCCGAACTGCCCGGCCTGCGGGATCGTCATGACGACGTGGGCGAGCATCCGGCCGGCCAGGCAGGTGTGCCGGTAGGGGATGTCGCCGGGGAAGCGGACGAAGTCGCCGGTCGCGAGGTCCACCTGCTCTTCGAGGGGGCCGGTCCGCAGCGCGCCGGCGATGACGTACAGGTGGATCAGGGTGCCGAGCGAGTGGCCGGGGAAGGAGCGCACGCGACCCTCCCCCTCCAAGGTCAGGAGGCTTGTGTGCACGTAACCCGAGCCGTAGACCTGGTCGAGGACGCGCTCGGCGGAACCGTCGTCCTGCCGCTGCCAGGTCTCGGTGGCCTCGCGCTGGACGTAGACGGCGCTGCCCCACACGGTCAACAGGCGCCTGGGCGAGACGTCGAGGGCGTCGCCCAGCGCGGACAGCGTGTCGACCGTGGGGTTGCCGATGCCCTGCTCGACCTTCGAGAGCGTCTGTTTGGACAGTCCTGAGCGGCGCGACAGCTCGCCGAGGGACAGGCCGCGTTCCCGCCGGAACCTGCGGACATTGCGCGCGACCAGCTCGTTGTAGTCCACCAGGCCCCCATGTCACTTATAACTGACGCCACGTCCATCTTGACAGACATGCGTCGGCCGCCGCATTCTGTCCACTGTAATGTCCAGGTCGTCACTCATAAGTGACACAAGGAGGTTGACCATGGGCACGGCCGTCATCCGCGATGACCGCGCGGCCATCGACAAGGCGGTCAGTCTCCTGATCTCGTTCGGTGACCAAGCCGGCACCGGGCTCGGCGTCAGCGAGCTGGCCCGCCGCGCCGAGCTGAGCAAGAGCACCGCGTTCCGCGTGCTCGGCATGCTGGAGCGCAACGGCGTCGTGGAGAAGATCGCGGGCAAGTACCGGCTGGGCCAGCGGCTGCACGAGCTCGGCCGGCACGTCTACGTCCCCGACCACGACCGCATCCGCGACCTGCTCATCCCCTTCCTCACCGACCTGTACGAGCTGACGCACGAGACCGTGCACCTCGCCGCCCTGCACGACACCGACGTGGTCTACCTGTCCAAGCTCTACGGCCACCGCCAGGTCCGCTCGCCCTCGCGCATCGGCGGCCGGGTCCCCGCCCACTGCACCGCGGTCGGCAAGGTGCTGCTGGCCTACGACCATGACGCCCTCGACCGGGTGCTCGCCTCCGGCCTGCGGGCGTTCACGCCCAAGACCATCACCGACCCCGGCAGGCTGGCGGCCTCGATCGCCGAGACCCGCCGCACCGGCGTCGCCTTCGACGACGAGGAGTCCACCGTCGGGCTGCACTGCATCGCCGTCCCCGTCATGGGCCGGGGCGGCACGGCCGTGGCCGCGATGTCGGTGTCGGGCCCCATCGGCAGGCTGGACACCCGGGCACGGGAGCCGGCGCTGCGGCGGGTGAGCGCGGCGGCCTCCCAGGCCCTGTCCCGCGCCCACCGCCTGCGCGCCACCGCGTGAGGTGATCAGCTGCCCGGCACGTGGCCGAGGTCCATGTCGGTCCTGGTCACCCAGTCCGGCTCGTGGACCAGCAGGCTGAGCTGCTCGCCGGGCAGATCGACGTCGACGACATAGCGGTAGCCGGCGGACTCCGCCGCCGCCATCCGGTCCAGGTCGCCTTCCGGCACCGGGCAGACCAGGCGGCGGCAGGCGGGATCGGCCCTGGCCACGGCGTCGGTGGTGTCCTGGAGCAGCCGGGTCATGGCCTCTCCCGTCACGGCCGGGGAGACCCGTACCTCCACGTCGTGTGCACCCGCGGGATACGCCTCGCGCAGGTGGCCGGTCGCGCATCGCTCCAGCCGGACGCCGTCGATCGCCGGCAACATCTCAGCCCTCCTCCTCGGCCAGCCGGCGGATGACGGTCTTGTCCAGCTTGCCGGAGGCGTTCCTGGGCAGGTCCTGGACGATCTTCAGTTTTCGGGGCAGCTTGTAGCGGGCCAGCTGGGTGGCGGCGTACTCGCGGACGTCGTCGAGGGTGACCGTGGTCCCCTCGACCGGGGACACCACCGCCACGACCGTCTCGCCCCACTGCTCGTCGGGGCTGCCCACGACCGCGACGTCCACCACGCCGGGCATGGCGGACAGGGCCCGTTCCACCTCGGCCGGGTAGACGTTCTCCCCACCACTGATGATCATGTCTTTGAGGCGGTCGACGATGAACAGGCAGCCGTCCTCGTCCAGGTAGCCGACGTCGCCGGAGTGGAACCAGCCCTCGTCGTCGAACGCCGCCGCGGTGGCCTCGGGGTTCTCCCAGTAGCCGGGGGTGACGTTGGGGCCGCGGACGACGATCTCACCCGCCTCACCGGGCTTGAGCGGCTGGTTGGTGGTGGCGTCCACGACCCGGACCTGGGTGTGGGGCATGGGGATGCCGGCGGAGCCGAGCTTGCGCAGGGTGTGCTCGGCGGGCAGGTGGGTGGCGAACGGCGCGGTCTCGGTGAGTCCCCATGCCTGCTGCAGCAGGATGCCGTGTGAGGCGTACAGCTCGATCAGGGACGGCGGCACCGGCGCGCCCGCCACGACGACCGAGCGCAGGTGGGACAGGTCGGCGTCGAAGACGCCGGGGACGCGGCTGAGCGCGGCGAGCATGGCGGGCACGGCGAACATCGAGTTCACCCGGTGGGTGACGAGGTCGTCGAGGAACCTGACCGGGTCGAACTGACGGCGCACGACCACGGTGCCGCCGCGCACGAGGGTGCGCAGCGCGAAGCTGTTGAGGGCGCCGATGTGGAACAGCGGGGCGGCGGCGTAGGTCACGTCACCCCGGCGGGTGTCGAGCATGGCGTCCACGTTGACCGAGTTCCACCAGGCGTTGCCGTAGGTGAGGATGACGCCCTTGGGCAGGCCGGTGGTGCCGGAGGTGAACATCAGGATCGCCGGGTCGTCGAAGGTCCTGGCCGCCACCGAGGGGAACGGCTGGGCCGCGGCGATCGGGCCGGACCAGAGCTCCCATCCGGTGACGCCTTCGGTGGCGGGCACGTCCGGGTCGTCGTCGATGAGGAGGAAGCGGCTGAGCGGGGTCGCGGCACGCACGTGCTCGGCGCTCGCCCGGTGTCCCTCCTCGCACACGAGCACGGTGGCGCCGCTCCGCTGGAGCACGCTGTGCAGCTCGGGTTCGGCGAGCCGGAAGTTGACGGGGACGAAGACGGCGCCCAGGCGGAACGACGCCAGCATCGTCACCAGGAAGGAGGCGCTGTTGAGCCCCAGGTAGGCGACCCGGTCGCCGTCGCCGACCCCGCCGTCGGCGAGGACCGTCGCCAGCCGGGCCGCCTTCAGGTCGAGCTGGGCGTAGGTGAGGTCGCCGCCGGCGTAGCTGATCACGGTGGAGTCGCCGAAATGGCGGGCGTTGCGCGCGACGGCCGCGGCGGGGTTGACATCGACGCCGGATCCCGAGTTCGGCGGATGGGGGTGGGTCATCGGTCGGCTCCTCAGAGGTGGTCGCCGCCGGCGGCGCGGGCGAACCCCCGAACGCCGATGCCGCCGTCGGCCGAGATGGCGTGTCCGGTGATGGTGCCGCTCTGCTCGCGGGCGGCGAGCAGGACGTAGGGCGCGGTGAAGTCGCGCGGGTCGGTGCTGGAGTCGTGCAGCGGGATGGGCGGGGCCGCACGTCTCCTGGCGAAGGAGGCCGCGATCGAGCGGTCGCCGAGCGCCAGCGTCTCGGGGCCGCGCAGGTCGGTGTTCATGCCGCCGCAGGCGACGCCGTTCACCCGGACCTTGGGGGCCAGCTCGTAGGCGAGCTCGCGCATGAGACCCAGGCAGGCGTGCTTGCTGGCGGTGTAGAGGGGCCCGCCGCCGTTGACGTGGAAGGAGGAGTTGGACAGCGTCATGACGATGCTGCCGCGCGTCCTGACCAGTTCGGGCCAGGCGGCCTCGGCGGCCAGCAGGTAGCCCTTGACGTTGATCGAGAAGACCTCGTCGAAGGCGGCGTCGATCTCCGTGCCGGACAGGCGGGTGAGCTGGCGCTGGTAGTCCCACACGCCGGCGTTGGCGACCAGGGTGTCCAGCTTGCCGAAGCGTTCGACGGTCTCGGCGACGGCGACGTGCAGCGCGTCGGAGTCGCGCACGTCGGCGGTGACCGCGTGCATCCTGTCCGGGTCGCTGATCGCCTGGCCGAGCTGGTCGGGGTCGCGGCCCAGGATGGTCACGGACGCGCCCTCGGCGACGAAGCGTTCGGCGACGGCGCGGCCGATGCCGGAGCCGCCGCCGGTGATCAGGGCGACGTGGCCCTCGAGCCAGCCGCTCACGTCAGGAATCCCGTCACGAGGTCCTCGAACTCGCGCTGCCGCTCCAGCTGCACCCAGTGCCCGCACCGGCCGAACACGTGCAACTGCACGTCGCGGATCTGCTTGAGCATGAGCTGGGCGCCGTCGAGGGTGATCGTGCGGTCGTCGCGCCCCCAGAGCAGCAGGGTCGGGGCCTTGATCCTGTGCAGGTCCCTCCACAGCGGGTCCATGCCGCCGCGCTCGGCGAAGGCGGCGTTGTAGCGGTGGTAGAAGGCGATGTGGCTCTCGTCGAGGGAGGCCTCGTAGCGGGCCTGGACGACGTCCTCGCCGAACTGCCTGTGGTCGAAGACCATGGTGCGGATGAACGCGGCCATCTTCTTCTCGCTCGGCCCGCCGCCGTTGTAGTAGCGGAACATCTCCTTCTGCCCCTCGGTGGGAGTGGGCCCGAACGGCAGCCAGCCGCCGCCGGGGGCCATCAGCACGAGCCTGGTGACGCGGTCGGTGCGCTCCTGGGCCATGGCGATCGCGGCGGCGCCGCCGAGGCTGTTGCCCAGCAGGTGGAAGGTGTCGATGCCGAGGGCGTCGAGCGCCTGGAAGAGGGCGTCCACGGTGATCTCGGTGATGGAGCGCTTGTCCAGGTCCTCTTCCGTGGGGCGGTAGCTGCCGCCGAAGCCGGGCTGGTCGGGCAGCACGACGCGGAAGTGGCGCGACAGCGAGGGCAGGTTCTGGTGGTAGTTGCCGACGCCGGAGGCGCCCGGGCCGCCGCCGTGCAGCATCACCAGGACGGGGCCCTCGCCGGTCTCGGCGACGGCGATCTCGCCGAGCGTGGTGGTCACGCTGTGGTGCTTCACAGAGGCTCCGATCAGAAGAAGGTCGAGATGTTCTTGGCCAGCAGGATGTTCTGGTCGAGCAGGATGGTCCGGCGGGCGACCTGGAGGCCGTTCCCGGTACGGCGCAGGATGTCGGTACGGCTGCCGGCGAAGACGTTCTCCTCGCGTTCCATGCGGTTGCGGTAGACCAGGAACACCGAGCGGACGAGCAGGTCGTCGGCGGTGAAGCCGGGGTGCTCGGCGGGGTCGACGTGGCGGGCCAGCACGTTGCTGATGAGGTGGCGGGTCCGCGAGGGCGGGTCCTCGGCCCAGGCCATGCCGGAGTCGAAGCGGCGGACGCGCCAGGCCAGGCTCTCCTTGCTCTCGTCGTAGAAGGCGGCCTCGCCCCGGGCCGCGACGGACAGCGCCTGCTGGCGGCGCAGCCGGTTGGTACGGGTGGGCATCCAGTAGTCGAGATCGTCGGCGAGCAGGTCGAGCCAGTCGGCGTAGCGACCGGCGTCGAGGAGGTCGGCCTCCTCGTAGTAGAACTGCTCGACCTCGAAGTGGGTGTCGCGGTCGGCACGCGTCCCGGCCCGCGACTCGGTGGCGGTGCTCACGATGTCATTCGATCCCTTCTCAGGGCGGATGGGAATGAGATGTGCCGCAGAGCGGCACGTCCGGAATGTGCCGCAGAGCGGCACGTCAGGGGCGCAGCAGCGTGCGCAGGTTCACGGCGGGGTCCCCCAGCCGGGCCGGATCGGCCGGGATCCGGCGGTCGATCATGCGGCGGGCGGCCCGCACGGCGTTGGGGTCGTCCACGGCCGCGGCCGCCACGACCAGCCCGTCGCGCAGGCCGAACACCGAGAACGCGGGGTCGGCGAAGGAGCCGCGGAGCACGGTCCGGTCGGCCTGCGCCATGTGGCCGACGGCCTCGACGTGGCGGCCGTGCCGGTCGGTCCAGAACCAGGGGGCGGCGGGCGGCGGAGGCGGTGCCCCGAGGATGGTGGCCGCCGCCCGTGCGCCGTCGTGCTGGGCGGCTTCCCAGTGCCCGTCGCGGCTGCGCGCGGAGTCACCGACCGCGAGGATCGCCGGATTCGAGGTGACCTGTCCGGTGTTCACGACGATGCGGCGATCGACCCTCAGCCCGGCCGCCTCGGCGAGCGCGGTCTCGGGCACCATGCCGACACCGAGCACCACCGCGTCGAACTCCTCGCGTCCTCCGGCGAGTACGGCTCCGTCCTCGAACGACTCCACCCCGGCCTGGACGGTGGTGATGCCGCGGACCGCATGCCGTTCGTGCAGCCAGGCGGCCAGCTCGGCGCCGACCGCGGCGGCCAGCGGCCTGGCCACCGGGTCCGCGAGCACGACCTCGCAGCCGAGATCGACGGCACTCGACGCCACCTCTGCGCCGATCAGGCCCGCGCCGACCACCAGCACACGGGCACCCGGCCGCAGAACGGCGCGCAACCGGTCGGCGTCCTCGGCCGTGCGCAGCACGTGCGCGCGCTCGCAGCCCGGGATGGGCGGGCGCGCCGCTCCCCCGCCGGTGGCCAGGACCACCCGGTCGGCGGGCAGCAGGGTGCCGTCCTGCAGCTCGACGCCGCCTGGTCGCAGCCCGGTCACGCGCGTTCGGTTGATCAGCCGGACGGCCTGCTCGTCGTACCACTGCGGAGGCTGCAGGGCGATCCGCCCGAGGTCCTTGGCCCCGGTCAGGTAGTCCTTCGACAGGGGCGGGCGGTCGTAGGGGAACTCGCCGGCGTCGACCAGCGTGAGGTCGCCGTCGAAGCCGCCGGCGCGCAGGGCCGCGGCCGTGCTGACCCCGGCGATCCCGCCGCCGACGATCACGACGTTCATGGCGTCTGGTTCGGGAAGAGGTAGACCTCGCCGTCGCGCACCTCGACCCGGTGCGGGCAGGTGTCGCGGGTGGCGGGCAGGCCCTGGACCTCGCCGTTCTTCAGGCAGAACTTGCTGGAGTGCAGGGGGCACTCGACGTAGCCGTCCTCGACCCAGCCGTCGGCCAGGGAGGCGTCCTCGTGCGTGCAGGTGTCGTTCAGCGCCCAGAGGCCGCCGTCGGTGTCGCGCAGCAGCGCCACGTTGTCCTCGGTGCCGATGATCGCCTTGTCGATGGCGATGCCCTCGCCCTCGGGGACGTCGTCCAGCGCGGCGACCCGGATGCCGTCGGTCATTTGCCCTCCTCGTGCCAGGCGGGGGTGGTCATCAGCTCGCGCCAGCGCGCGTAGAAGGCCCGGCCGGCGGCGTCGCTGTACAGCTCGCTGGTCTGGCCGGGGTGGCGGCCGTCGTCGCGTTCGGAGCCGAGGCCCATCTGGTAGTTGAGCGGCACGCTGTTGGTGACGAAGCCGTGCGCGACGGCCTGCACCTCGCTCCAGTTCTCGCCGTCGTCCTGTTCGAAGATGCCGCTCGGGCCGAACGTGCGCAGGTTGTACAGCCGCTGCGCCTCGCGCACCTCGGGCGGCATGGACCTGTCCACGATCGTCCAGGCCCACACCTCCATCCGGTCCGGGCCTTTCGGATGCCAGACGCGGATGGAGCCGTTGACGGGCAGGTAGGAGAAGTTCGGGAAGACGGTGGCGTGGCCGTTGGTGAGCGGGCCCTCGACGCGCGCCTCGCCGAGGCGTTCGCGCAGCGCGGCGTAGTCCGTCCACTGGTGCACGGTCTTGGCGTCGAAGCGGTTCTTCGGGTGCACGGGGAAGCCGGCGCCGTGGCCGTTCGGGCTGCCGTACTGGCGGCCGGTGCGGTGCACGATCTCGTCCTTGGGGCCCTTGCCCGTGGGCGAGAGGACCATGAGCGCCGAGGCGTGGCTCATGTTGACGTGGTACCAGTCGGTGGCGAACTGCTCGGCGGCCAGCTTCCAGTTGCCCTCCAGCACCCACTTGTGCACGCCGCCCACGACCACCGTGCCCTCGTCGTCGTGGTCGAGCATCGCGTCCATGTACCAGGCCATGTCGCCCAGCGACTCGCGCAGCGGCACCGGGTCGGGGTTCCAGGTGCCGAAGATCAGGCCGCGGTGGCTGTCGATGTGGGGCACCTCGACCAGGCCCCACTCCCTCGTGTCGAACGACTCCGGGTAGCCGGCCTTGTTCGGGACGCTGACCAGCTTGCCTTCCAGGTCGAAGGACCATCCGTGGTAAGTGCAGGTGAAGTTGCGGGTGGCGCCGTAGTCGGCGCGGCACACGCGGGCGCCGCGGTGGCGGCAGGAGTTGAGGTACGCCCGGACCCGCCGGTTGCGGTCGAGGGTGACGATGACCGGGTCCTCGCCCATGTAGGTGGTGAAGAAGTCGCCGGGCTTGTGGAACTGGTCGGCGTGCGCCAGGAACAGCCAGCTCGGCGCGAACACGCGGCGCAGCTCCTGCCGGTAGATCTCCTGGTCGGTGAAGATGACGCGATCCACCAGCCCGCCCTCGGCGTCCACCAGGCCGGAGACGTCGATGGTCCGCGCCAGCTCGGCCGGGCGCCGCAGAGCCCCGTGCGGGGTTTCGATGGTCATGAGCACAGGTAACAGCCAGGGACGCGCCGCCTTCCAACGGTCGTTCCGTACGACGGCACACGAGCTGTCCCGTGCCGGTCATCGTCGGACACCGTGAGGGCATGCTTGCCGCCACCGCCGTCTCCCAGAGCGCGACCGACCCGCTGGCCGGGCTCGTCCTGGGCGACGTTCCCAAGCCCGAACCCCGGCCGGGCTGGTCGATCGTCCGGGTCGTCTCGTCCTCACTCAACATGCACGACCTGTGGACGCTGCGTGGTGTCGGCCACCCGCCCGAACGGCTGCCGATCATCCTCGGCTGCGACGCCGCCGGCTACGACGAGGACGGCAACGAGGTCATCGTGCACCCCGTCATCGCCGATCCCGACGCCGGACGTGGTGACGAGACGCTGGACCCGAACCGGGCACTGCTGTCCGAGCAGCACAACGGCGCCTTCGCCGAGTACCTGACCGTGCCGGCCCGTAACCTGATCCCCAAGCCGTCGTGGTTGTCGTTCGACGAGGCCGCGTGCCTGCCGGTCGCGTGGACGACCGCGTACCGGATGCTGTTCACCCAGGCGCGGATCAAGGCCGGCGACCGGGTGCTGGTGCAGGGCGCGGGCGGCGGTGTCGCCTCGGCCGCGATCAAGCTGGCCGTCGCCGCCGGCACCGTCGTCTACGCGACCAGCCGCAGCGAGGACAAGCGCGCCCAGGCCGTCGCCTGGGGCGCGCGGGCGGCCGTGCCGACCGGGGAGCGGCTGCCCGAGCGCGTCGACGTGGTGATCGAGACGGTCGGCGAGGCCACCTGGTCGCACTCGCTGAAGTCGTTGCGTCCCGGCGGCACCGTCGTCATCGCCGGCGCCACCAGCGGCACCAACCCGCCCGCCGACCTCGGCCGGGTCTTCTACCTGCAGCAGCGCATCCTCGGCTCCACCGGCTGCACCCGCGGCGAGCTGGTCGCGCTGCTGAACATGATGGACGCCACGGGCCTGCGCCCGGTGATCGACCGCACGCTCCCGCTGGACGAGATCCACAAGGGTTTCCAGCTCATGATCGACGGGCGGCTCACCGGCAAACTCGTCATCAAGGAGATCTCCTCATGAGTGCCGTAGCCGTCGGCCTGTCCCACTCCCCGCTCATCGGCAAGAACGACCCCGCGCCCGGCGTGATCGCGGCCGTGGACGCCGCCGTGGACGAGGCCCGGGCCTTCGTCCGCGCCTTCGATCCCGAGCTGGTCGTGCTGTACGCGCCCGACCACTACAACGGCTTCTTCTACAAGGAGATGCCGCCGTTCTGCCTGGCGACGCAGGCCCACGCGGTCGGGGACTTCAGCTCGGCCGCCGGACCCCTGTCGGTGGACACCGAGGCCGCCCGCGCCATCGCCCGCGGCGTGCTGGGGCGGGGCGTCGATCTGACGATCTCGGCGCGGATGACCGTGGACCACGGCTTCGTGCAGCCACTGGAGGTGCTGTTCGGCGGCATCGACCAGGTCCCTGTCGTGCCGGTCTTCGTCAACGGGGTCGCCACCCCGCTCGGCCCGGTCCGCCGCGTCCGCGCACTCGGCACCGCCGTCGGCGCGGCAGCCGCCGAGCTGGACCGGCGGGTGCTGTTCCTCGGCTCCGGCGGGCTGTCGCACGACCCGCCCGTCCCCGTGCTGGACGGCGCGCCGCCCCGCGTCGCCGACGCCCTCATCGAGGGCCACCCGCCCACCCCGGAGCAGCGGGCACGAGGCGAGCAGCGCGTGATCCAGGCCGGTCGTGACTACGCCGCCGGTTCGACCGCGATGACCCCCATCAACCCGGCCTGGGACAACCTGGTCCTCGACACCCTCGCGAGCGGCCGGCTGGAGGACGTGGACGGCTGGAGCGTGGAGTGGATGGGCGCCGAGGGCGGCGGTTCGGCGCACGAGGTCCGGACGTGGATCGCCGCGTTCGCCTCGCTCGCCGCCACCGGCGAGTACCGGCTCACCTCTCGCTTCTACCGCGCCATCCCCGAGTGGATCGCGGGCTTCGCGGTCGCCACCGCGGAGGGTGCGCGATGACCGGCGTGGACGAGGCCGTGGACGAGGCCGTGGACCGGCTGGCGGACGCGGCTCTCACCGGCAGGCCGTGCCGGCCGGTCCGCGACCTCATCACCGACGTCGCGGACGCCTACGAGGTCCAGCGCCGCCTGAACGCCCGCCGCACCGCCCCCGTGACGGGCCGGAAGATCGGCCTCACCTCCCCCGCCGTGCAGCAGCAGCTCGGCGTGGACCAGCCGGACTTCGGCGTGCTCTTCGCGGACATGGAAGTGACCGGCACGGCCCCCACCGGGCGGCTCCTGCAGCCGAAGGTCGAGGCCGAGATCGCCTTCATGCTCTCCTGCGACCTGTCGGGCGATCTCGACCTGGCGGCGGTGCGGGCAGCCGTCGAGTACGCCGTCCCCGCCTTGGAGATCGTGGACAGCCGCATCGCCGGCTGGGACATCACGATCACCGACACCGTCGCCGACAACGCCTCCAGCGGCCTGTACGCGCTCGGCTCGGAGCGGCTGCCGCTGAGCGCGTTCGAGCCCGTCGAAACCACCATGCGGATGTACGCCGGCGACCAGGTCGTCTCCCAGGGCAGCGGCGCCGCCTGCCTCGGCGACCCGCTCACCGCGCTGCTCTGGCTGGCCCGCACCGCACGCGACTTCGGCGACCCGCTGCGCGCGGGCCAGGTGATCCTGTCCGGCGCTCTGGGCCCGATGGTCCCCGTCTCCCCCGGCCTCACCGTAAAGGCCGACATTTCCGGACTCGGCACGGTGGCCGTGACCTTCGAGGACAACGCATGAACAAGACCAAGGTGGCCGTGATCGGCTCCGGCAACATCGGCACCGACCTGATGATCAAGGTGCTCCGCCGCTCCGGCCCCCTGGAGATGGGCGCCATGGTCGGCATCGACCCCGACTCCGACGGCCTGGCCCGCGCTCGCCGCCTCAAGGTGCCCACCACCCACGAGGGCGTGGACGGCCTGATCGCCATGGACGGCTTCGCCGACCTCGACATCGTCTTCGACGCCACCTCCGCCAAGGCCCACATCGCCAACGCCGCCAAGCTGGAGCCGTACGGCAAGACTCTGATCGACCTCACCCCTGCGGCGATCGGCCCGTTCGTCGTCCCCCCGGTCAACCTCGACGCCCACCTCGGCACGAACAACCTCAACATGGTCACCTGCGGCGGCCAGGCCACCATCCCCATCGTGCACGCCGTCTCCCGCATCACCTCCGTCGCGTACGCCGAGATCGTCGCCTCCATCGCCTCGAAGTCGGCCGGCCCCGGCACCCGGGCCAACATCGACGAGTTCACCGAGACCACCTCGGCCGCCATCGAGAGCGTCGGCGGCGCCGCCCGCGGGAAGGCGATCATCGTCCTCAACCCGGCCGACCCGCCGCTCATCATGCGCGACACCGTCTTCTGCCTCATCGGTGACGCCGGCCACGACGCCATCCGGGCCTCCGTCGAGGAGATGGTGGCCGAGGTCGCCACGTACGTCCCCGGCTATCGCCTCAAGCAGGACGTGCAGTTCACCCCGATCGACGAGCCCGTCACGACGCTCACCCCCGAGCCGGTCACCACCCGCGTGTCGGTGTTCCTGGAGGTGGAGGGCGCCGCCCACTACCTGCCCGCCTACGCCGGCAACCTCGACATCATGACCTCGGCCGCGCTGCGCGTCGCCGAGCGCATCGCAGGAGCCACCGCATGACCCTCTACATCCAGGACGTCACCCTCAGAGACGGCATGCACGCCGTACGACACCGCATCTCCCCCGCCGACGTCGGCCGCATCGTCACCGCCCTCGACGCCGCCGGCGTGGACGCCATCGAGGTCGCCCACGGCGACGGCCTCGCCGGAGCCTCCATCAACTACGGCCCCGGCAGCAACACCGACTGGGAATGGATCGAGGCGGCCGCCGCCCACATCGAGCAGGCCAAACTCACCACCCTCCTGCTGCCCGGCATCGGCACCATCGCCGAGCTCAAGCACGCCTACTCCCTCGGCGTGCGCTCCATCCGCATCGCCACCCACTGCACCGAGGCGGACGTCGCCGCCCAGCACATCGCCACCGCCCGCGAGATCGGCATGGACGTGGCCGGCTTCCTCATGCTCAGCCACATGGCGCCCCCCGCCGAACTGGCGCGACAGGCCAAGCTCATGGAGTCCTACGGCGCTCACTGCGTCTACGTCACCGACTCCGGCGGCCGCCTCACCATGGACGGCGTCCGCGACCGCGTCCGCGCCTACCGCGACGTCCTCGACCCCGGCACCCAGCTCGGCATCCACGCCCACCAGAACCTCTCCCTGGCCGTGGCCAACTCCGTCGTCGCCGTCGAGGAGGGCGTGACCCGCGTGGACGCCTCCCTGGCCGGACACGGCGCGGGCGCCGGCAACTGCCCCATCGAACCCTTCGTGGCCGTCGCCAACCTCAACGAGTGGAAACACGGCTGCGACCTGTTCGCCCTCCAGGACGCCGCCGACGACATCGTCCGCCCTCTCCAGGACCGCCCCGTCCAGGTGGACCGCGAAACCCTCACCCTCGGCTACGCCGGCGCGTACTCCAGCTTCCTGCGCCACGCCGAGGCGGCCTCCCGCCAGTACGGCATCGACGTGCGGACCATCCTGCTCGAAGTCGGCAGGCGCCGCCTCGTCGGCGGCCAGGAAGACATGATCGTCGACATCGCCCTCGACCTGCTCGACACGTGACACCCACGGGGAACCGGCACGACAAGGCCCTCCACGCGTTGCGGGCGTACGCGCCCCCGAGGAGATCACGGGCCGCCCCGCGGCCCTCCGGCCTCTACGTGACATCCTGGCAACCGCCCCGATCAGCGTCCGCCGCGAAGCCAGCGAGTACGCGGCAACCCTGGAAGTGATCGCGTGACCCAACCCGGCAAGGTCCTCTACATCATCGTCTGTGCCGCCGGCCCCGCCCCCGACGTCGGCCGCCTCGTCACCCTCGCCCAAGACGCCGGCTGGACCGTCCAGATCATCGCCACCCCATCGGCACTCGACTTCATCGACGTCGCCGGACTGGAGAAGCAGACCAGCCGTCCCGTCCGCAGCAGGTACCGCAAGCCGGACGAGCCCAAGTCACCCCGTGCCGGCGCCATCATCGTCGCCCCGGCCACCTACAACACCATCAACAAGTTCGCCCACGGCATCGCCGACACCTACGCCCTCGGCCTGCTCTCCGAAGCACCCGGACTCGGCATCCCGGTGGTGATCCTGCCCTTCGTCAACACGGCACTGGCCTCACGCACCCCGTTCCGGCACAGCGTCGACCGGCTCCGCGCCGAAGGCGTCCGCATCCTGCTCGGCCCCGGCCAGTTCGAGCCACACCCGCCAAGCTCCGGAGCCGAACGCGTCGACAGCTACCCCTGGTCACTGACCCTGGAGAACCTGCCGAACTGATCCCTTCGGGATCAAGCGGCGGCGCAAGGAGATCATCCGCTGCCTCAAGCGGTCCATCGCCCGAGAAGCCTCCCCGATCATTGACCAACCCGGCTCTGGAAAACCTGATCCGCAACCTGAAACGCCCCGGCGGCCCGCCACCGGCCTATGCCGGGGCAGGCGGCCGGGTTCCCGTCGGGCGAGGGCCCTCGATGGAAGGTCCCGCACCTCGCGGCGGCCAGCGTCTGGAGGCCAGAGGCTGGTTCGGCCGAGGAGGCTCCGCGGACAATGCGCCGCCTCCCAAGGCACAGAAGGCGGCGGAGGAGAGCGCACAGCATCAAGCGAACGTGAACGGGTCTCGGCTGCGTGAACTCGGCGTCCAGGACAGGTTCGCGGAGAAGGCCATCAGAGACGCCGAGAGGGACGGCAGGACCACCAGCGCGGAGGCGCTCAAGGCCGCACGTGAAGAGGTGCAGAAGGAACAGCGGAGCAGAGGGTGGGGACGGCACAACTGACCGCGCGAGGCCCGCTCCTACGATGGCCCGCTCGGCGCTACCGGGCGGCGCTGGCAAATCCTGCCCCTCTTCCTCGACGTGGGGCGAACGTTCTCCATCGGGACGGTCATCTTGGCGTCGGAGCGCTCGTCGGCGGGAACGCCGCCCACGGATGCGACACTTCGCCGTCTGACCGGACCTCAAGTGACCATGATGCGGGGATCCAACGGCGGCCCGCCGGGTCAGCGGGGTGCGGCGCACGAGGGACGTACCAAGGAATCCAGCGCCGCCGCCGTGGCGTCGTCGGCGGCCAGGTAGACGACCAGGCGCTGCTCGTCGGTCTCCGCCAGCTCCATGCTCTCGTAGGCCAGCGCCAGCTCCCCTGCCTCGGGGTGCGCCCACCGCTCGGCGCCCGCGCGCGACGGCAGCGCCGCCGACGCCTCGAACCTGCCGCGGAACCGGGCGCCCGCCACGGCGGTCAGCTCGTCGGCCAGGTGCCGGGCGTGGACGTCGCCGAGGGAGGCCGCGGCCCGCAGCTCGGCGGCGCGCTCGTCGGCCACCCTGTCCCATTCGGGGAAGGCGGACAGCGCTCGGGCATCGGTGAAGACGAAACGGGGAAGGCTGGGAGGACTACTCTCCAGCAGCCCCGCGGGGCCCGCGAGCCGCTCGAAGCCTGCCGTCCACGCCAGCAGTTCGCCGAGCCGGTCGACCACCATCGCCGGCGCGGGTTCCAGCCGGTCGAGCAGCGCCCGCACGGTGGGGCGCACCTCGCGGACGGGCCGCGCGGCCGCCTGGCAGCCGCCGCCGCTGCCCGCCTTGACCAGCCGGTGCAGATGGACCCGCTCCTCGGTGGTCAGCCGCAGCGCGTCGCCGAGCGCGGCGAGGATCTCGGGGGACGGGCGGCGGTCGCGTCCCTGCTCCAGCCGCGTGAGGTACTCCACGCTGACCCCGGCGAGCGTGGCCAGCTCGGCACGCCGCAGTCCGGGTGTGCGGCGGCGCGGGCCGTCGGGGAGCCCCACGTTGCCGGGCGTGACGCTCTCGCGCCTGGCGCGCAGGAACGCGCCCAGTTCGTTGTCTCCCACGCTCGGAGTCTAGTTCGGACGGGGTGAGACCGGCCCCGCGCGGGCAGGTCTCACGTCGTGCCGGCGGGATCCGCGCCTGCCGACAGCCGAGGCGAGACACCGACGGGACACACGGAGCTACTCACGCCTGCCGCTCTGTCTGCTGGTTGACCTCCTGGACGCGTTGCTCACGCGGTCGGCACGCGCCGCCCTCGGCGACGACGACCACGGCCAGATGCACCGGCGGGAGTGCGCCGGGGGCGGCGGCCATGACCGGAAAGTGTCGTCGGGGCTCGTTAGCGTCCCCGCCATGGATCACTGGGGTACGGTCAGGGAGCTGATCGAGGCACGGCGCGCCGATCGGCTCGCCGAGGTCGTCAGGGCGCTGGACGACGAGGGGCGCAAGGAGGTCGCGGCGCGGCTGCCGGCGTTGCTGAAGGAGTTGCGGGGCCGGTTCGACCGGTGGGACGACGGGCTGGTCGCCTACGCGGGGGTGTTGCGGGTCGCGGGCGCGGGCGCCCTGGGCGGCGCGGCGGCCGTGGCGTCCTGGCTGTACCGGCGTGACTTCGCCCCACAATGGGCGGGTCCCGACGACGACGTGGACCTCGTCTCGGCGGTGCTCGCCGACCGGCCGGCGGCCTGGCGCGCCGACCTGGCCGAGCGGCTGGTGCTGCGGATGCGCGTCTCCGACGACCGCGGCACGGCGCTGGCCCTGGCGCTGCTGCGCGAGACAGGCGTGGCGCCGCCGCCGCACGACCCGCTGGTGGCCGGGTGGGTGAACCGCAGGCCGTCGCGGCTCCGCAACGACCCGCTGCTCGACCACCTGCTGCCGCGGCTGTTCGAGGCCGAAGGTGTGGGCCGGGTGCTCCAGTGGGAGAGCGATCCGCGCGCGGGCTGGCTGGGGGCGCTGCTGGAGCTGGCGAAGGCCGACCGGGCGAAGCGGGAGGCGCTGGCCGAAGGCTGCGTGCGCCGCTTCCTGCTCGGCGGGACGGTCAACGAGCTGCGGTTCTTCGTCCGTCTGCACGAGGCGCTGGACCCGTCGCCGGCCGAGTCCGCCGCCCACGCCCGCGACTACCTGCGGCTGCTGCCCGCGTCGCCCGGCCCGGTCGCCGAGCTGGCCATGAAGCGCCTGCGCGGCTGCGCCGGCCTCCCCGACGCCCGCCTGACAGCCGACGACCTCGCCGAGGCGTGGGAGTCGCTGCTGTTCCGCCCGGAGCGCAAGCTGGTGCGTGCGGGGCTGGCGTGGCTCGACCGGTCCGTACGGCACACGCCCGCGCTGGCCGGTCTGGTCGCCGCGCCGCTGGCCCGCGCGTTCGCCGCCGACTCCGCCGAGTTGCAGGAGAAGGCCGTCGAGCTGGCTCTCGCCCACCATGACGGCATGGACGAGGAGGGGCGCGCCACGGTGCGGGAGGCGATCGAGCTGCTCCCGTCCCGGCTAGGCCGCCTGGCCGCCGAGGCGTTCGCGGGCGGCTCGGTCGCCGAGGCCGAGCCCGCCTTCGCGCCGCCGCCGCTGCCCGCCGCGCCCGAACGCGCCCGCCTCGTCGCGCCGCCGATCGAGTCCGCCGAGGAGCTCGGCGGGCTCATGAGGGAGGGAACGAGCTCCTGGCAGGAGTGGGAACGGGTGCTCGCCGGGTTCGTCACGCTCACCGGTCGTGACCGGACGGGCGTGGCCGCGGAGCTGTACTCCTGGCTGATCGAGGCACACACCTGGCAGTACAACGCGGGCACCTGGGAGGAGCCTGGTCAGTGGCTGCACGGCGCCGCCCGTTCCCTGACCGCCACCGCGCCCGTCCGCCACGCCTGGCGGCGCTTGCTGCCGCAGGAGAGCCTGGCCCCGCCGCACCGGCTGCTGCTGCACCGCGCGGCCGAGGTCCTGCGGGCCGTCGAGGAGGACACCCTCCCGCCGCTGCTGCTGGCCACGCCCACGCACAGCACCGGGCACGTGGCGGCGGGCGAGCTGGTCCGGCGGCTGGAGGTCATCGAGGCGGCCGGGGCCAGGCCGCTGGCCGCCGACCTCCAGCAGGCGCTGCTGCGCCTCCCGCGCACCCCTGACCCCGAGGCGGCGGAGCGGGCGGCCCGCCTGACGTCGGCCGCGGGCGCGATGCTCGCCGCGTGGACGTGCCCCGAGGTCGGGATCGAGCTGGAGTGGACCTGCGGCAACGCCGGCGGCGACCACGACTGGCACGACCGGAGCCACCACCACACCATCGGGCTGGTGCCGACGGCCACGGCCACCCCCACCGGGCTCCCGCTGGTCGACCTGATGCTGGGCGTCGCCCCGCACAGGGCCGAGGCCGGCCACCTCGCGTGGTGGCCCTCGATGCTGCCGTCGCACCGTGAGGTCGCCGCCGCGCACCTCATGCCGTACGTGCTGAGGCGCGTCTGGAACGAGGTCCCCGTCGGGCCGCGGGAGGCGCGCGAGCTCGCCCGGGCCGAAGGGCCGGCGGGAGCGGCGTTCTCGGCGGTCCTCGCCCGCGTCCTGGGCGATCCGAAGATGCCCGAGTCGGTCGACGTGCTGCTGGAGGTCGCCGCGCGGGATGAGCTGCCCGCGGCGGCGCTGGGCCGTCAGGCCGGGCTCCTCATGGCCGCCGGCCAGGTCAGGATGACCGACCTGATCGCCGCGCTCGACGCCGCGGCCGCGCGGGGCGGCCACGCGCACGTGTGGGAGGTCGCCGCCGCCGCGCTGCCCGTCCTGCTGCCCGCGCCCGGTGAGCGGCCGCGCAACGGCCTGACCGGGTTCGTCACGCTCGCCGGCACGGTCGCCGAGTGGTGCGGGGCACGCGGCGAGATCCCCGAGGTACGCGACATGGCCGCCCGCAAGGGCGACAGCGGGCTGCTCCGCGCGGTCCGCAGGCTGCACGACCAGCTCGCCGGCGGCGCCGGCCAGAAAGGATGATCATGGTTTCCCGGCTGTCCACGCGCTCCGGGCGCTGGCGCTCCAGGCAGGACGAGAGCCACGGCATGCGGCTGGCGATCGGCGATCTCGCCCGGGCCGCCGCCGCGCCGGGCTGGTCGCGGCTCACCGTCCACCACGCCCAGGTCGGCTCGCACGGGCTGACCACCGTCGTCCGCGACGGCCACGAGATCGGCGCCGAGGGCCTGGACGAGCCGTTCCGGCGCCTGCGCGAGCTGTCCTACCAGGGGGGCGCCGGCACCTGGTTCTCCTGCGAGCTGGCGTTCTCGCCCGGCACCAGGGGTTAT
Organism: Nonomuraea muscovyensis; assembly: GCF_014207745.1. Taxonomy (NCBI): domain Bacteria; kingdom Bacillati; phylum Actinomycetota; class Actinomycetes; order Streptosporangiales; family Streptosporangiaceae; genus Nonomuraea; species Nonomuraea muscovyensis. The sequence goes on from NZ_JACHJB010000001.1 coordinate 945,594, forward strand.
GCCTGCCGCGTCGACTCCGCCGCAGCGCCGTTCGATGACGTGCCGGCGCCGGCGGCGCTGGCGGAGCTGACCGCGTTCCCCCGCGACGAGCCGCCCGGCTGGCTGCTGGCCGCGCTGCCGACCGCCGCGCCCATCGGGCTGCCCACCACGTACGGCGAGCGCTACGACTGGCTCTGGAAGCACACCGGCGAGCGCCCGCCTCCATCGCCGGCCATCAGCGGGGAGTCGGCCTACCTCCCGGCCACGACCATGACCGCCCGCGCCTTCGCCCATGGCCAGAAGCACGGCCGGCACCTGGTGCAGTTGGCGGGTCAGGCCGACGAGCCCGAGGCGGAGCAGTTCATGGTGATGTGCTCGGGGGAGAGCTACCACGTGGGGCGCCGGAGCGTGCGCGGCACCGGCGGCGGCACCGGCAGGGATTTCGGCATCGACATGGGCCTGCGCTCCATCATGCTGGACGGCGCGACGCTCCGGCTGGACCTGACCCCTGAGGCCGCCGACACGCTGGAGACCGAGACCTCCTTCGAGATACGCCTCGACCTGGACCCCGGATCGCTCGGCGAGGTGCGGGCCGTCCTGCCCGGCATGCTCAGGACCGTCGTCCGGGCGCCGCGGCTGATCGGCTTCTGAAGGTGGGGGAACAGCGCGCCGCCGGCCGATCGGCTGACGCGCCCGGGGACCGAGCCGGGGATCAGGCGGTGGATCTGCGGAGCTTGGCGCGCAGGGCGCGGCGGGCGACCGGGCCGAGGTCGTCGACCACCTCGGCCAGCAGCGCCAGCCGGTCGAGCGCGTCGAGCGCCGCCTGCCCGCCCGCCGGGTCGACGCCCTCGAACAGCTCCAGGCCGATGAACGCGGCGGCGACCGCGCGGGCCAGGCCGGGGATGTCGGCCAGTTCGGCGACGGGCGAGCCGGCCAGCAGCCGGTCCAGGGTGCGCTCCAGCGCGTCGATCCACAGGTGCAGCGCGGCCGAGGTGGCCTCGGCCAGCGCCGGGTCGGTCTGCGCGCCGGCGAGGAACTGGGCCAGCACGGTGACGTTGCCGGTGGCGCGCTCCTCGGCGTGCAGGTGGCGGCCCAGGTCGAGCAGCTCGCGCAGGCTCCTCACCTGCTCCATGCGGGCCTGGAACGGCCGGACCCTGGCCTCGGTGGCCGCCAGGCACGCCTGTTTGAGCAGCTCGGGCACGCTGCCGAAGTGGTAGAACACCAGCGCCTGGTTGACGCCCGCGGTGGCGGCGATCGTCCGCGCGGAGGTGCCGGTGATGCCACGTTCGCGCAGCGTCTCGATGGCGCCGTCGATCAGACGCTGTCGGGTGTCGGCCATGCCGACCATCATCGGGCACACAGGTACGGGCGGGAGAGCGCGAGGGCCGTCGCCGTGAGGATCACCCCTGCCAGGACGGGCGCGAGATGCCCCAGGTGGACGTACCCGATGGCCAGGTGGGCGGCAAGGGCGGGCGCGAACCCGGCGACGGCGGCGAGCGCCAGCGTCCACCACACCCACGACTCGCCGCGCCGCCATCCCCACGCGCCGAGCAGGGTGATCGCCGCGGCGGCCGCCATCAGCACCCCGCCGAACCCCGCCCTGTCGTGCGCGATGAACGGCAGCAGCCGGGCGTTGGCCGCCCGCAGCGTCTCCGGCCCGGTCCCCAGGTACTCCAGGTCGCTCAGGACGAAGACGCCGGTGAGGCCGACGGCCGACACGGCCACGCCGCCGGCGAACAGCCCGGCCCCGATGATGACCATGAGGAGCTGGCCGGTGAGCGCGCGGCGGCGTTCGCGTTGCGGGCCTTCCGGGCGCACCGTCCACCGGGGGCGGCCCGCCGGCCGCCGGATCGCGGCCGTGAACAGGGGGAGCACGATGACGGTCAGCGTCATGTGCAGCGGCTCCACGTACCCGTGGACGAAGAGGTAGAGCACGGCGGCGAACCCGACGCACCCGGAGGCCAGGTACGCCTCGCGCGCCCACGGCCACCCGCGGCGCATGCCCCCGGCGGCCAGGCCCGCGTAGAGGATGCCGACGGCCACCATCGTGCCCGCCAGCGTGATCCGGTCGTGGCGCAGGAAGTGGATCAGATGGTGGTTGACCGCGTGCAGCGCCTCGCGGTCCATGCCGAGGTAGGCGCGGTCGTACCAGAGGAGCACCGGCCCGAGCGAGACCGCGGCGGCGACGAGCCCGGCCACCGCGATGACCGCCCCCGCCAGCAGCCCCCACCACCAGGCGGGCCACCGGCGGGGATCACGGCCGACATCGCGCGGCGAGAGGGCGGGCGCGGTCGGCGTCGCGGCCTCCGTCACCCGCGCGAACCAGCCCGGCCCCGCCTCGATCAGCAGGGCCGGTGTGGCGAGCACGGCCCTGCCGGGATGCGCGAGGGCGCGGGCCGCCGCCTCGACGGACGGGGAGGCGGGCCGCACGAGGTGCGGGCCGCCGCCCGCGGCGAGGACCGCGTCCACGTACGGCGCCAGGGCGGCGGCCACGGCCGGATCGGCCGTGGCCGCCAGCACCGGGACGCGGCTGCCCGCCGCCGCCTGCCGGACCGCCGGCACGTCGGCGGGCCCGACGGGCTCCACGAGGATCAGCCCCGCGCCGAGCGGCGGCAGCGCCCGCACGGCGTCGCGTGCCGCCGCCGGCGGCACCACCGCCCCCAGCCGGCTGCGCACCGCGACCCCGCCGACCGTGCCACCGCCCACCGTGCCGCCGTCCACCATGTCGCCGTCCACCATGTCGCCGCCCACCGTGCCGCCGTCCACCATGTCGCCGCCAGCCGTGCCCCCGCCGACCGTGCCCGCCAGGTGCGCCGGCGGATGCCGGTGCCCGAGCAGCCGCGCGATCGCCCGCCCGCCGCCGGGCAGCGACCCCGTCCAGGCCAGCACCCGCAGCGCGGCCCGCTGCGATCGCCGCACGCCCAGCAGCGCCCCCGCGATCCCCCGCAGCGGCTGGTACGTCCAGTCAGGCATCGGTTCCCGCCCTTCCACCCGGCCTGCCCCGTTCCGCCGCCTCCGGCGGGACCCAGGACAGCACGGGATCCATCGACCGCAGCAGGAGCCGCGACGGGACCAGCCGGGCGGCCGAGTCCCGTAACCAGGCAGCCGGCGGCCAGGCGGCCAGGCCGACCGCCCCCAGCCGGGCCGAGCGGCGCGCGATCGCCCGGGTGCGCGGCCGTCGCAGCCGGTCGTAGCGGGCCAGTGCCGTGTCCGGGTCCGGGTCCGTCCGCAGGCACGCGGCGAGCGTGACCGCGTCCTCCAGGGCCGTGCCCGCCCCCTGCCCCAGCGTCGGCTCCATCGCGTGCGCGGCGTCCCCCAGCAGCGCCACCCTGCCGCGGACGTACGAGGCGAGCGGCGGCGTCTCGTAGACGTCGTGCCGCAGGACGGCGGCCTCGGGCACGGCCGCCAGCAGCTCCGGGACGGGATCCGGCCAGCCGCCGAACCTGCGCACGAGCCCCGCGTGCGGGTCCTCCGGGCTCGCTTCGGGCATCCGGGCCGCCGCGAAGCAGTAGAAGCGCCCGCCGGGCAGTGCGGCGAACCCGATCCGCTCGCCCCGCCCCCAGAACAGCGCCCCGTCGGTCCCTCTCCCGGCCAGCGGCCCGGTCACCGTCCGCCACGCGGTGCACCCGCCGTACCGGGGTGGCCCCGCCTCCGGCCAGAGCTGATCCCGGATCCGGCTGCGCAGCCCGTCGGCCCCGACCACCAGGTCGGCCCGCACCCGCCCGCCCGCGTGCTCGACCACTGCCCCGGCGCCGTCCGGCCGGACCGCCCGCACCTCGCCGCCCGCCCGCAGCAGCTCCGCCGGCAGCGCCGTCAGCAGCACTCTCAGCAGCTCGGCCCGGTGCACCATGAGCAGCGGCCACCCGTGCCGCCGCGCCACGTCGCCGTTGTCCGTCCGCGACAGCCAGCGCCCCGCCCGGTCGCGGACCCCGCCCCGGGTCTCCACCCCGGCGACGGCCGCCGTCGGCTCGGCCAGGCCGAGGGCGGCCAGCGCCCGCATGGCGTTCGGCCAGATCGCCAGCCCCGCCCCGATCTCGCCGAACGCTCCGGCCCGCTCCAGCACGGTGACCCGCCACCCGATCCGGTGCAGCGCGACCGCCGCCGCGAGCCCGCCGATCCCGCCACCGACCACGACCGCAGCAGGCATGCGCATCCTCCCCCATCACCGTTTGAGCGACTGCTCAAATCGCACGATAGACCGATTTGAGCAGTCGCTCAACCAGCGGGGCGGCCCAGGTGGATCTCCTTGCGGCTTGCGAAGACGTCGCGGTTGTCGCGCAGGCACCCCGTCGATTCGCCTGGACGGCGGCGGCCGGGATGCTCTCTCGACCAGCCCCTCGCCGCCCTCACTCAGCACGACGACCGGCGGCGCGGCGCGACGGCAAGGGGGCGCGTTGGCGCGCCGCGCCGCCTCTGGCCGCGTTCTTCGCGCGCGGCGGCCGCCGTGACGCGACGGCCCGGCCCCTTCCCCAGCAAGATCGAAGCGTGTATGTTCGGCTCATCGCCGAAGAAAAGTTTCACCCTTGGAGAGGCTATGGGCAAGAAGCTTCAGATGCTGGCGTTACCGACGGTGGCCTTCGCGCTCGCGCTCGCACCGGCCATCCCGGCGCAGGCGGCGGACGGCTACGACCGTTGCCGCGCAGGCTACTACTGCATGTTCTCCGGGCTGGACGGCACCGGTGACATGATCGAGATCCAGGCCAGTACCCCCGACCTGGCAGCGCTGAACATGGCCGACCGGGCCAAGTCCGACTGGAACCGGACCGGATCCCTCATCCACCTCTACTCCGAGGCCGGCTACCAGGGCTGCTCGGCCGTCACGTCGCCCGGCGGGAAGGGCAACTTCTTCATCACCTACCGCGACTTCTTCGACTCCGTGCGCGTCGGGGGGCCGAACGGCCCCTCGTGCGGCACTCCCCCGGGGGAGGACCTGCTGGTCAAGGCTCACGCCTGATCTCGCACGAGGCGCGCCCCCTCTCGCACGGCGGGAGGGGGCGCGCCGGTGTCCGGCGGAGGATCAGTGCGAGTACGCCTGGAACTCCGCGGCCCGGACCTGGTCCCGCTGCGGGCTGGCCGTGGCGCAGTCCGTCGCGGAGTTCGGGTCGTTGTCCTGCTCACCGGCGTACAGCGGGTTGCCGGTGCACTGGGTGGTCACCGCACGCAGCATCAGGTGCGTCGCGGTGGTGGTGGGGACGCGGAACGACCTGATCAGCAGGTCGGCGCCCCGCGGACGGGGCAACGCGGCCTTGAAGGCGTCCTTCGGGCTGGTGTAGACCTTCGTGAAGTTCGCCGGGTCGGAGCAGCCGGAGCTGCAGGCCAGCACCTCGAACGAGCGCAGCGCCGAGAAACGGTTCTGGCCACCCGGATCGGCCGGGTCGCCCGTGTTCGGCCGGAGCATGGCGCTCACCTGCACCCTGCGGATCTTGACGGGCTCGTCTCCCGCCAGGTCCACGGTGACCGACTTGCCGGCCGGGGCGCCGGTGAGCGAGGCCCAGTTGGTGGCCTCGGTCTCGTCGATCAGCTTGGCGTGGTTGACGCCGTCGCCGGAGGCCGCCGCGCCGGCCGTGGCCGAGGCGTGGTTGCGGGTCAGCGGCAGCGGGAGCGGCAGCTTGACCCCGGGCGCCACCGCGAACTTCAGCCGCGTGTGGCCGAAGCCGTTGCCCGCGACGACGAAGTCGTACAGGCCGGGCGTCATCTCCACGGTGTCGCCCAGGTCCGTCGCCGGGTCGGTGTCGGCGACCGGGACCACGCGCCCCTCGTAGTCGCCCACGTACAGCCGCAGCGCCGCGCCCTTGGCCTCGCCGAGCGGCTTGAGCTGCAGCGAGCCGTTCTTGCCGGCCGGGTTGACGAAGCTGGGCGCCGGGTCGGGGTCGTTCGGGCCGTTGCTGGCCGCGCCCTCCCCGAGGCCGTGCTCGGCGAACGCCCGCCACATGATGCCCTGGTTCGCCCCGCCGAAGCGGATCACGTCAGCGGCGAGCAGCGCGTCGCGGTGGTCGACGTAGCTCACCGCGCCCGAGGCCATCAGGAGCAGCGCGTCGAACGACAGCTGCGCCCAGCGCCGGTTGCCCGGGCAGTCGGCGACCGGCGTCTGGCCGTCGGCGCAGGCCTTCTGCTGCTTGGCCGTGCCCTTGCCGTACTTCTTGACGAACGCCTGCCGCACGTCGAACTGCGTGGCCGACCAGATCTCACCGTCGGCGTGGACCTGCTGGCCGACGATGTCGTAGGCGATGTCGCTGTAGTTCAGCGGCGACCTGGACATGTCGTAGTTGCGGATGCCGCGCTCGTGGTCGCCGGTGACGTAGCCCCCGGTCACGTACGGGGTGACGCCGGCCGGGCGGAAACCGTACTCGCCCAGGTACTCCATGGCGAACAGGTCGGAGGTGCTCTCGTTCATGGCCCCGGCCTGGGCGCCGCTCCAGCCGGCGTTCGGGCCGCCGATCATGCGGCCGGAGATGGCGTGGGTGTACTCGTGGCCGATGACCGACATGTCGTAGTCGCCGTCCACGCACGGGGAGTAGAACGCGCCCGCGATCGGCTGCCACAGGTACATGTTGGTGATCGGCGCGACCCCGTCGGGGCCGGTGATCTGGTTGGCGTTGTCGCGGACGGACAGCACGCGGGCGCCGGCCTGCGCGTTGCCCTGCTCGGGGTCGCCCCCGAGACCGCCCCGGTCGCCGTTGTCGGCCTGCATGTTCCAGGCCGTCTCGGTGAAGCCGAGCCGGTACGACCAGTCGTGCATGCGGTTGTGCATGGCGTGCAGGTTGGTGATCGCCGCCTCCAGGTCCGCCTCGCCCTCCTGGTCGAAGGTCGCGGGGTCGCACTTGGACGTGTGCCAGATGTTGCGCCACGGGTAGGCGTAGTCGCGGCTGGGCGTGAGCACGTTGCTGCGGGTGCCGACCGTGAACGGGTCTCCGCTGGCCCGGTTCTCGAACGTGCGCGCCGCGTTGCCGAGGCTGGTGTGCGTGGACACGCCGGTGGCGTGGTCCACGTCCCAGGCCTTGCCGGTGGCCGGGTCGCCGCCGACCACGTAGTCGCAGCCGGGGCCGGCGGTGGCGCACCACGTCCTGCGGGTGTCAGCCGAGGAGTAGTCGGCCGGCGGGTTGGCCGGGAACGCCTCCCAGTGCGGGTTGTCCGGGTCGAAGTGGTCGACGAGGTTCTCGCGGACCAGGATGGCGCCGCTGACGGCGTCCACGTGCGTGGTGTAGCCGGCGGCCGCGCCGTCCTCGCCGCCGATGACGACCACCTGGTACGCGCTGTGCACGCCGTCGGGCGCGGGCACGGCCACGGCGGTGACCTTCTTGGTGACGGCCTTGGCGAGGTCGATGCCGCCGTCGCGGGCCGCGACCTCCAGGGCCTGCTGCTCGGTGAGCCGGGCGGCCGGAGGCGCGCCGGTCTCGCGGGACAGCGACGAGGTGACGTGCCGGACCGTGCCGCCGAGCACGCCGACGCTGACGAGCCCGTCCACGCCGGCCGGCAGGTCGCCGAAGCGCTGGCGCAGCAGGACGGCGTGGCCGTCGCCGATGGGGTTGACGGCGACCCGCTCCAGGGCGTCCACGGCCTGGGCGGACAGGCCGAACAGGGTCTCGTGGGCCTTGAGGTAGGCCCTGGCCGCCTGCTCCGGATCGGCGCCCAGGCCCTCGGCCAGGGGCTCGGCGCCGGTGACGACGGCGGGGGTGCCGAGAGCGTTCCAACGGACGCGGGCGGCCGGTCCCGCGCTGCGCGCGTTGATCCCGGCGGGCGGCGGGACGCTGCCCCGCCGGTTGTCCAGATCGGGCTTGCCGTGCTCCTCGGCCTGGAAGTCGTGGACCACCGGGGCCGTCCCGCCGGGCTCGGCCTGGGCGGCGCCGGTGATGGGCAGAACCGCCGCCGTCATGGCGACGGCGATGACAGCGCTGCGTAACCAGGGTTTGGTCGACACCTGTCCTCCTGCTCAGGGGGTGCGCGCGGGTCCCGCGCGGTACCCGCAAGAGGTAACACCGCCACCAGGGCATGACAAGATCTTGTAAAGGGCGCACAGTCGGCGTATAGGGGGTCACGCCGGTCCAGGGCGGTCAGGGTCGGGGACTGCGGCGGGCCAGGCACGGCGCCGGGTCAGGAGCGGCGGGTCAGAAGCGGCGGGTCAGGTGCACTTGCCGTTCAACCACCGCCGGTAGTCCCGGGTGTAGTTGGTCATGATGCTCGGCGGCGACTCGGTGAGGACGCTCTCCCACCGGGTCGCGTTGGCGCTCCACGCCGGAGGCGGCTCGTCCCAGGCCGCGCTGTCGGCCCACCTGGCGGCCGAGCCCTTGAGCATCGACGGATGGCGCCTGCCCAGCTCGGCCTGGATCCAGGGGTCGGTCGAGTAGACGAGGATCCGCTGCGAGCCCTGCCGCTCGCGGATCGGGTCGGAGATCTCCTTCCAGGCCCGCGCCCCATGGGCGGAGGAGGCGAGGATGCTCTTCGTCTGGGGCTTGATCTCCAGGAGGGCGATCAGACCGGTGGAGCCGACGTGCTTCAGCCAGGCGCGCAGCGTGTGGACCTTCTCGCCCTGGTACGGACCGCGGTCGATGCGCCGCGCCTTGAGCGCGCCCGCCCCCCTGGCCCACCACAGCTCGGTGATCTTCTTCTTGGCGCCGGTCAGGCCGTTGCTGGTGACGTTGTGCCACATCACGGCCTTGGTGCCGTCCCTGGTGAGCTGGACGTCGGCTTCGACGCCGTCAGCGCCCCAGGACTTCATGTCGTCGACGGCGCTGGGGTTGTTGGCCTGGCGGATCTGGTCCTTGGCGGTGGCGTCGGGCTGGGCCGGGTAGCCGCCGTGCCCGAACACCAGCGGGCACGACGCCGCCACGGCGCGCCGCTCGACCTCGGCGGCGTGGGAGGCGTGGGAGGCCGAAGCGGGCGAGGAGACGGCCAGGCCGCCGGCGGCGGCAACGGCCAGCGTGAGCGGGAACCTGCTCGGCGTGCACGCCATGGATCCTCCCCGTCTCGGACATTCTCAGCACAACGGGATCACCCGCGAGAAGAGGCTATGGCCGTACCGGAGCATGATCAAGGATCACGAGGCGATGTGCTCAGCGGCCGGTCAGCCGCGCGGCGAGAGCCCCGAGAGTGTCGCCGAGCGGGGCGTCCAGCGTGACCGCCGCGTCGGCGTCTCCGCGTGTCGGCCCCTGGTTGACGATGCCGATCGGGATGCCGAGCGCGGCCGCCCTGGTCACGAAGCGCAGCCCCGACCGCACCGCCAGCGACGACCCGAGCACGAGCAGCGCCCGCGCGCCGCCGACCAGCGCGAAGCACTCGTCGACCCGGTCGCGCGGCACGTTCTCGCCGAAGAACACCACGTCGGGCTTGAGCAGCCCGCCGCACGCGGTGCAGTCGACCACCCGGAACCCCTCGACCTGCTCGTCGGTGAGGACGGCGTCGCCGTCGGGGTTGATCCGCCCGCTCGCCTCCCAGCCGGGGTTGGCCTCGCGCAGGCGGTGGTCCAGCTCGGTGCGGGAGGTGCGCCGCCGGCACGACAGGCAGGCGACCCGGTCGAGGCCGCCGTGCAGCTCGATCACCCGCCGGGCGCCGGCCGCCTGGTGCAGGCCGTCGACGTTCTGGGTGACGATCCCGGCGAGCAGGCCGTGCCGCTCCAGCTCGGCCACCGCGTGGTGCCCGGTGTTGGGCCGGGCCTGGCCGATCTGCCGCCACCCGACGTGGCTGCGCGCCCAGTAGCGCCGCCGCGCCTGCGCGCTGCCCACGAACCGCTGGTACGTCATCGGCTCCGCCCGCCGGGCCCGGCCGGTGGGGCCCCGGTAGTCGGGGATGCCGGACTCCGTGGACAGGCCCGCCCCGCTGAGGACCGCCACGCCTCCCCCGGCGACCAGCTCGACCAGCGACGCGAACGACACGGACTGCGCGGGCTGCTCGGGTTGCGCGGGCTGCGGGGTCGGCGCGGGCCGAGGGGGCGGCGCGAGACCCCGGGACACGCCGGCGGCGTGCGCGCTTCCCGTCACCCTTCGCTGCTTCCCGTCACCCTTCCATGGTGCCCGACGCGGCGCCCGGCGCGCGACGCGCCCGGCGCCGGTGCGCTCCCCGTGACGGACCGGAGAGGGATGATCGCCTCTCCCCCGGGTAGCCGGTTCCAGATCCACGACCGGTCCGCACGAGGAGAAAGGGCGCGCCCCACGCATGATCACCACTCGCTGGACGAGCACACACCCCGACCGGGACCGCGGCCTGGGACTGCGGCTGGCCCTCGCGTCCTTCGCGGTGGCCCTCGTGATGATCCCGTTCACGCTGCTGCTCGTCGTCGCCAGGATGCCGCTGAACGACCTGGACGCCGGCGTCGCGCGTGCGCTGCACGCCTACGCGCTGGCCAACCCCGACGTCACGGCGGTGATGATCGTCTGGACGGACGTGTTCGGGCCGTGGCCGTGGCGCATCGCCGTGGCCGTGCTCGCCGGCTGGCTCGCCTGCCGGGGAGCGCCCAGGCTCGCCCTGTGGGCGATCACCACGATCACCGTGGGCGGGCTGCTCGGTGCGGGACTCAAGCTCGTCGTGGACCGGGCCAGGCCCCACCTGCCCGACCCCGTCGCGCTGGCGCCGGGTGAGGCGTTCCCCTCGGGTCACGCCCTGACCGTCACGCTCGGCGCCGGCGTGATCGTGCTGGCCCTGCTGCCGATGCTGCCGCGGTGGGGCAGGCGGCCGGCCTGGACCGTGGCCGCGTTCCTCGTCGTGACGGTGTCCTTCACCCGGGTAGCCCTCGCCGTGCACTGGGTGAGCGACGTGCTCGGCGGGATCGTGCTGGGCATGGCGGTGATCGCCGCCACGACCGCGGCGTTCGAGACCTGGCGCCGGCACGCGGGCCGCAGACCGGCCGCGCCGCCGCGCGACGGCGTCGAGCCGGAGTCGGTGCGGGTGATCCGTGACTGACCACCTGAGGTACTACGCCTCCGCCCTGCTGTTACCGCTCGTCGCGCTCACCGCGGTGACCTACGGCGCCGGTGAGCTGATCACGTCGCTGCCCACCGGCGAGGCGGCGGTGAACACCGGCCTGGCCGCCGGGCGCACCGGCCTGTGGAACACGCTGACCGACATCGGCACCAGCCTGTCCGACACCCCGTACGTCGTGGCCCTGACGGCCGTGACCGCGGTGTTCCTCGGCCTGGTCCGCCGGCGCTGGTACGAGGCGGCGTTCCTGGTGGCGGCCGTCTGGAGCCAGTCGCTCATCTTCCTGGCGACGAGCGCCCTGGTGGCCCGCCACCGGCCGCCGGTGCATCACCTCGACCCGGCCCCGCCCACCTCCTCCTTCCCCTCGGGACACGTCAGCGCCGCCGTCGGCTTCTACTGCGCGGTCGCGCTGCTGCTCGCCCTGCGCCTGCGTCGCCCGGCCCCGCGGGCCCTGGTGTGGACGCTGGGCGTGGCGGTGCCGTTGATCGTCGCCTTCTCCCGCCTGTACCGGGGCATGCACTTCCTGTCGGACGTGCTGTGGGGGCTGCTGCTCGGGGCGTGCTGCGTCGCGGTGGCCGCCCGCGCCATCCTGGCCCGCCACCGGCGACGCGAACACCCCCGCCTCCCGGCCCGGTCCCCCGAGCCCGACCGGCACGCAGTGTGATCGTTCCGCTCCCTGCGCGGTCTTGAAGATCGAGGCGGGAGCGTGCAGGATCTTCATGCCGTCTAGGAGGTCTGCATTGCGCGTAGTCATCGCCGGAGCCGGGATCGGGGGCCTCACCACGGCTCTCAGCCTGCACGCCGCCGGCATCACCGATGTGGTCGTGCACGAGGCGACCAAGGAGATCCGGCCGCTCGGGGTGGGGATCAACATCCTGCCGCACGCCGTGCGCGAGCTGACCGAGCTCGGGCTGGGTGACCGGCTGGCGCGGATCGGCGTGCCGACGGCGGACCTGACGTACGCCAACCGGTACGGCCGGCTCATCTGGTCGGAGCCGCGTGGCGTGGCCGCGGGCTACAACTGGCCGCAGTACTCGATCCACCGGGGCCGCCTGCAGTTCATGCTGCTGGAGGCGGTGCGCGAGCGGCTCGGCCCCGACTCGGTGGTGACGGGCTCGCCCATCACGACCCTCGACCACGACGCCGACCTGCTGGTGGGCGCCGACGGCATCCGCTCCAGCGTGCGCGCCGCGCTCTTCCCGGAGGAGGGCGATCCGCTGTGGAGCGGGCAGGTGCTCTGGCGCGGCACCACGTACGCCAAGCCGTTCATGACGGGCCGGTCCATGCTGATGGCCGGTGACGACACCCAGCGGGTCGTCATCTACCCCATCGCCCCGCCGGAGCCCGACGGCCGCGTGCTGATCAACTGGGCGATCCAGCGCAAGGCGCCCGAGACCGTGCCGCGGGGCGACTGGAACCGGCGGGTGGAGGTGGAGAAATTCTTCCACCATGTGGCCGACTGGCACTTCGACTGGTTGGACGTGCCCGCCCTGATCTCAGATGCGGAGGCGGTCTACGAGTATCCGATGGTGGACCGCGACCCGCTGCCCTACTGGTCGACGGACCGGGTCACGCTGCTGGGCGACGCGGCGCACCCCATGTACCCGACCGGCTCCAACGGCGGCACGCAGGCCGTCATCGACGCCCGGGTCCTGGCCTACGCCCTGGCGACCGGCAAGGGGCTGGAGTTCTACGAGAGCCTGCGCCGGCCCACGACGACCGAGATCGTGAAGTCCAATCGCAAGGACGGCCCCGAGGTGGTCCTGGCGCTGGCGCACCAGCGCGCCCCGCAGGGCTTCCAGCAGATCGAGGACGTCGTCCCCCGGGAGGAGCTGGAGGAGATCGCGCTCCGGTACAAGCAGACGGCCGGTTTCGTCCCGTCGGCGCTGAACGAGCGGGCGTCCTGGTCGGTGTGAGCGGGCCCGTCCCGACATTGGTCGCCACCGGCGCACGGGTAACCAGTCATCAAGCGGTGTGCAATTCCACCTGAATACCACTGCTCCCAACCTTTTATGGTCAAAGGTGCCGCCGGCGAGGCGGAGAGCCGGTGGAGGGCCGCGGTGGGTGCGGGAAGCGGAATCCTGATGGCGGTGGCGATCACGGATGGGACGATGCTCGTCCTGGCGGGCGTGGGCCTGCCGTTCCTGATCAACGCGAAGAAGGCGCAGCGGCTGCTGGCCGTCGGGTTGCCCGCGCGGGCGGTGGTGGACTCGATGGCCGACACCGGGATGACGGTCAACGGCCGGCCCGTGGTCAGCTTCCGTGCCGCCTGACCCGCGCCACCTGACGCGCGCCACCTGACCCGCCCGGTGCCGGCCGGCCCGCGCCGGTGGTGGAGTGCCTCGGACATGGCGATGCCCACCCCGCGGGAGCGGGGTGGGGGCGCCGGCGGCCGCACGGTGGCGGCTACTTCAGCAGGGCGTGGCGCTGGACGATCGGCAGGTTGCCGAGTCCGAGAGTGGCGCCCGCGTTGGCCATGGCCAGCCCGACCAGCACGATCGCGTAGACGATGTGGTCGTCCATGAAGGGGTTGGTGGTGAGGGGCAGTTCGGCCGCCCACATGAGGAGCAGCATCAGACCGCCGGCCGCGGCGGCGACGCGGGTGCCGACGCCCAGGACGAGGGCGGCTCCGACGCCGAGCAGACCGGCCATGAACAGCCAGTCCACCCAGGCCTGTCCGGCCAGGGCGCCGAAGAACCCGCCGAGGGCGTTCTCGCCCGTGCCCTTGAGGAAGCCGGTGGTGGGGCTGCCGCCTTCGAGCCAGGCCCGCTTCGCCGGAGTGGCGAAACCCCAGCCGAAGGTCTTGTCGAGGAAGGCCCACAGGAAGATCCAGCCGATCGCGATCCGGGTGAGGGCCCAGACGTAGTCGACGGGACGGCGGGTCGCTGCGGCGGCGTGCATGCGGATGGCGGGCTTGTTGATCGTGGCGGCCATGACGGCCCCCTCTCCTCGCGGTGTCACTGTCCTTGTCACACCTCAAGCAAACCTTTACCAGCCCTTGGTGCAGCAGTGCCGTACGACCCGCCCCGGTGGGACCTAAGGCCCCGGCCCGGCGCCCTGGAGGGCCCGTTCCCGGCACGGCACCCGGTCGCGGCGGCGGCCCGCACCTGTCGCCGACCGGACAAAAGACCAGGTCAGCAGGGGACTTACGGCCCTACGGCCCGGAGCCGCCGCGAGGTGCGATGGGAGTGTCGGCGAGGAGGAGGGCAGCCACATGAGCATGACCATCCGGGACGTGATGACGACGGACGTGACGGCGGTCGAGCAGGACGCCTCCTTCCACGCGGTCGCCCAGCTCCTGATCGACAAGGGCGTCAGCGGTCTGCCGGTCGTGGACTCCGACGGCCATGTCAAGGGCGTCGTGTCCGAGGCCGACCTGCTGGCCAAGGAGGAGTTCAGGGCGCGCTTCCGCGGCGACGACTACCGGCCGTCGCTCCGGGCGCGGATCCGCCACTCGATGAGCAGCGAGGGCAGCGGCCACCGCAAGGCCATGGGCGAGACCGCGGGCGAGCTCATGACCCACCCGGCGTACGTGACGACGCCCGACTCCCCCGTCGTGCTGGCCGCCCGGCTGATGGACCGGCACGGCATCAAGCGACTGCCCGTCGTCGACGCCGGCGGCCGGCTGGTCGGCATCGTCAGCCGTCGCGACCTGCTCAAGGTGTTCGTCCGCGCCGACGAGGACATCAGGCGCGAGCTGGTGGGGAGCATCCCGCTCACCGCCCCCTGGACCGATCCCGCATCGCTGGACGTCACGGTGGCCGACGGGGTCGTGACCCTGGCCGGGACCGTGACCCGGCACAGCGAGGCCATCACGCTCGCCCGGGTGGCCCGCGGCGTCGACGGCGTCGTGACGGTGCGCGACACGCTCACCTGGAAGCACGACGACGTCGTCGACGTGCCCGTCTGGGGCGGCGCCTGAACGCCGGACGCGACCGCGGGGACTTTCGGCCCTGCCGGCGATGACCTCTGCCGGCAGCGTGGAATCCGGGGTAGGGGGACAGTAGGGAGCTGAGCACCCAACCACGGGAGGACATCGCATGGGCGTCGTCGACCACATAGACGCGTACTGGCGGGCGGCGAACTACTTGTCGGTCGGCCAGATCTACCTGCTGGACAACCCGCTGCTGACGGAGCCGCTCCGGCCCGAGCACGTCAAGCCGCGCCTGCTGGGCCACTGGGGCACCACGCCGGGCCTGAACTTCTGCTTCGCCCATCTCAACCGGGTCATCCGCGAACGCGACCAGGACATGATCTACATCGCCGGTCCCGGCCACGGCGGCCCCGCCGCGGTGGCGCACGCCTGGCTTGAGGGCTCCTACTCCGAGAAGTACCCCGAGGTCTCGCAGGACAGGGCCGGGATGCAGCGGCTGTTCCGCCAGTTCTCCTTCCCCGGCGGCATCCCCAGCCACGTCGCGCCGGAGACGCCCGGCTCCATCCACGAGGGCGGCGAGCTCGGCTATTCGCTGGCGCACGCCTTCGGCGCCGCCTTCGACAACCCGGACCTGGTGGTGGCCTGCGTCGTCGGCGACGGCGAGGCGGAGACCGGGCCGCTGGCCGCGAGCTGGCACTCCAACAAGCTGCTCGACCACCGCCGCGACGGCGTGGTGCTGCCGATCCTGCACCTGAACGGCTACAAGATCGCCAACCCGACCGTGCTGGCCCGCATCCCCGAGGAAGAGCTGCTCAAGCTCATGGAGGGGTACGGCTACCGCCCCCACATCGTCGGCCCCGACCACGGCGAGATGCTGACGACCCTGGACGAGACGTTCGAGGAGATCGCCGCCTACCGCGCCGGGCGCGCCGACCGCCTTCCAATGATCATCCTGCGGACGCCGAAGGGCTGGACCGGGCCGCACGAGGTGGACGGGGTGCTGGTCGAGGGCACCTGGCGGGCCCACCAGGTGCCGCTGTCGGGCGTCCGCGACAACCCCGAGCACCTGGCGATGCTGGAGCAGTGGATGCGCTCCTACCGGCCCGAGGAGCTGTTCGACGCCGACGGCAGGCCCGTGTCCGCCGTGCTGGAGACGGTGCCGGAGGGGCCGCGCCGGATGAGCGCCAACCCGCACGCCAACGGCGGCGAGCTGCTCGCCCCGCTGCGCATGCCCGACTTCCGCACGCACGCCGTGGAGATCAAGACGCCCGCGACGCAGACCAGCGAGCCCACCCGCGTGCTCGGCGGCCTGCTGCGCGACGTGGTCGTGGCCAACCCGCGCACGTTCCGGCTGATGGGCCCCGACGAGACCGCCTCCAACCGGCTGTCGGACGTCTTCTCCGTGACCGACCGCGCCTGGAACGCCCGCATCGAGCCCACAGACGAGCACCTCGCCCCCGGCGGGCGGGTCATGGAGGTGCTGTCGGAGCACCTGTGCCAGGGCTGGCTGGAGGGCTACCTGCTGACCGGCCGGCACGGCCTGTTCAACTGCTACGAGGCGTTCATCCACATCATCGACGCCATGTTCAACCAGCACGCCAAGTGGCTGGAGTCGGCCCAGAAGATCCCGTGGCGGCGGCCGGTCGCCTCGCTCAACTATCTGCTGTCGTCGCACGTGTGGCGGCAGGACCACAACGGGTTCAGCCACCAGGACCCCGGCTTCCTCGACGTGGTGGTGAACAAGAAGGCCTCGGTGGTGCGGGTCTACCTGCCGCCGGACGCCAACACCCTGCTGTCGGTGGCCGACCACTGCCTGCGCTCGCACGACTACGTCAACGTCATCGTCGCCGGCAAGCAGCCCGTGCTCGACTTGTTCCCCATGGACGAGGCCATCGCGCACTGCACCCGCGGCGTGGGCATCCTGCCCTGGGCCAGCACCGACGAAGGAGGCGAGCCCGACGTGGTGCTCGCCTGTGCCGGTGACGTGCCCACCCTGGAGACCCTCGCGGCCGCCGCGCTGCTGCGCGAGCACCTGCCCGAGCTGAAGGTGCGCGTCGTCAACGTGGTCGACCTGATGCGCCTGCAGCCGCCGTCCGAGCACCCGCACGGCATGTCCGACGCCGAGTTCGACGCGCTGTTCACCACCGACAAGCCGATCATCTTCAACTTCCACGGCTACCCCTGGCTGATCCACCGACTCACCTACCGCCGCCACGGCCACGACAACCTGCACGTGCGCGGCTACAAGGAGGAGGGCACCACCACCACACCGTTCGACATGGCGATGCTCAACGACATCGACCGCTACCACCTGGTCATGGACGTCATCGACCGGGTGCCCGGCCTCGGCACCGCCCAGGCGCACCTGCGCCAGCGGATGAGCGACGCCCGGCTGCACGCGCGGGCCCACACCCGCGAGTTCGGCGAGGACGTCCCGGAGATCAGCGACTGGTCCTGGCCGCACTGATCGCCGCAGCGCGCGAACGCCCGGGCCTTCCGGCCCGGGCGTTCGGCATGCCCGCGCACCCGGCACCCGGCCCCAGGCAGATCACCAGGCAGATGGGAAGGCTGGGACGCCACCGGCGGAGACGGCGCGGGTGAGGACGGCGCAGGCGGAGACGGCGCAGCCGAGGACGGCGCGGGTGAGGACGGCGAAAAGCCGGCCACGTCGGACGTGGCCGGCCGGCCGGCGGCGGGACCTTCGGGGATGGGCCTCTCGGTGGTCCCACCGCCGACGAGGTGGCCGGTGCCCCGCGGGTTGGCCCGCCGGGCACCGGAGCCCGGGCGGGGCTCACAGCAGCGGCGGCACGATCAGCAGGTCCTCCTTGTCGTAGGACAGGTCCGTGACGACGTCCACGACGCCCTCGATCCGGCGGATGGCCTCGGCCAGGTCGACGACCTGGGAGCTCCACTCGACGGTGCCGCGGATGCTCACGACGCCCCCGTCGATCTCGACCCAGAACGCGGCCGGATCCGGCAGCAGGGCGTTGATCTCGGCCTCCAGCTCGGCCGCCGGCCGGGCGAAGACGCGCAGCACGTCGCGCTGGTGCAGCGTCCCGCTGGCACGCCCGGTCACCGGGTCGATGACGGGGAGCTGCTTGATCCGCCTGTCGCGCATCAGCTCGGCGGCGTCGCGGACCGACGTGCCGGGGGTGACGGTGATCGCCGGAGCGGTCATCAGCTCGGCCGCGGTCACGCCCGCCGCCTTCCGGTGCTCCTGGCGCCGCCTGCGCGACTCGAAGACCGGGACGCTGCGCCGGGCCGGAAGGGTCTCCTTCAGCAGCAGGTCCTCCTCCGACACGATGCCCACCGGGCGGCGGTCCGCGTCGATCACGGTGACCGCGCCGACGGCATACCGCTTCATCGCCGCCACGATGTCGGCGAACGACGCGTTCTTCGTGACGGTGATCGCCACCCGCCCCATGACGTCCTTGACCTGGATTGACATTGCCGCCACCTTCCTCTCGCCCTCAACGATGCCGCTGCCGCCACGGGTGCGGCAGCGGCGAACGTCACCGCCCGCAGGGCCCTAGGTCCCCGCGTCCTGCGGGCCTTCGGGCCGGGAGCGGACGACGGCGACCGGGCAGTGGGCGTGGTGCAGCACGCCGCGGCTGACCGAGCCGAGCAGCATCGCGCCGAGCCCGCCGCGCCCGTGGGAGCCCACGACGACCAGGTCGCCGTCGGCCGACGCCCTGGTCAACGCCTCCACGGGGTGCCCGGACTGGATGTCCTCGACCACGGTGACCTGCGGATACTCCTTCTCGAACCGTTCGAGCGCGGCCCGGACGATCTGGTACTGGGCGGTCCGGATGTCGTCCATGTCGTAGGCGATCTCCGGCGCGAACGCGTGCACGGGGAGCTGCCAGGCGTGGATCGCCCGCAGCGTCGCGCCGCGCAGCATCGCCTGCTCGAAGGCGTAGCGGAGCGCGGGCTCGGACTCCTGCGAGTCGTCCACACCCACCACGACCTGACCGCGGGCCTGCTGCGGGGCGCCTCGCACGACCACGACGGGGCAGCGGGCCCGGCCCGCGACGTGGCCGCTGACGGAGCCGAGCAGCGCGCCGGCGAACCCGCCGTGGCCGCGGCTGCCGACCACGATCTCGGTGGCCGCCGCGTCCTGCCCGGTGAGCACGAGGGCCGGCGCGCCGTCCTCCAGCTTCGTGGTGACGTCCACGGACGGCTGGCGGTCGCGCGCGACGGCCAGCGCCTCGTCCAGGATCTTCTGCCCGGCCTTGACGAGGGCGTCCGGCCACTCGGCACCGGGGAACTTCGCGATCTGGTAGGGGGAGCGGTCCACCGCGTGCACGATGCGCAACGGCTTGTGCGTACGCAGAGCATCGTCGACCGCCCATTCGACCGCGGCCCGCGAGGGTACCGACCCGTCGACACCGACAACGATCATGGTTCCTCCTTTGTCCCGCCTCCATCGGACCGCGGGCCGCCGCCGGAGGACAGGGCCGGAAGTCCTGACCCCCGAGGCCGAAGGGCCGTCTCAGGGCGTGTAGGGCGGCAGGCCGAGCCGGTCGCGGACGGTCCGCTGGATGCTCGCCTTGTCGCCGCGGGCGTCGATCGTCGTCACATACTCCTTGCCGCGGAACAGCTCCAGCACCGGGTCGGTCTTGTCGTGGTAGTCGCGCAACCGCCTTGCCAGCGCCTCCGGGGTGTCGTCGGCCCGGGTGACGAGCTCGCCCCCGCACACGTCGCAGCGTCCCTCGACCTCGGGGCGGTGCGCGATGAGGTTGTAGTCCATGCCGCACCGCGAGCACAGCCGCCGGGCCAGCACGCGCCGCCGCACCTCGTCGTCGGGCAGGTCCAGGTGGATGACGCCGTCGATGTCGTAGCTCTCCAGGAAGAACTCCGCCTGGCGCCGGTTGCGCGGGAAGCCGTCGATGACGAAGCCGTAGTTCCAGTCGTGCTGCCGCAGCCGCTCGCCGACCACCTCCTCCACCAGGTCGTCGCCGACCAGCTCACCGGCCGCGACCAGCCGCCTGACCTGGGCTCCCAGCTTGGTGTGCTGTTTGACGTGCCAGCGGAAGATGTCACCGACGCTGATGTGGGTCAGGTCCAGGTCGCCGGCGAGCAGTGTCGCCTGCGTGCCCTTGCCGCTCCCCTGCACCCCCATGATCACGTATTTACGCATGCCTCCCATTGTCCGCCGTGCGGCCGGGCGGTGTGTTGACAGTTAAACCAACCAAGCGCATGCTTGCGATCAGTCAGGGGTCGGCATCGGCCCCGTCCGTGGCCGTCGCACCCGGCGCGAGGTGCCGGCGCGATCGTTCCTCCGGCTGCCGCCGGTGGGGTGCCCGCCGTCGCAGCGCACGCACGCGAAGGGATGCCAGCATGGCCGACGCACCTGCCCTCCCCCCGCCACCCCCTCGGACGGTCCCGCCCGCCGCCCCACCCGCCGGGGAGACCGGTGCGGGGCACAGCCGCCGGGCCGTCATCAAGGGGGCCGCGCTGGCGGGCGGCGCGCTCGTCGCGGGCGCGACGCTCGGCCACCGGCCCGCCCACGCGGCCCGCACCCGCTCCGCCGAGGCCGAGTACGACGTGGTCGTGGCGGGGTCAGGGGCCGCCGGGATGACCGCCGCGCTCACCGCCGCCAGGCGCGGACTGCGCACCCTCGTCATCGAGAAGGCCCCCACGTTCGGCGGCTCGGCAGCCCGATCCGGGGCCGGCATCTGGATCCCGTGCAACGAGGTGATCCTCGCCGCCGGCGTGCCCGACACCCCCGCCAAGGCCGCCGCCTACCTGGCCCGCGTGGTCGGCGACACGGTGCCCGCCGACCGGCAGCGGGCCTTCCTCGCCAACGGCCCGGCCATGCTGTCGTTCGTCATGCGCAACAGCCCGCTGCGGTTCCGCTTCATGGAGGGCTACTCCGACTACTATCCGGAGTTCCCCGGCGGCATGCCGGACGGCCGCAGCATCGAGCCCGACCAGCTCGACGGCCGGATGCTCGGCGACGAGCTGGCCCGCCTCAACCCCGCCTACATCCCCACCCCCGCCGGGATGGTCGTCTTCAGCGCCGACTACAAGTGGCTGACGCTGACCGCGGTGAACCCCAAGGGCCTGGAGGTCAGCGCCGCCTGCCTGGCCCGGGGCACCGCGGCCGCGCTGCGCGGCGAGAAGCCGCTGACCATGGGCCAGGCCCTGGCCGCGGGACTGCGCGCCGGGCTGCTGGCGGCCGGCGTGCCGGTCTGGCTGGACACCCCGCTCCTCGACCTGCACGTCGAGTCCGGCCGCGTCACCGGCGTGACGGCGGACCGCGACGGCGCCCGGACCCTGGTCCGGGCCCGGCGCGGCGTCGTCGTCGGCTCCGGCGGGTTCGAGCACAGCGCCGCCATGCGCGCGGAGTTCCAGCGCCAGCCCATCGGCACGAGCTGGACCGTCGGCGCCAAGGAGAACACCGGCGACGGCATCGAGGCGGGCGAGCGGGCCGGCGCGGCCCTGGACCTGATGGACGACGCCTGGTGGGGCCCGGCCATCCCGCTGCCCGGCGAGCCGTACTTCTGCCTGGCCGAGCGCACCCTGCCCGGCTGCATCCTGGTCAACGGCAACGGCGCGCGCTTCGTCAACGAGGGCGCGCCCTACAGCGACGTGGTGCACGTCATGTACGACCGCAACACGCCGTCGGCGCCGCACATCCCGTGCTGGCTGATCGTCGACCAGAACTACCGCAACCGCTACCTGTTCAAGGACGTCGCCCCGCTGCTCCCGCTGCCCGACTCCTGGTACGACGCCGGAGCCGTGTTCCGGGCGGCGACGGTCGAGCAGCTCGCGCAGAAGATCGGCGTCCCGTCGGCGGCCCTGCGCGCCACCGTCAACCGCTTCAACGGCTTCGCGCTGAAGGGGCGCGACGACGACTTCCACCGGGGCGACAGCGTCTACGACCGCTACTACGCCGACCCGTACGTCAAACCGAACCCCTGCCTGGCCCCCCTCTGGCTGCCGCCGTTCTACGCGTTCAGGATCGTCCCCGGCGACCTGGGCACCAAGGGTGGCATGCGCACGGACGCGCGGGCGCGCGTGCTGCGGGCGGACGGCTCGGTCATCCCCGGCCTGTACGCGGCGGGCAACGCCAGCGGCGCCGTGATGGGCCACAGCTACGCCGGGGCCGGCTCGACCCTCGGCCCCGCCATGACGTTCGGCTACGTGGCCGCCAACCACATCGCGGACACCTGAGCCGGCCCGCTCACCCGGTCACGGGACCCGCCGGGACCGGCGGGTCACCCGCCGTCCGTCAGCCGGGCCGGGAACCCACCGGTCGCGATGGGCCCCCACCGCTCGACGTGGATCCGGATCAGCGACTTGCCCTGGCGGCGCATGGCGGCCCGGTACTCGTCCCAGTCGGGGTGCTCCCCGGCGATGCACCGGTAGTACTCGACGAGCGCGTCGGCGGCCTCGGGCATGTCGAGCACCTCGGCGCGCCCGTCGACCTGGACGTACGGGCCGTCCCAGTCGTCGGAAAGCACGCAGATCGAGGCCCGCTCGTCGCGGCGGGCGTTGCGCGTCTTGGCGCGGTCGGGGTAGGTGGAGACCACGATCCGCCCGCCCTCGTCGACGCCGCAGGTGACCGGCGAGAGCTGCGGCCGCCCGTCGGCGCGGGCGGTCGCCAGCAGGCCCCGGTGCCGGAGCCGCAGGAACTCCAGCAACTCGGGCAGCTCCACCCGCCGCGCGGTCGCGATCTTCGGCGCCATGCCCCGGCCCCTCCCTGTCCGTACGCTCACCGGCGCCCCCAGGCTACCGGCCGCCGTCCGGTCTGATCACGGCACCCGGCCGGTCAGGCGGTGGCCTGCCTCGGCGTCTGGAACGGCACCTCGCCCAGCCCGTCGCCCGCACCGGACTCGACCGGCGCGGCGGACTCAGGCTGGCCGGCGGCGAAGGGGGCCCCGGCCACGCGCAGCTCGCCCTCGCCCACGGCCGCCCGTCCGGGCGACAGGCTGGCGCGCACCCCCGGCAGCCACGTGACCACCACCGCGATGACCAGGGTCAGCCCCATGAGCACGAAGACCGCCGCCCGCACGCCGAACGTCATGATGAGGGCGGTGCCGACGAGCGGGCCGAGCGCCGAGGCGCCGTGGGTCACCAGCCGGTGGACACCCGTGACCCGGGCGACGAGGGAGTGTTCGAGCCGGCCGATCACCGTTCGGATCGTCACGTTGCTCAGCCCGCCGCCCAGGCCCATGAGCATCAGCGCGGCGAAGAAGGACACCGGCGTGCTCATGCTCGCGGCGAGGACGAACGCCGACACCCACAGCCACGTGTGCAGGACGAGCGTCGAGCGTGCCCCGCCGGTCAGTCCCGCCGCGTCGGCGAGCCGTTCGACCACCGGCACGCCGGACGTCTTGCCGGCGATCCAGGCGGACAGGCGTTCCCTGCCCGGTGCCGCCATCGAGCCGATCATCCCGCCGACGCCGCTGGCGGCCAGCACCAGCCCGGTGAGCAGGGGCGGCACGCCCTCCACCAGGGCGGCGGCGATGACGACGATGAGCAGGGCCTGCACGATGAGGTTGAGCGCGGCGACGAGCCAGGTGGCCACCCGGATGAACTGGTGGTCGTGCGCCTCCCGCAGCCCGCTGTGGATCTCGGCGAGCAGCGACCGGTCCGACCGGGACGTGTCGGGCCGTTTCAGTCTGCGCAGCGCGTAGAGGAAGCCGGCGGTGAGGGCGAGATGGGCGAGGACCGGGGCGGCGGGCCCGAGCCCGAAGAGCAGCCCGCCGATCGGGCGGCCGGCGAGCACGGCCACGTGCACGCTGCTCTCGTGCACGGCCATTGCGCCCCCGATATCCTTTTTGTCGACTATTGCGGAAATAAGGGTAGTTTCCGCCAGCGACGAAAAGACGGCGAGGGCCGCTTCACAAAAGGCGACGAGGAGAAGGTGCCATATCTGGAGCTCCCACCACACCAGCGCGACACCGATACTCGCTATCGAAAGGGCCCGGATGCTCTCCGTCCACAGCAGGACCCGCCGGGGATTCCATCGGGCGACCATGGCACCGGCCGGGACATAGAGCAACATAGGCACCGACCAGGCGAAAACCACCCATCCCGCCCAGGCGACGGACTCCGTCACCAGGACGGCGAGCAGAGGGTAGACGACGCCCAGCGCCCGCGTGCCGACCATCGACGCGGCCGAACCTGCCGATATCCAGCGAAATCCCGCGTATGCCGAGAGGACCTCTAGAGGCCCTCGCTCCTGAGGACCGGCAGGGTGCATGAAGCGAGTCTCGGGTAGCTCCGGCGATAAGCGGCACTCAACCACCGGGGCAACAGTAGTGCATCATCAAGATTTGAAACGCGCGAACCCGGTTGATTAGAAGCCGCCCAATCGGCCGGCTTCCGCGGCCAGGTGGACGGGCAGCGGCAGCCGGCTCTCCCGCGCCCTGCGGGCCAGGACGGCCGCCTCCTCCGTCCGCCCGGCGGCCTCGTGGACCCGGGCGATCCGCAGCAGCACGACGGCGCTCGTCTCGCCCTCCGCCGCGGGCACGCACTCCATCGCCTCGGCGATCCGTCCGGCCAGCGCGAGCGCCAGCGCGTAGGCCGCCCGCGCCGAGGGCGAGGACAGCGGTCCCACCTGGCCGAGATCCCGCAACGCCGCCTCGGACCGCCCGAGGTCGGCCAGGATCTCGCCGCGCGCGCGCAACGCCTCGCCCCGGTCCCCCTCGCGGCCGAGGACCTCGTCGAGCAGGTCCAGGGCTCCGTTGGCCGATCCGCCCGCCCACAGGGCGAGCGCGAGCTGGGTCTGGACCGCGGGGTCGCCGGGGCGGCGCCGGGCGGCGGCCTCCAGCTCGTTCAGGGCCAGTTCGAGATGTCCCTGGCGGATCCTGATGCGCCCGATGGCCAGGAGCTGTGCGGCCAGTTCGGCGTCGGCGCCGGCGACGCCCTGCAGGAGGGCCGCCGCCCGGCTGTGGTGCTCCACGGCTCCGGCGAGCCGGTCGTCGCGGTAGGCGATGTCCCCGAGCAGGGACTCGATCTCGGCACGCCGGCGCATGTTCGGCCCGCAGTGGCGCAGCGCCACCTCGGCGTAGGTCGCGGCCCGCTGGAAGTCGCCCTCGCGCAGCGCCAGCTCGGCGCGCCGCCGGTGCTCCGCCAGGTCGGGAGGGGCGTCGGCGTGCTTGCCCGCCCCGCCCCGCATGAGGGCGCGCACGAGGTGGTCGTGGGACAGCAGGCACTGGCCGCCCGCCGGATACTCCTCCAGCCGCAGGATGTGCCGGTCGACCAGGGCCCTGATCACCGTGTTCGGCAGGCCGGCCGTCTCCGTCGCGCCCAGCCCGACCGGCCTGCGACGGCCTCGCCCGGTGACGAACGCGCCACGCAGCGCCGTCCGCAGCAGGTCGGTCTCGCCGTGGAAGACCTCGTGGGCCGCCTCCTCGATCATCCGGTCGCAGAAACCGGCGAGGGCGCGGCCGGTGTCACCGAGCTCGCTCACCTGCTCGACCGTGATGACCCGCTCGCCGGCCGGCAGCGCGGCCCACAGGGCGGAACAGACCACCTGCAGGTGGAGCGGCTCGACCAGGGCCAGCCGCTGGGTCTCCTCGCCGTCGGGCGTGTCGAGCCGCACGGTGAGCAGGTCGTCCACCAGCCTGCGGGCGGCGCCGGCCGCGAACGTGCGGCCGGTGCCCAGCAGCGGGCCGTCGACCGCCGCGAGCGCGGCGTCCGCGTCGAGCGCCGTCAGCCGGTACTCCAGAGCCTGTTTGAAGGGCTTGCCCCGATGGCTCAGCATCGGGAGCTGGTCCTCGTGGAGGGTCAGCAGCACGCGGAGGTCAGGACACGTCTCCAGGGCGTCGCCCAACTGGTGCAGGAAGTCGTCGCCGGCGGCGTGCTCGCCGCCGGGCGCGGTCAGCAGGTCCTCGGCCTGGTCGACGGCGACCAGCGTGAGCTGCGGATCACCGTAGCGGTTGTAGCCGGCGGGACGCCGCTCCAGGAACGCGCGGATGGTCAGCCCGGCGAGACCGGACGGCGGCTCGTGCGGTGACCACGACGCCAGCACCGCCAGGACGTGCGGATTGTGGCCCTCGCCGAGGGCCGCCGCGGGGACGCCCGCCACGTGCGCCAGGCTGCCGACCGGCAGCACGTCGATGAAGTCGGGGTCGAGGAGCGGCAGCACCCCGGCGTGGATCAGGGAGGTCTTGCCGACGCCGGACGGGCCGCAGAGGATCGTCACCGGGTTGGCCTGCCAGTGGTTGGCCAGCTCGTGCGCCTGGCGGTCGCGGCCGTGGAACCTGTGGCGGTCCTGGACGCCGAACGGGTGTGGCCCGACGTACGGGTCTCCCCGCTGTTCAACCATGCCGGTGGGTCTCATGATCCAGTCCCATTCGCCGCCGTAGCTCGCCGATGAATTCGTCGATCGTCCCCCAGTAGATGGAAATGCGCCATTTCCGGTCGAAGCGGCCCGTGAGATAACGCATGGTCTGCGCTCCGCCCCCGCCGAGCGAATGATCGCACAAAGGCCGCTGCACGCTCACATGACTACGTCGGACGATCCCGGGCAGGACGCGCTGCAAACCGGTGAAGATCGTACGAAATGTCATATCTCTCATACCGTAGCCGATGAACAGCAACGATCTCGTCGTGAGCGCCCCGCGAATGACGGGCGGGATGATGCTCTGGTCGGCCACCAGACTCGTGATGAACTCCTCGTAGTCCTCGCCGGTGAGCACGATCGACTGCGGCTGCCGCAGGCTGCCGTGCAGATGGTAGATGAGCGGGGTCTCGGGGCGCGGATTCCAGCCCGCCTCGCTGCTGAGGAGTTCCTCGCTGTGGTCTATCCCCTGATGCCAGGGACAAATAGCGACACTCGGCGATTTACCCGCACGAACCAGTGCGCGATAGAGGAAATCATCATAATTAGTGGTGATGTAGATCGGCAGCGGGAGGGCGGCCAGCAGGCTGTGCGGTTCGAGCGGGTCGTCCAGATCGGGCTCGCCCTGCCGCAGTTCGTCGCAGACCAGCGACTTGACGTAGGGCACGTCGTCGCTGAAGTGCCAGACCAGGTAGTCGGTGACCTCCATGAGATCCTCGGGCCGATCGAGGGGGTACTTGTGCTTCTCGGCGAGCCGCTTGCTGAGCTCTCTGCCGTCGGGAAGGCTTCCGGTGCACGCGCCCGCTCCGATGAAGGGCACGCAGTGGCCGCGGCTCAGCTGGTCGATGAGCCGATCCCACTCACCGGCCCGCCAGACGAAATCCGCACATCTTTGGGGACATGCGTCCATTCAGGCCGCGGAATTGAAACCGGCGACAGGTTCGCCGTTCCCTCCGAGCAGGCATTCGAGCACGCGTCGCAGCGGGGCGCTGTCGAGATTGCGGAGATCTTCGAGAGGCAGGTCGGAGACGTCGATCAAGGCGGTGGTCCGGGTCGGCTCTTCGCTCATGCGTTTCTCCCCATCAAGGGCCGGAGCTGGTATTCGGTCGCCCCATATCCGAATATGCGGCTGGGCAGTTCGGGATCGTTTTTGCTGTCCGCCCACTATGCGATTCTGTGACGGGACGCCATGCTAATCAAGCTTTAGGATGCGATAGCGGGGATTCAATCTGCTGTGCACGGGAGGTCCCAGGTTATGGCGGCGGAGAGCATAGACGCGCGAGGAAGGACCCCTTCGGTCTGGGGCCGCGTACCGTTGCGCAACACGAACTTCACCGGCCGCGAAGAACTCCTCGCGCAACTTCGCCGGAGCATGGGCGGCGCGGTGACCGCGGTCGTCCCGCTGCCGCAGGCGCTCCACGGCCTGGGCGGCGTGGGCAAGACCCAGCTCGCCGTCGAGTACGCCTGGCGCTACCGGAGCGAGTACGACGTGGTCTGGTGGATCACGGCCGACCAGCGGGTCCTGGTGCCTCCCGCGCTGGCGGCGCTGGCCCCGCACCTCGGCGTCGCCCACGCCGACACCGTCGGCACCGAGGAGTCGGCGGAGGCCGTCCGCGAGGCGCTCCAGCGCGGCGACCCGTACAACCGGTGGTTGCTGGTCTTCGACAACGCCGACCAGCCCGAGTCCATCACGGGCTACATCCCGGCCAACGGGCACGTCCTGATCACCTCGCGCAACACCCGGTGGGACACCGCCGCCGAGACCGTGTCGGTGGACGTCTTCGCCCGGACGGAGAGCGTGGGGTTCCTTCGCAAGCGGGTGCCGGGGCTCGGCGCGGACGAGGCCTACCTGCTGGCCGAGGCACTGGGCGACCTCCCGCTCGCCCTCGAACAGGCGGGCGCGCTGATGGCGCAGACCGCCATGTCCGTCGGCGAGTACCTCGACGCCCTGGAGAAGAGCACCCGCGAGCTCCTCGGCGCCAACAAGTCGACCGAGTACCCGCTGTCCATGACCGCCGCGTGGCGGCTGTCGGTGACGCAACTGGAGCGGCGCAGTCCCGAGGCCGTGGACATCCTGCGCTACTGCGCGTTCTTCGGCCCCGAGCCCATTCCCCGTGACATGTTCCGCCAGGGCAAGTTCCCGCTGTCGTCGCGGCTGACGCAGTTGCTGGGCAAACCGATCAAGGTGACCAAGGCGATCGGCGAGCTCAACCGCTTCGCCCTGGCCCGGATCGACTCCGAGACCCGCACGATCCAGGTGCACCGGCTGGTGCAGGCCCTCGTCCGTGACGATCTTCCGCCCGACAAGCAGGCGGAGACGCGGCACGAGGTCCACGGCCTGCTGGCCAACGGGGCGCCCCGCGACCCCAACGACGCCGCGACCTGGCGCACCTGGGCCGACCTGGTGGCCCACCTGCGGCCGGCGCTGGTGTCCGACTGCGACGACCCGGGCGTCCGGCAGTTCGCCGTCAAGGTGATGCGCTACCTCTACCGCCGGGGCGACTATCGCACCGCGCGGGAGATCGCCGAAGAACTCCTGACCAAGTGGACCGGGAAGGCCGGCCCGATCGACCCCGACGTGCTCATCGTGCGCCGGCATCTCGGCAACGTGCTGTGGCAGCTCGGCCAGTACGACCGCTCGTACACGCTCAACCGGGAGACGCTCGCGATGATGCGCGAGCATCTCGGCCCGGAGCATGAGGAGACCCTCGGCGTCATCAACAACTTCGGCGCCAACCTGCGGGCCCGCGGCGAGTTCGCCGCCGCCAGGAAGACCGACCTCGAGTCGCGCAAGCTGCACGAGAAGGTCTTCGGCGTGACGGACCAGCGGACCCTGCGCGTGATCAACAATCTGGCCCTGGACTACGCGCTGGTCAGCGAGTTCGAGGCGGCCTTCCGCGAGTACGAGTACGCCTACCTGGAGCAGAGCACCGGCGCCGGCAGCGCGAGCGCGTGGGACATCCTCAACACGATGAACGGCCTGGCCCGCGTGGCCCGGCTGCGCGGCGACTTCGCCGACGCGTGCGACCTGGGCGCCGACGCCTACGACTACGGCCGCACGGAGCTGCGGATCGACCACCCGCTGACGCTCATGGCGGCCAAGGACCTGTCGATCGCCAAGCGGATGTCCGGTGACGTGCGCGAGGCGCTCGAACTGGCGGAGTTCACCTACGCCAAGCTCAAGGCGCAGTTCGGCATGGCGCATCCCGACACCCTGGCCGCCGCCGTGAACCTGGCCAACGCGCAGCGCAAGTCCGGAGATCTGCAGTCCGCCTTCGAGCTGACCCGCGACGCGGTGCCCCGCTACAGCGAGATCTACGGCGAACACCACCCCTACACGCTGGGCTGCCGGTCCAACCTCGCCCTGGTCTACCGGCTCCGCGGCCACCCCGCCGAGGCATGCAAGATCAACGAGGAGATCGGCTCCATCATGCGGGCGCGGCCCGGGCCCGAGCACAACTATCTGCTCGCCTATGCCGTCAACCTGGCGAGCGACCACGCCGCCCTGGGCGACCACACGGCCGCCAGGGACATCGGCGTCACCACCCTGGAGGCGCTGCGCGACCGGTTCGACGAGGGCCACTACATCACGTTCTGCGCGAAGGCCAACCTCGTGCTCGACCTGCGGGCCGTCGGGGAGCAGGAGGAGGCCGACCGGCTGCTGGCGGACATGCGCGAACGCCTGGACATGGACAACCCGTCGGGTGACCACCGGGAGGCGATCCTGGCCGGCGGGCGCGTCGACATGGACTTCGACCCGCCCCCGCTCTGACCGGCGCCTCAGGCGGCGGGGTGGCCGTGGGCCTTGGTCCACCTGCGCCGGTGGAGCTCGGACTGGTGGCGGGCGGCGGCGGTGGCCGCGCGGGAGGCGGGCTCCTTCAGCCACGGCTCCAGCGTGCCGCGCATCGCCGCCACGAACGTCTCCCCCGCCTGCGTCAGCCGCCCGCTCGCCGCGAGCGTCCCGGTCACGTGGTGGGCCGACTCCCGCCAGCGGGCGAACTCCACCTCGGCCCGGAACCGGTCGTCACCGGGCGGGAGCAGTGACCGCTGCCGTCGCCAGAAGCCCGTCACCCCCAGGTAGGCGTAGGCGCCCTGCAGCAGCCCGTGCGCCGGCCGCGGGTCCTCGCGCCAGGGAGCGTAGAACCGCCGCCCGTCGTCGGGCAGCACGAGTTCGGTGACCGACAGCAGCGCGGACAGCTTGGCGTGCTGGATCTCGTGGGCCAGCGTGCCGGCGAGCCAGAGCCCGTCCGGCGGCCGGGAGAGCGCGACGGTGCCGAAGAGGTCGGCCGAGGAGGCGCTGTTCTGCCCGTGCTCGGGCCCGAGGATCGGGGTGAGCACGGCGACGACGGCGGCGGCCTCCTGGGCGATCGTCCAGTGGCCGGTCACCAGGACACGCCAGGCGTCGCGCAGGTGGCCGGCCAGGGCGCGGCGCTCGCCGTCCGCCATCCTGACGGGGGTGGCGGTGCGCGCGGGCCACCGGTACGGGTCGAGGTCGTCGAGCAGCACGCTGAGCCGCTGTCCGCCGGCCTCGGCGGTCAGCCGGTGCAGGCCCTGCCACCCGGCCGACTCCAGGCCCTCCCCCGCCGCGGCCTCACGTCCGGCGGCCGCCACCCGGCCGTGGCCGTCGGTTCGCAGGCGGACGAGCCCGTCCGGCGCGGGGACGGCGAGCGCGCCCAGCGAGGGGAGCACGACCCGGCCGTCCGTGACGGGGACGTCCCCCTCGTACGGGACGCCCGCCACGACGGCGGCCGCGGCGGCCACGGCTCCGAGGCCCGCCGGGTCGTGCGCGCCGTCCTGCCGGCCGAGAAGCGCGGAGACGGTGTGCCTGGCCCACGCGCCGACGGCCGGATGGCGGATCAGCCGGTCCACCGCCGTCGGCGCCCGCCTCTCCAGCGCGGCCAGCGCGTCGTAGGCTCCCGCGGCCACTCCCGCGTGCGGGTGACCCGCCTGCCGGGCCGTGTCCACCACTCCGAGGATCAGCAGCAGGTGCCTGCTGCGTTCGGCGGCGCGCAGGTGCCGGACCGCGGCCGCCCCTCCCCCGCCCCTCGCCAGGGCGGAGAACGCCTCGCCGGGTAGCCGGTGCGGGTTGCGCTGCATCACGATGTCCTTCCCACGATGTCCTTCGCACGATGTCCTTCGCACGAAGCGGACGTGTCCGGCGCTCACGGGCCGCGCAGGTCGGCGACGAGCCGCGAGCGGATGTGGCCGATCAGCCGGTAGAGGTCGGCGCAGTAGACCGACGGGCTGCGGAACCCGGTGCCGCGCCGGTAGCGGTGCGGGTAGAGCCCGGCGCCGCACACCCGCCCGTAGCGGCAGGCGCGGCACTCCTCGCCGAGCGCCGCCCAGCCGAGCTGCCGCGCCACCACGCCCGCATGCCGCAGCGCCTCGTCGAAGGGGTGGTCGGCGATGTTGAGGCCCGTGGCGGCGGCCCCGTGACCGACGGCCTTGAGCGAGTCGGTCTGCTCGATCGTGCCGTCGGTCTCCACGACCACCAGGCTCGTCGGGGTGAGCCCCACCGCCTCGCTGGCCGACGCGCCGCCGAGGAGCAGCCGGATGATCTCGTGGAACAGCCTGACGACCGTCTCGTCGCGGTCGGAGCCGTACCAGCGGTCGAACACCTGGATCAGCCAGTCGGCGTACGGGGTCCGGGACGGGTCGGGGGTGCGGCCCGGCGGCGGAGACTCCCAGGTGCCGTGCGGCAGCAGCAGGTCGATCATCGGCGGGTCGAACGCGATGAGCGCCTCGTAGGTCTCCAAGGGGTCGTTGGCCAGGTCGATGGTGCACAGCAGCCCGCCGTACAGGTCGCGGAACCTGCCGCCCATGAGCAGGCGCAGTGCGGCGGCCACGGCCTCGTGGCTGCCCCGGCCGTCGGCGTAGCGGCGGTTGCGGTCGTGCGCCCGCGGACTGCCGTCGAGACTGACCCCGACCTTCAGGTCGAGCTCGTGGAAGGCGCGCAGGGCCTTCTCGTCGAGCAGCACGGCGTTGGTCTGGACGACGGCCTCGACGCGGACGTCCGGCGCCGCCTCGGCGCGGATGGTCCTGATCGCGTCGCTGAGGTAGGCGTGGCCGGCCAGCAGCGGCTCGCCGCCGTGCAGGATGACCCGCAGCGAGCGCAGGTGGTGGGTCCGGGCGTGCTCGGCGATCCGGCGGGCGGCCACCGCCACCACGGCCGGCGACATGATCATCGGCTGTGACCGCCAGCTCTGGTCGGTCAGCGTGTAGACGTAGCAGTAGTCGCAGGCGAGGTTGCACCGGCTGTGCACCTTGAGCAGGAACTGGCGGAAGGGCCGGGGGCGCCAGCCGTCCGCGACGAGGCCGTCGACGTCGAGGGTGTCGGGCCACTCACGCCTTGGCTCCGCCGCTTCGGAATTCATCCGCGAGACCACTCCCGTGTCCGCCGGAAAAGCATGAGCAAATACCGATGGTAACCGCGTGGCGGATGAATGGGGAGCGCCGCGGTAAAGGAGGGGAGATATCGGTTCGGTGCGAATGGCGGAACCGCGGGACGCCGGCCGGAGAACCGTCTGGATACCGGCCGCGGGAAAGGATTAATGTCGTCCTCTGAGACCGTTGGGAGATCGCATGAATGCCGAACCCGTTGTCCTGGCCATGGCGGTGTTCAGTCTCGTGGTCGGCCTCGGCGCGCACGTGTGGCAGTGGCGCGTGGACGACGAGAGCGGCTCCGAGCGGGTGCACCTGATCGCGTGGTTGCTGCTGGCGCTCTTCCCGGTGTTGCTGATCTTCTCGTTCTTCCCGCAGAGCGACTTCTCGGCCGGGGTGAAGGGCGCCACCATGACGGGGGCGGCGGGGATGTTCGTCTTCATCTGGTGGTACGGCTCGCGGAGCTCGCGCGAGGCCGCCGTGGTGGACCGGTTACGGCGCCTGCTCACGGCCCGCACCAGGGAGGCCGACCGGCTGCGGGCGCGGCTCGGCGCGGGCGGAGGGCAGGGCCCGCCCGCGCCGATCGAGGAGACCCGGGTCCTGCCCTACCGGCTGGCGGGCGCTCCCGACCGGCGGATCGTCGTGGTCACCGGCGACCTGAGCGAGGTGAAGGGCGTCGACGTCTGGGTGAACTCGGAGAACACCGACATGCAGATGTCCCGGTTCCACGAGCGTTCGGTCTCGGCGGTGATCCGGTACGGCGGCGCGCGGTGCGATCCGGTGACGGGGCGGGTGACCGAGGACCTGGTGGCCGACGAGCTGAGGAGCCGCCTGGGCGCGCACCCGTCCGTGGAGCCGGGCACCGCCATCGTGACCGGCCCCCACGCGCTGGCCGAGCGCAACGGCGTGCTGGGCATCGTGCACGCCGCCGCCGTGCACGGCACCGCGGGCGCCGGTTACCGCCAGGTGGACAATCTGGCCAGGTGCGTGCGCAACGCGCTGGCGCGGGCCGAGGAGGTCACCGGCGACGGGCGGGCCGCCACCTCGGCGATCCTGCCGATCTTCGGCACCGGCGCGGGAGGGGCGGAGATCGAGCCGACGGTCCGCACGATGGTCCACGCCGTCCTCGGCCACCTGTCGGGCGAGCCCGCGCCGCGGGTGCGCGACGTCCGGTTGCTGGCCTACACCGAGGCCGAACTGGCCGCCTGCGAAAAGGTGCTGGACGCGTGCGAGGAGCTGGTCCCCGCTTTTGTCCGCCCCGGCGGGAAACCGGCGAGACGGACCCGTACGGGCGCCGGTAAACCGCCGAAAAAGCGGGCCGAATCGTAGCCGGGATATTCCGCCGCCGGGAAAACCCGCGTCATTGCGGCGGGAAAGTCATCCGGTCCGCAGGTACGTCGTCAGGCCGGTGGCCAGGGAGGCGGCGATGCGTTCGCGGAAGGCGGGGTCGGTCATCTTGGCGGCGTCGCCGCGATTGCGCATGTTGCCGCATTCGACGAACACCGCCGGCCGGGTCGACAGGTTGAGCCCGCCGAGGTCGGTGCGGGTCTCCAGGCCGTCGCGGCCGGCGTAGGTGGCGTACGGCAGGCCGGTGCCGCGGCGGTAGGCGTCGCGGACGGCCAGCCCGAGCTTGCGCGACGGCGCGACGACGGCGTCGTTGTGCCCGGCCACCAGCCCCGGCAGCAGCACGTGGAACCCGCGCCCGCCCGGGGCGGCCCCGTCACCGTGGATGGACAGCACGGCGTCGGCCCGCGCCTTGTTGCCGACGGCGGCCCGCTCGGTGATGCACGGCCCGACGCCCCGGTCGTTCGGCCGGGTCAGCACCACCTCGGCGCCCTGCTTCTCCAGGAGCGGCCGGAGCCTGCGTGCCACGTCCCAGGCGAAGGCGTGCTCGGGGTAGCCGGAGGCGGTCGAGGTGCCGGTGGTGTTGCACGGTTTGCGCTGGGTGATGATGTCGACCGGCCGGTTGATCTCCTCCGGGTGGGCGGCGTTGCCGCCGTTGTGGCCGGGGTCGAGCACGACGACCTTCCCCGCGAGGGCCATGCCCGCCGGGGCCTGTCCCGGCGTCCCGGCGGGGGTGCCTTCCGGGGTGCCTCCGGGGGCCGACGAGGTCGCCCGGACGGGGGCGGCACCGGAGGGCGGCGAGGTGGTCGCGTCACGCGGGCCTGCTCCGCCGCCTCCGCACCCCGTGGCCAGTGCCACGAGCGCGGCGAGCATCAGTGCCGTCCTGTCGGCGCGCATGTCTCGTACGGTACCGGGCCGCGCGACGGGCGCCGGTCTGCAATCGGCCTGTTGACGGCCCCGATTAGGGAGATCCGTATACTGTTCACCTAATGCTCTATAGTGCTAGTACATTAGACCTATGGGAGGCGCAGTGATCGAGTTCCATCTGGACGGCCGGTCGGGTGTCTCGCCGTACCTGCAGATCGTCCGGCAGGTGCGGCACGCGCTGCGGCTCGGCCTGCTGGCCGAGGGGGATCGGCTTCCGACGGTCAAGGAGGTGGTGGCCCGGTTGGCGATCAACCCCAACACCGTGCTCAAGGCCTATCGAGAGCTCGAACACGAGGGGCTCGTCGCCGCCCGCCCCGGTGTCGGGACGTTCGTCACCCGGACGCTGGCCGACGCCTCGCTCGCCGCGCATGCCCCGCTGCGCCAGGAGCTGCGGCGCTGGCTGGCCAAGGCCCGCCGGGCCGGGCTCGACGACGAGAGCATCGAGGCCCTGTTCATGACCACCTTCTGGACGACCGCGCGGGAGGACATCGCGTGACCGCAGTCCTGCGGGCCCGGCACCTGGGCAAGAAGTACAGGCAGCGCTGGGCGCTCTCCGACTGCACGCTGGAGGTGCCGGCCGGGCACGTGACCGGCCTCGTCGGCCCCAACGGAGCGGGGAAGTCGACGCTGCTGAACCTGGCGGCCGGCATGCTGACGCCGACGTCCGGCACGATCGAGGTGTGCGGCGGCGTGCCCGGAGACGGACCCACGCAGCTGGCCAAGGTCGGCTTCGTCGCCCAGGAAACCCCCGTCTACGCCGCCCTGACCGTCGCCGACCACCTGCGTCTGGGTGCCCGGCTCAACCCTGGCTGGGACGACGCCCTGGCACGCCGCCGGATCGAACGGCTCGGCCTGAACCCGGACCAGCGGGCCGGGAGGCTCTCAGGTGGTCAGCGCGCCCAGCTCGCCCTGACGCTGGGCATCGCCAAGCGGCCCGAGCTGCTGATCCTCGACGAGCCGGTCGCCGCCCTGGATCCGCTCGCCCGGCGGGAGTTCCTGCAGGACCTCATGGAGGCCGTCGCCGAACACGGGCTCAGCGTCGTGCTGTCCTCCCATCTGGTCGCCGACCTGGAACGGGTCTGCGACCACCTGATCGTGCTGGTCGCCTCGCAGGTGCGGTTGGCGGGAGAGCTGGATGAGCTGCTGGCCACGCATCACCTGCTGAGCGGGCCCCGCCGCGATGTCGCCACGCTGCCCGCGGACCAGGAGGTCATCTCCGCCAGCCACACCGACCGGCAGACGACGCTCATCGTCCGCACCGAGGCGCCGATCCTCGACCCGGCCTGGACCGTGAGCGGCCTCAGCCTCGAAGACCTCGTCCTGGCCTACCTGGCCCGTCCCGCCGACGCCGGCTCCGCCGATCGCCCCGCCCTGACGGTGCTGCGATGATCTGGCTGACCTGGCGCCAGTTCCGCGTCCAGGCCGCGGCGGCGTACAGCCTGCTCGCGGTGGCCGCCGCCGTCCTCCTGGTCGCCGGCCGGCCGCTGCCGGGCTCCGGCGTCACGAGGCTCGCCCCGGCCGACGGCACGCTGTACTCCGCCGGCATCGTGGCGGTGTACGGCCTGCCCGCCCTCGTCGGCGTCTTCTGGGGCGCGCCGCTCGTCAGCCGCGAGCTGGAGGCCGGCACCCACCGCCTGGTGTGGAACCAGGGCGTCACCCGGACCCGGTGGCTGGTCACCAAAGTCGCCGTCACCGGCCTGGCCGCGACGGCCGCGGCCGGCCTGCTCAGCCTCGCGGTGACCTGGTGGGCCGGTCCCCTCGACGCCGCCAGCCGGCCGGACACGATCCGGCCGGCGGGCCCCACCTTGCCCGACGCCGTGTCCTTCGCCGCGCGGATCTCGCCGCTCGTGTTCGGCGCGCGCGGGATCGTGCCCGTCGGCCATGCCGCCTTCGCCTTCGTCCTCGGTGTCGCCGCCGGGATCCTGCTGCGCCGCGCCGTGCCCGCGATGGCGGTCACGCTCACCGTGTTCGCCGCCGTCCAGGTCGTCGTGCCGTTCGCGGTGCGCCCGCACATGGTCCCGGCAGACCGGCAGACCGTCACGATCACCATGGCGAACATCTCGAAGCTGGGCGTGAACGGCACCGGGGGGCTGGAGGAACTCGCCGTGGCCGAACCACCGGGCTCCTGGGGCCTGGCCAACGAGACCGTCGACACCGCCGGACGAGCGGTCACGGCGCCGTCCTGGGTGGCGGACTGCGCGCGTCCACCGGGTCAGGCGGCCGACCCCGAGGCCGACGAGGCTTGCTTCGCCAGGCTCGCCGGCCTCGGCTACCGGCAACGGGTGACCTACCATCCCGCCGACCGTTTCTGGGCCCTGCAGGGCATCGAGACGGCGCTCTTCCTCGCCCTCGCCGC
The DNA here is from genome assembly GCF_014207745.1 of Nonomuraea muscovyensis. NCBI lineage: Bacteria > Bacillati > Actinomycetota > Actinomycetes > Streptosporangiales > Streptosporangiaceae > Nonomuraea > Nonomuraea muscovyensis. The sequence continues at coordinate 982,665 of NZ_JACHJB010000001.1, forward strand.
CCTGCTGACCTGGCTCTGCGTCCGGTGGACCCGCACCCGCCTTCCCTGACCATCCCTCCCCCATCCCTCGGAAAGGACTGACATCTCCATGAGTCATGTGATCGACCAGCGCCACCCGGCCGGACGGCACGGCGTCGGCAGGACGACGGGGAGCCGCATCCGGCAGCGCGGCCTGGCCGCCGCCGCCGGGCTGCTCACCGTGGTGGCCGCCGCCGCCTTGGCGTCCGCGCCCGCCTCCGCCTCCGCCGCTGCCGCTGCCGCTGCCACGCCCACGCCGTACCTGCCCAAGCCGACCGGCGCGCAGCCCGTCGGCACCACGTCCTTGTACCTCAAAGACACCTCCCGTCCCGACCCGTGGGTCCCCACGGTGAAGTTCAGGGAGCTCATGGTCTCCCTGTGGTATCCGGCGAAGGCGCCGGGCCGCCACCGGGCGCGGTACATGACGCCCAAGGAGTCGGAGCTGCTGCTCAAGGACGGGAAGATCACGAGCCTGCCGGCCGACGTGCTGAGCCGGACGCGGACCAACGCCTTCACCGACGCCAGGCCCGCCGGACGCAAGCACGCCCTGCCCCTCGTCGTGCTCTCTCCGGGCCACTCCAAGCCCCGGGCCGAGCTCACCTCGCTCGCCGAGGACCTGGCGAGCCGAGGGTACGTGGTCGCCGCGGTCGACCACACCTACGAGAACGTCGCCACGACCTTCCCGGACGGACGGGTCACCACCTGCGTCACCTGCGAGATCGACAAGAACCCCGCGTGGTGGGAGCAGCTGGGCCGCAGCCGGGCGTTGGACGTCTCCTTCGTGCTCGACCAGCTGACCGGGTCGCGCCCGAAGTGGAAGGGAGCCCGGCTGATCGACCCGTCCAGGATCGCGATGGCCGGCCACTCCGTGGGAGGAGCGAGCGCCATCCCGGCCATGCTCAAGGACTCCCGGATCCGCGCCGGCGTCGACGTGGACGGCACCACAGACGTCCCGATCCCGGGCAGCGGCCTGTCGCGGCCGTTCCTGTTCCTCGGCAGGCAGTCCGCGTACACCCCCGGAAGCGGTGAGGCCGCCGCTACCTGGGAGCGCGACTGGAAGCAGCTCACCGGATGGAAGCGCTGGCTCCTGGTGACCGGGGCGGAGCACGTGTCCTTCACCGACCTCGGCCTGCTCACCGACCAGCTCGGCATCGACGACGGCGCCGACATCGCCGGGGCGCGCGCCATGGAGATCACCCGCAGGTACGTCGCTGCATTCCTCGACCAGCACCTGCGCGGCAAGCCGCAGCCCCTGCTGGACGAGCCGTCGGCCCGCTACCCCGAGGTCCTGCACTGCACGGTCGAGACGAAGACCTGCAGATAGCCGGCCCATGCGGAGTGCCCGGATCACCAGCGGGTAACAGAGGCGCATGAGACTGCCGCTCGCGCTGCTCGCGTTGGTGCTGGTCACGGGCTGCTCCGTCGACACCGGCGCGCCCGCCCGTACGGCGGAACGTTTCCACGAGGCGGTGGCGGAGCGGCGGGACGATACCGCCTGCGCGCTGCTGTCCCCCCGCGCGGCCGAGAAGCTGCCCGACCCCGGGCAGACGTGCGCCGAGGCACTGCGCGCCCTGGAGCTGGAGGCCGGCGGGCCGATCACCGGTGTGCAGGTCTGGGGTGACGCGGCCCAGGTGCGCATGGCCGGCGACACGGTGTTCCTGCACCGCTTCAGCGACGGCTGGCGGGTCAAGGCCGCGGGCTGCGAGCCGCAGGGCGACCTCCCCTACGACTGCGAGGTGGAGGGCTGATGAGGGTCATCTTCACGCTGACGCTGGTCATCATCGTGGCCGGGCTGGTGTGGTTCGTCGTGATCGGGTTGTCGCACCTGTGAGCCGGAGGAGGCGCGGATGAGGCGGGTCAAGGACAACGCCCTGTCGCTGACGTTCCTGGCGCTGTTCGTGCTGGCGCTGGGCGGGCAGGCGGTGGCGGGCACCTTCCAGTACAACGACGAGCAGCTCGCGAGCGGCGGGGAGCCGGTGTCGCCGCTGGAGTACGTGACCTCCTCCTCCTTCGCCGTCGACGTGGCGGAGAACTGGCAGTCGGAGTACCTGCAGTTCCTGCTCTTCATCGTGCTCACGGTCTGGCTGGTGCAGCGCGGCTCGCCCGAGTCGAAGGAGCCGGGCCAGGAGGGAGTCGAGTCCGACCGGGAGCAGCTCGTCGGCACGTACGCGAAGGACGACTCCCCCGCCTGGGCCCGGGCGAAGGGGCTGCGGCTGTGGCTGTTCGGCAACTCGCTCGGGCTGGTCATGGGCGCGGTGTTCCTCGGGTCGTGGCTGGCGCAGTCGGTGGCGGGCCTGGCCCGGTTCAACTCCGACCGGCTGGCCGACCTGCGTGACCCCGTCTCGTGGGGCGGTTACCTCGCCTCGCCGGAGTTCTGGAACCGGTCGCTGCAGAACTGGCAGTCGGAGCTGCTGGCGGTGCTGTCGATGGTGGTGCTGTCGATCTACCTGCGCCAGCGGGGGTCGCCCGAGTCCAAGCCGGTCGGGGCGCCGCACGCGGCGACGGGCGTGCAGGGCTGAGTCACCGGCGGGAAGGGCCGGCCGGTGATCACGGCGACGACGCGGGTGCCGCCGGGGAAGGCGCCCTGCCTGATCCGGTCGAGCAGGCCGTACAGCATCTTCGCCACGTACACCTCCTCCACCCCGTGCTCGGCGGCGAACGCGGCCAGGGCGGGGGTCGAGCGGGCGTAGCCGCCGAAGTGGTGGTCGAGGTCGATCGACCAGTTGGACCACACCCGCCCGTACGCCTCCCGCTGCAGCCGCGCCACCTCCCCGGCCAGGAAGCCGGCCCCCTTCAGCACCGCGAACCCGAGGGCCCGCCGGCCCGGCGGCAGCCCCGCCGAGATCCCGGCCAGCGTGCCGCCGGTGCCGACCGGGCAGCAGATCACGTCGTAGTCCTCGGCGATCTCCGCGGGCAGCTCGGCGCAGCCGCGCACGGCCGCCGCGTTGCTGCCGCCCTCGGGCAGGATCGTCACCTCTCCCCACCGCTCGCGTAGCCGGGCCTGCATCTCGGGCGTGTGCTTGAGCCGGTAGGCCGCCCGGTCGAGGTAGGTGAGCGTCATCCCGAGGGAGGCCGCGTAGGCGAGCGACGGGTTGAGCGGCAGCCTTTCCTCGCCGCGGATCACGCCGATCGTCTCGAACCCGTGCCGCGCCCCGGCCGCGGCGGCCGCCCGGATGTGGCCGGAGTAGGCCCCGCCGAAGGTGAGCACGCGCGGATGGCCGAGGTTGTAGGCGAGCTTGCGCGCCTTGTTGTCGTCATGTTTGACGAAGACCCGGACCGAACCCAGGCCAGGCGCCAGGAACTCCTCCACGCGCGCTAGTCTACGCACGGACCTTTGTTGAGGAGTGTTGGGTTATGCGCGTTGTTGAAGCTTTCCGTGCGGCGTTCGGCGCGGACCCCGAGACGGTCTGGCACGCACCCGGCCGCGTCAACCTGATCGGCGAGCACACCGACTACAACGACGGCTTCGTCCTGCCGTTCGCGGTGCCGTGGGGCGTCACGGCGGCGATCAGCCCGCGCGGCGACCGGACGATCCGCCTCCTCTCCCTCCAGTCGCCGTCGGCGGAGCCCATCACGATCTCCCGGCACGAGGACTCCGAGGGCTGGACCCGCTACGTCGTGGGCGTGCTCGCGATGCTGGGCGACCAGGTGCCCGGAGCCGACATCGCGATCGACGGCGACGTGCCGCAGGGCGCCGGGCTGAGCTCCAGCGCCGCCCTGGAGGTGTCGGTCGCCGGCGCGCTCAACGACCTGCACGGCCTCGGCATGAGCCCGATGGAGCTGGCCCTGCTCGGCCAGCGCGCCGAGAACGACTTCGTGGGCATGCCGTGCGGCATCATGGACCAGGCCGCCTCGGCCCTGTGCGAGGAGGGGGCGGCGCTCTTCCTCGACTGCCGCTCCCTGTCCTCCCGCACCATCCCGCTCGACCTGGCCGCGCACGGCCTGCGCATCCTCATCATCGACACGCAGGTCCACCACGAGCACGCGGGCGGCGAGTACGCCAAGCGCCGCGCCGAGTGCGAGTCGGCGGCCCGCAAGCTCGGCGTGGCCGCGCTGCGCGACGTCACCGACCTGGCCGGCGCGCTGGAGCGGCTGCAGGGCGACGAGCGCAAGCGCACCATGCACGTCGTCACCGAGAACCACCGCGTCGAGGCCCTGATCGGCCTGCTCCGCGCGGGCGCGATCACGGAGATCGGCGCGCTGCTGAACGCCTCGCACCTGTCGCTGCGCGACCAGTACGAGGTGTCGTCGCCGGAACTGGACGTGGCCGTGGAGGCCTCGCTGCGCGGCGGTGCCCGCGGCGCCCGGATGACGGGCGGCGGCTTCGGCGGCTCGGCGATCGCCCTGGTGGCCGAGGACCGGCTCGACAGCGTCAAGGAGTCGGTCGCGGCGGCCTACGCCGAGCGCTCCTGGAAGGCGCCCCGCTTCCTGCCCGCCGTCCCCGGCCCCGGCGCGCGGCGGCTCAGCGTCTCCTGAACCGCGTCGACCCGGCGGTCAGCCCTGCTGCCTGCCCGGCTGCGGATCCGCGCCGGGCAGGGGCCGGAGCAGGAGGGTGACGAACCCCAGGACGTCTCGGTAGCAGCTCAGCCACAGGTCGCGATGGTCGCCTACGGCCGCGAGCGCCGCCTCGCCGTCGGGGCCGGGGTGGTCGAGCGCCCAGCGCGTGAGCGTCCCGGTCCAGGACCACTCGTAGTCGTCCCACTCACCTCGGGTGCTGGTGTGGGCGTAGACGGTGGCGTATCCGGCCTTCTCCGCCCGCTCCACCGTGCCCGCGAGGTCGGCGTAGTCGTCCGGTCCGGCCTCGAACCTGTCCAGCACCTGCGGCGTCGGACTCACCTCCCAGAAGCCCTCCCCGACCAGCGCCAGCCCTCCGGGGCTCAGGTGCCGCCGCACCTCGTCCAGGGTCTCGGTCAGGCCGCCGAAGGCGTGCGTGGAGCCCACGCACAGCACCAGGTCGTACAGCCCGTCGGCGGAGGATTCGGACGCGGAGGATCCGGACGCGGATCCGGTGGGGGAGAATTCGGCGGCGGGGAACCGGTGCAGCCGCAGGCGCGCGGACAGTCCGCGGCGATCGGCCTGCTCGCGGGCCGCGTCGAGGGCGACGTCGGAGAGGTCCACCCCGTCGGCGGTCGCGTCTGGGTAGAGGGTCAGTGCCCGCATGAGCCACTCGCCCTGTCCGCATCCGAGGTCGAGGATGCGGGCTCCCGGTGCCAGGTCCGCCCGCCTGAGCAGGCGTTCGACGTTCGCATCGTCGATGGGGGCGGCTACGGGATGGTCTGCGTGGGCGAGGTGGCTGATCAGCTGGCGGTTCATTACGGACACTATTCCGAAATCGCCGCATGCCGCGCCACCCGATTCATCCCGCGCCCCTGGGGCGTGACGCCCCCAGGGCCCGAGCGGTCCTGGCGGGTGGGGTGGTCAGAGGGGCGGGAAGTTCGGGGGGCGGCGTTCGAGGAAGCTCGCCACCCCCTCGGCGAAGTCGGGCCGGCCGAACGAGGCGAGCATCTCACCGGTGGCGGTCCGGGCCGACTCGGCGAGCGTCACCTCCCAGTCGTGCCACACCTGCCGCTTGATCACCGCCATCGACGCGGGCGAGCTGTGCGCCGCCAGCTCCCGGGCGTACGCCTGGGCCTCGGGGAGCAGGCGGTCGGCGGGCACCGCCCGGTTGACCAGGCCCAGCTCGTACGCCTCGGCCCCGCTGAGGACGCGGCCCGACAGCAGCAGGTCCATCGCCCGCTGCTGCCCGATGAGGCGGGGCAGCACCCACGACAGCCCGTACTCCGCGATGAGGCCGCGCCGGGCGAACGCGGTGGTCCACTTGGCGTCGTCGGCGGTGAACACCAGGTCGCAGACGAGCGCGTGCACCATGCCCAGCCCGGCGCAGGCGCCGTTGACCGCGGCGACGACCGGCTTGCCGACGGTCGTCGGGTAGGTGTTGGGTCTCGGGTCCGGCTCCGCGTCGTAGGCGCCGCTCTGGATGGCGCCCAGCGTCTCGAAGTCGGCGCCCGCGCAGAAGCCCTTGCCGGCCCCGGTCACCACCACGGCCCGCACGCCGGGGTCCTTGCCGGCCTCCTCCAGCAGGTCGAAGTAACGCCGTCCCAGCGCGTCCGTCCAGGCGTTGAGCCGGTGGGGACGGTTGAAGGTCAACGTCAGCACGCCCTGGTCGAGCGAGGAGAGCACGAGTTCGTCCATACGCCAACCGAACCATGTTCTAGGCAGTGGCGGCAAGCGGTCACTTGTGGCGGACGAAGGCGGGCGTGAGGTGGGGATTGTCGTAGTAGCGGTGGAAGACCGGCGTGAGCCCGCCCGAGATCGGCGGAACGATCCACGACCAGTCCGCCGGGCAGACCCGGCCCGCCTTCTCCTCCCGCTCCAGGTGGGTGAGGAAGCGGGTGGACTCGGTGTGGTGGTCGGCCATCGTGACCCCCGCCCGCTCGAACGAGTGCAGCACCGCCACGTTCAGCTCCACCAGCGCGTGGTCGCGCCACAGCGACCGCTCGGTGGAGGTGTCGAGTCCCAGCTGCCGGGCCACCACGGGGAGCTGGGCGTAGCGGTCGGCGTCGGCGAGGTTGCGTGCCCCGATCTCGGCCCCCATGTACCAGCCGTTGAACGGCGCGCACGGATAGCAGATGCCGCCGATCTCCAGGCACAGGTCGGAGATCGCGGGCACGGCGTGCCAGCGCAGCCCCAGGTCCTCGAACCACGGGTAGTGCGGATGGACCAGCGGCACCTCCAGCACGGCGTCGCCGGGCAGCGTGCACAGCAGCGGCTCGCCGTCGCCGGGGCCGCCGCCCCGGCCACGGCCGGGCGCGCCGCCGGACCGGATCACCAGGGGCAGCACGTCGAACCGGCCGCCCTGCCCGCCGGGCCAGCCGAGCGCGCGGACCATGTCCGTGAAGTCCGCGTAGCGGGGGTCTCCGGTGACCGACCCGTCGGCCCCGCGATACCCGGCGTAGCGGATGAGCTGCTCGTTCAGCACCCTGGGGGCGGGCCGGCCGGGCGCGTCGGGGGCGAAGACGGTGATCGTGGGCCGGATCCGGCCGCCGTTCGTCGCCTCGCGCAGGTGGTTCACGCACTCGATGGCCACGCCCTCGGCGCCGGTCACCTGCCGCAGGTCGCGCACCTTGAGCGAGCGCCAGTAGAGCCGCCCGATGCACCGGTTGCTGTTGCGCCAGGCGACCCGGGCGCCGAACTGCAGTTCCTCGAAGGTGTGGACGTAGGTGCCGAAGCGCGAGACGTCGCGGGCGACCTCGCGCAACCGGGCGTGCGGGTCGCCGGCGGAGGGATTCTCCTCGTGGAACAGCCGGATGAAGCGCTCGGCCTCGCGGATGTCGATGGTGCGCTCGATGAGCGTCTGCACGGCGATGGAGTCGAAGGGACGCAGGGACCTGATCCAGGTACGCACGCAGAAACCGCCACTTTGCGATCGCGGAGCGTCCCACCGGTTCCGGGCCGGCGGCACCCTCCTGCCGGCGGCGCCCTCTCCTCGCCACCTTCGGCACACCCGCGGCTGCCGCACCGGCCAGGCCGGCACGACATCCCCCATCTTCGCTCGCGATCCGCCTCCTGTCCCGTCAAATCCATAACCGTGTGACCTTACGGTTACAAGCTGTGAAAATCAGGTACGGAAGCGACGCGCCATGCCGCGGCCCATCGCCGCCGGCACGGCCGAGGCGCGGTCCGGCACGCCGAGCCTGGCGTACACGCGTGCGCCCTGGCCGTGGCCTCGCCGACGACCTCGATGTCGGGTTCGGTGTCGGGTTCGGCGGTCGGCATCCCGCGCAACCCCTTTCGACGACCATCAACGGTGAGCACGGCCCCTCCACGGTGACCGTGGCGCCCCGACCGGGCTCCATGGAGACGCCAGCCATGAACCGCGGTGTTCCTCGCGGAGATGTTCGTCCTGGCCGCGCTCTTCGGCATCCTGGCGTTGCCGGGCAGCGACGTCGTCGGCCTGGTGGCGGCGATCGGCGGGTCATCGTGGTCTCGGCCGGGCGTTCCACGGCGTCGTGGGCGGCGGCCGGAACGCGGGAGCCGGGTGAGGCGGACACACGGAAAAGGCCCCGCACCGGATCCGGTGCGGGGCCCCTTTCGGCTGGCTCCCGCGATAGGACTCGAACCTATAACCTGCCGGTTAACAGCCGGCTGCTCTGCCGTTGAGCTACGCGGGATCGAACGTCTGCCCCGGTCGGGCCGGGCTTTTGGGCCTTCCCGTTCGGCGCAGGACTAGATTAGCGCACTCCTGGAGTGCGTGTCGCATCGTCATCGGGGTAGGCCCGGAGACAGCGGAGGTGCAAGATGCGATATCGAATGACATTCGCGATCGGACTGGCTGTCGGATACGTACTGGGCAGCAAGGCCGGCCGCGAACGCTACGAACAGATCAAGAAGACGGCCCAGCGTGTCGCCGACAACCCGAGGTTCCAGCAGACCGCGGGCGTGGTGGGCGCGCGGGTGACGAAGGTCGCCGACATGGCCAGGCACCGGGTGGGCGACACGCTGCAGCAGCGGATCCCCTTCCTGCACGGCGACGAGCGCCACCCCGACACGGGCACCGGCTGGCCGGACGAGACGACGACGGATCGGCCCGGTCAGACCGGTCAGACCGGGGTCGGCCAGAAGAAGGCCGACGAGACCGGCATCCCCTACTGACGGCCGCCCGGCCGGCGGGGCATGGGCCCGGCGACCCGCATCACACGCCCATGCTCCGCCGCACTCCTTCGAGAGCCTGTTCGGCCAGCGCACGCAGGCCGGGGTCGTCGGGGTCGAGGCCGTCGTCGAAGACGAGCGTCCAGCCGAGCATCTCGCCGCCGGGCCTGCGCCGGGCGACGAGCCGGACGCCGCCACGGCCGGGCAGCGCGACGTGCTTGTTGACCACGATGGTCGCGTTGACGCGCTCGCGCACGGTCTCGGGCAGCAGCCGCGGCTCGGGCACCCGCTCGCGGCGCCGCTCGCCGTCCGTGGTGAGCAGGCGCAGCCCCTCCTCGTCCCACGAGGCCTTGTCGATCGTCTCGTACGGCACCCGCGTCCCGTCGGACAGGAACAGCGCCAGGTTGGTCGCCACCACGTAGCCCTCGTCGGCCCCGGCGAACGTCAGCACCCGCTCCCCCCGTTCGGTGGGCAGGGACTTGCGGACGTCGGCGGGCAGGCGGCGCAGGAAGCTCATGACCCCACGCTATCGGCGAGCAGGTCGAGGGTGAGCGCGGCGCTCCACGAGAAGTCCCGGCAGCCCCGGCCGCTGCCGTCGAAGGGGTCGAAGCACTCGCGGAAGCCGGCCTGCCGCACCAGCCGCAGCGTGCAGATGGTGAGCTGTTCGCGCAGCGCCGGCAGGCCGTGGACGGCGGCGGCCTGGCGCAGCAGCCAGTTGGTGTTCACCCAGGAGGGCCCCCGCCAGTAGCGGGTGCGGTCGAACTGGGCGGCGCGGATCTCGCAGCTCGGCACGGGGTAGCCCGTCGCGCCCATGAACCTGGCCGACTCCAGCACCTCGACGCTCGCGGCCACCCGGTCGGCGGGCAGGCCGGGGTCGAGCAGCGGGCCGAAGGCGCCGACCGTGCAGATCGGAATGAGCCGGCCGGCCCGCAGGTCGCGGGCGTAGAAGCAGCCGTCCCACAGGCGTTCCAGCAGCGCGTGCCGGATGCGCTCGGCCTGCTCCAGGTGGGGCACGGGATCGGCGCCGGCGACCGGGGCCAGCTCGGCGAGCGCCTGGCAGGAGGCGAGCCAGATCCCGTTGAACAGCGGGCACTCGACGGCGAAGGGGTGCTCGTCGCGCAGGTACTCGGGCCGGTATCCGGCGTTGCGGTAGCGCAGGGCGAGCCACACGTAGCGGTCGTGGTCGCTGTCGGGGTGGCGTTCGGCCAGCTCGACGTTGCGGTAGCCGTACCGGACCTCGGGCAGCGCGGCGAGCGGCGGGTCCCAGGCGGGGCTGTCGTCCATGCCCGACTCCCACGGGTGGACGATCGCCGCCAGGCCGTGCCCGCCGAGGTCACGGGCGGTGGCGAGGTAACGGTGCTGGGCGGCCAGCGCGGGGTAGGCGCGCCGGACGAAGCCGGCGTCGCCGGTGTGGCGGTGGATCCACCACAGGGCGAGGCCGTGCAGCGGCGGCGCGGTCAGGCCGGAGGTGGGCACCCGGGGCGCCGCCTCGTGGTCGTGGGAGCGCCAGACCGGCGGCCCAGGGAAGTACGCCTCAGGGGTGTGGAAGACGATGTGCGGCAGCATGCCGGTGGCCCACTGCCCGTCGAGGAGGCTGAGCAGTTCGGCGCGGGAGCGGTCGGGGCGGTGCCGCGCCAGGCCCATCGCGACGAAGGCGGAGTCCCAGCTCCACTGGTGGGGATAGAGGCCGGGGGCGGGCACGGTGGCCGAGCCCGTCCAGTTCGCCTCGAGCACCGCCAACGCCTCGTGCCCGAGCGCGGCGTCGTCGACCGCGGGCCGCGCCTCCATCCACCCACTATGCGCTGCCATGCGTTCGGACGCTATGTCCTCTTCGCCCACTTTGCGACAAACATGATGCCGACGGCGACCGCGCCGATGATGAGCCCCCACTTCAGCAGGGTGAGCGCGAGGCCCACGAGGGGGCCGAGCAGGAGGAGCGCGGCGACGACCGCCGCGATGATCAGAAGTGTGCGTCCCATGCCCATGACAGTAGGCGGCGATTTAAGCGGATTGCAGGCGACCTGGGGTTGAATCAGGGTCACGTCAGGGATCTCCCTACCCCGGCCGGAACCAACCCGCCGCGCCTGCCGTTGAGCGGGTAGAAACGGGGCATCGGGGGCCCTCTTCACGGGGAGCGTGATGAGCCTGGGACCACCCATGAGCCGGGAGGGCGTCGACCACGCGCTCCATGCCCGCGCAGTGGAGCGCGACCGCATCTCCGGCGACCTGCTCGACCTGGAGTCGCACACCACCTACCAGGTGCTCAAGGACGCCGTGCTGAGCGGCGCCACGCAGCGGCGCTGGGCGGGCGTCCAGGCGGCCCTGTCCCGGCTGTGGGTGCTGCACGACGCCTACCGGGGCGTCCTGCGCGAGGCCGAGCGGATCAGGGCCGTTCGCGGCCGGCCGAGCTCCGACCAGCTCGCCGAGCTGACCACGCTGCTCACCGGCCCGTCGGTGGTCCTCCAGGCCGCGGTCAGGCCCGTCGAGCAGCGCTCGCTGTTACCCGAGTCCGACACCCGGCTCACCCTGGACGAGACCGTGCTGCGCATGGACGCCTCCTTCCGCGAGGTCACCGGCGCGCTCTCGGAGATCGACGCCGTCTGGTCCGCGCTGCTGCCCCGCCTCGACGCCGCCGACGCGCTGCTGCGCAGGGTCACCGAGCTGCGGGACCGGCTCGGCGAGCCCGTCGACCTGGCGTGGCCGGCTGACGCGCTCCTCCGCACGCGCGACGGCGTCGTCGCCGACCCGCTCGGCGCCGCGCCCGCCGACGGCGAGCTGGCGCGCGTCACACAGATCCTGGAGGACCGCCGGACGGACCTGGAGGAGGCGCTCCGGGCCAGGGACGAGTACGGCAGGCGCCGCGAGGACCTTTTGGCGGCGCTGGACCGGGTGCGCGCGGCCGAGAGCGAGGCGCGCCTGGCGCACGGCGCCGTCGTCGTGAAGATCGCCCTGCCGCCCGCCGCCACGCCGCGGAGCAGGGCCGAGACGCTGTCCGGCGGGCTGGACGCGCTGGACCTCTCGGCCGACGGCTGGCTGTCCAGGGCCGGCCGGCTGGCGGCGCTGGAGCAGGCGACGCGGGAGGCCGAGAGCCGCGCGCAGGCCACCGCCAAGGCCCTGTACGGCCTCGTCGGCAGGCGCGACGAGCTGCGCGGCCGGTTGGGCGCCTGCCAGGCGATGGCCGTGCGCAAGGGCATGGCGGAGGACCCGGCCGCGGCCGGGCTGTACGAGCGGGCGCGGCTGCTGCTGTGGACCGCCCCGTGCGACCTGACGAAGGCGGCCGAGGCCGTCGAGCTCTACCAGCGCGCTATCCATGGAGGTGGCCGATGAGCACGTGCCGGCAGCCCGGCTGCACCGGGGCCATCGAGGAGGGCTACTGCGACCTGTGCGGCCACGCGGCGGCCCCCGCTGGGCCACCGGCGCACGCGGCCGGGAGCGGCGGCTCGCCCTCGGTCCCGACGTCCCCCTCGGGCGGCAGGCCGGTGACGGGCCCGGTGAGCAGCGGCCGGTCGCGGGCCGGGGTGCTCGCCGAGCTGGCCGACCTGCCGTCGGTGCCGTACCGCGACCCGCAGCACGCCGTCATGGCCGACCCGGAGGTGCCGGAGGACAAGCGCTACTGCTCCAACCCGGCGTGCGGGCAGCCCATCGGCCGGTCGCGCCAGGGCCGGCCGGGGCTGACCGACGGGTTCTGCCCCCACTGCCGCACCCAGTTCTCCTTCACCCCCAAGCTCGGCAAGGACGACCTGGTGGCCGGGCAGTACCGGGTGCTGGGCTGCCTGGCCCACGGCGGGCTGGGCTGGATCTACCTGGCCGCCGACGAGAACCTCGACGGCCGCTGGGTGGTGCTCAAGGGCCTGCTCAACACCGCCGACGCCGAGGCGCTGGCGGCGGCGGAGGCCGAGCGCAGGTTCCTCACCACGGTCGACCATCCGAACATCGTCAAGATCTTCAACTTCCAGCGGTCGGCCGGGCTCGGCTACATCGTCATGGAGTACGTGGGCGGCCAGTCGCTGCACGAGCTGCGCCGCCAGGGGACGCTGCCGCTGCGCGAGGTCCTCATGTACGGGCGGGAGATCCTGCGGGCCTTCGCCTACCTGCACGAGCACGGCCTGGTCTACTGCGATCTCAAGCCGGCCAACGTGATCAGGGTCGGCAGGCGGCTCAAGCTCATCGACCTGGGCGCCGTGCAGCGCATCGGCTCGCCGCCCGGCTCGGGCTGGGCCACCGCCGGTTACCACGCCCCCGAGCTGGACACCCGGCCGTCGTCGGTGGCCTCCGACCTCTACACCGTGGCCAGGACGCTCGCCGTGCTCGCCATCCCGGGGTTCAGCCCGGTCCGCAACGGCGTCGAGGCGCCCCTGCCGGACGACTGCGGCAACGAGTCCTTCGCCCGGCTGCTGCGCCGCGCCACCGCCGCCGACCCGGCCGCCAGGTTCCAGAGCGCCGAGGAGATGGAGGCCCAGCTCGTCGGGGTGCTGCGCGAGGTCAGCGCGCTGGCCGACGGCGTGCCGTACCCGGCCCCGTCGGCGCTGTTCGGCCCCGAGCGGATCGCGGCGGGGGTCGCGCTGAGCGACGACCCGGCGCAGGTGTTCGACGTGCTCGACCCGCGCGCCGCGGCGGCGGCGCTGCCGGTGCCGCTCGCCGATCCGGCAGACCCGGCGGCGGGAGCGCTGGCCGGCCTGGTGGGCCGTGATCCGGCGCAGCTCGTCGCCCAGGTGACGGCGATGCCGACCACCCCCGAGACGCTGCTGACCAAGGCCCGGCTGCTGGCCGAGCAGGCTCTGGAGGGCGCCGGCACGGCGCTCGACGAGGCCCGCCGGGCGCTGCCGGGCGACTGGCGGGTGACCTGGTACGAGGCGGTGCACGCGCTGGCGCGGGGCTTCACGGGCCAGGCGGTCCCCCTGTTCGACCGGTGCGTGAGCCTGCTGCCCGGCGAGTGCGCGCCGAAGCTGGCGCTCGCGTTCGCGCTGGAGTCGGCCGGCCAGGACCCGGTGCGCTGGTACGAGAGCGTGTGGCGCACCGACCACGCGTTCGTCAGCGCCGCGTTCGGGCTGGCCAGGGCGGGCCGGGTGGAGGTGCTCGACGAGGTCCCGGCCAGCTCCAGCCACTGGGTCGCCGCGCAGCTCGCGCTGGTGGGGTCCGTCGCCCGGCCGGCGCTGCGGCCGGGCCTGCAGGCCCGGCCGGGCGCGCTGACGCCCACGGAGCTGTCGGCCGCGGCCGACCGGCTGGACCACCTGACCGACCTCGACCCGCGCCGCCGCGACGCGATGACCGCCGAGGTGCTGCGAGCGGCGCTCACCTGGCTGGATTCCATGAGCGGCCCCCCGCGGGGGGTGCGGGTGGCCGGCGCCGACTTCACCGAGCCCGCCGTCCGCCGGCGCCTGGAGGAGATCTACCGCCGGCTCGCGGCCGGGGCAGAGTCCCGGCGGGAACGGCGCGCGCTCATCGACCGGGCCAACGCCGTGCGCCCGTGGACGTGGGTATGAGCTGCCCCGTGTGCGAGGCGCCGGTGGTGGCCGGCGACTCCTTCTGCGAGGCGTGCGGGCACCCGCTGCACGCGCCCCGGTGCGCGGCCTGCGACGCCCCGGCCGTGGACGCCGAGGGCTACTGCGAGCGGTGCGGCCTGCGCCAGCCCACCGTTCGCGACGAGGCCGAGACCGTGCTCGACGGCGGCGCGGCCGGGGTCACCCACAAGGGTCTGCGCCGGGCCCGCAACGAGGACGCGATGGCGCTGCTCGACGGCGGCCCGGCCACCCCTTCGCACGCCTTTCCGCGCACGCCGTCGCACACCGTGGCCGTGGTGTGCGACGGGGTGGGCAGCTCGCCGCGCGCCGACGAGGCGTCGGCCGTGGCGGCGCGGACGGCCGCCGACGCGCTGGCCCGCGGCCTCGGGCAGGCCGAGGCGTTCGAGCTGGCGAGCCGGGCCGTGGCGAAGCTGGCGACCTCGCTGGACGACGCCCCCGCCTGCACGTACGTGTCGGCGGTGGTCACCGCGGAGGGGGCCAGCCTCGCCTGGGCGGGCGACAGCCGGGCGTACTGGCTGCCCGGCGGGTCCACCGGGTGCGTCCCGCTGACCGAGGACCACGCGATCCCGACCGGCGAGATCACCGCCTGGCTCGGCGCCGACGCGGCCGGTGTCGAGCCGCACCTGCGCGCGTTCGCCCCGGACGGGCCGGGGCTGCTGCTGGTGTGCACCGACGGCCTGTGGCGCTACCTCGACGGCTACGCCTTCCCGCCCGCCCGTACCCCGCTCGACCTGGCCCGCGAGCTGCTGCGGCACGCCCTCGACTCGGGCGGCCACGACAACGTGACCATCGTCCTGATCCCCCTAGGAGGACAGCATGGGTGACCAGCCCACGTTCACGCTCCACATCGACCAGAACAAACACCTCCCCCTCGACGGCCGCGAGGTCCACGCCATCCTGACCGTCTCCTCGACCGGCGCCGTCACCACGGCGGCCGCCGCGCCGGCCGAGGCCGCCGAGGTGATCATCGTGGACACGTCGGGGTCCATGAGCGGCGGCAAGATCCGCGAGGCCCGGCAGGCCGCGGCCACCGCCGTGGAGACGCTGCGCGACGGCGTGCACTTCGCGGTCATCTCCGGCACCGACAAGGCGCAGGTGGTCTATCCCCGCGGGCAGACGCTCGTGCGGGCCTCGCCCGCCACCCGCAAGGAGGCCCAGAACGCCATCGCCCGGATGTCCGCCAACGGCGGCACGTCCATCGGCGAGTGGCTGCTGCTGGCCGACCGGCTGCTGTCGGCGCACCCCGACGCGATCAGGCACGCCATCCTGATGACCGACGGGCAGAACAACGAGGGCGCCGACCGGTTCGCCGACACGCTGGCCCGCTGCTCGGGCCGGTTCGTCTGCGACAGCCTCGGCGTGGGCTCCGACTGGGTCCCGGCCGAGCTGCGCAAGGTGGCCGAGGCGCTGATCGGCGAGTTCCACTTCGCCCGCGACCAGGGCGACCTGACCGAGTTCTTCCGCCGGATCACCCAGACCTCGATGAGCAAGACCGTGGCCGAGCTGGCGATGCGGGTCTGGGTGCCGCAGACCGCGACGCTGAAGTTCGTCAAACAGGTCTCCCCCACCCTCATCGACCTGACCGGCAAGCGGACCGACGTCAACCCGCTGACCGGCGACTACCCGACCGGCTCGTGGGGCGCCGAGGAGCGCGAGTACCACCTGTGCGTCGAGGTGCCGCCCGGCCGGATCGGCAGCGAGATCCGGGCCGGATGGGTCAAGCTGCTGCGCCCCGACACCCAGGAGGTGCTCGCCAGCGGCAACGTGCTGGCCCAGTGGACCGACGACCTGGCCCAGTCCACCCGCATCAACGGCAAGGTCGCGCACTACACGGGGCAGGCGGAGCTGCACGAGCTGATCCAGGAGGGGCTGAGCGCCCGCGCCGCCGGCGCGGTGGACGTCGCCACGGCCCGGCTGGCCAGGGCCAGGCAGCTCGCCACCGAATCGGGGCGCGCCGACACCGCGCGGCTGCTGGACAAGGTGGTCGAGGTCGATCCGCACAGCGGCACGGCCCGGCTGCGCTCCCAGGTGGACAGGGCCGACGAGATCGAGCTCGACACCGGCTCGGTCCGCACCAGCCGGCTGCGCCAGGGCGGGGAGGGCGGCTGATGACGACGTGCCCCCAGGGCCACCCGTCGGGCACCGACGACTACTGCGACGTGTGCGGCGCCCAGCTCGCCGGCGCCGCCGTGGCCCCCTCCCCGTCGGCCGCCGCGCCGGCTCCGGCCGCGCAGGCGGGCCCGCCCGGCGAGGACTGCCCGGTCTGCCAGACCCCTCGGGCCGGGCAGTTCTGCGAGGTGTGCGGGCACGACTACTCCGGCACCGCCCCCGCCCGCGTGGCGGTGACCGGCGCCCGGTGGGAGGCGGTCACCGGCGCCGACCGGGCCTACTACGACCAGGTCATCGCCCAGAACGGCCCCGACGCCCACACCATCGCCTTCCCGCCCTACTGCCCGGAACGCTCGTTCGCCCTCGCCGGCGAGCAGGTGCGGATCGGCCGGCGCAGCAGGACGCGCGGCTCCGATCCGGAGATCGACCTGTCGGGCCCGCCGGAGGACCCGGGCGTCTCGCACCTGCACGCCGTCCTGCTCGCGCAGGGCAACGACTCGTGGGCGCTCGTCGACCCGGGCTCCGCCAACGGCACCCGGGTCAACGGCAAACCCGTCACGGTCAACGTGCCCGTGCCCGTGGGCGCGGGCGACCGCATCCACCTCGGCGCGTGGACGGTCATCACCCTCCGGGAGGGCACGCCATGACCGGGCCGCCCGCGCGGGTTCCCGCACCGGTTCCCGTGCCGGCTCCCGCCCCGGCGGGGCCCGCGCCGACGCCCGCGCAGGTCGCCGGCGCCCAGCTCGCCCCGTCCCCCGCGCACCCGGTCCGGCCGGTCCCGCTCGGCGTGCCCGGCCGGATCCGCGTCATCACGGCCGCCACGGTGACCGCCCTCGGGGTGCTGCTCGCCGCGCTGGCCGTGGGCGGCGGCACGGCGGGCGACGGCCTGCGCGTCATCGGGCGCGACGCCGGCCCGCAGGTCGTCGCGACGGCCGGGCTGTACTTCGGGCTGAGCGACATGGACGCGCAGGTCGCCGACGCGCTGCTGATGGGCAAGGAGTACGGCGAGCGCCGCCGGGCCGCCCTGACCCGCTACGATCAGCGGCGCGCGGAGGCCAACGCGGCGCTGCTGAAGGCGTTCGAGCTGTCGGGCGACAACGCGGCCGAGCGGCGGACCGTCCAGTCGGTGCTCGACGGGCTCGGCCGCTACGAGCGGCTGGCGGGGCAGGCGCTGCTGCTCGACGCGCGGTCCGGTCACCCGGCCGGTTCGCCGCCGGAGGACGTCGTCGGGCTCTACCGGCAGGCGACCGACCTGATGCGGCAGGTGCTGCTGCCGCAGGCGTACAACCTGACGCTGGAGAGCGGCACGATCGTGCGCGCCACCCACGACGACAAGAGCGCGAGCGTGCCGACCCTGCGCGCGGTCGTGGTCGTCACCGGGCTGGTGGCGCTGGCGTGCCTGGTCTGGCTGCAGTTCTCCCTGGCGCGGCGGTTCCGCCGGCTGCTGGCTCCCGCGCTGCTGGCCGCGACCGCGGTGACGATCGCCGCCGTGTTCGGCGGGGTGAGCGTCCTCGGGCGCAACCAGCTCGATCTGCGCACCGCCAAGGCTGAGGGGTTCGACCCGGTGCTGACCGTGGCCAGGGCCCGCGCCATCAGCAACAGCATGCAGGGCGACCAGAGCCGCTACCTGCTGGACAAGGACCGGGCCGACACCTACGAGCACACCTTCCTCGACAAGTCGCAGACCGTGTTCTACCTGCCGGCCGGCAACCTCGGCGCCTACCACGCCAGGGTCGCCGGGGGCGCGACCGACTACCTCGGCCTGATGGGCGTCCAGGTCGCCGGGGCCGAAGGGCAGCGCGTGGTGGCGGCGTACCGGAAGTTCCAGGAGGCCGACACGGCCCTGCGCGCAATGGTGCGCGACGGGCGCACCGGCGACGCCGTCGCCGCCCGGCTCGGGCCGGTCCGGGAGGCGTTCGACGCCTACGACCGGACGCTGCTGGCGCTGTCCCAGCGACACCAGGCCGCCTTCGAGCGGGCCATCGGCTCGGGCGAGCGCGCCCTCGACACCCTGTGGCGGCTGCTGCCCTTCGCGATCGGCGGGCTCGGCCTGCTGGTCGTGGCGGGGGTGTGGCCCCGGCTCAAGGAGTACAGGTGAGACGTCTGCTCGCGGTGGCGCTGACCCTGGCGGCGCTGGCCGCCGCCGGCTGCGCCGCCGACCGGCCCGAGTCGGTCGTGGACCAGGACGAGATCGTCATCGCGGTACGCCCCGACCTGCCCTCGATCGGCCACCGCCGGTCCGACGGGACCCTGGAGGGGTTCGACGTGGACGTCGGCCGCTACATCGCGGGCCGGCTCGGCAAGAAGGCGACGTTCGTGCCGGTGTACGCCGCCGAGCGCGAGCAGGTGGTCACCTCCGGCCGGGCCGACCTGGTGCTGGCCACGTACACGATCAGCATGGACCGCAAGCAGCGGGTGCTGTTCGCCGGGCCGTACCACGTGTCCTACCAGGACATCCTGGTGCGCCGGGACGAGACGGCGATCCGCGGGGTGCGCGATCTGAAGGGCCGGCGCATCTGCGAGGTACAGGGCGCGAACGCCGCCGAGCGCGTCGTGGAGGAGCGCGGGGTGGCGGCCGAGGTGGTGCCGGTGCGCGACTACGCGGCGTGCGTGGCCGCCCTGAAGGGCGGCCGGCTCGACGCCATCACCACCAACGACGTCATCCTGGCCGGGCTCGCCATCCAGGACGGCTCCGGGCTGCGCCTGGTGAACGCCCAGTTCAACGAGCAGCGGACCGGGGTCGGCATGCGCAAGGGCGACGTCGAGGGCTGCGAGGCGGTCAACCGGGCGATCACCGCCATGTACCAGGACGGCACCGCCGCCCGGCTGCTCAGCCGGTGGTTCGGCAAGTCGGGGCTGAACCTGTCGACGGTCGCGGTGCCCCAGTTCGAGGGTTGTTCCTGAAGCGCGGCTCCTGAAGGGGGTGCCGCCTCGGTGGGACGCACGACGGGCCCGGGAGATCCCGGGCCCGTGTCGTACGGCGGTGCGGGTCAGTCGAGATAGTCGCGCAGCATCTGCGCCCGCGTCGGATGGCGGAGCTTGGCCAGGGTCTTCGACTCGATCTGCCTGATGCGCTCCCTGGTGACGCCGAACTCCCTGCCCACTTCCTCCAGCGTGCGCGGATGCCCGTCGGCCAGCCCGAACCGGAGCTGGATGATGCGCTGCTCGCGGTCCGACAGCGTGGCCAGGATGTCGTCGAGCTGGTCCTGCAGCATGATGAACGCCGCCGCCTCCATGGGCACGACGGCGTCGGCGTCCTCGATGAAGTCACCGAGGTCGGAGTCCTCCTCGCCGATGGGCGACTGCAGGGACACCGGCTCCTGGGCGATGCGCTGGATCTCCACCACGCGCTCGACCGGCAGGTCCATCTCCTTGGCGATCTCCTCGGGGATGGGCTCGCGGCCGAGGTCCTGGTGGAGCTGGCGTTGCACGCGGACGAGTTTGTTGATCGTCTCCACCATGTGCACCGGAATGCGAATGGTGCGGGCCTGGTCGGCTATCGCCCTGGTGATCGCCTGGCGGATCCACCAGGTGGCGTACGTGGAGAACTTGTAGCCCTTGGTGTAGTCGAATTTCTCGACCGCGCGGATGAGGCCGAGGTTGCCCTCCTGGATGAGGTCCAGGAACAGCATTCCGCGCCCCACGTACCGTTTGGCGATCGACACCACGAGCCGCAGGTTGGCCTCGATGAGGCGCTGCTTGGCCCGGGTGCCCTGCCAGACGAGCTCCCTGAACTCCGGGAAGGCCAGGCGCGACACCCCGTTGGCCAGCTTGTCCTCGGCGAACAGGCCGGCTTCGATCGACTTGGCGAGCTCCACCTCCTCTTCGGCCGTCAGCAGGGGCACCCGGCCGATCTCCCGCAGGTAGATGCGGACCAGATCGCTGGTCGGGGCCCGCTTGCCCACGTCCTCTTCGTCGGCGCGGGTGGTCTCCTCCTCGCCCTGCGGCTCGAGGACCTCCACACCGTTCTCGGCGAGCATCCGCACGACGCGTTCCAGCGCGTCGGACGGCAGCTCGGATCGGTCAAGCGCGGCTGCGACGTCATCGACGGTTACGCTTCCGCGCTCCCTTCCCTTCGCGACGAGGTCCGCCACCTGGTCGACAGATGGCGGTCCGCTTGGCAGCACCGATGCACCCACGGGAGACAGTCTGCAGTATTGCTTCCATAAAATGGCAGACCCATTTTTGTCACCGAAGGTAAGGCCACGGTCTTACCGAATTGAGATCCATTAAAGGTTTAGCCGGAGTTTGATCAGGAAAGAAAAGTCCATTACGCGAATGGGGATCGGCGCGAACCGGCGCGCCCGCCGACGCGCGCGGCCGGTCGCAGGCCGCCGCCTGCCCGGACCGCGTGACGACGCGTGGCGAACGGGCCCATGACCCTCGCGAATAACATTTCGCGATCTCGGGTGCCGCCGCGGCGCCGAAATGGCGCCGGGACCGGTGTCACGACAGGCGCTGGGCCTTGCCGAGCACCCGCTGCGCCACCACCACCAGGGCCAGGACGGCGCCGCTGACCACCGGCTGGACGGCCGGGGTCAGGTTGCCCACCTGGTTGATGAGGCTCTGGATCACACCCGGCAGCAGCACTCCGGTGACGGTGCCGGTGATGCCGCCCGCTCCCCCGGTCAGCAGGGTGCCGCCGATCACCACGGCGGCGATGGCGTCGAGATCGAGGCCGATGCCGAGGATGGTGACGCCGGAGGGTCATCGGCTCGCACGCTCCCTCATGGCGTAGACCGTGGCCAGCAGCCCGGAGACCACGTAGACGGCCAGCAGCACCCGCCGCGCCGGAGCCCGGACAGCTCGCTGGCCGAGCGGTTGCCGCCGACCGCCACGCCGGCCGAAATCCCGCCTCGGTCGGCGTGATCACTTGAGGCTGCAAAGGTGGCGAACTGGTTCGTGGACGGAAGCCCACCGCTATGCCGACAACGGGAACCTATGGTCCACCGAAACGTTCTAACATGCAGACCGACACGAGGAGATCTGCGTTGACAGACCTGTTCCAGTACCTCCCGCTGCTGTTCGTGGCGTTTGGATTAGTGATCATTCTGGTCTCGATCAGAGGAATCATCAACGGAAGGCGGTTCGTACGGCAGGCGCAGCGGGTGCAAGGCGTGGTCAGCGATGTCCGGACCAGGTTCGCGGGACAGGGCGAGCACTTGAGGGCGAACCAGTGGCCGATCCTGACCTTCACGACCCTGGCGGGGCAGGAGATCACCACCGAGGCGGCGACCGCCTCCCGCCTTGGCATCGGCCATGAGACCGAGGTGCTCTACGACCCGCAGGACCCGACCACGGCCGTGTCCGCGGAGAACGCAGGCGGCAGCTACGGCGGCATAATCGTCGGGCTCATCGCGGTCGTGATCGGCGTGGTCTTCTTCTTCGGCTTCTGGGACGGCGGCAGTGAAAGCGGGTGCGAGATCCAGCGCCCCGATGGCTCCTTCGAGAGCGTCGCCTGCCCGCCCGGCATCGGAATCGGCGGATGACTTGCCTCCAGCCGCGGACTGAGTGCCGCCTCAGGCCACGATTGTCCTTTCGACGATCCTGCACAGGCGCTCGTCTTCGGCGTGGCGGTTGCGCCAGTCGATGTAACGGCGAATGCCGATCTGGGGCGCATACAGACTGCGCAGGTAGTGGCAGAACTTCAGGAGCTCGCCGTGTCGCTTGCGCTTCTTGATGTGCCCGTAGATCTTGCTCAGTTGGCGTAGCGCACGAAACAGGGCGCACCCGAACCGCTGCGGCGCTAGCTGCCCGCGGCGCGCTCGCGGAGGACCTTGCGCTGCTGCTCGAGACCCAGCAGCTCGCCGAACAGCCTCCGGTGCTCCTGCGGCTCCTCCACCGGGTTGAGCCGCTGCAGCCTCGACTTGATCTGCGCGATGGCCCGGTCGACCGCGACGGCCTCGATCGCGGCGAGCATGGCCGCGCCGTAGCGCTCCTCGACATGCGACTCGGCCTGGATCGCCTCCACCGCGAACCGCGTCACCAGCACCCGCGTCGCCTCGTCGGGGGCGTGCTCCAGCAGCCGATCGACCCACTCGCGCCCG
This sequence comes from Nonomuraea muscovyensis, assembly GCF_014207745.1. Taxonomy (NCBI): domain Bacteria; kingdom Bacillati; phylum Actinomycetota; class Actinomycetes; order Streptosporangiales; family Streptosporangiaceae; genus Nonomuraea; species Nonomuraea muscovyensis. The sequence goes on from NZ_JACHJB010000001.1 coordinate 1,005,010, forward strand.
CCGTGCCCGGCCGCCGCCGTGCCGCCCGCCTCGGCGATCACCTTGTGCAGCGTAACGTGGTCGGGCACGGTGAAGGCCTGCGGGTCGAGCGCGTCGAAGCGCGGCCCGAGCAGCGCCGGCCGCTGCACGGCGAGCTTGAGCAGCTCACCCTCGACCCGCACGTTGGGGTCCACCGGCGCGGCCCGCGGGGCGCGCTGGGGCCGGCCCTGCTGGGTGTTGGCCACGTCGGCGATGCGCTGCATGACGAACCGCTCGTCCATGAACCCGAGCCACCGGTCGAGGTCGACGGCGTAGCGCTTGCGCAGGCCGGCGTCCTTGATGCCGGCCACGATCGGCGCCGCCGCGTCGAGCGCCGCGATCTTGCCTTCGTTGCTGCGCAGGTCGTAGCGGTTGATCGTGCTGCGGATGGCGAACTGGAACAGCGGCTCGCGGCTGGCGATGAGGTCGCGCACGGCCGCGTCGCCCTGCTTGATCCGCAGGTCGCACGGGTCGAGCCCGTCTCCCTGCACCGCCACGTAGGTCTGGGTGACGAACTTCTGCTCGTCGGCGAAGGCCCGCAGGGCCGCCTTCTGGCCGGCCGCGTCGCCGTCGAAGGTGAAGATCACCTCGCCCCGGAACTCGGCCTGGTCGAGCAGGAAGCGCCGCAGGATCTTGATGTGCTCCTCGCCGAACGAGGTGCCGCACGTGGCCACCGCCGTCGGCACGCCCGCGAGGTGGCACGCCATCACGTCCGTGTAGCCCTCGACGATCACCGCCTGGGAGCGCCGGGAGATCTCGCGCTTGGCCAGGTCGATGCCGTAGAGCACCTGGCTCTTCTTGTAGAGCGGCGAATCCGGCGTGTTGAGGTATTTGGGGCCGTCGTCGGAGTCGAGCAGCTTGCGCGCCCCGAAGCCGATCACGTCGCCCGTGGCGTCACGGATCGGCCAGATCAGCCGCCCGCGGAACCGGTCGATCGGCCCCCGCCGGCCCTCCCTGACCAGCCCGCCCTTGATCAGCTCCTCGGCGGTGAACCCGCGGCCCATGAGGTGGCGGGCCAGCACCTCCCACTCGGCCGGGGCGTAGCCCACCCCGAACGCCTCGGCGTCGGCCCGCTCGAAACCCCGCTCGGACAGGAACCGGCGCCCGGCCGCGGCGTCGGGCTTCATCAGCCGGTCGGCGTAGAACTCGGCGGCCACCCGGTGCGCCTCGATCAGCCGGGCCCGCTCGCCGTGGTCGCGCCGCGGCACGTAGCCGCCCTGCTCGTACTGGAGCTGGATGCCCGCCCGCTGTGCCAGCCGCTCGACGGCCTCGCCGAACGACAGGTGCTCGATCTTCTCGACGAACGTGATCACGTCGCCGCCCTCGGAGCAGCCGAAGCAGAAGTACATCCCCCGCTCGGGCGTGACGTTGAAGGACGGGCTCTTCTCGTCGTGGAAGGGGCACAGGCCCTTGAGGTTTCCGCCGCCGGCGTTGCGCAGCTGGATGTGCTCGCCGATGACCTCGGCGATGGGGGATCGCTCGCGTACGAGCGCGATGTCGACGTCACGGATGCGGCCAGCCACGCCGTGAGTCTATTGCGGCGGACCGACACTCCCCACCCCGTCGCCCCGCACCCTCGGGAAAGGGTGATATCACCTCAGTCGCGCGAAACCGGGAAAACGTGTCCAGCCTGTTGCCCGGTCGGCTACAAAGGTAAAGCCTGCGGTGGATACGGTGACACGGGTGGAGATCATGCGATCGGGGCCTTGGGGACGACGGGCTGCCGTGGCGTGCGCGCTTGCGCTGACCAGCGCCTGCTCGCAACAGGTCGGGGCGGCGGGGGTCAGCGCCGAGTCGCCGGTGTCCGGCCCGCCGACCGGCGCCACGCCCGTCGTCACGGCGACGATCCCCGAGCCCGGCGCCTCGGGGCAGGACCACGCCGAGGAGGCGCCCGCGGAGAAGGTCGAGGCGCCCGAGGGCGGCTCGCCGGTCAAGGTGCCGCCGCCGAAACTGTCGGCTTACACCTACACCTTCCCGGTGCAGGGGTGCCGGGTCAGCTACCAGCGCAGGCTGCTGGTGCTGCCCAAGACGACGATCTGGGCCGGCAAGGGGTGCGCGTTCGTGGCGCCCGTCAGCGGCGTGGTGGACGAGGTCAACACCGGCAACAAGTGGCTGCCGTCCACCGATGCGGGTCCCGATCGCGAGGGCAGGTTCGTCACGATCATCGGTGACGACGGCGTGCGCTACCTGGGCGGCCACCTCGACTCGGTCGCCGACGGCGTCAAGCCGGGCGCGCGGGTCGCCGGGGGGCAGCTCCTCGGCCGGGTGGGGACGTCCGGCAACGCCCGCAGCACCGGCCCCAACCTCTACTTCGCGATCTCGTGGAAGACGGGGTCGCGCTACTGGTGGGTACGCCGCGGCATGGTGAACCCGTGGAGCTACCTCGACGCGTGGCTGTCGGGCAACCGGACCCTGTCCCCGCGCGAGGAGACGCTGGCGCTGCGCGCCCGGGTGGGCGAGACGCCGCGCTGCACGGTCCAGTGCTCGGCGAAGAAGAAGCCGGTCCAGCCACGGGAGGAGCCCGAGCAGGAGGACCCGCCGGTGGTGATCACCCTCACCCCGTCCTGACCGCCCTCCGCGCCCCCGGTCCCGACCCCGCCCGACCTCGACCGCCCCCGGTCCCGACCCCGCCCGACCTCGACCGCCCCCGGCTTCCCCGGTCTGACGTCCGCCGTCCTGGACCGGGCCTGCGCCGGGCGCGGTCAGCCGGACAGGCGGCGGTGCCAGGCGACTGCCGAGGTGTCGGTCAGCGAGGCGATCTGGTCGATGACGACCCGGACCCGGGCCGCGTCGCCGGCCGCCTCCAGGTAGGCCGGCCGGAAGGCCGGCTCCAGCGTGTCCGGCGCGCCGAGGGTGATCAGGGAGGCCAGCTCGGTGATGAGCTCCCGCTGTCTGGCCTGTTTGGCGTGGTGGTGGTCGGTGGTCATGACGAAGTGGGCCGTGATGCCCTTGAGCACCGCGCACTCCATCTTGGTCGAGCGGGGCACGACCAGGTCGACACGGTGGCGCGGCCCGTAGGCGTCCTTGGTGGCGGTCTGCGCCGACCGGCAGAACCGGCCGATGAGGCCGCTGGTGAGGGCCTTGACGGCGGCGAGGTCCGCGAGCGTGGCCCCGTAGGCGCGCGGCCACAGCGGGTCGGCGACCAGCCGGGCGAAGGCCTCCTCCAGCTCGGCGGGGGCGGCGTCGGAGGCGTACCAGACACGGGCCAGCTCGCACACCTGCCTGCGCTCGTCCGGCGAGCGCAGCGCCTCGGGGGTGACCTGACCGGTGTGGAAGGCGTCCTCCAGGTCGTGCACCGAGTAGGCCACGTCGTCGGCCCAGTCCATGATCTGCGCCTCGAAGCTGACCCGGCCGGGCGGCGCGCCGTCCCTGATCCACGCGAAGACGGGCAGGTCGTCGTCGTACACACCGAACTTGGGCGACGTCTCGCAGGTCCAGGGGTACTTGATGGAGGCGTCGAGGGCGGCGCGGGTGAGGTTGAGCCCCGCGCTGCGGCCGTCCTCGGTGATCACCTTGGCCTCGAGCCGGGTGAGCAGCCGCAGGCTCTGCGCGTTGCCCTCGAAGCCGCCGCAGGTGCCGGCCAGCTCGTTGAGGGCGACCTCGCCGTTGTGCCCGAACGGCGGGTGTCCCAGGTCGTGGGCCAGGCAGGCCGTCTCGACCAGGTCGGGGTCGACGCCGAGGGTGGCGCCCATCTCGCGGCCGACCTGGGCGCACTCGAGGGAGTGGGTGAGCCGGGTGCGCGGGATGTGCTGGCCGCCGCCCAGCGTCTCGCCGGGGCCGACGACCTGCGTCTTGGCGGCGAGCCGGCGCAGGGCGGCGCTGTGCAGGACCCGGGCGCGGTCACGCTCGAAGGCGCCCCGCTCGGGGTTGCCCGGGGGCTCCGGCACCCATCGTGCCTCGTCGTGATCGTCATAGCGGGCCATAAGTGCACTGATTTTATCCACTTTCCGGTCTCCGCTAGTGTCAAGTGCCGCGAGAACCGTTCGGAGAATCTCAGTGATCCTCTTGCCTGATTCATCGGCATCTGCCTCGATTGCTCGAGGTCCTACGTCGCCTCCACAGGCGTTTAGCGTCTCCGGGGAACTGCCCGGCGACGTGGAGTTAGGCCGCTTCCTGCTCGAGGTTCATGGCGTTGAGCAGGTTGCGGGCGGCGTTGACGTCGCGGTCGTGCTCGAGACCGCACCCGCACGTCCATGTCCGGTCGGCAAGGGTCAACTCCCGGTTGATGGTTCCGCAGCCGCCGCACAGTCTCGAGGAGGGGAACCAGCGGTCGGCCGCCCACACGCTCGATCCGTACCACTCCGTCTTGTACGCGAGTCGGCGGAAGAGCTCGCCGAACCCGAGATCGGAGATGGCGGGGCTGCGGTTGGCGACCATGCCGGTGACGTTCAGGGTTTCGACGGCGATGGCCCGCTTGGATCTCGCGAGCATCGTCGTCGTCTTGTGCAGGAAGTCGGCCCGCTGGTTGGCCACCTCGAGATGCACTTCGGCCAGACGCCGGACGGCTTTGGCCCGGTTGCTCGAGCCGAGATGCTTCCTCGAGACCGCCTTGCCCGCCTTGCGCAGCTTACGGAGCGCGGCCTTGAGCGGCTTCGGGGCGTGCAGTTCGGGGACGGTGCCGTCGTCGTCCACGATCGTCGCGGACGTCTTGACCCCGACGTCGATCCCGCACGAAGGAGCGTCGCTCGAGACCGCACGGCCCGACAAGCCCGCGTGCTGAGCGAGACGGGCCCGCTGCTCGAGCGTCGGAGCCAACTCGACGCGGTAGCCCTGCCGGTCGGTCACGTGACCTCCTGTGCGGCGCGCAGGGCGGCTTTGGCGCGACGTGTGGCCGATCGCCGACCGTACAGGCGGGCGCAGAACGAGGTGAGGACTTCGGTCATGTCCCGCACAAGGTCAGCGTCCACTTCGGCGTCGTCAATGACGACGATGCGGCGTCCATTCGCCTCGAGCGCGGCCGACAGCTGCTCGAGCCCGAACCGGGCAAGCCGGTCACGGTGCTCGACCACGATCACCGACACGGACGGGTCACGCAACAGTCGGGCCAGTTTCGGCCGCCTGCCGTTCAACCCGGACCCGACCTCGGTGACCACTTCGGCGACGGTCAGTCCTATGCCGGTGGCGGCGGTGACGACCCGACCGGCCTGCCGCTCGAGATCGGCCTTCTGGTCGGCGCTGGAGACGCGGCAGTACGCCACCATCCGGCCGCTTGGTTCGGCGGACTGCTCGAGCACCAGGTATCGACCGGTCGCGGTTTTGCTGACCGGGACCGGCATCGTCCCGTCCCGCGCCCACTTCCAGGCGGTCTGGTAGTGGACGCCGTTCCGCTTGGCCCACTCGGAGAGCTTCACACGGGCAGATGAAAATTGAGAAACACTGATGATTTCGGTAGCAGCTGACAACCCCCTTCCCCGGGAGCCCTCCTCCATGACGACAGCGTTGCGCGCCGTGCTGGCTTTCGCGTTGCTGGCCGGTTTCTACGTGCTGGTGGCCCTGGTCGTCTGCGCGGCGATCCTGCTGGACGTGCTGATGGTCGTCGACTTCCACGCGAACGCGGTGAAGGCGGCGACCTCGCTCACCCTGGCGGCCGTGGCCCTGGTGTACGCCCTGATCATGGTCAGCAGGCGCCGGGGCGGCGAGGAGCCGGGCGTGCCGGTCACCCGCGAGCAGGAGCCCGTGCTCTGGCAGACGGTCGAGGACCTGGCCCGGCGGGTGCGCACGGCCCCGCCGGACGAGATCCGCCTGGTCGCGGAGGTGAACGCGGCCGTCGCGGAGGACACCCGCTTCCTCGGGCTGAAGGCCACCCGGCGGCGCATGTTCATCGGCCTGCCGCTGCTGCAGACGCTCACCATGGACGAGATGCGGGCGGTCCTCGGCCACGAGCTGGGCCACTACAGCGGCGCGCACACCCGCCTGGGCGCGCCGGTCTACCGGGGCCGGGTGGCGCTCGTCGCGACCGTCCAGAGCCTCGGCGGCCACGCGTTCGTCCGCCTGCTGTTCACCTGGTACGCCAAGCTCTACCTACGAGTCTCCCAGGCCGTGTCGCGCCGGCAGGAGCTGGAGGCGGACGCGCTCGCCGTCGCCATCGGCGGCCGGCAGGCCACGGCCCAGGCGCTCCGCAAGATCAACGACACGGCGATCGCCTGGGCCCTGTACGTCCAGAACTACCTGGCACTGGCCGGTGCCGACGGGTGCCGCCCCGCGACCGTCTTCAACGGCTTCCACGCGCTGCTGAACGACCCGGCCCGGCAGGCGGAGATCGCCCGGCTGGCCGGCGAGCCGGACGAGTCCTCGCCGTACGACTCGCATCCGGCCCTGGCCGACCGGCTCGCCGCGATCGAGGTGCTGCCGGAGCCCGCGCAGGTGCCCGACCCGCGCCCGGCGCAGACGCTGCTGCGCGACCCGGCCCAGGCGGCCCAGGCGGTGGAGAGGTCGATGTGGACGCCGGAGGCGCTGACGAAGCTGCGGCCGGCGCCGTGGGAGCACATCGTGGCCACGGCCATGTACACCGCGCGCAACGCCGAGCCGCTGCGCGACCTGGCCCTTGCGGGGCAGCGGGTGGTGGGCGCGAGCAGGCCGTACCTGGACGCGGCCTTCGAGGCGATCGCCCGGGGCCGGCAGGCGGAGCTGGCCGCGCGGCTGGCCGAGCTGGGCTGGAGCGCCTCCGACGACCTGCTGGCCGGGGTGCTGGGCCGGGCGCTGGAGGGGGTGCTGATCGAGCACGGGCAGGCCCGGTGGACCCTGTCCTGGTCGGGGCCGGCGCGGCTGCTGTTCGACGACGGGGAGGAGGTCGCGCTGGCCGAGTACGCCGCCCAGGTGGCGGCCAACCCGCCGGCCGTGCCGGGGCTGCGCAACTGGCTGGGCGACCTGGGCGTGCGCCACGACTACGTGCCGGTTCCCGAGGAGGACCGGCGCGCCTCCCCCGTCGGCTGACACGGGCGTCGCGCGGCTGCCGGGCTCCCGGAGACCGCCGGGGGTCCGCGGATGCGTGCCTGCCGAGGTAGCGGCGTCGCCCACGGGGAACGGTGCTGCCATGGACCTGTTTCCCGTCATGGCGCTGTCCGAGTGGCAGGGCACCAAGGCGACCCTGCACCGCTTCTGCCAGATCGTCGGCAAGATCCGGCTGGAGTCGGCGGTCCGGCGCAACCACTGGTGGAACGCGCCGTTCCACCTCACCGGGCGCGGCATCACCACGCGCCCGATGGGTCAGGCCGACGGCAACCCGATCTTCACCATCGATTTCGACTTCGTCGCCCACCGGCTGGTCGTGACCAGGCTGGACGGGCGGGAGGTGTCGTTCCCGCTGTACGGCCTGTCGGTCGCCGCCTTCTTCGACGCCACCATGCGGGCGCTGGCCGACCTGGGCATCCGGGTGGAGCTGCCCGTGCCGCGGCCGTTCGACCTGCCCGACGCCGACCGGCCGTTCGCCGACGACACCGAGCACGCGGCCTACGACCCGGTCCTGGTCACCCGCTACTGGCAGGTGCTCAGCCAGGTCAACCTGCTGCTGGAGGAGTTCGCCGCGGAGTTCGCCGGCAAGATCAGCCCGGTGCACCACTTCTGGCACACCTTCGACATCGCCTGCACCCGCTTCGGCGAACGCCGGATCGACCAGCCGCCGGAGGCCGACCCGGTGACGCGGGAGGCCTACTCGCGCGAGGTGATCAGCTCCGGCTTCTGGTTCGGCGACGACGCCTTCCCCGAGCCGGCGTTCTACTCCTACACCGCTCCCGAGCCGGCCGGCCTCGACCGCGAGCCGCTGGAACCGGCGGCGGCGCGGTGGATCACGCAGCGGGGCGGCCACCTGGCCGTGCTGCGCCACGCCGACGCGCGCGCGGCGGCCGACCCGCGGGCCGCCGTGCTCGCCTTCTACGACAGCGCCTACCGGGCCGGGGCCGGGCTCGCCGGCTGGGACGTCGCGCGGCTCGCCTGCCCCGGCGGGGTCACCGACCCCCTGGCCGCGTCACCGGCCGCCGGAGAGCGCGTCTAGCGGGTGTCGCACTCGTTGTCGCTGAGGGCCGCCCGCGCCGCCTCCAGACGGGCGACGGGGATGCGGAACGGCGAGCAGGAGACGTAGTCGAGCCCCGCGTCGTGGCAGAAGTGCACCGAGTCGGGGTCGCCGCCGTGCTCGCCGCAGATGCCCACCTTGAGGTCGGGACGTACCGCGCGTCCCTCGTCGGTGGCGAGCCGGACCAGGCGGCCGACGCCGTCGCGGTCGAGCGTCTCGAACGGCGAGACGCCGAAGATGCCCAGCTCCAGGTAGCGGGAGAAGAACGCGGCCTCGACGTCGTCGCGGGAGAAGCCCCACGCCATCTGGGTCAGGTCGTTGGTGCCGAAGGAGAAGAACTGGGCGGCCTCGGCGACCTGGCCGGCGGTGACCGCCGCCCGGGGCGTCTCGATCATGGTGCCGATGAGGGCGTCCACGCCCACCTCGGCCAGGATCGCGGCGGCCTCCTCGCGGACGACCTCCAGCTCCTGGACCGCGGCCACCAGCGGGATCATGATCTCGGGCCTGGCGCCGGGCACCTCCTTGGCGGCCTGGGCGATGGCCCGTACCTGCATGGCGAACAGACCGGGGATCACCAGGCCGAGCCGTACGCCGCGCAGGCCGAGCATGGGGTTCTGCTCGTGCAGCCGCTTGACGGCGGCCAGCAGCCTGCGGTCCTTGTCCGACACCTCGCCGGAGCCGGCCTCGGCCAGCGCGACCTTGACGGACAGGTCGGTCAGGTCGGGCAGGAACTCGTGCAGCGGCGGGTCGATGAGGCGCACCGTGACCGGCCGGCCGTCCATCGCCTGGAAGATGCCGACGAAGTCGGCCTTCTGCAGCGGCTCCAGCGCGTCCAGCGCCGCCTGCCGCTCGGCGTCGCCGGAGGCGAGCACAAGGTCCTCGACGAGCTGGCGGCGCTCGCCCAGGAACATGTGCTCGGTACGGCACAGCCCGATCCCCTCGGCGCCGAACCGGCGGGCCCTGGCCGCGTCCTCGGGGTTGTCGGCGTTGGCCCGCACCCTGAGGCGGCGCACCTCGTCGGCGTGGCGCATGATCCGGTCGACCGCCTTGACGAGGTTGTCGTCGTGCGAGGCGCCCTGCCGCTCGCCCGTCTCCACCACCGCTCCGGCGGAGGTCCCGCGCTCGAAGTACTCGACCACGGGGGAGTCTGCCACCTGCACCTCGCCGAGGAACACCTCGCCGGTCGTGCCGTCGATGGAGATCACGTCGCCCTCGCCGACGACGACGCCGCCGGGCGCGGTGAACGTGCGTTCGCCGATCGAGACCTCCAGCTCCTCGGCGCCGCAGACGCAGGTCTTGCCCATGCCGCGGGCGACGACGGCCGCGTGCGAGGTCTTGCCGCCGCGGCTGGTGAGGATGCCGCGGGCGGCGATCATGCCGGACAGGTCGTCGGGGTTGGTCTCGCGGCGCACCAGGATGACGTCCTCGCCCCGCGCGGCCAGCTCGACGGCCCGCTCGGAGGAGAAGACGACCTTGCCGACGGCCGCGCCGGGCGAGGCGTTCATCCCCTTGGCGATCTTGCGCTTGGCCGCGCCGGCGTCGAAGCGGGGGAACATGAGGTGGGCGAGCTGGTCGCCGGTCACCCGGGTGACCGCCTCGTCGAGCGTGATGAGGCCCTGGTCGACGAGTTGGGTGGCGATGCGGAACGCGGCGGCGGCGGTGCGCTTGCCCACGCGGGTCTGCAGCATCCACAGCTTGCCGCGCTCGATGGTGAACTCGATGTCGCACAGGTCGCGGTAGTGGTTCTCGAGCTTCTCCATGATCTGCAGGAGCTCGTCGTAGCAGTGCTTGTCGAGGCCCTCCAGGTCCTGCAGCGGGATCGTGTTGCGGATGCCGGCGACGACGTCCTCGCCCTGGGCGTTCTGGAGGTAGTCGCCGTAGATGCCCTGCTGGCCGGAGCCGGGGTCGCGGGTGAAGGCGACGCCGGTGCCGGAGTCGTTGCCGCAGTTGCCGAAGACCATGGCGACGACGTTGACGGCGGTGCCGAGGTCGGCGGGGATGCGTTCCTGGCGGCGGTAGAGGATGGCGCGCGGGGCGTTCCAGGAGTCGAAGACGGCCGTGATGGCCAGGCGCATCTGCTCGCGCGGGTCCGCGGGGAAGTCCTTGCCGGTCTGCTCGCGGACGATGCCCTTGTACGTCTCGACGAGGCTCTGCAGCTCGCCGGCGCCGAGGTCGGTGTCCTGCCGATGGCCCTTGATGTCGTCGAGCGCCTGCTCGAAGTGGTCGCCGTCGATGCCGAGCACGGTCTTGCCGAACATCTGGATGAGCCGCCGGTAGGAGTCCCAGGCGAAACGCTCGTTGCCGCCGGACTGCTTGGCCAGGCCGTGCACGGACTCGTCGTTGAGCCCGATGTTGAGGACGGTCTCCATCATGCCGGGCATGGAGAACTTCGCGCCGGAGCGGACGCTGACGAGCAGCGGGTCGTCGGTCTGGCCGAGGGTCCGGCCCATCGTCGTCTCCAGGGCGCTCAGGTGCCGCGCGATCTCCTCGTCGAGCCCGCCGGGCAGCGCGCCTTCTACCAGGTAGTGCCGGCACGCCTCCGTCGTGATCGTGAACCCCGGAGGAACGGGCAGCCCCAGGTTCGTCATCTCGGCGAGGTTCGCGCCCTTGCCTCCGAGTAGGTCCTTCAGATTCCGGTTGCCCTCGGTGAAGTCGTAAACGTACTTGGCCACCACAGCTCCAATCAACGCCTCTGTCCCGGACTCTACCGGCGAGAATGATGAAGAAACTGCACCCAACGGTTAAGTCATCGTTTTCCCAGGTAAACCGGCATGCAGCGGTCTAATCCAATTTGTTTTACCTTGACCATGAAATTGGTTTATACCAATTGGTATACACCAATTGCAGGGGCGGGTGAGTGGACCTTGATTCCGTCTTGACGGGCCGCTTTCGAGTCACCGCGACCCCCTTGCCGGGCGCCCGGAAGGGCGTCGCGCGGCGGGGCGTAACGGATCGGTCGCCCGTTTCGCAACCGCACGGTAATCGGGGGCTGTCACGCTCTGGTGCATGCCACCCCCCTTACGGCGGCGCCTGACCGTGGCCGCCTGCCTGGCCTGGGCCGTCGCCGGCTGCTCCCCCGGCGCCACGCTCGTCTCGGCCGGCGAGGCACCGGCGGTCACGCCCGAGAACACCTCCACGCCGGGGCTCTACCTGCAGCGGCTCCACGCGACCTACCTGCGGCCCGGTGACTGCCTGCTCGAACTGCCGCGCGACCTCATCGCGACGCTGGTGTCCTGCGAGATGCCGCACGCGGCGGAGTACGCGTTCATCTACGTGCTGCCGGAAGGGCCGTGGCCGGGCGAGGCCGCGGCGATGCGCAGGGCCGTCGACTGGTGCGGCCCGCGGCTGCGGGTGAAGGCGTCACGGCGGCAGGAGGTCAGGGCGGGGGCGCTGCTGCCGCTGGAGCGCGAGTGGCCGGCCCAGCGGACGGCGTACTGCCTCGCCGTGCCGCGCGGGGCCGAGCTGGTGGGACGGGTCCTGAAGTAGCCGCACGCGGGGACGCGCGGGAAGGGTTTCGGTGCGAGCGGGTACACCCCGGCTATGACATCTTTCCAGCGCTATCTCGCGGAAGAGGTGGCGCTCGACCACGTCGACGGGCTCATCACGCGGCGCGAGGCGCTGCGCCGACTCGGCCTGCTCGGCCTGGGCCTGCCCGCCGCGGTCGCGCTGCTGTCCGCGTGCGGCGCGGCACCGGAGGCGGCGGCCGGCTCTCCGCCCCCGGCCTCGCCCACGAGCCCGAAGACGCCCATGCCGGCGGGCCCGTCGCCGCTGCGGACGGAGGCGATCACCTTCCCCGGCCCCGAGGGGGTGACGCTCCAGGGCGCCTGGGCGGCGGCCGCGGACCCGAGGGGTGCGGTGCTGGTGATCCACGAGAACCGCGGCCTGACCGACCACATCCGTTCCGTGGCGGGCCGGCTCGCGGCGAGCGGCTACTCGTCGCTGGCGCTCGACCTGCTCTCCCGTGAGGGCGGCACGGCGTCGTTCGCGGACCCGGCGCAGGTCACGGCCAAGCTCGGGGAGATCGCGCCGGACCGGTTCGTCGCCGACATGAAGGCGGCGGTGGACGAGTTGGGCGGGCGGGCTCCCGACGCCGAGATCGGCGTGGTGGGCTTCTGCTTCGGGGGCGGGATGACGTGGCTGCTGCTGGCATCGGGCGAGCCCCGGCTGGCCGCCGCCGCGCCGTTCTACGGGCCGCTGCCGGAGGGCGCCGACTTCGGCGGCAGCCGGGCGGCGGTCCTCGCGGTGTACGCCGAGCGGGACGACCGGGTGAACGCCTCCCGCCCCGCCGCCGAGGCCGCGCTGAAGAAGGCCGGGCTCACGTACGAGATCGTGACGTTCCCGGGGGTGCAGCACGCCTTCTTCAACGACACGGGGCAGAGGTACGACGCCGGCGCGGCGGCGCAGGCCTACGACCGGCTCGTCGACTGGTACGACCGCTATCTGTCGTGACCGGCGCGGGAGATGACGGCGGCGCCCCGGCCCGTCGCGCAAGGCGGGACGGGCCGGGGCGGCCGGTCAGTCGTTGAGGTGCTGGCGCAGGTAGGAGTCGACCTGGTCGAGCGCGATGCGCTCCTGGCGCATCGAGTCGCGCTCGCGGATCGTGACGGCCTGGTCGTCCAGGGTGTCGAAGTCGACCGTGACGCAGAACGGCGTGCCGATCTCGTCCTGGCGGCGGTAGCGGCGGCCGATGGCACCGGCGTCGTCGAACTCGACGTTCCACCGGCGGCGCAGCTGCGCCGCCAGGTCGCGGGCCTTGGGCGACAGGTCGGCGTTGCGCGACAGCGGCAGCACCGCGACCTTGACCGGGGCGAGCCGGTGGTCGAGCCGCATGACGGTGCGCTTCTCCATGACGCCCTTGGCGTTGGGCGCCTCGTCCTCGCTGTAGGCGTCGAGCAGGAACGTCAGCGCCGCCCGGTCGACACCGGCCGCCGGCTCGATGACATAGGGAACGTAGCGCTCCTGGGTGTCCTGCTCGAAGAAGCTGAGATCGACGCCGGAGGCCTTGGAGTGGGCGGTCAGGTCGAAGTCGGTGCGGTTGGCGATGCCCTCGAGCTCACCCCACTCGCTGCCGGCGAAGTTGAAGCGGTACTCGATGTCGACGGTGCGCTTGGAGTAGTGGGACAGCTTGTCCGCGGGGTGCTCGTAGAGCCGGAGGTTGTCCTTGTTGATGCCGAGGTCGGAGTACCAGCGGTAGCGCTCGTCGATCCAGAACTGGTGCCACTCCTCGTCGGTGCCGGGCTTGACGAAGAACTCCATCTCCATCTGCTCGAACTCGCGGGTGCGGAAGATGAAGTTGCCCGGGGTGATCTCGTTGCGGAACGACTTGCCGATCTGGCCGATGCCGAACGGGATCTTCTTGCGCGCCGACTGCTGCACGTTGAGGTAGTTGATGAAGATGCCCTGCGCGGTCTCCGGCCGCAGGTAGGCCAGGCCCGACTCGTCCTCGACCGGGCCGAGGAAGGTCTTGAGCAGGCCGCTGAACTGGCGGGGCTCGGTGAAGGAGCCCTTGTTGCCGCAGTTCGGGCAGGTGACGTCGGCCAGGCCGTGCTCGGGGGCGCGGCCGTTCTTCTCCTCGTACGCCTCGATCAGGTGATCGGCGCGGAAGCGCTTGTGGCACGACTGGCACTCGGTCAGCGGGTCGCTGAACGTCTCGACGTGGCCGCTGGCCTGCCAGACCTCGCGGGCCAGGATGACGCAGGAGTCGAGGCCGACGACGTCGTCGCGCGCCTGGACCATCGACTGCCACCACTGGCGCTTGACGTTGTTCTTCAGCTCGACGCCCAGCGGGCCGTAGTCCCACGACGCCCGCAGCCCCCCGTAGATCTCGCTCGACGGGTAGACGAGCCCGCGGCGCTTGGCGAGGCTGACGATGGTGTCCATGACGTCTGTACGGCGTGCCATGTGGTTGGGTCTCTTTCCGGCTGGAGGTCGGCGAGGGGAACGAACGAATGAACTCTCAGCTTAGGGGACGTGGGACGGCCCTCGCGCGGGAGTATTGCTACACCCGGTCTTGTGTGTAAACGTCCTCGAAAGCGCTGGGTTCGTTGACCATGAGAATCATGAGCGGATACATCGCCATCCGGGCGGCGGACAGCGCCCTGCGGTAGAACCCGGCGCCCTCCCACTCGCTGACCAGGGCCCACAGGTTGGGCTCGTCGACCGACCGGGCCAGCCTGCCGCGCAGGAAGCCGGGCTGGAGGGCGAGTGTGTCGAGGATGGCGTGGCCCTGCTTGACGAAGTCCTGGGACTGGGCCTCGGGGACGGTGTAACGGATCACGGCGAGCACGCCTACCAGGATGTCAGACGTTGTCGCACGGCTGCGCGATTCCGGCGGGCCCGGGGGCTAGGCTCGGGCCGTGGCCACTGACCGAGACCGCCGCAACGACCCCCGCAGCGACCCCCGCGACCCGGCGCGCGGCGCCCGGGGCGCCCGGCGCCCGCTGCCCCGGGGCGAGCAGTTCTTCACACCGGGCGCGACCGGCCTGCGCAAGGCCGTGGAGGCGCGCAGCGCGACCCCCATGACGTTCCTGTTCACCCAGGTGCCCCGGTGGGTGACCCCGGCCGTGCTGGTGGCGCTGCTGCTGGCGGGGTTCGCGGTGTCCCACTGGCTCGGCGCGGTGGCGGTGCTGCCCGTGCTGGCGTTCGTGGGGTGGCTGGCCTACCTGTCATGGCCGTCGCTGGGCGCGGGCGGCCGGGTGCTGCGGGTGGCGATGCTGGTGTTCCTGCTGGTCCTGGCGGCTGACCGGTTCGGGGCGTTCTAGGCGATAGCCATCCGGATTTTGACAATCGTTTTCATTTTCCACATACTTGATGGCGTGATGTCCAGAACGCCCCGAATGCTGGCCGGCCTCGTGACGGGGAGCGCCCTGCTCGCCGCCGCGGCGTGCGGCTCCACCTCCGGTTCCACGCAGTCGTCGTCGCAGTCGCCGTCCGGTCCGGACGGCAAGCCGGCCGTGGTCGCCGCCATCTACCCCCTCCAGTGGCTCACCGAGCAGGTGGGCGGCTCCGACGCCGCCGTGTCGGTGCTGACCGCGCCGGGCGTCGAGCCCCACGACCTGGAGATCGGCGCGCAGCAGATGGCGCAGTTGCAGGACGCCGCGCTGACCGTCTACATCAAGGGCGTGCAGCCCGCCGTGGACGAGGCGGTCACCCCGGAGACGTCGTTCGACGCCGCGACAGCCGTCACGACGCTGCCCGCCGGCGAGGACCCGCACGAGGAGGAGGGCCAGGCCCACGAGGGCGAGGAGGCGCACGCCGACGAGGAGGGCGCGTCCTACGACCCGCACATCTGGCTCGACCCCACGCGCCTGGCCACCGTCGCGACCAAGCTCGGCGAGCGGCTGGCGGCGGCCGACCCGGCGCACGCGCAGGGCTACAAGGACCGCGCCACCCGCACGGCGAGCGCCCTGACCGCCCTGGACCAGGAGTTCGCCAAGGGCCTGGCCACCTGCACGACCAGGACGATGGTGACCGCCCACGCGGCGTTCGGCTACCTCGCCGACCGCTACAAGCTCCAGCAGGTGGGCATCACGCTCGACCCCGAGCAGGAGCCGTCGCCGGCCCGGGTCGCCGAGGTCGCCGCGATCGCCAAGAACGCCAAGGTCACCACGATCTTCACCGAGACGCTGGTCAGCCCCAAGGTCGCCGAGGTGCTGGCCCAGGAGGTCGGCGCCAAGACCGCGGTGCTCGACCCGCTGGAGAGCAAGCCGTCGGGCGATTACCTGTCGGCGATGAGGGACAATCTCAAAAGCCTGCAAACCGCGCTGGGGTGCACGGCTTGACCAAGGGAACGGCCAGGGGATGACCAGGGGATGAACGCATGAGCGAGACCGCCTTCGCGATGACCGGCGGCCGGGTCACCCTCGACCGGCGGCCCATCCTCCGGGGTGTCGACCTGACGGTGCGCCCGGGCGAGGTGGTCGCCCTGCTCGGCGCCAACGGCTCCGGCAAGTCGACGCTGGTGCGCGCCCTGCTCGGCCTCATCCCCCTGTCGGGCGGCCAGACCCTCGTGTACGGCAGGCCGCCCGCGCGCTTTCGCGACTGGTGGCGCATCGGCTACGTGCCGCAGCGCCTCCAGGTCGGCGGCGGCGTGCCCGCCACCGTCCGTGAGGTGGTCGCCTCCGGGCGCATCGCGCGGCAGCGCCGGCTGCGCCGGACGAGCCCCGCCGACCGGGCCGCGGTGGCGAGCGCGCTGGAGGCCGTCGGGCTGGCCGGCCGGGCGGGCGACCCGGTGCAGGAGCTGTCCGGCGGGCAGCAGCAGCGGGTGCTGATCGCCCGCGCGCTGGCCGGGGAGCCCGACGCGTACGTCATGGACGAGCCCACCGCGGGCGTCGACGCCGAGACCCAGCAGTTGCTCGCCGACACCCTCGCCACGCTGGTGCTCGACGGCAAGACCATCGTGCTGGTCGCCCACGAGCTGGGCCCGCTGGAGCCGCTGGTCACCCGCGGCGTCGTCGTCCGCGAGGGGCGCATCGCCCATGACGGCCGGCCGCCGCGCCCCGAGGGCGACTGCGCCAGGCCCGGACACGAGCACGTCCATCCGCACGCCCCCGAGACGCTGGGCCGCACGGTCGGCGGCGGGGCGTCGGTGGGGCCGCTGACCGGCTGGCAGGGAGAGGCATGATCGTCGATTTGCTGGACAAGGAGTTCTTCCAGCTCGCGCTGGCCGCGGCGCTGCTGGTGGGGCTCTGCGCGCCCGCCGTCGGCACCTTCATCGTGCAGCGGCGGCTCGCGCTGCTCGGCGACGGCATCGGGCACGTGGCGCTGACCGGCGTCGCGCTCGGCTTCCTGACCGACACCGCGCCGATCATCACGGCCGTCCTGGTGTCCGTGGCCGGCTCCGTGGCCATCGAGCTGGTCAGGGCGCGCGGCCGCACCAGCGGCGACGTGGCCCTGGCGCTGATGTTCTACGGCGGCATCGCCGGCGGCGTCATGCTCATGGGCATCGCGCCCGGCGGCAGCAGCACCAAGCTCAACTCGTTCCTGTTCGGCGCCATCGCCAGCGTGACGCGCGAGGACATCTGGGTCATCGGCGGGCTGGCGGTCGCGGTGGTCGGCGTGGTCGCGGTGTTCGGCAGGGAGCTGTTCGTGCTCTGCCAGGACGAGGAGATGGCCAAGGCCAGCGGCCTGCCGGTGCGCTTCCTCAGCCTGCTGATCGCCGTGACGGCGGCGCTGACCGTGGTCATCGCCATGCGCGTGGTGGGCCTGCTGCTCGTCAGCGCGCTCATGGTGATCCCGGTGGCGACCAGCCAGCAGATCACCCGGGGCTTCCGCTCGACGATGGCGCTGGCCATGGTGCTGGGCGTGGTCGCCTCGGTGGGCGGCCTGCTGGGCTCCAGCATGTCGGCCCGCGTGCCGCCGGGGGCGGCCATCGTGCTCCTCGCCCTCGCCGGGTTCGTCCTGGCGCTGGGTGTCGGTAGATTCGTACGCCGAGGCCGACCCCGGGAGTCCACGGTGAGCGAGCACCCCACCCGCGTCGAGGAGGTTGCATGACGACGAGGCGCGATGCCGTCCACGACACCCTGCGCCGGAGCGAGGGTTTCCGCAGCGCGCAGGATGTCTACGCCGAGATGCGCCAGCACGGCGCCAAGATCGGCCTGACCACGGTCTACCGCGCCCTGCAGGCGCTGGCCGACGGCGGCCAGGTCGACGTGCTGCGCACCGACGAGGGCGAGTCGGTCTACCGCGCGTGCGCGAGCGGCGACCACCACCACCATCTGGTCTGCCGCCGCTGCGGCCACACGGTCGAGGTGGCCGGTCCGGCTGTCGAGCGCTGGGCCGAGATGATCGGCGGTGAGCACGGCTTCACCGAGATCACTCACACGGTCGAGGTCTTCGGCACCTGCTCGTCCTGTTCGGCGTCGGTCCGGGCGGGCTGAGCCCGGCGCGAGCCGTACAGCACGCCGGCGACGATCACCAGGCACCCGGCGAGCTGCAGGAGCGACGGGTTCTCGGCCAGCGTCACCTTCGCCAGCACCACGGTGGTCAGGGGCTGCACGAGCAGCAGCAGCGCGGTGAGCGCGGCGGGCTGCCTGGGCAGCGTGTACGTGATCAGCGACCAGCCGAGCACCTGGGGGCCGAGCGCGAGCAGCAGCAGCCACCCGTGCGCGGGCCAGTCGGGCGTGAAGTCGGCGCCGCCGAACAGGGGGCTCATGGCCGCGATCGCGACGGTGGCGACGGCCGTCGCGTGCGCGAGCGGGCCCGCGCTGCGTTGCGATCCGGCCTTCATCAGCAGCAGGAAGGCCGCGTACGCCACCGACGTGGCCACCCCGGCCAGCACGCCGAGCATCGGGTCGGCGCCGTAGGCGTCGGCGTCGAAGACGCCCGAGATGAGCACGACGCCGGCGAACACCACCGGCGTTGCGATCATGAGCTGGTTAGACGGCCGTTCGCGGAAGACCGCCCAGGCGGCGAACGCGACGATGAACACCTGCAGGTTGCCCAACACGGTCGCCAGGCCGGCACCGACGTAGTCGATCGCGTGGTGCCAGAAGAGCAGGTCCAGCGCGAACAGCAGGCCCGCCGCCCAGGCCAGCATCAGCGGCCTGCCGCGCAGCGGGCCGAGCCGGCGACGTTCGAGCCAGGCCAGCACGATCATCGGCGGGACGGCGTACGCGCACCGGAACAGCGCCGAGGTGGCGGGCGAGACCTCGGACAGCCGCACGAGCGGCCCGGAGGTGGAGATGATCAGTGCGCCGGCTATCGCGATCAGCACGATACGGCGATGTGCACTCACAGACCAACCCCCGAGACCTCTGACAAGAGATACGCTGCGACCACGCTAGAACCCGGTCCAGACAGGAGTCAACATGCCGTTTGGCCATGACACGGTCTATTCGCTGGCCACCGTCGTCGAACTGGTCAACACCTCTCCCTCGACCGGTGGTGACGACGAGCTGACCGGCCTGGCCGACCTGCAGGCCTTCGTGCAGGCGCGGCAGGTCAGCGGCATCAGCACGCTGACGACGCGCGACCTCGGCCAGGTGCGGCTGGTGCGGGAGGCGTTCCACCGGGTGTTCACCGCGCCCGACCAGCCGACCGCGGTGCGCCTGCTCAACGTGCTGCTCGCCGAGACGCGCATCACGCCCCGGCTGACCGAGCACGACGGGCATCCGCTGCACATGCACTACTTCGCGCCCGACGCGACGCTGGCCGAGCACCTGGCGGCCGACTGCGGCGTGGCGCTGGCCCACCTGCTGGTGGAGGGCGAGTGGGAGCGCCTGCGCACGTGCGCGGCCCCCGACTGCGACCGGGTGTTCGTCGACGAGTCGCGCAACCGGTCGCGCGTCTACTGCGACAGCCGCACCTGCGGCAACCGCATGCACGTCGCCGCCTACCGCGCCCGCCGTCGCGCCTGACACCAGCCGTCCGGCCGCCGGGCGGGCGCGGCGTGGGCTTCGTCCCGGCCGCGTCGCGCTAGCGTTCGGTGTCGCGGTCGAGGACCGGCTTGACGTCCACGATCGGCGTGCCGTCCAGCGCCTCCAGGTCGCTCACCCGCACCCGCGTGCCGTCGATCGCCAGGACGCGCACGCGGTGCAGGCCCACCGGGTTGGGCCGGTCGGGCGATCGGGTGCTGAACACGCCCGTGACCGGCCGGGCGCGGTCGCCGCGCGGATGGACCGCGAGCACGTCGCGCCGGGCCCGGTCGAGCCAGGTGAGCACGATGACGTCGGCACCCGGCCGCAGATCGCGCAGGCCCTCGCGGACCCGCTCGTCGAACACCAGCCACGCCGCGGGAGCGCCCTCGTCGCCCTGCCGGGGCGCCTGGGCGAGGTCGCTCAGCGGCGACTCGACCCGGCCGATCGGCCGCACCATGAAGTCCATGCGGCTCAGACCTTGTTGGGCACGGCACCGCCGTAGCGTCTGTCGCGCTTGGCGTAGGTCTCGCACGCCTCCCACAGGTCGCGGCGGTCGAAGTCGGGCCAGAGCCGGTCGAGGAAGACCATCTCGGCGTAGGCCGACTGCCACAGCAGGAAGTTGGAGAAGCGCTGCTCCCCCGACGAGCGGACGAACAGGTCGACCTCGGGGATGTCGGGCTCGTCGAGGTAGCGGGCGAACACCTTCTCGTCGACCTTCGACGGCTTGACCCGGCCGGCCGCGATGTCGCCCGCCAGCTTGACCGCGGCGTCGGCGATCTCGGCCCGGCCGCCGTAGTTGACGCAGAACTGCAGAGTCAGCGTGCGGTTGCCGACGGTCATCTCCTCGGCCGCCCGCAGCTCGTCGATGACGCTCTTCCACAGCCGGCCCGGCCGGCCCGCCCAGCGCACCCGCACGCCCATGGCGTTGAGCTCGTCGCGGCGGCGGCGGATGACGTCGCGGTTGAAGCCCATGAGGAAGCGCACCTCGTCGGGCGAGCGCTTCCAGTTCTCCGTGGAGAAGGCGTAGGCGCTCAGGTAGGGGATGCCCAGCTCCAGCGCGCCCTCGATGACGTCGAACAGGGACGCCTCGCCCGCCTTGTGCCCCTCGGTGCGCGGCAGGCCACGCGCCTTGGCCCAGCGGCCGTTGCCGTCCATGACGATGGCCACGTGCCGCGGCACCAGGTCGCGCGGGATGGGCGGCGGGGTGGCACCGGACGGGTGCGGGGACGGCGGTCGGACGTTCAAACTGGCTCCCTCTCTACGTGTCGAAGAGAGCGTATTCCGTGTTCGAGGTGCCATTGCAGGTATGCGGCGACCAGGCCGCTGCACTCGCTGCGGTGACGCTGCTCGGAGGCGTCGGCCACCGCCCAGTCGCCGCGCAGCAGGGCCGTCATCAGCCCGATCGTCTCGGCGGCCGGCACCGCCGCGCCCGCCGGCTTGCAGGCGCCGCACACCACCCCGCCCGCCACGATGGCGAACGCCCTGACCGCGGGCGCCTGGCACTTGGCGCACGCCTCCAGCGCGGGCGCGTAGCCGGCCACCGCCAGCGAGCGCAGGAAGTAGGCGTCGAGCACCAGCCGGGCCTCGTGGCTGCCGTCGGCCAGCGTGCGCAGCCCGCCCACCAGCAGCAGGAACTGCCGCAGGGCCGGCTCCTTCTCCCCGTGGGTGAGCCGGTCGGCGGTCTCCAGCATGGCGCTGCCCGCCGTGTAGCGCGGGTAGTCGGCCGCCAGCGCCTCGCCGTACGGCCTGATGGTCTCCGCCTGCGTGACGACGTCGAGCGTGCGGCCCGTGTGGAACTGCACGTCGACGTGCGTGAACGGCTCCAGCCGGGCGCCGAAGCGCGAGGTGGTGCGGCGCACGCCCTTGGCCACGGCCCGGACCTTGCCGGTGCGCCGGGCCAGGACGGTGACGATGCGGTCGGCCTCGCCGAGTTTCTGCGTGCGCAGAACCACGCCTTCGTCACGGTAGAGACTCACTCGCCCATCTTAGGGCCGCACAGCCGTTGTGTTACGGACTTGCTTCGGTGACGCGACTCTGTGCAACTCTCACTAGACTCAGACGCCTGTCCCGCATTGTCTGTTGTTCAACCCCCCGCAACCGCCTCGAAAGGGAGTCATGACCCGCGTGGTCCTGCTGGGCTCTTCGCCCGGCCCTGACACCGCTCCGACCGGCCTGAGGCTCGCCGTGTTGCCCGGCGCACCCACCGTGGCCGAGCGGCTACGCAGCCAGATCCTCTCCCTGGATCCGCGACCCGCCGCCATCGCGTCCGGCGACCTGGCCGCCGCCCTGCGCGACCTCGCCGACGTCGCGGAGTCCGCGACGGAGAGCCTCTTCGTCATCCCCGGCGACTCCGTGATCCACGACGAGCTGATCTACCAGATCACCAAGTCGAAGCGCGGCGTGCTGGCGCTCATCGCCAAGGAGCCCCGCCCGGAGCTCACCGAGGAGGAGGCGGAGCGGGAAGAGCACATCCCGATCGACGAGGCCGAGCCCGAGATCAGCGACCGCAGGCACGAGGGGCTGCCCGTGCGCGCCCGCGCCGGCAAGTCCAGGATCGTCTCGGTCGGCACCGCCCACCACGCCGTGACCAGGCCCAACGCGGTGGTCCTCGGCCCGCTGCACGTCAGCGCGCGCAACGCCCCCGTGCTGGCCGAGACCTGCCGCGAGCTGGCCGCCATGGCCGACGCGTTCGGCCCCGACGACGACCTCATGCAGCTCGTCGTGTTCGGCCTGGTGCGCAAGGGCGTGTCGGTCGGCATCCGGGGCCGCCGCGACCTCTACTACCGCCGGGTCACCTCCCAGGCCGACCTCGACGAGGCCGTCGCCGTGATGAGCGGCATCGACGAGGACCGCGCCCGGCTCGACAACGCGGTGAAGGGCGCCGACGGCTTCTTCACCACCTACTTCGTCTCCACCTACTCCCGTTTCATCGCCCGGTGGGCGGCCCGCCGCGGGCTGACGCCCAACCAGGTGACGCTCATCTCGATCACGCTGGGCGTGCTCGCCGCCGCCTGCTTCGCGACCGGTGACCGGCCGTGGATGGTGCTGGGCGGCGTGCTGATCTACTTCGCGTTCGTGTTCGACTGCGTCGACGGGCAGGTCGCCCGCTACGCCCGCAAGTTCGGCGTGCTGGGCGCGTGGCTGGACGCGACGTTCGACCGGTTCAAGGAGTACGTCGTCTTCGCCGGCCTGGCGGTCGGCTGGGTGGTGTCGGGCAACGGCGACGACATCTGGATCCTCGCCCTGGCGGCGATCGGCCTGCAGTCGGTACGCCACCTGCTCGACTTCTCCTTCGGCATCGCCAACCGCCGCAGCAAGCCGCCGGCCCAGCTGCCCACGCTGCCGCTGGCCGCGCCCGACGACCGCGACCTGCGCAAGGCCCTGGAGCGCCGCAAGGTCGAGCGCAGCCAGGGCATCCGCGGCCTGCTGAAGATGTGGAGCAAGGCCGGCCGGTACCGAGCGGTCCACTGGGCGCGTAAGATGATCGTCTTCCCCATCGGCGAGCGGTTCGCGGCCATCGCGATCACCGCCGCCCTCTTCGACGCCCGCATCACCTTCCTCACGCTGGTGGTCTGGGGCACCGTCGCCGCCGCCTACACCCTCACCGGACGCCTCATGAGGTCGCTCGCATGATCACCTACCCGCAGGCCGCCGCCACCCCCACGCCGGACCCCGACGAGGAACGCCGCCGCATCCAGACCGCCCGTCTGCTGGCCTACCGCGACGACGGCCCGCTCGTCCACGCGCTGGCCGGCCGGCTCGGCAAGGGCCTGCCGCCGGTCCCGGCGACGCTGGCCGCCCTCGTCGCGATCGTCGCCGTGACCGCCTCGGGCCTGCTGGAGCCGGGGCCGACGCTGCTCGTCCCGGTGCTCATCGCGATCGTGCTCGTCGTGCCGACCGCGCCCCGCGACCACCTGGGCCGCCTCGACTGGCTCACCCCGCCGCTGCTGCGCGGCACCGAGTTCCTGACCATCGTCGTGGTGGGGTTGGCTGCCGACGCGCCCAAGTGGCTGCTGTTCGTGCTCGTCTACGTGGTCGGCTACCACACCTACGACACCGTCTACCGGACGCGGCAGAGCATCTGGCCGCCCGCCTGGGTGTTCCACGCGGGGCTCGGCTGGGAGCTGCGGCTGCTCATCATCGGCGTGGGCGCGGCGCTCGGCTGGCTGACGGTCGTGCTCGCGGTGCTGACGGCGTACCTGTTCGTGCTCTTCGCGGTGGAGAGCGTGACGAGCTGGGTGCGCCTGGACAAGGCGTCGGCGCAGGCCGGCGCGGACGCCGAGCAGGATCTGGAGGCCTCCCCCGAGGACGCTTTGGAGCAGGCCACCGGCGAGGCCGAGAAGGGCTGACCCGCTCTTCGCCCGACGAGAGGCGCCCGCCCCCGCACGGGGGCGGGCGCCTCTCGCGCTTCGTGCCGTCAGGGGCTCGTGGCCTCCGGGGGGCGGCCGCCGACCGGCGCGCGGCGGACCGCCGACCGGCGCGGGGCGGGCCGCCGTGACGGCGCCTCTCCTGGCCGGTGTCCGGGGCGCGGGACACCACGGCGGCATGCACCGGTCACCGCTTCCGAGAGCGCTCTCCAGCGTGGGTCCACGACACTTACCGGCCCTTCCACGCATCGGTGAACGCTTATTGACACAAAGTTGACCCTGTGTTTACCTCGGGCCAGAGAGCGCTCTCACGCCCCGCCTCCGCATCCCCAGGAGAAGCGATGACCCCCCGCACCTCCGCCCCCCGCAGCCGCCTGGCGGCCCTGGCCGTGGCACTGGCCACGATGGCCGCCCTCCTCGTGCACGCCGCCGTGAGCGCCTCCGCGGCCGTGCCGCCCACCCCGTCCGGCTGGTCGCTCGTGTGGTCCGACGACTTCGACGGCTCCGCCGGCTCCCCGCCCTCCTCCGCCAACTGGATCGTTGACACCGGCCACAACTACCCCGGCGGCCCCGCCAACTGGGGCACCGGGGAGATCCAGAACTACACGGCGAACCCCGCCAACCTCGGCCTCGACGGCTCCGGCAACCTGCGCATCACCCCGCAGCGCAGCGGCTCCGGCGAGTGGACGTCCGCGCGCATCGAGACCAGGCGGGGCGACTTCAAGCCCGCCGACGGCCGCGTGCTGCGCATCGAGGGCCGCATCCAGATGCCGAACGTGACCGGCGAGGCCGCCCTCGGCTACTGGCCGGCGTTCTGGGCGCTCGGCTCCCCGTACCGGGGGAACTACTGGAACTGGCCGGGCATCGGCGAGTTCGACATCATGGAGAACGTCAACGGCCTCAACTCCGTCTGGGCCGTGCTCCACTGCGGCGTCAACCCCGGCGGCCCGTGCAACGAGACCAACGGCCTCGGCGCCAGCCGCGCCTGCCCCGGCTCCACCTGCCAGTCGGCCTTCCACACCTACCGCTTCGAGTGGGACCGCAGCGTCAGTCCCAACCAGCTCCGCTGGTACGTCGACGGCCAGCAGTTCCACAGCCTCAACCAGTCGCAGTTCGACGCGACCACCTGGTCCGACATGACCGGCCACGCCGGCTACTTCCTGCTGCTGAACGTGGCCGTGGGCGGGGCCTTCCCCAACGGTGTGGCCGGGTTCGGCACACCCACCGCCGCCACCGTGCCCGGTCGGCCGATGGTGGTCGACTACGTCGCGGTGTGGCAGAGCGGCGGCTCCGGGCCGACGCCCACGGTCACGCCCACCGTTCCCGGCGGGGTGGACGCCCGCTCCACCATCCAGGCCGAACGCCACCAGGCGCAGTCGGGCACCATCGTGGAGGCCACCACCGACACGGGCGGCGGGCAGAACGTCGGAGCCATCGGCAACGGCGACTGGCTCCGCTTCGACGGGGTCGACTTCGGCAGCCGGCCGGCCGGGCAGTTCCGCGCCCGGGTGGCGTCGGGGGCCGGAGGCGGGGTCAGCGGGCTCGTCCAGGTGCGGCTCGGCAGCCCGACGGCCCCGCCGATCGGCGACTTCGCGCTGGCCAACACCGGCGGCTGGCAGAGCTGGCGGACGGTGCCGGCCAACATCTCACCGGTGACGGGCACGCACACGGTCTACCTGACCTTCTCCAGCGGGCAGCCGGCCGACTTCGTCAACGTCAACTGGTTCACCTTCGCCGACTAGCGCGGTGGCCGACGCGGGGGGCCGAGCCCCCCGCATCACCTGGGCATGGGCCGTTCCGGGATGGACCGGGGCCGCGTTCGCCGGCACGAGCGCGGCGCCGCCGGCGACGGCGGCGCCATCCCGTGACGTCGGCGTTCACGGGTGCGTCACGACGAGTCGCGCACCACGAGCCGGGTGGGGAGCACCACCGGGGCGGCGTGGCGGCCGTCGAGGCGGGACAGCAGGAGGCGGGCCAGGGCGAGCGCCTGGTCCGTCACCGGCACCCGGACCGTGGTGAGCGGCGGCGCGGTGCAGGAGGCCGCGTCGATGTCGTCGAAGCCCACGACCGCCAGGTCGTCCGGCACCCGGCGCCCCGCGGCGCGCGCCGCGCTCAGGGCGCCGATCGCCAGGTCGTCGGAGGTGGCGAAGACGGCGTCCAGCCCCGGATGGTCGGCGAGGAGCTGCCGGGCGGCCTGCTCCCCCGAGCCGCGGTCGTGTCCGGCCGGCGCCGGCAGGGGCCGCAGCCCCGCCTCCTGCAGCGTGGCACGGTGGCCGGTGAGGCGGTCCTGGACGGCGACGACCTCCGTCGGCCCGCAGACCACGCCGATGCGGCGGCGGCCGCGCTCCAGCAGGTGCGCGGTGGCGGCGGCGGCGCCGGCGACGTGGTCGACGTCCACGTACGGCACGAGCGAGGCGATGGCGGGCTTGCCCAGCAGGACGACGGGCACCCCGGTGCGGGCCAGGCGTTCGGCGAGCGGGCCGTGGCCGTCGGGCGGCAGCAGCACCACCCCGTCCACCTGCCGCGCCTCGACGTGCTGCACGACGCGCCGCCGGCTCTCGGCGGTGTCGGCGAGCATGAGCGTGATCTGCTTGCCGGCCCCTTCGAGCACGCTGGTGGCGTAGCGGACGACGGCGGCGACGAGCGCGTCGCCCTGGGGCGCGGCCGTGGACAGCACCAGGGCGACAGAGTCGGTGCGGCGGGTGACGAGGCTGCGGGCGGCGGCGTTCGGCACGTAGCCGAGCTCCTGCACGGCCCGCAGCACGGCGGCGCGGACCTCGGGGCTGACCGACGCCTCGCCGTTGACGACGCGCGAGACGGTGGCGCGGGAGACGTTCGCGCGGGCGGCGACGGTCTCCAGGGTGGGCCGTTTGGGCCGTTCGTCGCCGAGCCCGTTGCGGCTGACGACGTCGCGGAACCACAGGGCGCTGTCCTTGAGCCGCCGCCGCTGGGTGACGAAGTCGACGTGCACGATGCCGAACTTGCGCCGGTAGCCGTCGGCCCACTCGACGCAATCGAGCAGCGACCACAGCAGGTAGCCGCGCACCCGGGCGCCCTCGTCGAGGGACGTGCGCAGGGCGCGCAGGTGTTCCTCGACGAAGCCGATCCGGTCGACGTCGTGGATGCCGTCGGCGGTCACGACGTCCACGAAGTCGGCGCCGTTCTCGGTGATCATCAGTTCGGTGCCGGGGTAGTCGGCGGTCAGCCGCCGCAGGACCAGGGACAGGCCGCTCGGCACGATGGGCCAGCCCATGGCGGTCACCGCGGTCGGCACGCTGCAGAACAGGACGCCTTCGCTGCCCGGGAAGTCGGGCTGGGCCGGGGCCCCGGGCTGGGCCTGCACCGCGATGGGCGTGTAGTAGTTGACGCCGAGCAGGTCGATCGGCCGGCCGATGACGTCGAGGTCGCCGTCGTGGACGTGCCCCAGCCCGGCGGTGCGCGCCACGAGTGGCAGCAGGTCCTCGGGGTAGCGGCCGCGCAGGACGGGCTCCAGGAACTGCCGGTTGTGCAGGGCGTCGATCCTGGCCACCGCCTCGGCGTCCTCCTCGGGCGGGCGCAGGGAGAAGTCGGCGAGCTGGGCGGGGGTGAGCACGGGTGACAGGTTGAGCACGATGCCGGCCCTGGCGACGCCTCCCTCGCGCAGCGCCTCCAGCGCGAGCCCGTGGGCGAGCAGCATGTGGTGGGCGCTGACGAACGCGTCGGCCGCCGACCTCCTGCCGGGGGCGTGCACGCCGGAGGCGTGGCCGACGAAGGCCGCCACCCACGGCTCGTTGAGGGTGAACCAGGTGTCGACGCGGTCGCCGAGCCGGTCGTGGACGGTCCGCGCGTAGTCGGCGAAGCGGCTCGCCGTGTCGCGCGAGGTCCAGCCGCCCAGGTCCTCCAGCGCCTGCGGCAGGTCCCAGTGGTAGAGCGTGGCGTACGGCGCGATGCCGGCGGCCAGCAGCTCGTCCACCAGCCGGTCGTAGAAGTCGAGGCCCTTGTCGTTGAGCCGGCCGTGCCCCTCGGGCAGCACGCGGGGCCAGCTCACCGAGAACCGGTAGGCCGCGAGGCCCAGGTCCTTCATCAGCCGGACGTCCTCGGGGTAGCGCCGGTAGTGGTCGCAGGCCGGGTCGCCGTTGCGTCCGCCGGCGAAGGAGTCCCAGATGGACGGGCCGCGGCCGTCCTCGGCGGTGGCGCCCTCGATCTGGTAGGCGGACGTGGACACTCCCCACACGAACCCCTCGGGGAACCGTGCCGTGCTCATCGTGTGACAACCCTCCGGCGATATGGCGGGCGCCCAGTCTGCCTCGTCGCGTCTCGGCGTGGCTAGGCGATATACAGGGCGCGTGGAACTGGACCAGCTTGATCGTGACATCATCGCGGCACTCGTCGAGGACGCCCGCGCGACCTACGCGGAGATCGGCCACCAGGTGGGCCTGAGCGCGTCGGCCGTCAAGCGCCGCGTCGACCGCCTGCGCGAGACGGGGGCGATCACCGGCTTCAGCGCCAGGGTGGCGCCCCGGGCGCTGGGCTGGACCACCGAGGCGTATGTCGAGCTGTTCTGCCAGGGCAAGACCAAGCCGTCCGACATCGCCGTGGCGGTGGCGAAGTTCCCGGAGGTGGTCGCGGCGGCGACGATCACGGGCGAGGCCGACGCGCTGCTGCACATCCGGGCCACGGACGTGCGCCACGTGGAGCGGGTGATCGAGCGCATCGCGGCCGAGACGTTCGTGGTGCGGACGAAGAGCTCCATCGTGCTGTCGCGGCTGGTCGACCTGCCGCCGGGGGCGGCCCTGCCGGACGCCCGTACGGGCTCGCAGGCGGCCCGCTGACCTGCTCCGGGGCACGGGTCCGGAGCACGTCCGGAGCACGTCCGGACGGGTTTCGGGCGAGGCGCGCAACGGATCGCACGCGCCTGCGCGAAATGCGCAACGGACCCGCGCCAAGACGCAATGTCAACCGCTTGGCCTGCGCAAACATGAATTCCTAGGCTGTGTCCGTCACCCTCCGTGGAACCCCCACCCCTGAACGACGACGACGGAGTCCCGCATGCCCAAACACTTCCTCATGTGCCGCCCGGACCACTTCACGGTCGAGTACGCGATCAACCCGTGGATGGATCCGTCGGCGGGCGCCGACCGCGACGTCGCGATCCGGCAGTGGGAGGGCCTGAAGTCGGCCTACGAGGAGCTCGGGCACCGTGTCAGCCTGATCGACCCGGTCGAGGGGCTGCCCGACATGGTCTTCGCCGCCAACGGCGCGCTGGTGGTGGACCGGCGCGTGTACGGGGCGCGGTTCGCCTTCCCGCAGCGTGGCCCGGAGGGCCCGGCCTACCTGCGCTGGTTCGCCGAGCGGGGGTTCGAGGTGATGGATCCCTCGCACGTCAACGAGGGCGAGGGCGACTTCCTCACGCTCGAGGACGTCGTGCTGGCCGGCACGGGCTTCCGCACGGACGTGACGGCGCACCTGGAGGCCCAGGAGTTCGTCGGCCGGCCGGTCATCTCGCTGAGGCTGGTGGACCCGCGGTTCTACCACCTCGACACGGCGCTGTTCCCGCTGGACGGCCGTAACGTCTGCTACTACCCGGACGCCTTCTCCGCGGGCAGCCAGGCGCTGCTGCGCCGGATGTTCCCCGACGCGGTGCTCGCCGGCGCGCGTGACGCCGAGGTGCTCGGCCTCAACGCGGTCAGCGACGGCACCCACGTGGTGATCAATGCTGAGGCCTCCGACCTGCAGTTGGAGCTGAAGCGGCGCGGCTACGAGCCGATCCCGGTGGACCTGTCCGAGCTGCGCAAGGCCGGCGGCGGTCCGAAGTGCTGCACACTGGAAATCAGGGGGGAAGAGTAGATGAGCACCAGCGCACAGCTGATCGACGTCATCGAGCGCCGCAGCGCGCACAACTATCACCCGCTGCCCGTGGTGATCCACGAGGCGGAGGGCGCCTGGGTGACCGACGTGGAAGGGCGGCGGTTCCTCGACTGCCTGTCCGGTTACTCGTCGCTCAACTTCGGCCACGGCAACCCGAAGATCGTCCAGGCGGCCCAGAAGCAGCTGCAGAACCTCACGCTGACCAGCCGGGCGTTCTACCATGACCAGTTCGCGGCGTTCTGCGCCGGGCTGGGCGACCTCACCGGCAAGGACATGATCCTGCCGATGAACACCGGCGCC
This sequence comes from Nonomuraea muscovyensis, assembly GCF_014207745.1. NCBI lineage: Bacteria > Bacillati > Actinomycetota > Actinomycetes > Streptosporangiales > Streptosporangiaceae > Nonomuraea > Nonomuraea muscovyensis. The sequence goes on from NZ_JACHJB010000001.1 coordinate 1,034,907, forward strand.
GAGGCCGTGGAGACCGCCATCAAGGTGGCGCGCAAGTGGGGCTACGAGGTCAAGGGCGTCGAGCCGGAGCAGGCCACCATCATCGTGATGGAGGACAACTTCCACGGCCGCACGACCACGATCGTCAGCTTCTCCACCGACCCCGACGCGCACGACGGCTTCGGCCCGTACACGCCCGGATTCAAGATCGTCAAGTACGGGTCGGTCGAGGCGATCCGCGAGGCGATCGACGCCAACACCGTGGCCGTGCTGCTGGAGCCCATCCAGGGCGAGGCCGGCGTGCTGGTGCCGCCGGACGGCTACCTCACCCAGGTGCGCGAGCTGTGCACCGCCGAGGGCATCCTGATGATCGCCGACGAGATCCAGTCGGGGCTGGGCCGCACGGGCGAGACGTTCGCGTGCGACCACGAGGGCGTGGTGCCCGACATGTACGTTCTCGGCAAGGCCCTGGGCGGCGGCGTCGTGCCGGTGTCGGCGATCGCCGCGAACACCGACGTGCTGGGCGTGATCAAGCCGGGCCAGCACGGGTCCACCTTCGGCGGCAACCCGCTGGCCTGCGCCGTGGGCAACGCCGTCATCGAGATCCTCAACACCGGCGAGTACCAGGAGCGGGCCGCCCGGCTCGGCGAGGTGCTGCACGCGCGGCTGCGCGAGATGGTCGGCGAGGGCGTGGTGACCGTGCGCGGGCGCGGCCTGTGGGCGGGCGTCGACATCGACCCGTCGCTGGCCACCGGCCGCGAGGTGTCGGAGGCGCTGATGGAGCGCGGGGTGCTGGCCAAGGACACGCACGGCTCCACGATCCGGCTCGCGCCGCCGATCGTGATCTCCGAGGAGGACCTCCTCTGGGCCGTGGACCGGCTGGCGGACGCCATCGCGTCGTTCCGCCGCTGACGCGGGCGGCCCGCGCCACCGACCTGCCGGCGGCGCGGGCCGTTCCGCTGCCCGGACCCTCTCGCGCGAAGCGCTCCCTCCAGGCGGACGGCCCTCGCCGAGGGTGCCCGCCCGTCAGGAGGCCGGCACGCTGGACGGCGTGGCGCGCTGGACCGGGCCGTCCGTGACTCCCGGGGTGGGAGCGATCGAGGCCGGGCCCTGCGTGACGTCCGGGGTCGGCGCGGCCGGTGACGGGCCGTCCGGCGTTCCCGTGGCGTCCGCGGGCAGGGTGGTGGGGCGGGCGGCGTCCGGGGCGTCCGGCAGCGGCGTGCTGGGCCGGACGGCGGCCGGCGTGTCCGACGGGGCGGTGGGCTGCGCCGACGGGGCCTTGCTCGGCGAGGGCATGCACTCGCTGCGCGGGGTCCCGGCCGGAGGCTCGGGCACCTCCTCCACGACCGAGACCTTCAGCTGGGCCGTGTGGGCCACGACGCCGCCCTTCGGGGCCTTGGCGACCGACTCGTCCACGACCGTCGCCCGCTCGCCCAGCATCATGCGCGTCACCGGATCGAAGATGATCTCCTCCCGGACGCCCAGCCGCGCCTCGGTCAGGCCGAGTGCCACGCCGCGCCGCCCGGCGGAGTCCGCGACCCCCTCCACCTCGGTCACCCCGTCGATCGTCCTGACCGCCTCGTACAGGGCCTCACGTTGCGCCCTGGGCAGGTAGCCCTCGCGGAGCATCTCGGCGGCGACCCTGAAGGCCCGCAGGTCGGACTCTTCCTCGGTGGACGGTCGCGACTGTTCCCGGTAGAGCTGCTCGCGCATCGCGGCGGGCTCGGCGGGCAGCGTGCTCAGGTAGGCGAAGGAGTCCCTGTACACCGCCTCGACCCGCGGGCAGAAGGCCAGCGTGACCCAGTCGGAGCCGCGCCAGTTCGTGGCGTCCTTCGGCAGTTCCGTCTCGCCTGGGTAGGGCTTCGGCTCGCGGCCCTCGATCACCAGGAGGCCGTCGGCGCTCCCGTCCACCGACTGCCAGATCTTGCGGTGCGAGCGGCGGAGGTGGCGGGTCTCGCCGCCCTCGTGGATCGTGAGCGACGCGTACATGGTGTCCGACTCCACCAGGACGAACTGGCCCGGTCTAGGGTGCAGTTCGGGAAAGGCGTCGTCGGCCCGGGTCACGGACGTGGCCGCGTCGGGACCTGTGCGCTGCCCCGACAGGGCCACGGCCACGCCCCCGACCAGGGTGACCGTGATCCCGAACGCGGCCACGGCCTGCCAGCCCGGCCGGAACCGGCCCAGCCGTGGCCGGCGCAGGCCGCCCTGCCCGCGCGCCTGCCCGCGCGCCTCGCGCAGCAGCCGGTCGCGGGCCCGCGCGCGTGCTTCGTCGGAGTACGGCGGAGCGGCGGGCCGGCCGGCCGCGAAGACGCGGATCTCGTCATCCATGCTGGGACTCCTCTGCGAAGGGGTTGGCGGCGCCGAGGGCTCTGCGTAGCTTCACGCGGAGCCGGTGCAGCCGGGACCGGACCGTGCCGACGGGCACGCCCAGCGCGACGGCCGCCTCCTCGTAGGTGAGGTCGGCCCAGGCGACCAGGAGCAGCAGGTCGCGCTCGGCCGCGCTCAGCCTGGTCAGCGCCCTGGCCAGCTTCGGCTGGAGCTGCTCGGCGGTGACCCGGTCGGCGCTGCGCTCGTCGAACGTGCCGGGCCGTTCGGCGCTCACCTTGGACAGCGCGTGGTTGCGCCGCCGTTCGGCCCGGCGGTGCTGGGCGACGACCTTGGTGGCGATCCCGTACAGCCACGGCCGGGAGTCCGGCCAGGAGCGGTCGTAGCGCGCCCGGCCCCGGAAGGCGGCGAGGAACACCTCCCCCGTCACGTCGTCGGCCAGCTCCGCTCCGAGGCGCCGGGCGGCGTACCGGTGGATCTCCTCGGCGTGCCGGTCGAACAGCGACGCGAAACTCTCCGGGTCGCTCAGTGAACGCTCGATCAGCACCGAGTCGTCCAGCGTTTCAGGTAATGCCCGAACACTCACCACGTGCCGGTCCTCTCTCATGCGGTCACCCTGTTGTTGGCCGCACGGGCAGGACCGGTTCCGCCTATTTCGCCAGCCGCCAGGCCCGCATGCCGTCGGGGGCGGTGTCCGGGACGAACCCGGCGGCCTCCAGCTCCGCCTCGAGCCGGGCGGCCGGGACGCGGTGGGACTCGGTGACGACCTCGTCCTCGCTGATCAGGTGGTCCCCCTGCCTGATCCGGTAGCGGAAACGGGACGTGACCCGTTCGCCGCCGGCCTCCAGCACCTGACCGAGGATCTCGTAGTGGTGCCGGCCGACCCGGTAGGAACCCATGAGCTCCGGTTCGCCGGGGACGGGCATCGGCCGGTCACGGTGGTTGAGCAGCAGCAGGCCGCCCGGCCGGAGCCGGCGGGCGAGCGCGGGCCAGAGCCGCTCGCGGTCCTGCGGGGTGAAGCCGTTCAGCACGGCGATCATCACGACGACCTCGACGGGCTCGGCGAGGTCCACGCTCAGCGCGTCCTGCGGCAGCACGGTCACCCGGGCGAGCAGGTCGGGGCGGGCGGCCAGGCGGGACAGCAGCACCGAGCGCATGCCGGGTGACGGCTCCACGGCGAAGATCTCACCGCGCGTCTCCCGCGCGATGAGCTCGGTGATCAGGCCGGTGCCCGCGCCGATCTCCAGGACGGCGCCCCGCACGCCGTGGAGCAGCGGCGGGAGCAGCTCGCGGATCTCACGCACGTGGCCGTCCTCGTGCCACAGGTCGTAGAACGGGACGGCGACGGAATACTGGTCGTTGGTCACAACTGCCGCACGATAGCGGGTCAGGTGAGGCGGATCGTATCGATTTGTTTGAGTTGGCCGCTCGACGATTCGTACCAGGTGGCGCCGTCGGGGAAGGTGAGCTTCGCCACGGCGTTCTGGAACCACGGCCCGTGCGTCACCCGCCAGCGGAACGGGGGTCTGGGCAGCCTGGCCAGCCGGGCCAGCAGCCCGCCGACGACGGTGGCCACGCCGAACTGGGTGAGGACGTTGGCCCAGCGCAGCACCGGGCTGAGCGGGTTGCGGATCGGCGAGCAGACCACCTGCCAGACCTCGCTGCCGCGGGCCTTTGCCACGTAGGAGTAGTGGACATCGCCCGACAGCAGCACCACCGGCTTGCCGAGCCCGGCGAGCAGCCGGGCCAGATCGTCGAACGAGCGCCGGAAGGCCGCCCAGTGCTCCAGGTCGACGGCCTGCCTGAACGTCTCCGACAACCGCTGCACGAGCCTGCCCCAGGCGCCGTCGCACAGGGCCTCGTTCCAGTTCTGCACGTAGTGGACGCCCTCGGGCAGCATGAACGGGATCGAGGAGCCGATCACGAGCCGTTCGGCGGGCTTGGAGACCTCCTCGACCAGCCACTCCCACTCCCCCGCGTCCAGCATCCGCCGGTCGCCGGGGGTGAGCTGGCGGGCGCAGCGGGTGTCTACCACGATGAGGCGGGTGTGGCCGAGGTCGCGGGAGTAGCTCCACCGGTTGCTGCTGGGGTCGGCGTCGGCCTTCTCGGCGAAGTTGTCGAGCGCGTCGGCGCCGCCGCCCTGCATCAGCGTGCGCAGCAGCGGGTCGTCCGCGCGCTCGGCCGGCGACAGGTTGCCCAGGTGCTGGTAGACCCAGTACGCGCCGAGCCCCGAGATCACCCGGCGGCGCCACCAGCTCGTCGCGGCCATCTGCTCGCGCCAGCTCTGGGAGGTGTTCCAGTCGTCGCGCAGGTCGTGGTCGTCGAAGATCATCGCCGTGGGCACGGTGGACAGCAGCCACCTGATCTCGGGGTCGGTCCACGCCCGCCGGTAGAGCTCGGCGTACTCCTCGTAGTCGGCGATCTCGTTGCGCGGCTCGGTGTCGCGGCGCTGGTGGATGAACTCCAGCATCTCGGGGGACGGGTTGTCGGCGTACACCTGGTCGCCGAGCAGGAGCAGCAGGTCGGGCCACTCCTCGTCGCCCGCCGTCATGAGGTGGGCGCCGTAGGTGCGCAGCACGTCCTCGCCGTGGGTCAGCACGTGGGGGGTGTCGTGGGGCACGCTGGTCCGGCACGAGCCGAACGCCATCGTGCGCGGCCCGTCGGCGGGCAGCAGGCGGATGCGGCTCGGAGGGCGGTCCGGCAGCGGCCACACCTGCTCGCCGTCCAGCTCCACCGCGTACGCGGCGACGTCCTCCGTCAGGCCGGTCAGGTCGACCACGGCGTAGTGGTGCCCGTGCACGGTGAACGTGCGCGACTCGCACCTGCGCCCGTCGGCCACCACGGCGACGGTGCACGGCTCGCCCGTCTCCACCCAGACGGAGGCGCTCGATGTGTCGACGTAGCGCAGCATGGGCCCGATCACCAGTGCGGGCATCCGCACCTCCAGATTCGACAGTTCGGCACACTCCGGATCTCAAGCCTGCCAGAGTGGCACGTAGCCAAGCGCATCGGTCACCGGGTTGGATCGATGACAGCAGATCCTTTTCACGAAATCCATCGGTGCCACAAAACACCTCGTAATAGGATCATCGTGACAAGACGCCCGAAGGGGTAGGCAATGGCGCCTATCTCGTTTGCCGGGCGTTCATACCAGGAGGAATTCCTTCCATGACCATCATGGTGCCGTCAAAGACGCCGGCCCTGATCCCCCCGGGCCGCCAGGCCCTCGATTCCGCCCTGCACCAGCTCCACCAGGCCGCCGGGTACCTCGGGCTCGACGACGGGCTGCGCGCGATGCTCGCCACGCCGCGCCGGTCGCTGACCGTGTCCGTGCCCGTCCGCCGTGAGAACGGCCGGCTCGACGTCGTCCAGGGCTTCCGGGTGCAGCACAACATCTCGCGCGGCCCCGCCAAGGGCGGCATCCGCTTCCATCCGAGCACCGACCTGGACGAGGTCACCGCGCTCGCGATGTGGATGACGTGGAAGTGCGCGCTGGTCGGCATCCCGTACGGCGGCGCCAAGGGCGGCGTCGCCGTGGACCCGGCCACGCTGACCACCCGCGAGCTCGAACGGCTGACCCGCCGCTACGTCAACGAGATCCTGCCGCTGATCGGCCCGGAGAAGGACATCCCGGCCCCCGACGTCGGCACCGACGAGCAGACCATGGCCTGGATCATGGACACCTACAGCGTCAACGCCGGCTACTCGGTGCCCGGCGTGGTCACCGGCAAGCCGATGACGCTGGGCGGCTCGCTCGGCCGCGCCGGCGCCACCTCGCGCGGCGTCCAGATCGCCGCCCTGGCCGCGCTCGGCCGCTCGCCCGAGGGCGTGACCGTCGCGGTGCAGGGCTTCGGCAAGGTGGGCGCGCTCGCCGCGCAGTACCTCGCCGACGCGGGCTGCACGGTGGTCGCCGTCTCCGACGCCACCGGCGCGGTGCACGCCTCCAGCGGCCTCGACGTCGCCGCGCTGCGCGCGTGGGTCACCGAGTCGGGCGGCGTGCACGGCTACCGCGACGCCGACGCCATGGAGCGCGACGAGCTGGTCGAGCAGGACGTCGACCTGCTCGTGCCTGCCGCCCTGGAGAACGTGATCACCGAGGCGAACGCGCCCCGGGTGCGCGCCCGGCTGATCGTGGAGGGCGCCAACGGCCCCACCACGCCGGAGGCGGACGAGATCCTGGCCGCGAACGGCGCGACGGTCGTGCCCGACATCCTGGCCAACGCCGGCGGGGTGATCGTGTCCTACCTGGAGTGGGTGCAGAACATGCAGGCCTACTCCTGGAGCGCCCAGGAGGTCGAGCTGAAGCTGCGCGACCTGATGCAGAGCGCCTACGACGAGGTGCGGTCGCTCGCGACGGACCGCGGCCTCACGCTGCGGCAGGCGGCCCACGCCATCGGGGTCGGCCGGGTGGCCGACGCGCACCGCATGCGCGGCCTCTACCCGTGACCGCCCGCCGGGGCGTACTCCGCAGGGGGTACGCCCCGGCGGGCGGAACGGCGAGTCGCGTCGCCGACCGCCGGCGCGAGCGCCGCTGACGTCCGGCGAACCACCCGCGCACAAGTTGGGTAAACGAAGGTGTCGCAGGTCAGGGCGGTGATCTTGGGCATCTAGAGTGGCAGCGTGCTCAGGTTGGTGCTGTCCCTCACCCTGCTCTCCCCGTCCGGCCTCACCGGGCTGGCCGAGCGTTCCGTACCCGAGCACCGGGTGCTGACGCCCGGCGGCGACCGGCTGGGATACGCGCCGGTCCCCCGCCCGCACACCCAGGAGCAGCGGCTGACCGGGGTGCTCATGGCCCACGACCCGGTCAGCGGCGACGTGGTGATGTGCGGCGGCACGGTGATCGGGTCGCGCAGCCGGAGCCTGGTGCTGACGGCGGCCCACTGCCTGCACGACAAGGGCAGATGGCTGCGGCAGGTGGTGTTCCTGCCCGGGTTCGACCGGGGGCGGACGCCGCTCGGTGTCTGGCCGGCCGTGCGGACCTGGGTGCCCCCGCGCTGGCGCGACCGGCCGTACTCCGCCGACCTGCTCCCGTACGACATCGGCCTGGTGGGGGTGGCCCCGCGCGAGGAGCCGCTGGAGGCGGCGACCGGACCGGGGCTGCGGCCGCTGCGCACGGCGCGCGGCACCTCGCTGCGCGGCCTGGAACTGCTGGGATACCCGGCCGGCAAGCGGTATCCGGGGACGCGGCTCTACCGCTGCCTCGGCGACGCGGACGAGGCGGTCGGCCGGGGGCCCGGGCTGCTGGTCACCCGCAACTGCCATGCCCCGGCCGGCGGCAGCGGCGGGCCCGCCCTGCACGAGGGGGCGGTGGCCGGGGTGGTGTCCTCGTCCAGCCCGCTGGGCGACCGGCGGGGGTTCACCGTGCTGACGCGGCTCAGCGGGCGGGTGTTCGGCCGGATGCTGGCCGCCTCGGACCGCTGGATGCGGCTCAGGTCGCCCCTCTGACGGGCCGTCGGCGCCCTGCGCCGGTCAGGACGCCCCGGCGACGATGTCCTCGCAGATCGCGTGGGTGACCAGCGCGTCGTCGGCGCCGAGCAGCCGGTCCTCGCGCACGGCGTCGAGGAACTCCAGGCAGATCTGCTCGATGCCGCGCTGCCGGGCGACCGGCACCCAGTCGGGGCGCCGGGTGAAGGTCTCGCCGCCCGCGTAGTCGACGACGTCGCCGAGGTTGACCACGCGGCGCTTGACGCCGTCGCCCATGGCCTCGCAGCTCTCCTCGCTCGCGCCGCTCATCCGGTTCATCACGCCGATCGCGGTGAAGCCGTCACCCGACAGCTCCAGCACGACGTGCTCCAGCAGGCCGTCGCGGACGCGGGTGCGGAACCGGACGCCGGTGACCTCACCCGGAGCGAGGAAGCGCAACGTGTCGACCACGTGGATGAAGTCGTCGAACACCACCCGGCGGGCCCGCTCGGGGTGGCCGGCGCGGTTCTTCTGCATGAGCAGGAGGTGGCGGGGCAGGGCGGCCAGGCCCACGTAGCCGGGGGCGTAGCGGCGGTTGAAGCCCACCATGAGCGACCTGCGCTCGGCCCGGGCCAGCCGGACGAGGTGCTCGCTGTCGGCCAGGTTGTCGGCGATCGGCTTGTCGATGTAGACGTGCACGCCCGCCCTGAGCAGCGGCTCGACCACCTCGCGGTGGGCGGAGGTGGCGGCGTGCACGAACGCGGCCTCGACCCCGGCCTTGACGACCTCCTCCACCGAGGTGGACCGGCCGGCCACCCGGTAGGCGTCGGCGAGCCGGTCGAGCCTGGCGCGGTCACGGGTGCACAGGTGCAGGTCGAGCCCTGGCTGGGCGGCGAGCACGGGAAGGTATGCCTTCTCCGCGATGTCGCCCAGGCCGATCACGGCGATCCTCATGAGGCGAGCGTAGCCTTCAGCGCCACGTCCAGGGGCGTCGGCCGGACGCCGAACGTCTCCTGGAACTCCGACGAGTCGAGCACGTACGGCGCGACGAACTGGTAGCGGACGTGCCTCAGTTCCCCGAGCATCGGCGAGAACAGTCCGAGCGTGCGCACCAGCGGCCAGGGAAGCTGCACCATCCGGGGCGCCGGCTTGCCGAGGATCGCCGCCATCCGCTCGCCGAGTTGCCGGAAGCTGACCGGGTCGGTGGTGGGCACGTGCCACGGCCGTCCCCAGGCCCGCTCGTCCGCGCCGGCGACGATGAGCGCGTCGGCGACGTCCGGCAGGTACGTCCAGCTGTGCGGCATGTCGGTGGGCCACGGGACCTGGATCGTCTTCCCGGCGCGCAGCGGCGCGAGGAAGCGGTCGCCGAGGTAGGACTGATCGGTGGCGCCGGGGCCGAAGTAGTCGGAGCCGCGCACCTCGGTCACCCTGATCCGCCCGGCCTCGTGCGCGGCCAGCGCGTCGACCCATATCTTCGCCCGGACCTGGGCCTTGGGGCTGGTGGAGGCGAGCGGCAGGTCCTCGGTCATGGGGCCGGTGACCGGGCCGTACGGGTAGAGGTTGCCCAGGATGACCAGCACGGCGCCGGTCGCCTCGGCGGTGGCCAGGAACGACTCGGCCATCGGCGGCCAGTCGGTGAGCCAGCGGTGGTACTGCGGGTTGACGCAGTTGTAGAGGGTGTCGGCGCCCGCGGTGATCTCGGTCAGCCGGCGCCGGTCGGCGACGTCCGCCGCCACCCGGGTGGCCCCGGCGGGGCCGTTGCCGGACCTGGTCACGACGGTGACCTCGTGGCCCTGGGCGAGGAGCTTGGTGGCCAGGTGCGTACCGACCTGGCCGGAACCCACGACGACGTGCTTACCCATGATCAGACCTGCTTCCAGACGATGCGGAGGACCGCGTTGACGACGAAGGCGACGGCGAGTACGGCGGCCGGGAACGCGCTGCCGGCGGCGTAGAGGGCGAGCGCCCCGCCGCCGAACCAGACGATCTCCAGCGCGGCTCGGGCCAGGCCGGTCAGCGGGAAGACGGCGTTCGCGCCGCCGCCGGCGCCGAACAGCGCCCAGGCGGCCACGAACAGCGCCGGCGCGCCCAGCCCGGCCAGCAGCTTGATCGCCCAGTGGGGGCTCACCGTGAATCCCCAGTAGCCCGCTGAGGCCAGCACGCTCAGCTCCAGGACGAACATCAGGGCCATGTTGGCCCCCTTGGCGATGCCGAGCATTACCGACCTCCAGTAGTGACTGCCGTTCGCTTACGAGAGCAATGCTCTCCCAAGAGAGCGGTTCTCGTCAAGAGCGGTGCTCTCGATTCTTTTCACCGCTCTGGTAGCGTGCTGGGCATGACAGCGAGCCGTACCGCGAGAGAACGAGTCAGAGCCGAGCTGACCAGGGAGATCGCCGACATCGCCCGGCGGCAGCTCGCCACGGAGGGCGCGGGCGGCCTGTCGCTGCGGGCCGTGGCCCGCGAGATGGGCATGGTCTCCTCGGCCATCTACCGCTACTTCCCGAGCCGTGACGACCTGCTGACCACACTGATCATCGACGGCTACAACGCGCTCGGCGAGGCCGTCGAGCGGGCCGACGCCGCCGGCGCTTCGGATGACTTCACGCGCAGGTGGTCGGCCGTCTGCCACGCGGTGCGCGACTGGGCGCTGGCGCATCCGCACGAGTACACGCTGCTGTACGGCTCCCCGGTGCCCGGCTACCAGGCGCCGCAGGACACGGTGGCGGCCCGGCTGCGCGACGTCGCGGTGTTCGGCCGCCTGGTGACTGATGCCTTCCACGCCGGCGCGCTGGCCCCGCCGGATGTGGCCCCGCCGCCCTCACCGGCCGCAGCCGCCGAGGCGGCGCGGCTGTCCAAGCTCATGCCGGGCGTGCCCGAGGACCTGGTGCTGCGCGGGCTCACCGCGTGGACCTGGCTCTACGGGTGGGTCAACTTCGAGGTGTTCGGCCAGTTCGAGAACACGATCGAGGACAGGAAGGCCGCCTTCGACCACTCCGTGCGCATGCTGGCGGGCCTGCTCGGCCTCGCTCAGTGAGCCGCGGACTTCAGCAGCGGGACGACGACCTCATCGACGATCTCGACCAGCAGGTCGTCCGGGATGGGCGGGCCCGAGAACAGGAAATGCTGCCTGAGCAGCGCCTGCCCGGCGTCGAGGCGGCGCGGCGTCACCGCGCCCGCCTCGATCTCGCCGCGCTCGACCGCGCGGCGGGCGATCTCCTCCATCATCTTGCGGCCCAGCCCGTGTGAACGCTGCCGGAACGTGGCCGCCCGCGCCTCGTCGGCCAGCGCCTCGCTGAGCAGCCCGCGCAGCGCCTCGCCCGCCGGCCCCGCGAGCGCCCGGGCCGTCCCGCGCAGCGTCGCCAGGACGTCACCGCGCAGCGTTCCCGTGTCGGGCACCGAGGACAGGGCCGGGAGCACGTGGTAGACGGCGTCCATGACCAGCTCGGCGCGGGTGGGCCAGCGCCGGTAGAGGGACGCCTTGCCGGCCCGGGCCCGCTCGGCCACCCCCTCCATGGTGAGCCGGGCGTAGCCGGTCTCGGCCAGCTCGTCGAGCGTCGCCTGGAAGATCGCGGCGTTGAGCGCGTCGCCCCGGCGGCGGGGCAGCTTGCGGTGGTCGGTGACCATGCCAGGAATCCTACGGAGCCTTCGGCCCGGCCTGCCCCGCGGCCGCGGCGCGGGTCCGGTGGTCGTCCCCCGATGCGGCGAACACGTGGCCCGTGTCGCCGTCCACGGCCACCAGCAGGCCGTCCGCCAGGACCGAGGTGCCGCCGCCGGTGCCCATGACGGCGGGGATGCCGTACTCCCTGGCCACGATCGCGGCGTGCGAGGCGCTGCCGCCCGTGTCCACCACCACGGCGGCGGCCCGCTGGAACAGCGGCGTCCACGACGGGTTGGTGTAGGGGCAGACGAGCACGTCGCCGGGGGCGAGGTCGCCGAACCGGGCAGGGTCGCGGATGACCTTCACCGGCCCGGTGGCCCGCCCGCCGCTCGCGGGCGTCCCGGACACCAGCGCCCCCTCAGCCGGGCGCGGCGGGAACACGGCCGCCGGGTCGATCAGCCGCACGCCCGCCAGTTCCTCCCGCTTGGCCGCCCTGGCCAGCGCCGTCGCCCGCAACCGGTCGAGGTGCTCCCGGCCGGCCGTGGCCAGGTCGCCGACCGCTTCGAGCTCCTCCAGCCGCAGGTGGAAGACGTCCTCGGGCTCGTCGAGCACGCCCGCGTCCCGCAGCCTGCGGCCTAGTTCGAGCAGCGACCGGCGCAGGACGGGCAGCGGCATGGTGAAGAAGAAGTGGCTGTCCTCCCGGAAGGCGACCCCCGCGCGGGCCGCCTCGACCCGGCGCAACATCCTGGCCCGCCTGGCGGGCGAGCGGCGCAACCGGGGACGCGCCAGCAACCGGTCGAGCGCGCCGGCGGTCCCGGTCTGCGCACCGGCGGGGGGCCCGGCCGCCAGCATCCTGATCATGCCGAGCACCGTCTCCGGGGCGTCGGCCCAGGTCGGCGGGGTGACGAGGAGCGGGCTCGCGGTCTCGCGGTGGCCGTACTCGGCGAGGAACGCCTCCAGCCGGGCGGCGAAGGAGGCGGGCAGCGGGTCGGCGTCGAGTGCGCCGGTCCGCCTCGCCTCCTCCGCCAGCTCCTCCAGCGCCCTGTTGGCGTCGCCGGTGCGGGTGCGGGCGCCGGAGATCAGCTCACCGAACAGCGGCACGGCGCCGAGCAGGGCGAGCGACACCCGCAGCCGCAGCAGCGCGACTCCGGCGCCCGGCAGATAGTCGGAGCGCAACCCGGCCACCGGCCGCACCACGTCGAGCACCCGCCTCGGCATGCGGACCAGCTCGGGCCACGGCATGGCGGCCAGGTCGCGCCCGGCCAGCTCCCGGGTGCCGGCCATGACGCGTCGAAAGCGGGCGTCGCCGGTCCAGCGAGCCGGGTCGTACCTCCGGGCCCTGGCGGCGATCCGGAACGGCGCGGCGAGCAGGCCGGCCGAGGGCCGCGGACGCGGCGGCACCAGCCCGTAGACGACGCCGTCCTCCTCCCGCAGGAAGCCCTCGAAGGCGCCGTGGATGCCGAACGTCGCCACCACCTGGGCCATCAGCCCCGCCGGGCCGTACGGGAGCCAGGTGCTGGCGTCGATCGGGTAGGGCCGGACGGGCACGTACTCGGTGAGCACCGAGCCGAGGCGGCGCCGCACCGGGCCGAGCCGCCCGACCGGGGGCGGCGGCAGGGCGGTCATGGGGCGGGCCTGCAGCAGCCACACCCGGCCGCCCGCGCACGCCCACTCGATGTCCTGGGGCCGGCCGAAGTGGGCCGCGACCTCGGCGCCCAGCCGGGCCAGCTCACGCAGCACCGCGCCCGGCAGGGCTCCCCCGTCCGCCGGCGCCCTCCCGTCCGCCGAAGCTCCCCCGTCCGGCAGGGCGGAGTCCGCGGCCGGCGGGGTGGCGCCCGTGGCGACCCGGCCGCTCTCGCGGATGACGCCGCCACCGGGAGCGGAGCGGATGACCACCTCACGGCGGCCCGGCGTGTGGGAGACGGTGTCGCCCCCGGTGTCCAGGACGTAGTGGTCGGGGGTGACGAGACCCGAGACGACCGCCTCCCCGAGGCCGGTGCTCGCGTCGACCACGATCCGCGAGCGGTCACCGCTGACCGGGTCGGCGGTGAACATCACCCCTGCCGTCTCCGCCTCCACCATGCGCTGCACGACCACCGCGATGCGGACGTCCGCGTCGGCGATTCCGAGCCTGCGCCGGTAGGCGACGGCGCGCTCGTTCCCCAGCGACGCCCAGCACCGGCGCACGGCGTCGGCCAGTGCCTCCTCCCCCACGACGTTGAGATAGGTGTCCTGCTGCCCGGCGAACGCGGCGCCCGGCAGGTCCTCGGCGGTGGCGCTGGACCGCACGGCGACCGGCCCGCCGCCGAGCGCGGCGTAGGCGGCGGCGACGGCCGCGCGCAGCTCGTCACGGAGCGGCGCCCGCGCCAGGTGGCCGGGGTCGCCGTGCTCGGCGACGGCCCGCTCGTAGGCGGCGGTGGTGACGACGAAGCCGTCCGGGACGGGGAAGCCGTTGCGCGCGAGCTCGCCCAGATTGGCGGCCTTGCCGCCGGCCTCGGCGAGGTCGGCCCGGCCGAAGGCGGGCAGGGGGGCGACGAGTGTCATGCGTGCTCCTCGACGTACGCGGTGGTGCGGAGTGGACGCGCCGGCAGGGCCAGCGCGAGGACGAAGGCGACGGCCATCAGCGGCGCCATGGCCCCGAGGACGGGCGGGACGGCCTCGGCGAAGGCGGCCCGCACCCCGTCCGGCAGCCCGGCGGCAGGGTCCGCCGCGGAGACGTCGCCGGCCGTCCTCCAGGTGATCAGCGCGCCGGTGAGCGCCACCCCGGCGGAGGCGCCCACCTGCCGCAGGAACGTCACCGTCGACGTCGCGGTGCCCAGGTCGGCGTGGCCGACGGCGTTCTGCGCGGCCGTGACCACGACCTGCATGACGAGCCCCACACCGAGGCCGATCAGCAGCATCACGCCCGCGATGGCCGCCGCCCCGGCGCCGTCGGCGAAGGCCAGCAGCCCGAGGCCCGCCGTGGCGAGCGCGGTGCCGGCGACCGGGTAGGGCTTGTAGCGGCCGGTGCGGGTGATGAGCCGGCCGGAGACGACCGTGGTGACCAGCACGCCCGCCATCAGCGCGGTCACCAGCAGCCCCGCCTGCGTGGCGGACGAGCCCAGCGCGATCTGCAGGTAAGCGGGCAGGTACGTGATGGTGCCGAACAGCGCGAACCCGATGAGCAGGCTGATCGCCACCGGCACGGCGAAGGCCCGGTCGCGGAAGAGGCGCAGCGGCAGGATCGGGTCGGCCGCGCGGCGCGCGCTCACCAGCCAGGCGAGCGCGCCGGCGGCGGCCACGGCGAGGAAGGCCGGCTCCCGCGTCTGCCCCAGCAGCACGATCCCCACCACGGCGACGGCCAGGGTGAGCGCCCCCAGGTAGTCGACCGGCGCGCGGCCCCGCTCGGCGGATGGCGCGGGCAACCGCAGGGTGACCGTGAGCAGGACCAGCGCCACCAGGCCGAGCGGCGGGTACACGGCGAAGATCCACCGCCAGTCGAGCCGGTCGACGGCGAGCCCGCCCCACAGCGGCCCGCCGACCGCGGCGACGACGTAGGCGGCGCCTATGAGGCCCAGGTAGCGGCCCCGCTCGCGGGGGCTCACCAGCTCCCCGATGATCGCCTGTGCCCCGATCATCAGCCCGCCGCCGCCGACGCCCTGCACCGCACGGAACGCCACGAACTGCCCCATGTCGCCCGCCAGTCCGCACAGCACGGCACCGGCCACGAAGATCACGATCGCCGCCTGCATCACCGGTTTGCGGCCGAACCGGTCGCCGAGCTTGCCGTACACCGGCATCACGACGGTGGCGGCCACCAGATAGGCGGTGACCACGGCGGACATCTGGTCGAGCCCGCCCAGATCGCCGGCCGCCGCGGGCAGCGCCGGCGCCATGACCGTCTGGTCGAGCGCGCCCAGCAGCATCGCCAGCAGCAGCCCCGGCAGGACCGCCCGCATCGCCCACCTCCCTTAGAGAACGATTCGTTCTCTAAGCAGAGTACGCTTCACCTCTTAGAAACGCAACGTTCACTATCGTGGAGGAAACTCATGCCGTCACCGGCATCAAGCTTGTTCTGTCACCGTGATCGTGATTACCGTGGGGACGCCGCCATCTGATCTACGAGGGGATCGTTGTGGCTGACCTCGATCGCGAAGCGATGCGGGCCGTGGCGGAGCGTATCCGGCGGCTGTCGGACGAGCACCGGTGGGCGCTCGACACGTCCTGCCGCCTGATGGACGACGACGTGTGGGTGGGACCGGCGGGCGCCCGATTCGGCGCCCGGCTCCGTGCCGACCAGCGCGAGCTGCGCGACCTGCTCACGCAGGCCGTCCACAGCGCCGACCGGAGGCTGGCGTCGCTCCCGGAGCGGCCATGACCGAGTTCACCGGGGTGAGGCAGCCCGCCTTCGACGCGATGGCCGGCAAACACGCCGAGGCGGCCAGGCGGCTGGAGGAGCTGGCGCGGGCCCTGCACGGCGAGCTGCGCAGCGCCGGGCTCGACACCTCCCCGGCGGTACGGCTGCGCGAACTGGCCGGACGGGTCACCACCCAGGCCGAGGACCTGCGGCGGCGGCAGAAGCTCGTCCACGAGCTCCAGCGGCAGCAGGTCACCTTCGGCCGGAGCACGCCCGCCGGCAGCTTCCTGGAGGCGCCCGACGGCCTGGACGCCGCCCAGGGCCTGCTGGACGGCACCCTGGCGGGCCGCGCCGCCGGCAAGGCCGCGGACGGGGACGCGAAGGCGCTGGCCGAGCTGGAGAAGTACACCTCGCGGACCGGCGACGCCGAGTTCGTCAAGGCGTTCCTGGGCACGCTGGGCGCGCAGGGTGTGACGCGCCTGCCCGGCTCACTGGCGGCACACCTGCGCGAGGCCAGATCTCATGGCGACTCCGACCGCGTGGCCCTGCTCTCGGCCGCGGGCGGGCGGGCCCTGCGCCTGCTGAGCACGGCCCTGGCGAACGGGACCGACCCCAGGAGCCCCGCCTACAGGGGCGACGCCTTCCTCAAGGACCTGGCACACCAGGGCCGGGCCCAGCACCGGGCCGGCGACACGACGTACTCCGGCTACCAGGCCCAGGCTCTCATCTGGCGCGCCCACGACGGGAAGACGCCGTACTCCGAGGAGTTCATGGAAGTCGTCGGGCGCGACGTGATCGCCTACGAGCACGAGCAGCGCAAGGACGCATGGGCGGCGACCAAGGACCCGCTGGGCCGGGTCTTCAAGGCGGATCAGATCCCGATCATGGACCTGGCCGGCTCCCTCGGCCTCGGCACCCTCCTGAGACCGGGAACCCACGCGGGCGCTCCCGGCACCCAGGGCAGGTCATCCCTGGTGGACGACCTCTTCCACGCGGCCAGGTCCAGCCGGGAGGCCTCCCACGCCCTGCTGGCCCACACCCCGGCCGGGTGGAAGGAGTCCGTGCTCGACTACCTGCTGACGACCCGCTGGGGCGCCTCCCGCTACCTGGACGACTACGCACCTTTCAACGACCTGCTGGTCACCGCGACGGCCGGCCAGGACGCGACCTCCAAGCGACTCGCCGCCGAGCTGACGAAGATCCTCGCCGACGAGGTCCGCGGCGCCTTCGGCAGATCCGCAGACGGCAACCTGGAGATCAAGAACAGAGACCGGTTCGACCGGTACACCCCCCTCAGCTACCCCCTGGCCCGCGCCATCTCCGCCAACATCGACGAGCTCTCCCGGCTCCTCCTGAACCACGCCACCTTCGGCAAGGCCGCAGCCGAGGACATGTCCTACGCCCTGGCACTGGCCACCTCCCACGACGCCGGCTTCGAGTCGCTGATGAGGGCGCAGACCGAACACATGCGAGCGGCGCTCGACACCGTCCCTCCAGTGGGCCTCGACGCCTCCAACGCAGCGCGGCTCGGCTTCACCAAGGCCGACGTCAAAAGGTTCGACATGGATGGCGATGGGCGGGTCAGCAAGGATGACGTCATGACGTTCCTCGAGGACCGCACCTCGGTGGAAGCCCGCCCCTTCAGTCACATCGTGGAGATCCGTCGCCAGGTGCTCATCGCTCAAGGACTGGACGACAAGAAGGCGGACGAGTCGTTGAAGAACATGGTGGGCAACGCGCTGGGCCTCCTCCCCATGCCGGGAGCCAGGCAGGTGGGCGAACTGGCCACCGGAGCCTTCGGTGAGTTGATCAGCACCGGGTACGACAAGCTCGCCGGGGCCGCGTACGACGAGATCGCCAGGCAGACCGCGCAGCGGATATCACACGGGCGGTACTTGGACACGAGCTCCCGAATGCTGGCGGACAATCGGCTGGCCGTGGACCGGCTGGCAGAGCAGATGCTCGCCACTGCCATGCTGAACAAGGGCATGCTCGACGACCTGAGTCTGGACCAGCAGCCATTCGCACAAGGGACCCCGCCGACCCTGAAGCCCTTCGTCGAGATGACTCCGCAGGAATACAGCAAGTTCCTCGAATGGACCCGTAGAGCAGGTGGAAGCAACGCACTGTTCAACGAATTCAGAAAGACCTTCCGCACAACCAGTGACGTGAACGACTATCTCGGCCTCGAAGTCCCCTCCTCTTCTGAAGGTGGCAGATGAGACGAGCCCGTCTCCCCAAAGCTCTGGCCGCCGTCGGCTTGCTGACCGTGGCCTGCACAGTGGAGCCTGGCATCATCTCCACACCGAGCCCCGTTCTCCAGCCCGTCGTGGATTCCGCACCATACGTTTGCTCGCTCATCCCGGAGCAGGCGTTCCGCCTCGTCAGTGGCGTGACCGGACCACTCGCCGGGGAGACCGACGGCGATGAAAGGAACGGTGACTGCCGAACTTCTGACACGACTTCGCTGTCCTTGGAGGTGTGGTGGATGCAGGAGGGCTCTGGGATGACTCGCGAGCACCTGAGTTTCCTTCTGAACGACAGGCGCGAGGTCTACAGCCGTCACGATGGCGTCGTGCTTCCCACCGAGCTCGGTGAGGGCATGGCCGCCCACCTATCGGACCCACCATCCGGCGACCAGCCCTACCAAGTGAGTGCCAAGTTCCAGTGCGGAGGCAAAGAACGACTGATCGACATTTTCCTGCCCCAGGTGGCCATGGGTCGAGACGCCATCAAGGATCTGATCGCGCTCATGCGTATCGCCCAGAAACGCTACGGCGAGCTGTACGACTGCACGCCCGGCCCGTAGAAACCGCACGACCGCGCCTCCGCCGGGTCGCGGAGCGCGGTCGAGTGGGTGGCGGGCGGCCTTGTGGGCGAGCGCCGGGTGGCCGGAGTCCGGCAGGTCGTGCCGGGCCGGCCGGAGGGGCTGGCTGTGCGGGTCAGCGGGAGGCGCGGTTGACCGCCGAGATGACGGCCTTGAGTGAGGCCGTGGTGGTGTTGGCGTCGACGCCCACGCCCCACAGCACCTGCCCGTCGATCTCGCACTCCAGGTAGGAGGCGGCCCGGGCGTCGGCGCCCGTGCTCATCGCGTGCTCCACGTAGTCGAGCACGCGGACCGGGAAGCCGAGCCGGGAGATCGCGTCGACGAACGCGGAGATCGGGCCGTTGCCGGTGCCGGTGATCTCGCGGATCTCGCCGTCGACGCGGACGTCGGCGCTGATGCGGTCCTGGTCGTCGGCCACGGACTCGTGGCGGTGGGCCATGAGGCTGAGGCGGCCCCAGCGGTTGGCCGGGTTGGGGAGGTACTCGTCGCGGAAGATCTCGTACATCCGCGCCGGGCTGATCTCGCCGCCCTCGGCGTCGGTGTGGGCCTGGACGGCCTTGGAGAACTCGATCTGCAGCCGGCGCGGCAGGTCGAGCTGGTGGTCGGCCTTCATGATGTAGGCGACGCCACCCTTGCCCGACTGGCTGTTGACCCGGATGACGGCCTCGTAGCTGCGGCCGATGTCCTTGGGGTCGATCGGCAGGTAGGGCACCGCCCAGCGGAAGTCGTCCACCGGAACACCGGCCTCGGCGGCGTCGCGCTCCAGGTGCTCGAAGCCCTTCTTGATGGCGTCCTGGTGGGAACCGGAGAAGGCGGTGTAGACCAGCTCGCCGCCCCACGGGTGGCGCGGGTGCACGGGCAGTTGGTTGCAGTATTCGGTGACGCGGCGGATCTCGTCGATGTCACTGAGGTCGAGCTCGGGGTCGATGCCCTGGGAGAACAGGTTCATGCCCAGGGTGACCAGGCAGACGTTGCCGGTGCGCTCGCCGTTGCCGAACAGGCAGCCCTCGATGCGGTCGGCCCCGGCCATGTAGCCCAGCTCGGCGGCGGCCACGGCGCTGCCCCGGTCGTTGTGCGGGTGCAGCGACAGGATGATCGAGTCGCGGTGGCGCAGGTTGCGGTGCATCCACTCGATCTGGTCGGCGTAGATGTTGGGCGTGGCCATCTCGACCGTGGCCGGCAGGTTGACGATGACCTTGCGGTCGGGGGTGGGCTGCCACACCTCGTTGACGGCGTCGCACACCTCGACGGCGTACTCCAGCTCGGTGCCGGTGAAGGACTCCGGGGAGTACTGGAAGCGGATGTCCACGTCGCTGGCGTCGGCGAGCTTCTTGACCAGCTTGGCGCCCTCGACGGCGATCGCCGTGATGCCCTCCTTGTCCTGGCCGAACACGACGCGCCGCTGCAGGGTGGAGGTGGAGTTGTAGAGATGGACGATGGCCTGCTTGGCGCCGTCCAGCGACTCGAAGGTGCGCTCGATCAGCTCGGGCCGGGCCTGGGTCAGCACCTGGATGACCACGTCGTCGGGGATGCGGTTCTCTTCGATGATCTGGCGGACGAAGTCGTAGTCGGTCTGGCTGGCCGCCGGGAAGCCGACCTCGATCTCCTTGAAGCCCATCCGTACCAGCAGGTCGAACATCTGGAGCTTGCGGTGGGAGTCCATCGGGTCGATCAGCGCCTGGTTGCCGTCGCGCAGGTCCACGGCGCACCAGCGCGGCGCCCTGGTGATGACCTGGTCGGGCCAGGTGCGGTCGGTCAACCGGATGGGCTCGAACGGCTGGTAGCGATGAAAGGGCATCGAACTGGGCTGCTGAGCGGTCATGGTCTGTGACTCCTCGTCGGTCTCAGGAAAAGCGGCCGACGCGCATGACTTCGCCCCGCGGCGAGGGAGCCGGCCTTACAGGCCCCCGCCGCGGCGGCTAAGGAGGAGTCCGCGCAGCACCCTTGCACGCTACCAGACGTCTCGCGCCACCCCGTTCCAGGTCTCACATGATGAGAACCGACAGGCAGGTGACACAGCCTTCCAGCTTCTCGAACTCCGAGATGTCCACCGCGGTCACGTCGAGCCCGCGCTCGCGGAGCATCGCGGCGGTCGCGGGAGCGGAGGCCGCCATCAGCACGCGGTCGCCGCCGAGCGGCACGACGTGCGCCCCGGCCTCCTCGGCGGGCGCGAACAGGCCGGGCAGGTCCACCCGGGACGGGTCGCCGATGAGCGTGCCGTCGGGCAGGGCGGTGACGGCCGACTTCAGGTGCAGCACGCCGTCGAGGCCGACGGGGACGACCTCCCGCTCGGGCAGCAGCACGGCGAGCTGGGCGATGCCCTCGTCGTTGGTCCGCGACGACCGCCCCACGTACACGGTGGGGCCCGTCTGCAACACGTCCGTCGAGCGTGCCCGGAGCGGCGATCCGCACCGCCGTCAGCCCGAGCTCCCGCACCGCCCGCTCGACCGAGTCCACCTCCGGCCGCCGCTCGGGCGCGCCGGGCCTGGTCAGTACGGCCAGCCGCCCGCACACCACGACCGCGTCCTCGACGAACGGCGCGTCCGGCAGGTCGTCGGCCGGATCGGCGTCCCGTCGTACGTCCACGCCTCGATCACATCGCCGTGGCCGTGGCCGGCCGAATACGAACAGGCGTTGCCCGCGCTTGAGGAACATGGTGGCGAGCGGGGTCGGGGTGCCGTCCGCGGCCGGGTCGAGGAGGGGTGGCCGAGCCACGGGTGCGACTGCGTGAACTCCAACGCCTCGACCCGCTCGGCCGCCGGCTCGGCGCGCTCGATCGGCTCGGCGGGCTCGGCCGGAGGCCCGCAACCCCTCGCGCTCGCCACTCCGGGTCGGGCGGCACCCCAACCGTCCGGGTCTGGGCGGCGGCATGCGGCACATGGGCGGCATGCGGCACGTGGGGTAGCCCGTACGGGATGATGATGGGCCCGAACATGCAGAGGTTCGGGGACGTGATCGAGGAGGCTGAGACCCCGAGGAGGCGGCCGAGCCGGGGCGCGGCTGGGTCAAGGTCTGCCCGGTGTGCGACGGCATCGACCCGCCCGTCACCACGCTCGGGAACAGCGAAGGCGCGACCGTCACGGATTGCTGCCACGCGGACGTGTCGCACCTCATCTGAGCAGGCAAGGCGGGTGGGGTGGCCGGATGACGGCATGTCCCGAAAACCGCCCCGGTCAAGCCAGGCCCACGGGGGCGCGGTGAGCGCCCATTCCCGCCCCACCCACTTGCCAATAGTAAAGGTGACCTACGACTTTACATGTGAGTAGGGGGCCTGTGACGCCTCGGCTCACACCGAAACCGCAGGCAAGCCCCCAGGAGACAACATGCCCAAGTACCGCCGCACCATCTCGATCGAAGGCCTCGCCGAAGACCTCCAGGTTGCCATCGCGACCGGCGAGTACACCACGAGCGCAGCGGTCGAGCTGCTCATGTCTTTCGGCCCGGAGCTCCCTCTCTGACCAGTGCGGGCCGTGCGACCGGCCCGCCCCAGCCGCCCCCGCCCTGCTCGCCGTCGTCCTCGGCCCTAACTCCACCGCCCCCAGCGCGCACAGCAGCGAATGCCCCAGTGTACGACTTCTTCATCCCCGCCCAGCCCGGCGAACCCGGCGACTGGTCCGGCAGCGTCACCGACCTCAGCATCTTGACGATGCGCTAGCCGAACGTCATCCCTCGCCATTACGGAGCGCATCCTTTCCGTTGCATGATCGATCTTGCTCTATCTTCTTCTTATGTAATGATCATTCTGTTTCGTCCACCCGCTACCGGAATGGACCATGTGAACACACCTTTACCTCCAGTGAGAAAGCTTCGCCGAGGGCGTCCCCGTGCTGCGCTCGCCGTGGCACTCAGCCTGACAGCCTCACTTCTGGTGGCGTTACCCGGCGCCGCTTCTGCCGCCGCCCCGACACCGGCCCCAAGTTCGCCTCTATCCGGCCCTGCCGCTCCGCCCCCCGGTTACCTTGACGCCGCCAAAACGCAGGCGAGGAAACAGGGAAAGCAGGTCGAGATCCCGAGTATGCACACCGAGAACATGACCACCGTCGCCAATCCGGACGGAAAGACGGTCGGCACGTATGTCCATCCAGCCCCCATCCGATTCAAGGGAGCCAATAGAAGCTGGCAGGCGATCGACACTACTTTAGTCCGGCACGGAAACATCATCAAACCGAAGGCGCTCAAGGACGAGGTGCGACTGGCCGGCGGCGGCGAGTCCGGCCTGTTACGGGTCAGAACGGCGAAGGGCCAAGCACAGATCGCGGTCGACGCCGAACTGCCCGCACCGGCACTATCCGGCAACAAGGCGACCTACGCCGACGCCTACGGCGAAGGCATCGACCTCGTGATGGAGGTGACGAGTACCGGTATTCGGCAGAAGATAGTCATCAAGCAGCGACCGTCCTCGGAACTCGTCCTCCGGCTTTCCATCGATGGTAATGCGGGGCTCAAATACCGCGCCAAGTCGAATAATACCGCCGAGGTGCTGCTCGACGGCGAAAAGGTCGCCGACATCACACCGGCTCTGCTGCTGGACGCGACAGCGACGACCTCGGTCACGAGCGGCAACATCAGCAACGTGGAAACCAAGCTGGAGGGCACCGACCTTGTCTATCGGCCCGACGGCGAGTTTCTGGCTGATCCAGGGACCACCTATCCGGTGACATTGCTGGCCAATCCCACCCCTTGGTACGGGGCAGGATTCCCGACGGACACCTTCGTCAGCAACGACCCGCGTTACAAGACCGGCAGCGCCCAGCAGTACATGGACGCTTTCGTGGCCGGCCGCAACAATTTCGACGGCGAGAGCGCGTACTACATCTACCGCTCCTACCTGAAGTACGACCTCAGTAACGCGCCGTGGTACGGCAGGCCCATCATCAATGCCGACGTACGGCCCTGGAACTACATCACCACGCACTGCGGCGGGCCAGAAACGCCGCAGATAGCGGTCCGGCGGGTCACCAGCAACTGGACGCTGAGCTCCACGAGTTCCGTCAATCTGCGCTGGGACCAGCAGCCTTCCGTCACCACCGACGGCCAGGCCGTCAAAGGTGGCGGAGTCGGCCGCATCCGGAAAGCAGGCGACACCTACGTGTACTGCCCGAACCTGTCCCAGGAGCTGTACTACAGCATCGAGGACATCGTGCGCGAATGGGCCGGCGGCGCCCCCAACTACGGTCTGCAGATCGCCGCATACGGCGACAGCAGCGGCCCTTCGAACTACCGTGAGTACCTGAGCAGCGAATGGGCCGGGACCGACGGCCGGGGGCCTGTGCTGTTCGTCGAATACGATGCGCCCGATCCGGAGGTCGGCGCCGTGGGCTGGTTCACGCCGGACGAGCCGGGAATCACGGACCGGACTGCCGCCGAGGCGATAGTGGCCGATCCGGACCTGGGCCGGGCCAGCGAAACTCAGCCGGTAGCGGAGGACGTGTCCGACGAGCAGGCTGTCGAGGAGAAGGATGCCTCTTCGGATGTCCATGACATCACGATGGAGGGAGCCATCGAAGGTGACCCCGTCGTGGACAATCCGTCTCCGGACACCACGCCTCCGGCGGTCGTCAGAACCGATCCGGAGAAGGATGCCACCGACGGCTCCGCCTCTGCCGTGTCCGTGCTCTTCAACGAGGGAGTGACCGACGTCCAGCTCACCGTGAAGGACGCGGCGGGAACTCCGGTGCCGGGGACGGTGTCGGATGGCCACACGCCCGCAGGCTGGACTTTCACGCCCGGCCAGCGGCTGGACCCTCAGGAGTCCTACACGGCTGAGGTCAGCGGCGCCAAAGATGCCGCGGGCAACGTGATGACGGCCCCTTATTCATGGACGTTCACCACCGCGGCGGACGTTCCTGCCTGCACGGCGCCTCCGTACGAGGACACGTCGTACGACTACGGTGACAGGGTGACCTACGAAGGACACACCTGGGAGGCTCAGGCCTCCGGCTGGCTCGGCGAGCCGGGGAGCGAACTGGGCTTCTGGCTGGATCTCGGCCCCTGCGGTGGCGAGCCCGATCCGGACCCGGTGCCCGCGTGCACCGCAAAAGCATGGAACCCCGCTCTGGGGTACTCGTACGGAGACGAGGTCACCTATCTCGGCCACACCTGGCGGGTGATCGCCGACTGGGTCGACGAAGGCGTCGAGCCGACGGCGGGCGAGTTCTGGGAAGACCTCGGCGCGTGCTCCGGGCAGCCGCCCACTGATCCTCCGTGCACCGCCTACGAGTGGAGCATGTTCGCTCCTTACTACGTCGGCGAACAGGTCACGTGGAACGGCCACATGTGGGAGGCCACGCAGGACTCCCGTGGGCAGGAACCCGGGGTCCATGCCGCGTGGGAGGATCTAGGGGCCTGTAGCGGCGAACCTCCCTTGAGCGCCAAGCGGGGGCAGACGAGGTCGGCGGCAGCTCTGCCGGACATGCCGAACGTCCCCCCGAAGGCTTCCGGAATGTTCGACCGCATGACGCCGGCGAGGTGCGCGGAAAGGGCCAATCTGGCCGGGCGGCCCCAAGGTTGGGTGATGAACCGCTTCAGCTGGTGCCAGATGGGCAAACTCGATGCTTACTACTCGTCCGGGAAATGTCTGGGGAACACGACTCCCTGCATCCCGGAGCCGGCGGAATACTACAAGGCCGATGTCATGCTCATCGGATACACGTTCAACGGTGTCGAAGGCCGTGACCAGCCCAAGGGCGACACGGCTCGCGATATCGTGGTCGAAGCCTTCGTCTATAACCAAAGCACGTACGGGAATATGCCGCCCGGCAAGAAGCTGACCCTGGGCATGGACATCGGCAACAAGACCAGATGCGAGCACATCACTTCCCGGGGCGGCCAGGCGGTCCAGAATCACCGTACGGCGCTCATCAGCAGCTGGATCACCGACGGCCGGGCGACCTTCCGCTTCAGATGTCCGCATGGCAAGGCGTCCACGAAGCGCATCACCGAATGGCTGGACGGAGCCAACGGCGTCAAGGAATACGTCGCAAATGACGAGCTGGTGAGTTTCACCAGCATCAAGCCGTACGCCAACTTCCCGGACTGGCCCGTCAAGGCCCTTGGCATCTCGCGCCACACCAAGTACATCACCGGCACCGACAAGTGGCTCGTGGGCAACATCATCCGCTGCGACAGCGCGGTGGAGTCCGACTATAAGGCCGGCGGCTGTGTCTTCTACAAGACCAAGCCCGCCGTCCACTGGAAACCCCTGGTCACGAACAAGGCCGGCACCAAGACGTGGGACATCACCCAGGCGTACCAGCACTATTGGAACGCGTGCCTGGACCCTGACGCGCAGACCTGGCCGGACAACCCCGTGAAGGACATCGCTGGGTGTGACATCCCGCCCTCTCGTGATACCGGTTACCTGCATAGGGAGAAGGAGAAGCAGGCAGGCTCGAACCAGGACGCCACGTATGTGAAGTGCAGCAGGATGTGGCCCGGGTACCCGTCGTCAGGCGACTATCCGAAGCAGTGCGACGAGTATCCATTCGCATCGACTCGCCAGCGCACCCTCGCCCCCGACGGGACTTCACACTTCTATGGCGAATGGTCCTTCTGCCCGATCCGGGCCAACGACAATGAGAAGGCCGGCCTGTATCTCAAGCGCTATTACCATGCCGACAGAGTGCTGTACAGCGATAAGTTCCGTAACAGGTTCGCCTCTCCGCCGTCCGGCGACCCGGTTCCCGCGCGGGCGCAGCTCTGCGGGACTCCATCAGTCGCCAACTAGTTAGTCGCCCCGAAAGCCGCCCGGGCTGGTATACGCTGGATCCCCGGCGTCCCCTCCCCGGGCGGCCTCCCTTTCCCTTCGGACGGAGCAGACGGGCCATGACCATGCCTCTTCAGGCGATCAGTCATTATGAGCGGCTTTTGAACGAGCACCCATGGATGCGCGACGGTTTCCACTGGACGGTGGTTCGGACCTCGGCTGCTCCTCCGTCCATCGAGGAAATCGGCGAGAGACTGTCGAGTTCTGCCGAGGCCGGTGTCGAGGAAGAGGTCGACGTCGCGTCGGGGGCCGACCTTTACCTTCCGCGCACCGTGGTGTCGGTGGACAGGCAAGAGGGAGGGTATTTTCTCTTCCAGTCCCAGGACGGCGGTATTGATGATCCTGCCGTCCTGTGCGAACTGAGCGAGAGAGATGGACCGGTTTGGAGCATCACCTCCATACTTCACAAGCACAAATACACGTATGTCACCGACGGTGAAATACGCTGGACCTGGCGCGAGTTCCCGCGCGGCGAACGGCCGAACGTGGATGAGAATGTCGTGTTCGTCGAGAAGGCATGCGAAGACATGGGTCTCCCGTTCGGCCTCGCCGCGCTCATGGCCGTCGTCGAACTGGGCAGCGGCGTGAGCATGGACCTCAACTGGCCACACGCACCGAGACCTGCCGTCGTTTTGGACGATCCCCTCTGGTGATCTGCCTGGCACGGATCATCCTGGTTGGGCGTGGCTGATGTCTCTCGCGGGCGTCGCTTTGGTACTCGTGGTCAGCGTTCGTCTGGTTGGCGGTGGCGAGCAGGCGGGCGCGGGCCGATCCGTCCACGTCTTCACCGACAAGGGGGAGCTGGAAGCCGAAGCCCCACAGCGCGGCCTCACCGCCGTCAGGCGCGGCCGGCTCACCTCCGAGGCCGAACTCGCCCAACGCCCGTACTGACCGGCCCCGACCGAAGGGCGCCCACCAGACCGGTGGGCGCCCTTCCGCTGTCTGCCACCGCTACGCCGCAGGCTCCTCGACGGCCTTCAACCCGGCCAGATTCCGAGTCAACGCGAGCCACCCCTTCAGGCGATCCAGAATCGCCAGCGCGGTCCGCCCAGCACCACGGCCATCTGCCGCACCTGCGCGCACTGCTCTGACCGCGTACGCTCCGACAGGAGCACCCCGCGCTGAACGAACAGGTAGTCGCCGATGAGCGTCCGCGCCGGCCCCGCGAACGTGGGCAGGTAGCGGCCAGCGTCATCGGCCAGCCCCCGCACTTCGCCCTCAAGCCGCTCGAACTGACGCGCCTGCTCGGCCCGCAGCTTCTCCAGCCTCTCGACTCGCCTCGGCGGGCAGCTCGGCACTCGCCGCCGTGGCCGCCAGCCCGACGATCCCGGCGGGCTTTCGCATGCCTGAAGCCGGTCAACCAAGGCTGGTGACCACGATAGACGATGGCCACCCAGCTCTGCCAGTCGTGCCCGAAAGCGGCTTGTCGCATTCGGGTGAAACCGGCATTGCTGGTCCGCACCAACCTCATACCCGCCCCACGTGGGGGCGAACCGGGCGCCCGGGTCATGTCGTGGGTAGCGCTGCGCACCGAGGCCGCCAAGACGTGGGCCGCTCTCGCGCGGCTGCTCGCGCAGGCCCCGCGCGTCCGCTACTCGGCGGACGGCGGGCTGACGTTCCCCGCGCGCTATGAGCGGCCGTTGACCGAGCGCCACCCGAACCGGCCCACCACCGTCGTCGTCTACGACCGGCGCGCCGGGACGGGCCGCCTCCTGGTCCTCGACCACGACATCAGCCGGGCCCGCGCCCCGTGCTCAACAGCCTCGCCGCGGCGGGCTGGAGGTACGGCGAGGTGGTCGAGGAGATGGAGCGCGGCATCTACGGCGGCCTGGCCGCCCTGCTCGAAAAGCGGACCGCCCGCGACCGGGACCGGGTGCTGCGAAACGACTGGCAGGAGGCAGTCAACAGCGTCGCGACCTACGCAGCGTACACGGGCCGCCAGCCGGCGGCGTCGAGCGCGGCGACGTAGGCGTCGTGCTGCCGCAGCGCCAGCCCGGGGTCGACCGGATCACGCCGCAGGTACGTGACGAGGCCGTCGGCGACACGGGGTCCGGGCTTCCTTACCAGCGCGATACCAGACATAGCGCGTGTTCTATCACGTACTCAGTAGAGTCTCCGGCATGCGGGACAACGAGATACTCACCAGGATCAGCGCTCTGGTCGCCGAGGAGCACGAGCTGCGCGGCAGGCTGTCGGCCGGCGAGCTCACCTCCGAGGAGGAGAACGCGCGGGTCAGGGAGCTGGAGGAGGCGCTCGACCAGTGCTGGGACCTGCTGCGGCGGCGGCGGGCCATGCGCAGCGTGGGTGAGAACCCCGACGACGCCGCCGCCCGCCCGGCCTCCGAGGTGGAGGACTACCAGCAGTAGCGATCGGCCAGGGAACCGATCGCGCAGAATGGGAGACGTGACGGAACGGGACGCGCGCCTTCGCATCGCCGCCGAGCTGAGGATGTTCCTGCCGGTGAGCCGCCGCCACGAGTGGCAGCGGGTCAGCCCTGACGGCACCTCGACGCTCGGCCACCACGTCGAGTCGGCCGGCATCCCGCTGACGGAGGTCGGCCCGATGACCGTCGGCGGGCGCGGCGTCGGGCCCTCCTACCACCTCGCGCCGGGCGACGTCGTCGAGGTGCGGGCGGTGCCCCGGCCGCAGCCGCTGCCGAACGAGCCGCGATTCCTGCTGGACGTGCACCTGGGCACGCTGTCGCGGCGGCTGCGGCTGCTCGGCGTCGACGCCGCCTACCACAACGACATGGACGACCCGGCGCTGGTGGAGCAGGCCAACGCCGAGCGCCGGGTGCTGCTGACGCAGGACCGGGGCCTGCTGCGCCGCCGGGCGCTGTGGCTGGGCGCGTACGTGCGCGGCTCGCGCCCGCAGGACCAGCTCCGCGACCTGCTCGAACGGTTCTCGCCGCCGCTGCGCCCCTGGACCAGGTGCACCGCGTGCAACGGCGAGCTGGTGCCGGCCGCCAAGCGGGAGGTGGCGCCGCTGCTGGAGGCGGGCACCCGGCGCAGTTTCGACGCCTACGGCCAGTGCCGCGGCTGCGGGCAGGTCTACTGGCACGGCGCGCACAGCGGCCACCTGGAGGAGATCGTCAGGTCCGCGCGGCAGTGGGCCGCCGGCGCACCGCGGTCCTGAAACGGACACGACACTCCCTGGCAACGCCGGGGAAACGGCCGGCTCCTAGGGTCCGGCCATGCGCCCAACCCCCCACGAGGTCCGGCCATGCGGCTGACCCCACACGAGCAGGAGCGCCTGCTCATCCACGTCGCCGCCGGTGTGGCGCGGGAGCGCCGGGCCAGGGGCCTGCGGCTCAACCATCCCGAGGCCACCGCGGTCATCGCGGCGTTCCTGATGGAGGGGGCCAGGGACGGGCGTACCGTGGCCGAGCTCATGCGGGCCGGGCGGACGGTGCTGACCCGCGCCGACGTCATGGAGGGCGTGCCCGAGATGCTGGACAGCGTCCAGATCGAGGCGACCTTTCCCGACGGCACCAAGCTGGTCACCGTGCACAGGCCGATCCCGTGATCCCCGGCGAGTACGCGCACCCGACCGGCGACCTGCCGCTGAACCCCGGGCGCGAGCGGGTGACCGTCCGGGTCGTCAACACGGCCGACCGCCCCGTGCAGGTCGGCTCCCACTACCACTTCGCCGCGGCCAACCCGGGCCTGGACTTCGACCGCGAGGCCGCCTGGGGGACGCGGCTGGACGTGCCGGCGGGCACCGCGGTCAGGTTCGAGCCGGGCGTCGAGCGTGAGGTGACCCTCGTCCCCATCGCCGGGCGCCGCGTGGTGCCCGGCCTGCGTCCGGAATGGGCGGGCCCCCTCGATGGCTGACATCTCCCGCGCCCGCTACGCCGCCCTGTACGGGCCGACCGCCGGCGACCGGATCAGGCTGGCCGACACCGACCTGTTCGTCGAGGTCACCGAGGACCTGGCGATGGGCCCGGCCGGGGCGGGCGACGAGGCGGTGTTCGGCGGCGGGAAGGTGATCCGCGAGTCGATGGGCCAGGCCAGGACCACCCGCGCCGAGGGCGCGCCCGACCTGGTCGTCACCGGGGTGGTGATCCTCGACCACTGGGGCGTGGTCAAGGCCGACGTGGGCGTCACCGGCGGCCGGATCAGCGGCATCGGCAAGGCCGGCAACCCCGACACCATGGACGGCGTGGACATCGTCATCGGACCGTCCACCGAGATCCTCAGCGGCAACGGCAAGATCCTCACCGCCGGGGCGGTGGACTCACACGTGCACCTCATCTGCCCGCAACTGCTGGACGAGGCCCTCGGCGCCGGCGTCACCACGATCGTCGGCGGCGGCACCGGCCCCGTCGAGGGCACCAAGGCCACCACGGTCACCGGCACCTGGTACCTGGGCCGGATGCTGGAGTCGCTGGACGCCTACCCGCTGAACTTCGCGCTGCTCGGCAAGGGCAACACGGTCAACCCCGACGGCCTGCTGGAGCAGTTGCGGGCGGGCGCGTCGGGATTCAAGCTGCACGAGGACTGGGGCTCCACGCCCGCCGCCATCGACACCTGCCTGACCGTGGCCGACGCGACCGGCGTGCAGGTGACCATCCACACCGACACGCTGAACGAGGCCGGGTTCGTCGAGTCGACGCTGGCCGCCATCGGCGACCGCGTGATCCACGCGTACCACACCGAGGGCGCGGGCGGCGGGCACGCGCCCGACATCATCCGGATGGCGTCCTACCCGAACGTGCTGCCCTCCTCCACCAACCCCACCCGGCCGCACACCGTCAACACGCTCGACGAGCACCTCGACATGCTGATGGTCTGCCACCACCTCAACCCGTCGATCCCGGAGGACCTGGCCTTCGCCGAGTCGCGGATCCGGCCCACGACGATGGCGGCCGAGGACGTGCTGCACGACCTGGGCGCCATCTCCATGATCGGCTCCGACTCTCAGGCGATGGGCCGCATCGGTGAGACGGTCATCCGGACCTGGCAGACGGCCCACGTCATGAAGGGCCGCCGCGGCCCGCTGGGCGGCCCGGCCGACAACCTGCGGGCCCGCCGCTACGTCGCCAAGTACACCATCTGCCCCGCCGTCGCCCACGGCCTCGACGCCGAGGTGGGGTCGGTGGAGGTGGGCAAGCTGGCCGACCTGGTGCTGTGGGATCCGGCGTTCTTCGGGGTCAAGCCCACGCTCGTGCTCAAGGGCGGGGTGGTGGCCTGGGCGCAGATGGGCGACGCCAACGCCTCCATCCCGACGCCGCAGCCGGTGCTGCCCCGGCCCATGTTCGGCGCCGCCCCGGTGACGGCCGCGGCCACGTCGCTGCACTTCGTCTCGCCGCCGGCTCTGGAGGACGGGCTCGCGGACCGTCTCGCCGTACGGCGCCGCCTGGCGGCGGTGGCGGACGTGCGCGGACGCGGCAAGGCGGCGATGCCGCTGAACGACGCGATGCCGCGGATCGAGGTGGCGCCGGACACGTTCGAGGTACGCGTCGACGGCGACCTGGTCGAGCCGGCGCCGGCGCCGGTCCTGCCCATGGCCCAGCGCTACTTCCTGTTCTGATGCCCGTGAACCCGGCGCTGCTGCTCCTGACCGACTCCCGCCTGCCGGCCGGGGGGCACGCCCACTCCGGGGGCGCGGAGCAGGCCGTCGCCTCGGGTGCCGTGCGCGACGTGGCGTCGCTGGCGGGGTTCCTGCGGGGCCGCCTGCACACCTCGGGCCGGGTCGCGGCCGCCCTCGCCGCCGCCGCCTGCTCCCACGCGGCCGCCCTCGCCGCCGCCTGCTCCCACGCGGCCGCCACAGCCGCGCCGGGCGAAGCGTCCCGTGAAGTCCATCCGGCCGCATCGGACGGTTCGCCCCGCCAAGTCCGTCCGGTGGGGCCGGACGGACCGCACCGCGACGAGACGTGGGGGTGGGGGGAGCTCGACGCCGAAGCGGACGTCAGGACCGTCTCGCCCGCCCAGCGGGAGGCGTCCAGGACCCAGGGCAGGCTCCTGGTGCGGGTGGCCCGCCGGGTGTGGCCCTCCCCTGCCCTCGACGACCTGGCGCTCCGGCTCCGTGACCCGCACCATCCGCTGGCCCTGGGCGTGACGGCGCACGCGGCCGGCGCGTCATCTCGGGACGCCGCGCTGGCGGCCGCCTACCACGCCGTCACCGGCCCGGCCACCGCAGCGGTGCGGCTCCTCGGCCTCGACCCGGTGGAGGTGCACCGCCTGCTCGCCGAACTGGCCCCCGACCTCGCGGCCACCGCCGGCGACCTGCCCACCGGCGGGACGTGGGCGGACCTGCCCGCCTGCTCGGCACCCGCACTCGACCTGCTGGCCGAGAGCCACGCGCGGGCCGCGACCCGGCTGTTCGTCTCCTAGGAAGGACCCCGTCATGGGCGCTCACCACGAGGACCACCACCACGCACCCGACAGCCGGGGACGGGCGCTGCGCCTCGGCGTCGGCGGCCCGGTGGGCAGCGGCAAGACGGCCCTGGTCGCGGCGCTGTGCCGGGAGCTCGGCCCGGCGCTGAGCCTCGGCGTGGTGACCAACGACATCTACACCACCGAGGACGCCGACTTCCTGCGCCGGGCGGGCGTGCTCGACGAGGAACGCATCCTGGCCGTGCAGACGGGCTGCTGCCCGCACACGGCGATCCGCGACGACATCGCCGCCAACCTCGACGCCGTCGAGACCCTGGAACACCGCTTCGGCCCGCTTGACCTGGTCATCGTGGAGAGCGGCGGCGACAACCTGACGGCGACGTTCAGCCGCGGGCTGGCCGACCGGCAGGTGTTCGTGCTGGACGTGTCGGGCGGCGACAAGGTGCCGCGCAAGGGCGGTCCCGGCGTGACCACGGCCGACCTGCTGGTGGTCAACAAGACGGACCTGGCGCCCCTCGTCGGCGCCGACCTCGGCGTCATGGACCGCGACGCGGCTGCCGTGCGCGGCGGCAGGCCCGTCGTGTTCACCTCGGTCAGGAGGGAGCCGTCGGTACCCGAGGTGGCCACCTGGGTCTCGCACCAGGTGCGCGACTGGTCGAACCGGCCGGCCCGGCTCGGCTGACATGCCGCCCACCATCCCCGCCCTGCGGGCCCGCGCCACCGTGGCGACGGCCCTGGTGGCGGGCCGCACGGCCATCCCGGTGCTCGGCTCGGCGCCGCCGCTGACGCTCCGGCAGACCGGGCCGCACACCGTGCACCTCGTCTCGACCGCCGCCGCGCCCCTCGGCGGCGACGTCCTGGAGCTCGACGTGGACGTCGCCGCCGGCACCACGCTGGAGGTCGGCTCGGTCGCCGCCACCGTGGTGCTGCCCGGCCACGGCGAGTCGGCCATGCTCGTCACCGCGCGGGTGAGGGCCGGCGCCACCCTCCGCTTCACCCCCGAACCCACGGTGCTGGCCGCCGGCTGCTCGCACCGCACGGGGGTCCGGCTGGTGCTGGAAGAGGACGCGCGCGTGTTCTGGCGCGAGGAGATCGTCTTCGGCCGGTACGGCGAGGCGCCCGGCCGCTGCCGTGGCCGCTTCGACGCCACCAGCGGCGGGCGTCCGCTGCTGCGGCAGGAGTTCGCCGTGGGCGACCCGGCCCTCGACGCCTCCCCGGCCGTCTTCGCCGGGGCGCGCTGCGTCGGCACCACCCTCATGACCCCGGACCCGGCGGTGGGCCGCCGCGAGGCGGTGGTGGGCGAGGGCGTCGCCGTGCTGCCGCTGGCGGGGCCGGGCGTCCTCGTGTCGGCGCTGGCCGCCGACGCCGTCGAGCTGCGCCGCCGCCTGGCGTGGGGCGAGTCCGCGGCCCGCACCCCGCTCTGACCGCCCCTTTCCACCCGGCAGGACGGCCGAAAGCCCCCAAACCATCCGGCATGGCGGTCAGGCCGGGACCGGACCGCACGGGTGGCCTGGCCGGGGCGGCGTGGCCCGCCTATGGTGATCGTGTGGCCGACTCTCTCATGCCAGGCCCCGCGAGACGCCGGGCACGGCGCGGCTACGCGCTGGCCGTGGCCGCCGCCGGGGCGCTGCTGGCGGTCAGCGCGATCCTGCCGTGGGCGGGCATCGAGGCCCGCAGTGACCTGCTCGGCGCCGGCGTCACCCAGGACGTCCGCGGCGCCGATGACAGCCTCGGCGTGTTCACCCTGGTCGCGGGACTGGTCGCGCTGGCCCTGGGGACCGCCGGGCTGCTGGCCCGCCCGTGGATCGCCACCCTGGCCGCCGTGCCCGGCGGGCTGGCGGCCGCGCTCCTGGTGGTCTTCGTGACCGACCCCGGCGGCGCCGGCGACCGGATCGCGTTCGACCTGGGCGGGGTCCTGTCAGTGGCGCCGGTGATCCGCTATGGCTGGTTCGCCGCCCTGGCGGCCGCGCTGGCGGTGGTGCTCTGTGCAGTCCTCACCCTGACCCGCCGTTCCTGACCGCGCCACGGGTGCTCGGGGCGGGCCCCGTCAGTCGTAGAAGCCGAGGCGGCGCAGCTGCTTCGGGTCGCGCTGCCAGTCCTTGGCGACGCTGATCCGCAGGTCGAGGTAGACCCGGGTGCCGAGCAGCGCCTCGATCTGCTTGCGCGCCCGGGTGCCCACGTCGCGCAGCCGCTCGCCCTTGTGCCCGATCACGATGGCCTTCTGCGAGGGACGTTCGACGAACATGTGCGCGTAGATGTCGAGCAGGTCGTCGCGCCCCTCGCGCGGCAGCATCTCGTCCACCACCACGGCGATCGAGTGGGGCAGCTCGTCGCGGACCCCTTCCAGCGCCGCCTCCCTGATCAGCTCGCCCACCAGCACCTGCTCGGGCTCGTCGGTGAGCTGGCCGCCCTCGTACAGGGGCGGCGACTCGGGCAGGTGCTCGATCAGCACGCCGGCCAGCACGTCGAGCTGGTCGCCCCGCTCCGCCGACACCGGGACGATCGCGGCGAACTCGGCGATCTGCGAGACGGCCAGCAACTGCGCCGCGATCTGCTCCTTGCTCGCCAGGTCGCACTTGGTGACGACCGCGACGACGGGCGTCTTCTTCACCGCCGCGAGCTTGTCGGCGATGAAGCGGTCGCCCTTGCCGATCGGCTCGTTGGCGGGCAGGCAGAAGCCGATCACGTCCACCTCGGTCAGCGTGGACAGCACGAGACTGTCGAGCCGCTCGCCGAGCAGCGTGCGAGGCCGGTGCAGGCCCGGTGTGTCGACGATGACGATCTGGGCCTCCGGCCGGTGCACGATGCCCCGGATGACGCGCCTGGTGGTCTGCGGCTTGGAGGAGGTGATCGCCACCTTCGTGCCGACCAGGGCGTTCATCAGGGTCGACTTGCCGACGTTCGGCCTCCCGACGAAGCAGGCGAATCCGGCGCGATGGCTGTCTGGCGAAGTCACCTGTGCATTGTCGCCCATCATGGCCGCTGCCCGCGCCACCAGGCGAACACCTCGGGCAGCACGCGGGGTGACCACGGCGTCATCCGCAGCTCCGGCAGCTCCGCCTCGGTCACCCAGCGGACGTCGGTGATCTCGTCGCCGTCGGGGGTGGGCGTGCCGGAGGCGATCACGCAGCCGTACACCGCGATCATGTACATGCACTCGTGGCCGTTGGGGTAGACGGCGTGGAACTCGGGCCCGCTGTGGACGCCGATCAGGCCGCGTACGGTGACGTCGACGTCGATCTCCTCGCGCAGCTCCCTGACCACCGCCTCCTCGGGCCGTTCGCCGGGGTCGAGGCCGCCGCCGGGCGCCGCCCACAGGTCCACGTCGCCGTGCCGCGCCACCAGCAGCCGCCCGTCGGCGTCGAACACGCACCCGCACACCGACGGCAGCATGAGCAGGTCGGAGCCCACCTTGGCGCGCAGTCCGGCGAGATAGGGGGACATCGCCACGGGTCAGCTCCGGGGTGTGCCGTCGGGGCCGGCCACGAGGAGCGCCCCGGCGCCGAGCTCGCGGGCGACCTCCTCGTCGGCGCTGCCCGGGTCGCCCTCGCTCACCAGCGCCGCGGCCTCCAGGGAACGCGCGCCGCTGGAGACGGCCATCGCCACGGCGACCTGCACCGCCGACAGCGTGAGCGAGGAGAGCGTGACGTCGGTGGCGGAGTAGGTGCGGCCGGTCTCGTCGCGCACGGCGGCACCCTCGGCGGAGCCGTTGCGGGCCCGCGCCGCCCGGGCCAGGGTGATGAGCTTGCTGTCTTCAGGATCGAGAGTCACGGGCACTAGGTTAGGCCGTGGCCATCTTCAGCACCGCTCCGAGGAGCTGTCTGGTGCGTTCGGGATCGACCCCGGCCAGGCCGGTGTGCACGACCGACACGAGCGTGTCACCGGAGCGGACCAGCACCACGTCCATCACGTACGGGTATCCCTTCAGCTTGCCGCGCAGCTCGGCGCCGACCATCTCGTCGCCCACCTCGTCGCCCATCTCGCGCAGCGGTGCGGGCAGCGGCCGCAGCCTGAGCCGGGTGCCGCCCGGCGAGCGCATCGCCCGGCACTCCGCCATGGCCTCGGCGAGGTCGCCGAGGTGTTCCTCCGCCTCGGAGCCGGCGTAGCGGGCCAGGCCCACCGCGGCCTGCTCGCCCAGCTCGTCGCCCCGGTAGCTGACGGCCGCCTGCGCGGTCAGGGCCCTGGCGGGCGCCCGGCCGGCGGCGGGTTCGAGCACGGTCAGGCAGTCGGTGTTCTTCGGTTCGAACGGCGCCCGCCAGGGCCGCTCCGCCCTGGGCGAGAAGCCGTCGGGCAGCCGTGGCCGGTCGTTCAGCACCTCGTGCAGCCGGGCCGTCGCGCGGGCGTCGGGGCGGACCTCCTCGTGGGCACCGCCGCCGCAGCCCGCCAGGCTTCCGGCCAGGAGGCCGCCGGTGGCGACCAGGCCGAGCATCCGCAGTCCGCATTCCATGATTTCCCCCGAACGCGGATCTCCCCGGGCACGGAGGACGACAATCCACCAGACACACCAATAAAGGATCAAACGCTAAAAGGGTGCTCTCGCCCGGCTTAACGGACGAGAGCACCCTTTTACGCCGAGCAACGTCACGATCGGCTAGCAGATCGAGACGTTGCCGCCCCCCGGAAGCGCCCCTCCACCGCGAACCCCATCCGGCGAATCGGGCGCTTCCCTGTCGGCGCCCTCCGCACTGGGCGCCGGGACCAAGACTGCGGCACAGCACTTGCAGACCGCTTGGAGAACACTTGCCGGCTCCCCGCGAGGCCGTCAGTCCTGCTCTGCGGCGGCCGGCACCACGTCGTTGGACGGAGCGGCGACCCTGCGGACCACCACCGTGCTGATGCGGTTGCGCCGCCCGGCCAGGCTCTCGGCGGTGAGCCGGAGACCGGCGACCTCCGCCTGCGAGCCGGCGATCGGCACCCGGCCGAGGGCGTGCGCGAGCAGGCCGCCGACCGTCTCGACGTCGTCCACCTCGATCTCGGTGTCGAACAGCTCGCCCAGCTCGTCGACCGGCATCCGGGCCGTCACCCGCAGCCCGCCGTCGGGCACGGGCTCAACACGTGGGGCCTCCTGGTCGTACTCGTCGGTGATCTCACCGACGATCTCCTCCAGCACGTCCTCGATGGTGACCAGCCCGGCCGTGCCGCCGTACTCGTCGATGACGATGGCCAGGTGGGTCTGCCGCGCCTGCATCTCGCGCAGCAACTGGTCGATGGGCTTGCTCTCGGGCACGTACGTGGCCGGGCGCATGATCGAGTCGATCCGCTCGCCGCCGCCGTCCTGCCCGGCCTCGTGGACCCGGCGGATGATGTCCTTGAGGTAGGCGATGCCGACGACGTCGTCCTCGTTCTCGCCCACGACGGGAATGCGCGAGAAGCCGCTGCGCAGCGCCAGCGACAGCGCCTGGCTGAGCGTCTTGCCGCGCTCGATGAAGACCATGTCGGTGCGCGGCACCATCACCTCGCGCACGAGCGTGTCGCCCAGCTCGAACACCGAGTGGATCATCTCGCGCTCGTCCGGCTCGATCACCCGGCGCTCCTCGGCCAGGTCGACCAGGTCGCGCAGCTCGGCCTCGGAGGTGAACGGGCCCTCGCGGAAGCCCTTGCCGGGGGTGAGCGCGTTGCCGAGCAGGATGAGCAGCTTGGGCAGCGGGCCGAAGATCCGGGTCAGCCCGTAGACGATCGGCGCGCTCGCCAGCGCGATGGGCTCGGCGTGCTGGCGGCCGAGCGTCCGCGGCGAGACGCCGACGATCACGTAGCTGACCAGGATCATGATGACGGCGGCCGTCACGTACGCCCAGCCCTGGTCGCCCAGGTGGTCGATGGACAGCAGCGTCACGATGACCGTCGCGACCAGCTCGCAGCTCAGCCGGAGCAGGAGCAGGAGGTTGAGATAGCGCGGCGCGTCGGTGACGATGGCCTGCAGGCGCGCGGCCCCGCGCCTGCCCTCGCGGACGAACTCCTCCGCGCGCACCCGGGAGATCCGCGTCAGCGCCGTCTCCGCACTGGCGATCAGGCCACCGATCACCACGAGGGTGACGGCCAGGGGCAACCAGGCGTCCACCGCTAGCCGCGCACCTCCTGCCACGACTCCAGGAGCCGGGCCTGTAGGCCGAACATCTCCTTGTGCTCCTCCGGCTCGGCGTGGTCATAGCCGAGAAGATGGAGGATGCCGTGCGTGCACAGCAGCTCCAGCTCGTCACGCGTGCTGTGCCCGGCATCGGCCGCCTGCCTGGCGGCCACCTGCGGGCAGAGCACCACGTCGCCGAGCAGGGCCGGGTCGGCGGGGGCGTCGCCGTCGCCACGCGCGCCGCCGCCGGGCCGCAGCTCGTCCATGGGGAAGGCGAGCACGTCGGTGGGGCCGGGCTCGCCC
Source organism: Nonomuraea muscovyensis (assembly GCF_014207745.1). Classification (NCBI taxonomy): domain Bacteria; kingdom Bacillati; phylum Actinomycetota; class Actinomycetes; order Streptosporangiales; family Streptosporangiaceae; genus Nonomuraea; species Nonomuraea muscovyensis. Next base: position 1,073,845 of record NZ_JACHJB010000001.1, read on the forward strand.
ATCCACTTCTCGTGCAGCTCGGCCATGGCGTTCTCGTCGATGACCATGATCGACATCTCGGCGAGCGGGTTGACGCCCATCTCGCCGAGGACGTGGGCGGCCAGGCGGACGATGCTCTCCTCGTCGACCTGGACGCCCGACTCGTTGTTGATCTCTATGCTCATCGCCGCTTGCTCCGCTGCTGGATCGGCTTGGCCGCGCCGCCCGACACCGCCGGGTCGCGCTGGGCGTCGTAGCGGCCGTAGGCGTCGACGATATCGCTGACCAGCTTGTGGCGGACCACGTCGGAGCTGGTCAGCCGGGAGAAGTGGATGTCGGGGATGCCGTCGAGGATCTCCTGGACGACGCGCAGGCCGCTGGTCGTGCCCGACGGCAGGTCGACCTGCGTGACGTCACCCGTCACCACGATCTTGGAGTTGAAGCCGAGCCGCGTCAGGAACATCTTCATCTGCTCGGCCGAGGAGTTCTGGGCCTCGTCGAGGATGATGAAGGCGTCATTGAGTGTCCGGCCCCGCATGTAGGCGAGCGGCGCGACCTCGATCGTGCCCGCGGCCATCAGCTTGGGGATGGAGTCGGGGTCGACCATGTCGTGCAGCGCGTCGTACAGCGGGCGCAGGTAGGGGTCGATCTTCTCGTAGAGCGTGCCGGGCAGGAAGCCCAGCCGCTCGCCGGCCTCGACGGCGGGCCGGGTGAGAATGATCCGGTTGACTCGCTTCTCCTGCAGCGCGCGCACGGCCTTGGCCATCGCGAGGTAGGTCTTGCCGGTGCCGGCGGGACCGATGCCGAACACGATCGTGTGCTGGTCGATCGCGTCGACGTAGCGCTTCTGGTTGACCGTCTTGGGCCTGATCGTGCGACCGCGGGAGGAGAGGATGTCGAGCGAGAGCACCTCGGCGGGGCGGTCGGAGGTCATGCGCAGCATGGCGATGCTGCGTTCGACCGCGTCGGGCGTGAGCTCGCCGCCGTTGTTGAGCACCTCCACCAGCTCCTCGAAGAGCCGCACCACGGCACCGCTCTCGTCGGGACTGCCGGTGACGGTGATCTCGTTGCCTCGTACGTGGATGTCGGCCTTGAAGGCGCCCTCGATGACGCGCAGCAGCTCGTCACGGGAGCCCAGGAGGCTGACCATCGAGTATTCGTCCGGAATCAGCACCTTGGCTTGTGTGCGCGTCGGAGGTGCGGTCCGTCGGGATTCGTGTAGTTCGGACATGGGCAGGCCAGCGGCCTGATGCCTCCCGGTCTCTCTGGATGTGCTTCTCCGCCCATGGTAGCCGGGCGGGGGCCGCAGGCTCTCGCCAATATCGGCCCGCCCGCCGCCCGGGCCGGGAGCGCCTGTCAGCCGGGCGGCCAGCCCAGGTCACGCCCGCCCACGACGTGGGCGTGGACGTGGAAGACGGTCTGGCCCGCGGCGGGGCCGGTGTTGAAGACCACCCGGTAGCCGGCCTCGGCCACGCCCTCCTGGACGGCCACGGCGTGGGCGGCCTTGAGCACGTCGTCGGCGAGCCCGTCGTCGGCCCCGGCCAGCGCCGCCGCGTCGGCGTGGTGCTCCTTCGGTATGACCAGCACGTGGGTGGGGGCCTGCGGGTTGACGTCGCGGAACGCCAGGGCCCGGTCGGTCTCGAGGACGATCGCGGCCGGGATCTCCTTGGCCGCGATCTTGCAGAAGAGGCAGTCGCTCACGGGGGCAGCCTATCGAGACCGCGGCCTCGGGGCCGGGCCGATGGTACGCTGCGACTCTCAGCACCCTGTTGCGAATCGGTGATCGGCTGTGTCGTGCGCGGGAAGATCCTCGCGGTTAGGGTGAGGTGCGACACTTCAGCACTAAAGACGATTCAGGGCCGGGTAGGCCGCCTGGCGAGGACACGACTGGGTAATGCCCCCTAAGGAACCGCAAGAGCGTAAACCATCTGGGAAGGCCGCGCGTCCTCAAGAGGTGACCACCGAAACCCTCCTGGCCGACCGGTCGTTAGGGTCCGCGCCGGTCGGGTGGGACGCCGACATGGCCGTGACCGCGCTCTACAGCGCGCACTTCCGGTCGCTGGTGCGTCTCGCCGTGCTGCTGGTCCGCGACATGGCCACCGCCGAGGAGGTCGTGCAGGACGCGTTCGTCGCCATCCACGGTGCCTGGCGTAGACTGCGCGACCCCGACAAGGCCCTCGCCTACCTGCGCCAGTCCGTCGTCAACAGGTCCCGTTCGGTGCTGCGTCACCGTGCGGTCGTCGAGAAGTATGCTCCCAAGGGTCTGCCCGACGCCCCGAGCGCCGAGAACGGCGCGATCGGGGAGCTGGAACGCTCCGCCGTGATCGAGGCGTTGCGGGCCCTGCCGACGCGTCAGAGAGAGGCACTCGTCCTTCGTTACTACGGTGATCTGTCCGAGGCTGAGATCGCCCACGCCATGGGCATCAGCAAGGGAGCGGTCAAGAGCCACACCGCACGTGGCATGGCCGCCTTGCGATCCGTCCTGGAGAAAATGTCATGACCCAGCCCCCCGACGAGTACGGCGACGTACTACGCGGTGTGCTGCGTGCGGAGGCGGACACGGTCGTGCCCTCGCCGGAAGGACTGGAGATCATCCGCGCCCGCATCGAGCGGCGCGGCATGCGCAACCTGTTCTGGTGGCGGGCCGGCGCCGCCGCCGCCAGCGCCGTCCTGGTCGCCGGCACGATCGTGATGGTCGTCCCCGAGCTGCGCCACCAGGTCCTGCGGGACACCGTGCAGGACATCAAGAGCACCTCCACTCCCCCCGCGGCCGACTCGACCAACCGGGCCGTCTCGCCGGATCCGCCCATCCGCAGCCAGCCGACCGAGGTGGTGGTCGTCCCCGACCCGTCGACCCGGCCGCCGAGGCAGCAGCCGTCGGAGACGGCGAAGTCCACCAGCAAGCCGACGCCGAGCTCCACCCCGTGCCCGACGGCCGCCAAGCAGCAGGACGCGCAGCGCGACGACTGCCCCACGGGCACGCCGACCCCCACGCCGACTCCGACGCCGACCGTGACCCCGACGCCCACCCAGCCGGACCCGGTGCCGACGTGCCCGGCCGACGAGTGCCCACCGCCCGATCCCGAGCCCATCCCGACCGCGGTGCCCAGCCCGCTGCTCAACGGCACCCCGTACTCGATCCCGTGAGCCCGCACCGCCCGTAGCGGGAGCGCTTGCCTGTTCGAGCGGCCCTACCAGCGGCCGGTGCGCGCCAGCAGGACGGCCGCAGCCGCCACCCCGGCCGTGGACGTCCGCAGCACCGTGGGCCCGAGCAGCACCGGCACCGCCTTCACCGCCCTGAACCGGCCCAGCTCCTCATCGCCGACCCCGCCCTCGGGTCCCACCACGACGACGATGTCGCCGCCCGCCGGCAGCTCCACGCCGGACAGCGGCTCAGCCGCCTCCTCGTGCAGCACCAGCCCCAGCGCCGCACCTGCGAGCAGTTGCTCGACCCGCGCCGTGGACGCGGGCTCGGTCACTTCCGGCAGATGGAACCTGCGGGCCTGCTTGCCGGCCTCGCGCGCCGTGGAACGCCACCGGCCGAGCGCCTTGGCGGCCCGCTCGCCCTTCCACTGGGTGATGCTGCGCGAGGCGGCCCAGGGCACGATGACGTCGACGCCGGCCTCGGTCATCATCTCGACGGCCAGCTCGCCCCGGTCGCCCTTCGGCAGCCCCTGGACGACCACGAGCCGCGGCTGCGGCGCCGCCATCTCGTAGCGGCTCGTCACGTCGAGCCGGAGCGCGTCTTTGAGCACCTCGCGCACGACGCACTCGGCGACCGCGCCGGCCCCGTCGGTCAGGTCCACCCGCTCGCCGGCGCGCAACCGGCGCACGGCGGCCGCGTGCCGCCCCTCCGCGCCGCCGAGCACCAGCTCGGGCCCGTCGAGCACGTCGGACAGGAAGACGGGGACGGTCACGGCCGGCGGCTCATCGGCCGTTGAACGCGTCGCGCAGCCGCGAGAAGAATCCCTGCTGCCCCGGCGCGAACTTGCCCGGCGGCCGCTCCTCGCCCCGCTGCCTGGCCAGCTCGCGCAGCAGCTCCTCCTGCGCCGGGTCGAGGCGCATCGGGGTCTCCACGTTGACGTGGATGAGCAGGTCGCCGCGGCCGGTCTCGTTGAGCCGCTGCACGCCCCTGCCGTACATCGTGATGACCTGCCCCGCCTGGGTGCCCGGCCGGACGTCGATCTCCTCCGCCCCGTCGAGGGTCTCCACGGTCAGCACCGTGCCGAGGGCCGCGGCCGTCATCGGGATCTGCACCGTGCAGTGCAGGTCGTCGCCGCGCCGCTCGAAGATCTCGTGAGGGCGTTCGACGATCTCGAGGAACAGGTCTCCGGGCGGGCCGCCGCCGGGGCCGACCTCGCCCTCGCCGGCGAGCTGGATGTGGGTGCCGTCCTCGACGCCCGCCGGGATGCGGACCTTGATCGTACGGCGGGTGCGCACGCGGCCGTCACCCGAGCACTCCTGGCACGGGTGGCGGATGATCGAGCCGAAGCCACCGCACTGGGGGCACGGCCGCGAGGTCATCACCTGGCCCAGGAACGACCGCGTCACCTGGGAGATCTCGCCACGCCCGCTGCACATGTCGCAGGTGTCGGGGTGGGTGCCCGGCGCGGCCCCGGCGCCCTGACACACCTCGCACAGCACGGCCGTGTCGACGACCAGCTCACGGGTGGTGCCGAACGCGGTCTCGCGCAGGTCGAGCTCGACGCGGATCGTGGCGTTGCGCCCCCGGCGCGCCCGCGAGCGCGGCCCGCGCGCGCCGCCCGCCGAGCCGAAGAAGGCGTCCATGATGTCGCTGAACGGGAACCCGGCGCCGAAGCCGCCCGCCCCGGCACCGGCGCCCGCACCGCCGAACGGGTCGGCGCCCAGGTCGTACATCTGGCGCTTGTTGGGATCGGACAGGACCTCGTAGGCCTGCGTGATCTCCTTGAACCGTTCCTGGGTCTCAGGATCCGGGTTCACGTCGGGGTGCAGCTCCCGGGCCAGTCTCCGGTACGCCTTCTTGATCTCGTCCTGACTGGCGTCACGGCGCACCCCGAGGGTGGCGTAGTAGTCGCTGTTTGCCACTTATCGACCTCTTATGATGCAGCCAGGATCTGGCTGACGTAGCGTGCCACCGCGCGCACGGCGCCCATCGTCACGGGGTAGTCCATCCTCGTGGGACCCAGCACGCCGAGCCGGGCCAGTTGGTTGTCGCCAGAACCGTATCCGGTGGCGACGACGGATGTGCCGCGAAGGTAGGGGTTTTCGGAGCCGATGCGCACGGTGAGCGCGGACGGGGTGTCTGTGGAAGTCTCGCCGAGCAGCCGCATGAGCACGACCTGCTCCTCCAGCGCCTCGAGCACGTCACGCAGGCCCGTGGCGAAGTCGGCGCCCGCGAGGTTGGCGGCCCCGGCGAAGACGAGCTTCTCGTCGTGCCGTTCGACGAGCGTCTCGAGCAGCACCGACAGGATCGTCGCCACCGCGGGACGGTCCTCGACCGGCAGCCGCTCGGGCAGGTCGGCGACCCGGTCGGGCACGGTGCTGAGACCGCAGCCGTCGAGACACGCGTTGAGCACGGCGCGCAGGTGGGCGATGCGCTGGTCCTCCACGACCTCGGGCAGCTCGATCACCCGCTGCTCGACGCGGCCGGTGTTGGTGATCAGCACGAGCATGACGCGCCGCTCGCTGAGCGGCACCAGCTCGACGTGCCGGACCGTCGAACGGGTCAACGTCGGGTACTGCACGACGGCGACCTGCCTGGTGAGCTGCGCGAGCAGGCGTACGGTGCGCATGACCACGTCGTCGAGGTCGACCGCGCCCGCGAGGAACGTCTCGATCGCCCGCCGTTCCGCCGAGGAGAGCGGCTTGACCTGCGACAACCTGTCGACGAACAGGCGGTAGCCCTTGTCCGTCGGCACGCGGCCGGCGCTGGTGTGCGGCTGGGTGATGTAGCCCTCCTCCTCCAGCGCGGCCATGTCGTTGCGCACGGTGGCCGGGGAGACCTTCAGGTTGTGGCGCTCGGCCAGCGCCTTGGAGCCCACCGGTTCGTTGGTGGACACGTAGTCTTCGACAATGGCGCGGAGCACCGCCAGTTTACGATCGTCGAGCACGTGCACACCTCCTGCCTCTGCTGGGAACCGCCTAGCACTCGGTGTTCCCGAGTGCCAAGTGTACGGCCGTTGCCTGGAAGGTGCGATAACGACCGGCCACCGGGGTGCCTGGCGTGCCCGAACCCGCAGGCATCAGACTGATCGGCATGACCGACGATTCCCCGTCCCAGCCGAACGGCCCGCAGCCCGGGTCCGGTCCGCGGCCCGGTCAGGCCTCCTCACCCTCCGGTGCCCCGTCCTCCGATCCGCAACCTCCGGCCGCCTCCTCACCTGCGCCGGCGCCCGCGGCGGAGCCGTCCGACGCCTCCGCCGACGCCCCGCCGGACCCGCCTCAGGGCGGCCCCTCCGACGCGCCCGCCGAAGCCGCTTCGGACCCGCGGGCGAGCACCCCTTCCGACGCCTCCTCCGACGCCCCTCCCGACACCCCGTCCGGGCCGCCCTCTGGCGCGCAGCCCAGCGCGCCGTCCGGGTCGACCTCCGGGCCGCAGCCGGGTGCGCCGTCCGGACCGCCCTCCGGGCCGCAGCCGGGTGCGCCGTCCGGACCGCCCTCCGGGCCGCAGCCGGGTACGCCGTCCGGACCGTCATTCGCGTCGCCGTCCGGGCCGCCGCCGCCCGCTGCCGGGTACAGTCGCGCCCCGGGTTACGGGCCGCAGCCTCCGAGCGGGCCGCCGTCGCACGACTATCCGCCGCCCGGCGGCCCGTCCCACGGCCAGGCGGCGCCTCCCGGCGGTCACCCGTACGGACCCCAGCCGTCCAGCACCCCGGGCTACGGGCCACCCGGCGCCTTCGGCGGCTACGGCCAGCAGCCCCCCGGCACCCCCAGCTACGACCGGCAATCACCGAGCGCGCCCGGCTATGGACAACAACCGCCCAGCGCGCCCGGATACGGCTACCAGGCTCCCGGCGGCCCGCCCTACGGTCAGGCGCCGCCTCCCGGCGGGCCCGCGTACGGACAGGCGCCCGCATTCGGCGACCCCTCCTACGGGCAGGGGCAGACGCCCGGCGGGCCCGGCTTCGGCCAGGCTCCCCCGCCGGGCGAGTCCGCGTACGGGCAGGCACCCCCCTCGGGCGGCCCGGCGTTCGGGCAGGCCGCGCCTCCGGGCGGTCAGCCCTACGGACAGCCCGGCGCGTACGGCCCTGGACAGCCGGGCGCGTACGGCCCCGGACAGCCCGGACCGTACGGCCCCGACCAACCCGGACCGTACGGCCCTGGACAGCCGGGCGTGTACGGCCCCGACCAACCCGGCGTGTACGGCGGCGGGGGCCGGTTCGGCGCGCGGCCGGATTCCCGGCCGGTCAAGCCGTCGCTGTGGTGGATCGCGGGTGGCTGGGCGGTCGCCGTGGTGTGCGCGGTGGCGGGCGTCGCCCTGTTCACGGGGGGCGTGTTCAGCACGGCGAGCGACATGGCGCCGTCGAAGACGTTCGCGGCGGGCGAGAGCGTCACCGTCGCCCTCGACCCGGACGACCGGCCCGCCCTCTACATCGCCAGCTCCACCCGGGTGCACTACACGTGCATGATCTCCGGCGGCCCCGGGCAGGCCAGGCTCGTCAACACGACCACGAACCAGACCGTCAACCAGGGCTCCATCCGCTGGCAGCTCATCCTGCTGGTCAACGCCCCCTCGGCCGGCGACTACCGGCTCACCTGCGCGACCCAGGAGCCGGGCGACGCGCGCTTCGGGGTTGGTCGTGACCTCGCCTCCTCGGCGGGCGGCCTGGCCGGCGGGGTGGCGGCGCTGCTGCTCATCCCGGGTGCGGGCGTCCTGATCGGGATCGTCGTCACCGCCGTGGTCCTCGTCCGGCGCAGCCGCGGCCGCAAGCGCCTCGCGATGGGCGGGTGATTTGCTACGGTCCCCGTGTGTACGAGGGTGATGTTCTCGCGGGCAACTGGCGGCGGCCGGGCAAGGGCACGATCCCCAAGGTGCCCGCCGAACCGGACCTCGTCGTGGAGGACGCCGAGAGCGGCTTCTGCGGCGCGGTGGTGGCCTGCGACAAGGAGGCCGTCACGCTGGAGGACCGGTTCGGCAGGCGCAGGCTGTTCCCGCTGGCGCCGGCCGCGTTCCTGCTGGAGGGCAAGGTCGTGACGCTCGTACGGCCCGCGCCGGGCCCGCGCGCGCCGAGGCGGAGCGCGTCGGGTTCGCTCGCCGTGGAGGGGCTGCGGGCCAAGGTCGCCCGGGAGAGCCGCATCTACGTGGAGGGCGTGCACGACGCCGCGCTGGTGGAGAAGATCTGGGGCCACGACCTGCGGGTCGAGGGCGTGGTGGTCGAGTACCTGGAGGGGGTCGACGACCTGCCCGCGATCGTCGAGGAGTTCGGCCCCGGGCCGGGACGCAGGCTGGGCGTGCTGGTCGACCATCTCGTGCCCGGTTCCAAGGAGAGCCGCATCGCCGCCCGGGTGACCTCGCCCGAGGTGCTGGTGGTGGGGCATCCGTTCGTGGACGTCTGGCAGGCGGTCAAGCCGTCCGTGCTGCGCATCCCGGCCTGGCCGGAGGTGCCGCGAGGGATACCGTGGAAGGAGGGTGTGATCGCGGCGCTGGGCTGGCGTCTGGAGCCGGCCGAGGCTTGGCGGCGCATCCTCGGCGCCGTCTCGACCTTCGCCGACCTGGAGCCCGAGCTGTTGGGCCGGGTCGAGGAACTGATCGACTTCGTTACGGAGGCACCATGAGCCAGGACCCACCCCATCCTCAGCCCGACGACGACGCCACGCGGCGCGTCACCCGTTCCGACCTCCCCGACCAGAGCGCCGCCGCGCCCCACCCCGGCCCTGACCCGCACCCCGGCTCAGGCCCCCAGCCCGGTTCGGACGCCCACCCCGACGCGGCCCACCCCGAACCCGGCGCTTCAGGTCCGCACCCCGGCTCGGGTCCGCACCCCGGCTCAGGTCCGCACCCCGGCTCAGGTCCGCACCCCGGCTCGGGCGCCCAGCCCGGTTACGCGTACGGGCAGCCGCACACCCCGCCCGCCGGCTACCCGCCGCCCGCGCAGGGCTACCAGCAGCAGGGCCACCTGCCTCCCGGGTACCTCTACCTGCCCCCCGGCCAGGCCCATCAGCAGCCCGGCGGGTACGGCTACGGGGCCCCGCAACAGCTCCCGCCGCACGTCCCCGGCACGTACGGCCCGCGACCCGGCAGCGACGACACCACCATGGCGATGCTCTCCCACCTGCTGGGCCTGCTCGTCTCCTGGGTCGGCCCGTTGATCATCTACCTGATGAAGAAGGACGAGGCCCCGTACGTCCGCGACCAGTCGGCCGAGGCCCTGAACTTCCAGATCACGATGTTCATCGGCTACCTGGTCGCCGGCCTGTTGTCGATCATCATCATCGGCCTGTTCCTGCTGCCGATCATCTGGATCGTCTCGTTGATCTTCCACATCCAGGCCGCGATCGCCGCCAACCGCGGCGAGAACTACCGCTACCCGATCTCCATCCGCCTGGTCAGCTGACGAGGTCGCGCACCAGCGCGTCGGCCAGCAGCCGTCCCTCGAGCGTGAGCACCATCCGGCCCGCCCGGAACGGCTCGACCTCCAGCAGCCCGCCTCCGAGCGCCGCCGCCACGGCCGTGCGCGCTCGGGGGGCCACCTCGGCGAGCGGGTAGCCGGACGAGAGCCGGAGCTCCAGCATCAGCCGTTCGGTCTCGCGGTCCTCGTCCGCCAGCACCTCGCGCGCGTGGGCGGGCGAGACGCCGGCGGCCAGCCGCTGGGCGTAGGCGGCGGGATGCTTGACGTTCCACCAGCGGGTGCCGCCGACGTGGCTGTGCGCGCCGGGGCCGACGGCCCACCAGTCGCCGCCGGTCCAGTAGAGCAGGTTGTGGCGGCACCGGGCGTCGTCGGAGGTGGCCCAGTTGGACACCTCGTACCAGCCGAACCCCGCCTCGGCCAGCATCGCGTCGGCGATCAGGTAGCGGTCGGCGGCCACGTCGTCGTCGGGCATAGGCAGCTCGCCCCGCCTGATCCGCGCGGCCAGCCGCGTGCCCTCCTCCACGATGAGCGAGTACGCCGAGACGTGGTCGGGCTCGGCCTCGATCGCGGCCGCCAGCGAGGCGCGCCAGTCGTCGTCGGACTCGCCGGGCGTGCTGTAGATCAGGTCGAGGTTGACGTGCTCGAACCCGGCCTTCCGCGCCTCCTGCACGGCCTGGGCGGCCCGGCCGGGGGTGTGGTGGCGGTCGAGGACCTTCAGAACGTGCTCGCGGGCGCTCTGCATGCCGAAGCTGACCCTGGTGAAGCCGCCTTCGCGCAGCCGTTCGAGCGAGGCGGGATCGACGGACTCAGGGTTGGCCTCGGTGGTCACCTCGGCGCCCGGCCGCAGCCCGAACTCCGCGTCGACGGCGGCCAGGATCCGCGCCAGGTCGCCCGGCGGCAGCAGGGTGGGTGTGCCGCCGCCGAAGAACACCGTCTCGACCGGCAGCTCGGCGTCGCCGAGGACGCGTCGTGCCAGCCTCACCTCGGCGATGGCCGTGTCGGCGTAGTCGCGGTGGGAGGCGCCGGGGCCCAGCTCGGCGGCGGTGTAGGTGTTGAAGTCGCAGTAGCCGCAGCGCGTCACGCAGAACGGCACGTGCACGTAGAAGCCGAACGGCCGCTCGCCGAGGCCGCGCAGCGCGCTGTCGGGCAGCTCGCCGGAGGCGGGGGCGGCGTCGCCGTCGGGCAGGGTGGATGGCACGCCTTACAGTCTGCCCGCCGCCATTGACTGCCTGGTCCATCGGGCCTACAAGTACCGCTTCTACCCGACTATTCCCGGGCATAGGCGTACACCGCCTGACTCGGCGCGCCATGATGCACCTTGTCAGCCCGCTCGTCACCGGCCAGCCCGTTGGCCCGCACCTCCACCCGATGGGACACCCCACCGTCACCCTCCCGGTCTCACTTCAGGGACCGGCGGACATCCGAACGAAACGGCGTCACCAGGGACGCCCGGCACAGCCGGACCGACCACAGCGGGACAGCTCTCACGACCGGCACTGACAGTGCCACGAACGGGAACGTGTCACGAGCGGGCGAGGGAGCCTGGCGAGGCGACTTGCAACTGCGACTCGGCGTCGAACCCGGCCAGTTGTAAGAGCGTCGTCAGGGCGGCCTGCCGGGTCTCCTCGACGGTGGCACCGCGCTCACCGAAACACTCTGCCGCCACGTCCAGCACGGCGACGACCACGGCCGCGTCGGGATAGGGCACGTCGACCAGCACCATGCCCTCCACGGCGTCACCTGTTGCGACCGCGTGCCGACGCAGCAGCCGGCGCAGCTCCTCGGCCATCGCCACACCCAGCACGGCCGCCCGCTCGAACCTCTCAGCAGCAATCACGACATACCCTCCAGTCGCACGCGTGTTCGATTTCCTCAAGGTAGCCTGTGCCACCGACAAAATCGTGAGCCCCGGCTTCGACCGCGTCGCGAAGGAGTGAGGTGCAGGTCGCGGAGGGGGAACGAGTGGCGTTGATGGGAGACGAGCCCGTCCTACATCCAGGACGCGGCCCCCGGAAAGCGCCAGGCCTCCTCTTTACGACAGAGATTCCCCGTTCGTCGCGCCCGCATGGCTGTGATCGTCCTGAGCGGCTCTGGCGGCCATGTCGAGAACGAGGCGAGCAGTGGCGTCCAGCATGGCCGGGTCGGCCGCGCGGTCGCTGACGAGAGTGCGGTAGTAGAGCGGGCCGAGCAGGAGATCCAGCAGGCAGTCGACGAACTCGTCGTCCATGTGGCGGCAGGTGTGGCGCTCAAGGACGGCGCGCAGCCCGGCCCGGTCTCGTTCCCGCTGTTCGCGCAGGAACCCCTCACGCAACGCCCGGGCGGTGGCCGGGCTGGTCTGCGCGTGGCCGAGCAGCGCCTGGAGCACCTGGCCGGCGGGTTCGTGGAAGAAGTCGTCGATGCGCCGCAGCTGCCGCTGAAGCTCTTCCTCGGCGGGACCGGAACCGAGCTGCCAGGTCAGCCCCTCCTGGGCGTCACCGGAGAGAGTGTCCAGGAGAATGTCGACCTTGGATTTCCACCAGCGGTAGAGGGTCTGCTTGGCGACGCCGGCCCGGGCGGCGATGCCTTCGATCGTGACGCCGTCGAACCCGCGTTCGACCAGAAGGTCGTCGGCGGCGTTGAGCACGGCGAGCCGAATGCTCTCGCTGCGCTTGGGCCCTGTCCGGCTCACCACGGCCGATCCGCCCGTGGCGGGCTGGGGCGCGTGATCGACAGGGATGGTCGTGCTCCTTCTCGGATTCGTCCCGGCGGCCCCATTCTGGCACAGGCGCATCGCCGTCAGCGGTCAGCGCTTCGTCCGGGCACCCCTGAGGCTGAGCAGCACGCCCATGGCCAGCACCCCCACCACCAGGCTGAAGATCTGTCCTGTGGGAGCCAGGCTCCAGAGGTGGATCAGCACCCCCACCCCGATCGCCGGCACCGCCAGCATCGCGTACAGGATCGCGAAGAAGGTCGACACGGAGGCCCCCCGGTACTGCGGTGCGGAGCGGGTGGTGATGGCCCCGACGCCGTGCCCGAGGGCCACGCCGGTGGCCAGCCCGTTGACGGCGGCACCGGCCAGCAGCGGGAGGAGCGAGGTCGTGGCCAGGGCGGCTGCGATCAGAGCGGCGGCGGTGGTCAAGCCAAGACAGGCCGCGGGCAGGGCGACCGCGGACTTGACGGCACGGACCAGCAGCTGGCCCAGGGCCGTGCAGGCGAACGCGATGAAGACCACCAGACCGGTCAGCGCATGGCTCGACTGGTGCAGCAACGTGCTCAGGAACAGCCCGGTCACCGCCGTCAGAACGCCCAGCACGGCGAAGCCGGCTCCCGCCGCCATCCCCGAGCGCAGGAACTCCGCCCGGATCTCGCCGGGGATGTGCAGCGGCTGAACCTGCCAGGTGAAGCCGGAGCGATGCGTGGCGCTCTCCCGGGAAGTCGCCACACCCAGCAGCCCCAGCAACGCCAGGACGCCGATGACCCACCAGGGGGTACGCAGTGGCGCGGGCGCCAGATCGGCCAGGATCCCGGCTAGGAGGGTCCCGCAGGCCAGGCCGCCCATGTTGGCGAACAACGCGATGGTGGCGGGGCGAACCCGGGCGTCCGGTCCGATCAACTCGGCGAGCGCGGCCGTGGCGGCGCCCGTGACCAGCGCCGCCGAGAATCCCGACACCACGCGAGCCAGGAGCAGCACCGTGACGCTCTGCGCCAGCAGGAAGATCGCGGCCGCGACCAGCGACAGGGCTGTGGCGATCAGGAGCGTGGGACGCCGGCCGATCTGATCGGACAGCCGCCCGAACAGCAGCAGGCCGGCCACCACTCCGACGGCGTAGACGGCGAACACCACTGTGACGGTGATCGGCGAGAAGGCGAACGCCCGCCCGTACAGCGGGTACAGCGGCGTCGGTGCGGTCGTCCCCGCCATGGTGATCCAGAAGGCGAAGGCCACCGCCACCGCGGCTCCGCCCGTGGGGCGGCGGCGTGCGGCGGCCTTCGCCGCGGCGATGTCGACAGGAAATTCAGGCATGAAACGGCCTCACTCGCTCTCCAGGATTCGTACGTGCTGACATCCAAGAGAGTAGACTCAACGTTGCGTCTATTCAACAGGACGGCCCTCTGCACGGCGAGAAGGACGGGATGACGCCAGGACTGGAGGCACCAGCCGCGTGGACCGCGGTACGGGAAGAGGCGACAGGCCCTGCTGACGGCCAGCCTGCGGAGGTGCACGCTCGTGCGAGAGTGCTGGCGGTCCGGCGACGGCGGCGGCCGTCCGGGGACGGTCGCGGTGGCGTCCCGGGGCGGTCACGGTCCCGGCGGCCCGCACAACGACACAGGCCGGAAACGGCGGTGCGCGGCGGGACGGCGGCGGTCCCGCCCTGGCCCTACTCGCCGGGAGGAGAGCGTGCGGCACCGTTACGGCGCAGCCCGGCGTGGCCTCGCGGACCTCGCCGGACCACGTGCCGCGTGCCGACAGGCCCGGCACGCCGCCGGGTGCGCTCTCGCGACCTGGCGGGCCGTACGGCGCGAAAGGCAGGGCCCGTCTGGACCCGCTACTTCTTGGACTTGTCGACGGCGCCGGAGTCGGTGGACAGGGCGGCGACGAACGCCTCCTGCGGCACCTCGACCCGGCCCACCATCTTCATCCGCTTCTTGCCTTCCTTCTGCTTCTCCAGCAGCTTGCGCTTACGCGAGATGTCGCCGCCGTAGCACTTGGCGAGGACGTCCTTGCGGATGGCGCGGATGTTCTCGCGGGCGATGACGCGGGCGCCGATGGCGGCCTGGATCGGCACCTCGAACTGCTGCCGCGGGATCAGCTCGCGCAGTTTCTTGGCCATGTCGACCCCGTAGGCGTACGCCTTGTCCTTGTGCACGATCGCGCTGAAGGCGTCGACCGCCTCGCCCTGCAGGAGGATGTCGACCTTGACCAGGTCGGCCTCGGCCTCGCCGGCGGGCTCGTAGTCGAGCGAGGCGTAGCCGCGGGTGCGCGACTTGAGCTGGTCGAAGAAGTCGAAGATGATCTCGCCGAGGGGCAGCGTGTAGCGGATCTCGACGCGGTCCTCCGACAGGTAGTCCATGCCCTGGAGCTGGCCGCGCCGCCCCTGGCAGATCTCCATGATCGCGCCGATGAACTCGGCCGGGGCGAGGATCGTCGACTTGGTGACCGGCTCGAAGACCTGGGCGATCTTGCCGCCCGTCGGGAACTCCGACGGGTTGGTGACGGTCAGCTCGCTGCCGTCCTCCATGACGACGCGGTAGACGACGTTGGGCGCGGTCGAGATCAGCGACAGGCCGAACTCCCGCTCCAGCCGCTCGCGGACGATCTCCATGTGCAGCAGGCCCAGGAAGCCCACCCGGAACCCGAAGCCGAGCGCGGCGGAGGTCTCCGGCTCGTAGACCAGCGCGGCGTCGTTGAGCTGGAGCTTGTCGAGCGCCTCGCGCAGCTCGGGGTACTCGTCGCCGTCGATGGGATACAGGCCGGAGAACACCATGGGCTTGGGGTGCTCGTAGCCCGCCAGCATCTCGCGGGCCGACTTGGCGGCCGAGGTGACGGTGTCACCGACCCGGGACTGGCGCACGTCCTTCACGCCGGTGATCAGGTAGCCCACCTCGCCGACGCCGAGCCCGCGCTCGGACGGCTTGGGCTCGGGCGAGATGACGCCGATCTCCAGCGTCTCGTGGGTGGCGCTGGTGGACATCATGAGGATGCGCTCGCGCTTGCTCAGGTGCCCGTCGATCACCCGGACGTACGTCACGACGCCCCGGTAGGTGTCGTACACCGAGTCGAAGATCAGCGCCCGGGCGGCGGCGTCGGCGTCGCCGACGGGCGGCGGCACGGAGGCGACCACGTGGTCGAGCAGCTCGCGCACGCCCTCGCCGGTCTTGCCGGAGACGCGCAGCACGTCGGACGGCTCGCAGCCGATGAGGCCGGCGAGCTCCTCGGCGAACTTCTCCGGCTGCGCGGCGGGCAGGTCGATCTTGTTGAGGACGGGGATGATGTGCAGGTCGGCGTTCATGGCCAGGTAGAGGTTGGCCAGCGTCTGCGCCTCGATGCCCTGGGCGGCGTCGACCAGCAGGATCGCGCCCTCACAGGCCTGCAGCGACCGTGACACCTCGTAGGTGAAGTCGACGTGGCCGGGCGTGTCGATCATGTTGAGCACGTGGCCGTCCCACGGGAGGCGGACGGCCTGGGACTTGATCGTGATGCCGCGCTCGCGCTCGATGTCCATCCGGTCGAGATACTGGGCGCGCATGGAGCGGTCGTCGACCACGCCGGTGATCTGCAGCATCCGGTCGGCAAGGGTCGACTTGCCGTGGTCGATGTGCGCGATGATGCAGAAGTTGCGGATCACCGCGGGGTCGGTCTGGCCAGGCTGAGTGCGCACCGAAGTCCGTTTCGACAGGGTTGAGGTCAAGCGTCTTTCATGGTGACATGCCCGGGTGATCTCCCGAACCGTCATCCGCCGCGGCCTGCGCCTGCTCGCGCTTGCCTTGGTCGTCGTGGTCGCGCTGGTCGGCCTACTGGTCGGCCTGGTGGCCGGCGCGTTCCGTGCCCAGTTTACCGGCGCGCCCGCGGAGTGGGCGAAGAGCACGGGGAACGACGCCCTCTGGATGGGGCACATGTGGGTGGACGGGCGCCGCACGGAGCCGGATGTGGAGGCTCTGGCGGTCCGGTTGCGCGACACCGGGATCAGGGACCTGTACGTCCATGCGGGGCCGTTCGAGGCCGATGGCCGGTTGGATCCCGCCAAGTATCCCAACGCCCGCGATTTCCTTGCGTGGGTGCGTGAGCACCTGCCCGGGGTCCGCGTCTCCGCCTGGCTCGGCCAGAAGGTGGACGGCACGCTCGACCTCGACGACGCCCGGTCCCGGGCGAATGTGCTCGACGGGGTAGGCGAGATCGCGAAGACGGGCTTCGACGGCGTCCACTACAACTTCGAGCCCATCGGCAGCGGCGACGAGGAGTTCCTCGACCTGCTCGACCGCACCCGGCCGCTGACCCGGCTGCTGTCCACCTCGACACCGCAGATCGAGCCGTACCCGCTCATGCGCCCGGGCACCCGCGCGGTGCTCGACCACGACAAGTACTGGTCACAGGACTACTTCAGGAGTGTGGCCGGCCGCGTCGACCAGATCGCGGTGATGGCCTACGACTCCGGCATGCCGCTGGAGTCGCTCTACGGCGGGCACGTCGTGCGCCAGGCCGGACTGGCGCTCGACCTGGTGCCCGAGGGCAAGCACCTGTTCGTCGGCGCCCCCGCCTACCACGACCACGGCCTCCCGCTGGGCGACCACGCCGAGAGCGTGGCCGTCACGGCGCGGGCCGCCAAGCTGGCCCTGTCGGAGCACGGGAGGCGCGAGAGATTCGGCCTTGCGCTGTACGTGGACTTCGCCGCGACGGAGGAGGACTGGAGGGAGTACGCTACCCACTGGCTCATCTGACGGAGCTCACCCGGGTCGTTGATTTGAGCAGCCACCTGGGTTATTGGTAATCTGTTCAACTGCGTGTGGCGCGCCCTCTCTCGAGCCCGCGCGCCCCATCCATCACCAGACCTTCACCGAGGCTTCTTCGTGGCGAACATCAAGTCCCAGATCAAGCGTAACAAGCAGAACGAGAAGGCTCGCCTGCGCAACAAGGCGGTCAAGTCGTCCCTGAAGACGGCGGTCCGCAAGTTCCGCGAGGCCGCCGAGCAGGGCGACGTCGAGCAGGCCGTCGCGCTCCAGCGCGTCGCGGCCCGCCAGCTCGACAAGGCCGTCAGCAAGGGCGTCATCCACAAGAACCAGGCCGCCAACCGCAAGTCGGCGATCGCCAAGCAGGCCTCCGAGCTGGCCGCCAAGTAGTCACGGCGTCCCGCCTGGTTCGGCCTGAGCGCCGCACTCCCGCTTCCGGAGTGCGGCGTTTTCGTTTCCCCGGCCGAGCCGGCCGCCGGGGCGTTTGTAACAGTTTCGATATCACATCGGCGTCGCCGCGACATATCGGCTCCGTCACCCCTTGCCAAGATCCCTTGCCCGCCTCACCGGCATGTTCAAAGGTGCACTCAACGGGGTGAAGGGGGACACATATGCGAGGGCCATGGGTGGTCAAACGCGCGCTCAGCGAGCCTCTGCTGCTGCTGGCCGCCCTGGGATCGGTCCTCCTCGCGACGACCACGCTCGTCGCGCTGACCATGTACGCCTCCTCGATCGCCGAAGTGGGCGTGCGCCGCACGATGGAGACGGCCTCGCTGCGCCAGGTGGCAGCCACCGTCTCCGCCCCCGTCACCGCCGACACCTTCCCCCGGCTCGACCAGGCCGTGCGGGCCCGGCTCGGCCACGCGTACGGCGGGGCGCCGGCCACCGTCACGACCAGCTTCCGGTCCGACTCGTACGTGCTGCCCGGGCAGGAGCGCCGCAAGCGGCCCGGCCTGCTCCGCTTCGGCGCCTACGACGACCTCGACCGGCACGCCAAGCTGGTCTCCGGCTCCTGGCCCCGGCCGTCCGGCGCGGGCGAGGTCGTGGAGGCGGCGGTCTCGCTGCCGGCGGCCTCGGCGGCGGGCTGGGAGGCCGGCCAGGAGTTCGCCACCGAGGGCCGCCTGGACCGCGAGCCCGTCACGGTGCGCGTCGTGGGCGTCTTCCAGCTCAGTGACCCGTTCGGCGACCGCTGGGCGGGCGAGCACCTCCTCGCCCGCGGCGTCGAGGTGGGGGAGTTCGCCACGTACGGGCCGCTGATGGTGCCCCGCGAGACGTTCCTCGCCCGCTTCGCCACGAACGTCAACGCCACCTGGACCGCCGTGCCCGACCTGCGGGCGCTCACGCCCGAGGAGCTGCGCCCGTTCGCCGCCCGGGTGGCCGCGCTGCGCGCCGAGCTGAAGGGGAACGGCTGCGCCTCCTGCACCGCCGACAGCCGCCTGCCGGACATGCTGTCACAGCTCGGCACGGCCTCGCTCGTCGCGCGGTCCACCATGCTCATCCCGGTGCTCCAGCTTGTGCTGCTGGCGGCGTACGCGCTCATGCTGACCGCGCGGCTGCTCGCCGACCACCGCCGCATGGAGGTGGCGCTGCTGCGCTCGCGCGGCGCCGGAACGCTGCGCCTGGCGGCGCTCGCCGGCGGGGAGGCCCTGCTCGTGGCGATCCCGTGCGCGCTCGTCGCGCCGTTCCTCGGGCCGCCGCTGCTCTCGCTGGTCAACTCGCTGCCGTGGATCGAGGCGTCCGGGGTGCGGCTGGAGCCGGCGGTCGACCTGGGGGCGTTCCTGGTGTCGATCGGCGTGGCGCTGGCCTCGGCCGTGCTGCTGACGCT
Source organism: Nonomuraea muscovyensis (assembly GCF_014207745.1). Classification (NCBI taxonomy): domain Bacteria; kingdom Bacillati; phylum Actinomycetota; class Actinomycetes; order Streptosporangiales; family Streptosporangiaceae; genus Nonomuraea; species Nonomuraea muscovyensis. The sequence continues at coordinate 1,092,625 of NZ_JACHJB010000001.1, forward strand.
GCCCGCGCTGGCGGGCGCGCGCCGCACGTACGTGGAGGAGCAGTCGGCGCGCGGCCGGAGCGGCGGGCGCGGCCTGGTGGAGCGGGCAGGCGCGGACCTCGCGCTGCTGGCCGTGGCGGCGCTGGCCATCTGGCAGCTCCGGCACTACGGGTCGCCGGTCACCGCCACCGCCTCCGGCGAGCTCGGCATCGACCCGCTGATCGTCTCCGGCCCGGCGCTGGCGTTGCTCACCGGCGGCATGCTGGGGCTGCGCCTGGTGCCCCGGGTCTCCCGGCTGGCCGAGCGGATCACCTCCCGCCGCCCCTCGCTGGCCCCGGCCCTCGGCGCCTGGCAGGTCAGCCGGCGACCGCTCAAGTACGCGGGGCCCGCGCTGCTGCTGACCATGGCCGTGGCGATCGGCATCGTGTCGATGGCGACGGCCGCCACCTGGCGCGCCTCCCAGGAGGACCAGGCCCGCCACCAGGCTGGGGCCGACCTGCGAATCTCCGGGCCGCCGGACGGTCCCGAGCTGGGCGCGTTCGGCCGGGGCACGGCGTTGGCCGCGCTGCCGGGCGTCACGGCGATCTCCCCGGCCTTCCGTGGCCAGGTCGACTTCGGCGGCGACGACGCGGTCCTGGTCGGGCTGGACGCCGCCGAGCTGGGCTCGCTGCTCCACCTGCGCTCCGACCTGTCGGCGCGCAGCGTCGAGGAGCTGTCGCGGGCGCTGCGCCCGGCCGGGACCGCCGGTGGCGCCCTGGAACTGCCCGGCAGCCCGGCGGCGCTGACGGTGCGGGCGCGCGCCGACACGGGAACCTCCCTGCGGCTGATGATCTCCGACGGGCTCGGCGTGTGGCGCGACCTGTCCCTGGGGACGCTGCGCGCGGGCGACAACCGGATCGACGTGGACCTGTCCGCGCTGGCCGGCCGGAGCGGGAGGATCACCTACCCGGTGTCGCTGCGCGGCGTCGTCGCCGACCCGCCCGAGAGCGGCACCGCGAACGTCACGGTGACCGGCGTGACCGCCGGCGGCCGGCAGGCGCTCCCCTCGCCGCTGACCCTGCGGGCCGAGGGTGCGGACCCGGTCGCCGCCGCCTTCACGCGGTCGCGGGCGTCCGGGCCGCTGCCCGTGGTGGTCACGGCCGCGCTGGCCGCCTCGCTGGACCTCTCGCAGGGCCAGGTCACCCGGATCAGCATGGACCGCCGGCCCGTCGAGGTGGAGGTGGCGGGCATCGTCGAGCGGATGCCGACCACGGCCGCCGACCAGCAGGCCGTACTCACCGACTGGGCCACGCTGCAGGAACACGGCCTGGCGACCGGACAGCTCCCCCGGCCCGCGACCGAATGGTGGCTCGCCGCCAGGGGCGGCGACACCGGGCCCGCGCTGGCGGCGCTGGCGCGGCAGCCCGCATGGGACGTCACCACCGTGGACCGGAACGAGCTGGCCTCCCGGCTGCGTGACGACCCGCTGGCCGGCGGCCTGCAGGGGGCGCTCATCCTGGGGTTCCTGGCGGCGCTGGTGTTCGCGGTGCTCGGGTTCCTGGTGAACGCCACGGTCGCCGCCCGGGAGCGGGTGGCGGAGTTCACGATCCTGCGGGCGCTCGGCGTGAGCTCGCGGCAGGTGTTCGGGCTGCTCGCCGTGGAGCAGGCGTTCGTCATCGGGCTGTCCCTGGCCGCGGGCACCGCGCTCGCCGTCGTGGTGGGGGTGCTGGTCGTGCCGCACATCGTGCTGACCGGGCAGGCGTCGGCGGTGACGCCGGACGTGGTGCTGGCCATCCCGTGGGCGGCGACCGCCGCGCTGCCGGCGGGGCTGGCGGCCGTGCTGTTCGCCGTGGTCGCTGGCCTGGCCCGGCGGCTGCGGGGGCAGGAGCTGATCGGCATCGGGGAGCTCCAGTGAAGATCCTTCCGCTGGCGCGGGTGCAGTTCGGCGCCATGGTCGTGCTCGCCCTGCTCACGCTGAGCGCGTGCGCGCTGCTCGCGGGGCTGCCGCGGCTGGTCCAGGGCTCGTTCGACGCCAACCTGCATCAGTCGTTGCGCGCGGCGATGGCGAGCCAGGTCGATCTGGCCGTACGCGTGGAGTCGCGGTCACGCCAGGAGGACCTGCGCGAACCCTCCCAGTTCGCCGCACGCGACCAGCGTTTCCGCTCGATCCTGCCCGCGGCGCTGCGCCCGGTGGTGGGCCCCGTCGGCACGGGCACCGGCCACATGAGCGCCAAGACGTGGGGCACTCCCGTGCAGGGGTCGGGCGGGATGACCTTCGTGAACCTCGGCTGGCTGTCCGACGCCGAACGGCGGGTCCGCTGGAGCGAGGGCAGGGCGCCGGGCGCGCCGGGCACCATGACGTACCAGGGCGCGACGATCACGGTGTTCGAGGCGGCCGTCGTCGAGGAGGCCCGCGACAAGATGGGGCTCCGGGTCGGCGACGTCCGCGTCCTCGGTGAGAGCGACCACGTCGCCGTCCGGATCGTCGGCCTGTTCGCCCCGAAGGACCCCGCCGACCGCTACTGGAGCCACCACCCCGACGTGCTGCGCGTCACCGAGGTGCAGCCGCCGGGCAAGCTGGACCTGGAGCGGCACACGACCGCGCTGCTCTCCGACGGCGGGCTGACCGCGCTCAGCGGCGAGGGCCGCAACCTCGTCTACAGCTGGGTCCTTCCCGTCGACCCGGCCGCGCCCACCTCCCTCGGCGTCCCGGACGTGACCCGGGCGATCACCGCCTACGGGCGGGTGGTGGGGCTCCAGCCGGGCGGCGGCAGCCAGTACCGGCTGGAGACCGGCCTGCCGCAGTTGCTGAACGGCTACCTCGCGGCGCTGTCCACCGCCAGGACCGTGATGTTCCTGGTGCTGGGCGGCCTGCTGGCCGTGGCGGTGGGCGTCATCGTGCTCGCCGTGCACCTGCTGGCCGACCGGGCCGACGAGGCGCTCGCCCTCGCGCGGGCGCGCGGCGGGTCGCTGCGCCAGGTCGCCGGCGCCGGCACGGCCCTGGTCGCGCTCGCCGTGGTGCCCGCCACGCTGGCCGGGTACGCGCTGTCGTGGCTGGTGCCCGGTCCGGTGCTGCCGCTCGTGCACGCCGGACCGGCGCTGGTGTGCGGCGCGGCCGTGGGGTTCGCCGCCGTGCGGATGGCGCTCGCGCACCGGGCACCGCTGCGCGAGCGGCGTGACGACGTGGCCGCCTCCCGCCCGTCGGCCAGGCGGGTCACCCTGGAGGTGCTGGTCGTGGGGCTCGCCCTGGGCGGGGCGTACCTGCTGCGCACCCGCGGCCTGGCGGCGGGGACCGCCGGTGACGACCCGTTCCTGCTCCTCGTGCCGATCGCGCTGACGGTGGCCGCGGCGCTGATCACCATCCGCTGCTACCCCTACCCCCTCCGCCTGTTCGTCCGGCTGGCGGCCCGCGGGCCGCGTGCCGTGCCGTTCCTGGGGCTGACCCGGGCGGCACGCGCCCGGTCCGGCAGCGTGCTGCCGGTGCTCATCCTGCTGCCGGCGCTGGCCGTGTCGGTGTTCGCCTCGGTCATCGCCGGCGGCATCGCCGAGACCCAGCGGCTGGCGTCCTGGCAGGACGTCGGGGCGTCCCTGCGGGTGAGTTCGCCCATCGAGCTGCCCGCCGACGCCGTCGCGCGGGTGCGGGCGGTGCCGGGCGTGGAGCTGGTGGTGCCCGCGCAGACCGCTTCGGTGCAGCTCGGGTTCGGCGGCGAGCGGGCGGACGTCATCGCGGTCGACCTGGGCCAGTGGCGGCGGGTGCTCGACGGCGCCCCGATCTCGGTGCCCGCCATGCCGGCCGCCGGCGCCGGTGTCCCGGCGCTGGTCTCACCCGAGCTGCGCGGGCGGGGCACGATGGACGTGGGCTGGCAGACCCGCGTCAAGGTCGCCGAGCGGGGCGTCGTCCCCTCGGTGCCGGGGTTCTTCGCCCGTGGCAAGTTCCTCGTCGTGCCGTACGAGATCAACGAGCGGCCCACGGCGAACACCCTGCTCATCAAGGGCGACGCCGACGCCGAGGCGGTCGCGCGGGCGGTCGGCCGGCCGCGCGCCCAGGTGTCGTCGCAGGCGGAGTCGCTGGCCGCGATCGAGAGCGCCCCGCTCACCGGGACCGTGCGGGTGGTGCTGCTCGTCACGACCGTGGCGCTGGCGGCGTACGCGCTCGTCGCGGTCGTCGTCACCCTCGTCATCGGCGCGGCCGACCGGGCGCGGGCGCTGGCGTTCCTGCGGCCGCTCGGGCTGACCGAACGGCAGGCCCAGGGCCTGACCGTGCTGGAGATCCTGCCGATGATCCTCGTCACCGCGCTGGTCGGGCTGGCGCTCGGGCTCGGCCTGCCCGCCGCGCTCGGGCCGGGCGTCGACCTGTCCGCCTACGCCGGCGGCGTCGCCGTCGCCGGCTACAGCCCCGGCCTGGCCACACCCGCCCTGCTCGCCGCCGGGCTGGCCGTCGTCGCCGTGCTCGGCGCGTACGCGCACACCGCCATCAGCCGCCGCCGCGCCCCCGGTGCGGCCCTCCGAGCAGGGGAGCTCGCGTGAACCCGACCCTGTCCGAGCTGGAAGCCCAGGCGACCGCGTCGAAGGCCGCCTTCGGCGGCGACGCGCACATCGTCTGCGACAACCTCGTCCGCATCTACAAGACCGAAGGCGTCGAGGTGGTGGCCCTGCAGGGCCTCGACCTGGTCATCCAGGAAGGCGAGCTGGTCGCGATCGTCGGCGCGTCCGGGTCGGGCAAGTCGACGTTGCTGAACGTCCTGTCGGGGCTGGACGTACCCACCGCGGGCGTGGCCAAGGTGGCGGGCATGGACCTGCTGTCCATGACGGCCAAGGACCGGCTGCGCTATCGGCGGGAGGTCGTCGGGTTCATCTGGCAGCAGACCGCGCGCAACCTGCTGCCGTACCTGACGGCGCAGGAGAACGTCGAGCTGCCGATCAAGCTGGCGGGCCGCGCCTCCGGGCGGGCGGCCCGGCGCGAACGCGCGGCGCGGCTGCTGGACCTGCTCGGCGTCGGGTCCCGCGCCGGCCGCAAGCCGGCCGAGCTGTCCGGCGGCGAGCAGCAGCGGGTGGCCATCGCCGTCGCCCTCGCCAACGAACCCCGGCTCATCCTGGCCGACGAACCGACCGGCGAGCTCGACAGCGACACCTCGAAGGAGGTGTTCGACGCGCTGCGCAAGGCCAACCGCGAGCTGGGCGTCACCGTGGTCATCGTCACCCACGACCCGCTCGTGTCGGAGCAGGTGGACCGCACGGTCGGCATCCGTGACGGGCGCACCAGCAGCGAGACGCTGCGCCGCGAGGGGGCCGAGGGGCAGATCGTCGCCGAGGAGTACGCGGTGCTCGACCGCGTGGGCCGTCTGCAGCTTCCGCGCGATTTCATGAACGTCCTCGACATGGAGCGCCGCGTCCGCCTCGAACTCGAATCCGACCACATCGGCGTCTGGCCGGTCCGAGAGGAGCCCATCGATGAGCAGTGAGCCGTTGGTCGTCGTCGAGGGGTTGCGCAAGGTCTACCGCAGCGGTCCGAAGGAGGTGGTCGCGCTGCGGGAGGTGACGTTCGAGGCCTACCCCGGCGAGCTGGTCGCCGTCCGCGGCCGGTCCGGCTCGGGCAAGACGACGCTGCTCAACCAGATCGGCGGCCTCGACCGGCCGGACGCCGGCCGGGTCGTGGTGGCCGGTCAGGAGGTCACCGCCCTGGCCGAGGACGCCCTGGTGGCGCTGCGCCGGGACGTGGTGGGGTTCGTGTTCCAGTCGTTCGGGCTGATCCCGGTACTGTCGGCGGCCGAGAACGTCGGCGTGCCGATGCGGCTCACCCGCACGCCGTCGGGTGCGCGGGAGGAGCGGGTACGCATGCTGCTCGCCCTCGTCGGGCTGGAGCAGCACGCCAACCAGCGGCCGTACGAGCTGTCGGGCGGGCAGCGCCAGCGCGTGGCCATCGCCCGAGCCCTGGCCAACCGGCCCCGGCTGCTCGTGGCCGACGAGCCGACCGGGCAGCTCGACTCGCAGACGGGCCGCCAGATCATGCAGTTGCTGCGTGCCCTGGTCCGCAGCGAGGGTGTCACGGCGCTGGTCGCCACGCACGACCCCGGCCTCATGACGCTGGCGGACCGCGTCCTGGAGATCAGCGACGGCGTCCTGCGCGAGGTCGCACTCCAGCAGTCCTGACGAACGCACCCTGACGAACGCACCCTGACGAACACTGCCTGACGAACACTGCCTGACGAACACTGCCTGACGAACACTGCCTGACGAACGCAGCCCGGGTCGCCGGCACCGGTCACGTGGGGGTCGTCGCCCGGTCGCCGGCCGCTGGGTCCGCCACCGCCGCCAGGTTGATCATCGCCGCCAGGTTGGCGACCGCGACCAGGGCGCCGGCGGCCAGCAGCAGCCCTGTCGCGCCGGTCACGCCCGCCAGCGGCGCCGCCACGGCCAGGCCCAACGGCCGTGCCGCGAACGAGATGAGCTGGTCGAACGAGCGCACCCGCCCCAGCGCGTCCTCCGGCACCTCCTGAGCGACGACCGTCTCCCACAACGGGCTGAGCAGGCCGAGACCGAACATCGCCACGGCGTACGCGCCCGCGATCACCCAGGCCGGGGCCGGCACGGCCAGCGCCGCCATCGGCGCCAGGTAGAGGGCCGCGGCGACCTGCACCACGACGATCGGCCTGCGGATCGGCAGCCGGGGCGCGGCGAGGACGCCCGCGACGAGGCCCACCGTGCCGCACTGCGTGATCAGCACCCACGCGGGCTCGCCGCCGAGCCGCTGGACGACGGTGAGCGGGCCGAGCGTCAGGAACAGGCCGGCCGCGAAGTGCCAGACGCCGTGGCCGAGGACGCTCCGGAGGAACCACGGGCGGCTCCTGACCTCCCGCCAGCCGTCGGCCAGGTCCCGTCCGAACGTTCCCCGGCGGCTCCGTCCGGACTGCCCGGCCGTACGGATCCCGCCCAGAGTGAGAGCGGAGCAGGCGTACACCATCCCGGTCAGCAGCGCGGCCCAGCCCGGCCCCGCCGCCAGCGTGATCGCCCCCGCCAGTGCCGGGGCGATCACGCTCGACAGGCTGGTGACCACGCCGATGCGCGTGTTCACCAGCAGCCGGTCGGGTCCCGGGACCGCCCCCGCCACCAGCCGGGGCACGGCGGGCATGCCGAACGCGATCGCCACCCCGGTCACCGCGGACAGAACCGCCAGGTCGACCACCCGTGGCGCGCCCGCGAGCAGTTCCACGCCGATGGCCGTCTGGGCCAGGCAGCGCACCAGGTCGGCGAGCAGCACGACGCGCTCCGGCCGGAGCCGGTCGGCCAGCACCCCGCCGACGGGCAGGAACAACAGCAGGGGCACCAGCTCGCAGGCCAGCACCAGCCCGAGCGCCTCGGCGCTGCCCGGCGCGCGGAGGACCGCCAGGGTGAGGGTGGTGGGAATCAGGGCCGTGGCGAGAGCCGCGAGGGCGCGCCCGATCAGGAGGCGGGTCGTCATGCCGGGAGAGATTATTTGCCAACGAATATTTCGTCAACAAAATACACTGTGCCGTATGATCTGCCGGATGGAGGACTCCGTCGATCGTCACCTGGCCCGCTGGCGCGGCAAAGCCCCCTTCGACGAGGTGGTGGAGGGCATCGTCACCCGCATGCAGCTCCTGATGAAGCACCTGGCCCACACCAAGGAGGCGGTGCTGGCGGAGGTCGGCCTGCAGGAGTTCGCGTTCGAGACGATCCACCGGCTGGTGGCCCGGGGCGGCTCGGCCACTCCCTCGGAGCTGGCCGCCGAGCTGCTCCTGTCGCCCGCGGGCATGACGGGGCGCCTGGACACTCTGGAGCGGGCGCAGCTCGTCAGGCGAGTGCGCGGCACGGACGACCGGCGCCGGGTGGACGTGGAGCTCACCGGCAAGGGGCACGACCTGTGGACGGCGGCGATGACGGTACGGGCCGAGGCCGAGGCCGAGATGGTGGCCGCCCTCGCCCCGGCCGACCAGGCACTGCTCAACGGGCTGCTGAAGCAGATGCTCACCCGCGTCGAATCGCCCTCCTGACCCACCGCCCCCGCCCCCGAGCGCCTCGGACGGCGGCACCGCGTGGGCGACTCGAACGGCGGGGTGGGATCAGCGTCCCGTCCGGCTGGCCACGATGACCTGGACCGCGTGCTCCAGGGCGTACGCCGGGTCGGCGCCGCCGCCCTTGACCTGCTCGTCGGCGTCGGCGATCGCCTGGATCGCGCGGGAAAGCCCCTCCGGACCCCAGCCGTTCAGCTGCCGCTTGACCCGGTCGATCTTCCACGGCGGCATGCCCAGATGACTGGCGAGCTGCCCGCCGCGAAGGTTGCGCGGCGCCCCGCCGACCTTGGCGATGGACCGCAGCCCGCCCGCCAGCGCGCTCACCAGGAGCACGGGGGCGACCCCGGTGCCGAGCGCCCACCGCAACTGCTCCAGGGCCTCGGCGAGCCGCCCCTCGATCGCCGCGTCCGCCACGTTGAACCCGGTGACCTCCGCCCGCCCCTTGTGATAGCGGGCCACGGCCGCCACGCCCACCGTCTTGTCCTCGGTGTCGAACATCAACTGGCTGCACGCGGCCGCCAGCTCCCGCAGGTCGTTGCCCACCGCGTCGAGCAGCGCCTGGGCCGCGTCCGGCGCGATGGACCGCCCGGCCCGCTTGAACTCGCTCCTGACGAAGTCGAGCCGCTCCCCCGCCTTGGTCACCTTGCTGACGGTGACGACGTGCGCCTTGGCCTTCTTCAACCCGTCGACGAGCGCCTTGCCCTTCACCCCGCCGGGATGCGCGAGCACGAGGACCGCGTCTTCGGACGGGCGCCCGGCATAGGCGACCACCTCGGCGATGACCTCCTTGGCCAGGTCCTGCGCGGACCGGATCACCACCACCGAGCGGTCACCGAACAGGGACGGCGAGGTCAGCTGGGTCAGCTCCCCCTGCCCCACCTTCCCACCGACGAGGTCGTGCACCTCCGCCCCCGCGTCGGCCGCCCGCGCCGCCTCGACGACGCCACGGACTGCCCGTTCGGCCAGCAGTTCCTCGTCACCCATGACCAAGGTCACGAGCGCTGGTTCGGTTCCCGCCATGCCGAGCAGCATGCCATGCCCACCCCGCGACCGCGTACTCGAACGCCGCGACTCCGCGACTCCGCGACTCCGCGACTCCGCGACTGCCGCGGCACGGTCATTCAGTCTTCCGCCGCGCGCGTCAGCGCGGTCAAGTGGGTTCGGAGCACGGCGAGCATGGTGTCGGCGTCCAGTCGGCCGGGGTGGAACGCGGCCTCCAGGGACAGGCCGTCGAGCAGCGCGCAGAGCCGGCGCGCCTCCAGAGCGACGTCGGCCTGCGGGCGGAGTCGCCCTGCCCGGCGGGCGCCTTCCAGGGTCCGGGTGGTGAGCGCGAGCAGGCCGTCGTAGAGCTCGTCGGCATGCGGGCGCAGTTCGGGGCGGGTGCGGGCGGCGGCGGCGAAGGACAGCCAGACGATGACCTCGGTCCGGCGCTCGTCATCCAGCGGCAGCACCTCAGCGAGCATGCCGACGACGATCTCGCGTTGCTCAGCCGGAGTGAGCGGCGCGGAGGTGTCCAGCAGGCGGTCGGCGTGGGCGGTCAGCCGGGTGATCACCCGCGCGGACATCTCGCGCATCGCGAACACCATCAGCTCGGTGTGCCCGTCGAAGTAGTGCCGGACCGAGCCGATGGCCAGCCCGGCCTCGGCAGCGACGTTGCGCAGCGAGGCCTGCTCCAACCCGTCACGACAGACCACGCGGAACACCGCCTCCGCCACCGCTCGCCGCCGCTCCTCCGGGTCCACGATTTTCGGCACCCCGCCTTTATAGCACTTCCATGCTATCTTCTTATTTAGCATGCACATGCTATTAACGGAGGTGTCATGAGCGCAGCCCTGATCACGCTGGTAGTGGTCGCCCTGGTCGTCGCCGTGGTGATCCGGCGGTTCCGGGGGGAGCCGCTGCGTGCCCGCGATCTGTTCGGCCCGCCCGCCATGCTCGTCGGCATCGGCGTGTACGGCCTCGTGAAGGACGTAGAGCTCGGCGGGGCCGACCTTGCCTGGCTGCTGGCCGGCGCCGTGGCGGGACTGCTGATGGGCGCGTTGCGCGGCCTGACCCCGCGCCTGTTCGTCCGCCACGGCCACCTCTGGCAGCGCTACACGGGCTGGACCCTGGTGGTGTGGGTCGTCTCGGTCGCGGTCAACGCCGGCCTCGGCGCCCTGGCCACCGCGGCGGGCATCCCCGAGCAGGTGCGCCCGACCACCCTGTCCATCGGCGTCAGCCTCCTCGGCGAGGCCATGACGCTGGCCCTGCGCGCCCGCAGCACCGGCGCTCCCTTCGCCCCCGAAGGGGAGGACTCCCTTCTCGACCGTCTGACCAGCCGAGACCGCTGACCGGCGGAGCTCATCGCTGCGGGTCGGCGCATTCCTCCTGATCCGGGCCGCTGCCGTTGAACCGGTGCGCTGGCGGCGTCGGCTTTGCGAGGTCGCCGCAGATCGCCGCAAGTGAAGGTCGGAGCCGACAACTGGCTTTGCGCCGCACTTGTGCTGAGACCCGATGGCCGCACAGGGCCCGTCAACGGCGGCGGAGAGGTCGAGTGTGCCGTAATTCGGTCACAGGACCCGGGAGGAACGACGCGCGTTCAGGGAACTGGAGAGGCAAAGGGAGATCGAAGAGGCGCTACCGTCCGCGGGTGAGCACGGCGAGGCGGCCCTCGTGCTCGACCACCGCCAGGTCGCCCGAGCGGTCCGTACGGTAGACGCGGGCGCCGAGGCGGTGGAGGATCGCGACCGTGAGCTCCGCCGGGTGACCGTAGTCGTTGTCGGCGCCCACGCTGATCAGAGCGGCGCGGGGTGCGACGGCCGAGAAGAAGGCGGGGTCCTGCCTCGGTGAGCCGTGGTGCGGGACCTTGAGGATGTCGGCTCGCGGGAGGTTGCCGCCGAGCAGGGCGCGCTGGGCCTCCGTTTCGATGTCACCGCTGAGGAGGGCGGAGCCGGCTCGCCAGCGTACGTGGACCACGACGCTGGAGTTGTTGATCCCACTCCCCTCTCCCTGGCCGTGCATGTCGCCCTTCGAGAGGCCGGGGGCCAGAACCGTCACCTCGGACGGCCCGAGCCGCCATTGGCTGCCCGGGGAGGCGGTCCACTGGGGGATGCGGCGCCGGGCCAGGTCCACGGACAGGCGTGAGCGATGGTGGGGGCCGGAGGCATGGCGGGTGGCGGAGGGGCGCGGGCTGACGACGACCCCGCCCACGCGCCTGCCCTGGAAGACGCCCGGGAGCCCGTCCACGTGGTCTGCGTGCGGGTGGGTGAGGATCACCAACGGCACGTCGGCGATCCCGAGACGCCGCAGGCAGCGGTCCATCGTGACAGGATCCGGCCCGGCATCGACCACCACTCCCCGGCCTGGGCCCGCCGCTATCACCAGGCCGTCGCCCTGACCGACGTCGCACGCCACCATCAGCCACGCCTTCGGCGGCCAGGACGTCACGATGGGGCGTACGAGCAACACCGCCACCAGCGCCCCGCCCGCCAGGGTCAGCACCACGGCCCTTGGAGCGCGGCGTCTCAGCACGACCACGGTCACCGCCACTACCACGGCGAGCAAGGCCAGCCCCGCGATGCCGCCCTGCCACGGGACGATCGCGAGCGGAAGGCTCACGGCCCACCGGGCGACCATGATGATCCATCCCACCGCGTAGCCGGCCGGGACGACGATCGCCTGCGCCGCCTCGGGCCAGAACGGAGCCACCAGGGCGGCGCCGAACCCGAGCAGGGTCGCCGGTGCCACGGCCGGCCCCGCGAGCAGGTTCGCCGGAACGGCCACCAGGGAGAGCTCCCCGGACATCAGCACCAGGAGCGGGGTCACCGCTGCCTGGGCCGCGGCCGGCACCGCCACCGCCTCCGCCACCCACCGAGGCAACGGGACACGCCGTCGCCTCTGTGGCAGGGGCGGGTCGGGGGCGGCAAGACGCGCGTGGGCGGTGGTGGAGGCGTTCGGGGTCGCGAGGGCGTTCGGGGTCGCGAGGGCGTTCGGGGTCGCGAGGGCGTTCGGGGTCGCGAGGGCGTTCGTGGTGGCGGAGATGTTCCTGGTGGCGAGGGTGGTCGGGCCTTCTGGGGAGGACGAGAGAGCGTTGGAAGGCGTGGGTGGGGTGGCTGCGAGGCGGTCTCGCCAGCGGGGGGCGAGGAGGAGGATGCCGGCTGTCGCGAAGACGGACAGGGCGAAGCCGTACGAGCGAGCCAGTTCGGGCGCGAAGAGGATCAGCAGGAGGATCGCGACGGAGAGTGCGGCGACGCCGTCCCGGGCGCGGCCGGTGCCCAGGGCGATGGCGGCGACCAGCCCCATGAGGAGGGCGCGGAGGACGCTCGGGGAGGGTCTGGCCACCACGGCGAAGCCGATCATGGCGATGGCGGCCAGGAGGGCTCGGACCGCCAGGGGCAGACCCGCCAGACGGGCGAGGGCCAGGGCCGCGCCGGCGACGATGGACAGGTTGGTGCCGCTGACGGCGTTGAGGTGGCTGAGTCCTGCTTCCTGGAGGTCTGTGCTGACCTGGGGGTCCATCCGGGAGACGTCGCCGACGACCAGGCCGGGCAGCAGGCCGCGCTGGTCGGCGGGAAGCACGTCGGCCGCCGTGCGCAGCCCGGCCCTGAGGGTGCCGGCGATGGTCTGGAGGCGGCTCGGGGCGGTCAGGACCTTGGGCGCGCCCCGGACCAGCAGGACGGCGCTGATCAGCTCGCCGGGGACGGGCCGGGCCAGGCGGGCGGTCACCTCGACCTGCTGGCTCGGCAGGAGACTGCGCCACTGGTCTCCTTGGGCGAGAACCAGGACAGCGGCTCGCACGGTCTGACGGCGGCGGGTTGTCTGGTAATGCTCCAAGGTGGCGGGGACGATGACCCGTTGCTGCCCGAAACGGCCAGGTTTGAGCTTAGGGTCGTCCGTGAGGGTGATCCGGGCGGTGATGGTCGCCCCCTTGGCCGCCAGGTCGGACACCGGGCCGGTGCTGACGGCGTGCACGCGAAGGGCCACCGATGCCGAGGCGGCGGCGGTGCATACGAGGGCGGCGACGGTCATGTTGCGCCAGGCCCACCGGCGCGGACGGGGCGGCCTGCGCCGGTGGGCCAGGCCCCCGCCCGATTTCCTGGCCTGCTTCCTGTCCTGCGTCGCGCCGGGGTTTCCGGTCGGCGCGTCGGTCGTGCAGCGGGCTGTGCCGAGGGCGGCGAGAAGGGCGAGCGCGGAGACGGTCAGGCCGGCGAGGGGCGGGCAGCCGACGAGGATGACCGTGACGGCCCAGGCGAACAGGGCGGGCGTGGCGAGGATCCATGAGTGTCCGGCCGGTGGGGTGTCCAGGAGGGTGCCCGGTGATGTGCCTCGGGACGGCTCGGGTGGAGGGCTGCTCATGTCAGACGCGGACCCTTGCCTTGATCTCCGCATATTTCTTGGCTCCGATGCCGGGCACTTCCTGGAGTTGGTCGACGCTGGCGAAGCCGCCGTTGGCGGTGCGGAACTCCGCGATCCGGGCGGCCAGGACCTCTCCGACGCCGGGAAGCTCCTCCAACTGCTCCGCCGTCGCCGTGTTGAGGTCGAGCACCATCGCCGCCGGGTCGGAGCCCGGGACCGGAGCGGGGCCGGGGGGCGCGGCGCCGGGAGGGGCGCCGATGAGGATCTGCTCCCCGTCGAGCAGGCGGCGGGCGAGGTTGACGGAGGCCGTGGCCGTGGCGGGGCGGGCTCCACCGGCTGCCGTGACCGCGTCGGCCACCCGGGCGCCCGGCGGGAGCGTGTAGATGCCGGGCTTGCGGACCTTGCCCGTGACGTGGACGGTCACGCCGGCCGTCGGGGACGGGGTCGCGGGGACGTGCCGGTGTGGGACCGGCGCCGGTGGAGGCGGGGTGGGCAGGGGTTCTGGGAGCGGCTGGGAACGCCACAGGTAGATCCCGGCCACGAGGGCGGCCAGCACGGCCAGGGCCGCCAGCGCCTTGAGGGCGGGGCCACCAGGGTCCAGGCCGGGGGCTTTCGCCGCCAGTGCCGCACGGAAGGCCTGGAGGGAGGCGGGCGCGACCGTGGGTGTCTCCTCGCGCCTCGGGGCCGGGGCGTCGCGGTGGCTCGTCGAGAGGGCGGGGGCTTGGTGGAAGGAAGCGGACGAGGCCCTGAGACGGGAGGGGGGTGGGGGCGGTCCGCCGGGGGTGGCGTGCGCGGGTGGAGTGTCGCGCCGGTAGGGGTGACGGAGGTGCGGGGCTCTGGGGGAACCGCTGTGGTGCGGGCCTGGTGGTCCGCTGCCGTCCTGCTGCCCCTGCGCGTCACGGAGGGTCACACGGCCCGGCCGGTCCGGGCGCGGGGAGGGGATGGCGCCGCCGGCCGGCCCGGCCGAAGGCGGGGCGGGGAGGGGCCCGCTGCCTGGATGACCCACGTGCGGGCCGGCGAGGGGCCTGTCGACCGGGAGGGCGGGTGGCGGGTCGGGGAGGAGGTCGGTCGGGTGCTGGTCCGAGAAGGGGTCGCCGGTGGGCGGGCCGGGGTCCTGGAGATGGGGGACGGGGCGGGCCAGGCGGCGGCCGGGCGTGGTGAGGGACCGGAGCCGCGACTCGGCTATGGCCCGTTCGGCGGTCGCATCCTGGGTGAGCACGCCGGAGAATGTACGGCCGGGTCCGGCGGCGGCGGCCGGCCGAGCGACGTTCTGGGGATGACCGCACGGCCGCGCAGGAGCCTGTGGACAACCGCCCCGGGCGGGTCAGTCGCCCGGCAGGCACACGGTCAGGCCGAGCATCCCGGGCCCCACGTGCACGCCGATGACGGCCCCGACCTCGACCACCCGTAACTCCGTGAGCCGCGGCAGCCGCGCCGACAGCCGTTCGGCCAGCGCCTCGGCCCGTGATGGCGCCCCGAGGTGCTGCACCGCCACCTCCACCGGCCCGCCGCCCCGCTCGGCCGCCCCTACCGCCAGGTCCTCCAGGCGGGCGATGGCGCGGGTGGCGGTGCGCACCTTCTCCAGCAGTTCGACGCGCCCGTCGATGACGTGCAGCAGGGGTTTGATGGCAAGCGCGGACCCGACGAGCGAGGCCGCCGTCCCGACGCGCCCGCCCCGCCGGAGGTGGTCCAGGGAATCGGCGTAGAAGTACGTACGGGTACGGCCCGCGCACCGCGCCGCCTCCCCCGCCACCTCCTCCATCCCGGCCCCGCGGGACGCGGCACGCGCGGCGGCCAGGACCGGATAGCCGACACCCAGGGCGATCGACCCGCTGTCGACGACCTCGACGGGGACGGGCGCCTCCTTGGCCGCCAGCAGGGCGGACTCCGACGTGCCCGAGAGCGACGACGACAGGTGGACGGACACCACCGCCGACGCCCCTTCGGCCGCGAGGGCGGCGTAGCACGCGGCGAACCTCGACGGAGCGGGCCGGGAGGTGGTGGCCGACGCCAGGTCACCGGTGAAGGACCCCTCGTCGTACGGCACGCCGTGGGAGATCACCTGGACGGGAACCACCGAGACGCCCGGTGTCGGCGGCAGGTAGGCGGTGGAGTCGGTGACGACGGCGACCGATCGCGGCATACCCCGAGACTAACTACTGGACCGGGGTGCCACCCCGCCACACCCGGCGCGGCTTGAGTCCGAACGACCAGGCGAAGGCGCCCTCGTGGTCGGCGTCCCACTGCACGATGTCGGCCAGGCGGCCCGGGGCGAGGACGCCGCGGTCGGGCGCGCCGAGGACGGTGGCGCCGCCCAGGGTGGCGGCCCGCAGCGCGTCGTTGACGCTCATCCCGAACGCCGACACGGCCATCGCGATGACCAGCGACATCGAGGTGATGCCGCAGTAGCCGGGGTTGTGGTCGCTGCCGAGCGCGATCTGCACCCCATGCTTGATCATCTGGCGGACGGGCGGCAGCTTGCCGCGCTGCAACGCGGTCGCCGGGCAGACGACGGCGGGCACCCCGTAGCGGGACATGATCGCGATGTCCTCGTCGGACATGTTGTGCAGCCCGTCGGCGGAGGCGCAGCCCAGCTCGGCGGCGAGCTGAACGGCTCCGCGCCGGCTGAACAGGCCCGCGTGGATGCGCGGCAGCAGGCCGACGTTGCGGCCCGAGGCGAGCACCCAGCGGGACTCCTCGGTGGTGAAGTGGCCGTCGTCGCAGTAGACGTCGACGCTGTCGGCGCCGGCCGCGGCGGCGTCGGCGCACCAGGCGCCCACGGCCTCGACGTATTCGCGCTGGCGGCCGAAGTATTCGGGCGGCACGACGTGCGCGGCGAGGAACGTGACGTGCACCCGCGGCATCATCGGCTCCTTCTCCAGCTCGCGCAGGAGCCGCACGTCGGAGAGCTCGCCGTCGCGGGTCAGGTGGTAGCCGGTCTTGGCCTCGACGGTCGTGGTGCCGTTGAGCAGCCAGCCGCGCAGCCGCTCGCGCACGCCGTTGCACAGGGTCCACGGGTCGGTGCCGCGGGTCACGGTGACGGTGGAGCCCACGCCGCCGCCGGCCGCGGTGATGGAGGCGGCGCTGGAGCCGCCGGTGCGGATGGCCAGCTCGGCGTAGCGGTTGCCGGCGTAGACCGGGTGGGTGTGGGCGTCGATGAGGCCGGGCGTGACGAGGGCGCCGCCCAGGTTTTCGACGTGGTCGACGTCGACGATGTCGTCGACGACGCCCGGCACGCTCTGCGGCAGGTCGGGAGCCCGGCCGACCCACGCGATGCGGTCGTTGTGCACGAGGAGGGCCGCGTTGCTGAGGACTTCGTTGCCGGTCCAGAGGCGGCCGATGTTGGTCAGAAGCCGAACGGTCACCGCATCACCACCCCGCAGGAGCGAGGCACCCGGCCCGCGGCACGGGACGTGCCCGCTGAGTCGGCTCCGGGTCGGGACGACATGGGGGGTCTCCTGCTCTCATCCGCGTAAGACTGTGCGGTGACCGTATCGCTGGACTCATGATCCGCGCGATTTCAGTTCAGTTACGTTATTTCACAGGCTGGCTCGGTGTACAGGGTTATTCGGAAGATAGCCCAATCTTCCCAACCGCCCCCCGGCTCCAACCGTGCGCTCCGGCCCCCGCTGTCCACGCCTCTCGCAGCAGCCATCATCTGAAACCCGCGACAATAGAGTATGTAAGGTTCGGCATATCCTAGCAATCTCGCGGTTGCGGGACCACTGTCGGCTTTGGCAGCTCCGTGGTCCTTCAGGGTCAGAGCCGCCCAGCCGTCACGTCAAGAGACCCGTTCGACGGGCTTGCCGACCCGCTCCAGCTCGTGGAAGAGGCTGGGCAGCACGCGGGCGTGCAGCACGGTGCCGTCCTCGACGTGGTCCACCGAGAGCACCTCGCCCTCCTTGTGGGCCCGGGAGATCAGGTCTCCCCTGTCGTACGGCACGAGCAGCGTGACCTCGTGGTCAAGCCTGGGCAGGCGGCGCTCGACGAGCGCCATGAGCTCGTCGATGCCGGCGCCGGTGCGGGCCGAGACGACGATGCTGTCACGCTCGGCGCGCGCGATGCGGTCGAGCACGTCCTGATCGGCGGCGTCGGCCTTGTTGATCACCACGATCTCGGGCACGTCCGTCGCGCCCTCGATGTCGGCGAACACCTCGCGCACGGCGGCCAGCTGTCCCTCGGGGTCGGGGTGCGAGCCGTCGACCACGTGCAGGATCAGGTCGGCGTCGGCGACCTCCTCCAGCGTGGAGCGGAACGCCTCGACGAGCTGGTGGGGCAGGTGGCGGACGAACCCGACGGTGTCGGCGATCGTGAACAGCCTGCCCTCGGGGGTGCGCGCCTTGCGCACCGTCGGGTCGAGGGTGGCGAACAGCGCGTCCTCCACCAGCACGCCCGCGCCGGTGACGCGGTTGAGCAGCGAGGACTTGCCGGCGTTGGTGTAGCCGGCGATGGCGACCGCCGGGACCTCGCGCTGGGAGCGCCGCTGGCGCATGGTCTCGCGCGAGGTGGACATGCCGCTGATCTGGCGCCGCAGCTTGGCCATCCGCTCGCGGATGCGGCGGCGGTCCAGCTCGATCTTGGTCTCACCGGGGCCGCGGCCGCCGATGCCGACGCCGCCGGCGGCGCGACCGCCGACCTGCCGGGACAGGTTGCCGCCCCAGCCGCGCAGACGCGGCAGGAAGTACTGGAGCTGGGCCAGCTCGACCTGGGCCTTGCCCTCGCGGCTCTTGGCGTGCTGGGCGAAGATGTCGAGGATCAGCGCGGTGCGGTCGATGACCTTCACCTTGACCGTGTCCTCGAGCTGGCGGAGCTGGCCGGGGGTCAGCTCACCGTCGCAGATCACGGTGTCGGCGCCGGTCGACTCGACCACGTCGCGCAGCTCGAGCGCCTTGCCCGAGCCGATGTAGGTGGCGGGGTCGGGCTTCTGGCGGCGCTGGATGAGACCCTCGAGGACCTCGGATCCGGCGGTCTCGGCCAGGAGCTTCAGCTCGAGGAGTGAGTTTTCGGCGTCGACGGCCGTGCCGGAGGTCCAGACGCCCACCAGGACCACCCGCTCGAGCCGCAGCTGCCGGTATTCGACCTCGGAGACGTCCTGGAGCTCCGTGGACAGGCCGGCCACGCGGCGCAGCGCCTGGCGCTCCTCAAGATCCATGTCGCCGGTCTCGAACTCGTCGAGCGCGGAGTATTCGTGCATTCGTGTCATCTCTATTAGGCAACGTCTGGACACCGTGGTGTCTTCCCCCGATGGTGGCACGACATCCCCGGGACGGGCATCCGGTTATCCCGGCAGCACGCTCACGTCACCGGAGCCGGCCTTGATGGTCATCTTGTGCGGCGAGGCGTTGTCGCGCTTGACCGAGATGCTCTCGTCGCCCGACCCCATGTCGGTGGTCACGGCGTAGGAGCCGTCGGGCACGCGCAGCATGATGTCACCGGAGCCGGTCTCGAGCCGGGCGTCGTCGGGCGCGGCGGCGTACTTCAGCTCCATGCTGCCCGACCCGAGGTCCGCGGTCAGCCGCTTGCCCGTCAGCCCGTTGCCGTCCACGTCGCCGGACCCCATGGAGAGCTTGACGGTGCCCGACAGCGACCGCAGCGTGACGTCGCCCGAACCGCTCTCGACGTCCACCGTCAGCCCCTTGGGCACCTGGATCCTGTAGTTGACGTGGCAGCTCGGCCCGTCGTGGCAGGTGTAGCTCAGCCGCAGGGTGTCGCCCTCGACGACGTGCTCGGCCTCGGGCTTGGTCCCGCGCCAGCCGAGCGTCTCGGTGACGTGGACGGCCCTCCCGTCGTACTCGCTGATCACGGCGTCGCCGGAGCCGGGCTCGACGCGCAGCGCGGTCACCTTGTCGGTGACGTCGTAGGTGGCGGTGTCCTGGTTGGTGGGCCCGGCCAGGCCCTGCAGCCCGCAGCCCGTCAGCAGTGCGGCCGACGCCAGCAGCCCGCCCGCGATCGCGATCCTCTTCATACGACGATCTTCTCGCCGGCCCGCGTCACGCGCATCGGGGATGCCCCGGACGAGGGCCCCAGGGTACCCCCGCCTTTGACCGTCGATCGGGGCATGAGTTAGCTTCTTTCCATAATTCAGAAGAGGTTTTCCACATAGCGGAAAAGAGGAGTGCGAGATGGAGATCACCGGCCCGATCCTCGACCGGTTCGACGAGATCCTCACCCCGGAGGCGCTCGGCTTCGTGGCGGCGCTCCAGCGCGAGTTCGGCGCCCGGCGCCTGGAGCTCCTGGAGCTCCGCCAGGCGAAGCAGGCGGAGCTGTCCGCCGGAGGCCTGTTCGACTTCCTGCCCGAGACCAAGGGCGTCCGCGAGGCCGAATGGAGCGTCGCCGCGCCCGCCCCCGGCCTGGAGGACCGGCGTGTCGAGATCACCGGTCCGGTGGACCGCAAGATGACCATCAACGCGCTCAACTCCGGCGCCAAGGTCTGGCTGGCCGACTTCGAGGACGCCAACTCCCCTCTCTGGGTCAACTGCGTCGCCGGCCACCTCAACCTGCGCGACGCGCTCGACCGGACCATCGACTTCGAGTCGGGCGGCAAGGCGTACGCGCTGCGCCCCGACGAGGAGCTGGCCACCGTCGTGGTGCGCCCGCGCGGCTGGCACCTGGACGAGAAGCACGCCAGGGTGGACGGCCGGCCCGTCTCCGGCTCGCTGTTCGACTTCGGCCTCTACTTCTTCCACTGCGCGCAGCGGCAGATCGACAAGGGCAAGGGCCCCTACTTCTACCTGCCGAAGCTGGAGTCCCACCTGGAGGCGCGGCTGTGGAACGACGTGTTCGTCCGCGCCCAGGAACTGCTCGGCATCCCGCGGGGGACGATCCGGGCGACCGTCCTCATCGAGACGTACCCGGCCGCCTTCGAGATGGAGGAGATCCTCTACGAGCTGCGCGAGCACTCCGCCGGGCTCAACGCGGGCCGCTGGGACTACCTGTTCAGCGTGATCAAGAAGTTCCGGACCCGGGGCCGGGAGTTCCTGCTGCCGGAGCGCAACGCGGTGACGATGACCGCGCCGTTCATGCGCGCCTACACCGAGCTGCTGGTGCGCACCTGCCACAAGCGCGGCGCGCACGCCATCGGCGGCATGGCCGCGTTCATCCCGTCGCGCCGCGACCCCGAGGTCAACGCCGTCGCCCTGGAGAAGGTCCGCGCCGACAAGACCCGCGAGTCCGGCGACGGCTTCGACGGCTCCTGGGTGGCGCACCCCGACCTGGTGCCGATCTGCCGCGAGGTGTTCGACGGGGTGCTCGGCGACAAGCCCCACCAGATCGACCGCAAGCGCGAGGACGTCAGCGTCTCGGCCGCCGACCTGCTGGCGGTGTCGCAGACGCCCGGCGAGATCACCGAGGCGGGGCTGCGCGGCAACGTGGACGTGGCGCTGCGCTACCTGGCCGCCTGGATGGGCGGGCTGGGCGCGGTGGCCATCCACAATCTCATGGAGGACGCGGCCACGGCCGAGATCTCCCGCTCGCAGATCTGGCAGTGGATCCACAACGACATCACGCTCGCCGACACCGGGAGCCAGGTGACGAAGGAGCTCGTCGAGCGGATCATCGGCGAGGAACTTGCCAAGATCGCCGCCGAGCCGGGCCACGACGAGGAGCTGTACGCTCAGGCCACGGCTCTGTTCAAGGAGGTCGCGCTGGACGACGATTTCGCCGAGTTCCTCACGCTCCCCGCGTACGCGCGCATGCCGTAGGAGGAGCCACATGACCTCGAGCACGCCCCCCGCGACCGGCCCCGTGATCGGCCCGCTGACGGCGGCCCTGCTCTCGGCGCTGCCCGCCGGCGCGGTGATCACCGATCCCGTACGGCTGCGCACCTACGAGTGCGACGGCCTGACCTACCACCGCGCCACCCCGGCCGTGGCCGTGCTGCCGGAGACGGCCGAGCAGGTGGCGCTGGTGGTGCGGCTGTGCAACGAGGCCGGGGTGCCGTTCGTGGCCCGCGGCTCCGGCACGGGCCTGTCCGGCGGCGCGCTGCCGCGCGAGGACGGCGTGCTCATCGTCACCTCCAGGATGCGCCGCGTCCTGGAGATCGACCTGGCCGACCGCAGGGCCGTGGTCGAGCCCGGCGTCACCAACCTCGCCATCACCGAGGCCGTGCGCGAGCAGGGCCGCTACTACGCGCCCGACCCGTCGAGCCAGCAGGTCTGCTCGATCGGCGGCAACGTGGCGGAGAACTCCGGCGGCGCCCACTGCCTCAAGTACGGCTTCACCGTCAACCACGTCGAGGCCTGCGAGATCGTCACCCCCGACGGCGACCTCGTCACGCTCGACCGCATGGACCCGGGCTACGACCTGCTGGGCGCGTTCGTCGGCTCGGAGGGCACGCTCGGCATCGCCACCAAGATCACCGTACGGCTGAGCCGCGCCCCCGAGGCGGTCACCACGGTCCTGGCGGCGTTCGAGAACATCGAGCAGGGCGGCCGGGCCGTCTCGGCGATCATCGGGGCGGGCATCGTGCCGGCCGCGATCGAGATGATGGACGCCCTGTCGATCGCGGCGGCCGAGGCGGCGGTCGCCTGCGCCTACCCGGCGGGCGCCGGCGCGGTGCTGATCGTGGAGCTCGACGGGCCGGCCGCCGAGGTGGAGCGGCAGTTCGAGCGGCTGCGTGAGATCTGCTCGGGAGCGTTCGAGCTGCGGGTGGCCGCCGGTCCGGCCGAGCGGGCCGCGATCTGGAAGGGCCGCAAGTCGGCGTTCGCGGCCGTGGGCCGGATCAGTCCCGCCTACATCGTGCAGGACGGCGTCGTGCCGCGCACGTCGCTGCCCCGGGTGCTGGCCGCCATCGACCGGCTGTCGGCCGAGCACGACATCAGGGTGGCCAACGTCTTCCACGCCGGCGACGGCAACCTGCACCCGCTGGTGCTGTTCGACGACGCCGAGCCGGGCGCGGGCGAGCGGGCCGAGGTGGTCTCCGGCGCGATCCTCGACCTGTGCATCGAGCACGGCGGCTCGATCACCGGCGAGCACGGGGTGGGCGTGGACAAGGCCCGCTACATGCCGAAGATGTTCTCCGCCGCCGACCTCGACACGATGCAGCTCGTGCGGTGCGCGTTCGACCCGCGGGGCCTGTCCAACCCGGGCAAGGTGTTCCCCACGCCGCGGCTGTGCGGCGAGGTGCCGGGGGTGCGCAGGGGCGTGCACCCGCTGGTGGAGTCGGGCCGGGCGGAGCAGTTCTGATGCCGCGTGAGCTGCTGGAGAAGACCGGCGTGACCGTCCGCGACGCCGTTCCCGGTGACGCCGTGGCCGGGGTCGAACCGCGCCGGGTGGCCCTGCCGGAGACCGTCGGGGAGGTCGCGGCGGTGCTGCGGGCCTGCGCCGCGCACGACCTGGCCGTGACCCCCGTCGGCGGCGGCACCAAACTCCACTGGGGCGCCCCGCCCGAGCGGTGCGACGTGCTGCTCGACCTGTGCTGCCTGAACGAGATCGTCGAGCACGCGGCGGGCGACCTGGTGGTCCGCGCACAGGCCGGGGTGACGATGGGCGCGCTGGCCGAGACGCTCCGACTGCAGGGGCAGGAACTGGCGCTGGACGCCCCGCCGGACGCCACGGTGGGCGGCACGCTGGCCACCGCCGCGTGCGGGCCGCGCGCCTTCCGCTACGGCGCGCCGCGCGACCTGCTCATCGGCGTCACGGTGGTGCTGGCCGACGGCACGGTGGCCCGGTCGGGCGGCAAGGTGGTCAAGAACGTCGCGGGCTACGACCTGGGCAAGCTCTTCACCGGCTCCTACGGCACGCTGGGCGTGATCGCCGAGGCGACGTTCCGCCTGCACCCGCTGCCCGCCGACCGGCGCTGGCTGGTCGCGGAGCTCCCGCCGGCGCACGTGAGTGAGGTGGCCGAGGCGCTCGCGGCCTCGCAGGCCGAGCCCAGCGCGGTGGAGATCGACCGGCCGGACGCGTCGGCGCCGGTGGCGCTGGCCGCGCTGGTCGAGGGCACGGCTGCCGAGCCGCGGGCGCACGCGCTGCGCGAGACCGCCGGCGGCGGCGAGGTGAGCGAGCGGCCACCGCCGTGGTGGGGCCTCCTGCCCGGCGCCGAGACGCTGGTGGAGGCCCGGTTCGTGCCGACGGCGCTGGACGGGGTGCTGGAGGCGGCGCGCGAGCACGGGTTCCGGCTGCGCGGCTCGGCGGTGTCCGGACGGCTGCACCTTGCGCCCGTGGGTGAGGTCAGCGCCGCGCGGGTGGCGGACGCGGTGGCCGGGTTCCGCGAGCGTACCCACGCGGCGGTTCTGCTGGCCTCGCCGTACGAGGGCGTCGACCGGTGGGGCCGCACCGGCGCGCTGCCGCTGATGCGGCGGGTCAAGACACGGTTCGACCCCGGCCGGAGGATGTCTCCCGGACGGTTCGTGGGAGGGATCTGACATGGACCCCGAGTTGATCGACGACTGCGTGCACTGCGGGTTCTGCCTGCCGAGCTGCCCCACGTACGTGCTGTGGGGCGAGGAGATGGACTCGCCCCGCGGCCGGATCCACCTGATGGGGCAGCACGTCGGGGGCACCCCGGTGACGCCCGAGATGGCCGGCCACTTCGACGCCTGCCTGGGCTGCATGGCGTGCGTGACCGCCTGCCCGTCGGGGGTGCGCTACGACCGGCTGATCGAGCAGACCAGGGCGGAGGTCGAACGGGTCCACGTGCGCGAGCCGCGGGAGCGGGCGGTGCGCGGGCTGGTGTTCTCCCTGTTCCCCTACCCGCGCCGGCTGCGGCTGCTGCGCCCTGGGCTCGGGCTGGCCGAGCGGATGCGGCCGTTCCTGGAACGGGTGCATCCGAGCCTGGGCGCGATGGCCGCGCTCGCGCCGCGCCCGGGTCCCCGGCAGCGGCTGCCGCGCCTGGTGCGGGCCCGGGGGCCGCGCCGGGCCGTGGTGGGGATGCTCACCGGGTGCGTGCAGGGTGAGTTCTTCCCGCAGGTGAACGCGGCCACGGCGCGGGTGCTGGCGCTGGAGGGCTGCGACGTGGTGATCCCCGCGGGCCAGGGCTGCTGCGGGGCGCTCAGCGTGCACTCCGGCCGCGCCGACCAGGCCAGGCGGCTGGCCCGCCGGACCGTCGCCGTCTTCCGCCGGGCGGGGGTCCGGACGGTCGTGGTGAACGCGGCCGGATGCGGGTCGTCGATGAAGGAGTACGGCGAGCTGCTCGGCGCCGACCCCGGGTTCAGGGTGGTGGACCTGTCGGAGTTCCTGGCCGAGCTGGGCCCGGCCGCCACCCGGCACCCGCTGCCGCTGACCGTGGCCTACCACGACGCCTGCCACCTGGCCCACGCGCAGGGCGTCCGGGCGCAGCCGCGCGCGCTGCTGGCCCAGATCCCGGAGCTGGAGGTGCGTGAGGTGCCCGAGGCGGCCATCTGCTGCGGTTCGGCGGGTACGTACAACATCTTCCAGCCGGAGGCGGCGCGCGACCTCGGCGACCGGAAGGCCGAGGGCGTCGCCGCGACGGGCGCCGAGGTGCTCGTGTCGGCCAACCCGGGCTGCACGATGCAGATCGCCGCCGCGATGCGGCGCGCGGGCGGGAGCATCAGGGTGGCGCACACGGCCGAGGTGCTGGACGCCTCCCTGCGCGGAGTGTCCCTGTGAGCGTGCAGTCGGTCGAGCGGGCGCTCGACGTGCTGGAGGCGCTGGCCGAGCACGGCGGCGAGGCGGCGCTGTCGGAGATCGCCGCCAGGACCGGCCTGCCGTACGGGACCATCCATCGGCTGCTGCAGACGCTGCTGACGCGCGGCTACGTGCGCCAGGAGTCCGACCGCCGCTACGCGCTGGGCGCCGGGCTGGTGCGCCTGGGCGGCGTGGCCGAGGGCATGGTGGGCACGTGGGCGCGGCCCCACCTGGCCAAGATGGTGGAGCTGTCGGGCGAGACGGCCAACCTGGCCGTGCTGGAGGGCGACTTCATCGTCTACGTGGCGCAGGTGCCGTCGCCGCGCCGGCTGCGGATGTTCGCGGAGGTGGGCAGGCGGGTGCTGCCGCACAGCACCGCCGTGGGCAAGGTGCTGCTGGCCGGCCGGGCCGCCGAGGAGGCCGTGACTCTGCTGGAGCGCACCGGCATGCCGCGACGCACCCCCAACACGATCACCGAGACCCGCGCCATGCTCGCCGAGCTGGCCCTGGTCAGGGACCGCGGCTACGCCCTCGACCTCGGCGAGGAGGAGCTGGGCGTGCACTGCCTCGCCGTACCCGTGCACGACGGCGAGCGGGTGGTGGCCGCGATGTCGGTGTCGGGGCCGGCCGAGCGGATCGACGCGGTGGACCGGGACGAGCTGGCCGAGGGCATGCGGAAGATCGCCCATGCCTTCGGCACCGAGCTGGGGCCGCCCGCCGGGCGCTGAAGGATGCGGCTCGCGGTTACGGTGGGGGCATGTGCCGAAGCATCAAGACGCTGCGCCCGCCGTACACGGAGGACGTGACCGAGGACGACGTGCGGGCGGCGGCCCTGCAGTACGTCCGCAAGATCTCCGGGTTCCGCGCGCCCGCCGCGCACAACGCCGAGGCGTTCGACCGGGCGGTGGAGACGATCGCCCGCGCGTCGGAGGAGTTGCTCGGCGCGCTGCAGGTGCGCGGAGGGCGTTGACGCGCGCGGGCCGTTGACAGGGCGGCCCGGCGGGAGAAGTCTCCGGGGTGACCGGATCTCCATCCGCAGGGGGCCGCCATGATCAGCGGGCTGTACCAGGGGCAGGACGGCGACACGCGGCTGGAGCTGCGGATCGACGTGGACGGCGGGCGGCCGACGGGCCGGGTGAGCGGCGACCTGTTCTCCGTGGCGGGGGCCACCACCGCGTACACCGGCTCGTTCGTCGTGCACGCCCCGGCCGTGCTGGCCGAGGGGAGCCGCACGCGCGTCACGGGGCGTGGCGCGTTCACCTTCGACGCCGGCACGAGTGATGTGAGCGTCACGCTCACCGCCGGGTCCGGCACCGCGAAGGTGGCCGGCCGCACCTACCGGGTGGCGTTCGTCTCGCCGCACTTCCGCCAGGTGCTGCTGGAGCAGGACGCGGTGGCGGGCACCGTGCCGTTCACCGCCTACCACACCGGCACGCTGCCCGGCCCGTCCGGCTCCGCGCCGCGGGAGCTGGGCGTGGCGGCCGCGTTCGCCGAGGCGGGGGTCGGGCTGACCGTGGCCGAGCCGGGCGTGATCCCGGTCGAGGGCGCGGGCGCCGACCTGACGTGGGACGACGCCGAGCTGCACCACGCGATGACGCAGCAGTTCAGCCGGTTCGGCGACGCGGCGGCCTGGCGGGTGTGGCTGCTGGTGGCCAGTCGGCACGTGGGCGGCTACCGGGGCATCATGTTCGACCACAACGGCGCCCACCAGCGGCAGGGCGCCGCCGTGTTCTACGACGCGATCAAGGGGGACACGCCGCAGGCGCGGCGGGCGCAGTTACGCACGTACGTGCACGAGCTCGGGCACGCCTTCAACCTGCTGCACTCCTGGCAGAAGCACCTGGCCAGGCCGCCGCAGCCGCTCGGCCCCGACGGCGGCTTCGGCGACCTGTCGTGGATGAACTACGCGCACCACTACCGGCCCGGCGGCGAGGCGGGCTACTGGGCGGCGTTCCCCTTCGCGTTCACCGAGGCCGAGCTGGTGCACCTGCGGCACGGCTTCTTCCACGACGTGGCGATGGGCGCCCACGCCTTCGGCACGGGCGCGGCCGAGGTAGAGCCGTTCGAGCCGCCGGTGGAGGACCACTCGGGGCTGCGGCTGGAGGTGCGGGCCAAGGACTGGTTCGGCTTCGGCGAGCCGGTCGTGGTCGAGCTGAAACTGTCGGTCACGGGAGAGCCGCGCACCACGCACGGCCACCTGCATCCCGACACCGAATTCACGCAGGTGGCCGTCACCCGGCCGGACGGCCGGACCGTGCTGTACCGGCCGATGCTGCGCCACTGCGCCGACTCCGCCGGCGAGGTGCGGCTCGACGCGGCGAACCCGGCCCTGTACCGCAGCGCCTACATCGGGCACGGCCGTGACGGCCACCACTTCCAGCAGCCGGGCGAGTACCACGTGCGCGCCCAGTACGCCGCCGCCGACGGCTCGCGCATCGTCTCGGCCCCGTGTCTGGTCCGGGTCCGCTACCCGGCGGGCGTCGACGACCACCGGGTGGCCGAGCTGATGCTCGGCGAGGAGCAGGGCGTGCTGTTCTCGCTGCTCGGCTCCGACTCGCCGCGGCTGCGCTCCGGCAACGAGGCGCTGGACGAGCTGATCGACCGGTACGGCGGGCACCCGCTGTCGGTGTACGCCCGGATGGTCAAGGGGCTCAACGCCGAGCGGGGCTTCAAGGCGCTCACCGTGGACCGGCGGTTGCGGGTCAGGCCGCCGGACCCCGCGCAGGGCGTCGAACTGCTCACGGCGGTGACCCGCGAGGCCGGCGCCGGCAGCCTGGTCGACAACATCACCCTGAACATGGTGCTACGCCGCCTGGCCAGGGCCGAGGCACGGCGGGGCGCCCCGGATCGGGCCCGGGCGGTGCTGGACCGGATGGTGACGCTGTTCGAGGGCAGAGGGATCAACCCGATCGTGCTCGGGCGGATCAAGCGGCAGGCGGAGCAGGCGAAGGCCGCCCTCACCGGCCCGGAGTGAGCTGCAGTGGAGCCGGAGAGAGCTTGGCGCGAACCCGGCTACCGCCCGCGCGTGACCGGGCGCCCGCCCTGGCAGGTGATGGTGACCTCGACCTCCTCGCCCTCGCCGCCCGGCTCGAACTCCACCGACGCCTCCAGGCCCGGCCCCGCCTCGACGCCGTCCACGGAGTAGCCCTGGGCGGGGCTCCACGAGCGCAGCGTCACCCGGGCTCCCTCACAGGAGGCGATCACGGTGCCGCCGGGCGTCTGGACCAGCCTGTCCACGCGCGTGACGGACGGGGTGGGGGTGGCCGGACCCGGCGAGGTCGTGCCCCGCGTGGCGGTGGGGGCCGGGGTGATCGAGGCCAGGGCGGCCCGCACCTCCTCCCCGCTGAGCACGCGGCCGGAGGTGCCGGTGAGCGCGCCGCCGAGCAGCCCGAGCACCGCCACGGCGGCGCCCGTCGCGGCGACGGCGGTGGCTGCCCAGGCCAGGACGAGTCGCTTCACCGCCCCAGCTTCCCCCATCCCGGACTAAGCCCCGGTTAAGGCGACGATAAGAACGCCGGCGCAGCCGTCGGCACCGTCTACCGTTTCCGTATATGGCTGACATCCTGCTCATCGAGGACGACGTGACGATCCGCACGGCGCTGAGCCGTGGCCTGGGCGACCTGGGCCACGCGGTGTCCTCCTCCCCCACGGCGTTCGACGGGCTGCGGCTGGCGGTCGACGGCCGTCCCGACCTCATTGTGCTGGACCTCGGCCTGCCCGATCTGGACGGCGTGGAGCTGCTGCGCATGCTGCGCGCGGTGAGCCGGGTGCCGGTGATCGTCGCGACCGCCCGCGACGGGGACGCCGAGATGGTGCCGGTGCTCGACGCCGGCGCCGACGACTACGTGGTCAAGCCGTTCAGCGCCGCGCAGCTCGACGCGCGCATCCGCGCGGTGCTGCGGCGGGCCGGCGAACCGGCCCCCGAGCAGCTGAAGGTGGGCGGGCTGCGGATCGACCCCCGGGCTCGCTCGGCCGCGCTCGACGGCACGACGCTGGACCTCACGCCGCGCGAGTTCGACGTGCTGCACTACCTCGCGGCCCGGCCGGGCGAGGTGGTGACCAAGCGGGAGCTGCTCACGGAGGTCTGGCAGCTCCCGTACGGCGGGGCCGACAAGACGGTGGACGTGCACCTGTCGTGGCTGCGCCGCAAGCTCGGTGAGACCGCCTCGGAGCCCCGCTACCTGCACACCGTCCGAGGGGTCGGCGTGAAGCTGGTCGAGCCGGCATGAGGCACTGGCTGGCGCTGCTGGTGGCGGCCACCACCTCCGTGGTGCTGATCGCGCTGCTGGTGCCGATGGCGCTGCTGATCAGGGCCGTGGCCGAGAACGGCGCGATGAGCCGCGCCACGGCGGCGGCGGAGTCCGTGAACGTCGCCGTCGGCACTCCGGACCTGGAGCTGGCGGTGCAGCACGTGGCGCGCCCGGTGACGGTGTTCCTGCCGGACGGGCGGACGCTCGGCGCCCCGGCTCCCCGTTCGGACGCGGTACGGCTGGCGGCTACGGGCCGCAGCGTGACCGCGGAGGCGCCCGGCGGCAGGGAGGTGCTGTCGTCGGCCCAGTCCGCCGACGGCACCGTGGTGATCCGCGTGTTCGTCGGTGACGCCGAGCTGGCCCGCGGCGTGCGGGAGGCGTGGGGGGCGCTGCTGGCGCTCGGGCTCGCGCTGGTGGTGCTCGGCATCCTGCTGGCCGACCGGCTCGCGCTGGCCGTGACCAGGCCCGTCGACGGGCTGGCCCGCGTCTCGCACCGGCTGGCGGGCGGCGACCTCGCCGCGCGGGCGGAGCCGGGCGGGCCGCCCGAGGTGCGTTCGGTGGCACTGGCCCTGAACCATCTCGCCGGCCGGATCGGCGACCTGCTCGCCGCCGAGCGCGAGTCGGCGGCGGACCTGTCGCACCGGCTGCGCACGCCGCTGACCGGGTTGCGGCTGGACGCCGAGTCGCTGCGCGACCCCGAGGAGGCGGCCCGCGTGGGCGCTCGGGTGGACGCGCTCGAACGGGCCGTGAGCGCCGTCATCACCGACGCCCGCCGCCGCACGGCTGACCGGGCGAGCTGCGACGCCGCCGCGGTCGTGCGGGACCGGGTGCGCTTCTGGTCGGTGCTGGCCGAGGACCAGGGCCGGGAGGTCACCGTCTCCCTGCCCGCCGGGGAGTTGCCCGTGGCCGTGGGCGAGGGCGACCTGGCGGCGTGCGTGGACGCGCTGCTGGGCAACGTCTTCGCGCACACGCCCGAGGAGGTGCCGTTCTCCGTGCGGCTGGAGCGGCGGCCCGGCGGCGCGGGGCTGACCGTGAGCGACGCGGGGCCGGGGTTCGACGCGACCCTGCTGCGGAGGGGCGGCAGCGGCGGCGGCTCGACGGGCCTCGGCCTGGACATCGCCCGCCGTACCGCCGAGTCGTCGGGCGGCTCCCTGACCGTCTCCAGCGCCCCGGAAGGCGGCGCGGTCGTGGAGCTCGTGCTCTGCGTGCCGGAGGCGGACGGCTCTTAGAAGGCATCTGACCCAGCTTCTGGCCCGCCTGCCGCTCCGATACGGACAGATCATGACGTAACAAGGGCAGATGCGCTCCAAGCTGTCCGTCCCCCACGTTCGAGCGTCGAGACGGCGTCAAGCGTCACGGACGAAGTTCGCGCAATCCGGACATTCGTCGAGATACCGGTGTCGGCACTCGACGGCGTGCCGCAGGAAAGTGATGGCCTGCTGTCTGCTGAGGATCTCGTTCTCGAGTGCAGCGATCTTCGCCCGTACAACGGCCTGCGCCGTCGACTTCTTCGGCGCCATGGCGGCGACGACTTCCGGCAACGACAGTCCGACGCGCCGCAGTTTCAGCACGGTGCGTGCCTGTTCCACAGCATTGTCGTCGTAGAGGCGGTAGCCGTTGTCATCACGACGCACGGTGAGCGCCCCCTCATGTTCCCAGTGCCGAAGGACGTGGGCTTCGATACCGAGCTCCGCAGCCACCTCTCCGATCGTCCTCACCACAGACGCCTTGCCTTCATGTCGACCTGAACCCTTACCCTCTCGACCATGTCCGAAGCCACCCGTCCCACCATTCTGGTCACCGGCGCGGCCGGCAACCTCGGCAGTGAGGTCGTCGACCGACTTCTGGCACGCGGTGCTCGCGTGCGCCGCTTGGTGCGCCGGCAAGCCGGTGCGCGCGCCGGAGCTGAGCAGGTGGTCGGCGACCTCACAGATCCCCAGGTCGTCCGTGCCGCGCTCGTGGGGGTCGACGCCGTCCTTCTCGTCTGGCCGCGGCTCGACGCAGCCTCCGCGCACGGCCCGGTCGCGGAACTCGCCGCAGCGGCACCCCGTGTCGTCTACGTGTCCTCGTCAGCCGTGGACGACCAGGCTGTGCGTCAGAGTGATCCAATCGTCCAGGTGCACTCGGACATGGAAGCACTCCTGCACGATGCCGGCCTGCGATCGGTGGTGCTGCGCAGCGACACGTTGGCCTCCAACGCCCGTGGCTGGGCGGCGCAGTTGCGAGCGGGTGACGGGGTGGCGGGTCCGGATATGGCCCGCACGGCTGTCGTCGACGAGCGCGATGTCGCCGATGCGGCTGTCGCCGTGTTGCTCGCGGGCCGCGGTCAACCGGAGCACGGCCCGTACGTGCTGACGGGACCCGAAGTGCTCAGCCGCGCCGACCAGGTCGAACGCCTGGGCGTCGCGCTCCGGCGCCGTCTCCGCTTCGAAGCACTCCCCGCCGACCTGGCGCGGTCGCGCATGCTCGCCGACGGCCGTCCCGAGCGGCTGGTGGAAGCGCTGATCGCCGCCTCGGCGCGACGACCGGAGTCCGACCTCATCACCGATCACGTCGAGCGCCTTACCGGCCACCCCGCCGGCACCTTCGCGCAGTGGGCCGTCGACCACGCGGTCGAGTTCAGCTGACGCGGTGACCCCGATCGGCTTCGTGCCCGTCCCGCATGCGACGCCAGCGGGTCGTTCCCGACCCGAACCGGCCCACGACTCCGGGCCAGGACTCTAAGACATCGCTAACCATGCCTTAGCGCCGGCTTACCGCCGGTCGCGGTTGTGTGGAGACATGCAGATCACGAAGAAGTTCATCATCGCCGGGACCGGAGCCGTCTTCCTCATCGCCGGCGGCAGCGCGGCCGTCGCCGCGACGGTCACCTCGGGCGAGCCCCCCAAGATCGGCGCCGAGCGAGCCCTTGAGATCGCAGGTGGTGCGGTGTCCGGCGGCTGGGTCGAGGACCTGTCGTTCGACCGGCGCGGCGCCAAGGCCGACGTGTGGGAGGTCAGCGTGGTCAAGGGCGAGGTGGAGCACGAGCTCGACATCGACGCCGCGTCCGGCAAGGTCCTGAGCAACACGATCGACCGCGACGACGACAAGACCGACGGCAAGGACGACGGGAAGGACGACGACCGGGGCGGCGACGACCGGGACGACGACTGATCCCTCCGGGGGGACAGGGCGCGGGGCCGGCGGAACGCCCCCGCGCCCTCGCGCGTTCGCGGGAGTTTCGACCCCGGGGGTGCGGCCCGGGTTCCGGACGGCTCAGCAGGAGTCCAGGACGCGGTCCATGGCGTCCTTCTCGGCCGCGGTGACCCACAGGTCGTACTTGGCCTTCACGTCGATCTGCCTGGCGACGTAGGCACACCGGTACGCCCGGCGCGGCGGCAGCCAGGTGGCGGCGTCGGAGTCGCTCTTCTGGCCGTTCAGCGGGCCGTCCACGGCCAGCAGGTTGAGCGGGTCGTTGGCGAACTCCTTGCGCTTGGTGGCCGTCCACTGCTGCGCGCCCTTCTGCCAGGCGTCCGACAGCGGTATCAGGTGGTCGATCTGGACCTGCGAGCTGGTGTCCTGGCCGCGTCGGAAAGCGATGGTCTTGCCGCTGTACGGGTCCTGGAGGACGCCGCTGACCACCACGCAGTCGTGGGTGCCCGCCTTGAACTTCTCGTCGCGCAGGTCGCGCTTGAGCACGTCGTTGCGGGTGTCGCAGCCGTTGCGGTCCACGTCGGCCCAGGGGGAGCCGAACTTGTCGCGCTCGAAGCCGGTGCGCGGCGCGCGGCCCTTGACGGCCAGCTTGGCGAGCTTGTCGCGGGCCTCGCCTACGTCCGCCGTGGCCGAGGTGCCCTTCCCCTCGTCGTCCACGCCCGTCCGCGCGTCGAGCCCGCCGCAGCCGGTGAGCGCCACCACCGCGGATAGCCCAGCCAAACCCACCCGAACTCGCACGACCGCTCCCAAGCTTCAGTTTTCGTAAAGTTTAGGTAGAGCACGTACCCCAGATCGGTCAAATCTCCCCTGCGGCCGTCTAACATCCCTTGGAACAAACGGGATACATCCCGGCTGGGCGGTGGCCGGAAGCGACGGAACGCCCGTTCTCCGCGCCCTTCCGGGCCCGTGCTCCGGGCTGAAGAAGCGTTTTAACCAGCGACGCGCCATCTCCGGCGCGCTCGTGTCGACTCCCTAGGCTGGGGGCGATGGACCACGTCTTAGACCTCGACGAAGCGCTGCTCGACACGCTCTCCGGCGAGGGCCCGGGCCAGCCGGGTCTCGCCGACGCGGTCGAGTGCTTCCTCATGCGGGTCGCCACCGAGGTGCCCGTCGGCGAACGTCTCGCCGGCGAATTCGACCGCGCCTGGTCAACGCGCTGGGCCGTGCCGCGACAGGGCCCGTGGGGGGAGGGAACGCCGCCCCACGCCATTCCACCAGCCGAGCCGCCCCAGCAGCCCGGATCGCCGGAGACCGGTTCACCCGAGACCGGGTGGACGGATTCCTGGTGGACCGAGACCGGGTGCACCGAGACCGGGTGCACGGAGACCTGGCGGACCGAGACCTGGCGGACCGAGACCGGGTGGACGGAGACGGGACCACCGGAGATCGGGGTGCCCGAGGTCTGGGTGCCCGAGACCGGGTCTCCCGATGACGCCGGGTCGTTGCCCGCCGGAAGTCCGCCGCGGGAGACCGGACAGCAGCAGGATGCCGCGCCGCCGGCGCGCCCACAGGCGACGCCCGCCGAGGGCGAGCCCGCCGTGCTCGCGCACGCCCTACCGCCGTCGTCCGGCCGGCCCGCGCAGCAGGTGACGCCCCGCGAGGCCGGTTCCGGCCTGCACCACGCCCGGCCGGACCACCACGCACGCTCCGAGTACTTATTACGCAGCCGGTGGCCGTCGGACGACCACCAGTGACGCCGCGCCCACGACCTGGGCCGGCCACGACCGCCGCGGCCGGCACCCGGCCGACCCCCGCCGCGGTGCGGCGTCCGTTCGGCGGTGCGCCGCGACCTGCGCCACGCCCTGTCGCCGGCTCGACCCGGCCCGGGCGGCGCCTGGATACAGACATCACAGACCGCCCCTCCTCAGGGACGGCCTGCACGGCGGGAAGGTCAGGAACGCCCGTAGGCGTCTTCGAGCCGCTCGATGTCGTCCTCGTCGAAGTGCCCGAAGGCGATCTCCAGGATGCGGGCGGCCGGGCCCGAGGAGCTGAGGCGGTGGGTCTGGCCACGCCGGATGAGGATCCTGTCGCCCACCTCGGGCTCGATGCGCCGGTCGGCCACCTCGAAGACGAGGCCCGGGTCCAGGGCCACCCACAGCTCGTCGCGGTGCTCGTGGCGCTGCAGGCTGAGGCGCTGCCCCGGCAGGACGTCGATGATCTTGACTGTGGACGTCTCGTTGAGCGTGAACCGCTCGAAACCGCCCCACGGCCGCTCGTCGCGGATCACAGCGGCCAGCCTGTCGATGTCCTGCATCGTCCCCTCCACGTCTGTCCTGCCGGTCTGTCTGCTGCGTGCCTGTCTGATGCGTTGACACGCGGACGAACCCGGGCAAGGTCACGGTCAACGCCGCAAGCTATCAGGTGATCGGCACCCGGCTCCCACGGGGAGCGGCACTCCGGTCACGCGCACGACCGGAACGGGGCCGGGACGGTATCGCCCCGGCCGCTCCCACCCGTGCTACAGGCCGTACTCCTTGACGATGCGCTCGTGCCGCTCGACCTCGACGTCCACCTCGCGGGCCAGGTCGAGCCAGGCCAGCGGGTGTGACCACCGCTCGGTGGCGTCGTCGAGCAGGGCGTCGACCTCGACCGCCGAGACGTCGGGCGGCACCGCGACCCAGCCGAACACGCCCGGCAGCGGCTCGCCCGTCGTCGGGTGGGTGATCTGGTAGTTCTCGTCGCTGTAGACCCACATGGGCCACCCGCGCTCGGCCATCACCTCGGTGAACTCGGCCCAGTCGGACTCGTTCGGCGCGGCGCCGTCGAAGAAGTAGCTGGTGTAGCCGCCTGGCCGCAGGATGCGCACCGCGGCGAACGGCGGCACGAAGCTCTGCTGCTCCTGCGGGTCGTCGGGCACCGGCTCCAGGAGCTGCGGGTCGAAGACGACGAGGTCGCCGGCGTTGTAGTCCATGCCGCGCGGCTGCGGCAGGGCCAGCCGGGCGGTGGCGGGGCCGGTGCGGATGGACAGCACCTGACGCTGGCCGCCGTCGGGCGCGGGCAGGATGACCCGGATGAGGCCCATCTCCTCCTCGATCGGGCCCTCGGTCGACTTGATCGGCATGCCGATCTTGGCGGCGCCCTTGCGCACGGTGTCCCAGTCCTCGGCCGAGGTGGCCATGACGATCATGCGCCAGACGTCCTCCTCGGTGAGCTCGTCGATGATCTCGGCGAGCACCTGGGCGCCCCTGGCGTTGTCGTCGAGCTGCTGGGCGGCGCCGGAGACCAGGCGGCGGGCGTCGAGGCCGGCCCCGGCCGCCAGCGCGTGCTCGGCCTCGTCCAGCGCCTGCTGCCAGCGCTCACGGGCGCTGTGCAGGCGGGCCAGCGCGAGATGCTGCTGGTCGTGCGGCAGCATCGCGGCGAACTGCTCCAGCCGCTCGTCCTGGCGGGCCTCGACCAGCAGCGTGGTCAGGTAGGCCAGGTCCTCGGGGGCGGCGGAGGCCACCTCGCCGGAGTCGACCAGCAGCTTCCAGTAGAGGTCGACGCCGGTCGCCGGGTAGCCGAGGTAGCCGAGCGTCGTGGTGTGGCGGCGCGTGGTCTCCAGGTCCTGGCCCGACAGGGGGGCCAGCCAGCCGGCCCACCGCTCGGGGTCGGCGTTGTGGCCGTCGGCGGCGTCGAAGTAGGCGACACGCTCCTCGACCGGCCCGGGGGCCTCGGGCTCGGGGGTGGCGTCGGCCGCGGCGCGCAGGGCGGCGATCTGCTCGGCCACACCGGAGGCGTCGCGCAGCTCGGCGGTGCCGGACTCGGCCAGGTCGGCCAGCAGCCTGGCCTGCCAGATGCCCTGGCGGGCGAGGGCGAGCTCGCCGGCGACCAGGGCCAGCTCGACCCGGGCGCGGTAGCCGCCCATGGTGGCGAAGTAGTCGATCCACTGGCGCAGCACACGGCCGAGCTGCCAGGTGTTGGTGATCTGGGAGGAGCCCGCCAGCAGGCGGACGGCCTGCGACCACTCCACCCAGGAGCGGGGGTGCTCACCCACCACGTCGAGGTCGGGCAGCGCGTCGACGGCCTCGGCGACGCGGCCGAGAGTGGCGAGGATGAGCGCCCTGCGCACGCCGTCGCGGCGGGCCTTGGCCACCGGGTCGTCGGCCTGGAAGTCGGCCGCCGCCTGCAGCGCGCTCAGCGCGTCCTCGGCGCGGCCCGCGGCGAGCAGCGCGCGGGCGCTCTCGGCGCCGAGCTCCCAGCTCGCCTGGCGGCCGGCACCGGTGAGCGCCTCGACGGCGGACTCGGCGTAGGCGACGGCGTCGCCGGGCCGGCCCGCGTCGACGAGGGCGGCGACGTGCTGGGTGACGAGGCCGGTGTAGGCGGGATCGGCCGGCGTGAGGCCCTCGATGACGGCGGCCAGCGTCTCCAGCCGCTCCGTGGCGTAGCCGGAGCCGTCGGTGTTGGCCCAGGCCAGGGCGAGCGTCTCGACGGCGGCCGGAGCGGCCGGGCAGTCGCGCACGTCTTCGCGCTGGGCGAACGCCAGGAGCTGCTCGGCGTCGTCGATGGCGACGGCGCCCTGGGCGCGGTCGCCGACGCGGCCGACCAGGTGCCAGTAGCGGGCGTAGAACTCGAGCCAGGGCAGCTCCAGCGCCTCCGCCTGCTGGGCGATGGCGGGGGCCATCACGTCCAACTGCGGGTAACGACCCTCGTAGGCCTGCGCGGGAAGGTCTCCCAGCGCCATGGCGAGGCCCACGTTGCCCGCCTCAGAAAGCTGCTGCTGGGTTTCGCCGACCCAGGCCCAGATGTCCACGTCCATGGCACGCCAGTCTGCCAGGTCAATGAGCCTGCCCAAAACGCAGAAGCTCGATGAGCTCGTCCGATTCGTGGTCGTTAAGCACCGAAAACACCTCTGCCGAGAGATCGTCCGTAGTCTCCTCCACGGCCGCGCGGCGCGCGATCATCTCGGGGCCGGGCCGTTCGTACGGCTGCGGCCACTGGAAGAACCTGGCGATCGTCTCACCGGCGGCATCGCCGAACGGGGTGCCGCTGTGGTCGGCCGCGAGAATGGCCTCCAGCGGCCGGAGCCCGGCGGCCACCACCGCGTTGGCGTGCAGCCCGCCGCGCAGCTCGCGCAGGACGTGCATGAGCTGTGTGGCCCGGGCGGGCGGGTCATCGGGCAGGGGAACGGCCCGCCAGCCGGCGAACAGCGGCGCTCCGACGGAGGAGGCTCGCCGGACGACCGGTTCGAGCAGCTCGGCGAGCCGGGCGCAGCCCTCGTGGCCGCCGAGCCTGCGCCGCCCCCACTCGTGGCAGGCCCCGGCGTACAGCTCGACGGCCTGCTCCACGGGCAGCTTGCGCCCGCCGTTCCAGCTCTCCTCGACGTGCGCGGGCGGGAAGAAGACGGCGGCCGAGACGACCACGTCGGCGTCACACTCGCCGAGCACGCCGCACCTACCGCGGAAGTACAGCTCGCGGGGGCCGAGACCGTGCCGCTCGCACAGCGCCTTGGCCTCCCGCGAGACCATGAAGCCGCCGCCGTAGCGGCCGATCGGCCCCTTGGCCAGGCGTGCGGTGGTGCGTGGGTCTGCCATGTCCAACCCCTCTCGGTTCGGAAAGCAGACCCAGAATCCCTCAGGAGAACATCATTCTGCAAGCCTCAGTTCGCCGTCCGCGACGATGACCGCCGGGCCGGACAGGTAGCTGGTGCGCTCGTCCAGCGTGACGCCGAGCGTGCCGCCCGGCACCTCGATGGTCCAGGTGCCCGTCGTCTCCTCGCACAGGGCGGCGGCGGCCACGGCCGTCGCGATGGCGCCGGTGCCGCACGAGCGGGTCTCGCCGGAGCCCCGCTCGTACACGCGCATGACCGCCCGGGCGGGGCCGACCGCGTTGAACAGCTCGATGTTGACGCCCCCCGGGAAGATCCCCGGGTCGAAGCCGGGCTGGTGGGTGAGGTCGAGTTGGGTGACCGGGTCGCCGATGGCACAGGCGAGGTGGGGGTTGCCCATGTCGACGTGCAGGCCCTCGTAGTCCTGGCCGGCGACGGTGGTGAGGCTGCGGCCGTGCACGACCGGCTTGCCCATGTCGACGGTCACGTCGCCCGAGACGTCGAGGCGCACCCTGCGCAGGCCGCCCCTGGTCGCCACGGCGAACTCGCCCGGCTCGGCCAGGCCCGCCTCGACGAGGTAGCGGGCGAAGACCCGCATGCCGTTGCCGCACATCTCGGCCATGCTGCCGTCGGCGTTGCGGTAGTCCATGAACCACTCGGCCTCGCCGGCCTGCTCGGAGACCTCCGGACTCAGCTTGGCGCGTACGACGCGCAGCACGCCGTCGGCGCCGATGCCGGCCCTCCTGTCGCAGATCCGGGCGACGATCGAGCCGGACAGGTCCAGCTCGCCGTCGGGGTCGGGGAGGATGACGAAGTCGTTCTCGGTGCCGTGGCCCTTCAAAAACCGCATCTTCGCATGCTATCCACCCGCTCGGCCGGCAATCTCCGCGAGGGAGCGCTCCAGCAGGTCCGGGGCGTCGTACGGCAGCCAGCGCACCCGCGGATCACGGCGGAACCACGACTCCTGGCGGCGGGCGAAGCGCCGGGTCGCCCTGACGGTCTCCTCGACCGCCTGCTCCTCCGTCCACTCCCCCGCCAGGAAGCGCAGCACCTGGGCGTACCCCAGGGCGCGGGAGGCCGTGCGGCCCTCGGCCAGCCCCTGCCCGAGCAGCGACCGCACCTCCTCGACCAGCCCCGCCGCCCACATCCGCTCGACCCGGACGGCGATCCGCTCGTCCAGCTCCGGCCGCGGCACCCGCAGCCCGATCTGGACGCTCGGACAGACCGCCTCGTAGGAGGGCATGGTCGCCGAGAACGGCCGCCCGGACAGCTCGATGACCTCCAGGGCGCGCACGATGCGCCGGCCGTTGCTGGGCAGGATCGCCGCGGCGGCGGCCGGATCGCGCTCTCGCAGCCGCTCGTACAGGGGGGCCGGACCGGTCTCCGCCAGCTCGGTCTCCAGCCGCTCCCTGATCGCGGGGTCGGTGCCGGGGAACTCCAGGTCGTCGATGGCCGCCCGGACGTACAGGCCGCTCCCCCCGACGAGCACGGGCACGGCGACGGCGTCGAGCAGCGGCCTGACCAGCTTCTGGTACTCGGCCACGCTGGCCGTCACCGTGACGTCCCAGATGTCGAGCAGATGGTGGGGCACCCCGCGCCGCTCGGCGAGGGTCAGCTTGGCCGTGCCGATGTCCATGCCCCGGTAGAGCTGCATGGAGTCGGCGTTGACGCATTCGCCCCCCAGGCGGAGGGCGAGGTCCACGGCGAGGTCGGACTTTCCGGCCGCGGTGGGCCCCACGACGGCGATGACTGGCTGGCGCACACCGACAAGTGTGTCAACACTCCGGGTATGGATGGACGCACGGCACCCCTGGCGCCGGTCGGGGGCGCCGGTCGGGGGCGCCGAGAGAGGGCATGCGCGGGCGTGCCCGGGACCGCGTCGACGGCCACGACGGCCGGCCACCGGCTGACCGCCGCCGGTCGACCGGTGGTCACAGATCGAGAAGCGTCGGCTGCAGGTAGCCCTCGTGGGTGAGCAGCCAGCGCTTCGTCTCGACACCCTCGCCGCCGCTGAAGCCGCCCAGGCCGTTGCCCGCGATCACGCGGTGGCAGGGCACCACGATCGGGATGGGGTTGGAGCCCATGATGGAGCCGATCCCGCGCGCCGGGACGGTGGAGCCGCTGCGGGTGGCCAGCTCGCCGTAGGTGACGGCCGTGCCGTACGGGACCCGGTGCAAAGCCTGGAGCACCAGGCGCCGGGTGCCCGAGGTGAGCCGCCAGTCGATGGGCGTCTCGAACACCCGCAGCTCGCCCGCGAAATAATCGTCGAGCTCGGCGACGACCGAAGCCGTACGATCCGGGTCATGAACCTCTGCCAGGCCGAGGCGCCCGCCCAGGCGCTCCCGGGACCCCCACCCGGAGGCCACCAGCCCCTCCTCGGTGACGGCCAGCGTGAACGGCCCCACCGGCGTCGGCACCTCGGCGTACGCGACCGTGGTCATCATGTCCTCTCGTGAGCTCGTTGTGCTCGGCACCGCCAGCGCGGTCCCCACCCGCCACCGTAACCACAACGGCTACCTCCTGCGCTGGGACGGTCAGGGGTTCCTGTTCGATCCGGGCGAGGGGACGCAGCGGCAGATGGCGCACGCCGGGGTCAGCGCCAACGACGTGCACTGGCTGTGCGTGACGCACTTCCACGGCGACCACTGCCTGGGAGTGCCGGGCGTCGTGCAGCGCATCGCCCGCGACAGGGTGCGGCACCCGGTCAACGCCGTCTTCCCGGCCTCCGGCGAGACCTACTGGCGCAGGCTGCGGCACGCGGCCGTCTTCGCCGACACCTCCGTCATCGCCGAGCACCCGCTCTCCGGCGACGTCGCCGAGGTGGGCGCGCTGACGGCGCGCCGCCTGTCGCACCCCGTGGAGTCGTACGGCTACCGCGTCCAGGAGCCGGCCGGTCGGCGAATGCTGCCCGAACGCCTGGCCGCCCACGGCATCCGCGGCGCGGAGATCGGCGAACTGCAGCGCACCGGCTCGGTGCGGGGGGTGAGCCTCGCGGAGTGCAGCGCGCCGAGGCCGGGGCAGAGCGCCGCCTTCGTCATGGACACCCGCCTGTGCGACGCCGTGTTCGAGCTGGCCGCGGGCGCCGACCTGCTGGTGATCGAGGCGACGTTCCTGTCGGGCGAGTCGGCGCTGGCCAAGGAGTACGGCCATCTGACGGCGGCCGAGGCGGGGCAGGTCGCGGCGGAGGCCGGGGTACGGCGGCTGGTGCTCACCCACTTCTCCGAGCGCTACGGTTTCGCCGACGAGCCCGCCTTCCTGGAGGACGTGCGGCGCAGTTACGACGGCG
Organism: Nonomuraea muscovyensis; assembly: GCF_014207745.1. Lineage (NCBI taxonomy): Bacteria > Bacillati > Actinomycetota > Actinomycetes > Streptosporangiales > Streptosporangiaceae > Nonomuraea > Nonomuraea muscovyensis. The sequence goes on from NZ_JACHJB010000001.1 coordinate 1,133,785, forward strand.
AGGTGTTCGTGGCCCGCGACTTCATGACCGTCCCGGTGCCCACGCGCGCGACGACCTGACCGAGGCGACCGGGCCGAGGCGACCGGGCCACCGCAGGACAGCTGTCACCACCGCATCCTACGAAATTTCATCAAACGTCCAAGCTTTTCGTGCTCCGCAGGAAACTCTCCTTCACGGCGGATCGTCCTACGTGGTGATCAGACCTATCGGGACGAGGTGTGCACACCGACTTCCCAAGGGAGGCACATGGACGGGGCTCTCCACACAGCCGCAATAGCGTTGCTCGTGTTCGTCTCAGTCGCCGTCATCAGGATCCGGGCGCCGCTGGCCCGGGCCCGCTCGCGCGCCGTCCCCAGCGGGCCGCCGCAGCTGGAGCTCTACGAGGCGGCCTACCTGGCCGGCGGGCCACGCCGGGTCGTCAACACCGCGCTGGCGTCGCTGGTCGCCCAGCACGGACTCCGGGTGTCCAGCGAGGGGACCGTCACGCCGGTGCACGGGTTCCGGCCCGCCAAGCGCGCACCCGTGGAGCGCGTGGTGCACCGGCACGTCGCGAGCACTCCCGGAGGCTCGGCCACGGCCGAGATCCGGCACGCCGTCGCCGGCCACGAAGTGCTCCGCCGGCTCGCGATCACGCTGTCGAGGCGGGGGCTGCTGGTCCCGCCACCGGTCAGGGCCCGGGCACACCGCCGGTCGCGCTGGCTGCTCGGCCTCGCCGCCCTGGCGGTGGTCGTGGCCGTCGCCGGCGCGTTCCCCGTCTTCCGCGCGGGCGCGGCGGCGATCGCGACGCTCGCCGCCGCCGCCGGTGTGGCCTGCTTCTTCTGGGTGCGTCGGCTCATGGCCGATCCGCTGACAAAGGCAGGCCGCGCGGCGCTGGACACCGTCGACGTCAACTCCCTGACAGCCGGTGCTGCCGACGGCACGTGGCGGGCCTCGGACGATCTCGGAGTGCTCGCGGTGAACGGGCTGACCGAGCTGCCCGACCGCCGCCTGGCCGACGCCCTGGCCCGCGACAACCGTGCCCGGGACAGGGTCTACACCACGTGCTGCGCCCCGGGCCACTGCGGCGCGTACAGCACGGGCGGCTTCTCCACCACGTGGCACGGCGGCAGCCCGGGCGGGGGCTGGGGCGAGTCCGGCGGTCCGGGCGGGGGCTGGGGCGACTCAGGCGCTGACTTCGGCGGGAGCCTGTCGACCGTGGACGGCGGCGGTTCGAGCTGCGGCAGCGGCGGATGCGGTGGGGGCGGCACGTGACCCGCGGCCCGGACCCCCTGGGCGTCGGCATCGGCTGGCGGCCGGAGATCGATCTGACCGTCGAACGGCTCGGGGTGGACTTCGTGGAGGTCATCGCGGAGACCGTCCGTCCGTCGGACCTGCCCGAGTCACTCCGGGCGCTCCGCGCCGGGGGTACGCCGGTGATCCCGCACGGCGTCGGGCTCGGCATCGGCGGCGCCGAGCAGCCCGATCCCCAGCGCCTCGCCCATCTCGCGGCGTGCGCGGAGGCCCTCGGGGCGCCGCTGGTCAGCGAGCATCTCGCGTTCGTCAGGGCCGGCGACCTGGACGCCGGCCACCTGCTCCCCGTACCGCGTACCCGGGACGCCCTGTCGGTGATCGTCCAGAACGTCCGGCAGGCGCAGGAGGCCCTGCCGGTGCCTCTCGCCCTGGAGAACGTGGCGGCGGTGTTCGGCTGGCCCGACGACGAGATGACCGAGGCGGAGTTCCTCGGCGAACTGGTCGAGCGGACCGGGGTCGGGCTGCTCGTCGACGTGGCCAACCTCTACACCAACCAGGTCAACCTGGGCCTGGACGCCCGCGCCGCGCTCGACGTGCTCCCCCTGGACAGGCTGGCCTACGTGCACGTCGCCGGCGGGTACGCGCACGACGGCGTCTGGCACGACACGCACACCACCACCGTGCCCCCCGACGTGCTGGACCTGCTCGCCGAGTTGTGCGCCCGCGCGCGTCCGCCGGGGGTGCTGCTGGAGTGGGACGCCGACTACCCGAGCGACACCGTGCTCGCCGACGAGCTCGGCCGGGTCAGAGGGGCGATGTCCGGTGCCTGACCGGCAGGACGACCAGCGGGGTCAGGACGAGCAGCAGGGCGAACGCCGTGCGCGGTTGGCGCGCGCCCAGCGCGAGCTGCTGACGGCGCTCGTCGCGGCGGGGCCGCACCCGGACGGCTTCGACCCGGAACGGCTCCGCGTCCAGGCGGCCGGGCTGATCGCCAAACGGCGCAGCCTCGTGGCCAGGTCGGCTCCCCACCTGGTGGCCCGGCTCGGCCCTCGCTTCACCGGGATCTTCGCCGAGTACGCCGGGGCCCGGCCCAAGCCTCCCGGCGGCTCGCGGGCCGACGCGCTGGCCTTCGCCGCGTGGCTCGGCGTGCCTCCGGAGGCGCCGCGGCCGGGCCGGCTGGCCCGGCTCCTCCGCCGCCGATCCGGCTGACGCGGCCGCCTACCGGTAGGGGTCGCGTCCCTCGGCGATGGCCTGGATCAGGGTGCGGGCGTGCTCGTACGCGGCCTGGTGCAGGCCGTGGCCGAAGCTCACCCTGGCCACGCCCAGCTCGGCGAGCCTGGCCAGGGACGGGACGCCGGGCCGGAACAGGATGTTCACCGGCGCCGCCACCTCCGCGACGAGGCGTTCGATCTCCTTCTCGTCGCCGAGCCCGATGGGGTAGACGCAGTCGGCTCCCGCGTCCAGGTAGCGGCGGGCCCGGTCCACGGCCGCCTCCCGGGTGCCGCCGCCCTGGATGTAGGTGTCGATCCGCGCGTTGATCACCAGGTCGGGGCCGGCGGCCTCGCGGACGGCCGCCAGGAAGCCGGCCTGTTCACCGGGGGCAACCAGCTCGCCGGTGCGCGGGTCGGAGTCCTCCAGGTTGCAGCCGACGGCCCCCGCCTCGCGCAGCCGGCCGGCCAGCTCGGCGGGGTCCAGCCCGTAACCCCGTTCCACGTCGGCCGTGACCGGGACGTCGACGGAGCGGGCGATGCGGGAGATCGCGGCCATCATCTCGGCGACCGGGGTCGCCTCCCCGTCGTCGTGGCCGAGGACCCTGGCGACCGCCGCGCTCCCCGTGGCGACCACCGGGAACCCGGCCGCCACCACGGCGCGGGCCGAGGCGGCGTCCCAGACGTTCGGCAGGATCACGGGGGCGCCCGGCACGTGCAGGGCGCGCAGGCGGGCGGCGCTGTCAGTCGTCATGCGGACGACCCTAGGCAGGAAGTGGCCCGGTCCACAGGTCCAGTCGGCCGTCGAACCGCTGAGCCACTTGCGGACGCCGTGCACTCAGCAGCCGCTCTTGGCGCACTGGCCGGCGACCTCGCCGGAGGGGCCGTCGGCCGCGCCGTCCGCGGTGGTGCCGGCGGGGTCCTCGGCGGGGGCCGTGGTGGGCTGCCTGTCCTTGTTGACGTTCGTGTTCTTGGACTCGGACGTGCCCTTGCTGTCGCTGCCGGCGGCGCCGGTGGAGGTGTCGTCCGTGCCGCCGTCGTCGGCCACGCCGCCCGTCTCGTCGCCGACGGACGCGGTGTCGTCCTCGCCGCCGCCCTCGGCGCGGGTGCCGTCGCCGGGCTCCTCGGTCGTGACGTCGCCCATGGTGGCATCGCCGTCGTCGCCCAGGTCCTCGCCGGGGCCCTCGGCGGTGCCGGGGCTCTGGCTCTGGGTGGGCCGGTCCGGCTGCGCGGGGTCTCCGCCCGCGAGCGAGAAGCCGATGCCTCCGGCCGCGAGCAGGCCCACGAGCGCCGAGGCGGCGATGAGGACGGTCCTGTTGCCTGCCTGCCTTCGCTTCCGGGGGGCGCGGGACTCCTCGCCCGGCCCGGTGAGGATCTCCTGGCGATCCGGCTCGGTCGGATCTTGCATGGTGTGACAGCTCCCTGCGGTCGTATCGGGAAAGCTCGCCGGCTTCCGCGGGTGATGGACCACACTAGCCGCAACAGCGGAATGCTCGCGCACCTATCACAAAGGAATCACGACTTGTCCCCCCTTAGGTCCATCTGCCCAGGTCGGTGGGACCGGCTGGCTCCCCTGGCGGGCGTAACCGGCGTCCTCATGATCGCCGGGGCCGGCGTTTTTCTGGCGTTCGCCGGAACCCCGAGGCCGGAGCGGGAAAAGGCACCGGCATTCGATCAGGTAAGCCGACTTACCCATCGCTCGGACCTGCCGTCGCCGCCGCCCGGCACGCTGCCGGCCGGTCCAGGTGAGCTGTCGTCCGGGGAACCGCCCGACCGGGTGGCCGAAGAGCCGGTGGACGGGCCGTCGGGAGGGCGGTCCGGCTGGCGGCAGCGCGTTGCCCCGCCGCGCATCCCCGAGGGTGTGGACGGGGGCCGGCCGAACGGCATCACAGAGGGCCGGGTGGGACGGCACCCGGCCACCGGCATGCCGGGGCACCGTGGGCAGGATGCGCGGCCCGAGCAACCGGGCCCGCGGCCGGCGGCCACAGCCCCACGGGCGGGCACCGGCCGAGGGCGCGCGAGCACCGCCCCGAGGAACACGGCCACCGCCCAGGCCGAACCCGACCGGTCCGACACCAGGGCCGCCGAAGCCGCGCGCCGAGGCGATCCCGGGCGACGGAGCGGCTCAGGTCACCCCGCGGGCGCACGCCCGTCGCTGACCCCGCCTCCCGGCGACGTCCTGTCGGAGAGGCGCGCCGGGCCGCCCGCCCACGTCGGCGCGAACCCGTGCGCCACCTTCCACGACCTGCGCCGCCAGTACTGCGAACGCCTGCTGGGACGGTGACCGACCGTCAGGCCGGGCAGCCCCCCGCCGCCGGAGCGGGCTCGGGAGCCGGGCGGCCGATCGCGGGCATGCCGAGCAGCACGCCCTTGCCGGCCGACGGAGCCCCCTGCCGCGCCTCCCAGGCGTCGCCCGCCCGGGTGCGGCGCAGCCCGCGCAGCGCCCCGTCGGCCACCAGGTGGTGCGGCGCCGCGTACGTGACCTCGACCGTCACCATGTCGCCGGGCCGCGGCCGCTCGTCGCCCACCGCGAAGTGCACGAGCCGGTTGTCCGGGGCGCGGCCCGACAGGCGCCGGGTGGCGTCGTCCTTGCGGCCCTCGCCCTCGGCGACCAGCACCTCCAGCGTGCGGCCGACCTGCCTCTTGTTCTCCGCCCAGGAGATCTCCTCCTGCAGCGCGACCAGGCGCTCGTAGCGCTCCTGGACGACCTCCTTGGGCACCTGGTCGTCCATGGTGGCCGCGGGCGTGCCCGGGCGGATGGAGTACTGGAAGGTGAAGGCGTTGGCGAAGCGGCTCTGCCGGACGACGTCGAGCGTGGCCTGGAAGTCCTCCTCGGTCTCACCGGGGAAGCCGACGATGATGTCGGTGGAGATGGCCGCGTCGGGCATGGCGGCGCGGACCCGCTCGATGATGCCGAGATAGCGCTCGGCCCGGTAGGAGCGGCGCATCGCCTTGAGCACCCGGTCGGAGCCCGACTGCAGCGGCATGTGGAGCTGGTGCATGACGTTGGGCGTCTCGGCCATGGCGGCGATCACGTCGTCGGTGAAGGCCGCCGGGTGCGGCGAGGTGAAGCGCACCCGCTCCAGCCCCTCGACCGAGCCGCAGGCGCGCAGCAGCTTGCCGAACGCCAGTCGGTCGCCGAACTCGACGCCGTAGGTGTTGACGTTCTGGCCGAGCAGGGTGACCTCGAGGACGCCCTGGTCGACCATGGCCCGCACCTCGGCCAGGACGTCGCCGGGGCGGCGGTCCTTCTCCTTGCCGCGCAGCGACGGCACGATGCAGAAGGTGCAGGTGTTGTTGCAGCCGACCGAGATGGCCACCCACGCGGCGTAGGCCGACTCGCGCTTGGTGGGCAGTGTGGAGGGGAAGACCTCCAGCGACTCCTTCAGCTCCACCTGGGCCTCGCCCTGCACGCGGGCCCGCTCCAGCAGCACCGGCAGCGCGCCGATGTTGTGGGTGCCGAACACGACGTCCACCCACGGCGCCCGGCGGACGATCTCGCCCTGGTCCTTTTGCGCCAGGCAGCCGCCCACGGCGATCTGCATGCGCGGGTTGCCCGCCTTTGCGGGACGCAGGTGGCCGAGGTTGCCGTAGAGGCGGTTGTCGGCGTTCTCCCGCACGGCGCACGTGTTGAACACGACCACGTCGGCGTTCTCGCCGTCGGCCGCGCGGACGTAGCCGGCGTCCTCCAGCAGGCCGGACAGCCGCTCGGAGTCGTGCACGTTCATCTGGCACCCGTACGTGCGCACCTCATACGTGCGGGGGCTCTCCTGGGTCACAGTCATCGCACGTTCCAGGGTAGTCGTTGCCCGGCGCGGCTCGGCCTTACAGTGGTGAAACACCAGCTTGACGGCCGGATGTGATCGGATCGGTACCGCTCGGTTAGTGACCAGCGCCCTAACGCCCCCTAGGTTTTGACGCATGACGGACAACGGGGACGCCGCTCCGCTGGTTCAGCTGGAGCACGTCAACAAATACTTCGGGGCGCTGCACGTCCTGAAGGACATCAATCTGACCGTCTCCCGTGGCGAGGTGCTGGTCGTGATCGGCCCGTCGGGCGGCGGCAAGTCGACGCTGTGCCGGACGATCAACCGGCTGGAGACCATCGACGACGGCAAGATCATCTTCGATGGTCAGCCGTTGCCGGAGGAGGGCAAGGCGCTGGCGCGGCTCCGCTCCGAGGTCGGCATGGTGTTCCAGTCGTTCAACCTGTTCGCGCACAAGACGATCAGGGAGAACGTCACGCTGGGGCCGGTCAAGGTGCGCGGCCAGGGTCGTGACGCCGCGGACAAGCGAGCCATGGAGCTGCTGGAGCGGGTGGGGATCGCCGCACAGGCGGACAAGTACCCCGCGCAGCTGTCAGGCGGTCAGCAGCAGCGTGTCGCGATCGCCAGGGCGCTGGCCATGGACCCGAAGATGATCCTGTTCGACGAGCCGACGTCGGCGCTGGACCCCGAGATGGTCCAGGAGGTGCTCGACGTGATGATCGGGCTCGCTCGTGACGGGATGACGATGATGGTGGTCACGCACGAGATGGGGTTCGCCAGGAGAGCCGCCAACCGGGTGGTCTTCATGGCAGAAGGCCAGGTCGTCGAGGAGAACACCCCCGACGAGTTCTTCACCAACGCCCAGACCGACCGGGCGAAGGATTTCCTTTCGAAGATCCTCACCCACTGAAGCCCGCAGGAAGATTGAGGTAAGCACCATGCAGATACGCCGAACGGGGGCCGTGTTCGCCATGGCGGCCATGGCGGCAGGCCTGGCCGCCTGTGGAGGCGGCGACAGCTACACCAACGCGCTGGAGAAGGTCAAGGGCGCCAAGGAGATCACTGTCGGCACCAAGTGGGACCAGCCCAGCATCGGTCTCAAGAAGGGCACCGCCGACCCCGAGGGCTTCGACGTCGACGTCGCCAAGTACGTCGTCAAGGAGCTCGCCGGTGGCCAGGACGTGAAGATCACCTGGAAGGAGGCGCCCTCGTCCAACCGCGAGGCACTGCTCCAGAACGGCACCGTGGACATCATCTTCGCCACCTACTCCATCACCGAGGCGCGCAAGCCCAAGGTGACCTTCGGCGGGCCGTACATCATCGCCCACCAGGACACGATGGTGCGCGCGGACGCCGCCGGCATCGCCAAGGCGACCGACCTCAAGGACAAGAGGATCTGCCAGGCGCAGGGCTCCAACTCCTACAAGCGGATCACCGACCCGCCGCCGGACGGCAAGCTGGGCCTGCCCGCCAAGCTGGTCGGCGCGAGCAACTACTCCGAGTGCGTGCAGAAGCTCAGCGGCGGCAACCTCGACGCCGTGACCACGGACAACCTGATCCTGGCCGGCTTCTCCGCGCAGGAGCCGGGCAAGTACAAGCTCCTCAACGACCCGTTCACCGACGAAAAGTACGGCGTGGGCCTGAAGAAGGGCGACAAGGCCACCTGCGAGGCGGTCAACGCCGCCATCACGAAGATGTGGCAGGACGGCACCGCCAAGCAGCTGCTCGAGAAGTGGTATGGCAAGACGGGGATGGAGTTCCCCACGTCCGCACCACCGGCCGAGGGTTGCGCCTGATCCTCACGAGTGCGGCGGCCGGTGATCCGGCCGCCGCCGCCGTTCTCACTGGTGGAGCACAATGGACGAACTAATCCAGTACGGGCCGGAGCTGTTCTCCGGCTTCCTGAAGAACCTGCTGCTCTCGGTCCTCATCGGGTTCTTCTCGCTGGTCGTGGGCACGATCCTGGCGGCCATGCGGGTCTCCCCCACGCCGGTGCTGCGCGCGGCGGGCACGACGTACGTCAACGTGCTGCGCAACACGCCGCTGACGCTGGTGCTGGCCTTCTGCTACCTCGGGCTCAGTGACACGCTGGGGCTGATCTTCTCGACCGAGGTGCCGCTGTACAACTCGTTCTGGCTGGCGGTGCTGGGCATGTCGGCCTACACCTCGGCGTTCGTGTGCGAGGCGCTGCGCTCGGGCGTCAACACGGTGCCGATGGGGCAGGCCGAGGCGGCGCGGGCGATCGGGCTGACGTTCTTCCAGTCGGTCCGGCTGATCATCTTCCCGCAGGCGTTCCGGGCCGTCATCGCGCCGCTCGGCAGCGTGCTGATCGCGATGATCAAGAACACCACGGTGGTGGCCGCGGCCGGCTACACCGTGGACGTGGCCGCCGTGATGAGGGAGACCTTCGACACCACCGGCGTGTCGATCCCGATCTTCATCGGCATCGTGCTCGCCTTCCTGGTGGTGGTCCTGCCCATCGGCTGGTACACCGGGTGGCTGTCGAGGAGATTGGCGGTGGCGCGATGAGCGCGGTGAACGTCCTGTTCGACGCGCCGGGCCGGCGCGGGCGGCTGCGCAACAACCTGCTCACCGCCGTCTCCGGGCTCGCGCTGCTGGCCGTCCTCGTCTGGACGGTGCTCAAGCTCGACGAGAAGGGGCAGTTCAACTGGGAGATCTGGGAGCCGTTCCTCACCGCCGAGGTGTGGCAGGGCTACCTCATCCCCGGCCTGATGGGCACCCTCGCGGCCGCCGCGCTGGGCGCGGTGTTCGCTCTGGTGTTCGGCGCGGTCTTCGGCATCGCGCGGCTGTCGGACCACCGGTGGATCAGGATGCCCGCCGGGGTGATCGTGGAGCTGTTCCGGGCCATCCCGCTGCTGCTGCTCATCTTCTTCATCTGGTTCCTGGCGCCCAACGTGCTCGGCGGCGGCGACTACGCGCTGTTCGCGATCGTGCTGGCGCTGACGCTCTACAACGGCTCGGTGCTGGCCGAGGTGGTGCGGGCGGGCATCCTGTCGATCCCGAAGGGCCAGTCGGAGGCCGGTTACGCGATCGGCCTGCGCAAGGGCGGCGTGATGCGGCTCATCCTGCTGCCGCAGGGGATCACCGCGATGATGCCGGCCGTGGTCAGCCAGCTCGTGGTGCTGCTCAAGGACACCGCGCTCGGCTACTTCATCGTGTACACCGACCTGCTCAACATGGGCTTCAAGACCCTGCCGTCGGCGTACCCGGGCACGAAGCTGACCGCGGCGGTCGTCATCGGCGTCATCTACATCGCGATGGCCATGGCGCTCAGCGCGTTCGCCACGTGGCTGGAGAAGCGCAGCCGCCGCAGCCGCAGGACGACGGCCAAGCCGGTGGCGGTCTCCGCCGTCGAAGGACCGGCCGGCGGCGCCTGACCTGACAGCTCGGCACGGAGGGCGGTCACCCGACTCTGGGTGACCGCCCTCCGCTCATGCCGATCTTCCGGCAGGATTCGACTATGTCCTTCTGGCCGTCCCCCATCTCCACGACCGACGTCGCCCGTTCCGGCCTCCGCCTGGGCTGGCCCACCGCGCTCGACGGCCAGGTGTGGTGGACGGAGGACCGGCCCGAGGAAGGCGGCCGCACCACGATCATGCGCCGCGCCGCCGACGGCACCCGCGGCGAGCTGCTGGCCGCCCCGTGGAGCGCCCGCACCCGCGTCCACGAGTACGGCGGGCGCCCCTACACGGTGACCCCCGCCGGGGAGGTCGTCTTCGCCAACCTCGCCGACCAGCGCCTCTACCTGCTGGGCGACGCGGCGCCCGGCCCGCTCACCCCCGACGACGGCTCCCGCTACGCCGACCTGCTCGTCCGCGACGGCCACGTGTGGTGCGTGCGCGAGCACCACCACGACGACGGCAAGGTGTCACGCTCCGTCGTCTCCATCCCGCTCGACGGCGGCGAGCCGCGCGAGCACGCCACCGGCTCCGACTTCTACGCCTCTCCCACGCTCTCGCCCGACGGGCGACACCTCGCCTACGTCTGCTGGAGCCATCCGCGCATGCCGTGGAACGGCACCGAGCTGCGCGTCACCCGCCTCGCCGACGGCGCGTCGTGGACGGTCAAGGGCGGCACGGCCGAGTCGGTCCTCGCACCGCAGTGGAAGGACGACGGCCACCTCTATCTGATCTCCGACTGGTCCGGCTGGTGGAACCTCTACCAGATCGGCCTCTACGGCACCTCCTCCCAGGCGCTCTTCCCCGCCGAGGAGGAGTTCGCCGGGCCGCTCTGGCACCTGGGCGGCCGGCCCTACATCGTGCTGCCGGACGGGCGGCTCGCGGTGCTCCACGGGCGCGGCGACCTGCGCCTCGGGCTGCTCGACCCGGTCTCCGGCGAGCTGACCGGCCTCGACGTGCCCTACGAGGGCTGGGACCCCGCGCTGGCCGCCGACGGCGCCACGCTGGTCGGGGTGGGGTACGGCCCGTCGGTGCCGCGGTCGGTCGTCCGGATCGACACCGTGACGGGCCGGGTGGAGGGGCTGCGGCGCGACGTCGACGAACTGCCCGACATCGCCTACCTGCCCACGCCGCGACCGGTGGAGCTGTCCGGCCGGTTCGGACGCCACGTGCACGCCCACCTCTACCCGCCGGCCAACCCGGCCGTGAGCCCGTCGGCGCCACCGCCTTACGTGATCTTCGTGCACGGCGGGCCCACCTCGCACGCGACCGTGGCGCTCGACCTGGGCAAGGCGCTGCTCACCTCACGCGGCATCGGCGTGCTCAGCGTCGACTACGGCGGCTCCAGCGGCTACGGCCGGGCCTACCGCGAACGCCTCAAGGGGCAGTGGGGCGTCGTGGACGTCGAGGACACGATCGCGGCGGCCGAGTGGCTCGCGGCCGAGGGCCTGGCCGACCCGGCCCGCATCGCGGTGCGCGGCGGCAGCGCCGGCGGCTGGACCGTGATGGCGGCCTGCTGCCGGTCCGGCGCGTTCGCGGGCGGCGTCTCCTACTACGGCGTCAGCGCGCTCGCGCCGCTCAACGCCCACACCCACGACTTCGAGTCACGCTACGTGGAGTGGCTCGTCGGGCCGGAGGACCCGCACCTCTACGCCACCCGCGAGCCGCTCGCCCTGGTCGACGGGGTGTCGTGCCCGATGCTGCTGCTGCAGGGGCTGGACGATCCGATCGTGCCGCCCGAGCAGTCGGCCGCCTTCGCCGACGCCCTGTCGGAGCGCGGCGTGCCGTGCACGTACCTGACGTTCGAGGGCGAGTCGCACGGGTTCCGGCGCGCCGAGACCCGGGCCACCGCCCTCGCCGCCGAGCTGGCCTTCTACCAGCAGATCTTCACCTGAGCCTAGCCCTTGCGCCATTCGCCGGAGCTGAGCGCGCCCGCCGCCTGGGGCCCCATCAGTCCGAGACCGCCGTCCACGAACAGCGACGCCCCCGTCACGTACGAGGCGCCCGAACCGGCCAGGAACGCCACCACCGCCGCCACCTCACGGGCGTCACCGGCGCGGGCGATCGGATAGCCGGGCCGGGTGCCGGTCTGCGGCTGCACGTCCGCCTGCCCCGTCATCGGCGTGGCGATCTCCCCCGGCGCCACGGTGTTGACCGTGATCCCGAACTCCGCCAGCTCCAGCGCCAGGACCCGGCTCAGCATCCGCAGCCCGCCCTTGGCCGCGCAGTACGACCCGGACCCCACCCGCGGGTACTCCTCGTGCACGCTGGTGACGTTGACGATGCGGCCACCCCGGCCCGAATCGATCATGCGCCGGGCGGCCCGCTGCGCGCACAGGAACGGCCCGTCGAGGTCCACCGCGACGACCTCCCGCCAGCGCTCGTAGCTCATGTCCAGCACCGGCTCGGCGCTGCCGGTGCCCGCGTTGTTGACCAGCACGCCCAGCCCGCCCAGTTCCTCGGCCAGGTCGTCGACCACCGCGGCGGCGCGTTCGGGATCGGTCAGGTCGTGGCGGCGCAGCGCGGCGGCCTTGCCCAGGTCGCGTACCGCGGCGGCGGTGTCCTCGGCGCCGTCGCTGTCCTCGTGGAACGTGATGCCCACGTCGAACCCCTGCTCGGCCAGCGCCACGGCGCTCGCCTTGCCGATGCCGGAGTCGGCGCCCGTGACGATCGCGACCCGGTCGTACCCCTCGCTCATGCTTCCCCCTTCGGAACGGACGGTCGGCTGCGGGGCTCCTGCCCCGCAAGCGACCCTCCACCCGTACGGTGGGGCGTCCCGACTCTCGTGGCGCGGACTCGGGGGGAGCAGCGGGCGGCTCGGCGGAACTCACGGCGCTTCAGCGGGCCTCACCCGGCGGAACTCACGGCGCTTCTGCGGACCTCACCCGGCGGAACTCACGGCGCGCCGACGGGCAACCCAGCGGCGCTTCCGGCGCGCGGCGGGCGAACCCGGCGAGGATTCCGGCGCGTCAGCGGGCGAACTCGGTGGCGCGGGACTCGCGGACCACGGTGATGCGGATCTGGCCCGGGTAGGTCAGCTCCTCCTCGACCTGCTTGGCCACATCACGGGCGATGACCTGGGCCTGGATGTCGTCGATCGCGTCGGGCTTGACCATGACCCGGATCTCCCGCCCGGCCTGCATGGCGAAGACCTTGTCCACGCCGTCGTACGACTGCGCGATCTGCTCCAGCCGCTCCAGCCGCTTGACGTAGGCCTCCAGTGACTCACGCCGGGCGCCGGGACGGCTGCCGCTGACGGCGTCGGCCGCCTGGGTGAGCACCGCCTCGACGGTGCGGACCTCCACCTCGTTGTGATGCGCCTCGATGGCGTGCACCACGTCCTCCGACTCGCCGTACCGGCGGGCGATCTCCGCGCCGATCAGCGCGTGACTGCCCTCGACCTCGTGGGTGAGCGCCTTGCCGATGTCGTGCAGGAGCGCGCAGCGCTTCATCAGGCGCTGGTCCAGCTTGAGCTCGGCCGCCATGATCCCGGCGATGTGGGCCGACTCGATGAGGTGCTTGAGGACGTTCTGCCCGTAGGAGGTGCGGTACCGGAGCTGGCCGAGCAGCAGGGTCAGCTCGGGATGCATGTCGGTGATGCCCAGCTCGACCAGGGCGTCCTCGCCCGCGCGGGCGCACAGGTCCTGCACCTCGGCCCGGCTGCGCTCGTGGGCCTCCTCGATGCGCTGCGGGTGGATGCGGCCGTCGAGCACGAGCTTCTCCAGGGTCAGCCTGGCGGTCTCCCGGCGTACCGGGTCGAAGCAGGACAGCAGCACCGCTTCGGGGGTGTCGTCGATGATCAGGTTGACGCCGGTGGTCGACTCGAACGCCCGGATGTTGCGCCCCTCGCGGCCGATGATGCGGCCCTTCATCTCGTCGCCCGGCAGGTGGAGCACGCTCACCACCGACTCGGCCGTCTGCTCGGCCGCCAGCCGCTGCACCGCCAACGTCACGATCTTGGTGGCGCGCTTCTCGCCCTCCCGGCGGGCCTCGCCCTCGATCTCCCGGATGATGAGGGCGGCCTCGCGCTTGGCCTGGTTCGCGATCTCCATCACCAGCTCGGCCTTGGCCTGCTCGGCCGTGAGCCCGGCGACCCGTTCGAGGATGGCCCGCCGCTCGTCCTCCACCTGCAGCAGCTCGGCCCGCCGGTCGGCCAGCTCGATCTCGGTCTCGGCCAGCTTGCGTTCGCGTTCGGCCTGTCTGCGGGCCTCCTCGTCGAGCCGCTGCTCGCGTTCGGCCAGGCGGCCCTCACGACGTTCGAGGTCGGCGCGCAGTTCCTTGAGCTCGGACTTGAGTGTCCGGCTCTCCTCCTCGACCTCGCGCCGCATCTGCACGGCGCTCTCGGCCGCCGCCTCCGACCTGCGCAGGATCTCCTCGGCGTCCGTCCTGGCCTTGCCGCGGATCTCACCGGCCTCCTGCCGGGCCTGCTCCAGTTCGTCGTTGACGGCCTGCACCTGCTCGGAGGTGGGCTGGGACGCCTGCGGAACGCTGCCGGACGTGCGCCGCACCACGATCAGCAGCGCACCGATCATCCCGAACGTGAGCAGGAGCACCGCCACCGACAGCACCACGACAAGCGGCCCCATGTGCGCCCTGCCCTCCTCGCCTCGTCACACCACAAAGGCAGTGGTCAATTGCGGGAGGGGTCACCTGCGCAGCACGGAAAGCCTGTCGGCGTCATCGCCGTGACCGCACCACGACGTGTGTCGTGCGCACGCCAAGGCTGACCGGGCACCGGCCTGGGCAGCCGGCACCTGGCCTGTCTCGATCGACCAAGCTCGTTCGTCCGTTGTTCACCGGTATGGCAATCCGCTGCGCGGAGTAACTCCCTCACTGCCGTCGAGGTTATGCGTCGAACAGGTCACGAGCAAGCAAACGCGTTATCAAGCGTGTCTTATGGGTCATCATCTCTTCGGTCGGCAACATATTCCCGTTCCACGAGAATTTCCCCACATTCGCTCCGCCGCTCCCCAACGACCTCCTGTGCCCTGTTTCGCCGAAAGCCCCAGAACCGACATCAGGTCCACCCGACCCCGGCGCACCCCCCACCCCCTGTCAGGCCCGCAGCCGCAGCCCTCGAGGTGTCGGATGGAAGCCCGCCTCCTCCAGCGCGGCCGCCAGCGGGGACTCCACGATCGAGGCACCGTCGGCCCGCTCGACCGTCAGCTTGCCCAGCGCCCCGTCGCGCACGGCCAGCGCGAGCGCGTCCACGGCCGGTTGCAGCCGTTCGTCGTCGGTGAACGACAGCAGCGTCTTGCCACCCCGCTCCACATAGAGCACCAGGAACCCATCGACCAGCACCACGAGCGCCCCCGCCTTCCGGCCGGGCTTGTGCGAGACGTCGCCGGGATGCGCCGGCCACGACAGCGCGGCCCCGTACGGGTTGGCGGGGTCGGCGGCGGCGAGCACCACGGCCCTGCGCGTCCCACCGGCGCCCGCACCGAGACCGCCGTCGCCGCGACCACCTATCCCTCGATCACCCACGCCATGACCACCACGACCACCTACCCCGCGATCACCCACACCACGACCGGCACCAGGTCCCTCACCGCGACCACCCACGAGGTGATCACCCTCACCACGGCCGCCCACATCTCCGGGCAGCGACGGCAGGCCATCCCCGCCGGCCGGGCCCTCCGGCGCACCCGCGCCGCCACGCGCCCCCGGCGCGATCCCCGGAGCCATGGCACGCATGCGATCCACCGCACCCGGCAGCGCGAACTGCGCACCCCCGAGCCCTTCCACGAAGTAGCCCCGACGGCACCGCCCGCTCTCCTCGTAGGCGCGCAGCACCTGGTAGACCGGCGCGAACCCACCGGGCAGCCGCTCGGACGTCACCGCCCCCCGGGTCACCACGCCGTGCCGTTCGAGCAGCGCCTCGGCCTGTGCCTGGGCGCGCACGGTCGCGTCGGCGGCAGGCGCGGGCAGCAGCCACCACCGCCCGCCCACGGTCGGCGGCCCGCTCCTGGTGGGCAGCACGGCCCGGCGGCGCCGCGTCGTCGCCGGGCGGTGCGCGGGACGCCCGGAGCCCAGCGTGGCCCGCAGCGGCGCCAGCGTGTCGCCCGACACCCGCCCCGCCCACACCAGGTCCCACAACGCCGTGGCCAGCGCAGCGTCGTCGAGGGAACCGAGCCGGTCGGACAGCCCGCGGAAGAACAGCGCCCCTCCCCCGCCGAGCGCCTCCAGCACCTGTTCGTGCAGCGGCGTCATGGTGATCTCGCCGGGCTCGGGCAGCAGCAGCGGCGCGGTGTCGGCGAAGTAGAGGCACACCCAGCCGTCGCCGCCCGGCAGCGACCCCTGCCCTGCCCACATCACCTCGCCGGACGAGGTCAGCTCGTCGAGCAGCGCCGGATGGTAGCCGGGCACCCGCGACGGCAGCACCAGCGTCTCCAGCGCCGAGGCGGGCACGGCGGCACCCTGGAGTTGCTCGATCGCGTGCACCAGCGCGTCCATCGCCCGGGCCGTCCCGACGCCCCCGGCACCACGTGACCCGCCGGGAAGGGTCGAGCCACCCGCGCCGGACCCACCGGTGACGCCGTGCCAGGCGGACAGGAAGACGGCGAGCGTCTCCGGCGCTACCGGCTCCACCTCCTTGCGCAGCCGGGCCAGCGACCTGCGCCGCAGCATGCGCAGCACCCCGGCGTCGCACCACTCCTCACCCCGGCCGCCCGGCCGGAACTCGCCGGCGACCACGCGCCCCGAGCCGGCCAGCCGGTGCAGCGCGTCGCCGACCACCGCCACGCCGAGCCCGAATCTGGCCGCCGCCGAGCCCGCCTCGAACGGCCCCCGCGTACGGGCATGCCGGGCGAGCAGGTCGGCCAGCGGGTCGGGCACGGGCTCAAGGAACGCGTGCGGGACCCCGACCGGCGGTGGCACGCCCAGCGCGTCGCGCATCCTGGCGGCGTCCTCGATGGCCGCCCAGTGCTCCTCGCCCGCGATCCGCACCCGGATGGCGCGGCGGGCCCGTTCGAGCTCCTCCAGCCAGGCCGGGTCGCCGCCGCGCACGCTCACGTCGGGAGACAGCAGCGGGCCGTGCGAGCGCAGCAGGTCGGCGAGGTCCTCCACGTCGCGCAGCGGCCGGTCGAGCCGGGCCAGCTCGCGCTCGGCATCGGAGATCACGTCGGGGTCGAGCAGCTCGCGCAGGTCGGCCTGGCCGAGCAGCTCGGCCAGCAGCGTGGTGTCGAGCGCGAGGGCCTGCGCCCGCCGTTCGGCCAGCGGCGCGTCGCCCTCGTACATGAACGCGCCCACGTAGTGGAACAGCAGGGACGCCGCGAACGGAGACGCCTGCGAGGTCTCCACCTCGACGACGCGCACGCTGCGAGCGGCGATGTCGCGCATGAGCCGCACGAGCCCCGGCACGTCGAACACGTCCTGCAGGCACTCGCGCATCGTCTCCAGCACGATCGGGAACGAGGCGTAGCGCGAGGCCACCCCCAGCAGGTGGGCAGCCCGCTGGCGCTGCTGCCAGAGCGGGCTGCGCCGCCCGGGGATGCGGCGGGGCAGCAGCAACGCCCGGCCGGCGCACTCCCGGAACCGCGACGCGAACATCGCCGACCCGCCCAGCTCCTCGGTGACGATCTGCTCGATCTCCTCCGGGTCGAACGCCGCCACGTCGGACGGCGGCTCGGCCAGCGTGTCGGGGATGCGCAGCACGATGCCGTCGTCGGAGTGCACGGCCTGCACGTCGACGCCGTAGCGCTCACGCAGCCGCCGGTTGACGGCCAGCGCCCAGGGGGCGTGCACCCGAGCGCCGTACGGCGAGTGGATGACCACGCGCCAGTCGCCCAGCTCGTCGTGGAAGCGCTCGACCAGCAGCGTGCGGTCGTCGGGCACGTAGCCGGTGGCCTCGCGCTGCTCCGCCAGGTAGGACAGCAGGTTGGCCGCGGCGTACTCGTCCAGGCCGGCCGCGCGCAGCCGCTCGGTGGAGCCGCCGCCCGCGTGCTCGCGCAGGAAGGAGCCGATGGCCCGGCCCAGCTCGGCGGGCCGGCCGGGGGCGTCGCCGTGCCAGAACGGCAACTTGCCCGGCTGGCCGGGAGCGGGCGAGACGAGCACCCGGTCGGCCGTGATGTCCTCGATGCGCCAGGACGTCGCACCGAGCACGAACACGTCGCCGACGCGCGACTCGTAGACCATCTCCTCGTCCAGCTCGCCGACCCGGGAGGACTTCTCCCCGACGAGGAACACGCCGAACATGCCGCGGTCGGGGATCGTGCCGCCATTGGTCACCGCGAGCCGCTGCGCGCCGGGCCGGCCGCGCAGCGTGCCCGTCACCCGGTCCCACACCACGCGCGGCCGCAGCTCGGCGAACTCCTCGCTCGGATAGCGCCCGGCCAGCATGTCGAGGGTGGCCTCCAGCGCCGAGCGGGGCAGCGTCGCGTAGGGGGCGGCCCGTTTGACCAGGCCCTCCAGCTCGTCGACGGTCCACTCGTCGAGCGCGGTCATCGCCACGATCTGCTGGGCCAGCACGTCGAGCGGGTTGCGCGGGTAGCGCAACTCCTCGATCTCGCCGCTCTTCATCCGCTCGGCCACCACGGCCGTCTGCACCAGATCGCCCCGGTACTTCGGGAAGATGACGCCCTTGGACACGGCACCCACCTGGTGACCGGCGCGACCGATGCGTTGCAGCCCGCTGGCCACGCTCGGCGGTGCCTCGACGCAGGCGACCAGGTCGACCGCGCCCATGTCGATGCCGAGTTCCAGGCTGGAGGTGGCGACCACGGCGGGCAGCCGGCCGGACTTGAGCGCCTCCTCGATCTGGGCCCGCTCCTCCTTGGACACCGAACCGTGGTGGGCGCGGACGATCTCGGAGATCGCCCCCTTGCTCGCCCCGGCCTGCGCCATCATCTCGGCGGGCATGCGCCGCACGGGCTCGGGCATCGCCCGGCCGCCGCCCGGGCTCGCGTCGGGCGTGCGCCCGGTCTGCGGGCCCGTGCGCCCCGCAGGCCCGTCCGCGGCGGTCTCCCAGATCGACAGGTCCACCGGCTCCGCCCCGCCGCGCGCCCGGTCGTGGGCCAGCTCGTTGAGTCGGGTGCACAGCCGTTCGGCCAGCCGCCTGGAGTTGGCGAACACGATCGTCGAGTCGTGGGCCGCGATCAGATCGAACAGGTGCTCCTCGACATGCGGCCAGATCGACCGGTTGGCCGGCTCGGCGGCGAACTCCTCACCGCCCGCCGGGCGCGGCGCCGCCTCGGTCTGCGTCATGTCCTCGACCGGGACGACCACCTCGACCTCGATGCGCTTGTCGGAGGGCGGCTGCACCACGGTCGCCGGCCGGGATCCGCCCAGGAACGCGGCCACCTCGCTCACCGGGCGGACGGTCGCCGACAACCCGATGCGCTGCGCCGGCCGGTCGAGCAGCGCGTCGAGCCGCTCCAGGCTCAACGCCAGATGGGCGCCGCGTTTGGTGGCGGCCACCGCGTGCACCTCGTCCACGATGACCGTGCGCACGCCGCGCAGCGCCTCGCGAGCCTGGCTCGTGAGCAGCAGGAACAGCGACTCCGGCGTCGTGATGAGGATGTCGGACGGCTTGGCGGCGAAGCGCCTGCGGTCGTCGGCGGGCGTGTCACCGGAGCGGATCGCCACCGAGATCGCCGGCACGGGCAGCCCCAGCCGTCTGGCCGTCTGCTCCAGACCGGCCAGCGGGGCGCGCAGGTTGCGCTCGACGTCGACGGCCAGCGCCTTGAGCGGCGAGACGTAGAGCACCTTGGTGCGCTTCTTACCGGCGTCGTCGTCGGCCGGCCCGGCCGCCAGCCGGTCGAGCGACCACAGAAACGCCGCCAGCGTCTTGCCCGAGCCGGTCGGCGCCACGACCAAGGTGTTGTCACCGCGGGCGATGGAGGCCCAGGCGCCCTCCTGCGCGGCGGTGGGCGCGGCGAAGGCTCCGGTGAACCATTGCCTGGTCACCTGGCTGAAGTGGTCGAACGAGCTCACCCAGCCATAGTGCCTCGCCGTACCGACAAAAAGGCACCGTGGCCCCGGCGGGCGGTTGAGCGGGGGCACAGGCGGACATAGAGCCACCGTGGGCATCGACTACGCAGCCATAGAAGCTCGCCGCGAAGGCATCAAGGAGCGCCATCTCTTACCGCGCCGGCCTCCGAGCAGTGCCCGCGGCCTGCACCACTTCGCCCTGATCTCGTCGGACGTGGAGCGGACGATCAGGTTCTACCAGGAGCTCCTCGAGTTCCCGCTCACGGAGATCTTCGAGAACCGCGACTACAAGGGTTCCAGCCACTTCTTCTTCGACATCGGCAACGGCAACCTGCTCGCCTTCTTCGACTTCCCCGGGCTCGACCTCGGCCCGTACCAGGAGGTGCTCGGCGGGCTGCACCACATCGCGATCTCCGTCGACCCCGTCACCTGGGAGCGGCTGCGCGGGAAGCTGGAGGTGGCCGGCGTGCCGCACCGGATCGAGAGCGGCGCCTCCATCTACTTCCGCGATCCCGACGGCGCCCGTCTGGAGTTGCTCGCCGACCACCTGGGAGAGATGTACGGCGCACGCGTGCTGTGACCCCGCCGCAGCGGGCCGGCTAGCGCCGCGACGCCCTGCGCGTCCTCGGCATGCCCGCCCGTGGCGTGCTGTCGACGGCCGCGTGCCGTTCGGACCTTTCCGCTCTCTCCTTCCGTACGGCGAGGCGCTGCGCGAGCCGCAGGACGCGGCGCCTGGCGCGGTTGGCCTTGGTCTTGGCTGTCTTCGGGGGTGAAGGCTTCTTGGCCATGCGGGTGTCCTACCCACGCCCGTCGCCGTTCCATACTTGAGTGATGCGCCTGACCGAGTTCTGGAGACGGATGCGCGCCCATTTCGGCGACGCTTATGCCGATTCGTGGGCCCGCGACTACGTGCTGGCCCCGCTCGACGGCCGCACGGTGATGCAGGCGCTGGCCGAGGGCGAGAGCGCCAAGTCGGTCTGGCGGGCGGTCTGCCAGGTGGAGGACGTCCCGCCCCGCCTGCGATAGCGGGCTCACCCGGGCGGCGGCGGGTCGAGGGTGTCCCTCAGCGCGCGGGCGGTGCGGTCGAGGTCGTCGGTCCGTCCCTGGCCGCCCGGCGACCACAGGAAGACCCACCCGTCGGGGGTGAGCGCGGCGAAGACGATCGTCTGACGGCCGGTCCCCGGATGCCAGACCCGCAGCATCGGATCATCGCCGCCCATCATGCGGCCCACCAATCCGTGCGCGGGCAGCATCTCGGCGAGAGCCCGCAGATGGGTGCGCCGTTCCCCGGTGTACGTGCTCGACACGTCGCCGCCTCCAACCCTCAACGGAGAATCTCCCCGCCTTGCGACGCCCGCGATCCTGTACGGCGAAATAGCCCGAAATTTCGTGACTTCAGGCTGTACGAGAGCCGGCCGACCCCGTCACCACCACCCCCTCCCACCGGCGCGCCCGACGCTCCACCATGAGCCCCACTCCCCTGATCGCGCGGCACCCTCGCCCCCGCCGCCCCGGGCACCACCCATCGTCCGCGCCGCCCCTCGACCAGAACCCGCCCTCGGCGGTCTGCTCGGACCCGCACCCTGCCTCGCTCTCCTCGTGCCTCTCCCTGGGCTTCTTCGCCGTCATCCCGCCGTGGGGGCTGTGGCTCTTGCGCACTCCCTGCGGTCCGGGCACTGCCGCGTCAAGAGGTTCTCGAAGGTGTGGGCAGAGGATGTCGAGAACGGCCTGGCGGCTCCGTCTCCGGGGCGGACGCGGCCACCGTGGCGGCACCACACCAGGGAGACCCAGCATGACGATCCATCGGATGGACAACGTCCTCATCGTTGTCGACGACCTTGACGCTGTTATTTCGTTCTTCGTCGAACTAGGCATGGAGCTGGAGGGCAAGGCGCCGATCGAGGGACGTTGGGTGGAGCGTGTCATCGGGCTCGACGACGTCCGACAGGACATCGCCATGCTGCGGACCCCGGACGGCCACGGCCGAATCGAGCTGGCGATGTTCCACACGCCGAAGGTGATCAGCGCCGAGCCGAAGGACGCGCCGGCGAACACGCTGGGCATTCGTCGCATCATGTTCGCCGTCGACGACATCGAGGACGTCGTCGCCCGCCTGCGCACCCACGGCGCCGAACTCGTCGGCGAGCTGGCGCGGTACGAGGACAGCTATCGGCTCTGCTACGTCCGCGGCCCCGAGGGCATCATCGTCGGACTGGCCGAGCAACTCGGCTGAAGGCCGCCGAAGGTACCGGGAGAACCATCCGGGCACCCGCGCCCGGACCGCCGGTCGCGTACGCGCCCCCGAGCCCACCGCCACCCCTGACGACCTGGTACCCCGTGCCAGGCGAGCGCCGGTGACACGAACCTGATGATCGTCAAGGTTCGGTGGCACAGGACGACTCCGAACGGACTCCCGTGCAGCAGCGTGTTCGCGGTGTGATCGAACAGTCGTTCGGCTACCATGGGACCTGCCGGGCCACGTCTTCCCCGGCATCAGCAGAAAATGTCGGTGGCAGGCCGTAGCTTTCACTCGACCGACCGACCACGACCCTGCAGGGGGAGTTCCCATGGCTATCAACGACCGCGAGAAGGCCCTCGAGACCGCCCTCGCACAGATCGAGAGGCAGTTCGGCAAGGGCTCCGTCATGCGCCTCGGCGATGACGCGCGAGCCCCCATCGAGGTGATCCCCACGGGGTCGATCTCCCTTGACGTCGCGCTGGGCATCGGCGGCCTGCCTCGCGGCAGGATCGTCGAGATCTACGGCCCGGAGTCCTCGGGTAAGACCACGGTCGCGCTGCACGCCGTGGCCAACGCACAGCGTGCGGGCGGCATCGCGGCGTTCATCGACGCCGAGCACGCCCTCGACCCCGAGTACGCCAAGAAGCTCGGCGTCGACACCGACGCGCTGCTGGTCTCGCAGCCCGACACCGGTGAGCAGGCGCTCGAGATCGCCGACATGCTGATCAGGTCGGGCGCCGTCGACATCATCGTCATCGACTCCGTCGCCGCGCTGGTGCCCAAGGCCGAGATCGAGGGCGAGATGGGCGACAGCCACGTCGGCCTCCAGGCCCGCCTGATGTCCCAGGCATTGCGCAAGGTCGCCGGCGCGCTCAGCAGCACCGGCACCACCGCCATCTTCATCAACCAGCTGCGCGAGAAGATCGGCGTCATGTTCGGCTCGCCGGAGACCACGACGGGCGGCAAGGCACTCAAGTTCTACGCCTCGGTCCGGATGGACATCCGCCGCATCGAGACGCTCAAGGACGGCACGGAGGCGGTCGGCAACCGCACCCGCGTCAAGGTCGTGAAGAACAAGATGGCCCCGCCCTTCCGGGTCGCCGACTTCGACATCCTCTACGGCGTGGGCATCTCCCGCGAGGGCGGCCTGATCGACATGGGCGTCGAGCACGGCTTCGTCCGCAAGTCCGGTGCCTGGTACACCTACGAGGGCGACCAGCTCGGCCAGGGCAAGGAGAACGCCCGCAACTTCCTGAAGAACCACCCCGACATGGCCAACGAGATCGAGAAGAAGATCAAGGACAAGCTGGGCGTGGGCCCGCGTCTCGACGCTCCGGCCGAAGCCCCCGCCCCCGCTCCGGCCGCAGCCCCGTCCGGCCGCGGTTCCAAGGCCGCCACGCCGAAGCCCGGTGACGTCTGATCGGTCGCCACATGAGTGACACCGATCCGGCGAAGGCGCCTCAAGCTCGCGACTGGGGCGCCTGGCCCGACTCCCCTCCCTCATCCGCCGGGGGCTCCCGTTCGTCCCACGCCAGGAGCCGCCGCGACCTCCCCTCCCCGGACGACGACCCCGTCGGCTCGAAGGGCGCTCCCCCCTCGTCCGACCGGGGCGGGTCCGCATCGTCATCCGGGGGCGGCTGGCCGTCGGTGACCGAGTGGCGCGAACGCAAACGCCGCCCAGCGGACTCCGCCGCCTCCCCCCAGGAGCACGACGCGAGCCCCGCTCCAAGCGGCATGACCGTCCAGGGGGCTTCCCGAGGCACCACGACACCAGACCACGAAGCATCTCAGGACAGCGCGGCCGCAGATCACGAAGCACCCCAGGTCGGAGCACCATCAGATCGCGCAACACCCCAGGGCGGCGTGGCCCTGGATCACGGGGCCCTCGCAGCCGACCTCACCGCGGGATTCGCGGCCCCGGGAGCCGGTGGTGTGCCGGGGTCCAAGCTCCCCACCGCCAGTGACGGCCGAGGCACCGGCGACGTCGCCGACGGCGCTCGGGACGCGGGTGCCGGTCCAGGTGTCGGTGACGCTCCGGCCTCTGGTGACGGTCGGGACGCCGGTGGTGTTGCGGGTGCCAACGACTCAGGAGCGGGTGGGTCCGCAACCCGCAGGTCCGAGGCGGGTGGATCCGAAGCCGGTGGGCTCGGGGCCGGGTGGTCGGGAGCTGGTGGAGGGCCCCGGGCCGGGGACGAGGCCACCTCCTGGTGGTCACCCGCCCCCTTGCTGCCCCCCGAGGAGGGGAGCGAGCCGGAGAACGCGCGTAAACCTCGTCGTGGCCGGCGGACGGGCGGCCGGGCCGGTGGGCGGCGCGGTCGTGCTGCGAGTGCGAACGAAGGATGGCTGCCCGACGGACCCGATGACGGCCCGAAAGCCGCCACCGCACCGGACGCCGATCCCGAGGCGGTGGCCCGGGCCATCTGCCTCCGGCTGCTGACGATGGCCCCCAAGACCCGCGCCCAGCTCGCGCAGGCCCTGCGCAAGCGCGACGTGCCGGAAGAGGCTGCGGAGGCGGTGCTCGACCGCTTCTCCGAGCTGGGGCTGATCAACGACGAGGCATTCGCCGAGGCGTGGGTCGACTCCCGCCATCACGGCCGCGGCCTGGCCAAACGCGCCCTGGCCGCCGAGCTTCGCCACCGCGGGGTCGACTCCGACACGGTCAACGAGGCCGTTGAGCGGCTCGACCCCGACCAGGAGCTCGAGACGGCCCGTCGCCTCGTGGAGCGTAAGCTCGCCTCCACCCGCACCCTCGACACCCAGACCCGCACCCGCCGGCTCGCCGGCATGCTCGCCCGCAAGGGCTACCCTCCGGGCCTCGCCTTCCGGGTCGTCAAGGAGGCGTTGGAGCAGGAGGGCCTGGAGATCGACGACGACTTCCCCTAGCTCAGGCCACTCCGACTCGCCGATCAAGCCAGAAGACCAGGCCCGAAGACCAGGCCCGGGGGCTCGGCCCTGAGGCCGGGCAGCCGAAAGCCCTGTCCGAAGGCCAGGCCTGGAGGGTGGCCAGCGGTTCGGCAGCCGAAAGCCCTGTCCGAAGGCCGGGCCCAGAGCTTGGGCCAGAAGCTTGGACAGCTGGGACAGGAGGCCAGGTCCGGAGTAGATCCGCGGGTCGGGTTCGACGGTTGGGTCCGACGGTTGGGTCCGACCGGGGTCCGCGGGTCGGATCCGCGGGTTGGGTTCGCGGATTGGGTTCGGAGGTAGAAGGCGGAAGCCTGGGTTCGGAGCCGGGACCCGAAGGTGGGTTCGGAAGCCGGGGTCCGGAAGCTGAGGCCGAAGCGGAAAGCGGGTCTGGGGACCGGTCCCAGAGCCACATCCACAGGCCGGGTCGAAGATCATCCTGGAGACCCGGTGCGAGAACCCGGTTGGAGGCGGCGACTGGGCGAAAGGCCTGGTATCCGTCGCCGAGCGGACCGGTGAGGACGCTCACGGCACTGCCGGCTGCCGAGCGGACACCTTCACCTGCTGGCCGGACCACATCTTCGAAGAGGACCGATGGACCATACCTCCACACAGGCAGCGGACCCGTCGCCGGGCGGCCCGAGCGCCCGGTCGATGATGGGCGTGCGCGGCGACGGCCTCGTCACGCTCCGCCAGTACACCCGGCCGGACGAGATCACCGGCGAGTCGGTCAGGGACCTGGTCGACTGCTGGATCGCGGTCACCAACACCGGAGGGGCGGCCGGGTTCCCGTTCCCGCCTGTCGACACCGCGCAGGTGACCCCCGTGGCCGACCGCATCATCGCGACCCTCGACCCCGAACGCAGCCGCCTGCTCGTGGCCTCCCTGGATGACATGCTCGCCGGCTGGATGCACATCCGCCGTGACCTCGACCCGCTGGTCGCGCACTGGGGAAGCGTCCACCACGTCCAGTCCCATCCCCTGCGCCGCGGCCGTGGCATCGGGTCGGCGCTCATGGAGGAGGCACGGCGGATCGCCCGCGAGGAGATGCGCCTCGAACAACTCCGCCTCACCGCCCGAGCCGGAGTCGGCCTGGAGGCTTTCTACACCCGGCTCGGCTGGCAGGAGATCGGCCGCTGGCCGAAGGCGCTACGCCTGTCAGCCGATGACGACCGCGACGAGATCCTCATGGTGCTGGCGCCCCTGTGACTCCGCGGCGCGCTTCCGGACCCGGTGACCCGGCCCCGCGGGTCGCGCTTCCGGACCCGGTGACCCGGCCCCGCGCCCTTGCCCGGGGCACGGGGTGTCAGGCCACGGTGGCCTCGATGAGGTCGTCCACCACGCCGGCCAGGTGGCCGTGGCGGGCGTGCATCTGACGCTGGCGCATCGCCCCCGACCCTCTGCCGAGCAGCCGGCCCAGGCCCTCCTCCACGAACGCTAGGTCACCCGCCTCCGCGAGCGCCCGCCGTACGTGGTGGAGGAGGCGGCCCGCCATCACCGGCGCCGGCACGAGCGTGCCCGCCCGGACGTCCAGGCTGTCGCCCGCGAGCCCGTCACGGGCGGCACGCCAGTAGGCCGCCCGCAGCACCTCTGACGGGATGGGGAGCCCTCGGTCGCCCCTGGTCACGTCCGCCAGCGCCGTCACCACCAGGGCGCGGATCAGCCCGATGAGGGTGAGGCTGTCGCTGACGTCCAGCGGCACGTCGGCGACCCGTACCTCAACAGTCGGCAGCCTCGATGACGGGCGCGCGTCCCAGTACACGGTCTTCGCGTCCATCAGCGCGCCCGACTCTGACAGCGCCCGCAGCGCTCCCTCGTAGGAGGCGAACGACGGGAAGTACGGCGGCGCGCCCGCCACGGGCCACCGGCCCCAGCTGATCACCCGCCATGACGCGTAGCCGGTGTCACGGCCGACGAAGAACGGAGAGTTGGCCGCGAGCGCGATCAGGGTGGGCAGCCAGGGGCGCAGGTGGTTGCCGACGTAGACGGCGTGTTCCTCGTCGGGCACGTCGACGTGCACGTGGAGGGCGCAGATGCTGATCTCGTCCTGGAGGGCACGGTAGAGCACCCGCCCCTGCTCGTAGCGGACGTCGTCGCTGAGCGGCGGCCGCATGACGTCGCCGAGGACGGGGATGCCGCTCGCCACCACGGCCAGCCCGCACGAGCGGGCCGCGCCCGCCACCTCCTTGCGGGCCACCCTCAGCCTCGCGCCCAGCTCGCTCAGGTCCGGGGAGGGCGCCGTACGGGCTTCGACCTGGAAACGCGTCACCTCCTGCTCCACGTCCAGAACGTCGGTCGCCGCGGCCAGCACCTCGGCCGCCCGGGGGACGACGTGGCGAGTGCGGGGATCGACGACGAAGTACTCCTCTTCAATCCCGATCATCGCAACCACGAACCACCTCGCAGGGTAGCCAGGGAGCCTCCGTACGATTTGTGCCCCTCATCACGTCTGGGGGAACTGTCCCTCCCCGCGCACAACCTGCTCTCCGCAGGGCATCAAAACCCGCCGTTTACGGAAGCTGCCGGACCGCGCTCTCTCACCCGTCTGTGTCTTACGCCCCTCCATGACGGCCGGCACGGGAGGGCCCACCCGCCGCACGGGGCCCCCTCTGTCCAGGGGAACGCTCCTCCGGCTCCCCGGCGGGCCGCCGTGACGTGCGCCTTGTCGGCCAGCTGGGTGACCGAGACCTACGCCCAGTTCCACCGGACACAGTGAGGCCACCGGTGCCGGAGCCGCGGGACCGCGCCGGCCCCTGAGCCTCAGGGCCGCATGGCCAGCCACAGAATCGCGTGTCGCGGGCGGGTGAGGCGGGCGGGTGAGGCGGAGGTCAACGCCACGAGAACAGGGCTGGGGCCGAAGCCGCACGGATCGGGGGGACACGCTGCCCGGCGGGCATCCGGCTCTTCGGCGTGAGGACGGCCGCCATCTGTGGATTCGCAGGGCATCGACGATGGTCACCCAGCCGCCGATCGCCTTTACGTTGTAGATCACACGCTGGGAGGCGCGGCCGACGGTCACCCCGCGTGGTGCGAGGCGTGGCAGAGGGTCGCTCGACCTTCTTGACCACCGAGCCGGCAGCCGGCTCCGGCAGCTTCGGATCCGAGTTGGGCCGCCGGTTCCCCCCGCGTGAAGATGCGGTTGAGCTGATGATCGATCAGAGCCACGGCCTCTTCAAGGGTCCGCTGTCCGAGCAGGACGCTCGGCTGGATGCCGTCGGCCTCCGCCACCAGGAGGGCGGGCCTCGGCGTTCGCCACCAGGAGGACGGGCCTCCGCGTTCGCCACCAGGAATGCGAGCCTCGGCATCCGCCTCGTCAGGACCGGTGACCCCCAGCGGCGCGAACGGCAGCGCCTGGCCCCGCGCCGATGCCGCGAACGGCGCGCTCAGCCTCGCCCCCGAGGACGCACACCCGATCGACATGAAGACCAGTCCCACCGACCGTCCTCACAGACCGTCCCACCAACCGGCCCCACCGACCGTCCCCACCGACCACCCACCAACCGGCCCCACCGACCGGCCACCCCTGCGGCCTCTGGTTCTGACGATCCACTCATCACCGGACGGCTCCCGCTGGCCGGAGCCGGGTCAGGCCGATGAAGCGGGTGATGAACGGCCCGGCGACGGCCAGCAGGAACACGTAGGCCGCCACGAGGGGTGCCAGGACGGGATGCCCCACCCCGACCAGGCCGACGATGACGATGGAGAACTCGCCCCGCGCGATCAGGGCGGTCCCGGCCCGGAGCCGGCCGCGGCGGCCGACTCCGTCGAGGGAGGCGGCGTAACCGCCGGTGAGCACCTTGGTGAAGCCCGTGACCACGGCCAGCGCGAGGGCGGCGGGCAGCACCGGCGGCAGCGCGGCCGGGTCGACCGACACGCCGATGGCGACGAAGAACACCGCGGCGAACAGGTCCCGCAGCGGCGCGATGACGGCCCGTCCCCGCTCGGCCGTCTCCCCGGTGAGGGTGAGCCCGACGAGGAAGGCGCCGACCGCGGCCGAGGCGTGCACGTACTCGGCCAGGGCCGCCACGACGAGGGTGATGCCGAGGATGCGCAGCATGAGCAGTTCGGCGTCGGGGTGGGAGACGATCCGGCCGATGTGGTGTCCCCACCGGTAGGAGGCGGCGAAGGCGGCCAGCACCGCGCCGACCGCGACGAGCACGCCGGCGACCGCCTGCCACCAGGTGCCCCCCGAGGCCAGCACGGCCAGGACCGGCAGGAAGGCGGCCATCGCGAAGTCCTCCAGGACCAGGACCGACAGGACGGCGGGGGTCTCCCGGTTGCCCAGCCGCCGCAGGTCGGTGAGCACCCGCGCGACGATTCCGGAGGAGGAGATGAACGTGGCGCCGGCCAGGGCGAGGACGCCGACGGTGTCCAGGCCGAGCAGCAGGCCCACCACCGCGCCGGGCGGTGCGTTGAGTGCCAGGTCCACGCCCGCCGACGGGACGTGGCGGCGCAGCCCGGCGGCGAACTCGGCGATGGAGAACTCCAGCCCGAGCGCCAGCAGCAGCAGGACGAGGCCGATGGTGGCCGCGGCGCGGATGAACTCCCCCGCGGCGGGCAACGGCAGGAAGGACCCCTCGCCGAGGGCCAGTCCGGCGAGCAGGTAGAGGGGAATGGGCGAGAGCGTGAGGCGACGGGCCAACGTGCCCAGCGTGCCGAGGACGACCAGGATGAGGCCGAGTTCCAGCAGCAGGGCGACGGAGACGTGCACGCGGTCAGCCCTGCAGGATCCGGTTCACGCCGGCGATGCCCTCGTCGGTGCCGATCACCACGAGGACGTCACCGGGACGCAGGAGTTGTCCGGGACCGGGAGAGGCGACGACCTCGTCGTCGCGGACGATCGCCACCACGGACGCGCCGGTGCGGGTGCGGGCCCGCGTCTCCCCCAGCGGGCGGCCGGCGAAGGTCGAGCTCTCGGGGACCCGCACCCAGCCCGAGCTCAGCCCGGGCACCTCCCTGCTCAGGTCGGCGAACCGTTCGGCGATCCGGGGGGCGCCGAGGATCTGGGCCAGCGTCTCGGCCTCGTCCTCGTTGAGCCGGAACACCGGCCTGCCCTCGTCGGGGTCGTCATCGTAGACCACCACCTCGAACTCGCCCGAGCGCAAGGCGACGACGCCGATGTGGTCGCCTTCGTGGTTGGTGAACTCGTAGCGCAGCCCGACACCGGGCAGGAGCACCTCGTTGACGTCCATCCGCCCATCATCGCGCCGGGCTGTCACCCGGGACGAATTCCGCGGACCAACCCGGCGTAACCGGGTGGTCCGCTGTTTCCCACGGCTACCGCCCGGGGGTGGCCGGGCCGTAGACGGCGTGGGGGGCGCTGGTGGTGAAGGCCCAGTAGCGGTCGCCGTAGGACCAGTGCCACCACTCCGTCGGGTAGTTGACCAGGCCGGCGGGTTCGAGGGCGGAGGCGAGGATCTTGCGGTGCTCGCGGGCGGTGTCGGAGATGCCGGGCGCGGCGGTGTAGCAGGCGCCCTCGCTCTGTTCCGGGGTGTCGTCGACGGCGGTGCCCATGTCGTACTCGGTGCCGTCGGGCGCGCAGAGGGTGAGGTCCACGGCGGCGCCGGCGGTGTGCGGCGCGATCTCGACGGGCGAGACGTAGCGGCTGGTGGCGGCGGCGAGCTCGTCGGCGTCCAGGTCGGGGAAGCGGGCGGCCAGCTCGGCCCGGTAGCCGTCGAAGATCGCGCGCTGGACGGCGATCGAGCGGTAGCCCTCCACGATGAGCAGGTGGTAGCCGTCGGGCAGGCTGCGCTCGGCACGTTCGAGGCGGGTAAGCAGCCCGGCGCGCAGGTGGCCGTGCACGCCGGCCGGGTCGCCGGGCCGCACCCGGAGCCTTCCTCGCGCGTCGACCAGGGGCTCGCCGCTCTCGTGGACGGGGATCGTCGTCACGCGCGGGTCGGAGATCAGCACGATGTCGCCGGGAGGGTGCCACATGTGCAGATATCCTCCCACAGCCGTCCCAGGTTCCCGGAACTCGCGTCCGCCCTCGGACGGCCCCGAGAACCGCCGGCGCTCCCGGCCGGGGCGCCCGCCGCGGCATCAGACAGCCGTATC
Organism: Nonomuraea muscovyensis; assembly: GCF_014207745.1. Taxonomy (NCBI): domain Bacteria; kingdom Bacillati; phylum Actinomycetota; class Actinomycetes; order Streptosporangiales; family Streptosporangiaceae; genus Nonomuraea; species Nonomuraea muscovyensis. Next base: position 1,164,527 of record NZ_JACHJB010000001.1, read on the forward strand.
AGACAGCGGCATCAGACGGCAGCATCAGATGGCAGGGTCAGGCGGCAGGGTCAGACGGTGTCGGAGAACACCTGTTCCCGGGCCTGCTCCAGGGCCGCGACGAGGGCTCCGCGCAGGACGGCGTTGCCCGTCAGGCCCGTGGTGACGACACTCGGCCTGCCGGGGCACACCTTGGCCACCGAACGCTCCACCCGATCGGCCAGGTCGGGGCCGCCGGCCCGGCCGATGTCGCCCGCGAGGACGATGAGGCCGGGGTCGAGGACGACGGTGACGGCGGCCACCGCCACGGCGAGGCGGGCGGCGAGCGCGTCGAGGAACCCCGCACGGCCCCCGGCGACGGCCGCCCCGACCAGCTCGGCAGCCGAGGAGCGGGCCGGCCCACGCTCGCCGCCCGAGGAGCCGACGGTGCTCAGGCCGTGCTCGCTCGCCAGTCGCAGCACCGCCTCGTGGCCGATGAGTCGCTGGTACGAGCCGGACTGGGGCCGGCTGACGTCGGCGGGGAGCGGCTCGCCGGGCACGGGCAGCCAGCCGATCTCGCCGGCGCCGCCGCTGATGCCGCGGTGCAGCCGGCCGCCGAGCATGACGCCGAGCCCCTGGCCGACACCGGCCCAGACGACCACGAAGTCGTCCTGGCCGGCGGCGGCGCCGTAGCGGTGCTCGGCCAGCGCGACGAGGTTGACGTCGTTCTCGATGGTGACGGAGGCGCCGAGCGCCCGCCGCAGGCTGGCGAGCACGCCGGTGTGCCAGGCGGGCAGGTCGTAGGAGAAGCGCACGTCGCCGGTGGCCGGGTCGACCACGCCGCGCGTGCCGATGACGAACGACCGCAGCCGCGCCAGGGTGATGTCGGCCGAGGCGCATGCCCGGCGCACGGCCTCGTGCACGGCGGCGACCGGGTCCTCGTGTCCGGCCGGGTCGACGACGATCTCGACGACCACCCGACCGGTGATGTCGGCGACGCCCACGGTGATCGCGTCGGGCAGCACCTCCAGGCCGGCGACGTGCGCGCTGGAGGGCACGACCCCGTACAGGGCGGCGTTGGGGCCGCGTCCGCCGGCCCGTTCGCCGGCCACCTCGACGAGGCCGCGTTCCTCCAGCCGGGACAGGAGCTGGCCCGCGGTCACCTTGGACAGCCCGGTGCGCGCCCCCAGCTCGGCGCGGGTGAGCGGTCCCTCGGACAGCAGCAGCTCCAGTGCCGAGCGGTCGTTCAACCGGCGCAGCAGCCTCGGGACACCCGGGTTCCGTGTCACGGGCGCTCTCCCCTCTCGTCACGATCCGCTAACGCCAGTTTCTTTTAAGAAAGTTTCTTGTTAGTTTAGCACCATTCAACCCTGACGATCAGCCTGGTGCGGACCACAGGCCTTGCACCCGACGAGCGCAACCCCCCACGCTTTACAGCCGGGAAGGGAGAACCCCAGTGAGGATCGCGACGATCACGGTCACCACGGCCGCCTTGGCCCTGGGCCTGGCCGCCTGCGGCTCCAGCGAGCCGGACACGAGCAACCCGCAGGCGTCCACCGCGGCCTCCGGGCCCAAGTACGCGGGCCAGAGCCTGACCGTCTGGCGGCTCGGCGACCCCAACGAGCCGTCCCAGAAGTACATGGACGACCTCGTCGCCGACTTCAAGACGCAGACCGGCGCCGACGCCAAGGTCGAGTGGATCCCGTGGCCGCAGGTCAACGACAAGTTCACGGCCGCCGCCGCGGGCGGCGAGGGTCCCGACGTGACGGAGATCGGCAACGACCAGGTGCCGCTCTGGCAGAGCCAGGACGCCCTCGCCCCGGTCACCACGATCACCACGGGCGGCGAGCACGCCCAGATCCCGAAGAACCTCTTCGGCCTGGAGACCATCGACGGCGAGATCTACGCCATGCCGTGGGGCGCCGGCACCCGCGCGGTCATGTACCGCAAGGACTGGTTCGAGGACCTCAAGATCGAGGTGCCGAAGACCTGGGACGAGGTGCTGGCCGCCGCCAAGAAGATCCAGGACGAGAAGGGCAAGGACGTCGACGGGTTCGCCTTCAACGGCGGCTCCGACGCCAACCACCTGCTCGGCGCGCTCGCCTGGTCCGAGGGCGGCGAGTACGCGGTCAAGGAGGGCGACAAGTGGGTCGGCAAGCTCACCGACCCGACCTTCAAGGGCGGCTTCGAGACGTACACGGGCATCGTGACCTCGGGCGCGTCCAGCAAGTCGCGCCTCACGCAGAACACCACCGACATCCGCACCCGCTTCTCCAACGGCAAGGTCGGCATGTACCTCACCGCGTCGTGGGACATCGCCACCATCAAGGAGGAGAGCAAGGGCAAGATCAAGGACGACGCGATGGCGTTCTTCCCGCTGCCCTCCAAGGCGGGCGGTGAGACCCCGGCGTTCTTCGGCGGCAATGACATCGCGGTCTGGAACGACGCCAAGAACAAGGAGCTCGCGACCGAGTTCGTGAAGCTGGCCACCACCAAGAAGTGGGCCGACCGGTACGCTCTGGACGGCGGCCTGCTGCCCGTCTACCCGGACACGCTCATGGAGCTGGCCAAGGACCCGGCGCAGGCGCCGTTCGCCGCCGCCTTCGCCAAGGCCAAGGCGTTCCCGGCCGACCCGCAGTGGACCGAGGCCAACGAGACCAAGGCGGTCCTGCAGAACGCGGCCCGTTCGGTGATCGAGGGCAAGGCCACGGCGGACGAGGCACTCGCCAAGGCCAACAAGGAACTCGAAGACATCCTCAACCAGTCGTGACCATGACGAACACCCCAACGCTGGCCAGGGGCGGAGGCGACACCTCCGCCCCCCGGCGGCGCCGTGGCTCCCGCCGGCCCGGCCGGGGCAGCGGACTGCCGCCCTGGGCTCTGCCCTACCTGCTGCTCGTGCCGGGGATCGTGGTCATCGCGGGCCTGCTGCTCTACCCGATGATCCAGATGTTCGTGATGTCGTTCCAGAAGATCAACCTCCGGGTGATCCGCGGCGTCGCGGAGCCGGAGTGGGTGGGGCTGGACAACTACACCCAGCTGTTCGGCAACGACATCTTCTGGTCCTCGCTGCGCAACACGCTCGTCTTCGCCGCCGTCACCGTGTCGCTCACGCTCGCGCTCGGCACCGCGGTCGGCGTGCTGCTGCACCGGCTCGGCAGGGGCATGTCCACCTTCGTGATCGTCGGGATCATGTGCGCGTGGGCCGTCCCGCCGGTGGCGCAGGGCACGATCTGGCGCTGGCTCTTCGACGCCGAGGCCGGCATCATCAACTGGGCGCTCAACCTACTGCCCGACGGGCTGTCCACGCTGCTCTTCGGCCGGGCCGACTGGACGGGCGAGCCGTGGCTCAACGACGCCTGGTCGGTCTACCTGGTGCTCGTGCTCACGGTGGTCTGGGCGTCGTTCCCGTTCGTCGCGGTGTCGGTGCTCGCGGGCCTGAAGGGCATTCCGGCCGAGCTGTACGAGGCGGCGCGGGTGGACGGCTCGACCGCCTGGCGCACGTTCCGGAAGATCACCTTCCCGCTGCTCAAGCCGGTCTTCGCCGTGCTGACCATCCTGTCGATCATCTGGGACTTCAAGGTGTTCAGCCAGCTCTACGTGCTCCTCAACGGGCCGACCAACCGCGACGCGTTCAACCTGTCGCTCTTCTCCTTCGCCGAGGCGTTCAAGGCGCCGCCCAAGATGGGGACGGGCGCGGCGATCGCGGTGGTGCTGACGGTCATCCTGCTCCTCGTCACCGCCGTCTACACCCGCCAGATGGTCAAGCAGGAGGACCTCACATGACCCCCCTGGCCCGCAAGCGGTTCACCAGGATCGCGCTGAACTCGGCCGGTGTGCTGGTCTTCCTGTTCGCGATCTTCCCGGTCTACTGGATGGTCTCGACCTCGTTCAAGGCCAACGACCAGATCTTCACCACGGACTTCATCCCGTTCCCCACCCACTTCACCTTCGAGCACGTCTCCCAGGTGCTCACCGAGGGCGTGGCGGGCAACTCCATCTGGGTCTACATGCGCAACAGCGCCGTCGTGGCACTCGGCACCGTGCTCGTCGGGTCGCTGTTCGCGCTGCTGGCGGCGACGGCGGTGGCGCGCTTCCGGTTCAAGGGGCGCACCAGCTTCCTGATCACGCTGCTGGTCGTGCAGATGATCCCCTGCGAGGCGCTGCTGATCCCGCTGTTCCTGAACGTCCGGCGGCTCGGCCTGTACGACCAGTTGCTCGGCCTCATCGTGATCCAGGTCGGCCTCACCCTGCCGTTCGGCATCTGGATGCTGCGCACGTTCGTCGCCGCGGTGCCCAAGTCGCTGGAGGAGGCCGCCTGGATAGACGGGGCGAGCCGGTTCACCACGTTCTGGAAGGTGCTCTTCCCGCTGGTTGCGCCCGGCCTGGTGGCGACGAGCATCTTCTCGTTCATCACCGCCTGGAACGATCTGATCTTCGCCCTGGTGCTGATGAAGGACACCGCCGGCTACACCATGCCGGTGGCGTTGCAGTTCTTCTTCGGTCAGCGCGGCACCGACTGGGGCGCCATCATGGCCACCTCGACGCTGATGACGCTGCCGGTCATCGCGTTCTTCCTGGTGGTGCAGCGCCGCATGGTCTCCGGCCTGGTGGCCGGGGCCGTCAAGGGCTGACCTCTTTTCCGCACGCGGGCCCGTACGGCCCGCTCCTTCCTCGCGGGCCCTGCCACGGCCGGCGCCTCCTGCGCGCCGGTCGTGCTCCGGCCTGCCCTTCACGTGATGAGGAGCCATGAGTCACAGCGATCGGGGGCTGCGGCGTCTCGCGGCCGGCACGCTGCTCGTCGCCTTCGACGGGACGAGCACGCCGGACTGGGTGCTGAGAATGCTGGCCGACGGCCTCGGCGGCGTCACGCTCTTCGGCTTCAACGTCGGCGAGCCGGCCGCCCTGGGCGGGCTGACCGCGGCGCTGCGGGCGGCCGGCGACCCCGTCATCTCCCTGGACGAGGAGGGCGGCGACGTCACCCGGCTAGCCTACCACGTGGGCAGCCCCTATCCGGGCAACGCCGCCCTCGGCGCCGTGGACGACACCGGCCTGACCCGCCGCGTCTACCGGGCGATCGGGTCGGAGCTGGCCGCCTGCGGCGTCACCCTGGACATGGCGCCGGACGCCGACGTCAACACCGCCGCGGACAACCCCGTGATCGGCACCCGGGCGTTCGGCGACGACCCGGCCCTGGTCGCCCGGCACACGATGGCCGCGGTCGAGGGGCTGCAGTCGACGGGCGTGGCGGCCTGCGTCAAGCACTTCCCCGGGCACGGCGCCACCACGGTCGACTCCCACCTGGCCGTCCCCGTCGTGGACGTGCCGCTGGAGGTGCTGCGGGCGCGGGAGCTCGTGCCGTTCGAGGCGGCCATCACCGCCGGGACGAAGTCGATCATGACGGCGCACGTGGCGGTTCCGGTGCTGACCGGCGACCGTCCGGCCACGCTCTCCCCCGCCGCGATCACCGGGCTGCTGCGCGACGACCTCGGCTACAACGGGGTGGTGATCTCCGACGCGCTCGACATGCAGGCCATCACCGACGGTGTCGGCCTGGCGGGCGGCGCCGTGCTGTCGCTGGCGGCCGGGTCCGACCTGCTGTGCCTGGGGCCGAAGCCCGGCCCGGACGACGTCGAGCGGATCATCGCCGGGATCGTGGCCGCGGTGCGCGACGGCAGGCTGGCGGCCTCCCGCCTGGAGGAGGCCGCGGCCCGGAAGCACGCTCTGCGCGTGTGGTCGGACTCGCGGGCGAGCGTGCCCGCCGAGCCGGCGACGGTCGGCCTGGACGCCGCCCGGCGCGCGGTCCGGCTGGACGGGGCGCCGGGCCCGCTGAAGGACCCGCTGGTCGTCGAGGTGGACACGCCGCCCACGATCGCGGTCGGCGACGTGCCGTGGGGGGTCGCGCCGTGGCTGCCGCAGGCGGAGGTCGTCCGGGTCCGGCCGGCGGAGGTGAGCTCCGCCGAGCTGCTGGGCCGGTCCGCCGAGCGTTCGCTGCTGGTGGTGGTCAAGGACGCGCACCGCTACGCCGACAGCCGGGCGCTCGTCTCGGAGCTGGTCGCCGCCCGGCCGGACGCCATCGTCATCGAGATGGGCCTGCCGGTCTGGCGGCCGGGCGGCGCGGCCTACATCGCCACCTACGGCGCGGCCCGGGCCAACGCCCAGGCCGCGATGGAGCTCCTGACCGACGGGGCGGCGCAGGTCAGGAGCTGAAGAGCTCCTCCCGCGCCTCGTGGAGGGCGGCCAGCACGGCGCCGCGGAGCACCGGGTTGCCCTCCACGGTGCTGGTGGCCACCTCGGGCCGCACCGGGGAGATGCGGGCCACGGCCTCCTCCACCCGGGAGGTGAGCGCCCGACCGCCCGCGTGGCCCACCTCGCCGCCGAGCACGACGAGGCCGGGGTCGAGGATCACGCACACCGCCGCCACGCCCAGGGCCAGCCGCTGGGCCAGCTCGTCGAGCATCGGCTCACCCCGCTCGCCGGCGGCGACGGCGAGCTGCACGCACTCCCCCGCGGTGGCGGCGCCGAAGCCGTGGCCGCGGGCGAGCTCGGTCACGGCCTCGGCGCTGACCAGCGACTGCAGGCCGCCCGCCAGGGAGGGCAGGCGGCCGGGCGCGGTGCGGATCTCCTCGGGCAGCGGCACGCCCGGCACCGCCAGGTAGCCGATCTCCCCCGCGCTGCCGGACCGCCCGCGGTGCAGCTTGCCGCCGAGCATGACCGCGAGGCCGAGGCCGCGGCTGGCCCACAGCAGCACGAAGTCGTCGAGGCCCTTGGCGGCCCCGTCGGCCCGCTCGGCGACGGCGGCCAGGTTGACGTCGTTCTCGATGGTCACCTCGCGCTTGAGGTCACCGGCCAGCGCCTCGTGGCTGCCCTCGTGCCAGCCGGGCAGGTCGAAGGCGTAGCGGACGTCACCGGTGCGGGGGTCGACCACGCCGGGCGTGCCGATCACCACGCCGCGCAGCCTGGCGACGCTGAGCTTGGCGCTGCGGCACGCCTTCATGATCGCGGCGTGGATGACGGGGACGAGGTCGTCGTGGCCGTTGGGGTCGAACGTCACCTCCGCCACCGTGCGCCCGTTGATGTCGGCGATCGCCGCCGAGACCAGCCCGGGCCCCACCTCCAGCCCCGCCACGTAGGCGCTGGACGGGACGACCGAGTAGAGGGCGGCGCTGGGACCGCGCCCGCCCGCCTGCGTGCCGACCACCTGGACCAGCCCGCGCTCCTCCAACCGGGCGAGCGTCTGGGAGGCGGTGACCTTGGACAGCCCCGTCAGGTCGCCGATCTGGCCGCGCGTCATCGGGCCGGTGGAGAGCAGCAGCTCCAGGGCGGCCCGGTCGTTGATCTCCCTGAGCAGTCTGGGCACACCAGGGCGTCGCTCCACGCTGAATCCCACCGTCTGATCGAAAAGGTTGTTGGCAGTTTAGCGCCCCTCCGCCCGTTGATCAGAGCCGGATATCGCCAGCGTACCGGGCTTGGTATCGCTCCCATCGGCCGCCCGGCGACGAACCGGGGCGAAACGACTCCGGCGCCCGTCCTCGCAGGCCGCGGGCGGATCATGCCCTCGACGCGCCGGCCGGGAGCCGAACCACTGTTGACCAGGAGGGATAATCGACAACATGCGCCTTTCCGCTCGTGTCGACTACGCCCTCCGTGCCGCCGCCGAACTCGCCGCAGCAGGTGTCGGCCCGACCACCGTGGGCGAGCTCGCCAAGGAGCAGGACATGCCGCCCAAGTACCTCGAGAACATCCTGCTGCAGATGCGCCGCGCCGGCCTCGTGCGCGGCCAGCGGGGCCCCGAGGGGGGCTACGTGCTCGCCAGGCCGGCCGGCGAGATCTCCCTGGCAGACGTGATCAGGGCCGTCGACGGACCGCTGGCCAACGTCCGCGGCGAGCGCCCCGAGCACGTCGGTTATCGCGGCCCGGCCGAGTCACTGCAGCAGGTGTGGATCGCGTTGCGGGCCACCGAGCGGGCCATCCTGGAGGAGGTCACGCTGGAGCAGGTCGCGAGCGGCGAGCTGCCTGAGCGCGTCCGCCAGCTCGCCGCCGACCCCGCCGCGTGGGACTGACCTGTTCTTGACCGATCCATACAAAACCGGCTAGCTTCACCTCATGGGCAGGCCGCGCGAGTTCGACGAGCAGGCCGTGCTGGACGCCGCCATGGACGTGTTCTGGGCGAAGGGCTACGAGGCCACCACGACCGAGGACCTGTGCAACGGCACGGGGCTCGGCCGCGGCAGCCTCTACAACGCCTTCGGCAGCAAGCACCGCCTGTACCAGGAGTCGATCCGCCGCTACGCCGCGACGAAGGCGAGCGCGCAGCTCGCGATGCTCGCCGAGGACCGGCCGATCCGGGAGCGGCTGCGGGCCCTGATGCTGGGCGTCATCGACGCCGACATGGCCGATCCCGGCCGGCGTGGTTGCCTCGCGCTCAACGCCGCGACCGAGGCGGCCGGGCGCAGCGAGGAGGTCACGGCGCTGGTGCGCCGGCAGTTCGCCGATCTCGAACAGGCGATCTGTGACCTGGTGGCCATCGGCCAGAGCACGGGCGAGCTGCCCACCGGCCGCCCGGCCCGCCAGGTGGCGCGCACGTTCCAGAGCACCTACTACGGCCTGCGGACGCTGGCCAAGGTCACCGACGACCGGGGCGCCCTGCTGGACGTCGTGGAAGGAGCGATCTCGGCCCTGTGACCGGCGGCGCCACGTGCCCGCCGGTCTTTTTCCGCTCTGGTTTTGTACTGATCCATCAAGAATCTGGGGGTGAGCTTCATGCGCACGAGTGGTTCGGGTAGCGTGCCGGCCCTGATGCTGTGCGTCTTCGGCATCACGACAGGCGAGTTCGTCGTGGCGGGGATCCTGCCGGACGTCGCCGGCGACCTCACCGTCTCGATCCCGGCGGCGGGGCTGCTGGTGACGGCCTACGCGCTCGGGATGATCGTGGGCGGGCCGGCGGTGACCGCGCTCACGGCCCGTTTCCCGCGCCGGCCGCTCATCCTGGCGCTGCTCGGCATCGCGATCCTGGGCAACGTGGCCTCGGCCGTCGCGCCGGCCTACCCCGTGCTCTTCGCGGCACGGGTGGTCACCGCTCTGGTGACGTCCACGTTCTTCGCCAACGCGATCGTCATCGCGGCCTCGACGGCGCCGCCGGGCAGGCAGGCGTCCACGGTGTCCAAGCTGGCGTTCGGGATGAACCTGTCGATGATCCTCGGCGCCCCCCTCGGCACCCTCATCGGCAACGAGCTCGGCTGGCGGGCCACCTTCGCCGCCGTCGCCGGGTGCTGCGCCCTGGGCTTCGCGCTGGTGCTGCGCCTCGTTCCGGACGTCCGGGACGCGGCTCCGGCCACCTCCGCCGTGGCGGAGCTGCGGGTGTTCCGCGACCGGGACGTGCAGATCGCCATCGCGGTCACCGCCGTCGGCAACGCGGGGCTGCTCATGGTGTTCACCTACTTCGCGCCGCTGCTCACCGGCGTCTCCGGGTTCGCCCCCGACGCGGTCGCCGTGCTGCTGCTGGTGTACGGCGTGGGCGCCGCCGTGGGCAACCTCGCCGGGGGGCGGCTGGCCGACCGGGCCCTGATGCCGTCGCAGGTGGGCCTGCTGGGGCTGCTGGCCGGGGCGCTGCTGCTGATGGGCGTGGCCGGTGGCGGCACGGTGCTCGGGGCGGTCATGGTGTTCGCGCTCGGCGCGCTGGGGTTCTCGGTCATCCCCGGCATGCAGATCCGGGTGCTCACCACCGCCGCGGCGGCGCCGACGCTGGCCATGGCCGTGAACGCCTCCGCCTACCAGCTCGCGGCGGCCTTCGCGGCCTGGCTCGGCGGCCGGATCATCGACGGCGGGCTCGGGCTGCCGGCCGTCTACCTCACCGGCGTCGCGGTGACCGTGGCGGGCATCGGGGTGAGCTGCCTCGCCTGGCTCCGGGACCACAGGACGCAGGGCCGCCCGGTGACGACGACCTGAGCAGCCCGGCGCTCAGCGGCGCACGCGGCCGGGCCCTGCCGGCCGGGGACCGGAGCGGTTCCTAGACTGGACGCATGCCCGAAGGAGACGCCGTCTACCGCACCGCCCGGCGCCTGCGGGAGGCGCTCGACGGGCGCGTGCTGACGCGCTCCGACTTCCGGGTGCCCCGCCACGCCACCGCCGACCTGTCCGGCCGGACCGTCCTGACGACGCTCTCGCGGGGCAAGCACCTGCTCACGCGCGTGGAGGGCGGGCTGACCGTGCACACGCACCTGCGCATGGACGGGAGCTGGCGCGTCGGCCCGGCCGGGCGCGGCCCGCGTGGCGGCGGCGACATGGTCCGGCTGGTGCTGGCCAACGCCGAGTGGGAGGCCGTGGGGATCAGGCTGGGGATGGTCGACCTGCTGAGGACGGCAGAGGAGGCACGCGTCGTGGGGCACCTCGGGCCCGACCTGCTCGGCGCCGACTGGGACCCGGCCGAGGCCGTGCGCCGGCTGCGGGAGGGGCCCGGCAGGACGATCGGGGAGGCGCTGCTCGACCAGCGCAACCTGGCCGGCATCGGCACGATCTATCGCGCCGAGACGCTGTTTCTGCGCGGCGTCTGGCCATGGCGCGCGGTCGGGGACATCGAGGACGTGGAAGGGATCGTGACGCTGGCGCACCGGCTGCTGGACGCCAACAAGATCCACGCGGGCACCGTGACCACGGGAGACCGCCGTCCGGCCGCGCAGACCTGGGTCTACGGCAGGGCAGGACGGCCGTGCCGCCGATGCGGGACGCGCATCAGGCGTGGGGAGATGGGGGCGCAGGCACAGGAACGGCTGATCCTGTGGTGCCCGGGCTGCCAACCGCCTTAGGCAGCCACCATGTCCTTGACTTCGGGGAAGACCGTGTCGGAGATCGAGCCGGGCACCGACTCGGCCATCGGGATGCGCTCGTGCTCCGGCACGTCGGCGAGCACAGGGGCAGCCTGCAGCTCGGCCAGCGCGAACTGGTCGGAGACCTCACGCAGCACCTGCGAAAGCGGCACCCCGAGGGCGCCGCAGATGGATGCCAGCAGCTCGGAGGACGCCTCCTTCTGGCCACGCTCCACCTCGGACAGGTAACCAAGTGAGACACGCGCCAACGTGGACACCTCACGGAGAGTGCGCCCCTGCCGCACGCGCAACCGCCTCAGCACGTCACCGAGCAGCTGACGCAGCAAAATCATCTGTCGCTCCCTCCCCGGCGTGGATGTCTTCACCACGCCCCGCGCGATCGGGTCGTGCCGCCCGTCCTTCTTCTTAGCTTCGTACATGCTCCTCGCCGTCATCATCGGGCGCTGCCGCCCATGGCCCGCAACACGTGGCTCGTCGCGTGACACATCAGGCCCGCCTGCCGGGCGCTCGCTGCTTGCAGTTGGCTCACGGACCTCACTCACAGCTCCACCGTACCCGCATCCACCGACACGGCGTCAGACCGTGCCTGGCATGTTCGCTCGGGACGTAACACGGTAATCACCCGGAATGTTCCCCCTTGCTCGTCTTCAGCACACCTGTCAGGAGATCGACTGCCTCGTCCACCGTCTTTACCCTGATACGTTCACGCGACCCCTGGAGTCTCAGATCACGGGACCATATTTCTCCGCCGGGACCGCACACCGCCACGTGCACGGTGCCGACCGGCTTGCCGTCCTGCGGCTCCGGCCCGGCCACCCCCGTCACGGCCAGCCCGTACGTGGCCCCGCACAGCCGCGCGACCCCCGTCGCCATCGCCGCCGCCACCCGCGGGTGCACGGCCCCCTCCCGCCGCAGCAGGTCGTCGGGCACGGCCAGCAGCGCGTGCTTGAGATCGGTGGCGTAGGAGATGACCCCGCCCCGGAACGCCTTCGACGAGCCGGGCACCGCGGTGAAGGTCGCGCCGATCAGCCCGCCCGTCAGCGACTCGGCCACGGCCACCGTCGCCGACCGCCCGATCAGCAGGGAGATCGCCTCGTCGGCTCCTGCCATGCCCTTCCCCCCACCGGTGCCGGAAGTGTGTCAGGTCTCTCAGTCCGGTCTCTCTGGTCTACGGTCTCTCTAGTCTCCGCGCGCCCGCCGCGCCACCTTGCGCAGCTTGACGGCGCGGACCACGTAGTCGACGCCGGTGGCGACGGTCACGACGAGGGCGGCGCCCATCACGACCCAGCGCAGCGGATCGTAGCCGACCGGAAGGATGTAGAGGACGATGGCCGCGATCTGCAGCACGGTCTTGACCTTGCCGCCGTAGCTCGCCGGGATGACCGCCCGCCGGATCAGTACGAGCCGCAGCACCGTGATGCCGAGCTCGCGCCCCAGAATCACCAGCGTCACCCACCACGGCAGCTCGCCGAGGACCGACAGCGACACCAGGGCCGCGCCGGTGAGCGCCTTGTCGGCGATCGGATCGGCGATCTTGCCGAAGTCGGTGATCAGCCCGTAGCGCCTGGCCAGCTCGCCGTCGAGGTGGTCGGTGATCGACGCCACCGTGAAGACGGCCAGGGCGCCCAGGCGCCAGCCCGTGCCCGGCAGGAACAGGCAGACGACGAAAAAGGGGACGAGCGCCAACCGGAGAACCGTGAGGATGTTGGCGATGTTCCACGGGCTCACCACGCGGCGCTCGTCCCTGGTCATGGACCGGCCTTGATGCGCGCGATCAGGTCGACCCCCTCGGCGTCGACCACGACGGCGCGCACGATCTGCCCCCGGACCAGGCCGATGCCCTGGACCGTGACGGACCCGTCGACCTCGGGACCCTGGTGTGCGGCCCGTCCCTCATAGCCGCCGTCGCCCAGGTCGTCGTCGATGAGCACGTCCACCTCGGTGCCGATGCGCTCCTCGGCACGCTGCGAGGTCAGCTCCTCGGCCAGCTCCGTCAGGACGCGCACCCGTTCGTCGACCACGTCCTGGTCGAGCTTGCCGTCGAAGCCGGCCGCCTCGGTGCCGTCCTCGTCGGAGTAGCCGAACACGCCGATCACGTCGAGCCTGGCCCGCTCCAGGAAGCCCACCAGCTCGCCGAACTCCTCCTCGGTCTCCCCGGGGAAGCCCACGATGAAGTTGGAGCGCACACCCGCCTCGGGGGCGCGCTCGCGGATCGACTCCAGCAGCCCGAGGAAGCGCTCCGGGTCGCCGAAGCGGCGCATCCGGCGCAGCACGGTGCCGCTGGCGTGCTGGAACGACAGGTCGAAGTAGGGGACGACGCCCTCGGTGCCCGCGAGCACGTCGATCAGGCCGGGCCGCAGCTCGGCCGGCTGGAGGTAGCTGGCCCGCACCCGCTCGATGCCCTCGACGCCGGCCAGCCGGGGCAGCAGCTTCTCCAGCGCCCTGAGGTCGCCGAGGTCCTTGCCGTAGGAGGTGGAGTTCTCGCTCACCAGGACCAGCTCGCGGACGCCGCGGTGGGCCAGCCAGTCGGCCTCGGCCAGCAGCTCCTCGGGGTCGCGCGAGACGTAGGCGCCGCGGAAGGCGGGGATGGCGCAGAACGTGCAGCGCCGGTCGCAGCCGGAGGCCAGCTTGAGCGAGGCCACGGGACTCTCGTCGAGCCGCTTGCGCAGCACGCGCGGGCCGCTCGCGGGCGCGAGGCCGGCGGGCAGGTCTCCGTGGCCGGGAATGGCCGCCTTGGGGGCGCTGGCACGATCCACCGGCGAGATGGGCAGCAAGGTGCGGCGGTCACGTGGCGTGTGCGGCGTGAGGGGCCGGCCCGCGAGCACGTCGTCGAGACGGCCCCCGATCTCGGCGTAGTCGTCGAAGGAGATCACCGCGCTGGCCTCGGGCAGCGCCTCGGCCAGTTCGTTGCCGTAGCGCTCGGCCATGCAGCCGGCGGCGACCACCTTGGCGCCGGAGTCGGCCGCGGCGAGCAGCGTGTCGATGGAGTCCTTCTTCGCCGAGTCGATGAAGCCGCACGTGTTGACGACGACGACGTCGGGGTCGTCGTCGCCGAGCTGCCAACCGGCAGCCTCAAGTCGCGCGGCCAGCTCCTCGGAGTCGACCTCGTTGCGGGCGCAGCCCAGCGTGATCAGCGATGCGGTTCGGCGGGATGACATGGTGAACACTACGGTATCGGGAGTTGGCCACCGCCTGATGCACCGGCTACCGGGCTCGCGACTTGGGCGGCCCGAACGAGCGCCGCACGGCCTCGCCGCTCGCGCCGGCCGGGCCGAGGTCCTTGCCGTTGACCTGCAGTGTCACGGCACCGCCGTCGCCCAGGAGCAGACTGATCCGCTTCGGGGCACGCCAGGTGACCGTCTTGCCGGCCGCCAAGGTGCCGGCGAAGAGCCTGCGGCCCTCGGCGTCGCGGACGTCGACGTAGGAGGAGCGGCCGGCCTTGGCCTCGACGACGACCTGCCCCTTGACGGCCGCCGCCCGCTTGCCGCGGCCGGCTCCCCGCGTGGCGGGCGCGGTGGGCGTCGCCGAGATCCGGACGCCGGCCGAGCGCACCTTCTCCGGCTCGCCGCCCATCACCCTGACCACGCCGAAGACGACGACGATGGCCAGCGCCACCCCGAGCGCGGTGGTCCAGTTGGGTCCGCGCCGCTCGACCAGCTTGATCCGGCGGTCGGCCTGGAACACGGCGGCGGCCCGGACAGGGGCGGGCGCCCCGCCGTGCTGGTCGTCGAAGAGGTGGACCATCGCCTCGGGATCGAGCCCGACGGCCCGCGCGAGGGCCTTGACGTGCCCGCGCTCGTAGAAGTCGCCTCCACACTGTGAGAAGTCGTCACGCTCGATCGCGTAGATGATGGCCTCGCGGATGCGGGTGGCGGCGCTCAGCTGCGCGACCGTCATCCCCGCCGCCGCCCTGGCCGCCGCCAGCCTGGCTCCTATGCTCTGATCCTCCACGACACGCGCCTCCCAGCCCCCGACGATGCGTAGTTAGTCATATTCAACCAGTAATCATCGGGCAGGCGTGCATCGGGGTCATTCGCCACGCAAGTCGGCCAGCAGCGCGGCCAGGTCGTCGGGCTTCACGAGCACCTCGCGGGCCTTGGAACCCTCGCTGGGGCCGACCACCTCGCGGCTCTCCAGCAGGTCCATCAGCCGGCCGGCCTTGGCGAAGCCGACCCGCAGCTTGCGCTGCAGCATCGAGGTGGAGCCGAACTGGGTCGTCACGATCAGCTCGGCCGCCTGGACGAGCAGGTCGAGGTCGTCGCCGATGTCCTCGTCGATCTCGCGCTTGGTGGAGACCGCCGCCGTCACGTCGGGCCGGTACTCGGCCTGCATCTGCGTCTTGCAGTGCGTGACGATCTCGCCGATCTCCTTCTCGGACACGAACGCGTTCTGGATGCGGATGGGCTTGCTGGCGCCCATCGGCAGGAACAGCGCGTCACCCTGGCCGACGAGCTTGTCGGCGCCGGGCTGGTCGAGGATGACCCGCGAGTCGGTGAGCGAGGACACGGCGAACGCCAGCCGGGACGGCACGTTGGCCTTGATGAGGCCGGTGACGACGTCCACGCTGGGCCGCTGGGTGGCGATGACGAGGTGGATGCCGGCGGCGCGGGCGAGCTGCGTGATGCGCACGATCGAGTCTTCGACGTCGCGCGGCGCGACCATCATCAGGTCGGCCAGCTCGTCGACGATGACGAGCAGGTAGGGGTAGGGCTGGTAGACCCGCTCGCTGCCCGGTGGCGGCTGCAGCTTGCCGGCCCGCACGGCCTTGTTGAACTCGTCGACGTGCCGGAACCCGCTGGCCGCCAGGTCGTCGTAGCGGCGGTCCATCTCGCCCACCACCCACTCGAGGGCTTCGGCGGCCTTCTTGGGGTTGGTGATGATGGGCGTGATCAGGTGCGGGATGCCCTCGTAGACCGACAGCTCCACGCGCTTGGGGTCGACCAGCACCATCCGCACCTCGTCGGGCGTGGCCCGCATGAGGATGGAGGTGATGAGGCCGTTGACGCAGACCGACTTGCCCGCGCCCGTCGCGCCCGCGATCAGCAGGTGGGGCATCTTGGCGAGGTTGGCGACGATGGTGCGGCCCTCGACGTCCTTGCCGAGCCCCACGATCATCGGGTGGTGGTCTGCCTGCGCCACCTGTGCCCTGAGCACGTCGCCCAGCGCCACGAGGTCCTTGTCGGCGTTGGGGATCTCCACGCCGATGGCCGACTTGCCGGGGATCGGCGACAGGATGCGGACGTCCGCGGACTTGACGGCGTAGGCGATGTTCTTGGTGAGGGCGGTGACCTTCTCCACCTTGACGGCCGGTCCGAGCTCGATCTCGTAGCGGGTCACGGTCGGCCCACGGGTGAACCCGATCACCTGCGCGTCGATGGCGAACTGCTCCAGCACGCTGGTCAGCGCGTTGACCACGACGGTGTTGGCCTTGGTCTGCGGCTTGGGCGGGCTGCCGGGCTTGAGGAACTGCAGGTCGGGCAGGCTGTACGGCCCGGCCTGCGGCGACAGCACGAGCTGCTCGACCTTGCGCGGCGCGGGAGTCGGCTCGGGCGGCTCCGGAGGCTCCGGCCTGCGCTGCGCCGGCGCGGCCGCCTGCGGCTCCCGCTCCTCCTCGACCAGTCCGGGGACGATCTCCGGAGAGTGGCCGTCGCGCTTGTCCTGGTCGGACAGCACCGGCGTGTCGTACGGCTTGACCAGGTCACCGGTCTCCGGGTCGGTCTGCTTCTTCGGCCGGGACCGCTTCCTGGCCGGGTGCCGCCCCGGCTCGCCCGCGGGCGCCTGCCGTTCGAAGAGCATGTGCCTGAGCTCGGCCAGCCGTTCGGGGATGCGGTGCACCGGTGTCGCGGTGATCACCAGCACGCCGAACCCGGACAGCAGGAGCAGCAGCGGGATCGTGATCCACGACGGCAGGATGCTCATCGGCGGGGCCGAGACGATGAACCCGACGAGGCCGCCCGCCTGGGAGACCCGGTCCATGCCGTCGTTGGCGGTGCCGGCGGGGTTGGGGTAGGGCACGTCGTTGGCCACGTGGATGACGCCGAGCACGCCGACGAGCAGCGCGCTCCAGCCGATCGACATGCGGCCGGTGTCGGCGTTCTGGTCGGGGTGGCGCAGATAGCGCCAGGCCAGCAGGCCGAGCAGCAGCGGCAGGGCCCACGCCAGCGAGCCGAACACGCCGCGCACGACGGTGTTGACCACGGTGGCGACGGCGCCGTCGGAGGCGCGCCAGGTCATCGCGGCCAGCACGATCGCGCCCGCGAGGACCGTCAGGCCCACGCCGTCGCGCCGGTGGGCCGGGTCCAGCTCGCGGGCGTTCTTGCCCAGCGCCCGCGCCATGCTGCCGACGCCGCCCGCGAGCAGCATCCAGAGCCCCACGACCAGCTTGCCGATCATGGTGAAGACCCAGGTGATCGGATCCGGATGGGTCAGGCCCGGCTTGCGTGACGACGTGGAGCCCCTGGCCGATCCCTTGGCCCTCGGTCGCGCCGGCGACGCGGATCCCCGTTTGGCAGAGGTCGTACGAGGCGAGGCCGACCGCTTCGCCGGCCCCTTCGGTGCGCTTTTCGGCGGACGGGTGGCCATGATGCCAAAGGTACGTCGGAGACACGGCGGACGCACTGAGGCTCGCCGGTGTCGCGGCCGAACCGTGAGACCGGGAGCCCCAGCCCGGCTCTTCTCGGCAACCCTGGGGTGCCGGACGGCCACGTTCTGTCACCCTGAGAGTAACCGCATTACGACGCCGAGTGATGTTTGTGGGACGCATAGTGGATCCGACCCGCGTGTCGAGCAGGGCCTTCGACGGCACCCCGCACGCCCCGGCCGCCGCCCGGAGGTTCGTCCGCCGGGTGCTGGCCGACTGGCGCCTCGGCGACCTGGCCGACGACGCCGTGCTGCTGACCAGCGAGCTCGTCACCAACGCGGTGGTGCACGCGGGCACCGGCGTCGAGCTGACCTGCCGTCTCGTCCCGCACGCCGACCCGCCCGTGCTGGAGATCGAGGTGGGCGACCACCGGCCGGCGCTGACGGTCGCCGCGCCCGGGCGTGGGCTCACCCTGGCCGGCATGCTCGCCGACGGATGGGGCGTCACCTACACCGGCACCCGCAAGAGGGTCTGGGTGCGCCTGGAGCTGCCCGGCGGCGCGGACGCCCGCCACGCGGAGCCGGAGCCGTCAGCGTCCCTGGAGACGCTGCACGTGGGCGTGGTCGTGACGGGGCCGGACGGCCGCGTGCTGTCCTGGAGCCCGGAGGCGCGGGCCCTGCTCGGCTGGTGGCCGGAGCAGGTGACGGGCCGGCCCCTGGCGTGGCTCCTGGCCCGCGACCGCACCTCGCTCCCGCCCCGCCACCACCTCTCCCCCACCCCGCCCACAGCACCGCCGGACGGCCCCTCCCCCACAGTGCCGCCGGACGACCGCTCCCCCACATCGCCCACAACGCCTCCGGACGGCCGCTCCCCCAGCTCGCCCGCGGCGGCCGGGG
Source organism: Nonomuraea muscovyensis (assembly GCF_014207745.1). Lineage (NCBI taxonomy): Bacteria > Bacillati > Actinomycetota > Actinomycetes > Streptosporangiales > Streptosporangiaceae > Nonomuraea > Nonomuraea muscovyensis. Next base: position 1,182,787 of record NZ_JACHJB010000001.1, read on the forward strand.
GCGTCGGGTCCTCCGCATCGCTCCCGCCCCCTCCGGGCGGGCGATCGCCCGACGTCTCACCTTCAGGCCCTCCGCCGCGGGACGGCTCACCGCCGGCCGGGGCGTTCGCGGGCGGGCCGTCGCCTCTCGACCCGTCGCGGGTGGGGCGGTGGCGGGGGGAGGCGTGGATGCGACACGCCGACGGCCGGCCGGTGCCCGTCTACGTCTCCCACGTACGGGCCCGCGCGGGCTGCTCGGTGTGGATGGTGGCGCCGCAGGAGCACCGCTACGTCCTGGCCACCCCGGCGGCGCCGCTCAGGCGCGAGACGGCGAGCCGGATCAAGGACGTCCTCGGTCACGACCGGCCCCTGGCCGACCTGCTCGACACCGTCGCCCAGATCGTCCACTCGGCCGGCGGGGGCGACGCCTCCTACGTCCTGCTGCGTGATGACGACAACCGCTTGCCAGCCAGGGGTGGCGATCACGTCCGATCCGTGGACGCCCGCCACCCGCACGGCCGTGCAGCGGACGGGCGTGCGGGTGGCGGCCCTGGAGCTGACCGCCCTGGAGCGGTGCGCGGGACGGACGGACGCGGGACGGACGGACGCGGGACGGACGGACGCGGGACGGACGGACGCGGGACGGACGGACGCGGGACGGTGCGGAAGGGGGCTCGGGCCGGGCAGGGCGGCAAGGGGTTCGGGGTGGCGGCGGGCACCGGGGCGACGGCCGGGCTGGTGGGGGTGCTGACCACGGGGGTGTTCGGCACCGACCATCGCTCGCCGGTGGTCGTGGGAGACGTGCTCACGGCGGATGTGGAGCTGGCGCAGCGGTTGCGGGCCAGGTCGCTGGCGTGCGCCCCGCTCGTGGTGGCGGACGAGGTGATCGGCCATCTGGTGGTGACGGCCGCCGAGCCGTTCCGGTTCGACGACGAGCTCGCGGAGGTGCTCGGGCACATAGCCGGCCAGGTGGCCGCGACCGTGCACCGGGAACGGGCGGCCGAGCGGGAGCGGGCCAGGCACGGGCGGCTGTCGTTCCTGGCGGAGGCCGGCGAGCTGCTGGCGGGCGCGCGGGACGAGGAGCTGATCGCCGCGCTGACGGCGCAGCTCGTGGTGCCCAAGATCGCCACCTGGGCCGCCGTCTATCTCACGGACCTCGCGGGCATGACGCGGCTCGCCCACGTCTGGCACAGCGACGAGCGGCTCAATGCCGACCTGCGCCTCTCGCTGCCCGCCATCCCGGGCGCCCACGCGGCCCCGTCGGGCACGTCACGGCCGGACCCGGGGCCGAGCCCGGACCTTGCGGGGAGACCCCTGGAGCACGCCCGTCCGGCCGCGGACGACCTGCCGGCGGGGGCGGGGACGGACGACCCGCAGAAGCGCCAGGGCGCCCCTCGGGAAGGGCACGGCGTCCCCCGCACGGGCGAGGACGTCCTGCGGGAAGGACGGGGCATCTCGCGCACGGGGCAGGGCGTCGCTCGTGCCGGGCGGGACGCGGGGCGGGGCGCGGGGCAGGGCTCGGGGCGGGGCGAGGGGCAGGGCGCGGAGGGGGTGTGGCCGATCGGGGAGGAGACCGTGCTGTCGTTCCCGCTGCTGACGCAGGGGCGGTCGTACGGGGCGCTGGTGATCGGGCGGGCGGAGCCCACGCTGCCGCTGGAGCTGGCCGGGCTGCTGACCGACCTGTGCCGCCTGGTGGCGCTCAACCTGCACACGGCGATGCTGTACGCCCGCCAGGCCACCACGTCGCGGGCGTTGCAGCGCGGGCTGCTGCCGGGCGGTGTGGCGAGCATGCCGGGGGTGGAGTCGGCGGTCGTCTATCAGCCGGCGGAGGAGGGTGCCGACGTGGGCGGCGACTTCTACGACCTGTTCGTGGTGGGCGACCACTGGTGCTTCGCGCTGGGTGACGTGTGCGGTTCGGGGCCGGAGGCCGCGGCGGCGACGGGGCTGGCCCGTCACGCCGTACGCCTGCTGGCCAAGGAGCGCTACACGGTGGCCGACATCCTGCACCGGCTCAACCGGACGTTGCTGGAGGACGGCGAGGAGGGGCGGTTCCTCAGCCTGCTGTGCGGCGAGCTGGCGCCGCTGCCGCGCGGCGGGGCGTTGTGCACGGTCGCGTGCGCCGGGCATCCGCCGCCGCTGCTGCTGCGCGTGGACGGCACGGTCGAGACGGTGGCGACGCCGCAACTCCTTCTCGGCATCGAGCACGAGGTGCGGTTCTTCACGGAGACGTTCGAGCTGGCGCCGGGTGAGGTGCTGCTGTGCGTCACCGACGGGGTGACGGAGCGGCGCTCGGGCGGCCGGCTGCTGGACGACGACGACGGGCTGGCGCGGCTGCTGGCGGGGTGCGCGGGGCTCAGCGCCCACGCCGTCGCCGAACGGGTGCGGCAGGCGGTCGAGGAGTTCGCCGCCGAGCCGTCGGGGGACGACGTGGCGCTGCTGGTGCTGAAGGCGACGCCCCCGGCTGGGGTGCGGGCGGGCGCCCGGCGCGCCCCGACGTGCTGACGGGGCGGACACGGTGGCGGGCGGTCGGGGGCGTGCTCGGGGGCGCCGGTGCGGCAGGACGCCGTGCGGGTCCGCCGGTGGGCTAGGCGGGGAAGCGGTAGGTGGTGGTGGAGGTGTGGCGCTCGCCCGGCCGCAGCACCGTGGAGGGGAAGTGCGGCTGATTGGGCGAGTCGGGGAAGCGCTGGGTCTCCAGGCAGAATCCCGCGTGCGGCCCGTACGGCGTGGCGACGCCGTCGAGCATGCCGCCCGCGTAGAACTGCACGCCCGGCTCGCTGGTGGTGACCTCCATGGTGAGCCCGCCCACGGGCTCGGTCACCGTGATGCCGCCGTCGAGGACGAAGCAGTGGTCGTAGGCGCCGTCGTAGCGGGCGCCGATGGCGTGGGGGGTGGTGAAGTCGAACGGCGTGCCGGTGACCTTGGCCAGCTCCCCGGTCGGGATCTTGTCCGCGTCGACGGGCAGGTAGTGCTCGGCGTCCATCCGCACCACGTGGCCGAGCACGTCGCCGCCGCCGGCGAGGTTGAAGTAGGAGTGGTTGGTCAGGTTGAGCACGGTCGGCGCGTCGGTCTCGGCGGTGTAGTCGAGGCGCAGCGCGTCGCCGTCGAGGGTGTAGGTGACCCTGGCGCGCAGCGTGCCGGGGTAGCCCTGGTCGCCGTCGGGGCTGGTCAGGCCGAGGGTGACGGAGGAGTCGCTCGCGTCCTCGACGGTCCAGACCTTGCTGTCGAAGCCCTGGACGCCGCCGTGCAGGCTGTTGGGCCCGTTGTTGGCGGGCAGGGTGTGGGTGACGCCGTCGAGGGTGAAGGCGGCGCCGGCGATGCGGTTGCCGAACCTGCCGACGACCGCGCCGAAGTAGCGGCTGCGCGTGCGGTAGTCGTCCAGCGTGTCCAGCCCGAGCACCACGTTCACCCCGGACACCTCCAGCGACTGGAGCACGGCGCCGTAGCTGAGCACGGCCGCCCGCAGCCGCCCGGAGGACAGCTCGAAGCGCTCGACGCGCTCCCCCGACGGCAGCGTTCCGAACATCATGTGTGTGCCTCTCCCGTGGAGTCGCGGACGATCAGGGTGGTCTCCAGCATCGTGACGCCCGTGGCCGCCTGGGAGTCGACCGACTGCAGGAGCATGTCGACGGCGATGCGCCCGGCGGCGGCGGTGGGCATGGCGATGGTGGTCAGCTTGGGGCGGCTCAGCCGGCCGGCCACGATGTCGTCGACGCCGATGACGCTGATGTCGCCCGGCACGTCCACGCCCCGCTCGGCGAGCCCTTCGATGAGGCCGATGGCGACCAGGTCGTTGTAGGCGAGGACGCCGGTCGCGCCGGAGGCGATCACGTCGGCGGCGGCGGCCAGGCCGCCCAGCTCCGTCGGCTGGTTGGGGCCGAGGAAGACGACGTCGACCTCGTGCGTCGCGGCGGCGGCCTCCTGCATCTCCTTGCTGGTCCACGACCCGCTGGGCCCGGTCACCAGGGCGAGCCTGCGGTGCCCGAGGGCGGTCAGGTGCTCGAAGGCGAGCCGGGCGCCGCGCGCCACGTCCATCAGGACCGTGGCCATGCCCTTGACCCTGCGGTTGACCAGGACGAACGGCACCTCCTCGCGGAGCCGCTCGATGGTGCGGTTGGTCAGGCGCGGGCTGCACAGCAGCACGCCGTCGACCTGCTTGGTGAGGGTCTGGATCAGATCCTCCTCGACCTTGGGGTCCTCGTCGGTGTCGGCGACGAAGACGTGGTAGTCGCGGAGTCTCGCCTGCTCCTGCGCAGCCTTGATCAGCGGCGGGAAGAACGGGTTGGAGATGTCCGCGACGATGAGACCGAGGTTGTGGGTGCGGCCGGTGGTCAGCGCGCGGGCGGCCCGGTTGGGCCGGTAGCCGAGGTCGTCGGCGACGGCCAGGACGCGGGTGCGGGTCTCCGGGTTGACCAGGTGGGGGGCCGAGAAGGCCCGCGACACCGTGGAGACGTGCACGCCGGACGCCCGTGCCACGTCGCGAATCGTCACCGCCACGCTTGGCCTCCTCCGACCATGGCTTGTACTTTAGTGCAAGCGTTTGTATCGCTGTCAATGAACCGGCGCCGGGGCCCCGGACATCGCGGTGCCCACCCTATCCCTCATCAGTTCGGTGGTAGATGCCCCGAGCCACGCGACCATGGCTTGACGTTGCCGGAACCGAACCTCAATACTTTTTGCAACCGGTTGCCGAACCCGAACCCCAGGAGTGGTGAAAGATCCGATGACGCGAACACTGGTGACCGGGAGCGCCGGCCGGCTCGGGCGCAGCGTGGTCACCGCATTGGCGCAGGCAGGTCACGAGGTGATCGGGGTCGACGTCGTGCCCGGCACCCCCGAGGAGGCCGCGCACACGCTGCCGGCCGACCTGACGGACCTGGGCGAGGCGTACGACGTCATGGCGCACTTCCGCCCCGACGTGGTGGTGCACCTCGCCGCGATCGCGACCCCGTTCAGCCGGACCGAGGGCCACATCTTCCGTACCAACACCCAGCTCGCCTTCAACGTGTGCGAGGCGGCGGCCAACACCGGCGTCGGCAGGGTGGTCGTCGCGAGCAGCCCGACGGTCATCGGGTACGGCGCGCCGCACGGCTGGGCGCCCCGCTACCTGCCGATCGACGAGGACCACCCCGCCGAGCCGTGGAACGCCTACAGCCTGTCGAAGCTCGTGGCCGAGCAGACGATGGCCGCGTTCGCGCGCAACTCGGAGACGAAGTTCGCGGCCGTGCGGCCGTGCTTCGTCGTCGCCCCCGAGGAGTGGGCGGGCGCTCCCACCCAGTCCGGCCACACCATCGCCGAGCGGCTGGACCGGCCCGAGATCGCGGGCGTGTCCCTGTTCAACTACATCGACGCCAGGGACGCCTCCGACATGATCGGCGTCCTCATCGAGCGTCTGTGGGACCTGCCCAGCGGCGAGGTCTTCTTCGCCGGCGCCGCCGACGCGCTGGCCCGCGAGCCCCTGGCGGAGTTGCTGCCCGCCGTCAACCCCGCCACCGCGGCGACCGCGGCGACCCTCACCGGCACCTCGCCGGCCTTCAGCTCCGCCAAGGCGGAGCGGATGCTCGGCTGGACGGCGAAGCGCGACTGGCGAAGCGAACTGGAGATCGGATGAACCTCAGCGGGATCCTCTTCTTCCCGATAACGCCGTTCGGCGCCGACGGCGAGCTGGCCGAGGGGGTGCTGGCCGAGCACATCGGGCGCGGGCTGGCGCACCGGCCCGGCGGGGTGTTCGTGGCCTGCGGCACGGGCGAGTTCTCCGCGCTGTCGGAGGACGAGCACCGGCGCGCGGTCACGGTGGCCGTCGAGACCGTCGCGGGCGCCGTGCCGGTGCTGGCGGGCGCGGGCGGGCCGCTCGGCTCGGCCCTGTGCCAGGCTCGCGGCGCCCGTGAGGCGGGCGCCGACGGGCTGCTGCTGATGCCGCCGTACCTGGCCAGGGGTCCGCACGAGGGGTTCGTCGGCTACGTGCGGGCGATCGCCGAGGTGCTGCCGGTCATCATCTACATGCGCGGTTCGGTGGTGCTCACCCCGGAGCAGGTCGTGGAGCTGGCCGGCGTCCCCGGCGTGATCGGCCTCAAGGACGGCCTGGGCGACATCGACCTCATCCAGCGCATCGTCCTGGCGGTGCGGCGGGAGCACGGCGACCGCTTCCAGTTCTTCAACGGGCTGCCGACGGCCGAGCTCACCATGGGCGCCTACCGCGGCCTCGGCGTCGAGCTCTACTCCTCGGCGGCGTTCGCCTTCGCCCCGGACATCGCCACCGCCTACCTCGACGGCGCCTACCGGCTCCTCACCGAGTTCTACGAGCCCCTGGTGCGGCTGCGGTCGAAGGTGCCGGGCTACGCGGTCTCCCTGGTCAAGGCCGGGGTGCGGCTGAGCGGGCTGGAGCCGGGCCCGGTGCGCCCGCCGCTGGTGAACGCCTCGCCCGAGCACGTGGCCGAGCTGGAGGCGCTGATCAAGCACGGACGGTCGCTGATCTCATGATCCGTGACCTCTCGGTCAGCGCCCGCACGGCGGCCCTGCCGCGCCCGTGGGGGCCCGACGTGCCTTCCAACCACGTCGTCGTCGTCACGATCACGCTCGACGACGGCCGGACCGGCACCGGGTTCTCCTGGACCCCGCAGATCGGGGCGCGGGCCGTGCAGGCGCTGCTGGAGAACGACATCCGCGAGGCCGTGATCGGGCTGGACCCGCACCCCGAGGTGGTGTGGGACCGGCTCTGGCGGCACCTGCGCGAGGCCGGCCCGGGCGGGATCACCACGGTCGCGCTCGCCGGCGTGGACCTGGCGCTGTGGGACCTGCGCTGCGGTGACCGCGGGCTGGTCGACGTGCTGGGCCGGCGCCGGGACACCGTGCCGGTGTACGGCAGCGGCGTGAACCTGCACTACCCGCTGGACGAGCTGGTCGCGCAGGCCGAGCGGTGGAAGGCCGCCGGCTACCCCGCGGTCAAGATGAAGGTGGGCCGGCCCGACCTGCGCGAGGACGTGGAGCGGGTGGCGGCCGTGCGCGAGGTCGTCGGGCCGGACACGCTGCTGATGATCGACGCCAACCAGCGCTGGGACCTGCACCGGGCCCGCCGCGCCGTCGACGCGCTGGCCCCGTACGGGCTGCACTGGCTGGAGGAGCCGCTGCCGGCCGACGACGTCGCCGCGCACGTCGAGCTGCGGCGATCGGTGGACGTGCCCATCGCGGTCGGCGAGAACGTCTACACCGTCTACGGCTTCCGCGACCTGCTGACGGCGGGCGCCTGCGACGTCGTGCAGCCGAACGTGGTGCGGGTGGGCGGGCTCACGCCGTTCCTGCGCATCACGGAGCTGGCACGGGCGTTCGACGTACCGGTCTACCCGCACCTGCTGCCCGACCTGTCGGCGCAGCTCGCGCTCACGCTGCCGGTGCCGTGCATGGCCGAGGAGGTCGAGGACGCCTCGTTCGCCGCGCTGGGGCTGCTGGCCGAGCCGTACCCTGTCAACGTCGCCGGCGGCCGGCTGAGCGTCGGCGAGCACCGGGGCCTCGGGCTCCTCTGGAGGTAAGAGCATGCGTGTGGTGCTGGCGGGCACCCGGGGATTCGGCGCCCACTATCTCGACCGGCTGCGCCGGCTGACCGGCGTGGTGGAGCTCGTGGGCGTCTGCGACACCTCGCCGCCGGGGCCGGGGGCGCTGGACGGGCTGGGCGAGCCGGAGTTCTCCACCGATCTGGCGAGTCTGGTCAAGCGGACCGGGGCGGAGATCGTCATCCTGGCCACGCCCATCCCGACGCACGCCGAGCTGACCCTGTCCGCGCTCGGCGCGGGGGCGCACGTGCTGGTGGAGAAGCCGACGGCGGCCACACTGGCCGACTTCGACCGGATGGAGCGGGCCGCGGCCGAGGCGGGGCTGGCCTGCCAGGTCGGGTTCCAGAGCCTCGGCTCGGCGGCGATCCCGGCGGTGCGCGAGCTGGTCGCCTCGGGCGTGATCGGCCGGGTCACCGGCATCGGGGTGGCCGGGTCGTGGCCGCGCCCGGCGTCCTACTTCACCCGCAGCGCCTGGTCCGGCCGGCGCCGGCTGGACGGCGTGGACGTGGTGGACGGGGTGCTGACCAACCCGTTCGCGCACGCCGTGGCCACCGCGCTGGCGGTCGCCGGGGCCGAGGAGCGCGACGCGGTCGTCTCGGTGGAGACGGAGCTGTTCCACGCCAACGCGATCGAATCGGACGACACGTCGGCCATCCGGGTGACGACGGCCGGCGGCCCGCCCATCGTGGCGGCCGCGACGCTGTGCGCGGCCGAGCGGGACGAGCCCTACGTGGTCGTCCACGGCGAGCGGGGGCGGATCAGGCTGACGTACACGATGGACGAGGTCCAGGTGAACGACGAGCCGGTGCGGCGCTTCCCGCGGACCGACCTGCTGGTGAACCTGGTCGAGCACATCCGTTCGGGCGCCGCGCTGCTGGTGCCGATCGCCAGGACCGGAGCGTTCATGCGGGTCATGGAGGCGATCCGGGTGGCGCCCGACCCGCTGCCGATCTCCGCCGCGCACCAGGACCGCTCCGGTGACGGCGTCGTGCTGCCGGGCATCGCCGAGGTGGTCGAGACGTGCGCCGAGCGGCTGGCGCTGTTCTCGGAGCTGGGTGTGGGCTGGGCCGTGCCGCTCGTCGCGGCGGGCGAGGTCGTGGCCGAGTACGTGACGCGGCCTGATCTGCCGCTCACCGAGTCCCCCCGGCCCTACCTGCACCCGGTGCGCACGCTCGGCGGCACGGTGGTGACCGAGGTGCGTCCCGACGACCACCCACACCATCTGGGCGCCGGGGTGGCCGTCACGGACCTGGGCGGCCGCAACTTCTGGGGCGGGCGCACCTACGTCCGCGACCACGGGCCGGCGTGGCTGGACGACCACGGCACGCAGCGGCACGTGGCGTTCACCGGACGCGACGGCTCCGGGTTCACCGAGACGCTGCTGTGGCAGCGGCCGGGCGAGGACCCCCTGGTCAGCGAGGAGCGGGTGGTGCGGGCCCGCGCGCTGTCGCGGGGCTGGGCGCTGCGGTTCGCCTTCACGCTGCGCAACCTCACCGGCGGCCCGCTGACCGTGCGCAGCTCGGCCACCAAGGGCCGGGCCGGCGCGGGCTACGGCGGCTTCTTCTGGCGGGCGCCGGCCGGCTCTCCGGAGCTGCGGGTCTTCACCGCGTCCGCAGAGGGCGAGCAGGAGGTGCACGGCTCGCGGGCGCCGTGGCTGGCGCTGTCGTCGCAGGCGTGGACGCTGGTGTTCGCGCAGGAGGACGACCCGTGGTTCGTCAGGGTCGCCGAGTATCCCGGGGTGGGCACCGCGCTGGCCTGGGACACGCCGCTGACGTTCGAGGACGTGCTGGCCCGCGAGGTGACCGTGCTGGTCGCCGACGGGCGCCTGTCCGCCGGCGAGGTCGCCGCCCTGGTCGCGGAGGCTACCGGCTGAGCCGCCGGGCCAGCCAGCCGAAGGCGTGCTCCTGCATGGGCAGGTCGAAGGCGTGCGGGGCGTCGAAGAAGGCGCCCTCGTAGCCGCCGTCCGGGTAGCGGCGGCCGATCGCCTCGTGCGCCCTGCGCATCCCGGCGGGCGGGAACAGCTCGTCCCGCTCGCCGTACAGCACCAGGAGGGGGTCGGGGGCACGGGCGGCGACCAGCGCGGGATAGTCGCAGACCCGTGACAGGCCCGGCGGGTAGAGCATCCAGGTGTGCCGGGTGACGTAGCCGTCCAGCATGTCCCGGTACGACGAGACCATCGCGGCGATCGCGACGGCCCGGATGCCCGGGTCGAACGCGCCGAGCAGCGCCGCCCGCAGTCCTCCGCCCGACAGGCCGACGCAGCCCACGGGCCCGACGTCGGGGCGGCGTCGCAGGTAGGCGGCGGCGGCCAGGTCCTCGCCGGCCACGGCGCCGGCCAGCGACGTGCCGAGCAGCGTGCAGTACTTCTCCAGCAGGTGCTCGTGCTGCGCCGCCGCGCGGTCGTAGCGGTCGGCCTCTGACAGATGCCGGGGCAGGCTCTCCTCGCGGGCCAGGGCGGCGATCGGCTCCGGCATGTCGTCGAGCGGGAAGCGCCTGCTGCCCCAGCCCAGCACGTCGGGCACGAGGACGGCGAAGCCGCGCCGGGCCAGCTCGCCCGCGTAGGCGCGCCCGCCGTAGATGTCGCGGCGCAGCCGCAGCACCTCGGGCGTGGGCGGCTCGGGGCCGTCGGCGATCTTGTCCTTGCCGGCCCACTTCATGCCCGCGTGGCAGTGCAGCGCGACCACGCCCGGCAGCACGCCGGTGACGCCGCGCGGCCGGAGCAGGTAGGCGCGGGTGCGCGGGCCGTACCCGACCGACCATGACAGTTCCTCGCCGCTGATGTCGCCCGCCGTCCAGGCGCGTTCCACCCGGACGTCCTCGGCGGCGAGGTCGAGCACGCCGACGGCCTCCCGGGCGGCCCGCCGGAGCGCGGGGCCCGGAGCCGCGTCGGGGAAGACGCCGCGCTGCCGTCCGGCCAGCTCGGCCAGCCCGGAGAACTCCCCCAGGTGGCGCAGCACGGACGGCGGCGCGAACGGTCCGGACGCCTCAGGCATCGGCCAGGCGGGTGCCGTCGCCGGCGAGGGTGACGGGCAGGCCGGTGGCGGCTGAGCGGTTGGCGGCGACGCCCACGAGCACGCTGCGGATGCCGTCACGGTAGCCGGCCGGCCGGCCGAGCGGGTCGTCGGCCGGGCCGCGAAAGACATCGTTCAGCAGCAGCCGGTCGCCGCCGCCGTGGCCGCCGACGCCCTGCTCGATGGGGATCTCCTCGGCCTGCCGCCAGTGGCGGTGCAGGACGAGCTTCTCCCAGGCGCCGGTCGCGTGCTCCTTCTTGGCGACGCTCGGGTCGATCGCCGCCTGCGGCGGCGTCCAGGCCCGCTCGCACACGTCCAGCTCGATGCGGCCCTCGGTGCCGTTGAAGACGACCCGGTAACCCTCGTACGGGGCGTGTGCCGTCAGGGAGTAGGTGAGCATGGCCCGGTTCGCGTAGCGCACGAGCACCGACATGTTGTCGTCGATGGTGACGCCCTCGGCGAAGACGTCCTGGTCGCGGATGTAGCCGTCCTCGTGCTCGGCGTCCAGGTAGAGCCGCTTGAGCCGCGGGTCGGCGGAGATGTCGAGCAGGTACGGGTCGGTGCCGAGGCCGGGCGCGCCGTGGGAGCGCGCGGGACGCTCGCCCCGAGGCTGGGCGGTGCCGTAGAAGCGCAGGTCGGCCTGGGCGAAGACGAGCTGCGGCGCGGCGGCGAGCCACCAGTTGACCAGGTCGAAGTGGTGGGTCGACTTGTGCACCAGCAGGCCGCCCGAGTGGGCGCGGTCGCGGTGCCAGCGGCGGAAGTAGTCGGCGCCGTGGATGGTGTCGAGCGCCCAGTCGAAGTGCACGGAGGTGACCTCGCCGATGGCGCCCTCGCTGATCAGGCGCTTCACGGCGGAGTTGCGCGGCGAGTAGCGGTAGTTGAAGGTCACCACCAGCTTGCCGGTGCTGCGCTCGGCGGCGGCGGCGATGGCGGCGCAGCTCTCGGCGTCGACCGTGAGCGGCTTCTCCACGATGACGTCCTTGCCCGCGTCCAGGGCGGTGACGACGTACTGGGCGTGGGTGGCGTCGACCGTGCAGACGACGACGGCGTCGGCCAGGTCGAGGAGCTTGCCGAACTCGTCGGGGGCGAAGCACGGCACGTCCCGGCCGATGCGCTCGACGTAGTAGGCCATGCGGGTCCGATTGGTGTCGCAGAGCCCGGCGATCGTGCCGGTGTCGCTCCAGTCGCCGAGCAGCGCGTCCACGTACATCTGGGCGCGGTGGCCGAGGCCGACGAAGGCGTACCTGGTGCTCAACTTCTCTCCCCGGGTGTCGAGATGGGTCGGCTGGGGGCCACCTGGCCCCCAGCCGGGTCTGGCGCGGCCCGGTCGTCCCGGGCCGTCGGGTGCGGTGTGCGGCTCAGCCGGCGAGGGCGGCGTTCGCCTCGGTCAGGAACTTCTGGGCGCCCGCGTCGGGCGTGGTCTTGCCGAACAGGACCTCCTCAGTGTTGCGCTTGAGGATGTCCTCCATCTGCATGGCGCCCTTCGGCGGGGCCTCGATGGGGCTCAGCTCGCCCTTGACCTCGTCGATGAAGACCAGGGTCTTCTGGTCGACGGCCGGCAGCTTGTCCTTCACCACGGCGAGCACCTTGGAGTTGGTCGGCAGGCCGCGGTCGCTCAACAGGATGGAGGCGGCGTCGGGGTCGTTGACGAGGAAGTCGATGAACTTCTGCGCCTCGGCGGCGTGCTCGCTCTTGGCCGAGGCGGTGTAGAACATCGCCGGCTGCAGGAACATCCCGCTGGCGCTCGCCCCTTCAGCCTTCGGCATGCGCAGCAGGGTCAGCTCCTGGCCCGACGCCTTGGACAGGGCGTTGAGCTGGTTGCTCCACCACATGCCCATCGCGCCGGCGTTGGTGGCCAGCAGCGACTGCTCGGGGCCGGCCGTGAGCAGTTCGGAGCTCTTGGCCGCCTCGGGTGCCGCCTTGGCCTGGATGAGCTGCTGGTGGATGGCCCACCATTCCTTCAGCGTCCCGGGCGAGACGCCGATCTTGGCGCCGTCGTAGAACTTCTCGCCCTTCTGCGCGGCGAAGATCTGCAGCCAGGCGGGGTTGTAGTTGTACTCGGCGCCCGTCGTGCCGTCGCCGGAGGCGCTGATCTGCTTGGCCAGCTCGATCCACTGGGGCCAGGTCCAGCTCTTGTCGTCGGGCACCTTCTGCTTGGCCTTCTCCAGCACGGAGGGGTTGGCCACCATGGAGAAGGTGTTGACGCCGGTGGGGATGGCGTACTGCTTGCCCTCGATCTGGCCGCTGGTGAGCACCTGCTGGTCGAGGTCGCCGGTGGTGACCTTGCCCGACAGGTCGGCCAGCGCGCCGCGGCCGGCGTACTCGGCCAGGCCGCGGATCTCGATGCTCATCACGTCGGGCGCGTCGTTGGCGGCGACCTTGGTGGCGAGCTTCTCGTAGTAGCTGTCCCAGTTGGAGAAGTCGCCCTCGACGTCGATCGTCGGGTTCTTCTGCTCGAACTTCTTGATGACCTCCTCGGTCAGCTTCTGCCGGGCGTCGCTGCCCCAGTAGGCGAAGGTAATCGACACCTTGTCGCCGCCACCGCCCTCACCGCCGCTGTCGCCGCAGGCGCCGGCCGCCAGCACCACGGCCGCGGTGGCCGCTGCCATGGTCCACTTCTTGTTGCGAGAGCCGAGATTCACAGCTCTACCTCCTCTTGGATGAGTTGCGGGGGGTGAAGAGGGCTACTTCAGACCGGTGGTAGCCACACCGCGGATCAGGTACTTCTGGCCGGCCAGGAAGAAGCCGAAGATCGGGCCGAGCGACACGATCGACATCGCGAACATCGGGCCCCACGACGACTCTCCGCTGGAGTCCAGGAACTGGCGCAGCGCGACGGCCACCGTGAGGTTGTCACTGTTGGTCAGGTACAGGTTCTGGCTGAAGAAGTCGTTCCACGTCCAGATGAAGGTGAAGATGCCGGTGGTGGCGAGGGCGGGCATGCACAGCGGCAGGATCACCTGGAGGAAGACCCGCCAGTAGCCCGCGCCGTCGATGGCGGCGGCCTCGTCCAGCTCCCGCGGCAGGGTGCGGATGAACTGCACCATGAGGAAGATGAAGAAGGCGTCCGTCGCCAGGAACTTGGGCACGACCAGCGGCCAGATCGTGTTGATCCAGTCGAGGTTGGAGAACACGATGTACTGCGGCACGACGGTCACGTGGTGCGGCAGCATGATCGAGCCCAGCATGATCGCGAACCACAGCTTCTTCAGCGGGAAGTTGAGCCGCGCGAAGGCGTAGGCGGCCAGCGAGCAGGCGACCAGGTTGGCCACCACGCTCAGTCCCGTGATCACCGCGGAGTTCCACAGGTAGTAGCCGAAGGAGTGCTTCAGCGCGGTCCAGCCCTCGGCGTAGTTCTCCAGGGTGACCTCGCTCGGCCACAGGCCCGGCTCGCGGAAGATGATCTCCTCCGGCTTGATCGAGCTCGACACCATCCACAGCAGCGGGTAGAGCATCAGCAGGCCGAAGCCCAGCAGGAGGACGTGCTTCAGCAGCCTGCCGCCGCGCCTCGGGCGGAACAGGAACGGCACGGTGTCGCCGCCCGCGTTACTTCGTGTCGCCATAGAAGACCCAATACTTCGACGCGAGGAAATTCACGCCGGTCAGACCGGCGATGATGAGCAGGAGGACCCAGGCCATGGCGGCCGCGTAGCCCATCTCGTAGCTCTTGAAGCCCTTGAGGTAGAGGTAGAGCGTGTAGAAGAGCGTGGAGTCGACCGGCCCGCCGTTGCCGCCGCTCACGATGAACGACTGCGTGAACGACTGGAAGGACTTGATCACTTCGAGCACGAGGTTGAAGAAGATGATCGGCGTCAGCAGCGGCAGGGTGATCGAGCGGAACTGGCGCCAGCGGGTGGCCCCGTCGACCGACGCGGCCTCGTAGTAGCTCTGCGGGATCTGCCGCAGGCCGGCGAGGAAGATGACCATGGGCGCGCCGAACGTCCACACGTGCAGGAGGATCAGTGTGCCGAGCGCGGTGTCGGGGTCGGAGACCCAGCCGGGGCCGTCGATGCCGACCAGGGCCAGCAACGAGTTGACCAGGCCGTCGGCGCCGAAGAGCTTGCGCCACAGGATGGCGATGGCCACGCTGCCGCCGAGCAGCGAGGGCAGGTAGTAGACCGAGCGGTAGAACGGCAGCCCGCGCAGTCCCCGGTCCAGCGCCAGGGCGAGGCCCAGGGCGAAGGCGAGCTGCAGCGGCACCGACACGACCACGTAGATCGTCGTCACCTTCAGCGAGGTGATGAACCTCGTGTCCTCGGTGAACATCTTCGTGTAGTTGTCGAGCCCGACCCAGCTGCCCTCCTCCAGGAGGCTGAAGTCGGTGAACGACAGGTACAGCGAGGCCAGGATGGGCCCCACGGTGATCGCGAACAGCCCCAGGAACCAGGGCGCGAGAAAGACGTAGGCCGTACGGGCCTCACGCTTCCGGTGAGGGCTCACGCGCGACGCGCGACGGCGGCCTCCCGGCTGCGGCGGGATGCTCGCGAGCACCCGCTCCGGGGTTACGGAAACCGAATCAGACATGGATTCATGCATCCCTCATTCCAGGGCCTCCCCGGCACGGCGGGATTGGATAGCGCCTTCCTATAGGGACGCCAAAAGTTTCGTCAACCCTTTGCAGGCGTTACAAACCCGTTACCGATATATCGTTAACTGCAAAACCGCAGCTCACCGGGGGTTGGACGAACGAAGCCGTTCGTTAACATTTTGATGCTGGCCAGGGAAGCACTACAACCGGTTGCATTTCTGATCATGCGTGGCCATGCTGTCTACCAGCGGTCGCCCGGGGCCGTGCGGCAGGGAGCCGTGCCCCCTGCCCGGCCGGTCGCCGGCCCTACCAGATGCCGCCCAGCTCGTTGAGTGTGAACACGCCTCCGGCGCGGTCGTGCAGCGGCTCGCTCAGGTCGGGTTCGCCCTGCTCGGCGATGATCCGGGCGGCGTACGACTCGGAGTCGTCGCGCGAGACGTAGCCGATGGCCCGCGCCTCGTCGAGCGACCACCAGCGGCGCCGGTTGTCGGAGACGCCCCAGACGACGTGGTAGCCGGGCGCGACGAGCGCCGCCTCCAGCAGGCGGGCGCAGTCGGCGGGCGAGATCCAGGTGGCCAGGCCGCGCGTGTCCGCTGAGGCCTCGTTGCAGGTGCCCAGGCGGACCACGGTCACGTTCATGCCGAACCGGTCGTGGTAGAGGCTGCCCAGCGCCTCCATCACGACCTTGCTCACGCCGTAGTAGGAGTCGGGCCGGGGGAAGGCGTAGTCGGGCAGGTCCGCACCATCGGAGGGCCGGGTGTGGAAGCCCGCGGCGTGGTGGCTGCCCATCAGCACGACCTGCCGCACCCCCTCCCTGCGGGCCGCCTCCAGCAGGACCTGGGTGCCGTTGATGTTGGCGTGGACGATGTCGGCCCACGGGCGTTCCCGGCTCTGGCCGCCGAGGTGGATCACCGCGTCGACACCCTTCATCGCCTCGGCCATGGCCGCCTCGTCGGCGACGTCGGCCGTCACGGCCTCCTCGCCGGGACCCGGGTCCAGCGGCACGAGGTCGGACAGGCGAAGCGTGCGGCCCTCGCGAGCGAGGCGGGGACGCATGAGCGTGCCGACCTTGCCGGCGGCACCTGTCATGAGAATGCGCATGGTCCCCTTGTACACAAAGCTGTCCAAGATTCACATCCTTGAATATTGACCGTGATCTGTGTCACTCGTTACGTTCACATGAACCGATGACAGGTGCGCGATTGCTGTCCAAGGATGTGAACAGGAGGCGGTCTATGTCACGCCAGCTGCTGGGAGCCGCGCTCACCGCGGCCCTCGCCGTCACGCTGACGGGCTGCGGCTCCGGGGGATCAGGATCGAGTGACGACGCGTTGGAGATCTGGATCAGGCAGGCGCCTGAGTCCGCCTCCGCCAAGACGGCCGTGAAACTGGCCGAGGGATTCACCAAGGCCAGCGGGATCAAGACCAAGGTGGTCGCGATCTTCGACGACTTCGAGACCAAACTGCAGCAGCAGGCCGCACAGCGCCGGCTGCCCGACATCGTCATCAACGACACCGCCCAGCTCGGCAACATGAACACCCAGGGCTGGATCCGCGAGGTCGACAAGGCCAAGGTCGCCGGCGGCGACCAGCTCTCGGAGCTGGCCTGGAAGGCCGCGCAGGGCGGCGACGGCAAGTACTACGCCGTCCCGTTCTCCGCGCAGGCCTTCGCGCTCGTCGTCCGCAGGGACTGGCGCGAGAAGGTCGGCATGGAGCCGCCCGCCACCTGGGACGACCTGACCAAGCTGGCCCAGGCGTTCACCGACAAGGACCCCGACGGCAACGGCGAGAAGGACACCGCCGGCTTCGTCATCCCGGCCGGCACCAAGCGCGGGTACGCCTCTTGGTACGCGTCCTCGATGATCTACGCCAACGGCGGCGACTTCGTCACGGCAGGCGGCGGCGGGACGTTCACCTCCACGGTCGGCGACCCGAAGACCGTCGAGGCCGTCCAGTACCTGCAGGACCAGTTCTGCACGACCAAGACGGTCAACCCGGGCGCGGTCAGCAACGACACGACCGTCACCCACGAGGTGTTCGAGAAGGGCCAGGGCGGCATCTACCTCGTGGGCCCGTACGTGCTGGCGAGGTTCGTCAAGAGCGTCGGGACCGACAAGATCGAGGTCCTCCCGGTGCCCAAGGGCCCGTCCGGC